>NZ_JADPKA010000066.1 GCF_023073715.1 Bradyrhizobium sp. 164
CATGACTCGATGGAAGCCACTGTGGACCCTTATCCCGGGGTCCCGATTGGATGCCGATCACCCCGAAAACGGGGTCCTTATTCCATGCCGAAACACAGACCTGATCCGGTTCCGCGGCACACGCTTTGACGGATCCTGCCACGCATCGCCAAAGAAAGGTTGCAGCGGCGAACCGGAAATGGATCGGCATTCCTGCTCATAACCGACCCTACCGAGGCAATCGCGAGAGTTACGCGTCCCGACGCTTACTGGTGCCGCAGAGCCTGTGAGGCCCGAGCTCCAAAATCCCGCTGTCCTGTCGGAACAACGCAAGCTCCGCGGGCAGAAAACCTCGGCCAGATCGAGCTGAGGCCCTATGTGATAGAAGTCTGGGCCAGATTGGATCGTCGCGGGGACGGACGATTCGGCGACGGACGGAGAACCGCCGAACGCTCGACCGCGGCTTGGGGCAAACCGGGGACAGCTGGTCATTATCAGAGAAGGCTTCGATTGAACCAGCCGCCAAAGTTCTTCACTGGCCGAGCTTTGAAGCAGAAGGCGCGACCGGAGCCTTTCGGTGCGCACGGGCTCCTAAACAGGATGTCGAATGCAATTGGAAACAAGCCGATGGGAGCCTACGCGGCATTCTCAAGAGCGTCTGAACGTTGCGATCTGCCGGTGCATGGTGGGCCTTTATCAGCACTCTGTTCATCCGCCGTCGCGCCCCCTTGCAGCCTGGTGTCGCCCCCCCTTCTCCACGCAGCTGGACCACCGCACCGCAACCGCGGTCGGTACGCGCCCTGCCCCTGCATGCTGCTAGTGCACTTGCGCGCGAGGGTCTGCCAATCTCACAGTTCAGCATACACCCTGCAAACGCCTGGCACACGCCTGCCTTCAATGGGTTTCTCTTGATCTCCCGGCGCAACACGCAACTTCTAAGTATTTGAAAAAAACCGAGCTCTCGTTCCTTTTCTATCATCGGCCAATCGGAAGCAAGCTCCGCCCCAAAGAGGTCGGAGCTGATCGAAGGGCCGCATTGCGCAAGAGCAGATCGAGTTTCGAAGGCCGACATCAACCTATAAGTAGCCCTTCGTATACCCCATCACCCAATCTCCTGCCGGACCTTCGCCGCTGCATTGCACATAGCCTTTAGCTTCCCGAACGCAATCGAGCGTGGCATGTACTTCATGCCGCAGTCCGGTGCCGGAATCAGACGCTCGGCCGGCACATATTTCAGACCGTTGCGGATGCGATCGGCGACGATATCGACGCTCTCGATCGCAGGATCCGCGAGATCGAGCACGCCTAGCATGATCTTCTTTGACGAAAGATCCTTCAGTACCCCGAGGTCGAGATTTGGCTGCGCCGCCTCGATCGAGATCTGCTCGGCGATCGTGTCGTCGAGTTCGGCCAGGAAGGAATAGCCGGCCGGCTTGTTCGAGCCGGGCACGACGGCGGCATAACCGAAACAAAGATGCACCACGGTCGGTACCGTGATGCCCTGCAGCGCGCGGTTGATCGCCTTGACGGCATAGCGCTTGGCGAGTTCCGGATTGTTGCGTACCCAGGGCTCATCGAGCTGGATCACGTCAGCGCCGGCCTTCTGCAGATCGAGCGCCTCGGCGTTGACGGCCTCCGCGAGCGCCATCGCGAGCTCTTCCTCGTCCTTGTAGAACTCGTTCTTGGCTTGCTGGCTCATCGTGAACGGGCCGGGAAGGGTGATCTTCGCCGCACGCTCCGTGTTCTTGCGCAGGAACTGCATGTCATGCAGCTCGACCGGGCCTTTGCGCCTCACCGGGCCGACGACGCGCGGCACCGGCGTCTGGGTATTGCCGGTGCGCGCCACGATTATCGCGGGATTGTCGGCGTCGATGCCATCGAGCGCGGTCGCGAAACGATTGGAGTAGCTCTCGCGGCGGATCTCGCCATCGGTCACGATGTCGATGCCGGCGCGCTCCATGTCGCGGATCGCGACGATGGTGGCGTCGTCCTGGGCTTCTTCCAGATGCTCCGCCGGCAATCGCCACATGTCGTGCAGGCGGGTGCGCGGCACCACCTTCGACAGCATGGCGCGGTTCACCAGCCATTCCGGCTGCGGATAGCTGCCGACCACAGTGGTCGGCAGGATATGCGTCGGCATAGGCATGGGGTTCTCCTTCTTATTGTTGTTGGAGGCGACGGGTCAGGCCGCGCGCGTTGCCGCGGCCGATGCTTCCTCCTCGACGGGATTGCGCAGGATACCGATGCCGGAGATCTCGATTTCGACGACGTCGCCGCCCTTCATCCACAGCGGCGGCGTGCGATAGGCGCCGACACCACCGGTCGTGCCTGTCACGATCACGTCGCCGGGCACGAGCTCGGTGAAGGTCGAGCAATAGGCGATCAGCGCCGGCACGTCGAAGACGAGATCGGAGATCGGAGCCTTCTGCACTTCGACGCCATTGAGCCGGGTGATCAGTGTCTGCCTGGTAATATCCGTCAACTCGTCGGTCGTGACCATCCACGGCCCGAAACCGCCTGTGCCGGCAAAATTCTTGCCCGGCGCGAATTGCGAGGTGTGGCGCTGCCAGTCGCGGACGCTGCCGTCGTTGTAACAGGCATAGCCGGCGACATGGCCGAGCGCAGCTTCGCGCGAGATACGGCGGCCGGCCTTGCCGATGATGACGGCCATCTCGCCCTCATAGTCGAAACGCTCGGATTCCAGCGGCCGGATCATAGGCTGGCCATGGCCGACCTGGCTGTTGGCGAAGCGGGTGAAGATCATCGGATGCGCCGGCGTCGGATGGCCGCTCTCAGCCAGATGCGTGGCGTAGTTGACGCCGATGCAGAAGATCTTGTCGGGATCGGGGACCGTCGGCAGCAGCACGACTTCCGCAAGCGTGTAGTCGGGTGTCTCGGCGGCGAGCTTCTTCAGCTCGTCGAGCGAGCTCTTCGTCAGCAGCGCTTTCAGCGTCGGAGTGGCCTTCGTGCGCTTGCCGGCATCGATGACACCCTTGTCGGTGACGATGCCATAGCTCGCCGTGCCCGCGATCGTGAAGCTTGCAACTTTCATCGGTCAAACACTCTCTTCGATGGAGGAAACATAGTCGTTGATTGGAAGCGCGATCTGGCCGCCGCGAATCGGAACGCAGGCCGGCGGGAAATCCTGGCGGAAGCGCGCGCCGGCCGCAGTGGCGCGGTCGAGGAAGCGCTCCAGGTGCGCCATCGCGCCGGTCGGCAGATCGTGCAGCACCATCAGCGTCCAGGGCTGCCGGCTGCATTGGTCAAGTGCGCGCGCGCTCCAGCCGTCGGGGTCGTCCCAGTCGCGCGGAATGGAATTCCAGAGCACGCAGCTGTGTCTGTTGCGGGTGAGATAATCGACCACGGACGGCTTGAGCAGGCGCCGGTCCAGATTGCCGCCGCCGCCGAACGGCCGAAACCAGCGCTGTGAATGCGCGAGGTCTCCGATCGCTGCCTGCGTACGGCCGATCTCGCGCTCAGCGGTGTCCCGCCCGGCCTGCGCGCCGAGCGGAACGCTGTGCGTAAAAGTATGGTTGCCGATCCAGTGCCCTTCGTCATGGGCCACCTCCGCAAGGCGGCGCCGCTCGGAATCGGCAAGCTTCTCGCCGATGACGAAGAAGGTGGTCTTGATGCCGCGCTTGCCCAAGATGTCGAGCACGTGCGGCGTGACGGCGGGATCGGGGCCGTTGTCGAATGTCAGGGTCAGATCATACACGCGCTTGACCTCAGGTTGCGGGCTGCATTGCGCCCGCGGCGATGTCGTCGTTGGCCAGTCCGGCGCGGGTGCCGGTCTGCCAGATCGTCGCCTTGCGCTCGATCCAGCGGATCACGGCGTTGAAGCCGATGGCGAGGAACAGCACCAGAAGCACGCCCGCAAACACATGCGCGCTGTCGAGGATGGTGCGGTAGCGCGAAATCAGATAGCCGATGCCGGCCGAGGAGATCAGCATCTCCGAGACGACGACGCCGACGATCACCAACGCGCCGCCGACACGCAGGCCCGACAGCACCGTCGGAATTGCCGCTGGGATGATGACGCGAACCAGCCGCTGACTCAGCGTCGCACCCATGCTGCGCGCGGCGAGCAGCAGCTGCGGGTCGATGGTCTGGATGCCGGCGGCGGTCGCGAGCATCGTCGGCAGAAAGCCGTAGATCGAGGCGAACGCGATCTTGGACTCCGAGCCGATGCCTAGCCACACGGTGAAGACGGGATAGAGGATCACCAACGGCACCGCGTAGAGGCTCGACATCATCGGCATGATCAGGATTCGCGGGCGCGGCAGGCTGCCGACGATGGCGCCGAGCAGGATGCCGCCGCCGCAGGCGAACGCCATGGACACCACGACCTCGTACAGCGTGACCGCGAGCGCATGACCGTATTCGCCCGCATCGGTCCATCCCGCGATCAGCGTCGACGACAGCGAGGGCAGGAACAGCTCGGGAATGAGCCCGGTCCGCGGCAGCAGCTCCCACAGCGCGATCAGGCCGATCACGATCAGGTATCGCAGGGCTTTGGCACTGATCCAGGCGCTCATCCCCGCCTCACGCCGATTTGCGGATATGACGCCAGATGCGGTCGCGCAGGCTGCCGAAGGCATCGCCGCTGAGCATCTCGTAGGTCCGCGGCCGCGGCAGCTGGACCTGGAGATGGTCCACGATGCGGCCGGGCCGCGCCGACATCACGATCACCTCGTCGGCGAGATAGACCGCTTCGGTGAGGCTGTGCGTGACGAAGACGACGGTCTTGCCGGTCGCAGCCCAGATCCGCAGCAGCTCGTCGCCCATGGTCATGCGCGTCTGCTCGTCGAGTGCTGCGAAGGGTTCGTCCATCAGCAGCACCGGTGGGTCCTGTACGAGCCCGCGCGCGATCGAGACACGCTGCTTCATGCCGCCCGAGAGTTCATGCGGATGACGCCTGCCGAACCCGTCGAGCCCGACCAGTTTGAGCGCATCCTGCGCCTTGGCGCGGCGCTCGGCCTTGGGAACGCCGCGCAGTGCCAGCGGAAACTCGACATTGTCCTCGGCCGTCAGCCACGGAAACAGGCTCGCCTCCTGGAACACCACGCCGACCCGATCGGGGTCCGGCTGTAGGATCGGCGCGCCGTTGATGGTGATGGTGCCGGCTGTCTGCTGGCGCAGGCCCGCCATCATCATCAGAAGCGTGGACTTGCCGCAGCCGCTGGGGCCGACCAGCACCACGAAGCGGCCGGGCTTGATCTCGAGCGAGACGTCCTGGAGCGCGACGACGTCCTGCGACCGGGTCTTGAACACCTGACCGACATTCTTCACCTCGATCGCGCCGGCGCGCGCGGCGGGCTTGAGCGGGGTCACGTTCGCCAATGGCTGCATCGCGTTTCCACCCATCTGACAAGTTCGTTGAAGGTCACGGCGATCGCGGCGACCATCACGACGCCGGCGAGGAGCTGCTTCATCTGGAAATTCTCGCCCCAGGTCGCGATCTGGTGGCCGATGCCGTCGCGCGAGGCGTACATCTCGGCGAGGATCACGCCGGTGAGGTTGAAGATCATAGAAATCCGCAAGGCTTCCAGCAGCACCGGCAGCATGCTCGGCAGATAGACCCGCAGCGCGGTCTGCAGCGGCGTCGCGCCATAGGAGCGTGCTACCGTGAGATGCTCGACCTTGACCGATTCCACCGCCGTCGTCGTCGACATGATCACGATGAAGATGGTGGAGAAAAAGCCGAAGCCGACTTTCTGGGCAAAGCCGACGCCGAACACCAGGATGAACATCGGCAGGAAGATCGACTTCGGGATGCTGAAGGCGAAGAATAGCAGCGGCTTGGCGACATCGGCGAAGTAGCGGTTCTCCGCGAGCAGAAAGCCGATCAGCGCGCCGACGGGCACGGCCAGCGCGAACGCCGCCAGCACCTCGGTCGCGGTCACCATTAGGTCCTTCTGCACCGCCGCGCGCTGGAGGAGATCGCCGAGCGTCGCGAACGTGTCGGACGCCGACGGCAGCAGGCGCGGATTGACGAGGCCGGTGCGCGACAGCAGCTCCCACAGCGCCAGCACCGCGACGATGATCGCGATCCGCGCGAGGTTGATGAGAAGCGTGCTCTGCATCGCCATTACTTGGTCGGCACCGGCTTGAACTTGGTCGAGATCACGTCCTCGGCCGGCACGATGTCCTTAAGCCCGCCGAGCTTGGCGAGATCGAGCGAGAGCTGCACGGCGGCCTTGACGTCAGCCGCCCCCATGTCACCGCTGGTCTCGAGCTTCATGATGGTGTTGTCGTATTCGAGCGCCGCGATCTCCGGTGGCATCTCGTAGAGCTCGGCGATCAGCTTGACGGTGACGTCGCGGTTGGCGCGCATGAATGCAACCGCGCCGTAGAGCGCGTTCACCGCCTTCTGCACCAGCTGGGGCTTCGCCTCGGCCAATTTGTCGAGCACGATCCAACCGGCGGTGAGGTTCGGCGGCACCGCGGTCGAATAGTCGAGGATGCTCTTGGCTTCGCCGGATTTCGAGATCTGGAAGCTCAGCGGCGAATAGACCACGGCGGCCTCGACATTGCCGGCCAGCAGGTTCGGCACCAGGCCGCCACCGCCGACCGGCACACGCGTGAAGTCGATCTTCTTGTCCTGGATGGTCCACAGCGCCAGCAGGTCCGAGCCCGAGCCGGCCGCGGTGATTGCCACCTTCTTGCCGTTGAGGTCCTTGACGTCGAGCGTTGACTTGGCCGGCACCATCAACTGCCAGCCGAAATTGCCCATCGCGGCGTTGGCGACGATCCGCGACATCACGCCCTTCTTGCGTCCGGCGGAGACCAGAGACGGCGGATCGAGGATGATGTCGGCGGCGCCGGCCGCCATGCCCTCGAAGGTTTCGGCGCCGCTGCGGTAGATGGTCAGCTCGGCCTGGATGCCTTCCTTCTCGAACAGCTTTTGCCGCACAGCCGTCTCGGCGATCGTGGTCGGCCAATAAGTTTTCGTGGGCAGGCCGACGCGGATGGTCTCGGCGGCGCTCGCGGGGCCGGCAAGAAGTGCGGCGGCGGCGAGCGATAGCAACGCGTGACGGCGATTGATCTTCATTGTTGTTTCCTCCCCGGTACTTTTATGTGCCGGATTGCCTCCGGATCGTCAGGTCGTGCGACTCACCTCCGCGATGCGCGAGGCGGCGAGCTCGACGAACTCTTTGGTGATACCGAAATGCTTCGACAGGGCGCGAACCGCCGCGTCGGCATCGCGCTTCACCACAGCCGCGACGATTGCCTCGTGCTCGGCCTCGACGTCGCGCCGCTTGGCGCCGACCTCGCGGCGGATCGACAGACGGCGATATCGCTCGCTCTGCTCGTGCAGGACGTCGCGGAAGCCGAGCAGCCATGGCGAGCCGCAGGCATTGACCAGCGCACGATGGAAGACGCGGTGACGGATGACCCATTCCTCATAATGCACGGTGGGATCATCGGGGTAGCGATAGGGAACGGCTTTGAGATCGGTCCACGCCGATTTGAGCGCGGCGAACCAAGCCTCGTCGCCGCGCTCGATCGAGCGGCGCAGTGCGAGCCCCTCGATGTCGATCCTGGTTTGCGTGACGTCCGCAAGATCGGCCAGCGAGACCGGGCTCACGCGAAAGCCGCGCTGGTCGGAGGCCTGCACGAGACCGTCAGCGACGAGACGCGACAACGCTTCACGTACGGCGGCAAGCTCACCGAGAACTGCTTGGCTAGTCCCGCGATGTGCAGCTTCTGCCCCGGCAGCAGCCGCGTCGCCAGGATGTCGGTGCGCAGGCGCTCATGCAGCGCCGACGTCAAGCTGCGCGGACCGTTGCCGGGACTTCCGGCCAACTGGAACTGAAGCGGACCCATGCCGGAATGATTGCAAGGTAGAGCGGCGAGGTCAACAAAAAATCGAAAATCGATTTTTTTGATTGTCGCATCGGATGCGGGGCGTCCTAAGAATGAGGAGCTCCGGACGGCGCGACATCGAGGCGAACAGCGACCCCCTTTAGGTCGGGGCTTGGCGCCGGGTAGAGCTTCATGACCCGTGGATCATGGCCGGGGATGATGTGGTCCGCGCTGGGTGCCGCGGCGCGCAGCTTATCGAAACCCACCAGCATGTCGCCGACATGAAACGCCGTCGTGAACGGACGCTCGCTGGTCATGTTCTCGTAGAAATGACTGACATCGGAGGCGAGCACGACGGGCCCGCGTCGCGTGGTGACGCGGACGAATTGAAGGCCGGCGGAATGCCCGCCGGCGGCATGGACCGTCAGTCCGGGCGCGATCTCGGCGTCGCCGTCGTAGAACAGCACCCGCCGCGCGTAGTTCAGCCGCACGATCCCACAGACGTCCTCGACCTCGAAGGAATGCGACAGCCTCGGATATTGCATATAGCGGCCAGTGGCGTAGGCAAGCTCGCGCTCCTGGAGATGAAACCGCGCGCTCGGAAACCGGTCGAAATTGCCGGCATGGTCGTAGTGCAGATGCGTGAGGATCACGTCCTTGATGTCTGCAGAATCGATGTCGAACGCACCAAGGGTCTCGACCGGGCAGCGCAGAAAATCCCGCTTGCGCTGCCTGGCCACTTCCGCGTTGAATCCGGTGTCGATGACGAAGGTGCGCCCGCCTCCCCGCGCCAGCCACATGAAATAGTCCATTGGCATCGGCCCGTCATGCGGGTCGCCGCCTATGAAATGCTCGCTCCGCTGCGCATCGCGCGTCGCGTAGCGGATCGCAAACAGCTCATAGTCCAGGTCAGCCATGACGTCCTCCGATCGGGATGCACGCTCAGGAACCTGCCGCGTCGAGCTCGTTGAAGGCCTCGCGCGCGTTGCGAAAGGCGTCGATACCTGCGGGCACGCCGCAATAGACTGCGACCTGGAGCAGGATCTCCTTGATCTCCTCCTTGGTCAGCCCGTTCTTCAGCGCGCCCTTAACGTGCAGCTTCAGCTCGTGCGGGCGGTTCAGTGCGCCGAGCATCGCCAAATTGACGATCGAGCGCGTGCGCCGGTCGACGCCAGGCCGCGTCCACAAGGCACCCCAGCAGAACTCGGTCGACCATTCCGCCATCGTGCGCGTAAACTCGTCAGCCCCCGCAATCGATTTGTTGACGTAGTCCTCGCCGAGCACCTCTTTGCGGACCTTGAGTCCCTTTTCGAACAGTTCGGTCTTGCTCATGATCGTCCCTTTCTGGTCTTGAGAAGGTCTAGTTGGAAGTTGTTTGGCGGTTCGCCGGCGGCGGACGCAGCGATTGCAGGAGCTTACCGACGTCATCGACCGCATCGAGCCGCCAGACAGCGTCGATGACGCGGTCCGCATCCCAATCGCTTCGACCAGTCCGTACGCCTTCGCGCAGCTTCTCTTCGATGTCGCGGTCAGACAGCGGCGCAGCCTGGCTGCCGCGCGGCGACGTCACGGTCTCCATGAGCACCTCACCGGACGAGAGGCGCAATGCGACGCGCGCAGCGCCGTCCGGCATCTGAGCATCGAGCTCCGCCCTGACCTTCTCCCGCATTCGCACGATATCGGGCCGAATCACGGTCTCCTGCACGAACTCGGTCACGCCCGCCGTGCCGAGCAGCAGTCCGCAGGCGACGCAATGATGGATGCTGACGCGCGCATCACGCTCGTTCATGACGGGGCGATCGCCGCGCGCAAGCAGCAGCGCCGAGCCCTGCACCGTCACGGACTCGATCTGATCGACGTTGCGGCCGATCCGCTCACGCAACATGAGGCAGGCATCGATGACCGAATGGAACACGATGCCGGCCGGATAGGGCTTGTAGGTGTTTTTTGCGATCTCCCAGGTCCTGCCGAGGCCATCGAGCAAACGAGCAAGATCCGGCGCGTCGCCCATGGTGCGCGCCCAGCCGAGCGGACCTTCGATGGCGCGCGGCGCGGCCTCATAGCCCTCTCGTGCTAGCAGAGCGGCGAACAACCCGTTGCGCGCCGCATTGCCGACGCTGACATTCTTGGCGGCGCTCGGCAGGTTCTCGACATTGCCGGCCGACTGGCTCGCCGCAACTCCGATCGCGTTCGCAATAGCTTCCGCAGGCAGGCCCAACAGCTTCGCACAGGCTGCGGCAGCACCAAAGATTCCGCAGGTGGAGGTGATGTGCCAGCCGCGCGCGTAATGGTGCGGCGAGACCGAACTGCCGATGCGGCATTCCACGTCGACGCCCAGAATGAACGCGGTCAACACCGCGCGCCCCGGCTGTTTTTGCGTCTCCGCAAGCGCGAATATGGCAGCAGCCACCGGCGCTGCCGGATGAATGATCGTCTCGGGATGGGTGTCGTCGAAATCGAGCAGATTGGCCGAGATGGCGTTGAGAAACGATGCGCATAGCGCGTCCATCTGCTCGGAGTGACCGATGACCGTCGATGTCCCCGCGCCGCTGAATGGCGACAAGGCCCGCATCGCGGCGACGACCACCGGATCGCGCGCGGAGCCGAGCGCGGTCGCAAAGAAATTGAGGATCGAGCGCCTCGCCTCGACGCTCTGCACCTGCACGTCCGCCCATGACGAGGCCGCGACGAAATCGGCGAGCGTCCTGCTCACACTCGGAATTGGATCTTGCGGCACGCGGAGCATCTTCCTCGTTTTGTTCGGACCTTATGCCGATCCGCGGCAAACTGTCGACCCCAAAATGTTATGCTTGACAGCTTGTCTGACAATCATAACAATCCCGGCCGCTGGCGCGGGATCCCGCCACCACAACGACGGCCGGGTCGGCCAGCCGGCGACAACGATTTGACAACGAAATCAAGAAGGCGCGCCCGTGACGGGATCGCGCGACAGGGAGTGAATGATGGCGGGAGAAACGCTCGGCGTGATCGGCACGGGCCGCATGGGCGGCCCCATGGCGGGACGATTGATGGACGCGGGCTATTCGCTCGTCGTCTACGACACGCAGGCCGAGGCCACCCAACCGCTGGTCAAGCGCGGCGCGCTGCTCGGCAAATCGCCGGCGGACGTCGCCTCGCGCGCCGACATCGTGCTCGCGAGCCTGCCGACGCCCGACACCCTCAAGGCGGTCACGCTCGGCCAGGACGGCATCAGCAGCGGCAACCGCGCCAAGATCGTCGTTGATCTGTCGACCTCCGGGCCCGGCGCGGCCAAGCTCGTCGCGGAAGGCCTGAAAGCCCAGGGCATGACGCTGGTCGATGCGCCCGTGAGCGGCGGCATCAGGGGCGCGGTCAACGGCACGCTGGCCGTGATGGTCTCCTGCCCGCAGCCCACGTACGAGACCGTGCAGCCGATCCTGAAGAATTTCGGCAAGCTGTTCTACACCGGCGACAAGCCGGGCGTGGCGCAGACGGCCAAGCTCGCCAACAATTTGATGGCGGCCGCCGCGCTCGTGATCACCTCGGAGGCCGTCGCCATGGGCGTCAAGGGCGGCGTCAACGCAAAGGTGCTGATCGACATCATCAATGCCAGCAGCGGCCGCAACAGCGCCTCGGAAGACAAATTCCCCCGCGCAGTGCTGCCCGGCACCTTCGACTTCGGCTTCACCACCGGCCTCTCCTACAAGGACGTCCGTCTCTGCGTGGACGAGGCCGAGGCCATGGGCGTGCCGATGGTGTGCGGCGCGGTGGTGCGGCAGATGCTCGCGATCACCAACGCCAAATTTGGCGCCTCGTCCGACTTCACCTCGATCGCAAAAGTGCTCGAGGAGTGGGCCGGGGTGGAAATGCGCGGCTGATCGCGCAAACCAGTCAGGGAGAGAAGCCCGCGATGACGATCGGCCCGATGGGATCAGGCGAAGTACCGCTTGCGCGCCGGATGGCGCGGAGCGCGCTTGCCGTCGATCTCGGCGATTTCGGATCGGACGTCGTCGCCAAGGCAAAGCTCTGCCTGCTCGACTTCCTGTCCTGTGCCTTCGAGGCCGGCCAGCATCCCTGGAGCCGTCAGGCCGTTGCGATCGCGCATGGCGGCGGCGGCGCGACCATCATCGGCACCTCGCAGCTCTCCTCGCCGGCCGACGCCGCCTTCGCCAATGCCGTGATGGGGCACGGCCTGGTGCGCGAAGACATGCATGCCGCCAGCATCGCACACCACGGCGTCGTGATCTGGCCGGCCCTGCTTGCACTCTCTGAGCAGGAGCCGCTGCACGGCGCCAAGCTGCTCGCTGCTGCCATCATCGGCTACGAGACCGGCGCGCGGATCGGCCGCACGCTGCTGACCTCCGACCTCGCGCGTCTCTACCGCCCGACCGGGCTCGTGGCCCCTCTGGGTGCGGCGCTCGCGGGAAGCTTTGCGCTTGGGCTGTCCGAGGACCAGGCGACCAGCGCCATCGCGATCGCGGCCAACACGTCAGGCGGGCTCAACGAATGGCCGCATGCCGGCGGCTCGGACATGTATTTCCATCCCGGCTTTGCCGCCAGCAACGCGATTAGGGCCATCGGCCTTGCCGCCGCCGGCGCATTCGGCTCGGAGACGATCATCGAAGGCGAAGCCGGCCTGTTCGCCGCCTACCGCCGCGAGGCCGCGCCGGACAGCATCGCGCTGTTCCCCAACGGCGCGTGCGAGATCATGGCCGTCTACAACAAGCCGGTACCCGCCTGCAATTTCGCCCAGACCGCCGCGCAAGCCGCGCTTCGCGTCTCGCACGAGCTCGCCAACCCCCAAGAGATCGACCGTGTCGTCATCCGCGCGCCCGATGCCGCCGTTCGCTACCCCGGCTGCGATTCGATGGGGCCCTACCGCAACGCGCTGCAGGCCAAGATGAGCATTCCCTTCAGCGTCGCGGCGACGCTCGCGCGAGGCGAGATCGAGGAGGAGAATTACTCTGAGCTCGACGATGCCGAGATCATCCGTCTCGTCGCGATCACCGATCTGAAGGCCGATCCCGGATTCACTGCCGCCTTCCCCGGCAAGCAGGGCGCGGACGTGACCGTGCATCTGCGCAGCGGCCGGACGATCCGGCACGCTTTGCCCGACGTCATCGCCGCAATGCCATCGGGCATTCGCGCGCGCTTTCGCGCCGCCGCTGCCTCTGTGCTCGGCGAAGATCGCGCGCACCGGCTCGAGCAACTCATCGACGAATGCGAACAGCTCGGCGATGCCGGCGTCATCGCCGCGCACTGCCGCCTGACCGCAACGGAACGGACTTTACGATCGGCATCTTAAGAAGTGCCGGAGAGGAAGGGGGGAAACATGGTCGGCCGGGACGCCAGTCTAGCATCGTCTGCAGCGCGGAGACGTGGCTGATGGAAGCATTTCTGCAAGCGCTCGCCGCGGGCCTGCTGATTGGTGCCGTCTACGGGCTGATGTGCGTCGGGCTCGGCCTGATCTTCGGCGTCATGCGCGTCATCAACTTCGCCCACGGCGATTTCATGATGCTCGGCATGTACACCGCCTTCTATCTGTTCACCGCCGCCGGCGTGCAGGCGATGTTCGGCAATACGGTCGGGCCGTTCATCTCGATCCTGTTGGCCGGACCCGTACTCGCTGTATTCGGCTATTTCGTCCATCGCACGCTGATCTCGCACGTCTCGGGGACGCGCATCGCCTCGCTGGAGGGCGAGGGCCACTACGCCCAGCTCATCCTGACGCTCGGTATCGCGTTGATCCTGCAAAACGGCGGCCTCATTGTCTTCGGCTCGGTACTGGCTTCGATCCGCACGCCGCTATCGAGCTCGGCCTGGGAGCTCGTTCCGTTCTTCGACATCAGCATCTTCCTCAACAAGGCGCGCAGCATCGACGCGATCGTCTCGCTCGCGATCATGATCCTGCTGTCGCTGCTGATCACGCGGACCCGGATCGGCAAGTCGCTCCGCGCCGCTGCAGATAATCCGACCGCGGCGACCTATATGGGCATCGACGTCGACCGCGCGCACCGCACCGCCTTCGCGCTCGGTTGCGGCATCACCGCGATCGCCGGCGGCCTGCTCGCCACCAACTACCCGTTCCATCCCTTCGTCGGCCTCGAATACGTCATCGTCATGTATGCCGGCGTCGTGCTCGGCGGCATGGGCAGCATCATCGGCGCCTTCTGGGGCGGCATGACGATTGGTCTCGTGCAGCAGATGTCGACCCTGATCCTGCCGACGCAGTTGCAAAACGCCGCGATCTTCGCCGTCTTCCTCCTCATCATCTTCTTCCGTCCGCAAGGCTTCTTCGGGCGCATGGTCGAGAGGACGTGACCATGCTCCGGATGCGTTCACTGCTGCCTCCCCTGCTGTTCACGCTCGCCTACGCCGGGATCTCGCTCGGCGTCACCAACTCCTATTACCAGCTCATCCTGACGCTGGTGCCGGTGTGGGCGGTGTTCGGCCTGTCCTGGAATCTGCTCAGCGGCTACACCGGGCTGATTTCGTTCGGCCATGCCGCCTTCTTCGGCATCGGCGCCTATGCGACCGCGCTCGGGCAGATCTATTTCAACATCTCCCCCTGGCTGCTGATTCCGATCGCGGCCATGCTCGGCGGCATCGCCGGGCTCTTGATCGGATTTCCGACCTTCCGCCTCCAGGGCCACTACTTTGCGCTCGCGATGCTCGCCTATCCGCTCGCCATTCTCTACGTGTTCGAATGGCTCGGCTTCCAGGAAGTGACGCTTCCGATCAAGCGCGACGCGCCGATCGCCTATATGCAGTTCTCCGATCCCCACATCTACACGCTGCTGGGGCTCGCCATCATGCTCGCCACCATCGTGCTGACGCAAATGATCGAGCGCTCGCGCTTCGGCATGGCGCTGCTCGCGATCAAGCAGAACGAGGCCGCGGCTGAAGCGGCCGGGATCAACACGCTGGCCTGGAAGCTGCGCGCAATCACGTTGAGCGGCGCGATCGCCGCCGCCATCGGCGGGTTCTATGCGCAGGTGCTGCTGGTCGTGACGCCCCAATCGGTGTTCGGCATGCTGGTGTCGGCGCAGGCGCTCACTGTCGCGATGTTCGGCGGCGTCGGCACGGTCTGGGGCCCCGTGATCGGCTCGGTGATCCTGATCCCGCTCGCGGAGATCCTGCACGCTGAAGCTGGCGCGCGCATCCCCGGCATTCAGGGCGTCATCTTCGGCATCGCCATCGTCTGCGTCATCCTGCTCGCGCCGGAAGGCCTGTTCTGGAAGCTGCGCGATCTCCTGCGCAAGCGCACCGCATCCAAGGCGGCGGTCAGTGATATCGCGGAAGCGGCAGCTGCCAACGTGACGGCCCTGAAGCCCGCCTCCCGGCAGCGTGGCGCCACCGGCGAGGTCGTGCTCGAAGTGAAGAACCTCTCGCGCTCCTTCGGCGGCCTGAAGGCGGTGCAAGATGTCAGCTTCAAGCTGCACAAGAACGAGATCCTCGGTATCATCGGCCCCAACGGCGCCGGCAAGACCACGCTGTTCAATCTCCTCAACGGCTTCCTCAAACCGAGCCAGGGCGAAGTGCTGATCGACGGCCGCAACATGTCGGGCCAGCGGCCGCACGTGATCTGCGAGGCCGGCGTCGGCCGTACCTTCCAGGTGATGCGGCCGTTCCTGCGCATGTCGATCCTCGACAACGTCGTGGTCGGGGCCTATGTGCGCGCCCGCACCGACGATGAGGCGCGCAAGATGGCCGCCGATGCGGTCGCCCGCGTCGGGCTTTCTGCCGTCGCCGACCGTGTCGCCGGCGAGCTCTCGACCAAGGAGCTGCGGCTGATGGAGCTGGCCCGCGCGATCGCCGGCCAGCCGCGCATTCTGCTGCTCGACGAGACGCTCGCGGGCCTCGGCCACGGCGAGGCGGATGAGGTCGTCGCCGTGATCCAGCAGCTCGCGCGCGATGGCATCACCATCGCGATCATCGAGCACACCATGCAGGCGATGGTCCGGCTGGTCGACAGATTCCTCGTGCTCGACCACGGCGCCGTCATCACCGAAGGCCTGCCGGAAGTGGTGACGCGCGACAACCGCGTGATCGAGGCCTATCTCGGCAAGAAATGGGTGGGCCATGCTGCGAATTGAGGGATTGAGCGCGGGCTATTCGGCCAAGCCCGTCCTGAACGATGTCTCGATCAATGTCGGCGCGGGCCAGTTCGTCGCGATCGTCGGACCCAACGGCGCCGGCAAGACCACGCTGTTCAAGACGATCTCCGGCATCGTCAAGCCCAGCGGCGGCGCGATCACGTTCGACGGCGTCGATCTGCTCGCGGTGCCGCCGCCGCAGCGCGCCCATCTCGGCATCGCCCACGTCCCGGAGGGACGCCAGGTCTTCCCGTCACTGACCGTGATGGAGAATCTGGAAATGGGCGCGATCACTGAAAGCGGCCGGCGGGACTGGCAAGCCAATATCGAGCGCATCTTCGAATGGCTGCCGGTGCTGAAGGAGCGCCGCGGTCAGTTCGCGGGCACGATGTCCGGCGGCCAGCAGCAGATGCTCGCGATCGGCCGCGGCCTCGCCTCCTCCCCGAAGCTGCTGATGCTGGACGAGCCCTCGATGGGGCTCGCGCCCTCGACCGCGGACTTCATCTTCGAGCGGCTGATCGAGATCCGGCGCCAGTCCGGGCTGACCATGCTGCTGGTCGAGCAGCGCGTCGCGGAAGCGCTGGAATCGGCCGACCACGGCTATGTCCTCGAAGCCGGACACGTCGTGCTCGAAGGCAACAACGCCACGCTGCGCGCCGACGACCGCGTGCGCAAGGCCTATCTCGGCATGTGACCAACACAAAAAACAGAGAGCAGGGAGAAAACAAAATGGACAAGACTGCAAAAGGACTAAGTCGCCGCACCGTGCTCTCCGGCGCCGCGGCCGTCGGCCTCGCCGGAGTGGCGCGCGCGCAAGCACCTGGCGAGATCAAGGTCGGATTGATCGTGCCGCTGTCGGGCATCTACACCCGCCCCGGCCAGGTGATGAAGATGGGCGCCGAGATGGGCATCGAGCACATCAACGCGCAGGGCGGCATCAAGGCGCTCGGCGGCGCCAAGCTGAAGCTGGTCGTGATCGACTGCGGCGATACCACCGAGAAGGCCAAGAACGCGGCGCAGCGCATAGTGGCGCAGGAGCCTGATCTGGTCGCCGCCACCGGCTCCTATCTCTCCTCCTTCACGCTGGCGGTCACCGAGGTGACCGAGCGCGCCGAACTGCCGGTGCTGACGCTGTCCTATTCGGACCTGCTGACCGACCGCGGCTTCAAGTACATTTTCCAGACCGCTGCGACCGCGAGCCGCCAGTCCGAGCTCGGTCTGCCGACGCTGATGAAGCTCGCCGAGAACGCCTCGGGCAAGAAGCCGAAGACCGTGGCGATGTTGATGGACAACACCGCAACCTCGGTCGCCACCGCCAAGGCGCTCAAGGAGAAGCTGTTCGCGCAGGAAGGCCTCCAGCTTGTGGTCGAGGAAGTCTGGACCCCGCCGCTATCGGATGCGACGCCGCTGATCCAGAAAGTGCGCTCGGCCAAGCCCGATCTGCTGCTGTTCATGCCGAATGCGGTGTCGGACGCCAAGCTTGGTCTCGAGAAGATCAGCGAGTTCGGCCTCGGCCAGGGCAAGATCCCGACCGTGTCCTTCAGCATCACCATCGCCGAGCCCGACATGCTGCAGAGTGTCAGCCCGGAGACCGTGCAGGGCATCATGACCATCGTCGCCAATTGGGGCTCGAAGGGCCACGAGGCGCTGATCGCCGAGCTCAAGGCCAAATACAAGGAGCCCTGGATGACGCAGAACGTCATCTCGACCTATGGCGACATGTGGCTGATGAAGGAAGCGCTGGAGAAGGCTGGCAAGGCCGATCGCAACGCGGTCGCGCAGGCCTTCCGCACCATGGATGCCGGACCCTCGAAATATTATCCGGGCGGCCAGCTCAAATTCGACGAGAAGGGCCGCAGGGTCGACGCCGGCGTCGTGATCGTGCAGTGGCAGTCGGGCGCGCCAGTCACCGTTTATCCGCCCGAGCTCGCGCAGGCCCAGCCGTTCTGGCCGAAGAAACCGTAAAGCATCGCGCAATTTTTCAGGAAGGAGAATTGTCATGACTGCAAAGAGCAAATTCACGATATCGCGGCGAGCCCTGCTGGCCGGCGCCTCCGGCACGCTGATCGCATCCCGTGTTGCCTGGGCGCAGCAGCCTGCCGAGGTGAAGGTCGGCCTGCTGGTGCCGATCTCCGGGCTCTACGCCCGCCCGGGAACAGTGATGCGCGAGGGCGCCGAGATGGCGATCGACCACATCAACGCCCAAGGCGGCGTCAAGGCGCTCGGTGGCGCCAAGCTGAAGCTCGTGGTGCTCGATTCGGGCGACACCACCGAGAAGGCCAAGAACGCCGCGCAGCGCATGGTGGCGCAGGAGACTGATCTTGTCGCGGCCAGCGGCGCCTATCTGTCCTCGTTCACGCTCGCGGTCACCGAGGTGACCGAGCGCGCCAACCTGCCGATGCTCACCCTCTCCTACTCGGATCTCATCACCGAGCGCGGCTTCAAGTACGTGTTCCAGACCGCGGCCACCGCGGGGTCGCAGGCACGGCAAGCGTTGCCCCAGCTCATCAAGCTGGCGGAGACCGCCTCGGGCAAGCGCCCCAAGACGGTCGCCATCCTCACCGACAACACGGGCGCCTCGATCGCCTCGGCCAAGGCGATGCGCGAGGGCCTGCTGGCGGAGAACCAGCTGCAGCTGATCGTCGACGAGACGTTCACGCCGCCGCTGGCGGATGCGACGTCGCTGGTGCAGAAGATCCGTTCGGCCAAGCCCGATCTGCTGTTCTTTCTGCCGACCGTGATCTCGGATGCAAAACTGCTGCTCGAGAAGATGAACGAGTTCGGCCTCGGCCAGGGCAAGGTGCCGACGATCTCGTTCGGGATCGCGATCGCCGAGCCCGACATGCTGCAGACCGTCAGCGCCGAGCTGCTCCAGGGTGTGTTGACGTGCGTCGCCAGTTGGGGCGCCAAGGGCCATGAGGCCCTCATTGCCGAGTTGAAGACCCGCTACAAGGAGCCGTGGATGACGCAGAACGCGATCTCCACCTATGGCGACATGTGGGTGATCAAGGACGCGCTGGAGAAGGCCGGCAAGGCCGATCGCGTCGCCGTCGGCGAAGCGCTGCGCACCATGGACGGCGGCCCCTCCAAATATTACCCGCTGGGTGAGATCAAGTTCGACGAGAAAGGCCGCCGCATCGGTGCCGGCATGACCATCGTGCAATGGCAAGCCGGCGTGCCGGTGACGGTTTTCCCACCCGAACTCGCGCTGGCAAAACCGTTCTGGCCGAAGAGCTGACAACGCCTGAACAAGAAAACGGAGACCAACATGGACAAGGCGACCTACGACCGCGGCCTCGAAATCCGCAAGAGCGTGCTCGGCAACGAGTTCGTCGACAAGGCGATCGCATCCGCCGACGAGTTCAACCGCCCGATGCAGGACCTCACCACGGAATATTGCTGGGGCTACGTCTGGGGCCGCGAGGGCCTCACACGAAAGACCCGTAGCTTCCTCAACCTCGCGATGCTGTGCGCGCTCAATCGCCCGCACGAGCTGAAGACCCATGTCCGCGGCGCGCTCGCCAACGGCGCGACCAAGGAGGAAATCCGCGAGGTCTTCATGCAGGTCGCGATCTATTGCGGGGTGCCAGCCGGCGTCGACGCCTTCCGCAACGCGAAGGAAGTCTTCGCCGAGCTCGACAAGAAGTAATCGAGTGGGATCGCAATGAGCAAATGGGCACTCGTGACCGGCGCGACTGCAGGGCTCGGCCTTGCCATCGCGGAAGGCCTTGCCGGCGCGGGCGTCAACATTGTCCTGCACGACCTCCATCAACCGAATCAGGCCGCGGACGATCTGCGTGCCCGCTTCGGCGTCGAAACGATCGCAGCCGGCGTCGATCTATGCAGCCGCGAGGCGATCGAAGTCATGATGGCCGACCTGCTCGACCGCTGCGGCGCCATCGACATCCTCGTCAACAACGCCGTCGTCAGGCATTTCGCCGCGATCGAGCAGTTTCCGCCCGACCGCTGGGACGAGGCGCTGGCCGTCAATTTGTCGGCGCCGTTCCACATCATCCGCCTGGCGTTGCCGGCAATGAAGCAGCGCGGCTGGGGCCGGATCATCAACATGGGCTCGATCTATTCGAGCCGCGCGGTCGAGAACCGCATCGACTACGTCACCACTAAGACGGCGATCGCAGGCATGACCCGCGCCGTCGCTCTGGAGACGGCGCGCAGCGGCATCACCTGCAACACACTCTGCCCCGGCACACTGCCGACGCCTGCCATCCTGAACAAGATCGCGGGCATGGCGGAGAGCAGCGGCCGTCCGGTCGCGGACGTCACGCGCGACTATCTCGGCGAGCGCCAGCCGACGCAGCGTTTCATCGAGATGGATGCGGTCGCCGCCATGGTCGTCTTCCTCTGCGGCGCCGCCGCAAACAACATCACCGGGGCCAGCCTGCCGATCGACGGCGGCTGGTCGGTGGCATGAGCACATAGGAATGGGAGTGTTGCGATGACTGGACGATCAGGCCAGACCGCCGTTCTGACAGGCGCCGCCGGCGGCATGGGGCGCGCGATCACCAAGGCGCTGCTGGAGGGCGGCCGCCGCGTTGTGCTGGTCGACCGCGACGGCAAGGCGCTTGAAGAGCTGGCGGCGACGGCAGGCGACGCGGCGTTCCCGATCCAGCTCGACGTCAGCGATGCAAACGCCGTGGATCGCCTGCCGGATGCCATTCCTGCTCATTTCAAGCCGGTCGACATCCTCATCAACAATGCCGGCCACGACATCGGTGGCCGGACGCGCTTCGACATCGGTTCTGCCGACGACTGGTCCAATATCATCCAGACCAATCTGATCGGCCTGATGCGCGTCACGCGCGCGATCCTGCCCGAGATGGTCCAGCGCAACGCCGGCCACATCGTCAATATCAGCTCCATCAACGCGGTTCGGATCGTGCCCGACATGGCCGCCTACAGCACCAGCAAGGCCGGTGTGCACATGTTCACCGAAACCCTCCGGGGCGAGCTCGTGGACACCGCCATCCGGGTCACCGAGCTGCAGCCTGGGCTGACCCGCACCAACATCATCCTGACCCGCTACCGAGGCGATCAGCAGAAGGAAAAGGAATATTTCGACCAGTTCAGGATGGCGCTCGACCCCGCCGATATCGCGCGGTCGATCGTGTTCGCCCTCGACCAGCCCGCCCATGTTCAAATTGCCGAAATGATGATTCTCCCTGTAAACCGGTACTGATTTTTCCCGAACAGGACCACGACATGGAAAGACGCCGCGAATTGCAGTCGACACTCCGCATCGAGGACGTCCCGACCGTCCGGGCGATGGTGGCGCAGAAGCTGCGTGCGGCGATCATGTCGGGAACGCTGAAGCCGGGCCAGCGCCTGGTCGAGCGCGAGCTCTGCGAGATGATGGGCGTCAGCCGTCCCTCGATCCGTGAGGCGCTGCGGGCGCTCGAAGCCGACGGGCTGGTCAACACGGTCCCGCACCGCGGCCCCGTGGTGTCCACGATCAGCCTGGAAGAGGCGCGGCAGCTCTACGCCGCACGCGCGGTGCTCGAAGGTTTTGCCGGGCGCGAATGCGCGCGGCTGCACGATCCCGAGGTGGCACGCCGGATCGGCGACGCCCTGACGCGGCTGAAGGCGGCGGCCGCCAAGCAGGACCTCGTCGGATGCCTCGAGGCCAAGACCGATTTCTACGCGGCCCTGATCGGCGGCTGCCGCAATGCGTTCATCGAGCGCATGCTCAAGCCGCTGCACGACCGCATCCAGCTGCTGCGGATCACCTCGATGTCGCAGCCGAAGCGGATCAACAAGAGCCTGCGTGAGGTCACCGCGATCTGGCGGGCGATCCAGAGCGGCGATGCAGACCTCGCCGAGCGATGCTGCGTCGACCACATCAACGCGGCTGCGGTGGCCGCGCTCGACATGATCGAAAAATCGTCGGCGGCTAAGGAGGCGGCGCCTTCCGACGACTAGAACAATGCCGCCAGGGAGTGTTCGATGCCGTATCTCGTACGATCGCTGATCCTGCTTGTCCTGCTAACACCCTGCGCTGCGGCCATCGCAGATGACTACCCCTCCCGCCCGGTCACGATGATCGTGCCCTTCTCCGCCGGCGGTCCCGGCGACGTCATCGCACGCATCCTCGGCAGTGCCATGAGCGCGACGCTGAAACAGTCGATCGTGATCGAAAATGTCGTGGGCGCCGGCGGCACGCTCGGCACCAACCGCGTCGCCAAGGCGGCCCCCGATGGCTACACGCTGCTGCTGATGCATGTCGGCCAGGCTACCGCACCCGCTCTTTACGCCAAGCTGCCGTTCGATCCGGTCGGCGATTTCGCCCCGATCGGGCTCGTCACCGACGTCCCGATGATCCTCGTGGCGCGGCCGAACTTTCCGGCCAAGGATCTCCGCGATCTGGTCACGACCATTCGCAACGCTGGCGACAAGATCACCTTCGGCAATGTCGGTCTCGGCTCGGCCTCGCAGCTCTGCGGCCTGATGTTCATGAGCACCACCGACACCAAGCTCACGCCGATTTACTACAAGGGCGGCGGGCCGGCATTGAACGACGTGATCGCCGGCCACATCGATGTCTATTGCGATCCTGCAACCGGACCCACTCCTTATATCCAATCGAACACAATCAAGGGCTACGCGATCACCAGCAAGAAGCGGGTTGCGACCCTCCCGGACGTGCCGACCTCGGCCGAGGCCGGTGTTCCCGAATTTGACGTGACGACCTGGTACGGTCTCTACGCGCCCCGCGGCACGCCGAAGCCCGTGATCGACCAACTCGTCGGCGCGCTGCAGACCGCGCTAAAGGATCCGACGCTGATCAGCCGATTCGCCGAGCTCAGCATGACTCCGGTCGAGCCCGAGCGTGCTACACCGGAGGCCCTCGAAGCGTTCCTGAAAGACGAGATAGGCAAATGGGGTCGGATCATCAAAGCGGCCGGAATCGACCCGCAGTAGCCGCCGGTGGCGGAGAGGCGGATGCCACTCTAGATGCTGCGATAGCGCTCGTTAAAGGTCCGGCGCCAACTCCGAGCCCCGGTTCTTGACCCAGTTCAACCATGCCTTCGCTCACATCGAGAACCGGACCGCTGCGCAGCGGGTTGTGTTGGCATCGATTCCACCAAGCCATTCCCTCCGACCCCGGCGAGGAGATGCGCGGACGCAAGCTCCGCAGAGATAGTACGGGCGACGTCTTGCCTGACTTCAGGATGGCCCGCCCCATTTCGAACTAACGGGCTGAAACAGGCCGAGCACGTCTTCGGTAAGTGTTCAGTCAAGCTTCAAGTGGCTTGGCCGGTGCAGTACCGGGATCATGTCTTCGGGCTCGGGACGCCGTGTGTAATCGGGATTCACTTCGGAATACAGAATGACGCCATCCCGGCCGACCACGTAGCGGGCCGGCATCGGCAAAGTCCAACTGGGATCGTCATTGAAGGTCGGCAGGTCGTTCTTGAGCTGCTTGTAGAGCTCGATCAGGTAGTCGGGCAGGCTAAAGCGAAGGCCAAAAGCTGCGCCAACTTGCCCCTTGACGTCCGACAATATCGGGAAGCTGAGGTTGTTCTGCCGGACGGACTTGCGGCTGTTGGGCGCGGTCTGCGGCGAGATTGCAATCAGGGACGCCCCGTATTTGTCGAACTCGGGCTTGGCCGCTTCCAAGGCTTGAAGCTCCATGTTGCAGTAGGGGCACCAGACTCCGCGGTAGAAGCTGAGCACCAACGGGCCCACGGCTCAGGATGTTCGTCGGAGCTGACAACATTGCCTTTCGGATCCTTGAGAGCGAACGAAGGAGCGGTGTCTCCGGCCTTCTTTGCGCGCTGGGCGGCTCCGGACGCGATCAGCTCCGCAGTGGCGCGGTGCATGGTCTCAATCACAGAACGAGGAACGCTGTAGGGAGGCTTGCCGGCTTCGAAATCTGCTTTGAAAGCGTCGAGCTTGGCTTGAAGTGACATGGCGATGCTCCTTTGGTATTCGCGTGGGCGATACGCGCCCTGCTCTCAAGATCACGCTCAACAAGCTAAGGAAGACCGCCGTACCGGGTAGCAGCGTCGGTCGACTAGATAATATTCCAGATTGGAATAGCAGAGACAGCCTGAACGGCCGGAAGCGGAGAACCGCGGCCTGGTCGAACGTCAGCCGAGGCCCGCCAGTCGAGGCGGTTATTCGTTAAAAGTGCGCTCGAAGTAGTTTACAAAGGCGCGCGCCTTGGCCGTCGCGGTGCGCCCTGTCGGCAGCACGGCCCAAAGGTCCACCGTCGGAAGATCCCATTCGGAGAGCACCGCGCGCACGCTTCCCAATCGCAGTTCGGGGCTGAACATCCATTCCGACGCAGTGGTCAGCCCTGCATCGGCAAGGACTGCGGCCCGAACGCCTTCCGCGGCGGTCACGCGTAGGCGGCTCTGAACCCTGACGGAGACCTCTGAGCCGTCGCGTCGGAAGGACCACACACTGCCTTCTTGAAGGTAGACGATCGCCTGATGGCGACTCAGCTCGCGCGGGGCCGCTGGCCTGCCCTCGCGATCGAAATAGGCAGGTGTACCCAAGACCAGGCGCTTGCATCTGGCCACACGACGGGCAGCCAATGTCGAGTCCATCAATTTACCCATCCGGAGGGCCACATCAATTCCCTCCTGGATGAGGTCGATCTGACGGTCATCAAGAATGACTTCGAGCTCGAGCTCCGGGTTCTGGGCTAGAAACTTCGGCAACAGGAATGAGGTGGATGCGAGCGAAGGTCACCGCGGCGCAGACGCACGAACGTCTCCATGGAAGCCAGACGATCCATCTTATTCTCCGCAGGAATGGCCGATACTGTTCGTTCCCTTCTGCCACTTTGCAGGGCGCGCCGCCACCTCATGTCCATACTGCTACCTTGGTTCGGGAAAGAAAGGGGGAATATCAGATCACGATGAAGGCCGGCCTGCGCAAGCAGATGGAGCGCCGCTCAGCCGTTACCGAGCTGACGTTCTCGTTCTCAGTACGCGCTCCAAGAACCATTATCGTCCACCTCGGCCCCCCAAATAAGATCATGCACCGCGTTCAGCATCGCTTCGTGCGGAGATCGGACGAGGGCAGGCGAACGGGGCCGGGCGGAACCCGTTTGCAAATGCCGCGGCTGCGCGAAGGCGGTGGAGATCGGAGACACCTCCCGCCATTGCGGCATTCATCTCTTGCCTGCTTTCATGACACAAGCTTCCGAACGAACTCGAGAAACACCCTCACCTTCGCGGACACAAGATTGGATGGGCGGTGGTAGGCGTACAGGGAAAAGTCTCGTCTGTCGCGCGCCATGGAAAACTGCCCCCTCAGCGTCACGAGGAATTGCCCCCTCCTCGGATAGCTGGGGAGAGAGTGAATGAAGCAGGAACGAATCACTGAAGGCTCGTCGTGGATTGATCCACGGGGGCAGGTGATGAAGACGCCGGATGACGTGGCGGAGATGTTGCGCCTGAGGGCGTGCGGGTGGGGTCTGAAGCGGATTGCGCGACAGCTGGGCTGCAGCCATCACACGGTGAAGGGCTACGTGGTGGCGGGCGGGGTGAAGGCGTTCAAGTCGCCTGAGCGGCCGAAGCGTCTCGACGGCCTTGAGGGTTGGCTGCGCGAGAGGCTCATTCGGCATCGCGGCAATGCCGACGTGGTGCGCCAGGACCTGTTGGCCGAGAAAGGCGTAACAGTCAGCCGGCGGACGCTGCAACGCGCCGTGCAGCCCTATCGCCAGGCGCTGAAGGCGGAGGCTCTGGCGACGACGCGGTTTGAGACGCCGCCGGGCCGACAGCTGCAGATCGACTTTGGGGAGCGCCTGGTCGAGATCGGAGGAGCGAAAGTCAAGGCATTCGAGTTCGTGGCAACGCTCGGCCACTCGCGACGGCTTCATGTGCGTGCGTTCCGGGCCGAGAGACAGGAGCATTGGTTTGCGGGGCTCGAGAGCACATTCACGACCCTCGGCGGTGTGCCCGAGGAAGTGCTGATGGACAATCCACGGGCGCTTGTGGTGCGCCACGACGCGGTGAGCCAATCGGTTCAGTTCAATGACAAGCTGATCGCCTTCGCAAAATATTGGGGCTTCCGTCCTCGCGCCTGCGCACCATATCGGGCGCGCACGAAAGGCAAGACCGAGAACGGCGTCGGCTACGTGAAGAAGAACGCAATCGCCGGTCATTCCTTCCCAAGCTGGGAAGCATTCGAGGCGCATCTCGACAGGTGGGAGCGTGAGGTTGCAAACGTTCGTATCCATGGCACGACCGGAGAGGCGCCGATCATCCGCTTCGCGCGCGACGAGATACATCGGTTGAAGCCGCTCGGCGGGCAGCCTTCGTTCGGATCCTTGCGTGAACTGACCCGCGTCGTCGGCAATGATTGCGCCGTCGAGATCGACACGAACAGCTACTCGGTACCGTGGCGCCTGATTGGCGAGCGCGTGGCGGTAACGATCGCGGCCGGCGAAGTGCGGATCCGCCATGGATTGCACCAGGTAGCAGTGCACAAGCTATCGGAGGGTCGCCGGCTGTGGATCATCGACTTTGCCCATCTCGATGGTGTTGCTGGTCGCAACGGCGCGGTCCGCCGGCCGGAGATTGCTGCGGCGACGGTACCGGGATCGTCTCCACCGCCCTCGTTGTTGCGTCCTCTTGCCGAATACGAAGCCGTGATCGGAGGAAGCTTCTGATGGCACGGGCAAAGAATGTAATTGAAGCAACAACCGATCCGCTAGACGCCATGCTGGCGCGATTGCAGCTCTCCGGCATTCGCGACCAGCTCGACAGCCTGCTCGACGAGGCGGCGCGCGCGAACCTGTCGGCGCGTGAGACGCTGATCCTGCTGTGCGAGCGCGAGATCGCGCGCAAGGATCATCGCCGCATCGAGATGGCGCTGAAGCTCGCACACTTCCCGGCCGTGAAGGAGCTTGCGGGCTTCGACTTCGAAGCGCAGCCATCGATCGACCCAAAGCAAATCCGCGACCTGGCCGCATCACGTTGGATAGCCAACGGAGAGAACGTGCTGCTGCTCGGCCCGCCAGGCGTAGGTAAGACGCACTTGTCGATCGCTCTCGGGCGAGAGGCGATCCTGGCCGGATACACCGTGCAGTTCACCACTGCGACGACGCTGGTCGCAGGCCTTGCCAAGGCGCACGGCGAGCGACGCCTGGACGAGAAACTGCTCGCGCTGTCGAAGCCAAAGCTGCTCATCGTCGACGAACTCGGCTACTTGCCGCTTGAACCTGACGCGGCGCATCTGTTCTTCCAACTGGTCAGCCGGCGCTACGAAACCGGCGCCATGCTGATCACGTCGAACCGCAGCGTTGCCGAATGGGGCACAGTGTTCGCCGATCCCGTGGTCGCCACCGCGATCCTCGACCGGCTCCTGCACCACAGCCACGTGCTGACGATCCGAGGCGACAGCCATCGGCTCCGCGCCAAGCGCAAGAGCGGCCTCATCAAGACGCTGACCGCCGGTGACGGCCCTCCGGTCGGCTCCGCCTCCCTCCGGCCCGCCACCGGCGGAAACAACCTTCAACCGAGATCATAGCGCGATGGTGGGGGCAGTTCTTCATGACGCAAAGGGGGCAGTTCCGGATGGCGTTTGACACTCGTCCGACCAGTCCGGGAGCAGATGCACGAGCTTCCCTTCCGCCAGGATGGCCTTGGCGTATAGCTCCAGCAATTGCGCAACACCGATGCCGCCGAGGCAACTCCCAATGAGCGAGCCGGTGTCATAGGCCAGGAGCCGTCCGGATGCCGCAAACGGGATAACCTCTTCGCCGCGCTGAAATTCCCACTCAACGGGACGACCGGTCGCGGAAATCGCGGATGAGAACACATTGATGCTCCCTCGCCAGGTCCCGCGGATGCGTCGGTTTGCTAGGAGACGCAAGGTAGGCCGGTGACGCGCAGGTCAGCACGCGGGTCTCGAGCAGCAATTCTGTTTTCATCGACCGCCCATCCAAGACGATCTGGGGATGGCGAGCCCAACCGAATCGCTGGTCCTTAGGCGATCGATATTAGCAGTCTCCTCTAATAACCCAGCGCGCAGCCATCCTTCCGATGGTCGGAGCCGCCGACCAGCACGCCTTGTTGCCAGTCAATCCCAATGGCCTGGGCCCCGCCTATCGGCCAGCGCGGCGGCTGCACTCTGAGACCCCGCTCGCCGAACGCCTCGACAATCGAACCGCGAAGAACTTCCTCCGCCTCGACAATAATTCCACCGGGCAATGGAAACAGCCGCGGTTCGTCCATCGCGGACTGCAGATCGAGTCCGTACTCGTACAGCCTGGCCAGGAAGTGGGCATGACCCATCGCCTGGTAATGCCCGCCCATCACGCCGAATACCATCGAAGGTCGGCCACCTTCATACACCATGCCGGGAATGATCGTGTGCAGCGGACGTTTGCGGGGCCCAATACAGTTGGGATGTCCCGGATCGATCACAAAGCTCTGCGCGCGATTGTGGAACAGAACGCCGGTCGTCGGCTCCATCAAGCCGGCCCCGTATGGATGGAAAAGAGAGTTGATGAAGCTGACGGCGTTTCGGTCCTTGTCGACAGTGCAGATATAGACCGTATCGCTGTGCTCGGTGCCCGAGAACGGCGGCATTTCTTCGATCGCCTTGCCCAAGTCGATCTTTGCGGCCAGGGATGACGCGAGATCGTCGGACAGCAAATAATCCACAGGCACGGTTGCCATCGCGGGATCCGCCAGCAACCGGTCGCGCGCCGCATACGCCAGGCGCGTCGCCTCCACCTCGATATAGAGGTTATCGACATCTCGCGGCGAGCCGGATCGGTCGAACCGGGAGAGGATCTTCATGATCATGAGAGCGATGATGCCCTGCCCGTTCGGGCCGCATTCGTAGACTGTGCGGCCGCGATAATCGATGGAGATCGGATCGGTGTACTCCCCCTTCGCCGATGCGAAGTCGGCGCTTGTGTGGAGACCGCCCTTGTCCGCCAAGAAGCCGGCGAGCGCGGCGCCGACGTCGCCGTCGTAGAAAGCCCGCGCTCCTTCGCGGCCGATCAGCTCAAGCGTGTCAGCAAGCCTCTCCTGGCTCTGGACGGAGCCGGCTTTCGGCGCATCGCCAGATATCAGAAATGTCTCTCGACAACCGATGTCCGCGCCAAGCAAGTTGGTCTGGTTAGCGAGATCGAACGCGACGCGCGGCGTGAGAACGTAACCACGGCGAGCTATCTCCACGGCAGGGGCGAGGATCTCGCCGAACGGAAGGCGGCCATGGTTTTTTGCGAGCGTCGCCCACGCCTCTACCGCACCAGGAACCGTCACCGCGTGCGGTGTCTGCCGGTCGATGCTCCGGATACCATGCCGGACATACCACGCTGCTTCGGCCGCCGCCGGCGTTCTTCCGGAGCCGTTATAAGACATTGGCTTTGCACTTCCTGGGAGAGAGAACAGCGCGAAACAGTCGCCGCCGATACCCGTCGATCCGGCCTCAACGACGCATTGCACCGCGCAGGCTGCGATCGCGGCGTCCATGGCGTTGCCGCCCGCCTTCATGATCTCGAGCGCCGTCAACGTCGAGACCGGATGGGACGTCGCTGCCATCCCGTCCTTCGCATAGGCCAAGGACCGTCCGGGAACTTCGAAATTTCGCATCGTTGAGATCCTTGTATGGTGAAAGCGGCAAAGGTCGGCGAGGCTGGAGCTGCTCGGGGCCCCAGCGATCGCTTTTGAAAGTCAGGCCGCGGCGGCAGGACGGCCCGCCTGCAGCCAGGCGTACGTCTCGTCGAGAGCAAGCCGGGCGCGGGAATACATGTCCGCGATCTCCGACTTGGTAATGATCATCGGAGGGCAGAAGTTGACGGTATCGCCGAGCGCCCGCGTGATCAGGCCATGCTTGAGGGCGCGCTCTCCCACTTGGGCAGCGATACCCCAGGACGGATCGAACACCTCTTTCGTCTGCTTGTTGCTGACGAGCTCCAGCGCCCCGATCAGACCGATGCCCCGCGCGTTCCCGACCAGAGGATGGTCCGCAAAGGAATGCAGACCCGCCTGGAAATCGCCCATGATCGAGCGGACATAGTTCACGATGTCCCGCTCCTCATAGATTTTGAGAGTCTCAAGGGCGACCGCGGTCGCGACGGGATGGCCGCCATAGGTGAAGCCGTGACCAAAAGTGCCGATCCTGCCGCTTGCTTCGCGGATCGCCGCATAGACCTTCTCATTGATCATCACAGCCGCGATCGGCTGGTATGCAGCCGAAAGCTGCTTCGCCATGGTGATGATATCGGGCTTCATAGCGAAGGTCTCGGACCCGAACATGTTGCCGGTACGGGCAAAGCCGCAGATGACCTCGTCGGCAATCAGCAATATCTCGTACTTGCGCAGAACCGCCTGGATCTTCTCGTAATAGGTCGGCGGCGGAACGATGCAGCCGCCGGAAGCCATCAAGGGCTCGGCGAAGAATGCCGCGATCGTATCGGGTCCTTCTTTCTGGATGAGCTGATCAAGTGCATCGGCGCACCGCGTCGCGAAGTCTTCCGGGCTCTCTCCAGGTTCTGCATAGCGGTAGTGGAGCGGGCATTCGGTATGCAAAATGCCCTTGATCGGCAGGTCGAAATCGCGGTGGTTGTTGAGGAGGCCCGTGAGGCTTGCCGAGGCAATGGTCACGCCGTGATAAGCGCGCATCCGCGAGATGATCTTCTTCTTGCCAGGCTTTCCGATCGCGTTGTGATAGTACCAGGCCATCTTGATCGCCGTGTCATTGGCTTCCGATCCGGAGCTGGCGAAGAACACCTTGCTCATCGGCACGGGGGCGAGATCAACCAGTCGCTCAGCAAGTTCAACGGCAGTGTCGTGCGACTTGCCGCCAAAGCTGTGATAGAATGGAAGCTTCTGCATCTGTCGGTACGCCGCCTCGACAAGGCGCTGCTCACTGAAGCCGAGCGAGGCGCAGAACAGTCCGCCGAGCCCTTCTATGTACCGATTTCCTTCGTTGTCGACGACGTAGATGCCATCGCCGCTTTCGATCATCATGGGTCCCGTCCTCTCGTGGACGACGGCGTTGGTATAAGGGTGCAACATGCGAGCGACGTCGCGCGCTTCGATCGAATTCGGACGAATGGTCATTCCTCGGCTCTCCTCGATGATCGGGCTGCCCGGCGACGATTCCGTTGCCGATGGTGCCGAACTGCTCGCTTCCGTGAAAGTGGTATCAATGTATGGGAGACGATATGATCTTCATGATGTCTCCATGGCCGAACCAACGACGCTGCCGGCTGCCAGGCCCGGCACCGAGGCGATCAACATTCGTGTGTAGGGGTGCTGCGGGTTGGACAGCAGCTCCCGTGCAGGTGCTTCCTCGACGATCTCTCCGAGCTTCATCACCGCGATGCGGTCGCAGATTTGTGCCGCAACCCTCATGTCATGAGTGATGAACAGCATGGACAGACCGAGCTTGTCGCGAAGACCCTCGAGCAGATCGAGTATTTGCGCTTGCACCGATACGTCGAGAGCCGAGACCGGCTCATCAGCGATCAGCAGCTCTGCGTTCATGGCGAGGGCCCGGGCGATACCGATCCGCTGACGCTGCCCTCCACTGAACTCATGGGGCCAGCGGACGACTGCCGACGGATCGAGCCCGACGAGCTGCAGCTTTTCCCGAGCGATGGCCCTCGCTTCTGCTGCACTCGTTCCGTGCGCGATCGGGCCATCTGAGATGATGTCACCGACCGTGCGCCGTGGATCGAGCGACTCGAATGGGTCCTGGAACAGGAACTGGATGCGCTTGCGGAATGGCTTCCACTGCTTGCGGGATAAGGACCGGAGGTCAGTACCCTCGAATCTGATCTCGCCGCTATCCGGAGTGACCAAGTTAACAATGGTCCTCGCGAGTGTCGACTTGCCCGAGCCGCTCTCGCCGACGAGCCCGATGGTCTCGCCCTTCCGCAGATCGAGGCTGATATCGTTGAGCGCAGCCACCTCCTTGCTGCCGCGCCAATAAGTCTTGCGCAGGCCGGACGCTTGGAGGATAGCTCTGTCGGCCCGCGGTCGCGGCGCATCCATGTTCGGTCGTGGGACGGCGGCGAGCAATTTCTTCGTGTAGTCGTGCAATGGCCGCTCGAGGACGTCGTCGGCGCTGCCGTGCTCCACCAGCTCACCGTCCTTCATGACAATCACGCGGTCGGCGATTTCCCGCACCACGCCGAAGTCGTGCGTGATGAACAGCACTCCGGTATTCCGCCTCCGCTGGATATCGCGAATGAGCTTCAGAATCTGAGCCTGCGTGGTGACGTCGAGGGCGGTTGTCGGCTCGTCCGCAATCAGCAGCGAGGGCTCGAGCGCGATCGCCATTGCAATCACAACGCGCTGCCGTTGGCCGCCAGACAGCATATGAGGATACACGCGCACCAGCACTTCCGGGTCGGGCAGATTGACCGCCCGGAGCAGATCGGCCACCCGCTCCTGGCTGCACGCTATGCCATGGACTTGGAACACCTCCGCGATCTGATCACCAATCCGCATCAAGGGATTGAGCGCCGCCATAGGCTCCTGGAACACCATTCCCATCCGGGAGCCGCGCAAGATTCGTAGTTGCGCCGGGGTTTGGTTCAGAAGGTCGATCCCCTGCAGCTCGATCCGTCCACCTAGGACCGGCAGCTCCTTCGAAAGCAGCCCCATGATCGAATTGGCGATCATCGACTTGCCGGAGCCACTTTCGCCGACAACGCAAAGAATCTCACCCTCTCCCAGCGAAAAGCTGACCTTGGACACAGCTTGCGCACGGTCGGCATACGCCGGAAGGCCGATCGACAGTTGTTCGACAGCCAAGAGCTTACAGGTCATGGCAGATCCCGCTTCGACAGGCGCGGATTCAGCCATGTCTGAAGACCTTCACCGAGGAGATTAAGACCGAGCACCGTTATGACGATAGCCACACCGGGAAGGACGCTGATCCACCAGCCGATCCGGATCACGCTACGTCCCGACCCGACCAGAAATCCCCAGGACATCCAGTTCGCATCGCCGAGCCCAAGAAAGGACAGCGCGGACTCGGTAAGAACCGCATTGGCGACCATGAGGCTGCCCAGGACGATCACGGGCGGTAGAGCGTTGGGGAGGAGCGTTTGCCAGACAATGCGGAAATGGGAAACGCCGAGGACTTCCGCCGCCTGGACGAACTCTCTCTTTCGCAACGAGAGGAATTCGGCCCGCACAACCCGAGCGACAGGCGGCCAGGATACCAGGGCAATCGCCGTTATGATGGAGAAGATGCTCGGCCGGAATATCGCAACGAGAAGAATCGCGAGCAGGAAACTCGGGATCGTTTGGAAAAACTCGGCGAACCGCATGACTGCATCGTCCACACGTCCGCCGACATAACCCGCAAGCGCCCCGAGGCTGATCCCGATCCCGAGCGAGGCCAGAGTTGAGACACCGCCAATCAGCAGCGACACCCAGGTCCCGTGTGCCAGCCCGGCGGCGATGTCCCGGCCGAGCGCATCGGAGCCCAGAATGAAACCAGGGCTGCCAGGCGGCTCGAAAGGTGCTCCCCGCATCTCCCATGGAGAGAACGGGAACAGAATAGGTGCAGCGATGGCCAGGCAGATCACCGCCAGAATGATCGAGGCCCCGATGACCATTCGAGGATAGCGCCTGATAAAGGATCTCATAGCGCCTGAACTCGCGGGTCGAAGGCAAGGTAGACGAGGTCGGTCAGGAGATTGAAGGTCAAGACAACGACCGATGTGCAGAGAAAGATGCCGAGAAGGAGGTCATAGTCGCGCGCGAGCAGGGCCTCGAACGCAAGGCTGCCGATCCCAGGCCAGGCGAACACTGTCTCGACAAGGATGGACCCACCGACCAGATGGCCGGCCTGGATTCCAGCCAGCGTGATCACGGGCAGCAGCGCGTTCCGGAGCATATGAACCCACCTGATCCGAGTCTCGGAGGCGCCTTTGGCGCGCGCAGTCTTAATGAAAGGATAGCTCGACACCTCCACCATAGAGGCACGCGTCAGGCGCACGTAAACAGCCGAATAGAATACGGCGAGCGTAATCACGGGGAGAACGGCGTGCCGGGCGATGTCTGTGGCGCGCGCAATGCCCTGGAGGGGCATATCGACCGTCTCCATTCCGAACGTAGGGAGCCAATTGAGCCAGACGCCGAAGACGAGTACCAGCACGATACCGACCAGAAAGAGCGGGGTTGCATAGAAGAACAGCGAGCCGCCCATGATGAGCGTATCGGCTATGCCGCCTGGCTTACGGGCGGCCCGGACCCCGAGTGCGACGCCGCTGGCCAGCGCGATCAGGAACGCAGTCCCGGTCAGCAGTAACGTCGCCGGCAGCCGTTCGAAGATCACGGTGAGAATCGGCCGCTGGAGACGATGCGAGACCCCGAGGTCCAACGTGAGAACGCGTTCGATGTAGATCCAGAGCTGCAAGGGCAACGGCTTGTCGAGGCCGAATTGCTCGCGCAATTGCCGCATGAATTCGGCATCGGCCTGTCCCGACTGGCCGGCGATCGCGCTCGCCGGATCGCCTGGTGCGGCATGAATGAGCAGGAAGTTGACGACGACGATGGCCAGGACCATCGCCGCCATCTTCAGCACCCGCCATCCGATCAGGCGGGGCATTGCCTGAAGACGATTCGAACTCATGCGAGGAAGACGTCGTCGAAGTCATCGGCAATGCCCATCGCCGTCGTGACCGTATTGTTGAGCCTCTTCGCGTAATAGGTCGGGAAACTCATCTGTAGCAGATAGATGTAAGGCATGTCGTCGACCGCGATGCGCTGAAATTCCGACAGTAGTTTCTGGCGTTCGACGGGATCGATGGCATACCGTGACTTGGCGAGGAGTTCGTCAACCCGCGGGTTGCTGTAACCACCGACGTTGTTGAACGCGACGTTCTTGATGTTCTCCGAGGTGAAATACTGCTCCATGCCGATGTTGGCATCACCGACCTGGTAGATGTAATTGATCGACGTCTCATAGTCCCATTTTGCCATCCGGGCCGAGTGGCTTCCCGCGTCTGTCGTTTCCATCGTCACGTTGATGCCGATCTTCTGCATCGAGGCGCGGAAATATTCAGACAGTCGCGTCCACACTTCGCCGTAGGGAAGTGGCAAATGGCGGATCGTGAACCGGACGCCGGAAGCGTCGGGCTTATGGCCGGCCTCATCCAGCAGCTTGTTGGCGGCAGCCAGATCGAACGGAGGCAGCTTGACCGAAGCATCGTAAAATTTGGTCGTCTCGCACAGCGGACCCGTGGCGACCTTGCCGCTGCCGAACCAGAGCTTCTGCAGGATGAAGTTGCGATCGAGCGCCATACTCATGGCGCGCCGGACGCGGGCGTCATCCAGCGGCTTGACACGCTTGTTGATGTCGATCCACGCCAGCGGGCCGTAGTACTCCCATCCCTTCAGCGTGACGGACAAATTCGGTTGTGCCTGGAATCGCGGCAGATCGAAAGGCTCAATGTCGTTGCCGCCGGCCAGCTGGACCTGGCCTGACTGCAAAGCGAGAGCGCGGCTCTGGCTGTCGGGGACAATGCGGTAGACGATCTCGTCGAGGTACGGCTGGTTCGGCTTCCAATATTCTTCGTTCCGGCGCAGCCTGATGAAGCTGCCCCGCTGCCACTCGACGAACTTGAACGGTCCAGTACCAACCGGCTTGGCATTGTTCGGATTGTTGCGCAGGTCGGCAACGTCATAGAGATGCTTGGGGACGATCATGAAGCCCGTCCCGCCAAAACCATACAGAAATGGCGCGAACGGCTCCTTCAGGGTGAAGACTACGGTGTGCGGATCCGGTGCCTCCGCCTTCTCGATCCGGGCGAAAATGATCCGCGCCCGCAGCGAGAGCGTCATCCAGAATTTCATCGCCGAGAAGATGACGTCGTCGGCCGTCATGGGCTGACCGTCGTGGAACTTGACGTTCTCTTGGAGGTGGAAGGTATAGACCTTCTTGTCGTCCGAGATCGTCCAGCTCTTCGCCAGCACCGGTTCGAAATCGAGTGTCGGCGTATAGGTGAAAAGCGGCTGGAAGATCTTGCTGACGGCGGTCAGAGTAGGCCCCTGGGCATTGACGCCGATCATGAGGACCGGAGGCTCGGGCGTCAGAAGGCTCGTCAGGGTGCCACCCCGCTTCGGTGTGATCCCCTGAGCGATCGCCTCGTCGATGCGCATTAGAAAAGGCGCGGTCGCGGCGGCGGCAACCCCTGCCTTCAACAACGCACGCCGCGACGGGCTTCGGTAGGAACGTACGTGGGTCGAGTCTCGCATGGGATCAAAATCACTCACGTCACTGCCTCCTCACCCTCTATGATCGGATATCGGCCAACCGTGGCCAACGACGAACGACCGCATCAATCGCTCGGACGCTGTGCGCGCGCGAGTGCCATGTTGGCTAAAACGTCGGCGCCCGCCTTCGCATGTTCCGGCTCGCACCATTCGAACTCGCTGTGCGATATGCCGTCCCGACAGGGCACGAAGATCAGCGAAGTCGGGCACACGACGTGCATGTTCAGCGCATCGTGCGCAGTCCACGTTGGTAACCGCATGGACGAATAGCCAAGATCGCCGGAAATGCGCTCTGCCAGCTCCACGAGCTCTATTGGAAAATCGAACTTGTGGCGCTGCGGGTTGCGCGAGAATGATACAGCCAGTTGGGCTTCCTTGCCCACCTTGGTGACCGCCTGCTCGATCATGTCGAGGATACGGTCGCGTCCCTCCGGCTCGGCGTGAACGGCCAAAAATTGCAACACCGCTTTGTGTGGAATGTTGATCCGGTTGTTCGGTAGGATGTCGATTACGGTCGCGCTCGCCATACCGTGCGGCTCCTGCGCCATCCCGATCTGTTCGATTGCTTCAACGATCCTTGCGGCACCGACCAGAGCGTTGCGCCGTTTAGACATTCTGGTCGTCTGCGAGTGACCGTTCTCGCCGAGGATTTCGATGATGCCGCCGCCTTGGCATGACGTGTGGGTTACCGCGCCGATCGTGACATTCGAGGCTTCCAGCACGGGACCCTGTTCGATATGCACTTCGATATAGCTGTCGACCAGTCGCTGCCCGACCTCGACCTCGCCCGCATAACCGATACGTTTCAGTTCGTCGCCCATCAGAATGCCGGCGCGATCCCTGGTTTGCAGCAATGTTTCCAGCGTTGTGCGCCCCGCAAAGAGATTGGAGCCGACGACGCCGGGCGGAAACCGCGCCCCTTCCTCATTGGTCCAGTTCACGACCTCGATCGCGCGCCGCGTCCTGATAGCGGCACGATCGAGGGTGCGCACGGCCTCGAGTCCGGCCAGCACGCCAAGCACGCCGTCGAACCTGCCTCCGGGAGCCTGGGTGTCGAGATGGCTGCCCAGCATGACAGGTGGCAGCTTCGGATCCTGCCCTTCCCTGCGCGCGAAAATGTTGCCGATCTTGTCCACACTGACGGCCAGCCCGGCCTCCTTCGCCCAGTGGACGAAGAGGTTGCGGCCGTCGCGATCGGCGTCGGACAACGCAGTCCGGTACGAACCGCCATTGGCCGTCGCTCCGATGGCGGCCATCGTCATCAGGTCGGACCATAACCGCTCGCCGTCTATCCTAACCATCATGAGATGCTCTGCTTCCTGCTTGCCAGATTCTGCTGCGCCGGTTCGACGCCGCACCAATCAGCCACAAAGCAGGCGATCGTCTTGGTCGTCTCGCGGAGCGACTCGAGATTCAGGCGCTCGTTGAATCCATGAATCCGCTCCCCCACGGGGCCGTAGCAAAAAGCCGGGATTCCGAAGTGACGATCGTAAAAACGCGCGTCGTTCAGCGACGTCGCAAGTCGCCGCTCGAGAGGCCGCCTCGTCACTGCGCGGTGCGCCTCTTCCAAGACCTGCCGAACAGCGGGCTCATTGCGCATGATGTAGCCGTGCGAGAGATAGCCGGACCCCACGATCTCGGGAGGATTGTTCGCAAGGAATGGCATCTTCGACGCCGCAGCGTTGACGCAGGAGACAATCTCCCTCTGGCAGGCCTCCACGCTCCAGTCAGGCAAGAGGCCGATGCGGCAATCGACATCGCACCAGGCTGGTACACTCGATGCCCAATCGCCCCCGTGTATAATGCCGGGGTTGAAGTTCAGGGGATGGTCGACTTCTCCGTAGATGGGATGGCCGGCCGCCCGGTCGTTCCATGTTTTTTCAAGTCCCTCGAGAGCCCGCACCATTTCCATGGCGGCCTTGATGGCATTGAAGCCCTCTCCTGCATGCGAAACGTGCGTCGGCTCGCCTGACACCCGCAAACGAAACCAGATCACGCCCAGACAAACATCGCCAAAGCGTTGGCCAGTGGGCTCTGGAAGGAGCGCGCAGTCAGCGCGGTAGCCACGCTGGAGGGCCGACAAGGCACCGACCCCGGTGCTCTCCTCCTCGATCACAGATTGAAAGTGAATCCGCCCCTTCAGGCGAAATCCCGCCTTTCGGATCGCCTCGACCGCGTACAGGGCTGCCAGCGTGCCGCCCTTCATGTCCGCGGCTCCCCGGCCATAAAGCCACCCATCCCTGATCTCGGGCTGGAATGCGGGCGACCTCCACATCTGGGCAGGTCCTGCCGGAACGACGTCGCAATGGCCCTGGAGAATGATGGATCGGCCGGTCTCCACGTGCGGCTGAAGTGTCCCGACCACCGTCCGCGCCCGTGAAAAATCGTGGGAAATCACGCCGAGGTCCGGTAGTCCCTGCAGCTCAGCCAAATCGATCTGCCAATCATCGACGACGTAGCCTCTGGCCCGGAGCTCGCCCGCCACGAAATCCTGGGCAAGGCCACTCCGCGCCCCTTGTGCTCGGAATGGCGGCGAACGCCTTCGTTCGCTCGACCTGTTCGTCGAAGCTGCGATCGGCGGCGGCGGCAATCAATCCCCTTTGCTGATCGGCAAGCGCCATCTTTCCTCCAGTTCCTTTTCCATAATCTGGTCAAATGACCAAATTTAGTCAAGCGACCAATTTTGGGCACAGATGCTGACATTTTGGGCGCCGATGCCTGTTGGGTTTGACAGCGTCGGGCACATCATCGACATTCGGCGCATGAAAAACATGACGGCCAAAAGCGAACTTACGCGTGCTCAGATTATCCAAGGAGCGCTGCAAGCTCTGGAGAAAACAGGTGTTCTCGCGACGACAACCAGGAAGATTGCGGCGGAAGCGAACGTCAAACTTGCCACTCTGCACTATCACTTCGAGAGCAAAAGCGCGCTCCTGGTCGCCGTACTAGAGGTGCTCATTGAAGAGATCGCAGAACGGCTGCGGGAGGACAGGGCCGGCACCGACCCCTCCTTGGACGAGCGGATAGAGATACTCATTCGCGGCACTTGGCGTTCGATCACGCAGTCACGCGCGCGACAAATTGTTCAATATGAGCTGACACTCTATGCCTTGCGAGAGGGCGCCCAATGGTTGGCCGATCAACAATACGAGGCATATCTGCGCCTCTACCGAGATCAGCTCGCAAGCAAGTCTGGAAAGCCGCAGCTGTCGCCTAGGGGATATACGACTCTTGCGCGCTTCATCTTGGCTGGGATCGATGGGCTCATTCTACAGGAGTTGGTCAAACCGAGCCGCACTCGTTCGAATATGGCAATCGAGGCACTCATCTTCGGTACAAAACAGCTCTCGCGCGAGCTTTTGTCGCCTGGAGGTACTCGTGCAACCCTGCTCCGATAACGTGACAGATGAATCGATTTTAAGCGCAACCAAGGCAGTTGCCGTTGACTTCATTGACGAAGTCATAAGAACAATAACCCGAGCTCCGATCGGAGCGATGACGTCAGGATCGGTCCGCAGTCCGCAGGTTGCGCGGCATGCATGGTCGCAGCGGCCTGTCGGAACGCAATAGTTGGGCACGAGATGAACGTCTTCCACATCTCCGCCTCGTCTTCAGGACCTTTATCGATGCGAAACATTGAGCGCGACGAGAAAGCGTGAGACCATATTGTACGCAGCGATGGTCGCCACGACTTCCACAATCCCGCCGTCATCGAACGTTTCCCGGAGCCTCCCAGTCGATGTCGCCAGGCCAGCCGAACCACCATCTTGGCGCGACAGCCGGGCATACGCGTCAGGCCCGCAACGACCCATTTGCCGTCCTCGATCTCCTGATAACCGGATTCGAACGGCAGATAGCCAGGCTTTAACATGTCGTTGGCATCTTCAAATCGCATGGTTATCCTTCTCTCTTCAAATTGTTCGTTGCTTAGCCCGAAACGTCAGAAGCCGACCTGGTCGCCGCCTTTCAGAGCGAGCATCTCGCGCGCCTCGGCCGGTGTTGCGATCGAATGGCCCAGTTCTTCCAGGATGCGGCGCATCTTTCCGACCTGCTCGGCGTTGCTCGTCGCCAGCTTGCCGCGGCTGATGAACAGTGAGTCCTCAAGGCCGACGCGGACATTGCCGCCCATCATCGCGGCCTGCGTCGCGAATGGAATCTGCGAGCGGCCGGCTGCAAGCACCGACCAGTGATAGTCGTCGCCGAAAAGCCGGTCGGCGGTTTCCTTCATGAACACCAAGTTGCGCATGTCGGCACCGATACCGCCGAGAATACCGAAGATGGTCTGGACGAAGAACGGCGGCTTGACGAGCTTCCGGTCCAGGAAATGAGCGAGATTATAGAGATGACCGACGTCGTAGCACTCGTGCTCGAAGCGGGTGCCGTGCTCCTCGCCGAGCATCTTCAGGATACGTTCGATGTCGCGGAAGGTATTGCGGAAGATGAAATCGTCGGTGCTGCGCAGATAGGATTTGGCTCCTTCGACATGTCGCACTACCGTCCTAGCGAACGGCCAAACAGCGTCAGGATCGTGCACCCAAAGAATGGAGAGGAAGCCTGGTGGCCACTGTTAGACGAAACGGGCGCCCCTCTCTTTCCTGAACTTATGGACGAGCTCGACGAGATGAAAAAGACTTCGCTCCCGGGGCTGGTATTCCGGCGTGACCATGCCCATCGTCGGTCGGTAACCCGATTCCATGGATTACGCCACGCAAGGACCTGCGCTATCTGCGCAGCGTGGTGAAAAAGATCATCGCAGCGGCCGACCTTCGCCAGGAACTTTCCTTTACTTCCTTCCGGCACGGAGGCTTCACCGAAGGTGCCGATAGCGATCTCACGGACGCAGAGTTGCGTGCCGCAGGCCGTCATAGATCAAGCCGCCAACTGCCAACCTACGCCAAGCGCACCGGCAAACAGTTGATCACAGCCACAAAGAAGCGCCGCGAGCAGCGCAGAAGAGCGCTCCTTGTTGGACTAAACGCCGATCACTCCTCGGAATAAAGCTGCTTTGAAGGACCACAGCATCCAACCGTGCCCTGACATGATCGCCTATTTTCCGGTCCAAGATGGCAATCGCTTCTCGCTGAACGCCTTCAATCCCTCCTTGGCGTCCTCGGTCATCGCGAGCAGCGCGATCTGGCTTTCGGTGTAGGCGATGCTCTCGTCGAAAGACATCGACGCGATGGCGCGCATGGCGTATTTGCCGCGGCGGATCGCGGTCGGCGATTTGTCGACGATGCGGCCGATCAGCCAGTCGACCTTGGCGTCGAGTTCGGCCGTAGGCACGACGTGATTGAGGAGGCCCGCGGCCTGCGCCGCCTTGACATCGAACGGCTCACCCGTGAGCGCCCATTCGTTGACAAGCCGCGGCGGCGCGATCCTCTGCAGCAGGCTCAGGACCTGCATCGGGAACACGCCGACCTTCACCTCCGGCAGGCCGAAGATGACGTGATCGGCTGCAACCGCCATGTCGGTCATGCACAAAAGGCCCATGCCGCCGGCCATGCAGACGCCGCCAACCCGCGCAATCGCAGGCTTGGTGGCGTTCTGTGACAAACGTAGCAGATCGGCATAGTCGACATTTGGTTTGGAATGATCCATCGCGAAAGCCGCGCCGGAATTCTGCAGGTCGGCGCCCGCGCAGAACGCCTTGTCGCCCGCGCCCGTCAGCACAATGACGCGGACGTCCTTGTCGTCATGCGCGTCGCGATAGCCTTTGCTGATGCCGGCGATGACATCGCCGTTCAGCGCGTTGCGCTTCTCCGGCCGGTTGATGGTGATCCAGAGCGCCTGCCCGCGCTTCTCGGTAATGACGGCTGTGGTGTCGCTCATGGCACGCTCGCTTCCTTGGCCCGGTTTTGCTGTCATTTGCGGCAGCTCGGGCGCGAGGTGCAAGCGCAATCTGCGGCGAGGCGGAGCTTTAGCGCCTCGACACAAATTTAGAGAGCAATCGAAGCGACAGTGTGCTTCAGCCCGCGGCCGCCTTCCTGATCCAGACCTTGTTGTCGTGGAATGCCGCCCCGCCAATCGGCGCGATGGTGTCCGCGCCCGTCAGCATGTTGATGCCGCGGCCTCCGATATGGCCCTTGTTCGGGTGAACGGATTCGGCGATCAGAACGCCGCGCCGCACGCCCTCGAACAGCGTTGCGACCAGCGTGCTCTCACCACGGCCGTTGCCGAGCGTCACCGCATCGCCGCCGGCGATGCCGAGCGCGGCCGCATCCAGCGGATGGATCATCACGCTCGCCCTGCCCTCGCGCGCCTGCGAGGACGGCGTCTCGTTGAAAGTAGTGTTGAGGAAGCTGCGCGAGGGGCTGGTCGCGAGGCGGAATGGATGGGCCTGATCACTGTGCTCGATCACCGCCCAATGATCCGGCAGCGCCGGCATCTTGTCGAAATCGCCCATGGTCTGACCGAAGGGCGGATGCGCCCAATCAGCCTTGAAATGGAACTTTCCGTCGGCATGGGCGAAGCCATCGAGATAATGCGAGGTGCGGAAATCGGGTTGCAGGTCGCGCCAGATATCGGCTTCGAGGCCGGCGATGTCGCCGTGATTGCTGAGCCTCAAGGTCGCGTCGATCAGTTCGCGGGGGGTCATGTCGAAACCCGGATGCTTCGCACCAAGCCGCGGCGCCAGCCCCTGCAACACCTCGTGATTGGAGCGGCATTCGCCGGGCGGGTCGATCAGCTTGGGCCCGACCGAGATGTGCTGATGGCCACCGCCGTAATAGAGATCGTCATGCTCCATGAACATGGTCGCCGGCAGCACGATGTCGGCCATCTCGGCGGTCTCGGTCATGAACTGCTCGTGCACCGCGACGAAAAGATCCTCGCGCGCAAAGCCCTGCCGTACCAGCGCCTGCTCCGGCGCCACCGTCATCGGGTTGGTGTTCTGAATCAGCATCGCCTTGACAGGACCCTTGCCCTGCAGGGCTTCGGCATCGCCGGTGAGGATGCGGCCGATCTGCGACTGGTCGAGCGCACGCGTAGTCTTGTCGATCGCGTCGTGGCCTTCGATGATCGATTCGTTGAAATGCCAGAGCGCGTAATTGTTGAAGAAGGCGCCGCCGCCTTCATATTGCCAGGCGCCGGTCACGGCGGGAATGCAGAGCGCCGCATGCATCTGCGTCGCGCCGTTGCGCGAGCGGGTGAAGCCGTAACCGAGACGCAGGAAGGTCCGCTTGGTCTCGCCGACCGCTTTGGCAAAGGCCTCGATCTCGGCCACCGGCACGCCTGAGATGGCCGAGGCCCATTCGGGTGTGCGCGTCTTCAGATGCGCCTCGAGCTCACGAGGGCAATCGGTATATTTGTCCATGTAGGCGCGGTCGGCATAGCCGTCGCGGAACAGGACATGCATCACGCCGCAGGCAAACGCGCCGTCGGTGCCGGGCCGCAGGAGGATCTTGATGTCGGCCTGCTTCATGGTCTCGTTGTCGTAGATGTCGACCGCAGCGATTCTGGCGCCGCGCTCCTTGCGCGCGCGCGAGGCGTGCGTCATCACGTTGACCTGGGTGTTGACGGGATTTGTGCCCCAGATCACGACGAGGTCTGACAGCGCCATCTCGCGCGGATCAACGCCGGCGATCTTGCCGGTGCCGATCGCGAACCCGATGCGCGCGACATTGGCGCAGATTGTCTGATAGAAGCGCGAATATTTCTTCACATGGGTGAGGCGATTGAGACCGTCGCGCATCACGAGGCCCATGGTGCCGGCGTAGTAATAGGGCCAGATCGATTCCGCGCCGAACTCGCGCTCGGCTTGATTGAAGCGATCGGCAATCTCATCCAGCGCCTCGTCCCAGGAGATCCGCGCAAACTGCCCAGAACCCTTCGGCCCAATGCGGCGCATCGGAAACGTCACCCGCTCGGGGTGATGAATGCGCTCGGCGTAGCGGGCGACCTTGGCGCAGACGACGCCGGCCGTATAGGTTTGCTGCTTCGAACCGCGGACGCGGCCGATGCTGCGGCCCTCGACCACCTCGACATCGAGGGCACAGGCCGAGGGACAATCATGCGGGCAGGTCGAATGGCGGATTTCGATCTTGGCGTGCTGGTTCATGTTCCAGTTCGTAACACCAAAATACCCGTCAGCCGAGGGCATTTATCCGGCAATGCCCATGCGATTTGCTCAGATCACGTGCGCTTCCGGTTCCTGCCGCGACTGCGAAGAGCGGCGCGGCCACACCGATACGGTCGCAATATTCCCGGCACGAGCGGCTTTGTGAGCCGTCGACAGTCCACATCCCCTGCCGCTACAGTGTCGGCCAACAAGAACGACATCAGGGAGGTGGGCATGAAAGCCCGAAGATCCATGCTGGCTCTGGCAGCCGGCGTGCTCGCCGCGTTCTCCGCGGCCTCCTCCTTGGCACAGGATTATCCCACCCGCTCGGTCCGCATCATCGTGCCCTTTGGCGCCGGCGGGCCTGCGGACGTCGCGGCCCGGCTGATCGGCAACGTGCTCCAGGAAAGCCTTGGCCAACCCTTCGTGATCGAGAACCGCACCGGCGCGGGCGGCGTCATCGGCACGGTCGAAGCGGCAAAGGCGGCCGCCGACGGCTACACGCTGTTGATGATGTCCAATACCCAGACCGCGAACGAATCCCTGCTGACGCCGGACAAGCGCAAATACGAGCTGATGCGCGATCTCGCGCCGATCGCGCCGGTGAACTCTTCCGATCTCGTCATCGTGGTGAATCCGCAAGTCGCAGCAAGGACGTTGCAGGAATTTATCGCGCTCGCCAGGGCGCAGCCAGGCAAACTGAACTACGCCTCCTCCGGCCAGGGCACGCCCTATCACATGGCCGGCGAGCTGTTCAAAGTCATGGCCGGCGTCGATATCGTCCATGTGCCTTATCGCAACAGTGGCGAGGCGCGCAGCGGCGTGATCGGCGGACAAGTGCAGATGATGATCGACGCCGTGCCGGCAATGGCGCCGAACATCGGTGAGAACCAAGTCCGCGCGCTCGCCACCACCGGCAAACAGCGCTCGGCCGTGCTGGCGAACGTGCCGACCGCGATCGAGGCCGGGGTGCCTGGCTACGAGGCGACGATCTGGCTCGGCCTGATGGCGCCGGCGGGGACGCCGAAGCCTGTCATCGACAAGCTCAATGCGGCCGTCAACGCAATGGTAAAGCGGCCCGACATCATCAGGCTCTGGACAGAACAAGGTGCCGTGCCCATGTCGATGACGTCGGAACAATTCGAAAAATTCCTGCGCGGCGACATCGAGAAATGGGCCGACATCGTCAAGAAGTTCGACAAGTCGTGAGGCCTTAGCGCGAGAATGCCTACCATTCAATTCCAGCTCAACGGCGCAGCGATGGCCGTGGATGTCGATCCTGACCAGATCCTGCTCGACGTGCTGCGCAGCCGGCTCGGTGTCAACAGTGCGCATTTCGGCTGCGGCGCCGGTGAGTGCGGCGCCTGTTACGTCATGGTCGACGGCCGCGCGATGGCTTCATGCGACATGCCGATCTGGTCGGTCGCGGGCAAGGACGTCGTCACGGTGGAAGGCCTTGGCACCGCGGAGAAGCCCCACCCGCTGCAACGCGCCTTCATCTGCGGACAGGCGATGCAATGCGGCTATTGCGTATCGGGGATTCTGATCAGCGCTGCGGCGCTGCTGAAGCGCAATCCGTCACCGACGGACGCCGAGGTTAAAGCCGCGCTGGACTGCAATCTGTGCCGCTGCGGATCGCACAACCGCATGGTCCGCGCCGTGCTGCGGGCAGCATCGGAGATGGCGACGTCATGAATGTGTCGTCTCCTGCCCCGAAGCTGTCGGCCAGCCTCGCAGCCAATCCAAGACTATCGTCCTGGGTGCGGTTCACCGCCGATGGCCGGGTAGCGATCTCGCCCGGCAAAGTGGAAATCGGCCAGGGCATTGTCACGGCGCTGGCGCAAATTGCGGCGGACGAGCTCGATCTCGATATCATCAGGATCGAGATGATCCGCGCCTCGACGGCAATGAGCCCGAACGAAGGCGTCACCTCGGGCAGCCTGTCGATCCAGCAATCCGGCCGCGCACTGCGCCACGCCTGCGCCGAGGTGCGCCAGCGCTTCCTCACTGCTGCATCGGAGCGCTTCGGCGTCGATGCGGCGCTGCTGCGTATCGATGACGGCACGATCTCGGGACCGGGCAATGTCAGCACCAGCTATTGGGAGCTGGCTGGCGAGGTCTCGCTGGACCACGACGTCACCGCGGGCGCGACAGCGAAAAGCGCCACCGAGCGTCTCGTCGCCGGACATTCCGTCCAGCGCCTCGACATTCCCGACAAGGTGTTCGCGCGGCCGCGCTTCATCCACGACTGGGCACTGCCGGGCCTGCTGCACGGACGCGTGCTGCGGCCGGAGGTTTCAGGGGCCAGATTGACTGCGCTCAATGAGGAGGCTGCGCGCGCTGTCCCCGCTCTCGTCACGATCGTTCGCGACGGCGGCTTTGCCGGCGTGGTTGCTGACAGCGAGGCAGCGGCGGAAGCCGCTCTGAAAGCCTTACGCAAGGGCGCGACTTGGTCGGCCGGCGATGCGCTGCCCGATGAAGATGATTTGACGGGCTTCCTAAGAAGCCAGCCGGTCGAGACCACCATCATCGAGATCAGGACCGCAGCGGCGACGAACAAGCCGGCCCAAACCCTGCGCCGCCAATACACCCGCCCCTACATCGCACACGGCTCGATCGCGCCGTCCTGCGCCATGGCGCAATGGGATGGCGATCGCGTCCATGTCTGGACCCACAGCCAGGGCGTCTATCTGCTGCGCGCCGATCTCGCGATCGTGCTGAAGCTGCCGGCCGGGAACATCGTCGTCGAGCACATGGAGGGCGCCGGCTGCTACGGACACAACGCGGCCGACGACGTCGCGCTCGACGCCGTGCTGCTGGCAAAGGCTGCCGTCGGCCATCCGGTGCGGGTGCAATGGTCGCGCCATGACGAGATGTCCCATGCGCCGTTCGGTGCGGCCATGGCTATCGAGATCGAGGCCGATGTCGACGCCGACAACGAGATCGTCGGCTGGCGTCACACCATCTGGAGCAACGGCCACGCGGCGCGGCCGGGGCGCGCGGCGCAGCCGGCGCTGCTTGCCGCGACTGAGATCGCAAACCCGTACCCGCGCATGATCTCGTCCAACCCGCCGGTCGCCAATGGCGGCGGCGCTGATCGCAACTCCGTTCCACTCTATGACCTCCCGGCCTGGACGATCACGAGCCACCGATTGCTGACGATGCCGGTACGCACCTCGGCGCTGCGGACCCTCGGCGCACAAGGCAATGTGTTCGCCATCGAATCCCTGCTCGACGAGATCGCCGCCCTGCGCGGCGAGGACCCGATCGCATTCCGTTTGCGCCATCTGCGCGACGAGCGCGCCAAGGACGTCATCCGCGCCGCTGCGCAACGCGCGGCGTGGAAACCGCAGAAGCGAACCGGCATCGGTCACGGCGTCGGCTTTGCGCGCTATAAGAACATGGGAGCCTACTGCGCCGCGATTGCCGAAATCGAAGGCACCGACGACATCCGCGTGAAGCGGCTGACGCTTGCCGTCGACGTTGGCGAAGCCATCAATCCGGACGGCGTCATCAACCAGATCGAGGGCGGCGCGATCCAGGCAACGAGCTGGGTGCTGAAGGAGCGTGTCCGCTTCGAGCGGGCGCGAATTACATCGACGTCCTGGACCGACTATCCGATCCTGAGATTCAGCGAAGTGCCGGCAGTGGATGTCGAGCTCATCCAGCGGCCGGAGACCGAGCCAGTTGGCGCCGGTGAGGCCGCGCACGGCCCGGTGACGGCCGCGATCGCCAATGCGGTCTACGACTGCCTCGGCGTGCGTGTGCGCGACCTGCCAATCACGCGCGACAGGATCATTGCAGCTGCGGAGCTTGCATCGTGACGACAGTGAACATTTTGAGCGGCGGCGCAGCGCAAGGGCTGGTGCGCGGCCTCACCGACGCCTTTAAGGCGCAGACCGGCTTCGGCATTGACGGCGAATTTGGCGCGGTCGGTATCATGGCCGACAAGTTGCGCGCGGGAAAACCTGCGGACCTCGTGATCCTGACGCAAGCCCTTCTTGCAAAGCTCACCGGGGAAAAGCTTGTCACGGCCTCCTCGATCGCTGATATCGGCCAAGTCGAGACTGCACTGGCGGTCCGCAACCGAGATCCCGGGGTGACGGTGAGGACCGAATCCGATCTGCGTCAAGTCTTACGCAGCGCCGATGCGATCTACGTCCCCGATACCAAGGCTTCGACGGCGGGACAGCATGTCGCCAAGGTGCTGGATCAGCTCGGCATTGCCTATGAGGTCGCGTCACGCCTCATGATCTTTCCGAACGGAGCGACTGCGATGCGGGAGCTCGCGGCGTCCACCGCGCAAAGGCCGATCGGCTGCACGCAAGCGACCGAGATCATCGCAACCGACGGCATCGCGCTATCGGGATCGCTGCCGCCGGGCTGCGAGCTCGTGACGATGTACACGGCCGGCGCGACAGCGCGGGCCGCGTATCCAAAGGAGGCGGCCGCGCTGATCGCCCTGCTGACTGGCGAAGAGCAGAAGGAGCTGCGCCGACGCGTGGGCTTTACCGGCTAGATGCAGATGGCCGCCTATTTGTGTAGCTGGGTAAGGCCTGTCGGTGGGCCGTCCACGGCCGTCCAGCCGCCGTCGATGAACATCGTGCTGCCGCTGACATAACTCGCGGCGTCCGAGGCGAGATAGGCCACCGCGGTGGCGACCTCGTCGGCGCTGCTCCAGCGGTTGAACACGGTGTGGCCGGCGTAGAGATTGTAGATGTCAGGCCGCTGCTTGAACGGGCCGGTCAACGCGGTCTCGGCGATGCTCGGCGCGATCGCATTGACGCGCACGCCGGCATGCCCGACCTCGGAGGCAAAGCCCTTCACCAGAAGGCCGATCGCCGCCTTGGTCGAGCCATAGACGCCGAGGCCCGGCTCGATCGTGACTGCGCGCACCGAGGAGCAGGCGATGATGCTGCCGCCCTTCTGCTCGACCATGATGCGGCCAAAGGCCTGGAAGAACCAGACCGTGCCTTTGACGTTGAGGTTCAGGACGCGATCGAGATCCTCCTCGGTATAGTTAAGGATGGTCTTGCGGATATTGAGCCCGGGCGTCGTCACGGCGATGTCGAGCCGCGGAAACTTCTGCATCACGGTTTTGGCCAGCGCCTTGACGTCCGCGGCGCTTGCGGCGTCGCAGCTAGCTGCTTCCGCCCAGCCGCCCTTGTCGCGAATGCCGGCGGCGGTCGCTTCCGCCGCATCAAACGCGCGATCGGCGCAAACGACGCGGGCACCGAGCCCGGCCAGCGCCTCGGCCGACGACTTGCCGATGCCGGATGCGGCGCCGAGAACGACTGCGGTCTTGCCGGTGAGATCGAAAAGCTTGCGATAGTCCGTCACTGATAGCTTCTCCCTGATGCTGCTATCCCTTGTAGCCCATCAGCAGGCGGGGCAGCCACAGCGAGAACGCAGGGACGTAGGTCACGAACATCAGTGCTGCGATCAGGGCGGCATAGAACGGCAGGATGGTGCGCATCACCGCGCCGACCGAGATGCCGCCGATGGCGCAGCCCACGAACTGCGTCGTTCCGACCGGTGGCGTGTTCAGCCCCAGCGCGCAATTGATCAGCATCAGCATGCCGAACTGCACCGGATCCATGCCCGCCTTCATCGCGATCGGCAGGAAGATCGGGGTGCAGATCAGGATGGTCGCGGCCATGTCCATGAACGTGCCGAGCACGAACAGGATGACGTTGATGAGCAGGAAGATGACCCAGGGTTGGGTCGAGACCTTGCTCATCATCGCGCCGGCGAGATCGGCGACTTCATATAGCCCCATCAGATACTGGAACATGGTGGAGACGCCGATCAGCAACAGCACCACGCCGGTCGTCTTCACCGCCTTGGCGGCGGCACGCAGGAAGTTGCCCCAGGTCATGGTGCGGTAGATGAAGAACGTCAGCAGGATCGTGTAGGTGACCGCGACGGCTGCCGATTCAGTGGCCGTGAAGACGCCGGATAAGATGCCCGCCAGGATGATGCCGACGATCAGAAGGCCAGGCAGCGCGGCGGCGAGCGAGCGGAAGACCTCGGCCCAGCCCGGAAACTTGCCGGCCGGATAGCCGCGCTTCACCGCGACTGCGTAGGCGGCAACCAGCATGCACACCATCAGCACGAGCGCCGGCAGCAGGCCGGCGGCGATCAGCGCGCCGATCGAGACCTTGCCGCCGGCGGCGAGGGCATAGATGATCATGTTGTGGCTGGTCGGCATCAAGGCTCCGACCAGCGAGGCATGGGTGGTGACGTTGACGGCGTAGCCGGTGTCGAAACCCTCCTTCTTCATCATCGGGATCATCACCGCGCCCATCGCCGACACGTCGGCCACTGGCGAGCCGGAGACGCCGCCGAACAGCGTGCAGGCGACAACGTTGGACATGCCGAGCCCGCCGCGAATGTGCCCGACGAGATTCTTGGCGAGCTGCACGATCTTGTCGGCGACGCCGCCATGCAGCATCAGCTCACCGCTGAAGACGAAGAACGGAATGGCGAGGAACGAGAAGATGTTCATCCCCGACATCATCTGCTGGAAGATGACGGCAACCGGCAGACCTTCGTACAAGATGGTGCAGATCGCCGAGAGGCCAATCGCGAAGGCGACGGGGACGCCGAGGATCAGGAAGCCGAAGAACGTGGCGCCGAGGATGATCAGTTCCATGAGGGGACGACCTCTTCGCCGCGCAGGAGAGCAACGATGTGCTCGATTGAAAAGGAGACGATCAGGACACCGGAGGCGATCAGCGGCACGTAACGGATCACCTCGGGCAGGCCGAGATTGGGGATCTTCACCGTTCCAACCGACGCCCCCAGGATCCAGCCGTTATAGGCCATCGCAATGCCGAACACGGCCACCAGGACGTGGATCACGAGCTCGATCTTTTCCCGGATGTAATCCGGAAGCATCACAAGCAGACTGTCCATGCCGATGTGTCCGGCATCGCGCACACCGACGGCGGCGCCGATCAACGTGACATACAGGATCAGAACCAGCGCGAGGTTCTCCGTCCAGGTCGGGCTCGAATTGAGCACGTAACGCCCGAACACCTGGTAGAACACGATGATGACGATGCCGAGCAGGCCGGTCACGGACAGATACATGCCCGCGCGCGCGACGGGAGCATTGATCCGCGACAGCAAGCCGGTAGACGGGCGTCCGGCGACCGCCACGTGCTCGTGGCTTGCGACGTGTGGATCTGTCATCCCGTGCCTCCCCGCGAGGGTCCGGCATCGCACGCTAGGCGACTCCGGACCCGACACCGCTGTGCTTACTTCGTGTCCTGGATGCGCTTGACGAGGCGCTGGAGCTTCTCGTCACCGGCGAACTTCGTATACACCGGCTTCATCGCATCGACGAATTCCGCCTTGTTGGCGATGGTCACGACCTGAACGCCGGCCGCCTCGACCGTCTTGCGGGAGGCCTGCTCGCGCTCGTCCCAGAGCTTGCGCATGACAGGCACCGATTCCTTGGCCGCCTTGCGGACCATCGCCTGATCTTCCTTGCTCAGCGTGTCCCAGACCTTCTTCGACATCACGAGAACTTCCGGCGCCAGCGAGTGCTCGGTGACATTGTAGAACTTGGCGGCCTCGAAATGGCGCGAGGACTCATAGGACGGCCAGTTGTTCTCGGCAGCGTCCACGAGGCCGGTCTTGAGAGCGGTATAGACCTCGCCGTAGGGCATCGGCGTCGGGTTGGCCCCGAGGCTCTGGATCATGCCGACCCACAGATCGGATTGCTGGACGCGGATCTTCAGGCCCTTGAGGTCGGCGAGCGACTTGACCGGTGCCTTGACGGTGTAGATGGACCGGGCCCCGCTATCGTAATAGGCAAGTCCGACCAGTCCCGCCGGCTCCATCGCCGCCAGGATCTCATCGCCGATGGGACCGTCAAGGACGGTGCGCATGTGCTGCGTGTCGCGGAAGACGAAAGGCAGGCACAACGCGATGGTTTCCGGCACGAAATTGTTCAGCGGCGATGCGTTGATCCGCATCATGTCGAGAGCGCCGATCTTGAGCTGCTCGATGGTATCCTTCTCGGAGCCCAGGGCTCCGTTGGGAAACACCTTCACGCCGAGCTTGCCGCCGCTCGCCGCCGCGAGCTGCTTGCCCATGAACTTGACGGCCTCGACGGTCGGATAATCGACGGGGTGGATGTCGGCGGAGCGGAAATCGCGTGCGGTCGCCAGGGGCGCTGAGACCGCTAAGGCAACGGCTGTGATGATACCGGTGAGCGTCTTCATCTGGGCTTTCCTCCTGGTCGATTGAGTTGATTATGTCGTTGTCGGCCGGCTGCGGGCCGCCTTGGGTCGCTCCACTTCAGGTGTGAAGTCAAGCGCCAATGTCGTCCGTAGGGCGGGCGGCATTCTGAGTCCAAGCCAAATCCAGCATTGATCAATGCAAGACTTGCATCGATCAATTTCTGGCGCAATTCGCATTATGGTGGGCACGGTGGGCTGGCTCGACGTCGCCGGCACGTGACTTGACGCCGCCTACCGAGCCCCCTCAACATGTTCGAAACAGCGGACCATATCGAGGAAAATGCCCATGCCGCGGAAGCTGATCGTGCCGCTCCGAAACGACGTGACTGCCGATCCGCCAGGCAACCATCCGACGATCCAGTACATCGATCACCAACAAGGGCTGCCGCGCATGCTGCAGTTCTTCGATGGCCTCAAGGCGGAAGACCTTCCGGATGGCCAGGGCTGGGCCGTCGAGCAGGTCGCGCTGTCGACCCATAACGGGACGCATCTCGATGCGCCCTGGCACTTCCATCCGACCATGAACCGCGGCGAACGGTCGTGGACGATCGACGAAGTGCCGCTGGAATGGTGCTTTCAACCCGGCGTGAAGCTCGACTTCCGGCATCTGCCCGATGGCTATGCGGCGAGCGCCGACGATGTCGAGAAGGAGCTGAAACGGATCGGACACACGCTGTCGCCGCTGGAGATCGTGGTCGTCAACACCAGCGCCGGCGCGAAATTCGGCCAAGCCGATTACGTCAATTCCGGCTGCGGCATGGGCTATGAGGCCACGATGTACCTGCTCGAACGCGGCGTCCGCCTGACCGGCACCGATGGCTGGAGCTGGGACGCGCCGTTCGTCTACACCGCGAAGAAATATGCCGAAACAAGGGATGCCGGCCTGATCTGGGAAGGCCACAAGGCAGGGCGGCACATCGGCTATTGCCATCTCGAGAAGCTGCACAACCTCGATCAATTGCCCTCGACCGGCTTCACGGTCTCATGCTTCCCGGTCAAGATCGAACGCGCCTCCGCCGGTTGGACCCGCGCGGTCGCCATCCTCGACGATCAGGTCTGAGATATCACTCGCCGGAGAGGCCGCTCTCCGCGAGTTCGCGCAGCGCATCGATATCCAGCACGACGATGGCGCCGTGCTCGAGACGAACCCAATTACGGCCGGCCCAGGCGCGCAATTGCTTGTTGATGCTCTCGCGCGTCATGCCCACCATCTCGCTGATCTCCTGCTGGGTGATCGCGAGTGTGCCGCTGCCGGAGTCGAACTTGCGCTCCTCGGTGAGACCGATCAGCGCGCTGGCAAGCCGGCCCGGCAGGTTCTGCAGGATCACCTGCTCGACCTGCTGGCTGGTCCAGCGCAGGCGCGCGCAGAGCAGCTCGATGAATTTCATCGCCAGCGCCGGCTGGCTCTTCACGAATGGCAGGAAATCCCGGCGATCGATGATGTAGAGCTCGCAATTGGTGTTCGCGGTCGCATCGGCCGACCTCGGCGCGCCGTCGAGCACCGCGATCTCGCCGAAGATCTCTCCGGGACCGATCAGATTGAGAATGGCATTCCGCCCATCCGGCGACGAAGAGGAGATCTTCACCGTTCCCGAAATCACCGCGAACAGATTGTTGCCGGGATCGCCCTTGGCGGCGATCGTCGCACCGCGCTTCACGGTTGTGTGCTTGGCATAGCGGCAGAGCTGATCGAGCGCCTCCGGCTCCAGATCCGCGAAGATCGGGTGCTTGCGCAGAACCGATAGCTTGTTGCCCGCTGACTGTCGGGGGTCGCCGGTCTTGTCCTGAGGCACGCCACGGGGCTCCTAAGACTGCGAGGCATCGAGGTTCCTGCGTAGTCAACGTTATCAGGCTTTTCAACCGGAAAGCATGGGCGCGGTTTTAGGCAAATGCCGCGAAAATGCCCCGGCTAGGCGAAAGGGCAGCAACCGAAGGATGCGTCCATGCATTTAGATCGCTGCAAAATTGCAGGCAGTGCAAGTCGCGATTGCGTTGAGGCGCTGCCGAACGCCCGATACCGGTCGGGCATCGGTTGGCCAACGGGTCTGTCACATCTCGGGCTGAAGCCCCTCCTAGCGGGTAAGCTCAGAGCTTCAGCCTGACTTCGCAGATATCAGGTTCGGTCGGATCCGGCTTGACCGCGAAGCCGAGCTGGCGGCACATCTCGAGCATCACGATGTTCTCTTGGAGCACGTCGCCCGATATGGTCTTGAGCCCTTCCGACTTCGCGTAGTCGATGATCAGCTGCATCAGGGCCCATCCTAATCCCCTGCCCTTGAGGTCGGACCGCAGCAGGATGGCATATTCGCCGCTTTCGTAGATCGAGTCCGAGTGGAGCCGGACGACGCCGACCATCTCACCGGTCTCCTCGGCGAATGCGATGAAGGCCATCGCACGCGCATAGTCGAGCTGCGTCAGGCGCGCGATGAACTCGTGGGTGAACTCCTTCATCGGCGCGAAGAAGCGCAGGCGGAGGTCGTGCGGCGTGACGTGACGCAGGAATTCGTGGATGGTCGGCTCGTCCTCGGGGCGCAAGGGCCGCACGAAGATACGCCAGCCGTCCTTCAGTACCAGGCGGCGCTCCCATTGCGATGGATAGGCCCGAACGGCGAAATTGGCCGGGCCGGAGCCGGCGAACTTCCGCTGCGGCGGCGCCACGGCGACGCGAGCATCGACCGCAGTGACACCGGTTTCGTCCGCGAGTAGCGGGTTGATGTCGAATTCGCGGATTTCGGGAATGTCAGCGGCCATCTGCGCCAGCTTGACCAGCACCATGGCGACGGCATCCGGCTTCACTGCCGGTACGTCTCGGTAGGCGCGAAGCAGCCGCGACACGCGCGTGCGATCGATCAGGTCGCGGGCGAGTTGCAGGTCCAGCGGCGGAAGCGCAAGCGCCTTGTCGTTGATGATCTCCACAGCCGTCCCGCCCCGGCCGAAGACGACGACGGTGCCGAAGGTGGGGTCATCGGCAAGACCGAGGATCAGCTCGCGCGCCTTCGCCTTGACCACCATCGCTTGCACGATGACGCCGCCGATGCGGGCTTCGGGACGCAGTTTTCTGGCCCGGTCGAGAATATCGGTGGCAGCCGCGCGCACCGCATCCGGCGTGGTCAGATTGAGAACGACGCCGCCGACATCCGATTTGTGGACGATGTCACGCGACATGATTTTCAGCACGACAGTCAGGCCTTGCGCGAACATGTCGCTCGCATAGGCCACCGCCTGCTCGACATTGGTCGCAGCATAGGTCGGCACCATCGCGATGTCGTAGGTTTCGAGCAGGTGCTTGATCTCGACCGGCTCGAGCCATTTGCGGCCGTCGGCGATCGCAGCAGTGACGATCCGCTTCGCGGCCGGCGCGTCCGGCACGAACGTATCGGGCATCGCCGGCGGAACCTGGCTCAGCTCCTCCACCACCTCGCGGTGCCGGACCAGATGCATGAAGCCGCGCACGGCATCGTCCTCGGTCGGGTAGTTCGGAATGCCCCCGCCGGAGAGCGTCCGAATGATGTCTTGATCGGCTCCGACCCAGGCGGCAAGGACGGGCTTTGCCCACTGGCGGTGCTGCTCGCGGTATTTTCCGACGAGCTCCGTCACGGTCGTGGCGATGTCGGCCGCTGAGGCGATCGCCGTCTGCACGTTGAGGACGAGCACGGCATCATTGTCGGGATCGGCGAGCAGCACCTCCAGCGCCGCCGCGTAGCGCGAGGCGTCGGCGTCGCCCACGATGTCGACGGGATTTGCACCGGACCAGGTCGGCGGCAGCACGTCATCGAGCTTCTTGCGAGCGTCCGCCGAGATCGACGCCGGGATTCCGCCAAGCTCGACCAATCGATCGATGGCAAGCACGCCGATGCCACCGCCATTGGTCAGGATAGCAAGGCGCTTGCCCGTCGGGGATTCAACGCGGCCGAGCGTCTCGGCGCAATCGAACAGCTCGCGCAGATCGGAGACCCGCAGCACGCCCGCGCGGCGGAACGCCGCGTCATAGACGGCGTCGGCGCCGGCGAGCGCGCCGGTATGCGTGGCCGCGGCCTTCGCCCCCTGCGCCATCCGGCCGGACTTCACCAGGACGACCGGTTTCACGCGCGCGGCGGCGCGCGCCGCCGACATGAACTTGCGAGCGTCCTTGATAGCTTCGATATAGAGCAGGATTGCGCGGGTCTTGTGATCCATCGCGAAATAGTCCAGCAAATCGGCAAGGTCGACATCGATCTGATCGCCGATCGAGACAATGCCGGAGAAACCCACGCCACGCTGCGCCGCCCAATCGACCATGCCGGCCGCGATCGCCCCCGATTGCGAGATCAGCGCGAGACTTCCCGCGCCTGGCATGTGTGCTGCGAAGCTGGCATTGAGGCTCACTCCAGGCATCATGATGCCGAGACAATTTGGACCAATCAGCCGCATGCCGTATTTGCGGGCAGCAGTGATAGCAGCCTCGTGGAGGGATCCCGGTCCGTGGCCGAGCCCGGCCGAGACGATCAGCGCGCCCGCCGACCCGCGGCGTCCGGCCTGGTCGATGATGCCGGGAACTTCCCGCGCCGGCGCAGTAATGATCACGAGCTCGGGGACGAAGTCCAACCTGTCCAGATTCTTCACCGCGGCTATGCCGCCGATCTCGGCGTGACGTGGATTGACCAGGCCGAATTCCCCTTTGAATTCTGCGCAGCGGATGTTCTCCAGGACGGCGCGTCCCACGGAGACTGGGCGGGGACTCGCGCCGACCAGCGCGAGGGAACGCGGCGACAGCAGATTCTTGAGGCGGTAGGTCGACATGAAAGCAAATGCGCCCGGTCGCTGGCGGTTCCGATGGTGGAAGATCGGGCCGCAAACTGTTCAGCTTAGTGCGAGATCATAACCCAGCAGGGTGGCTGGCCAATGACGGCCTTTATCACACCGCCCCTAACGATCTCGTTCAGACGCGAATGATGACAGATCGCTTTTCCTTGACCGCCAGAGTAGTCCGGCTTTCGTCGCGACGCTTGATCTCCGTCAAGCGCGGTACCGGCAGCTTGGAGGGATGTTGACCAAAGTCAAGGACTGGCCACCATCTCGTTCCAGAGGGTAACCTGATTGCGGCCGGACTGCCGTCCGACGCATCTGGATGTGCCAGCAGGAATGACAGACGAGTCCGCGACCCAGGACCGGATCTTTGCGGCTCTCACCAATTCCGCCACGCATCCGGGTGTGAGGCGGATCGATACGCACGCAGCTTCGGTGTTTCTCGACGGCGACCGCGCGCTGAAGATCAAGCGGGCCGTGCAGTTTCCGTTCCTCGACTATTCGACTCTCGACAAGCGCAAGGCGGCCTGCGAGGAGGAGATCAGGATCAACCGGCCGCTGGCGCCGCAGATCTATCATCGCGTCGTGGCGATCACGCAGGACCCGGATGGGTCGGTGCAGATCGGCGGCCCCGGCCGGCCGATCGAGTATGCGGTCGACATGTCGCGCTTCGACGAAAGCCAAACGCTGGATCATCTGGCCAAGGCCGGCCCGCTGGACAACGATCTAGCCTCGGCCGCCGCCGACGCGATCGTGGCTTCGCATGCGGCGGCAGGCCACTCCGATGGCAGGGCGTGGATTTCCTCCATCCCTGGTCTGATCGATGGCAACAGCAATGGCCTGGGAAAAGATAATCGTTTTGACGCCGAAGAAATCGCGCAGCTCGGCAGAGCCTCGCACGCGATGTTCCTGCGCCTCCGCACCTTGCTTGAAGCGCGCAGCCACCGCGGCTTCGTGCGGCGTTGCCACGGCGACCTGCATCTTGCGAACATCGTCTTGATCGGCGAACAGCCGGTCCTGTTCGACGCCATCGAGTTCGATGCGCAGATGGCAACAGTCGACGTGCTCTACGATCTCGCATTCACGCTGATGGACCTGTTGCACCATGATCAAGCACGCGCGGCCAACGTTGTCTTGAACCGATATCTCGCTGCGACGCCAAACGACAATCTCGACGCGCTCTCCGTCTTGCCGCTGTTCATGTCGATCCGGGCGGCGATCCGCGCTCAGGTGGCGCTGGCACGGCTGAAGCTGCCGCGTTCTGATGATGCCGGCATCCTTGACGATGCACGGCGCTATTTCGGCCTCGCCCGGGCGGTGATCCACCCCCCAGCTCCGCGGCTGATTGCCGTCGGGGGACTGTCCGGCACCGGAAAGACGGTTATGGCGCGCGCGCTCGCACCGGTCGTCGCGCCACAGCCGGGGGCGATCGTGCTGCGCAGCGACATCGTCCGCAAGCAGATGTTCGGAGTCAAGGACACGCAGCGACTGCCACCATTCGCATACACGCCAGAGGTCACGGCCCGCGTCTACGACACCTTGGCTCAGTACGCCCGGCGCGTGCTGGCGCAAGGCCATTCGGCGATCATCGACGGCGTATTCGCCGCCGAGGGCGAACGAGACGCGATCGCCGCACTGGCGCGCGAGCGCAACGTGCCGCTGAACGGTTTTTTCCTCGTCGCCGACCTCGCGACCCGGCAGGCGCGCATCGGAAGCCGCCGGGGAGATGCATCCGACGCCACGCAAGAGGTTGCCGCGCAGCAAGAGCGCTATAATATCGGTCATGTCGGTTGGGCAACCATCGATGCATCCGGTACACAGGAGCAAACGCTCCAGAGCTGCCGGGACGCAATCGCTGAGGGCAAATAAAGGCAATCTGATTGACGCGGGCAAGGATGGCGCGACCCAGCACGACCTCGACGGCCGCCCGCGCAATGCCGGCAACACGGCGCAATGCCCTGCCCGGCCGCCTCAGCTCCGGCATGGCCTGCGACACGGCGTTTCGGATCATCGCACGCCGTCACCTTGATGCCGTCCTCGCCCAGCACGACGGCACCTGCCGCGGCGATCCTGATGCCCTGCACCAGATCCGGATCGCGCTGACACATCTGCGCACCGCCATCCGCTTCTTCTCGCCGATGCTCGACGACGCGCTGCGGCCGACTGTCTGGGCCGAGCTGAAATGGCTCAACAGGCAGCTCGGCATGGTGCGTGACCTCGACGTGGCGATCGAGCGGGTCGTCGCCGAAAGTGGCGACGAGCTCGCCGTGATCGCCGAGCTCCAGCACTGGGACGAGAAGCGCGCCGAGAGCCACCGCCTGCTGGCGCGCGCGCTGCAATCCGCACGCTATCGCCGCCTGGTCGAGCAGACCTCGGCCTGGATCGAGAGCGGCCCGTGGTCGACGCGGCGCAGCAAGGAAGCCATCAGATTGCGTCGCTGCTCGCTCGCCGACCATGCGACAGCGCGATTGACCGAGTGGGAGACGACGCTGCTCAAGAAAGCGCGAAAGCTGGGCAAGCTCGACGTCGAGAAGCGGCACAAGCTGCGGCTGCTCAATAAGCGGATGACCTATTCGGTCGAATCGCTGGCGGATCTGTTCACCGACGGGGCGGCGACGAAGCAGAAGTCCATCCTCAAGCAATTGCGCAAGGCGCAAAGATCTCTCGGGCAACTGAATGATGATGCGCGAGGGCAAACGCTGGCGGCGTCGCTGAATGATGTCGGCTTCGAGGCCGGCACTCGCTTCCTCGACCGCAAACGGGAAAAGAAGCTGTTGCGAACCGCCGCGGCGGCCTACCGCAAACTGGACAGAGCCAAGCCCTTCCGCTCCTCCGACCTCGCGCCGAACGCAGAGCCTGAGAATTAGGTGTGACGCAGTCGGTCATCTCGGTTACCCCCAAGATCAGCATCGTCGAGACCGCGAACATCATGCTGAAGCGGCATGTCAGCGGCCTTATGGTCGTCGTCGATACCGGCAAGCTGGTCGGCGTCGTCTCGGAAGGAGATTTTCATCCGTCGTAGCGAAATCAGCACCGGACGCAGGCGCGGGCGCCGCCGGACGGCCGAGCTCAGCGAGGAACGACGGCGGTGGCCTCAATTTCGACGCGCGCCGCCTTCTCGACGAGACGGACCACCTGAACCAGGGCCATCGCAGGATAGTGCGCTCCGAAGACGTCGCGGTAGGCCCTGCCCAACTCCTTCAGATTGGCCAGGTATTCGTCCATATCGACGACATACCAGGTCAGGCGCACGAGGTGCTCGGGCCGTGCTCCGGCTTCGGCCAGGATCGCAGCGATGTTGCTCAGGGTCTGGCGCACCTGCGCGACGAAGCCGTCCGCGAGACGCTCTTCGGCATCCCAGCCGATCACCCCGCCGGTGACGACGATGCGTCCCTCGGCAGCCATGCCGTTGGCATACCCCTTCGGCATTGGCCAGCCAGACGGCTGAAGGATCTGCGCCCGGGAACGGATTTCCTGCTCGGCTGCTGTCGGCAGCACCGCGAGCTGCGGGCCTTTTGGCGTCGTCACGGACAATTCTCTATCCTTCTCTCATTCCGCAGCGACGCCGGAGGACGTCGCTGCAGCCTGCGCCAGCTGACGCAGGGCAAAGCGCTTCAACTTGCCGGTCTCGGTTTTTGGCAGTTGCGCAACGAATTCGATCGCGCGCGGATACTTATATGGCGCGATCTCGCGTTTGACATGCTCCTGCAATTCGGTCACGAGCTGCGCGTCCGGCGTCACGCCCGGCGCGACGACGACATAGGCTTTCACGATCATGCCGCGCGCCTCGTCCGGCGCGCCGACCACCCCGCATTCGGCGACCGCCGGATGCGTGAGCAGCGCCGCCTCGACATCGGTTCCTGCGATGTTGTAGCCCGCCGACACGATCATGTCGTCGGAGCGCGACTGGTACCAGAAATAACCGTCGCCATCCATCACATAGGTATCGCCGGTGATGTTCCAGCCATTCTGGACGTATTTCCGTTGTCGCTCATCGGCAAGATAGCGACAGCCGGTCGGGCCACGCACGGCGAGACGACCCATCGTCCCCGGCGGCACGTCACGGCCTTCATCGTCGACGATCTTGGCCTCATAGCCCGGCACCGGCTTGCCGGTCGCGCCTGGGCGAATCTCGTCCTCGGTCGCGCTGATGAAGATGTGCAGCAATTCCGTCGAACCGATGCCGTCCATCAGCTTGATGCCGGTGGCCTTCAGCCAGGCTTCGAATGTTGGCTTGGGCAGCGTCTCGCCCGCGGAGACGCATTTGCGAAGCGAGGAGATGTCACGGCCCGCGAGCTTGCCGAGCATGGCCCGATATGCGGTCGGCGCAGTGAAGCAGACCGTGATCTTGTACTGCTCGATCGCATTCAGAATGTCGTCCGGCGTCGTCTTCTCCAGCACCACGAAGGAGGCGCCAATATGCATCGGAAACAACACGCCGCCGAAGCCGAAGGTGAAGGCGAGCGGTGCCGAGCCGACGAAGCGATCCTTCTGCTCGGCGCGCAAGATGTTGCGCGCATAGCCGTCGCAGACCGCGAGCATGTCCCGGTGGAAATGCATGGTGCCCTTGGGATCGCCTGTCGTGCCCGAGGTGAAGGCGATCAGGCAGACGTCGTCGGACGAGGTATCGACAGCCCTGAACTCGGGGCTCGCATCCGCGATCAGCGCTTCGAGCGAATCGGCCGCGCCATTGCCCCAATAGACCACGTGCTTGAGGCCGGGCGCCGCGGCCTTCGCCTTCTCCATCTCCTCGGAGAGCTTTCCGTCACATAGCGCGAGCCCGATCTCCGCCTTCTGGATCGGATATGACAGCTCCTTGGCCCGCAAGAGCGGCATGGTCGCCACGACGACGCCGCCGGCCTTGATGACCGCGAGATAGGTCGCGACCATCATCGGATTGTTGGCCGAGCGCAGCAGCACGCGTCCGCCGGTCACGAGACCCAGCTTGCCGACCAGCACATTGGCGATGCGGTTCACGAGCGCTTGCAGCTCGCGATAGGTGTAGCTGACCGCAGGACTGATGACGCAAGGCGCATCGCCGTGGCCTTGCTCGACCCAGCGATCGAGGAAATAGCTGACGCAGTTCAATCGCGCGGGATAGCGCAGCTCCGGTCGCGTGAAGATGAATTCGGGCCAGAGCTCGCGCGGCGGCAGATGTTGCCGCGCGAACGTATCGACATGGGCCGTCGCAGCATTGCCGTCACACGAACCCGACACTTGAACCTTGGCAGCGTTGGCCATCGCACGCTCCTTTCAGCATGGATTGCACCCGGCAGCACGATCTGGAAAACATTTTAGGCTTAAAACAATTTGGTGCAATAGCGGATTTTGCGCATTCCTTGCTTTTTCCTGCGGCAAATAGGGTCTGCGTCCCGTCCCGCCGCCTACTTACGGCCGGCTGCGCGCGGCCGATTTCTGCGCCGACGCCTTGGTCTTGGCCAGGAGCCGCATCAATTCCCGCACATCCTTCGGCGTCAGATCGGCGAAGAGGTCGGCGATCCAGGCTTCGTGTTCCGCAGCCATCCTGCGAAACTCGGCGCGCCCGAGTTTTGTGAGGCGGATCACTTGGACGCGGCGGTCCGTCTCCGAGGTACGCCGATCGAGGTGACCGGACTCAACCAGACGCTCGACAAGGCCGGTGACGTTGCCGTTCGACACCATCATGCGCTTGGAGACGTCGGACAGCGTCATGCCGTCCGGCGCCTTGTCGAGCTGCGCCATAAGGTCAAACCGAGGCAGCGTGACGTCGAACCGCTGCCGCAACCGGCCGCGGACTTCCCCTTCGATCAGGGTCGTGCAGGTCAAGAGCCGCAGCCACAGCCGAAGCTCTTCGGCATGGTCCTCCGGCGTTTCCACGGCCTTGGTTTCGGAATCGAGCATGTTGATGCAGTCACTCACGGCCGGCATTGGCGCCGGCACAGATTCCCCAACGTTTTGAGCTTCAAATAAATCGGAGCCGGCCGCAAGTCCAAAGCTGCAACAATCGACCGCAGGTCAATTTCTTTAGGCTTCAAATAACTGGCGCGCCGCTTGCATGCGCTGCTGCCCGCAGGATGCGAAGTCTTGAGCTCGGCTTGCCGCGGCGGCCATCATCGGCATAAGCTTGGATTGGAGTACGCGGCTTGCAGCGCAAGCCGATGGTCATGAAGGACAGATCATGAAGACGCAAATGACCTTGGCCGCAGCCGCCATGCTGCTCGGCACCGCGATGAGCCCTGCCCTCGCCCAGGAGAAAATCAAGCTCGGCGTGGTCGTAACTCTGTCGGGACCTGCCGCTGCGCTGGGCCAGCAAGTCCGTGACGGCTTTGCGCTCGCGATCAAGGATCTCGGCGGCAAGATGGGCGGCCGCGATGTCGAGGTGATCGTCGCAGACGACGAATTGAAGCCGGATGCGGCGGTGACCAAGGTGAAAGGCCTGCTCGAGCGCGACAAGGTCGACTTTGTGGTCGGCCCGATCTTCTCCAACATCCTCCAGGCGATCCACCGGCCCATTACAGAATCGAAAACCTTCCTGATCAGCCCCAATGCCGGTCCGTCGACGTTTGCCGGCAAGGACTGCAATCCGTTCTTCTATGTGACGTCCTATCAGAACGATCAGGTCCACGAGATCCTTGGCAAGGTCGCGCAGGATCGCGGCTATAAGCGCATGTACCTGATGGTCCCGAACTATCAGGCCGGCAAGGATTCGGTGGCGGGCTTCAAGCTCGATTACAAGGGCGAGATCGTCGAGGAATCCTACATGCCGCTGAACACGCTGGACTTTCAGCCGGAGCTTTCCAAGATTTCCTCGCACAAGCCCGACGCGCTGTTCACGTTCATGCCGGGCGGTCTCGGCGTCAACCTCGTCAAGCAGTACCGGCAGGCAGGGCTGGCCGATACCATCCCGGTGCTCTCGGCCTTTACGGTGGATGAATCCACCTTGCCGGCGCAGCAGGACGCGGCCGTCGGCATGTTCGGCGGCGCGAACTGGGCGCCCAATCTCGACAATCCGCAGAACAGGAAGTTCGTTGCCGCCTATGAGGCCGCCTACAACAGCGTGCCCGGCACCTACGCCTTCCAGGCCTATGACGCCGCCATGCTGATCAACAGCGCGATCAAGGCCGTGAAGGGCGACCTCTCCAACAAGGAGGCAGTCGCCGCCGCCTTGAAGAAAGCCGATTTTACCTCGCTCCGCGGCGCCTTCAAATTCAACACCAACGGCTATCCGATCCAGGATTTCTACCTGACCAAGGTCGCCAAGCGTCCGGACGGCAAGTTCCAGACCGAAATCGTGCAGAAGGTCTTCGAGAATTACGGCGACCGCTACGCCAAGGACTGCAAGGCGGCGAACTAAGGCATGATCCGGAAAAGTGCGCAGCGGTTTTCCGAAAAGATCATGCTCAACCATAACCTAAAACCGTATCGCGTTACGGGAGGACTGCAATGAAGAGCGAAATCACCGGCATCACTCGGGCCAATGAGGGCATCCAGGGCATTTCCTGGAACATCCTTGGCCAGACCTATGTGCCGAAGAGCTACGCCGAAAACAGCTTCTCCTGGCATGCGACATTGCCGCCGGGCACGTTCGTGCCGCCGCACATTCACCCCGATCAGGATGAGTATCTGTACATGCTGGAGGGCAAGCTCGATTTCATGCTCGGCAATTCGGAGGCGCAGGCGACCGCGGGCGACCTGATCCGCCTCGGCATGGGCGTGCCGCACGGCATCTTCAACAAGTCGGAGCAGACCGCAAAGGTGCTGTTCTGGGTGTCGCCGAGCCGCAAGCTGTTCGATCTGTTCTGGGGGCTTCACAACATGAAGGAGCAGAAGCCCGAGGACGTGGTGGCGATGGCCGCCGAGTTCAACATCCACTTCCTGCCGCCGCCGCCCGGCGGCTAGCCGGGTCTTTTAAGCGCGCACCGCCGCAAGTCCCGGCACTGCGGCGAAGCCTGCCTTGGTGGCGTAGCCACGCACGATCGCTTCGCGCTGGGAATAGCTCAGGACGTTCTCGACATTGTCGAAACCATCAGGCGCAAGCTGCTCGACGGCGTCGATGACGCCTTCGGGACCGCCGCGCCGGTTGGAGCGGACGATCTCCGCCGTCATCGGCAGACGCTTCTTCTCGTACTCGACCAGCGCCTGGCGCGGATGCTCGGCGCGCACCAGTGCATCGGCAAGGCAACGCGCATCGAGGATCGCCTGCGAGGCGCCGTTCGAGCCAACCGGATACATCGGATGCGCGGCGTCGCCGAGCAGCGTGACGCGCCCGGACGACCAATAGGGCAAGGGATCGCGGTCGCAGGTCGGATATTCGTAGAATTCGGGCGTCGCCGAGATCAGGCTCTTCACGTCGATGTAGGGGACCGAGAAGCGCGCGACATGCGGCATCAGCTCCTCGCGGCGGCCCGGCCGCGACCAGTCTTCTTTCCGCGGTGGGGGTGCATTGCCTTCGCCCACCTTGACCAGCACCGCCCAGTTGGTGAGCCGGCTCGCCGGGCTTGATCCTTCCGCTATCGGATAGATCACCACCTTGGCGTTGAGACCGCCGGCCACGATCATGGATTTGCCGGTGAGGAACAGCGGCCAGTCGCGGGCGCCGCGCCACAGCATCAGGCCGTTCCAGCACGGCGGCCCCTCATTCGGGAACAGCGTGTCGCGGACGCGCGAATGGATGCCGTCGGCACCGATCAGGATATCGCCGCGCGCGGTGTGGACATGGGCGCCGACCCGATCGAAGAAATAAGCGGTGACGCCGCCCTCGTCCTGCGTGAAAGCGCCGAGCCGGCGGCCGGTGTGAATCGCTTGCTGCCCGAGCCGCTCCTCGACGGCGCGATGAATGACGCCCTGAAGGCGGCCGCGATGGATCGAGAATTGCGGCACGTCGTGGCCGGCGTCGATGCCGCGGGCTTCGCGCCAGACCTCCTGGCCGTGGCGATTGAGATAATAGAGCTGATCGGTGCGGATCGCCACCTCGTCGAGCTTCTGCAACAGGCCGAGCCCCGCCAACTCGCGCATGGCATGCGGCAGCGTGTTGATCCCGACGCCGAGCTCGCGAATGGTGTCGGCCTGCTCGAAGATCTCACAATCCAGGCCTCGCGAGCGCAGCATCAATGCCGTGGTGAGACCGCCGATACCGCCACCGACGATAATCGCCTTCATCGCCCTCACTCCACTCGAAACACAGGCAATGGGTCAAGGTCGCACGGGCGGTCACTCCGCCGCAAGCGGCTTTGTCGCCTCCGCCTTGAGCTCGGCCCGGGTCTTGGGCTTAGCCTTAATTCTCAGCTCCTCGAGGTCCTCCCGGTCGCGAACGCTGTTGCGGAAAATCTGATCTTTTCCGGGCAGATATTGCGGCGGGCAGAACACGTCGTTTGCCCCGTACCAGGCTGCCGCCTTCATGGTGAAGAACGGGTCGACAAGATGCGGACGGCCGAGCGCGACGAGATCCGCCCGGCCGGCGGCCAAAATGGTGTTGGCCTGATCCGCCGTCGTAATGTTGCCGACGCACATGGTGGCCACGCGCGCCTCGTTGCGGACCTGGTCCGAAAAGGGCGTCTGGAACATGCGCCCGTAGACCGGCTGTGCGTCGCGCACGGTCTGGCCGGTCGAGACGTCGACGAGATCGACACCAGCCTCCGCAAAGGCGCGCGCGATGGCGACGGCATCATCGCCAGTGATGCCGCCATCAGCCCAGTCGGTTGCGGAGATGCGCACCGACATCGGCTTGTGCGACGGCCATGTCGCGCGTAGCGCCTCGAAGATCTCGAGCGGGAAACGCAGACGGTTGGCGAGCGAGCCGCCATAGTCGTCCGAGCGGGTGTTCGTGAGCGGCGAGATGAAGCTCGCGAGCAGATAGCCGTGGGCACAGTGCAATTCGAGCATGTCGAAGCCGCAGCGCTCGCCGCGCTCGGCCGCCACGACGAAAGCGTCCCTCACCGCATTCATGCCGGCACGATCGAGCTCGCGCGGCACCTGACTGTCGGGGAAATAGGGCAGCGGCGATGCCGAACAGACCTCCCAACCGCCCTGCTCCAGCGGCCGGTCCATGCCGTCCCACATCAATTTGGTCGCGCCCTTGCGGCCGGCGTGGCCCACTTGCAGGCAAATTTTCGCGGCCGAATTGCCGTGGACGAAATCCACGATGCGCCGCCACGCGGCTTCCTGCTCGTCATTCCAGAGGCCGGCGCAGCCGGGCGTAATCCGGGCATCGCGGCCCACACAGGTCATCTCGGTGAAGATCAGCCCGGCGCCGCCGATCGCACGCGAGCCGTAATGCACCAGGTGGAAGTCGGTCGGCACGCCTTCCTTGGCCGAATACATGCACATCGGCGATACCACGGCGCGATTGGCAACCTCCATCTCGCGCAAGCGGAAGGGTTGGAACAGCGGCACGCTCGGGTTGTCGATGTCGACATCGAAGCCGCTGCTGCGCACCTGCCTGGCGAACGTTTTTTCGACCTCGGCCACGAAATCCGGCGCGCGGAGCTTGAGGTTGTCGTAGGTGATTGCCTTCGAGCGAGTCATGACGCCGAAGGCGAATTGCACGGGATCAAAATCCCAGAAGCGGTCGACGTGCTCGAACCAGACCAAGGAGACGTCCGCGGCATGCTGCGTCTTTTCGACCTCCTCGCGGCGGCCGTTCTCATACTCCGCCAGCGCCGCCTCGATGCTGGGCGCCTTCTCCATCGCTTCGGCCAGCGCGATGGCGTCTTCCATCGCGAGCTTGGTGCCCGAGCCGATGGAGAAATGGGCGCTCGCCTTGGCGTCGCCGAGCAGGACCATGTTGTCCTTGACCCAGCGCTTGCTGCGGATCATCGGGAAGTTGCGCCACATCGAGCGGTTGGTCAGCAGCTTGTGCCCATCGAGGAACCAGCCGAAGATCTCCGCCATCCGCGCGGCGGACTGAGCCTCGTCCAGCCCCATCAGCCCGGCGCGCGCAAACGTCTGCGGATCAGTCTCAAAAATCCAGGTCGAATGCCCGGCCTCATACTGATAGGCATGGGCGATGAATGGCCCCCACTCGGTTTCCTGGAAGATAAAGGTGAAGGCATCGAGCGGCCTTGTCGAGCCCATCCAGGCGAACTTGTTGGAGCGGACGTCGACCTCGGGCTGGAAGTGATCGACGTATTTCTCGCGGAAGCGGCTGTTGATGCCGTCCGCGAGCAGGATGAGATCGACATCGGCGAAACGGGATTCGTCGTCGATATCCACTTCGAAATGCAGGGAGACGCCGAGCTCGCGTGCCCGCTCCTGAAGAATCAGCAGCAGCTTCTGCCGTGAGCAGCCGCAAAAGCCGTTGCCGCCGACCCGGTGCACCGTGCCGCGGAAATGCACGGCAATGTCGTCCCAATAGGCGAATTCCTGAGTGATGCGGCGGTAGCTCGGAAGATCGTGCTTCTCGAAATTGTCCAGCGTGGCGTCGGAGAACACGACGCCAAAGCCGAAAGTGTCATCGGCTCGATTGCGCTCATACACCGTGACTTCGGCGCCTGGGCGCTGCTTCTTGAGCAGGATCGCAGCGTAGAGACCCGCAGGTCCGCCACCGATGATCGCGATTTTCATGGGAGCCTCGCCAATTCACCTGCAAACTATTTTAAGCCTAAAATAATTTCGCGCAAGCCCCCGTCGCTGGTCTGGCCCCCGTACAGACGGTTATCCTAGTCGCCCCTGAAGACCGGCTTCACCTTGTTGGCGAAAGCCTCGAAGGCGCGCTCGAAATCGGCCGTCGTCATGCACAACGCCTGCGCGACGGCTTCCGCCTCGATCGCCTCTTCCACCGACATCGCCCATTCCATCGCCAGCATCCGCTTGGTCATGGTGTTGGCGAAGGTCGGCCCTTCCGCGACCTGCTTGGCCAGCAATTGCGCCTGGGGCAGCACCTGCTCGGGCGTAACGAGGCGGCTGAAAAAGCCCCAGCGCTCGCCCTCCTCCGCGGTCATGAACCGGCCGGTGTAGAGCAGTTCGGAGGCGCGTGACTGACCGATGATCCGCGGCAGGATCGCGCAGGCGCCCATGTCGCAGCCGGCAAGGCCAACCTTATTAAACAGGAACGCGACCTTTGTGCCACTCGCCGCGAGGCGCATGTCCGACGCCATGGCGATGATCGCCCCAGCGCCGGCGCAGATGCCCTCGACGGCAGCCACGATCGGCTGCGGGCAGGCGCGCATCGCCTTGACGAGGTCGCCGGTCATGCGCGTGAAGGCCGTCAGCCCCTTGGTGTCCATCTTCACGAGCGGGCCGATGATCTCGAACACGTCGCCACCAGACGAGAAATTACCGCCAGCGCCGGTGACGACGATGGCCTTGACCGCGTCGTCGAACGCGCAGGCGCGAAAGAAATCGGTCAGTTCCCGATAGCTTTCGAAGGTGAGCGGATTCTTTCGTTCGGGGCGATTGAGCGTAACCGTCGCAACACCGTCGACCACCGCCAGCAGGAAATGCTGCGGCGAGTAATCTGCAAGCGGTATGGTGACGGGATTGGCTGGTCTGCTCATGCGATCTCCTCAGCTTCCTTGTTCCGCGCCTGCGCCACACACGCTAGATTTCACCGCCCGCAACCGCGATCGCCTGCCCGGTGATCGCGCCGGCACCCTCGCCACACAGCCACAGCACGGCATCGGCCACCTCTTGAGGCGTGATCAGCCTTCCTTGCGGATTATGTTTGGCGAGCTCGGCAATCGCCTGCTCGCGGGTTCTGCCGGTCTTCGCCATGATGTTTTCGATACTGCCGGCGACGAGATCGGTGTCGGTGAAGCCGGGACACACTGCATTCACGGTCACATTGCTTCCGGCCATCTCGAGAGCGAGCGAACGCACGAGACCGACCACGGCGTGCTTGGCCGCGGCGTAGGCGCTGACATAGGCATAGCCCTTGAGCCCGGCCGTGGACGCAACTGCGACAATGCGGCCATAGGGACGGTCTTTCATGCCCGGTAATACACCGCGGATGGCATGGACCACGCCCATGAAATTGACATCCATCATGCGGCTGAACAGAGCGCTGTCCGACTTCGCGAATGGCGCGGATTCAGCACTGCCTGCGTTGGCAACCAGGATGTCGATCGGCTTGCGCGTACTCGCCTCAAGGATGGCGGTCTTCAATGAGGCTTCATCAGAGACGTCGGCAACAGCCGCGAAATGCGCGGCGCCTGCGTTGACGGCCTCTGCAAGAGTCGCGGCATTCCGACCGAGCACGGTCACGGTCGCGCCGGCACTGACGAGCGAGACCGCGATGGCACGGCCGATGCCGCGACCGCCGCCGGTCACCAGCGCGTGCGGCGAATGCGGCAATCCGGACATGCGCTGGCTCCCTGAGATGCTGATCGTTCCCTGGATATATTTTAACCTTCAAATTTTTGCAACGAAAGCGCCGATTGACGATCGGGAACGGCCGCACGGCGATCGGCCCGAAAATTGCTTTAAGTATAAAATTATCCCTTTCCATCGCCCGCGAGCCTGTTAGCATCATAGAGCCAAGCAAAAGGATGTCGCGTGTCGCGGCCAGTGCCAATGATAACAAAGGACGGACGCTTCGCCTACGAAGCCGCGGGCGATCCGGTCGCGACACCTTTGATTTTCCTGCATGGCATTGGCGGCGCGGCGAGAGCCTGGCGGCACCAGCTCGCCACATTCGGCAACCGCTTCCACGCGATCGCATGGGACATGCCGGGCTATGGCGGATCGGCGCCGCTCGCCAGCGTCAGCATCGCTGCCCTGGCGGATGCACTCAAGCAATTCATCGAGCAGCTCGGCGCAAGCAGGCCCATTCTGGTCGGCCATTCGATCGGCGGCATGATCGTCCAGAAGTGGCTGGTGCAGTCGCCGAAACTGGCGCGCGCGGTGGTCCTGGCGCAGACCAGCCCGGCCTTCGGCAAGGCTGACGGCGATTGGCAGAGATCCTTTATCGCAGCGCGGCTCGGGCCGCTCGATCGTGGGGAGACCATGATGTCGCTGGCGCCTTCGTTGGTGAATGAGCTTGTCGGCGACGATCCCGATCCAAAGGGAATGGAGCTCGCCCGCGAATGCATGGCAAACGTGCCTGAAGCCAGTTATCGCGCCATGATGCTGGCTCTAATCGGTTTCGATCAGCGCAGCACGCTCAGGGATATTTCGGTCCCGACGCTGCTGCTCTCCGGCTCAAAGGACAACAACGCGCCGGCGCCGATGATGGCGAAGACGGCGACCTTTATTCCTGGAGCTGAATATGTCGAGCTCGCTGGCGTGGGCCATCTCGCCAATCTCGAACGCCCCGATATCTTCAACGAAGCGCTCGGCCGATTCCTGAAGTCTCTCGCGACCAAAGCCTAAGGTGATTGCGCCATGACCATGCAAGTCGGCAAGAATATCGGCGCAAGCGACAAGGCCGTGCTCGATGCTCCAATCTTCGATCCTGTCGCATACCGCCTCAGTGACGAGCAGGCCGGCATCATCGCGCGCGCCCGCGAGATCGGCCAGAGCGTGTTCGCCGGCCGCGCTGCGACCTACGATCGCGAGGCGACCTTCCCGACTGAGAATTATCGCGATCTGCATCGCATCGGCCTGCTCGGTATTGCCATCCCCAAGAAGCACGGCGGCCTCGGCGCGAACTACCAGACTTATGCCTTGGCGGCGGCCGAGATCGGCCGGTACTGCGGCGCGACCGCGCTGACCTGGAACATGCATGTGTGCTCGACGCTGTGGTCGGGCCCGCTGGCCGACGATCTCGACATGGACGCGGACACCCGCGCCGCGCACGAGCGGCGGCGCGCGGTCCATTACAAGCGCATCGTCGAGGACGGCGCGATCTACTCGCAGCCGTTCTCGGAAGGTGGTGCGGCGGCGGCGGGCGGTGTCGCTTTCGGCACGGAAGCAAGGCCGGTCGAGGGCGGCTGGATCGTCAACGGCAAGAAGATCTTTGCATCGCTCTCCGGTCATGCCGATTATTACGGCGTGCTCTGCACCGAGATCGAGGAAGGCGGGAAGGCATCGCGCCGCAATACGCTTTATCTGGCTATTTCTGCCAAATCGGAAGGCGTCTCGGTCGTTGGTGACTGGGATCCGCTTGGCATGCGTGGCACCGTCTCGCGGACGCTTCTGTTCACGGACGTGTTCGTGCCGGAGGATTCTGCGCTGATGCCGCGCGGCGTCTATTTTCAGGCCGCAATGCGCTGGCCGCACATGTTCCTGACGCTGTCTCCGACCTACATGGGCCTGGCGCAAGCCGCTTATGATTTCACCGTACGTTATCTACGCGGCGCGGTGCCGGGCATGCCGCCGGTCAAACGCCGGATGTACCCGACCAAGCAGATCGCCGTCGCTCAGATGCAGATCAAGCTAGAGCAGATCAAGGCAATCTGGTTCCAGGCCGTGACCGAAGCCCGCGCCAATCCAAGCAAGGAACAGGTGCTGCGCGCCTACGCCGCACAATATTCGGTGATGGAGGGCGCAAATGAGCTCGCCGCGCTCGCAATCCGCACCTGCGGCGGTCAGGCCATGCTGCGGTCGCTGCCGCTGGAGCGGATCTACCGCGACAGCCGCTGCGGTTCGCTGATGCTGCCCTGGACCGCCGAGCTCTGCCTCGACCGGATCGGACGCGAGGCGCTGTACGAGGCCGGCGAGACGGACGACTGACGGTGGACCTCTGTAGTCTGATCGACCGCAACGCGGCGTTCGCGCCAGACAAGACGGCCATTGCCTTCGAAGGGGAACGGCTGAGCTATGCCGCATTCGCCGCGCGCATCGAACGGACCGCAACTGCTTTGAAGCGGGAACTCGGCGTCGGCCGCGGCGACCGCGTCGCGATCCTGAGCCTGAACCGGCCGGACTACCTGGTTCTGCTCTACGCTTGTGCGCGGCTCGGGGCGATGCTGGTGCCGCTGAACTGGCGGCTGGCGGTCGCCGAGCAGCTGTTCATTCTGAGCGATGCCGGCGCCAAGGTCCTGGTGCTCGAGCAGGCATTTGAGGGAGTGCTTGGCGAACTTGGGCGGACTGCGCCAGGGACATCGGTGGTCGGCCTCGACTTCACGCCGCCTCGCGGCACGACATTCGAAGATCTGCTGGCTCGCAGCCCGGGCAGCGGCCGCAATCCGAACGCCGATCTCTCCTGCCCGCTCCTCATCGTCTACACGTCAGGAACGACCGGACGCCCGAAGGGCGCGGTGCTGCGACAAGAGGCGCTGTTCTGGAACGGCGTCATGAGCCAACACATGCACAACATGACGTCGGACGACCACGTGCTGACCGTGCTGCCGTTCTTCCACGTCGGCGGCCTCAATATCCAGACAACGCCGGCGCTGCAGTTGGGCGCAACCGTCACGATCCACGCCCGCTTCACGCCGGATACAGCGCTCGTGGCGATCGAACGCGAGCGGCCGACGCTGACCGTGATGGTGCCGGCGATCATCCAGGCCGTGAGCGAGCATCCCGCCTGGACGACGGCCGATCTCTCGTCACTCAAGGCCGTCGCCACGGGCTCGACGATCGTGCCGCCGCACTTGATCGACCGTTTCGTCGCGCGGGGCGTTCCCGTGCTTCAGGTCTACGGCTCGACGGAAACCTGCCCCATCGCCATCTACACCCGCCTCGGCGGTGACCTCTCGAGAGTGGGATCGACCGGACTGGCCGGCCTGTGCTGCGAGGCAAAGATGGTCGATCAGGCCGGAGTCGAGGTGCCGGCCGGCACACCGGGCGAAATCGCGGTGCGCGGCGCCAACGTGTTCTTCGAATATTGGGGCAATGCGGACGCCACACGTGATGCGCTGCACGACGGCTGGTATCGCACCGGAGATATCGGCTTCTGCGATGCGGACGGCTATTTCTGGGTGCGCGACCGCAAGAAGAACCTGATCATTTCCGGCGGCGAGAATGTCTATCCAGCTGAGGTCGAGCGCGTCCTGCTCGAACATCCCGATGTCAGCGAATGCGCCGTGATCGGCCGGCCGGACCCGCGCTGGGACGAAGTCCCCATCGCTTATGTCATCCGGCGATCCGGCTCGCATCTCGAAGCGGATGAGCTCAGAGCGTACATCCAGGCACAGCTCGCGCGATTCAAAGTTCCACGCGATATCGTCTTCGTCACCGACCTGCCGCGCACGGCACTCGGCAAGGTGCAGCATTTCTTGCTGAAGCAGCTCGATTCGCAATCGCGCGCGCAAGGAGAAGGATCTTGAAGATTGCGGTTCTGGGTGGGGGAAACGGCTCTTTTGCGGCCGCGGGCGATTTTGCGCTGGCGGGGAACGAGGTCCGGCTCTGGCGCCGCGATGCCGATCAGGTCGCAGCGCATCGCGCCGTCGGCTCGCGCATTCTGGTCAAGGATCATAACGGCCGCCACGACGTGGAGCTCGCGCTGGTCACGGCCGACATCGCCGAAGCCGTCAACGGCGTCGAGCTGATCCTCTGCCCCGCGCCCGCCTTCGCGCAGCCGGATATTGCCCGTCAGCTCGCCCCGCATCTGCAGGACGGCCAGGTTATTTTTCTGCCGCCGGCGACATTCGGCTCGATGATATTCGCCCAAGCCGCCCGAGATGCCGGTATCCATGCCGAGGTGAGCTTTGCCGAGACCGGGACGTTGCCCTGGCTGACCCGCAAGCATGGACCATTCGAGGTCGCAATCACGATCCGTGCCAAGCGACTGCCCGTCGGCGTATTCCCGCTCGATCAGGCCGCACATGCGCTCGAAGTCATTGGACGCGCTTTTCCGGGCGTGATCGAACCGTGCGGAGATGCGCTGTCCGGCGCGCTGATGAATGCAGGGCCTATCATCCATCCGCCGTTGATCGTGATGAACGCCGGCCCGATCGAACATTTCGAGCGCTGGGACATTCACAAGGAAGGCACGCAAGCCGCGATCCGCCGGGTCACCGACGCGCTCGACGCGGAACGCATCGCGGTGCGCGAGGTGCTCGGTTACGGCGCGCCGCATTTCCCGCTGGCTCATCACTATGCGATGGAAGGCGAGATTTGGATGTATGGCCGCGGCTCGCACGACCGGCTGACCGATTCCGGCGACTGGCGCGAACGGATCGTGCTGACCGAGCACCGCTACATGCGAGAGGATCTGCGGCTCGGGCTGTCGTTGCTGGTCTCCGTCGCCGCCTTGGCTAGCGTGGCCACACCGCTGGCCAAAGCGTTCCTCGCGATCGGCGGTGCGATCTGCGGCGAGGATTTTGCGCGAGAGGGCCGAACGCTCGAGACGCTGAGGCTCGGCAATCTCAACAAGGCTGAATTGCAGACGCTGCTTCGCAATGGATTCTGATCGATGACCAATCGCGTCAATATCGCCTGTCTCGGGGCTGGCCGCATGGGACGCGGCATCGCCGTCGCGTTCGCCTATGCGGGGCACAGGGTCACGATGATCGACATCAAGGCGCGCTCCGCGGACGATTTCGCCAAGCTGGAGGCGGACGCGCTCGGCGAAATCAGGAAGACCTTTGCCAGCCTGTCGAAGCTGGGGCTACTGACGGAGATGGACGTCGATCCGCTGATCGCGCGGGTCTCGGTGGTGGCGGCCGGCGACAGCGGCGCAACGCTGTCCGAGGCCGGTATGGTCTTCGAGGGCGTCCCTGAGGTCGTCGAGCTCAAGCGGGAGGTACTGGCGGCCGCCTCGAGGCAAGTCGGCCCGGACACGATCATTGCATCGACGACGTCGACGATCCTCGTCGACGATCTGTCCGGCGCGATCGTGAACCCTCGCCGCTTCCTCAACGTGCATTGGCTCAACCCGGCCTATCTGATCCCCCTGGTCGAAGTTTCGCCTGGCAAGGCCACCGACCCCGCCATCATCGACGAGGTCAAGGTGCTGCTCGAAGGCATCGGCAAGATACCGGTGGTCTGTGCGGCGACGCCCGGATTCATCGTCCCGCGCATCCAGGCGCTGGCGATGAACGAGGCCGCTCGGATGGTTGAGGAGGGTGTCGCCAGCGCGGAGGAAATCGACAAGGCGATCCGCTACGGCTTCGGCTTCCGCTACGCCGTGCTCGGCCTGCTCGAATTCATCGACTGGGGTGGCGGCGACATCCTGTACTATGCGAGCCGCTATCTCGAAGGTGCACTGGGGAGCGATCGCTATCGGGCGCCAGAGGTGATTTCGCGCAACATGAGCGAGGGCCGGATCGGCCTGCGGACGGGCGCGGGCTTCCTCGACTACTCCGGCCTCGATGTCGATGCCTATCGTGTCGAGCGACTCAGGGCCATGGTCGACCTGCTCCGCCACTTTGGCCTGGCGCGACCGCCCGTGCTCGATCGCGGCTAGCCGAAGACGTCCTGGAGCACACCTTCGCGGACGACGGCAACACCGTCGAGCTCGATCGTCGTTCCCATCATTGGCAGGTCGAAATGACCCGCCGTGTAGCGGCCCGCGAATTCATTCGCACCAGTCGAGAACAGGAAATTGCCCGACACAGCGCGAAGCTCGGTACCGTTGGTATCGCGCTGGTCGTACATCGAGAGCGCCTCGTACCGCGCGCCGGGGTTCATGCCAAAACCGACATGCGAGACCGCATAGGCTTCGCGATCACCCCAGGCGGCGAGATAGCTGCGCATCATCGCGGCATCCGTACCTTCGCCTTCCAGCTCGACGACGTAATCGTCCTTCAGCGTCATCTTCACCGGTGACGTCAGATAACGTTTGAAGGTCAGGTTGATGTCGCCGGGCGCCATCACCAGCGTGCCGTTGATGGTCCCACTCTTGGGGAAGCTGACGACGATGCCACCCGGCCAATGCGCGAGTGTGCCGGGTTTGTCGGTCCAGCCCCACACGCCGACCGTGGAGGCTCCGACCATGTCGACGTCAAGCGCCGTTCCGGCCTTTGAAGTGACCCGCATCCGCTTCGTTCCGCGCAGCATCTTCACCGCGGCACGAACGCGCTTCTCGAGCGCGGGATCCGGCACCATCCGTTCCAGCGCCTCGGGATGCTCGTTCGAAATCACCAGAATGCGCGCGCCAGCCTTGAGAATTTCGGGTGTCTCCACCGCGTGCATCAGGCCTTCGATGGTGCAATCCACCACAAAGCCGGCCTGCTGAAGCGCGCTGATCACCGGCCCCAGGCGCTGGATCGCCTCGCTCGCCCCGGTCGAGCGAACCGGAACGACATGACGGTTACGCGGTGTCGGCATTACCACGTGAAACGGCCGTGCTCCCATCCGCAGCAGCGCGAGCTCCGCCAGATGCACGTTCAACGCGCGCGACTGGGTTTCCGAAAGGATCGCCGCGGTATCGCCCGCCCTGACGGCGCATCGGTCAAAGATTTCGCAAAATGCGTCGATCCATTTTGCCTCAATGCGATCAGCCAGCATGGTCCACTCCCGGTCGTGAAGATTCTCTATTTGTCTGTTACGCTTCGGGGAAGCCCCGGAGCAGATACGATCGCACGGCGCCGAGCAGACCGTTCAGGATCAAACCCAGCAGCGAGATCGTGATCAACGGAACGAACATGTCCACAGCCTGGAAAGTTCGAGCCGCCGTCACGAGCGCATGGCCTAGTCCATCCGTTGACGTGATCATCTCGGCCAGAAACACCACGATGCAGGAAATGACAAGGCCGATCCGGCAGCCGGTCAGGATCGAAGGCATCGCCGCCGGCAGCACGACCTTGAAGAGGATTTCACAGCGCGGCGTTCCTGCCGCCATTGCCGACCAGATCAGCTTCTGCTCCACGGTCGACGCGCCGTAATAGGTCGAGAGCAGAATGGGAAAGAGTGCGTCCGCGGCCACCAATGTGATCTTGGATCCGTGGCCGAAGCCGAGCAGCAACAGCAATGCCGGATAGAGAGCGACCTTGGGCAACGGCGCCAATACGCGCACGATTGGGCGAACCACGGCATTGATCGCGGGACTGGCGGCGGCGGCGATGCCGATACTGACACCCAGCACGACGGCAATCGCGAACCCAGCAAACAACCGGATCAGGGTCGCCGCGATCTCCTGCTGAAACGTCCACGTTACGAGTTGCTGGAGCAGCCGACTGAACACATATCCCGGCGGCGGCAGCAGAGCCACAGGCGCAAGGCCTGTTGACACGAGGCCTTGCCACACTGCGATCACCAGTACGATTGGCGCGAGCCCGAGAGCGAGATTTGGGGAGAGAAGGCGCGACATCACGAGAAGCTCAGCGGCAGGTCGAATTGAGGCTCGGACCAGCGGACAAGGCGGGCACGAACCCTTTCGAAAATCGCGTCGAGGCCGATTCCCATTGCCCCCACGATGATGATCATCGCAAAGACGGTGTCGTACTGGCCCATGTCTAGCGCATTGAACAGGATGTTCCCGGCGCCGGACTGACGGGCGATCATCTCGCTGGTGATCATCGTGATCAGCGCCAGCACCAATCCCGTGCGGCAGCCGGTCAGAATTTCCGGCAGGGCCGCGGGCAACACGATGCGCACCAGGCGCTGCGCCGGAGAAAGCCCCATCGCGGCGCCTGACCACAGCATCTTTTCCTCAACCGCTTTGGCGCCCTCAAAACTGTGATAGATCACGGGTAGGCTGACGCCAAGGAAGATCACCAATGACTTCGTAATGTCGCCAACGCCCAGCCACAGCATGATGATCGGCATCAAGGCCGCCTTCGGCACCGGATAGATCACCATCAGGAGCGGATTGAAGAAGGCCGCGACCGCAGCGCTACGTCCCATTAACAGCCCAAGTGGAATCGAAACAAGCACGGCCACGCCAAACCCGATTGCCATGCGGCGGAGCGAGGCCAGGATATTGACCAGCGCTTCCTTGTCGCCAAGGATGTCCGGAATCGCGCGGATTGCTTCGATCGCCGTGGGAAAGCTGTCATTCTTCAGCGCGAGTGACGCGACCTGCCACACCGCCAGCAGTCCGATGCAGGCGAGCACCGGGGCAGAGCGTTTGACTATGCCGGCCGACGACATCATGCGAGCGAGCCGGCTTCGTCGCTCTCATCGAACATGCGCTCGATGTCGACGACGTACTTCTGGTACCGCGGATCAAGCAACAGCTCGCTGCGGCGGCGCGGCCGCGGCAGATCGATGTCGATAACCTGCCGGATGCGGCCTGGTGATTTCGACATCATCACGACCTTGTCGGAAAGGAAGACGGCCTCGTCGACCGAATGGGTGACGAATAGCACCGTCTTGCGATCACGCTCCCAGATGTTCAAGAGATCGTTCTGCAAGCGCGTCCGGGTATACGCGTCGAGCGCGCCGAATGGTTCGTCCATCAACAGGACTTCGGGATGGTAGGCGAGCGTTCGCGCCAGCGCGACGCGCTGCTTCATTCCGCCCGACAGCTCCTTGGGGTAGAAGTTCTCGTAGCCCTTGAGGCCGACCATCTCGATCAAGGTCCGGCTCTGCGCTTCGGCGTCGGTGGCGCGCACGCCTTGCTGACGCGGGCCGTACATCACATTGCCGAGCACGGTCTTCCAGGGAAACAGCGCGAATTCCTGGAACACCGGTCCGCGATCCGGACCCGGCCCCGTGATCGCGTTTCCCTTCATCTTCGCCGCGCCGCTGGTCGGACTGACGAAGCCGCCGACTATGTAGAGCAGGGTCGACTTGCCACAACCGGATGGGCCGAGGATGGAAACAAAAGCGCGTTCCTCGATCGTCAGCGAGATGTCCGACAGCGCCACATGAGCTCTGCGCGCCGAGGTCTGAAAGACCTGCGACACGTGGTCGATCTCGATGATCGCAGGAGCCGGCTCTTGTCGCGTCACCGGTTTCACCCATTCGCTTGATCTTGAAGGCACTACCTTCATCGCGTCTCTCGCCTTGCTCGCGCGCGGATATCGCGCGACATGCCCCGCTGAATGTCCTCCATCAGCGGCAAGACCTTAGCAAGAAACTTGCCAGACTGACGGTCGTGTTCGCACGGGTGCAGTTCGTCATTCGAACCAAGGCCATTCCGCCGGGCCCTCGTGCGTAACGGCTCCGCCCGGCGCCTGCCCGACAAGTCGCGCATACTTTGCGAGCGCGCCGGCGCGATGGCGCGGTGACCGCGGCTTCCAATGGCACCGACGTGCCGCAAGTTCCTGCTCATCGGCCAGCAAATCCATCCGCCGGTTTGCGGCATCAATCCGGATCCTGTCGCCGTCACGAACAAGCGCCAGGGGACCGCCAACAAAGGCTTCTGGAGACACGTAGCCGATACACATGCCGCGGGTCGCGCCAGAAAACCGTCCGTCGGTGATCAGGGCCACCTTCTCGCCCATGCCCTGCCCGTAGATCAGCGCGGTGACGCCGAGCATCTCGCGCATGCCGGGGCCGCCGACCGGCCCTTCATTGCGGATCACCAGCACATCGCCTGCCTTGTAGCTGCGGTTGCGAACCGCCGCGACGCAAGCCTCCTCGTCTTCAAAAACGCGTGCGACGCCCTCGAAGAACTGGCTCTTCAATCCCGCAACCTTGATCACCGCGCCGTCGGGGCAAAGATTGCCCTTCAGCACCGCCACGCCGCCATCGGGCATGATCGGCGCGCGGGCCGCGTAAACGACCTCACCATCGGGCGCATTAGCCGCACGATATTCTTCGGCAAGCGTGCGGCCTGTGATGCTGATGCAGCTGCCATCGATATGCCCGCTCTGGATCAGTTCGCGGACCACCACGGCGGCGCCGCCGATGTCGTAGACGTCCTTCGCCGTATATTTGCCTCCAGGCCGCAGATTGCCGATCAGTGGTGTCCTGGCAAAGACCTCGCCGACGTCATCGATCGTGAACGCGATGCCCGCCTCGTTCGCGATCGCCGGAAGATGCAGAGCGGCATTGGTCGAACCGCCCGTCGCTGCGACGATCGCCGCACCATTCTCCAGGGACTTCCGCGTCACGATGTCACGCGGCAGCGGACCGCCGCGGTCCAACATCTCCATGATCAGGCGCCCGGCCCGGCGCGAGATCTGCGCTCGCTCAGCGTAGACACCGGGGATCATCGAGACGTTGGGGATGGTGAGGCCCAGCGCCTCCGACACCATACCCATGGTATTCGCAGTGAACTGGCCGGCGCACGCACCGATGGTCGGCAGGCAGGCGCGCTCGATCCGCTCGAGCGTGGCGCCGTCGATCTCGCCGGTCATAAAGCTGCCGACGGCTTCATAGGAGTCGAGCACCGTCAGGGTCCGCCCGTCCACGCGGCCCGGCAGCGAGCTGCCGCCGTAGATGAAAATGGACGGCACGTTGCAGCGAACCATGCCCATCATCACGCCCGGAAGCGTCTTGTCGCATCCGCCGTATCCGATCAGGGCGTCGTAAGCCAGACCATGGACGACCGCTTCGATCGAGTCGGCGATCAGCTCGCGCGAAAACAGGGAGAACTTCATCCCCTCATGATTCATGCTGATGCCGTCGGAAACCGACACGGTGGAGAACTCCCGCGGTGTGCCACCGGCCTCCTCGATTCCGGTCTTGGCCGCGGCGACCTGAAACTCATGGGTCATATTGCAGGGCGTCTGCTCGCCCTTCATGCTGACGACGCCGACCATCGGCCTGGCGATCGCGGCGTCGTCGAGACCCATTGCGCGCATGAACGCACGATGCGGGGCTCGGTCGAGACCGTCTGTGGTGACCCGTGATCGCAGCTTCTTCATACGTGCATCTTCTTCATGCTGCGTTCCGGATGATCCGGGACGCCACGATCCCCTAGCCTGGATAATTCGCCTGCTCGCTTATTGCAGCGGAGCGACGATCGTCGGATGCTTGAACTGTGCGACATCCAGCTTCGGCAGCATTCCAGTCTCTGCATAGATGTCCAGCATCTTCTGGATCGCGGCGAAATTCGGTGCCGCACCCGGATCGCGGCCGAAATCGTTGTCCTTGAGCAGGTAAGTCTCAAGCACCGGAATCGGCGCCTTCAGAACTTCATTGACCACCTTGAGGGTCTCTTCGCGGTTTGCCAACGCTTTCTTCATGCCCGACGTGATGTCGCGGACATAGGTCTTGACCAGTTCGGGGTTCTTATCGACGAAATCGGCACGGCAGGCTTCCAGGATATGCACGATGTTCGGCATGGCCTGTGACAACGTGAACAATTTCCTTGTGCCGCCCTTCGCCTCCGCACGCGCGGCAAAGGGCTGGTTCATGTTGACCGCATCGACACGGCCCTGCCGGAGCGCGTCCTCAGAGACGGCAAAGCCAACCTCGACCAGCTTGATGTCCTTGGCAGGATCGAGACCATTCTGCTTCAGGAGCAGATTGAATGGCCCCTGCGTGCCGCCGCCGATCACAGAAATTCCGACCGTCTTGCCCTTGAGATCGGCAATCGTCTTGATCGGCGAGTCATCCATGACAGCCCAATAGACCGAAAAGCCGCCGGGCTTCTCGAAGACGTGCTGTGCCACGATGTAGGCTTTGAGGTTGCCTCCGACCACGCCATTGGAGAGCGAGAGTGGCGCCTGCGTCGCGCAATCCAGCGCCCCGGCTGCGAGTGCCTGCGTCATCGGAGCGGTGCCCTGAAATTGAGTCCATTCGATGTTGTAGGTCTTGCCGATGCTGGGAAACTCGGCCGGGCGCCGCATCATCCAATACTTGGATTCTTCGGCAGGGATGGTCCAGCCGACGCGGATGGTCTGCTGCGCCTGCGACGGGCCTGAGTCCGCGATCAGGGCCGCAACCGCGCTCATTGCCAGGATCCACCTCGAAACGGTTCGCATCATGCCACTCCGCTGCTCCGGCGCCGACGGGCGCCACCGAACCCGACCTGTCCAAATGTTTCATGGTTCAAACAATCAGGCAAGCCATGCATGCCGACCGGTGTCACCGAACGATACGCGATGTAAGGTAAGGCGGCAGTCGCGCCGCGTTGCGCTGCGGCAGAGGAGGCAACCTATGGCTGATGCGAGCAGAACAAACCCGCAAGATGTGGAGAGGCTCGGCTATATCGGCCTTGGGCTCATGGGGGCACCCATGACCAGGCGCCTGCTCAAGGCTGGCCATCAGGTCACCATCTGGAACCGTTCGCAGGACAAAACGACTCCGCTGGTCGAGGCCGGCGCAGTTCGCGCAGCCACGCCCCGCGACGTGATGGCGAAATCGGACATCGTTTTCATGTGCGTGACAGACGCCGCCGCCGTCCAAGAGGTGATCTTCGGGCGCGAAGGTCTTTCATCGGCTCCCGGCGCCGGCAAGCTCGTGGTCGACTTCTCGTCCATCCATCCTGACGCCGCACGCGATCTTGCAGCGCGTCTGAAAGACGCGAACGGTACCGGTTGGATCGATGCGCCTGTGTCCGGGGGTACGAAGGGCGCCGAGGAAGGCACCCTTGCGATCATGGCTGGCGGAGAAGCGGGCGACATCGAGAGGGTGCGACCCTATGTGCTCGCCATGGCGCGCAGGTTCACCCACATGGGCTCGATCGGCGCCGGCCAGACCACGAAGCTGTGCAATCAGGTGATCGTCGGATGCGCGATGGCGGTCCTCGCGGAGGCAACGCGCCTTGCCGTGAACGCTGGAATTGACGCCAACCGATTGCCCGAAGCGCTCGCCGGCGGCTTTGCGGATTCCATCCCACTCCAGCTCTTCGTGCCGCGAATGGTTCAGGGCATTCACATCCCACCGCTCGGTCACATTGCAACGATGCTCAAGGACCTCGATACGGTCGCGGACGTCGCACAGGCGACGTCGACGCCGGTGCCGATGGCCTCGCTTGCAGGGCAACTTTTCAGGTTGGCCAAGGCGGCGCGCGGCGCGCAAGCGGATGCGCTTGAGATCTACAAGCTTTCAGGGCAGAGCCTTGCATCGTTGAACGCGACCTAAGTACGCTACGGCGCTTTCTTGCGCTCATCGTCGGACAGGAACCGACCAAATGTCCCACGCGCGAAGAGCAGCGGCTCTTTCGCGTTGTAAGTATAGGCCTCGACCGCGCCGAGAAAGATCACATGGTCGCCGCCATAGTAACGATTCACCGAGCGGCATTGAAAATTGGCGACGCTCTCAGCGAGCACGGGCGCATTGCCGAGGCCCGGCGACCAATTCACGCCAGTGAACTTGTCGTCCGACGACTTGGCGAATTTGTTCGCGAGCGCCTGTTGCGAAGCGCCAAGCACGTTGACCGTAAAATGACTGGCGTTTTGGAATACGGTCAGACTCGAGGAATAAACGACAAGGCTCCACAGAACCAGCGGAGGATTCAGCGAGACCGAGGCGAACGAATTGCAGGTCAGGCCATAGGGCTTCCCATCAGCGGCCGCGGCCGTGATGATCGTCACACCCGTCGCGTAGGTGCCGAGCGCGTTGCGAAAATCGCGGGGATCGATTGGCGAGTTGTCGCTCGCGAATTCGTTGGCTGGATCGGAAGCGGCCGGCTTCTTCGGCAGATCATTCATCGGCCGGCCTCACAGCGTGAGATTCTCGGACGGCAGGCCCAGCGCCACGCGTCCGTAATTGGTCCCGGCCGCGTCGAAGTTGAACGCGAGATGCGAGTTGATCGCGTGCGCATCGCGGAACTGCCGCTGCAGAACGCCCGTCGTGAACAGGCCGCGCGCTCCGCTCGCGGCAAACAGCATGGAGACCGCCTCGGTGCACAGATTCACCGAAAAGGCTCCATCGCGCCGATATCTGGTCTTGGTCGCCATATCAGGAATACGACCGCACCGAGCGTCCTCCATCGCATTAATGCAGGCCGCGCGCATGATCAGGCGTGCAGCGTCGATCTTGGCCGAGGCTTCAGCGATCTTGATTTGCGTGCTTTGAAAGTCGCTCAGCTTGGCGCGGTTGTAAGTCGAAATGCGATGACGCGCGATCTCAGCGTAATCGTCGAGGCAGGCCTGCGCGTTTCCAAGCGCAACACCGGACAGGACGTAAGGAAAAAGCGAGAAGACAGGGAGTGCATACAGCGGATTCGGATTGACCTTGCTGCCCGGCGTTGGGCCTCCGGCGAGTTCGCCGACGGCGACCGTCATATGGTCAGCCACGAAGACGTCCTTGACCTCCACGTCGCATGATCCCGTCCCGCGTAATCCCGCGACATTCCAGGTATCGAGGACTTTGTAGTCGCCTTTGGGCAGCAAGAAGATTCGATACGCGATGCCGTCGGCCTCGTCATCGGAGTAAACGACGCTTGCAAGCATATTCCATTCGCAGGAGGCAACGCCGGAGGAGAACGGCCAGCTACCATGCAGCCGATATCCACCCGCGACCCTGGTGGCGCGGCCGGCCGGAAAAATGAAGGAGGACGCAATCAACACGTCCGGATCGCGGTCCCAGACCAGATCCTGAGCCTTCTGCTCGAACATGCCGAGCATCCAATGATGACTCGCCAGGTTGGCGAGGTTCCAAGCCACGGAGGCATCCGCCGATCCGAGCAGTTCGGCGCAGTCGACCAGGGCGACGTAATCAAGCTCGGCGCCGCCAATCCGCCTCGGCTGGAGCATCCGGAACAGACCGGCATCGTGGAGATCCCTTTCAGTCTCCGGCGGAAGATGCCGCAGCTCCTCCGTCCGCGCTGCCCGCTCTCGCAGCCGAGGTAGGAGCGCCCGGGCCTTCGCGATCATTGCCGCATAGGCGCGCTCACCGGCTTCCAGCCCGGCGGGCCCGCTCATGCTCGGCTCTCGACCAGGCGCCATGCCGTATCCCTCACTTTCACATATTTATGCGGCGGGCCCTTCACCAAATCAAGTCAAGGGAGGGCTAGCAGGTGCGGTCGCGGGGCACCTCGGCCGGACAATGAAGCAGGATCGCTCGCGCGAGCATAGCAAAGCGGTGATCCGCGGGCATCGCCATACTTGCCCCGTGGCGATCAACTGCCTAGCTCAAATCGGTCGAAGGCTTGACTGATCCAAAGGCGCCCTTTTCGGCGAACTCCGCGATGCGACGTTCGTCGTAGCCGAGCGTATCGTGCAAGACTTGTCTCGTATGCTCGCCCAGCAGCGGAGCAGCCACGGGATCAATGGCCCCGGTCAGGCTCATCGTAATCGGCGGCTCGATGTTGGGGACCCATTCTGCTGTACGATGCGGAATCCGGCTCAAGCGGTGGCGCTCGCGCGCTTCCGGCGCATTGAACCCCTCCTCAACCGTTCGAAGATAGCCGACCGGGATATTTGCCAGCTTCATCTTTGCCATCCAGTTCTCGAGGGTATCGCTTGCAAAGACCTCCGCAATGGCTGCCCGCAGGAGCTCCTTGTTCTCGGAGCGGGCCTTCCGCGTTGCAAATCGCGGATCGGTGATCAGATCGGGCCGGTTGAGCACCTCGACCGCGAGCCGGCGATAGAGCCGGTCATTGGCACAAGCCATGTAGAGCGGTCCATCGGAGGCCTCGTAGACGCCGACGGTGGGAGAGCCGCTCGGCGAATTGCCAAACCGGCCAGGATTCTCGCCGTTGATCAGATAGGCCATGCCGTAGAAACCCGTCATCCCCATCGCGACATCGAACAGCGCCACCTCGACATGCTGCCCGCGGCCGAGCCGGTCCCGCGCCAGTAATGCCAGCAGGATTGCGTTGCAGGCAGACATTCCCGTTGCCATATCCACGATCGGCGGGCCGGTACGAACCGCCGGGCCGTCGGCAAACCCGTTGAGCGACATGAAGCCGCTCTCCGCCTGCGTGATGGGATCGAAGCCCGGGCGCGAAGCGAACGGTCCTGTGCGTCCGTAGGCGGAGATCGAGCAATAGACCAGCCGCGGATTGAGCGAAGCGACAGCTTCGTAATCGAGGCCGAACCTCTTCATGACCCCACTGGAAAAATTCTCGACGACGACGTCGGCTTTGCGGATCAGGTCGAGCGCGATTTCGCGAGCCTCCGCCACGGCAAGATCGAGCACGATGCCACGCTTGTTGCGGTTCAGGCTAAGATAGGCGGCACTCTCTCCGCCGATTTCGGCGTGTTCGTAGGCACGTGTATCGTCGCCGCCGTCGGGATTCTCAATCTTGATGACTTGCGCGCCGAAATCAGCAAGCGTCTGTGTGCAGGCCGGGCCGGCAACGACACGCGTAAAATCGACAATCAGCAGACCATTGAGCGCAGTTGGCCCTTCCGTCGTCCGCGACGAACGTTCCGGCAATTGAGGCTTGGTAGGCATTGATGGCGCTCCTTTACATCGGCTTATGGCCGCCGAATTTCCTGCAAGACCGAACTTAAAGCCCGACGCTACCGAATTCGCAAGTGTTTCACCCGGCTCGCCTGAAACGCAAAAGGGCCCGGCAGCCATCCAGCTGCCGGGCCTCTTGACACTCTGCGCATTTGGGCTGCGCCACATCTCGTCAGCGAGGTTGGTAGTCGCGTTCCGCATCACGGGAAGCTCAGCGCCACCACTCAGCGCAGCCACTTTCGCCAGCAAAGCGTATGAGACCAGGCCCAGCGCACCTCGGGCTGATAGAGGCCGACAGCCCGTCTGGATGAAGTATTGGCGGACACGGGATTGTCCATCGTATCCCAAACGACGCTGTCCCAGCCGATACGGCGCCCCCTTGCCTCGATGGCTCCCATCAACCTGATTTGGAGCCTGCGCCTCAATGCCGCCGCAAGACCCCGAACCTTGAGAAATAGCCGCAATGTCGCACGGGTGTGGACGATACAACATCGGCAAAAGGCGACTGCGTCATCGCCAGATAGACCAGGCACCAGGTTCCAATGTCGAACCGGGGCATCGCCGCGGCGTCGAAAACGTCAGCTGGTGCAGATCGGCTAAGCTGCCGGCAACGTCATCATCAGACGCATCGGCCACACAAATTCTGTACCTGGCATACCCATTGGTGAGAAGTGACCTCGATCCGTCGTGCGGCGATGTCGCCGCAGTGGAAGCCTCACTTGGTCAGCACGACCTTGACGCCGACCCAGATGGCCCCCATCAGACCGGTGGCGATCACCGTGATTACGACCTTGAATGCATAGCTCTGCGCCTGCTCCACGCTCTTCCGCCATCGCCGCAGATGCTGGAAGTCCGCCCTGAGCTCTTTCCGATCGTCATCCTCAATTCCAAAAGAGGCCACCACCGACGCCATTGCTTTCAATGCGATCGCATCGATGCTCTCCTGCCGCAGTCTGTGTTGCGCGGCCAGCGTCTCGGCAACGATGGCCTTGATTTCGTCGTCCGGCATCTTCACCGCCTGATGATCCTTGCAACATTCTCGAAGCCGCGCTTGGCGAAGTAGAATGTGGCGACGAGATTGGCTGTGACAGCCGCAAATCCTGCGAGAGCGTCCGTAGATTCAAGACCAAGCACTTTTACCCAACGTTCAAACGAACTTGCGGGTCTGGCAAAAGTTAGCCGATCAGGAGGATCGGCCGATGACACCCAAGGCGACGTCACAACAGACATTGCGAAACCTGCCGGGAGCCAGGCAGCGCAGCGACAACAAGCCGCGCAGCGATGACAAGCCGCGCATCGACAAGGCGCGAGAGACGCAACAAGCGATCAGCGAAGACGTCGGCGAGACCGAGGACAGGGACCGCGACCTCGCGCATGGCGAGGGCGGCGCCATCGACCTTCCCACCAGACCCGGCGATTTATCGAAGGACGATTAGGCGGAACCTACCTGACGAGAGGCGCGTTTACTCTCGTTGGAAGGAACGTTCGTTCGATGAGTCACACTGTCCTGGTTGTTGACGACGACCCCGCCGTCCTCGAGGTGATCGTCGGCATGCTGGAGGATCTCGGCTGCCAAGTGGTCAGCGCCCAAAACGGTCGGGATGCGCTCGATCAGCTCAAGGAGAACCAGGACATCTCCGTCCTGATCACGGACATCAATATGCCGGGCATGGATGGTCATGAACTGGCCGAGCTGGCCAAGCGAATCCGCCCCGAGTTGAAGATGCTTCAACTATCCGGTCGCGAACCCCGGCGCGGCGGCCTGCCGATGATCAGGAAACCGTTCTCGTTCGAGGAACTCGCCGACATCATGCAGCGAACCACCGGCATTTGCTGACCGTCACACCCAAAAGAAAGGCCCGCAGCGGAATGCTCCGCGCGGGCTGAACCAAACTCTTTGGACGATGCCATTCTGCCAGTGTTTTGCCCGACGTGTCAAACACCGTCGCACGCAAGAGGAAGCCTTCCTCCCAGCTAGATATGTGGTGGGCCAGGGGCTTGCTTCAAGTCCCTGCTCCTGCCGTAGAACCCGTGGCCCGGCCAACACATCGAGGGGTCACGACATGCCTGTATTGCTTCCGACGTCCCGTTCGCGCCACGAGGCTCGTCGCGCCGGCGCGGGCAGCGCAGCGACGACCGATCATGCCGTGGTGATCGCCGGCGGTGGCCCGACCGGCCTGATGCTGGCTGCGGAGCTCGCTCTCGCCAATGTCGACGTCGCAGTGGTCGAGCGGCGTGCGAACCAGGAGCTGGCCGAGACGCGCGCCGGCGGATTGCACGCCCGCACCATCGAGATCCTCGATCAGCGCGGCGTCGCCGACCGCTTTCTGCGCGAGGGCCAGATCACCCAGCTCGCCGGCTTCGCCTGGACGCGGCTCGACATCAGCGACCTCCCGACCCGGCACGCTTACGGCCTCGCGCTGCGGCAGAGCCACATCGAACGCATCCTGGCCGGCTGGGTCGAAGAGCTCGCAGTGCCGGTCTATCGCCACGCCGAGGTGACGGGATTTGCGCAGGATGAGACCGGCATCGACGTCGCACTGTCGGGCGGAAAGAAGCTGCGCGCAAATTATCTCGTCGGCTGCGATGGCGGCCGCAGCACCGTGCGCAAGACTGCAGGCATCGACTTCGCCGGCTTCGATCCGACGCTCAGCAATCTCATGGCCGAGGTCGAAATGCGCGAGGCGCCAGCCCTTGGCCTGCGTCACGACGCGCTCGGGTTTCACGGCCTCAGCGAGACCGAGAGCGGCCGCGTGCTGGTCGTCGTGACGGAAGCAACGCTCGAGCGCACCGGCGAGCCCACCTTGCGCGACCTCAGCGAGGCCCTCGTCGCGGTCTACGACACCGATTTCGGCCTCCACAGCCCCGCCTGGATCTCCCGTTTCACCGATGCGGCACGGCAGGCGGTATCCTATCGCAGCGGACGCGTGCTGCTCGCCGGCGATGCCGCGCATATCCATCACTCCGTCGGCGGGCAAGGCCTCAACCTAGGTGTGCAGGACGCCGTCAATCTCGGCTGGAAGCTGGCGCAGGTGGTCAGGGGCATCTCGCCCGACAGGCTGCTCGACACCTACCATTCCGAACGTCACCCCGTTGCCGCGCGCGTCTTGCGCAACACCATGGCGCAGATCGCGCTGCTCCGCCGCGGCGATGACGGCCTCAAGGCCGCGCGCGACGTCGTCTCCGAGGTGCTCGCCATGGACCAGCCGCGCCAGCGCGTTGGCGCAATGATGAGCGGGCTCGACATCCGCTACGATCTCGGCGATGGCCACGCGCTGCTCGGACACCGCATGCCGGATCTCGGTCTGTCGGTCGAAGGCCAGAAGCTCAAACTGTTCACGCTACTGCACAGCGCGCGCGGCGTGCTGCTCAATTTTGGCAAGCCCGACGGCATCGACGTTACGGCCTGGGCGGATCGCGTCAGTTACATTGTCGCCGATTACGATGGCCCATGGGAGCTTCCGGCTATCGGATGGGTCGCCCCGCCGAGCGCAGTGCTGGTGCGACCCGACGGCCATGTGGCCTGGGTGGGAGACGAGAGTCAACGCGGACTGGCGGATGCGCTGACAACCTGGTTCGGACCGGCTGCTGCGTAGCGCACGAACGTCACAGCCGCGACACCCCGCGGGCTGATCCGAACTCTTTCGATGATGCTATTCTGCCAGTGTTTACCAGTCCAGAACTCGATCTCGCGCCCGACGAAAGCGGACAATCTCACCGTGATTGTGCCAATCTTCCCATCCGACTGGAAGGGAAGAATGTCGACCCACAGGGTGAAGGGCTGGTCACGAACGGCCGAACGATCGGCTGGACATGTCCAGCCAGAGACTAGAAGGCCGCGCGACTTTGCTAGCCGACACCACGCGGCAGCATTCCGGCTTGCGGCGATCAACGCGCCCATGACTGCGGTGGTTATGCGGCAACGAGCAGTCGCTCGTTCTTTCCCAGCATGGAGACGATCAGGTGACCTCGATGCCGCGTCGCTACCACCTTACTCCCCGGCCAAGTACGTGGTAGCGTGCGCCCACCGGCCCGAGCCGCCATCGAATGACCGCGATAAGCTCTTTGCCGCAGCGAATGAGCGGCGAATTTGCCAGAGACTGTTGCGGATCGTCACCCGGCTATGTTGCCAAATTCGGATGTCGCGAGCGCAGGATCTTGGCAACGCCGAACATGTCGGGCGTTGCCGGAAGTCCAACAAGACCAAAGCGAGAAGCGAATTACTCATCGACCACCCCGCAGAAAATTTAGGACGAGATTCGCTCCTTCCCCAAAGGTTGAAACTTCAGTCTAGAACAAACAACAATGTCCACAGACCTTCCTTGGCGCGTGTCGCTGAGCAAGAAGATCGGTGCCAATTAATTCGAGCATGAGCGAAGGTGGTTGAGCTAAGTCGCGCCCCTCTTCCACCCCTCAGCTCCTCACTCCCGCACCCGACCCATCGCCTCCGGCAGTGACGCCAGCAGCAACACGACGCAGACGCACAGCAGCACGATGTCCTTGAACAGAAACTCGCCGGTGAGATTCCAGGCCATCGGATCGGTCGAGAGGCTCCATGTCACCACGCCCGGCGTGGTGAAGAAGAACGAGAAGGTGACGGCGAAGGTGACGACGCCCATGAAGGCGCCGAGCGCCGACATCAGCGGATTGAACGCGCCGGCGATCAGCAGCGCGCCGATCGCGAATTCGGTGACACCCAGCACATAGGCTTCGCCGCGCAGGCCAAACAGCGAAAGCCAGGAGATGAACGGGCTGTTGCTGATGAACTGCGCGATGCCTTGCGCCGATTGCGGCGTGAATTTCTGCATGCCGAACGAGACGAAGATGATCACCATGACCCAGCGCAGGATCGCGAGAAGGCGATAGGATCCGTTGCCGGCTTCGGCGACGTTGAATTCTGCTTTCATTGGACGTGGTCTTCCCCTGGCTGCTCGGGCGCTTGTTGCGGGCTGCCGGTGGTACGCAGGCGGCGCCCGGTCCGTTACGCCGTCCCGGTCACGACCGGTTCACGAGCTCGTGGGCGCCGGGTCGGCCGAGGGCGGCTCTGTTCAAAATTGAACACAGCGTCGCTGCACTCAGTTGAGTAAGTGGCTCAACTTGCTCTCGAAAATAGTTCTTCGCTACATATCAAAAGATACTGACTCTGCGTAGCCGCAGGCGTACGGTTCATACATCACCGCAAGGCCCGTGGCATGAGATCGGTGATGAGAACGCCGGATTGCGCTCCCGTCCTATCTCGAACAAGGGAGATGCGCCATGCAGACGCGTCGTCGCTTCAAGCAGACTAAGACACTCACCGAACGGCTCGCAGACGATGCCGCACGCCTGCGCGAGGAAGCGCGCACGCTGACCCCGGGGCGCCGTCGCGAGATGCTGCTGCGCCGGGCGCGGCAGGACGAGACCGCCATGCAGATCGATGCCTGGCTGCATTCGCCCGGCCTGAGGGCGCCCACATGACAAATCAATATCGCGCCTATCTGGTCGGCGAGAACGGCGTGTTCCGCTCCGCCGAGGCGTTCGAGGCGGCCTCCGACGCCTCCGCCCTCACCTTCGCGCGGCAGTTCACGCGCCACGGCAAGGTCGAGGTCTGGCAGCTCGGCCGCAAGATCGCCGTGCTGGAGCCCGAGCAATCGCCGGCGCACCAGCTCACGCGTCAATGATCGCGCCCGCGCGGCCGCGTCTCGTAACTCTCGATGGCGAAGGAGAACGTCACCTGCATCACGGGACCGTTGCCATCGCGAACCTCGATCGCCATCGTCTGCCTGCTGCCGCTTAGCGACGCGGAGAGGATGGCGTCGCGTGCCATGTCGCCCAGCGATTTGGCCGCCTCCGCCTGAACGGCGCGAGGACTGGACAGTTCCAGCCCCTCCTCGTCAAGCGCGGTGCCGTTCTCGTCGCGCAGGTCGAAATAATATCGGGGCATTTCGGCATCCTTTGCCCTAATAGGCGCGAAGCCGGCAAAGGTTTCTATGGGGGGCGAAAAAGTTGCCTTGGCATCACCGGATTGTTCCGGTCGCGAGGCCCGTCACCCCCCGATCTCCGCGCGCTCCTCCGTCAGCTTACGTGCGATATAGGCGTCCACTGTCTCCGCGAACGAGCGCTGCACCCCGACCGCGGCCCCGTGCTGGTCGCGTGCGTCGCGCTGGAGCTCGCACAGGCCGCGTCCGCGGGCGGCGGCCGGCGTGATGGCCAGATACTGATCGATCGCATTTTCGGCCAGTGGGATCGCCTGGGGATCTCCCCTCGCAATCAAGAGACGCAGGAAGCTCTGGCAATCGGCCAAACCGGGCATGGGACGCGCCTCATCCGCGGGAGGATTTCGGCCTCGGCGTCCTGATGGGCTGGGTGTGGGTGCCGAACAGCGCCAGCAGCAACGCGACTTCTTCCTTCGAACCGACCTGGATCATGATTGTCTCCTTTTCGCAGGGTTGGTCGGAGGCGACGGCTGTGGAGTTCAGGACAATCGGGTTTCAGCATTGTTTCAGGCGCGTTTCGTCGGGGGCGCCGCCTGGCCACGCGACTTGTGTGCACAATTGAACACCGCAATGCGCGAAGCCGCCGGGCGCCGTCTGCACCCGGCATCGACTAATGCGGCAAGCTCCTGTTCACCCTTCCGACAGATAGGTGAACGGCCACCCGCCACGACTTTCACGTCGCATTCATTGTCCCTGTCCTAAACCGCCGGCCGACGAAACGGCACGTAGGTAGGACGATGTCCTTTGACCCGATGGCCGCTGCGGTCGACTGGCTTGATGCCTACCGCGCCGGCGATATCGAGACCATCCTGGGAATGTATGCCGATGACGCGGTGATTCACTGCGGCTGCGGCGGCATGAAGACGCGCTCCGGCAAGGATGGCCGACGCGCCTATTGGCGCGATCGTCTCCGGGACTATCCCGCCACAAGCCTGAACGACCTCAAGCCGTCGGGAGATACGACGGTCATTTCATATATCGCGAGCGGCGGCGTCGTCAGCGCAAGCCTGAGCTTCAACGCGCATGGGCAGATCGCCTCGCACGTTTGCGGTCCTTCGAACTAAGGCCGTACTCATGAAAGCACCGTCGGCTCCTGAGTAAGTGATCGCCGTCGCCATGCGATCCTTCGCCTCCGTCAGCCCTCGCGCCATTCCGATGATCTCGCCGATGCGCTCTGCAAGCGCTAAATAGAGGGGCCGCGCCGATGTAGCGCGGCCCCACGTCAACGCTGCGGAGTTTCTAAATCCCGTTTGGTGTACAGGCCATTAGCAACTTGGCCGTCTCAAGAAGATTTGTTCCGTTCACGCGTGAAGCTTTTGGAAGCACGAAGACCACATCTTCGTCAGTTTCCATCGTGTATCCACTATCGTGCTCGTCTTCCGTGATTATTACGGCCCGCATTAAACCGTATCCCGGTGCCGCTGCATTGATTGCCGCTGTGGCTTGTGCGACGGCATCTGCCGTGGCCATTCCTTTGTTCGGTCCGGCAGTGGTACGGTCTAGTATCTTGTCGAGGCTTGGGTCGCCTTGCCATGCATTGACGATCACTTGCGCAATGCCGGGAACAGCACTTGCCGGCATCGCAAATTCCGGGACCGTCATCTCTCCGCCACCCTTCTTCTTTTTGATACCACCTGGTGCCGTTGGTGCCATTGTTAGGCCCTCCCTGATGAAAGCTGCCACGGCACCTGACCGCCTGGCCGGGTGCCTGGCATCATCTCACACCTGAGCCCGCAGAACCGCAAGGCCCAGCGAGGCGCGCCCCATTCACCAACTCCGCTTCGGGCAAAGCCTTATGTCCGGTGTGGCCCATCGGCGGCGTTCAACGATGTCGGCCGTTTGTGCCGCTGTCGAGGGATGAGCGGACATCATCTGGAGCGCTCAAGCTCAACGCATGATTTGTGAGTAGATGTCTAGCTGCGCTCACTTGCCGCGCTTCGATGTGACGAGGCGCAGCGCAATGCCGTGCTGCCAGGCGCGTATCCTGACGGCCGCTTCACTGCGATTGAGCTCTTTCGCAATCTCGTCCGGTTGCCGGCCCGCTTCAGCCATGGCCTTTAATCGCTCATGCTCCTCCAGTGTCCATTCTTCAACAACGGATAGCGGGATTGCATAGGTGGCCTTGGAGAGTCGAAGCGTTCGAGAAGGGCAACAAGGCCTCCCTACCCAAGTTCCTACATCACTCCGTTCGAGTGCACGCAGGTCGTCCAGCAGCTCGGCCTCCAGCTCACGGATATGCTCGGCCGTGGGCCCGCTCGGAAAATCACGCGAGAGCTTCCGGCAGCGCTCCAGCCGTTCCTGAAGAATCCGCTTGTCTCTGTCTCGGTCCATGCTGGCCTTGATTCAACAGAGCACAGAGGGCTTCAAGGGAATGTCCAAAAGTGCACGCCGCCATGGGGCGCAGTTGGACAGCGGTCGCGTGTTGAAGTGGCGGTTGGATCGAAGGTCGGCCAACGGGACAAAGCGGCAGAAGTTCCTACTTCAGCGCCTTCCCAAGCTCGGTCGCAGCAAGATCGTGCTGCGGCACTCCCTGCCTTCGATCGCAGGCAACCAATTCGAATCTCACTCGTTGTCGCCGGCACAATCCCTTGCAGGAGACAAAACATGTCACGTCTGACTTTGCTGGCCGCAACCTTGTTGCTGCTCGCATCTGCGCCCGCGGGCGCCCAGCCCGCGCAAAGCGGACCGGGCAACAATGCCGTCAACAGCTCCGACCAGAACAACTCGAACGCGCCGGTCGCCGGCCGCAACAGCTTCACCGAGGGACAGGCGAAGTCGCGGATCGAGAACGCGGGATATTCCAACGTCTCCGGCCTGCAGAAGGACAACGAAGGCGTCTGGCGAGGCAAGGCCGACAAGGCCGGCACCAAGACCGATGTCAGCGTTGACTTCCAAGGCAACGTCAATCCCGCGAAGTAAGGAGGAAACAGCATGACGATCACCATTTCTCGTCTCTACGACAATTATTCCGATGCCGAGCAGGCCGTCACCCGGCTCCAGAGCGCCGGCGTGCCGCACTCCGACATCAGCATCGTCGCCAACAATTCCGACAATTGGTACGGCTCATCGCGCGGCAAGATCGATCGTGACCGCGACGGCGTCGACGATCGCGCCGAAGGCGCCGGCACGGGTGCCGGCATCGGCGCCGGCCTCGGCGGCGCAGCAGGCCTTCTCGCCGGTCTCGGCCTGCTCGCCATTCCCGGTCTCGGACCGGTCGTGGCTGCGGGATGGCTCGCCTCCACGGCTGCCGGCGCAGCCGCGGGCGCGGCCACGGGCGGCATCGTCGGCGCACTGACCCAAGCAGGCATCTCCAAGGAAGACGCCTCGCGCTACGCTGAAGGCGTCCGCCGCGGCGGCACGCTCGTCTCGGCGAGGGTCCCTGACCAGGATCGCGCACGGCTCGATGCGCTTCTCAATGACAGATCCGTCAACCTTCAGGAGCGCAGCTCTGCCTGGCAGAAAGCCGGCTGGACCGACTTCGATGCCGCAAGCCCGCCTCTCGCTCCCGACGACATCCGCCGCGAGCGCGAGCTTTACGGCATGGGCGCGCGGCGATAGGTCCCGGCCGACCCGACAAGACAAAGGCCCCGCGCTGGTGGGGCCTTTTTTTGGATGGTGGAGCGGGTCTGCCTTGCCGAAGCCGCGTCGGGAAAAACAGGAACCACGTGTCAAACTTTATCTAAAAGGCGCCGAATCGGTTTCGGCGAAATGAAAGCTTTTCACGCCATGCTGGGCATGTCGATTTGCTCTCGTTGCGAAAGAACGCAAACGGGACCGCTTTGGAGAGACCACCGATGTACTTCGTCGCCGCTGCATTGCTGGGGCTGTCGGGACTGTTCTACTCCGCCGGCCGTCATGAGCTCGGCCAGTTCGGAGCAGACGTGTGCCGCTATGGCGGCGCGTTCTGCGACAATCCGGTGGTCCTCTTCACGGGCGCAGCGCTCGCTGCCGCCTGGGGCATGTTCGTTAGCGTCAAGTAGCATCGCGCCGGCCGAAAGACGATCTTGCAGCCGGCGAGGATCTAGATCGACGGCTCTTGCGATGGTCCGTTTCTAACACTGTTTTGCCCGACGATCAATCAAAATTCGCCCCATCCGAAGTGCGGCCGGAAGCTCACTGGGGAACTTCTGTTCCCCCATTAGCATTTGCTATGAAGTTCTCATAGCAAGGGCCTTCCTTCATGCGCGACAGCGCTCACGCTTCCAAGACGTCCGCGCCGTCGCTTTTGAAAAGGCTGGGGCCCGGTCTGATCACCGGCGCGGCCGACGACGATCCGTCGGGCATCGCCACCTACTCGCAAGCCGGCGCGCAATTCGGTTTCGCGCTGCTCTGGACGGTCTTTCTGACCACCCCGTTCATGATCGCGATTCAACTCGTCAGCGCCCGGATCGGCCGGGTCACCGGCAAGGGGCTCGCCGCCAACGTCATGCGGCTCGCGCCTCGCTGGGCGGTGCTCGCGCTCGTGTCCATGCTCGTCGTCGCGAACACGTTCAACATCGCGGCCGACATTGCCGCGATGGCGGAGGCGCTTGGGCTCGTGATCGGCGGGCTCCAGCACGAACATGCGCTGATCTTCGCCGCCGGCTCGACCCTGCTCCAGATCTTCCTGCCCTATCGCCGCTATTCGCCGGTGCTGAAATTCCTCACTCTTGCGCTGTTCGCCTATGTCGCCACCGCCTTCACCGTGCAGATTCCGTGGAGCACGGCGCTGCTCGCCGCAGTGTGGCCCAAGGCGAATGTCAGCGCCGACTATTTCCTGATGGTCGTCGCCGTGCTCGGCACCACCATCAGCCCTTACCTGTTCTTCTGGCAGGCCTCGCAGGAGGTCGAAGAGATGAACCAGGGCAAGCGCGACAAGCCGCTGCGCGATGTTCCGAGCGGCGGCAATCCGGAGCTCGCACGCATCAGGGCCGATACCATCTCCGGCATGTTGCTGTCCAACGGGATCGCCTTCTTCATCATCCTGACCACCGCATCGGTGCTGAATGCGAACGGCGTGACCAAGATCAATTCGGCGACGGAGGCCGCCGAAGCGCTGCGGCCGCTCGCCGGCGACTTCACGTTCGCGCTGTTCGCGCTCGGCATCATCGGCACGGGTCTGTTGGCCATCCCGGTGCTGGCGGGCTCGGCGGCTTACGGCGTCGCCGAGATCTTCGGCTGGCACGCCACGCTGGAGGCGAAGCCCGAAAAAGCGGTCGGCTTCTATACGATCATTGCGGCCGCAACCATCATCGGCTTCGGCCTCGGCTTCACGGGGATCGACTCGATACACATGCTGGTGTGGAGCGCGGTGCTCAACGGTATCGTCGCCGTCCCCATTATGACGATGATGATGCTGATCGTCTCGAGCCGCGCGATCATGGGCCACTTCAGGGCCCGCTCATGGCTGATCGCGCTGGGCTGGCTCGGCACTGCACTGATGGCACTCGCCGTCCTCGCTCTGCTCGGCTCGTCCGTGATCGGCTGATGAGAAACGAAGGCGAGCCGGAAGAGCGCTCCCCGCCGCCCACCCGCGCCGGAGATAACGTCGATAAGGCTACGGTATGACGGGATTGACGGTCGGCGACGTCTTCGGCCCTGGCCGTGCCGGCTCGACCGGCGACTTCGGTTCGGTCGGAAGCACGGCAGCGCCCGCGGCGCGCGCAGCTTCCCCGGTAGTCGCATACATCGCGACGTGGGCCGGCTGGGTCTTGGCTCGGTTCCAAGGTCCGTGGTCGACGATCAGCATCGCTGCAATGGTCACGCCCGCCACGATCAGCGCGATCACGCCGGGATGACGCAGCGCCGCAGAGATGGAATTCGCGAAACGATCAGCCGTCATCAGAAGGGTCCGCAATTATCCTGTCGCAGGTTAATTCTATTGCGCCCCCGGGGTTCCCGCTCTGGCGCCGGTAAGTTCCCGGCCAGCGCGGGAACACCCCTCTTCATGGTTTACCGATTCACTCGCCCGGCGCGATGGCATTGCTCGGCGTAGGCCGGTCCGTGATCTGCTGACCGAACAGACTGCCGATCAGCTCGACCGCTGTACGTGCCGTCCGGCCACGCTCGTCCAAGAAGGGGTTGAGTTCGACGATGTCGACCGATCCGACCACGCCGGAATCGTGCAGCAGCTCCATGATGAGATGCGCCTCGCGATAGGTGGCGCCACCGGGCACGGTGGTGCCGACGCCTGGCGCCACGCAAGGGTCGAGAAAATCGACATCGAAGCTGACATGCAACACGCCATTGCTTGCCTTGACCCGCTCGATGACGCGCCGGATCAAGACAGCGACACCGAATTCGTCGATCTGCCGCATGTCGACAACCCTGATCCGGCGCGCGCGCATCAACTCCTTCTCGAGCTTGTCGATCGAACGCGCGCCGAACAGGTCTAGCCTGTCAGGGGTGATCGAAGCGCGCGGATCGTCACCCAACAATCCATCGAGGCCGGGCTCCCCGCACAGGAACGCGGCCGACATACCGTGCATATTGGCCGTGATCGTCGTTTCCGGCGTGTTGTAGTCGGCATGGGCATCGAGCCAGAGCACGAACAGGTCGCGGCCGCGCTCCTTCCAATGACGCGCCATCGCATTGACCGAGCCCATCGACAGCGTGTGATCGCCGCCGAGGAAGATCGGCACTGCGCCGCTTTTCGCGATCTCATAGCCTCTGCGACTCAGCACGCGCGTCCAGCGCTGGATTTCGCGGTAATGATTGGCTTTCGCGGGCGGCCTGTCGGCGAGGTCACGCACCTCGGCCACGGAAAGATCGCCGTAGTCGACGACCTCAAAATCGAGGCTATCGAGCAGTGTCGCAAGGCCTGCGGTGCGCAGCGCAGCAGGGCCCATCAAGGTGCCGCGCTGCGAAGCTCCCATGTCGATGGGAGCGCCGAGCAAGGCGATGCGCCGGGTTCGATCCGCCACGGTCCGATCGGTCACGGCAATCTCCTGATATCAGCATGGCTACCGCCAGCCTAACAGAGATTCGCACCCGTCGTTTCCCGGGGAGGTCCGCCGCGGGCGTATTGTCCCGGAACAAAATCCCGCACGCTGAATTGCCCATTCTAAGGCCGGCACCCGCCGTAAAACCACGGCGCCTGTCGCGGATAGCCAAAGGTCGTCAGACCCGCTGTTCAAAACGAGCGCTCGCGCGGATAGCCAAAGGTGCCGGCCTCCATCATCGGGCCTGGAGGTTGCGCTTGAGCACGGAGATACCGCAGTCCAATCCCCAGCCCGGCATGGCCGAACGCGCCATCGATGCAGCGACGGATGTATCCCGCACGATCGGTGAAGTCGCGGGAGGCCTGCATGCAGCGGTCGATCGTCTTACCTCTGCGATCGAGGAAGCGCGAAAGCCGGGCCGGCCGCTCTCGACGGTTGCGGCGATCACGCGCGAAGCGCCGCTCGCCAGCCTGTTCGTTGCTTTTCTGTTCGGCGTCGCGATTGCGCGTCGGCGCTAGATTTGAGCTTTCAGGAGGTTGTCCATCCGGTCCTGAACGAGGAAGCTGAAGTTGTCGAAGCTTTAGCCAATCCCCGGAGGACAGAATGGACACCCACAAGAATGCGCCTCTGACGCCGAACGGTCGAGAGGCCATGGTGCGGAGCGTGATTGAGGCGGGCCCGACCAAGGCCGCAGCCGCGCTCCGGTTCAAATGTTTCAGCAAGGACGTTGGCCAAATGGGCCAAGCGTTTTCGCGCAGAGGGTGTCGACGGATTACGTGATCGCTACTCACGGCCCCTTTCGTCGCCGAGCCAAACCGTGCCTGCCACATGCGCTACCGTCGAGGTGTGCGCCGGCAGCGTTATGCCGGCAAGCAGATCGAACGAATCCATTCGGTGGACCACCTGCACCGGCATTAGAATGAGCATCTCGCCGCCGCGCAAAATCAATTTGTGGGCATGCAGCGCCGCACCAACAGAATCAGGACTTGTCCTTGCCCGGTTGCATGAAGCTGCCGGTCATCTGGCGCATGTGGTCACCTGCGTTGGTGAACTGACTGCGCAGGAAGTCGGACTGAATTCGCATCGCTTCCTGAAGGTCTGTGGCGTGAACGAGCTTGCGCGCATGCTCGAACGCCGACTTCATGTTCTGTTCGGTGAAAGCGAGCGCCTGCTTCGACACCTCCGTCCCCGCGCCCGGAACGGTCGTCATCGATTTGGTCGCGGCTTCGAAAAACATGCCGAATGCCTTTTCCGCCTGGTCAATCGTCTTCTCAGCCAGGTCGCGCAGTTCGGCCGGAACTTCAAGCTTCGGTTCGATCATGGTCGCACTCCTCCCTTTTCCTGACTGAATACCACACTTGCCGGATCGCCTTCCAGCGGGGCGGCCCCTGACGAGAGCTGCCTGGTGGGCCGAATCTGGCAGGAAACGAAGGAGAAGGCGTAAGGCCGGTGCGGTCTTCCTCAGGACAGGGGATGTTCGGGAAGAGCTTCTTCGGTGGCGAGGTCTTCGACGAGCTTGATTACCTCGAAACGCTGCCGAGGCTCGAGCTTCAGGAACGCACGGAGCAGGCGCAGGCTTTCGACGGTGCCGCCCGCGGGCGCGCCGAGCTTGAGGTGCAGTTCAGCCGCGAAATTAAGGTTCTTCATCTCGCACCTATGACAAGCATCGGCCTTCACGTTCTTGCGTCGAAGTCGCACGCGAGGGACCGAACGCCACAACCCGATTCTATGGGGATCAGCTCTCGGCCGCAGGGCCGGCGGTCTAGCGTGGCCCAACCGAACAGGTTGCAATTATGCCAAGGAACAACTCATCCGGCAAGCCCAAGAGCCGCTGTAGCAATGCGCCCGGATCGCGCCACGGCAATTCCGGATAACACGAATATCGACCGCCGTCACCTACCTGCGTCAAGAAGCGGCATCGCTCACGCACACAGCCGAGATCGCTGTCAATCGGCCCTGCATTTCGACTTGAACAGAGATGGGCTGACACGAACTGGCGCTTCGGCAGCATATACACGCAATTGTTGAGTCGCGTCTCACCGGTTGTATCGTTGGCGATAGGAAAGCCAGTGGCCCGTACCGCATCTATGAGCAGCCGATCGCATCGCCCGCGGGCGAAGCCGCGGGCATGCGATCGTCATTTGCGCTGCCCTGCTCGTGGTGCCCCCGTTGTCGTGACGAAGCCGTAGATCTGCGCCAGCCGGTCCAGGCATTCACGGAAACGCCGCGCAAAATAGTCGTTCCAGCGCTGCGTACGAACGGCGCGGCGCTGCCCGATCTGATCCATGGTCAAGCCCACCACGAGCACGTCGTGCACCAGCGCTGCGCCGTCGGTGCCGAGTTCGCGCTCGACCTGATTCAGCCGCAGCACCGCCTGGCGCTGGCTCTCGGTAATTGGCTCGCGCGTGCGAGCGCCATCGACATATTCCCGGGTCGGGTCCATGGCCTGGGGCCCCCGCTCTGCCCTCTCCCAATCGCTCTGGAAGGCGCGCCCGCCGCGGTATTGTGCCTCGTCGATCTGATGATGCGCGTGCAGCCGGCCGAGCGGATCGCTCCGAACCGACCGGATGGCCACGATCTTCTCGCCGGGGTCGACCGCCAGCGGATTGTCGACCTCGACTTCTGCCACTTCAGCATTGAACGGCACGTCGCGGGAGCGCCGATCGTAGATTCCAGCCAATTTGTAAGATTTGTTGCGTCGGGCACGTGCCACTCGGATACTCCTTTGCAAAATCGACGATGAACGGCTGGCCGCCGGTTCAGGCAGCGCAGATCAGCCTGAGCACGACAGGACGGGTGGCACGGGCGGACTCAGCTGCAGAACGGCGCGTCAGACGCGCATGCGGCGTGCAATAGCTGGAACCCGGCTGGCGCGGATGGCCACAGAAAGTGATTTCCTCCCCGTCCTTGTCGCCGCCATAGGGATAGCGGCAGTCGTCGTCGGCAAGGTCGACCAGTGGGACCAACCGCGGCTGGATGCCGACGCAGCGCAATTTGGCGCGCGCAGCAGGCTTCATGGCGGATTTCGGCGGCACATTCAGGTTCGGCAACGCCGACCGGCGCGGCGACGGCGGGCAAGCCTCCCCGGGCAGCGACGGCACGACCGATGGACTCGTTATCCAAGCCGGCATGACGAGACCGAGCCGCTTGGCGCGGCCGACCACCGCGCTACGTGTGTAAGCCGTTCCAAACCTTGCATTAATCTCTCGGCCGATGGCCGCATAAGACATCCCCTTCAGAAAATAGTCGCGAAGCGCGTCGGAGTGCTCCGACGGCCAATGGCCCGGTTCCATGCTGCTGTCCTGTGATGCGCCCCTCCGACCGCACGATCGCGAGGCGGAAGATACATTCCGGTATTCCGAATCGAAAGTCAAGCGACAATTCTGATATTCATAATTGCATCAATTCCGAATTTCGCATTATAAGAGGCAAGACCATGCGCAATCGAGGGAATCACCATGTTGGACGTTGCAATGATCGAGCGGGGCCTGGAAAAGACCGGCAAGAGCAAGGGTGGCCTGGCGGCGGCCATGGGCGTGCGACCCGGCGCGGTCTCGGAGATTCTCGGCGGCGAGCGCCTAGTGAAGGCTTCGGAGATCATTCCGATCATGGAATATCTCGAACTCAACCTCGCGCCGATCATGGGCCGCGTCGGCGCCGGCGCCGTGATCGAGCCCGATTATGAACAAGTTCCGCCGGAGGGACTCGGTGACATCACGCTGCCCTTCCCGATCATGGAAGAGACGGTCGCCTTCGAGATCGTGGGCGATTCGATGCTGCCCAAGTACGAGAGCGGCGACGTGATCGTGGTCTACAAGGACCAGCGTCATCCGCTGTCGAGCTTCTATGGCGAGGAGGCCGTGGTCCGGCTCAAGACCGGCGAGCGCTATTTGAAGACCATCGAGCGTGGCAAAAGCCCCTCCGTGGTCAACCTCACCAGCTTCAACGCCAAGCCGATCGTCGGCGTGAAGCTCGAATGGGTCGGAGAGATCTGCCTGTCCATGCCCAAGGGACAGCTCGAGCGGCTGCGCGCCAAGTCGGCCCGCCCCCGCAAGAAGGGCAGGTAGCCGCCGATTTCCATTTTTTGGAAGTCGCTCTTGACGTTTATTTCTGATTTCCGGAAATAACTCTGCCGCACTCTCGACTCCGGGTGCGGCAGGTTCTTCTGTGCAATATTTCGTCGTGATGATCGACTATGGGCGGCGCGGCCGCGAGGCGGTCGTCGACCCCGAAATCACGAGGCGTGAGATCATCTCCCGCATCCTTTCGGGCGAATACCGGAACGTCTCGTTCATCCACGAATCGCCGACAATTCGGTCGAGGACGTGACCGAGGCCATCCTGTCCGAGGCCGCCCTGCCCCAGATCCCGCGAAGATATCGACCTCCAGGCATGCCGCCTCGATCACGCCCGCGATCTGCGCAAGCACGAGCGGACGTGACGGAAGCCGGCAGCCTGCATCGCGCCGTCTCGAATGAACGTCACACGGTAAGCACGGTCGATCCCGTGGTCTTGCGCGCGGCGAGATCGGCATGCGCCCTGGCGGCGTCCTTAAGCGGATAGGTTTGGTGCACCTCAATCTTGACTGCACCGGACTTGACGACCTCGAACAGCTCGCCTGCCATCGCGACCAAACTTTCACGCTTGGCGGCATAAGTGAACAGCGTCGGCCGCGTGACGTAGAGCGAGCCCTTCTGGGCCAGCAGGCCGAGATTGAGCGGATCGACGGCGCCGGAGGACTGACCGAACAGCGCGGCAACGCCGAGCGGCGCGAGGCAGTCCAGCGATTTCAGGAACGTGTCCTTGCCGACGGAATCATAGACGACAGGCACCTTCTTGCCGCCGGTGATTTCGTCGACGCGCTTCACGAAATCCTCCCGCGTGTAGACGATGACATGGTCGCAGCCATGCGCCTTGGCGAGCTTCGCCTTCTCGTCGTTGCTGACGGTGCCAATCACGGTTGCGCCGAGGTGCTTGGCCCACTGGCTCAGGATCAGACCGACGCCGCCGGCTGCGGCGTGGAGCAGGATGGTGTCGCCGGACTTCACCCGATAGGTCTGCCGGATCAGATACTGCGTCGTCAGCCCCTTGAGCATCATCGCCGCCGCAGTCTTGTCCTCGACACCGTCAGGCAGCTTCAACAAGCGGTCGGCGGGGATCAGCCGGGCCTCGGAATAGGCGCCGAGCGGCGAGGCGCCGTAGGCAACACGATCGCCTGGCTTCAGATCGGTGACGCCTGGGCCGACTTCCTCGATGACGCCGGCCGCCTCGCTGCCGAGCCCGCTCGGCAGCTGCGCCGGATACAGGCCCGAGCGGTTGTAGATGTCGACGAAATTGAGACCAACGGCGGTGTGGCGGATGCGTGCCTCGCCCGGTCCGGGCTTGCCGACGCTGACCTCCTCCCAGACCAGGACTTCGGGGCCGCCGGTCTTGTGAAAGCGAATGGCATGCGTCATGGGCGTTACTCCCTTATCGTTACAGTGAAGTTTAGAGAACCTGATCGCACTGGGAAGTAGGCATTTGGTCCGGCCGTTACAGTACCGACGCGTAACAAGAATGTCACAGCGGCCGACAAATGTCCGCCGTTCCGTCTCTGTTCGGAAGAGTTGATGACGGGCGCGGGGGCGAGTGGCAGTAGCCTTCACGCGGGGTTTGGTGGTCGCCTGCGAAGGAGAGCCGAGATGCCAGCTTATGTTCAGCATCATCAGGATGTCGAGATCGCGCCAGTGACTTGCCCCACCTGCATGGGGTTCCTGCCGATGTATGTCCGCGAGGTCGAACCGCATTGGAGCCTTGCCAAGATCGACCTTGTCTATGAATGCGCCGATTGCGGCGCCGAGGTCAGACAGACCATCCGCAAACCGGAGCTGCTGCGGCACTGATCGCGCGCCGGCGCACGGTTCAACTATTTGCGCTAAGCGGAAAAAACGCCGCTCCCGCGGGTCTGGTCGCTCCCAAACGAGGCTTGTTCTTTGCCCGGAACGCAGGCAGAACAAGCCTCAAGCAAGACCTTTGGGAGCGCCCTTTCGTGGCTGATCAGAAGGCCTCGACCTCGATCGAGGCAGTGGAGAGCGGCCTCGCCGCGCAAGGCTATATCGCGAGCCGGCAGATCGCGACCGCCGTCTATCTGTCGCAACACATCGAGAAGCCGATCCTGGTCGAGGGCCCCGCCGGCGTCGGCAAGACCGAGCTTGCCAAGGCGATTGCCGCTTGGCGCGGCATGAAGATGATCCGCCTGCAATGCTATGAGGGCCTGGACGAGGCCAAGGCGCTCTACGAATGGAAATACGCCAAGCAGCTTCTCTATACCCAGATCCTGAAGGACAAGCTCGGCGAAGTCCTGGGGGGCGCGCAGACACTGCATGCGGCGCTCGACCAGCTCCACGATTTCGGCGACGTGTTCTTCTCGAAGGAATTCGTCGAGCCGCGACCGCTGCTCCAGGCGCTGGAGCAGCCGGGCGGCTGCGTGCTCCTGATCGACGAGATCGACAAGTCAGATGCGGAGTTCGAATCGCTGCTGCTGGAGATCCTGTCCGACTTCCAGGTCACCATCCCCGAGCTCGGCACCGTCTCGGCGATCACGCCGCCGACCGTGATCCTCACCTCCAACAGCGAGCGCGACCTCGGCGATGCCTTGAAGCGACGCTGCCTGCATCTGCACATCGGCTTTCCCGAGCAGAGACTGGAAGAGCGCATCGTCGAGAGCCGCGTGCCCGGCATCTCGCAGACGCTGCGCCGGCAGATGGTCGGTTTCATCCACGAGACCCGCTCACTCGATCTGAAGAAGCTGCCCTCGGTCAGCGAGACCATCGATTGGGCGCGCGTGCTGGTGCTGCTTCAGGCCACCGAACTCGATACCGAGATCGTCAAGGACACGCTCAACGTGCTCCTGAAATACGAATCCGATATTGAAGCCGCGGCGCCGCAAGTTACGACCTTCATTGCCAAAGCGGCGCGGTCCAACGTCTTCGGTTGAGACCGATGCGCGAGAACCTCCATCGTTTTTTTCGGGCGGCGCGCGGCGCCGGCGTTCATGTCTCGCCCGCCGAAAGCATCGATGCGATGCGCGCGGTCAAGCAGGTCGGTTTCTCGGACCGCGCCATCTTGCGCGACGCCCTGCTGCTGACGCTCGCCAAGTCGCAGGACGAGAAGCTCGCACTCGGCGATTGTTTTGATCTCTTCTTCAGTCAGCCGGAACCGCGGCAGGATCAGCCTGAAGCCAGCAGCGATGACGCTTCGCAGGACCTAGATCAGTCGCCCTCATCGGACGCGGCCAGCGAAGCCGGTGAAGGTCAGCGTCCCCAGGAACTGGGCGCTCTTGCGCAGATGCTGCTGTCGCAGGATCGCAATGCGATCGCGGCGGCGATCGCCAGTGCCTCCGGTGCCGCCTCGCTGTCCGATATCCGCTATTCCACCCAGCGCGGCATCTTCTCCAGCCGCATCCTCGATGCCATGGGCCTCCAGCGCCTGCGGGACGATCTGGACCAACTGACCTCGACCAACCCGTCACTGGCCGAGCGTCTGCGCGCTGCGCTCGATGCCTTGCGCGAAGCGGTGCGCGACACGGTTTCGCAGGGGCTTGCGCTCTACGCCCGCGAGGAGGCCGAAAGCCTCCGCAACGAGATCCTGCGCAACGCGCCGCTCGCGCGCATCGAGCGGCGCCAGGTCGCCGAGATGCGCGCCCTCATTCGCCAGATCGCGCGCCGGCTGCGCGAGCGCTCCTCGAAGCCGCGCAAGCGCCAGCGCCGCGGCCATCTCGACGTTCGCCGTACGCTCCGCCGCAACGCGGCCTGGGGCGGGGTGCCGTTCCTCACCGCCTGGAAACGCAAACATCGCGACCGGCCCAAGATCGTGGCGCTCTGCGACGTCTCCGGCTCGGTCGCCCAGGTCTCCGACTTCTTCCTGCTGTTGATCCACTCGCTGCATGAGGTGGTCGACGACGTCCGCTCCTTTGCCTTCTCCTCGCATCTGATCGAGGTCAGCGAGATCCTGGAGAACAACTCCCCGGAAGAAGCCATGGCCGAGATCATGTCCAAGGTCGGTTTCGGCTCGTCCGACTACGGCTCCTCGCTGGTCGATTTCGAGAAGGACTTCATGAGCACGCTGACGCCGCAGACCACGGTGATCGTGCTCGGCGACGCCCGCAGCAATAACCTCGACCCGCGCGCCGACATCCTGCGCCGTATCTCCGAACGCTCAAAGCGGCTGGTCTGGCTCAATCCCGAAGGCCGGCTCGCCTGGGGCTTTGGCGATTCCGAGATGCCGCGCTATGCGACCTTTTGCAGTGTCGTGCGCCAATGCGCCACCGCGCAGCAGCTCGAGCGCGCGGTGTCCGATATCGTGGCCACTTATCAATGAAGGCCGATCACACCCCTCTCTGAGGTCAGGCGGCGGTCAACTCGGCCCGGGCGATATTGCACTCCCGGAAGTGATAGGCAATTTCGTCGAGGGCGCGCTGCTCCCATTCCCGGGCTTGCACGAGCCAGAAAACCCGCCGCTCAAAATCGAGCGCGGCACGCTCGCGGCACAGAGATTCCTGACTGCGAATTTCCACCAGCCTGTTCACGCACTCCACTCCTGCCTGTGAAGCCATTCCCCGCGAATTAACCTAACAGGGTCCCGAACGCTCCGTCTCATCATTTCTGTGCATATTGCGACGCAGAATGGGACAGTAACTGTTCCCGTGCAGCGCGGCAGTTCGCGCCGCAACACAAGCCTAATCATCAATATGTGATCGAGCTCTCGGACAATATTTGCGCTCAAACGATCTTAACTCCTAAGACGCAATGAAGTGCGACCATTTGTGAAGAGACGTTCTAAACAACTCACCGAATTCCCGACTCATTGTCGTCGCATGGTGTTCATGCAGCGCCGCTAACAGAGGCGCGCAAACGTCCCTATCGCTTGAGGCAGCATGAGCAACGACGTCGACTTCGATCTTTCGCCGGATCAATGGGAAGCGCTACGCACGCTTCGCAATCCGGCATCGAACGGTCGCCTCTCGAAGGCCTATCTGGTCGAAAGCCTCATCAAGCTCGGCCTTGTTGTCGTGAATGGCGGCGTGCCTGAGATGACGCCCACCGGACGCAAGGTGCTGGTCCGCGGATCATGCCGGCTGCTGGATCTCGCAGCGTAGTGCGAACGACGGTTGGCCGCCCTCACCCGAACATCAATTCTCGCCGAAATCGGATCAGATGACCTTGGCAGCAAGAGTGCTCGAGGGTGGCCCCGCCGACTGCTTAACCGACGTTGCGGATCGGTCATTCCCATTGGAGGAGCGGCGTTCCATACGCCCTCCTCCAGACCGACAGGAAACGTGGGAACCAGGAGTGCGCCACAGCACCCTTGTAGGCCAGGTGCGATATTTGAGGCCTTGCTCGGACAGCAATTCCTGATAGCCGCCATGGACCTCGGTTGCGGTCCGAATGTCCTTCAATATTCCCTGGGCGCAGGCTCGGTAGGTGTCGCCCCCCGAGAATTCGTCGTAGTCCAGCATGCGATCCGCAAACTCGACGTTGAATGTCGGCCAGGATGAGCGTCCCTGGTAGGCGGGAGCCGCGATCTTGTGAATCATCTTGGTGTGCGGATTATCCGCCGACACCAGGAAGTGGAACGTGTTAGGGACGCGGAAGCGCGGCTCCGCAATGATTAGATCCGCCGTCGCCGCGAACAGCGCGCGCTCGCAGTCCTCGTTCAGGTCCCAGAAGCCGCGATGCACGCTGACGAAATCCAGCGCAACCGAGGACGCCGGCGGAGCCGCCGGGCCGTCCAGCGAATGTCTGATATAGCCGTCCTTGCCGAACAGCCGGAGCAGGTCCTTCTTATACTGCCCGAGGTGACGTCCCAGCAGCCGCTTTAGCTCGTTCTCGTCGACGACTCCAAGCTGAACACCCCACAGGAAGGTCGTGTACACGCAGGCATTTGTGACGAACCGCCGGCGCTCGGCGCGGGTGTCGGTGGCTGCAGAGCGCGGGGCGCGGGCATCGCACAACAAATATCTGGTGCCGCCATCGTCGAATGACTCGAGCTCGCTTGCGAGCTGCAGGATAGCCCGCTTCAGGTCGGCTCCGTATTCGGCTAGCAGCAGACGGCCGGCATGCGCGCATTGCGACATCGCCACATAGGACGACGCCCTGTCCTCCGCGGAAATCATCTGCCGGAGACCGGCCAGGATACCGAGCAGCGTATCCGAAGGACGCGAGAAATAGTTCACGCCGAGATGCCGGCCGCGTCCCGCCGGCACGATGGTCGTGGTGACGACGTCGGCGCGAACCGCCTCCAGCAACAGATGCACGCTCTTTTCGAGCCGATTGGCCCGTCGCACCGCGTCATGCGAATCCATGATGGTTTCAGGATCGAGAATGTCGGGATAGAACCAGGCGAAGTCGCGCGGATAGTACGCGCAGGCGTGCGGCGCCCCCGTGACGAGGAAAGTCTCGGTCGCCGAGAAGGCGCTGTCCATCGAGTGCCGGTAAAGCTCCGCGATAGCCGAGAGTGGATGAGGTGACTGCCTCAGAAATCGATCGCCGAGAAAATTCACCGCCTGAAGCGCGTTGGCAACGAAGGTCGCTGTCGGGCCCTGATAAAACCGGTTCTCACGACGTGATGGAAAAGAGGTGCCGCTGTTCATAGGTGTCGTCGATTGTGTCTCGTGGTCCCGGCAATACGCCGCCACTTTCTAGAGCTGTCTGATTCGTATCTCTATCCGGTGACTTGCGGGCTCGACTTACCTTCCCAGGGCCTGAAATTCTCGATCACCCGCAGCAGCACGCGGGCGCCAGCTTCGGCATCCGCCAGCTCGACATGCTCGTCCGGGTGATGGCTGATGCCGCCGCGGCAGCGCACGAAGATCATGCCGACATCGGCAATGTCGATCATCGCCATGCCGTCGTGGCCTGCTCCGCTCGGCAGCTCGAATACTGAAAAGCCTTCCACTCCGATCGCCTGAGCGATCTGCTCCTTGAGCCAGGGCGCACAGGGTGCCGTGCCGTTCTCGTGCGTGACGTCGAGCTGAAGCACCAATTGCCGGCGCTCCGCGATCGCCTCGATCTGGGGGACGATTTCGGCGACTGCACGCTTGCGATGCATGTCGATTGGCGCGCGCATGTCGATGGTGAAAGACACCTCGCCCGGGATGACGTTGGTCGCGCCGGGCTTTGCCTGGATGTATCCGACGGTCCCGACCAGCCCGCCCTCATCGGTCCGGCAAAACTGCTCGATCGCGCCAATGCATTCGGCCGCGCCGGCGAGCGCATCACGCCGAAGCGCCATCGGCACCGTGCCGGCGTGCCCGGCCATGCCGGTCAGCCGCGCGGCAAGTCGCGTCGCGCCGGCAATCGCGGTGACGACGCCGACAGGCAGGTTCTGTGTTTCCAGCACCGGACCCTGCTCGATGTGCAATTCAAGGTAGGCAATTAGCTCGCGCCGCGTCCGTGCAGCCGCGCCGATATGATCGGGGTCAAGGCCGAACGTGATGAGCGCATCGCGCATCGACACGCCGTCACGGTCGCGCGTGTTCAGGACGCTCTTGTCGAATGTGCCGGCCAACGCACGGCTGCCCAGCAGGGTCGAGGCGAAACGTACCCCCTCTTCATCGGCAAAGCCGACGACCTCGATCGCGAACGGCAAGCGCCTGCCGCGGCGGTTGAGATCTGCGACACAGGCGATCGCGGTGATCACGCCGAGCGGCCCGTCCCATTTGCCGGCATCGCGCACGGTGTCGTAGTGCGAGCCGAGCATCAGGCAGGGCGCACCCGGCCCCTCGCCTTCGTAGCGGCCACAGACATTGCCGATCGCATCGAGATGCGCGCTCATGCCGGCCTCGCGCATCCAGCCCAGGATGAGGTCCGCGGCTTCGCGCAACTCCTTGCTCAGATAGATGCGGGTGAGCTTGCCGGCCTCTTCCGAGATCGCACCGAGCAGGTTGATGCGACGCACGATTTCTTCGCCGAGCGATGTCGTCTGAACGGCGTTCCCAGCAACCATCTCGGCGGGCTTTCCATCTTTCGGGGACCGCAGCAGCGGCGGTCCTGATCACAATCGATACAAGTTGAATGCGAGCGAAAATCGCGCACTGGCGATGTCCCGATCCGGGTATCGTTAGCATGAACGCGAGCAGCTCGCCGACGGTCTCCCGGCATGCACACGCTCGGACAGGTTAAAGCTGCTTAACTCCATTGCATACAATTGGGAGTTACTGCCCATAAATTAATCTGTCGATTTCCTGATCAGGATTCGGGCAGCATAGAGAATTCCATATTTTCAAGACCTTATCGCTAATTGAACGCTCCGCAGCCTGTGGCACGAAGCTTGCGACACTTGTCCCGAGCTCCGCCAGACCGGCGGCAGCCGCGAGATCGAGGCGGGGCATCCGCCAAGGGGAGCAAGCAATGGATTTTGGCAGGATTTCACGACGGCATTTGTTGCAAGGCGGTACGGCCCTGACCCTCGGCGCCGCGGCTGGCCTCCGCCCGGCCTTCGCAGCGGAGACGACCATCGGCTTCATCTATGTCGGCTCGCGTGACGACTACGGCTACAACCAGGCGCACGCGCAGGGGGCAGCGGCGCTGAAGAAGATTCCCGGCCTCAAGGTCGTCGAGGAAGAGAAGGTGCCGGAGACCGACGCGGTCGAGAAGACGATCGAGTCCATGATCAATCTCGACGGCGCCAGCCTGCTCTTCCCGACCTCGTTCGGCTACTACAATCCGCACATGATCAAGATGGCTAACAAGTACCCGAAGCTCCGCTTCGAGCATTGCGGCGGCCTGTGGAGCGACAAGGATCCGAAGAACGCCGGCAGCTATTTCGGCTATATCGACGAAGCTCAATACATCTGCGGGATCGTCGCCGGCTACACCTCGAAGAGCGGCAAGCTCGGCTTCGTTGCGGCCAAGCCCATCCCGCAGGTGCTGCGCAATATCAATGCTTTCACGCTCGGGGCCAGGCTCGCCAATCCGAAGGCGACCACGCAGGTCATCTTCACCGGTGACTGGTCCATGCCGGTCAAGGAAGCCGAAGCCACCAACAGCCTGATCGACCAGGGCGTTGACGTGCTCACCTGCCATGTCGACGGTCCCAAGACCATGGTCGAGAACGCGGCACGACGCGGCGCCTTCGTCAGCGGCTATCACACCAACCAGTCGCCGCTCGCGCCGAAGGCGTATCTCACCGGCGCGGAGTGGAATTGGGAAGCGCTCTATCCGAAGTTCGTGAAGATGATTGCCGCCGGCGAGAGCATCCCGAACTTCTACCGCGGCGGCCTCAAGGAAGAGATCGTCAAGACATCGCCCTATGGCGAAGCGGTTTCCGCAGAGGCCCGTAAGCACGCCGACGACGTAAAAGCCAAATTCCTGTCGGCTGAAGGCTACGCCATCTTCAAAGGAGGGCTGGTCGACAACAGGGGCAAGACCGTGATAGCGGCCGGCACCGATCGCGGTCAGAAGGATCCCGAGCTCGAGAAGATGGACTATCTCGTCGAGGGTGTGATCGGAGCAACTTCGTGACAACGGAAGCTGCGGATTCTGCCGAGGCGGTCGGGACAATAGCCCCGGCCGCCGATCCCGGCTTTCTCCGACGACACGGCGGCACGATCGAATATGTCCTGATCCCGGGCGCGGCGCTCGTCGGCGCGCTCGTGGTCTTCGGCATCTTCGTCGCGATGTTCGGCAAGAATCCGCTCGACCTTTATTTCTACATGTATTACGGCGCGTTCGGCACCTGGTTCTCCTGGCAGAACACGCTCACGCGCGCTGCTCCCTTGATCCTAACAGCACTCTGCACGGCGCTGCCCGCGCAGCTCGGCATGGTCATCATCGGCGGCGAAGGCGCGCTCCTGATCGGCGCATTGTCGGCAACCAGCGTCGCATTGGCGCTCCAGGGCCTGCCGCCGCTTGTCGTCCAGATCGCCATGGTCGTCGCCGGCGTAATCGGCGGAGGCTCGTGGATCATGTTGTCGGGCGGCTTGCGACAGTATCGCGGCGTCAACGAGACCATATCGAGCCTGCTGCTCGTCTACATCGCGCTCGCAATCCTCAACCATCTCGTCGAAGGCGCGATGCGCGATCCCGCGAGCCTCAACAAGCCCTCGACGCGCGAGATCGGCGCCGCCAACATGATCGGAACCATTCCCGGCACGGATGTACATTGGGGCCTGGTGTTCGGCCTCATCGCCGCGATCGCCGCCTACATCCTGGTCTATCACACGGTGTTCGGCTTCGCCGCGCGGATTGCTGGCGGCAACATCCGCGCCGCGAAGATCGTCGGCCTCGGCGTCGACAAGCTGATACTGACCGTTTGCTTCCTTGCCGGCGGCGCCGCTGGCCTTGCCGGCATGGTCGAGGTGGCCGCCGTGCAGGGACGCACCAATGCCAACCTCGCGGCCGGCTACGGCTTCACCGGCATTCTCGTCGCCTTCCTCGCGCGGCAAAATCCGCTCGCCATCATCCCCGTCGCCATCCTGCTCGGCGGCATCAGCGCCAGCGGCGGCCTGCTGCAACGGCGCCTGGGACTGCCCGATGCGTCCGTGCTGGTGCTCCAGGGCATCATCTTCGTCTTCGTGCTAGCCAGCGATGCGCTCTACGGCCGCATCGGGTTGCTGAAGGGAAAATCCTGAGATGGCAGACGGATCGATCGGACTCTGGACCGTCCCGCTTGCCGTGCTCGGCGGCGCCATTCGCGTCTCCACGCCGTTCCTGTTCGTGAGCTTAGGGGAATGCATCACCGAGCGCTCCGGCCGCATCAATCTCGGCCTTGAAGGCACGCTGGTGATGGGCGCGATGAGCGCCTATGGCATCTCCTATGTCACGGGCTCACCGTGGCTTGGCGTGCTTGCCGCCGGCATCACCGGCGCGCTTTTGGGCGCGCTGCACGCCGGCATCTGCTCGCTGCCGCGCGTCAACGACGTTGCGGTCGGCATTGCGCTGATGCTGTTCGGCACCGGGCTTGCCTTCTACCTTGGAAAGCCGCTCATCGAGCCCACCGCGCCGCGGCTGCCCGCGATCGATTTCGGCTGGTGGAGCGACGTCCCGCAGGTCCGCGCTGCGCTGCGGGTCAACGTCCTTTTCCTGATCGGCCTCGCGCTTGCGCCGATCCTGTACTGGGCCTTCCGCACCACGCGCTGGGGCTTGCTCATCCGCACCGCCGGCGAGAGTTCGGACGCCGCCCGCGCGATGGGCCACTCCGTGCAGCTGATCCGCCTGCGCGCCACCATGGTCGGCGGCTTCCTCGCCGGCATCGGCGGCTCGTTCCTCTCGCTGTTCTATCCCGGCAGCTGGAACGAGGGTCTCTCCTCGGGCCAGGGCATCACAGCGGTCGCGCTCGTGATCTTCGCACGCTGGGATCCCCTGCTGTGCCTATGGGCCTCGCTCGCCTTCGGCGGCGCCGCGGCGCTGGGGCCGGCGCTGCAATCTGTCGGCGTCACCTCCGGCTATCACCTCTTCAATGCCGCGCCCTACATCCTGACGCTGGCGATCATGATCGTCACCTGCTCGCCCAAACGCACACTGACCGGCGCCCCGGCCGAATTGTCGATCACCCGCTAGAGAGCAAGATTATGCCCGAGCGCCACATCAAATCCGAACCCTATGCCTGGCCCTACAACGGCGATCTTCGTCCCGAGAACACGGCGCTCATCATCATCGACATGCAGACCGATTTCTGCGGCGTCGGCGGCTATGTCGACAAGATGGGCTACGACCTCTCGCTGACGCGGGCACCGATCGAGCCGATCAGGAAGCTGCTCGCAGTGATGCGCAGCCAAGGCTTCCATATCATCCACACCCGTGAAGGCCACCGCCCCGATCTCTCCGATCTTCCCGTTAACAAGCGCTGGCGCTCGCGCCAGATCGGCGCCGGCATCGGCGATCCCGGCCCCTGCGGCCGCATCCTGGTGCGTGGCGAGCCCGGCTGGGACATTATCCCGGAGTTGGCACCGCTGCCGGGCGAGCCGATCATCGACAAGCCGGGCAAGGGCTCGTTCTGCGCCACCGACTTGGAGCTGATCCTGCGCGTGCGCGGCATCGATAATATCGTGCTGACCGGGATCACGACCGACGTCTGCGTTCACACTACGATGCGCGAGGCCAACGATCGCGGCTTCGAATGCGTGCTGCTGCACGATTGTTGCGGCGCGACCGACAAGAGCAACCATGACCACGCGCTGAAGATGATCAAGATGCAGGGCGGCGTGTTCGGCGCGGTCTCAACCTCCGACGCCGTCATCGGAGCGATTTCGTGATCATCGGCGAAACGCCGCCGCCCTCCGGCGCCTTCGGCGTCGACGCCGTCGCCATGACGATGCGCTTCGGCGATTTCCTGGCGCTGGACAATGTCGAGCTGAAAGTGCGGCCGGGCTCCTTCCACGCGCTGCTCGGCGAAAACGGCGCCGGCAAATCGACCCTCGTCAAATGCATCATGGGCTATTACCACGCGACCGAAGGCGACATCCTCGTCGGCGGGCGCGAGCAGGCGATCGGCAATCCGAAGGACGCCCACGCGCTCGGGCTCGGCATGGTCTATCAGCATTTTACGCTGGTGCCCGCCATGACCGTCGCGGAAAACCTCGTGCTGGCCCGCGACGACGTGCCGGCCGTGGTGAACTGGCCGAAGGAGATGAAGGAGCTCGAAGCGTTCTTGAGCCGCATGCCCTTCAAGGTGCCGCTCGGCGCGAAAGTCGCGGACATCTCTGCCGGCGAACGGCAGAAGTGCGAGATCCTCAAGCAGCTCTACCTCAAGCGTCGCTTCCTGATCCTGGACGAGCCGACCTCGGTGCTGACGCCGGCAGAGGCCGACGAGGTGCTCGGCATGCTCCGCGATATGGTCGTCAGGGGCGAGCTGACCATCCTGATGATCACGCACAAGTTCCGCGAGGTCATGGCCTTCGCCGATGACGTCACGATCCTGCGCCGCGGAAAGCTCGCCGGAGCCGGCAAGGTCGCCGAGCTCACGCCGGACGCGATGGCACGCGCCATGATCGGCGCCGAGCAATTGGCGGTGCAGCCGGCGCGCACCGGCGCGGCTGGCCAAACCAGGCTCGAACTGCAAAAGCTTCGCGCACTCGACGATGCCGGCGCAGTCGCCGTGCATGACGTCTCGCTCACCGTCCGCGCCGGCGAGATCGTCGGCATTGCAGGTGTTTCCGGCAACGGCCAACGCCAGCTGGTCGAGGTGCTGGCGGGCCAGCGCGAGGCCGAAAGCGGCGATATCCGTGTTGCCGGCGATCTGTACCGCGCCAGCCGTGAGGAGATGCGGCGGCACAAGATGTCGCTTCTGCCCGAGGAGCCGCTGAAGAACGCCTGCGTCGGCGGCATGAGCGTCGCCGACAACATCGCCTTCCGCGAATTCGACCGTGCGCCCTTCGCCCGTGGCGGCTGGTGGCTCAATCGCGGCGCCTTTCGCGAGGAGGCAAGGACGAAGATCGCGCAGTACAAGATCAAGACCCGCACGCCGGACACGCCGATCTCGGCCCTGTCGGGCGGCAACGTGCAACGCGCCGTGCTCGCCCGCGAGCTAGGCGGCGACGTCGAGGTGCTGATCGCGGCCAATCCCTGTTTCGGCCTGGACTTCGCCGCGGTGGCGCAGATCCACGCCGAGATCATGGCCGCGCGCAACCGCGGCGCCGCCGTGCTGCTCGTCAGCGAGGACCTTGATGAGCTGCTCGAACTGTCCGACCGGCTGGTGGTGATGTTCCGCGGCGAATTCGTGTATGAAGCACGGACCAGCGAGGCCGAACTCACCGTGATCGGCCGGCACATGGCGGGACACTGACCAGGGAGTAGCGATGAGCGGCGCATCCGAGCGGGACGAGCACTTTCTGCGTCTAGCCTTCGCGGTCGCCCGCCGTTCCCTCACCCATGGCAATCATCCCTTCGGCTGCATCGTCGTCGATGCCGACGGCAACGTGCTGATCGAGGCCGAGAACGGCTACCTACCGGATCATGACGGCACCGCGCATGCCGAGCGCCTGGCGGCGACGCAGGCCTGCCGCACGCTCAGTCGGGAGGTGTTGGCGATGGCGACGCTCTATTCCTCCGCAGAACCCTGCGCGATGTGTTCAGGCGCGATCTACTGGGCCAGCATCGGCCGCGTGGTCTACGGTCTCAGCGAGCACCGCCTGCGCGGCCTTACCGGCAACCGTCCGGAGAATCCGACGCTCGACCTGCCCTGCCGCGAGGTCTTTGCCAGCGGACAGCGCCCGACCGAGGTGGTCGGGCCTTTGCTGGAGGATGAGGCCGAGGCGCTGCACGAGGGGGTGTGGACGAAGTAGCAGCACATCCAAAAGGGAATGACGCCGCGGAGGTTTGACGCGGCGCCATCGTTTTTCACCTGGAGAGCGTCAGATGACTAGAACTTTACGGTGATACCGGAGTAAAGCGAGGACTCGGTGCAGGAGCCGGTGCTCACCGTCCGGCCACCGACGGCCGTGGTACAGCCGACGGCAAGATTGTGATCGAGGCCGAATTTGTTCTGCCAATAGCGGTAAGCCACCCAGACATCCACGAAGTGGGAGTACTTGTCACCCCAGGCTGCCTTCGAGGCATCGAAGGTTAGACGGATCGGTTCCGAGTTAAGCTCAACAGCGGTGTTGTAGACGCCATTCGCTGGGCTGTAGGGCAGCGGCTCGGTGTCGGTGCCCTTCTTGCCGTACCAGCCGGCACGGCCGCTGATCGAGAAGTACTGCATGTTCGGCGGCAGGAAGCCGAGGTCCATGTAGTAATTGACTTCGACAGCCCAGGTTGGCTTGAATGACGTGTTGCCGTCCGCCAGACACGTGACTCCGGGAACGCCCGGACCGAACAGGCCACACTGGCTGAAGGAATTGTGGTTGGCGAACTCCCAATAGACCAGCGGCGCGACGTTGATGTAGCCCTTGTAGGGCAGGTCGAACGCAAACTGCAGACCGCCAACGACGTCGCGCTTGGCAGCGCCGAAATACCTGTTCTCGGTATTGGCGTCCATGCCGACTTCGAACGAGATGTTGTGCAGCGGCCCCGCGCTGAAAGCCTTGGTGTCGAAGAGCTCGTTCCAGCCGAAGGTCGAACGGAACAGGCCATAGATTTCGGTCGCACCGGCGCAGGATGCCGGCGTGCCGAAGATCGTGCCCGCATTGGTGCAGGGCCCCGCCGGGTCATTGTGATCCGACTTGTACATCGAGATGGTGAAGAAGTTCGTGCCGTACGCCCAGGCGTCGAAATGGGTGAACGAGTAGACCTGCTTTGTGGTCTTGCTGTTGATCGACCCATCCGGCCGGAACGACCACGCGCCCGGCTGCGAAGCGTTGAAGATGTACGAGAAGGTGACGCGGTTATCGATGACCAGGAAGAATGGAAGGTCCGGCGCCTTCTTGGCCGCCTTCACTGGCAGATCCGCCGCCTGAGCTAGACCACCGGTGGCCAGCGTAGCAAGTGACAGCGCCGCTGCTGCCATTGCCGTGTAACGAAACGACATCCTGAATACCCCCAAGTTTGGACGTTCAAAAATGAACGTCCCTGGGTGCGACACTTGCGCCGATCTCCCGGAGTGCGAAGCCTCAACTTTTCACATGGCGTGCCGCTTGTTGCGGCAGCACGCGACGTATCAAGGAGGAGATTGCAAAGTGGCCGGACGCGGTGAGCACGAGCGGCGAGGATCGCTATTGCCGAACATTCCCGATTGTTTTTATTCGGATTTTCTGATCGCGCCCCGATGCGAAGCCGAGTTGAAGCAGACGTCGCGAGCGCTGTGCTCTGAGCGATGGATGGACGGACCTACGATTGCTCAACATGGCGTCAAGCCAGCCCACAGGGTTCCGATTTGGCTTGAACCGTCACAAATTTGCAACAGGCACCCAGCGATCGTCACACCCATGGACCGGCACACCGGCACTGCCACGCCTGCCGCGGCGTTGAGCAAGGCATGACGCTTTTTCGCATCTTACGCGGCGGGCCAAACTAGCTCAGTATTGAAGCACTTCATCCATGCCGATGCATCAGCGAATGTTCGATCCGACGCCTCAACGCCTGCACTCCAGCGAGCCCCCGCTGCTTCAAACGGTTGAGCTCACCAAACGCTATGGGGACTTCATCGCCAACGATTCCATCGACATCGAGATCCGGCCGAGGGAAATCCACGCGTTGCTCGGCGAGAACGGCGCCGGCAAGTCGACGCTGGTCAAGGCAATCTACGGATTGATCCAGCCGAGCGCGGGCGAGATCCGCTGGCACGGCGAACCAATCGTGCTGTCCGGTCCCTCCGACGCGCGCAGCCGCGGCATCGGCATGGTGTTCCAGCATTTCTCGCTGTTCGACAATCTCACCGTCGCCGAGAACGTCGCGCTCGGCCTCGATGGCAAGGAACCCTTCAAGGACATGTCGGCGCGGCTGGAGCAGGTGTCGAAGACCTACGGACTGCCGCTCGATCCCCGGCGAGAGGTCTGGCAATTGTCGGTCGGCGAGCGCCAACGTATCGAGATCGTCCGCGCGCTGATGCAGGATCCGAAATTTCTGATCCTGGACGAGCCCACCGCGGTGCTGACGCCGCAGGAGGCCGACCAGCTCTTCATCGTGCTGGAGCGGCTCAAGGCCGAAGGCCGCGCCATCCTCTATATCAGCCACAAGTTAGACGAAGTGAAGCGGCTGTGCGACACCGCAACGATCCTGCGCGGCGGCAGGAAGATCGAGACCTGCAATCCCCAGCGCGAGACCGCCGCCTCGCTCGCGCGCATGATGGTCGGCGGCGAGATCAAGCAAGTGAGGGCCGCATCCGGTCGCAAGACCACTGTGCCGCGGCTCGTCGTCAACGATCTCTCGCTGGCCCCTGCCGAGGCGCATGGCGTGCGGCTCGAGCACATTTCCTTCGAGTTGAAGGGCGGCGAGATCCTAGGCATCGCCGGCGTCGCCGGCAACGGCCAGGATGAGCTGTTCGCCGCACTCTCCGGCGAGCGCCTGTCGAAGCACTCCGGCACCGTCGTGATCGAGGGTATCGCCGCCGGCCACCTCTCGATCACGCAGCGGCGCAAGCTTGGCGCCGCCTTCGTTCCCGAGGAGCGGCTCGGTCACGGCACTGCACCGCGCATGAAGCTGTCCGAGAATGCGCTGCTCACCGGGCATGCCGCCAGCGGCATGGTTCGTCACGGCTTCATCGATACGGCGGCCACGCTCAAGACCGTCGACCGCGCGACCGAAACGTTTGACGTGCGCAAGGCCAAGCGCGATCCGGAAGCAGCATCGCTTTCCGGCGGCAATCTGCAGAAATTCATCGTCGGACGCGAGATCCTGCGCAACCCCGCGGTGCTGGTGGTGAGCCAGCCGACCTGGGGCGTCGACGCCGGCGCCGCCGCGATCATCCGCCAGGCGCTGCTCGATCTCGCAACCGCAGGCGCAGCGGTGCTCGTAACCAGCCAGGACCTCGACGAGCTCGCGGAGATCGCCGACCGCATCGCCGTGATGTTTCACGGCCGGCTGTCGGCCCCACTCGCCGCCAGCGAGGCGAGCCGCGAAAAGCTCGGCCTTCTGATGGGAGGCAGCAGCCTGGAGCCGAAGGAAGCCACGCATGCAGTTGGTGCTTGAGAAGCGCGCCGAGCGCTCCAACACGATCGCGCTGATCTCGCCGCTGATCGCGATCGGCCTGACGATCGTGACGATGGTCATCCTGTTCGCGATCCTCGGCAAGAATCCGCTGCTCGCCTTGCATGCCTATTTTATCGCGCCCCTGACCGACGGCTATTCGCTCCAGGAGATCGCCGTGAAGGCGACACCGTTGGTGATGATCGCGATCGGGCTCTCGCTCTGCTATCTCGCCAATGCCTGGAATATCGGCGCCGAGGGACAATTCCTGATCGGCGCCGTCGCCGGAAGCTGGATCGCGGTGAAGACGCAAGGTACTGACGTCGGCCCTTGGGTTTTGCCGGCCATGCTCGTGCTCGCCGCCGCCGCGGGCGCGCTCTATGCGCTGATTCCGGCGATCTGCAAGGTGAAGTTCGGCGCCAGCGAAATCCTGACCAGCCTGATGCTGGTCTATGTCGCCGACCTCTTCCTCGACTATCTCGTGCGCGGGCCCTGGCGCGATCCGCACGGCTTCAACTTCCCGACCACGGCCGAGTTCGATCCGATAGCGACGGTGCCGCTGCTGATCGAAGGCGGCAGGCTGCATCTCGGCGCGATGATTGCCCTGCTCGTCGTCGCAGCCGTGGCGATCCTGCTGGGGCGCACCATCAAGGGCTTTGAGATCCGCGTGGTTGGCGCAGCGCCGCGTGCCGCGCGGTTCGGCGGCTTCAATGCCAACCAGCTCGTCATCCTCACCTTCGCCATCTCCGGTGCGCTGGCGGGCTTCGCCGGCATCATCGAGGTCGCGGGCCCCGTCGGGCATCTCCAGCCCGGCATTTCGCCTGGTTACGGCTTTACTGCGATCATCGTGGCCTTCCTCGGCCGCCTGAACCCGCTTGGAATATTAATTGCAGGCCTGTTCGTCGCATTGACCTTTATCGGCGGCGAGCAGGCGCAGATCGCGATGAAGATTCCGTTGGATGTCACCAAGGTTTTCCAGGGCATTCTGCTGTTCTACGTGCTCGCCTGCGATTCCCTCATTCTCTACCGTTTCAAGCTGGTCTTCCCGAACCGACAGGTGACCCGTGGAGCTGGTTGAGGCCATCATCCTCGCGGTGCTCGCGGCGTCGACGCCGCTGCTGATTGCTGCGACCGGTGAGCTCGTGACCGAGCGCTCCGGCGTGCTCAATCTCGGTGTTGAGGGCATGATGATCGTCGGTGCGGCCTGCGGCTTTGCCGGCGCGTGGCTCACCGGGTCCACCTTCATTGGTGCGCTGTTCGGCATCGTCGCGGGCACGTTGGTGTCACTGATCTTCGCGCTGATGACGCTCGGGCTCGCCGTCAACCAAGTTGCAACGGGTCTCGCGCTGACCATCCTCGGCATCGGGCTCTCCGGCCTGATCGGCGCCGGCTTCGTCGGAGAGCGCATCACGCCGGCAGTGCACCTCGCCATTCCCGGCCTCACCGAGATCCCGCTGATCGGGCGCGTGCTGTTCGGCGAGGACGGTTTCGTCTACTTCTCGGTCGCACTGATAGTCGGCGTCTGGTGGTTCTTGCACCGCACGCGAGCGGGATTGATCCTGCGCGCTTGTGGCGACAATCATGTCTCCGCGCATGCGCTCGGCTATCCCGTGCTGCGCATCCGCACCTTTGCCGTCATGTTCGGTGGCGCCTGCGCAGGGCTTGCGGGCGCTTATCTGCCGCTGGCCTATACTCCGTTCTTCATTCCCGGCATGACAGCAGGCCGCGGCTGGATCGCACTGGCGCTGGTCGTATTCTCGTCCTGGCGGCCGGGCCGGCTCGTCGTTGGTGCTTATCTCTTCGGCGCCGTGACGATCCTGCAATTGCACGCCCAAGGCTGGGGCGTCGGCATTCCCTCGCAGTTCATGTCCGCGCTGCCCTACCTCGCAACCGTTATCGTCCTGGTCCTGCTCTCCCGCGCGCGCACCGGCGGCTCGAGCGCACCGGCCGCGCTCGGCACCGTGTTCGTGCCTGACCGCTGAGTTTTCATTTCCGCAGCGTGCGCGATGGGGCGCGCGCGTTGCGGATCGTGGCTTTCCCCTGATGTTTGGAGACTGATGATGAGGAAATCACTTCTTGCGCTGGCTGCCGGGCTTTTGCTTGCCGGGAGCGTCGGTGCAACCTCCGCCGCCGACAAGCTGAAGGTCGGCTTCATCTATCTGGGTCCGATCGGAGACCTCGGCTGGACCTATCAGCATGATCTCGCCCGCCAGGCGCTGGTGAAGGAATTGGGCGACAAGATCGAGACCACCTATCTCGAGAACGTGCCCGAAGGTCCCGATGCCGAGCGCTCCATCGAGCAGCTCGTCCGCGCCGGCAACAAGCTGATCTTCACCACGTCGTTCGGCTACATGGATCCGACGCTGAAGGTCGCCAAGAAATATCCGAACGTGCATTTCGAGCACGCCACCGGCTACAAGCGCAACCCGAACATGTCGACCTATTCGGCCAAATGGTATCAGGGCCGCTACATTCAAGGCCTGATCGCGGCCAAGATGTCGAAGTCCGGCGTGCTGGGCTATATCGGCTCGTTCCCGATTCCGGAGGTCGTCTCCGGCATCAACGCGACGATGCTGGCGGCGCAGACCATCAACCCGAACATCAAGGTCAAGATCATCTGGGCCAACACCTGGTTCGATCCGGGCAAGGAGGCCGACGCCGCCAAGGCGTTGATCGATCAGGGCGCCGACGTCATCATGCAGCACACGGATTCCCCGGCCGCGATGCAGATCGCGAGCGAGCGCGGCAAGCTCGCCTTCGGCCAGGATTCCGAGATGATCAAGTTCGGACCCAAGACTCAGCTGACCTCAATCCTCGACACCTGGGGCCCCTACTACATCGAGCGCGTCAAGGCCGAGCTCGCCGGCACCTGGAAATCCGAGGACACCTGGGGCGGCCTCGACAGCCACATGTTCGCGATGGCGCCCTATACCAACATGCCTGATGACGTGAAGAAAATGGCCGAGGATGCCCAGGCCGCGATCACAGCCGGCAAGCTGCACCCGTTCAAATGCCCTATCATTGGGCAGGACGGCAAGCCGGTCGAGTGCAAGGGCGGCGATCACCTCGATGACGGCCAGATTCTCGGCATGAATTTCTACGTGAAGGGCATCGACGACAAGCTTCCGGGCAAGTAGCACGCTTCTTGCTTTGACCAGATCACCTGCTCCTCCCGGAGGAGGTTCGGGAGGGGGTGGCCAGAAGCACCCGGCACTTGTGGTCGCCCCCTCTTTTATCCCCGCTGCATGCTCCGCGCTGCCGAACTGTGGCGGCGGATGAGGTCCGCCACGTCGAGGCCCGGGATGGCGCCATCAACCACGGCCCATTGTCCCGCAACCATCACCCGATCGGCCCGATGCGCCCCGCACAGCACCAATGCCGCCAGCGGATCGCCATGGCCGGAGAAGCGCAGCTCGTTGAGCTTGAACAGCGCGAGATCGGCGGCCTTGCCGACCGCGATCTCGCCGAGTTCCGGACGGCCCACGCAAGCCGCCGAGCCCCTGGTGGCCCAGCGCAGCGCGTCCTTGTGGCTGACCTTTGTCACCCCGTAGCGGGCCCGTTGCAGCAGGAATGCGGCGCGCACTTCCTGCATCAGGTTCGACCCGTCGTTGGAGGCCGAGCCGTCGACGCCGATGCCGATGCCGACGCCGGCCTCCTCCATCTCGCAGACGGGACAGCAGCCGGACGCCAGCAGCTGGTTGCTGCACGCGCAATGGCTGATGGTCGTCCTGGCCTTACCGAGCCGCTTGATCTCGTCGGGGTTGAAGAAGATTCCGTGAGCGAGCCAGGTCCGCGCATGGAGCCAGCCGCATTGTTCGAGATAGTCGAGCGGGCGGCAGCCATACATCTGCTCGCAGAACTTGTTCTCGTCCTCGGTCTCGGCGAGATGGGTGTGCAGGCGCACATCGAGCTTGTCGGCGAGCTCGGCAGTGGCGCGCATCAAGGATGTCGTCACCGAGAATGGCGAGCACGGCGCGAGCGCGATCTGCACCATCGCATCCGCGCCGCGCTGGTGATGCTTGGCGACCACGCGCGCGCTGTCGGCGAGGATGGTGTCCTCGTCCTGCACGATGCTGTCGGGCGGCAGGCCGCCGTCGCGTTGCGACAGGTTCATCGAGCCGCGCGTGAGCAACACGCGCACACCGAGCCGCTTCGCCACCGCCACCTCGATATCGACAGCGTCTTCGAGCCCTGCCGGGAATACGTAATGGTGATCGGTCGTCGTCGTGCAGCCCGACAACAGCAGTTCCGACATCGCGACGGTGACGCCGAGCTCCAGCGCCTCCGGCGTCAACTTCGCCCACACGGGATAAAGCGCCTGGAGCCAGGGAAACAGCTCGCGATCCATCGCCGCCGGCAGCGCCCGCGTCAGCGTCTGGTAGAAATGGTGATGGGTATTGATGAGACCGGGCAGCACGACGTGTTCACCGGCATCGAACACCGCGACATCCGCGGTCGCAGGCGTCCCGCCGGCCGGCACCAGTTCGACAATCCGGCCATCCTTCACGACGATCCCGCGCTCCGCCCCGTCGGCGAGGACGGCCAGGGGGTCCCTGATCCAGATCGCACTTGCGTCGGTCATGATTGCCGCTTCTCCTCACATCCGCTGATGGCAGGCCTGCAAGGCGAGCCAGCCCGATTGCGTTCCGGCTGCGACTTGTTGTTGCGACTTGGCTCCGGTCTTGCAAGACTTTCTCTTGTCCGATTCACCCGGCGGAAGCGTTGGCGCAGCCATGGATTTGAATACCATCACAGCCGTCGTCCATCCGCAAACGCGGGCGCAGCTGCCGGTTTGGACGGCGGGCGACGCGTGGCTCGCAGGCGGCACCTGGCTGTTCTCGGAGCCGCAGGTCCACCTGACGCGGCTGATCGATCTCACCGACCTGAAATGGCCGGCGCTGACGATCACTGAGAGCCATCTCAGCATCGCCGCCACCTGCACCATCGCAGAGCTCGATGGTCTCGCCTGCCCCTCCGACTGGCTCGCGGCGCCGCTGATCGGCCAGTGCTGTCGGGCTTTCCTTGCTTCGTTCAAGATCTGGAAGACGGCAACGGTCGGCGGCAATCTCTGCATGTCGCTGCCTGCGGGACCGATGATCTCGCTCACATCAGCGCTCGAGGGCGTCTGCACCATCTGGAAGGCTCACGGCGGCGAACAGAGGATCTCCGTCGCCGACTTCGTCACCGGCAACCAGCGCAACCGCCTGACGTCAGGCGACCTGGTCCGGCAGATCGATATCCCGATTGCCGCGTTGAGGCGCCGTACCGCCTTTCGCCAGATCTCGCTGGCGCCTGTCGGCCGCTCAGCGGCGCTTCTGATCGGCAGCCTCGATCCGGACGGCACGCTGACTTTGACGGTTACCGCATCGACGGTGCGGCCGATCCAGCTGACCTTTCGCAAGGCCCCAAACCCGAGTGCGCTTCGCGATGTGATCGCGCAGCAGATCACGGACGACCTGTACCATACCGACATCCATGGCAAGCCGCTCTGGCGCAAGCACATGACGCTGCGGCTCGCAGAGGAGATCCGCGGCGAGCTCCTGGGGGGAGCGCAATCATGAGCTTCGAAGTCAACGGCAAGGCGTTTGCGCAGGAGCCGCGCGCCGGCCAGTGCTTGCGCACGTTCCTGCGCGAGCTTGGCCATTTCGGCGTGAAAAAGGGCTGCGATGCCGGTGATTGCGGAGCCTGCACGGTGCTGCTGGATGGCGAGCCGGTACATAGCTGCCTGATCCCGGCGTTCCGCGTCCAGGGGCGCACCGTCACCACGATCGAAGGTCTTGGCGGGGACCACGGCGTCCATCCGATGCAGCAGGCGTTCCTCGATGCGCAAGGGTTTCAATGCGGCTTCTGCACCGCCGGCATGATCCTGACCTGCGCCTCGCTGAACCAGGCGCAGCGCACCGATCTCGGCATAGCGTTGAAGGGCAATATCTGCCGCTGCACCGGTTATCGTTCGATCGAGGATGCGATCCTCGGCAAGACCAATGTCGAGGCGAGCGTCGAGGCCGGCGCCGCATTCGGCCGCAGCCTGCCGGCCCCTGCAGGTCCCGACATCGTGCGCGGCAAGGCGCGCTACACCTTCGACAGCGCCATCGACGGACTGCTGCACATCAAGCTGCTGCGCGCGCCTCATGCCCACGCCAGGATCGTTGCGATCGACAAGTCGGACGCCCTTGGCGTCCCCGGCGTCCACGCCGTGCTGACGCATGAGGATGCGCCGCCTGTCCTGATTTCGACCGCGCGGCATGAGAAGGAGTGGATGGATCCCGAGGACACCCGCATTCTCGACGACGTCGTCCGCTTCGTCGGCCAGAAGGTTGCCGCCGTCGTTGCCGAGAGCGAAGCGGCCGCCGAGGAGGCGTGCCGTCGGCTGAAGGTCGATTACGAGATCCTGCCCGCGCTGATCGATCCGGAGCAGGCGATGGCGCCGGGCGCGCCCGTCATTCATCCTGCCCGCGCCATCGCGAACCGCGTCGCTGACGCCCAGCGCAATCTCGTCGCGGAGACGCATGGCGAATTCGGCGACGTCGCCGCTGCGCTCGCGACCTCCGCCGTCACCTTCGAGGGCACCTTTCACAGTCATCGTGTGCAGCACGCCGCATTGGAGACCCATGGGGGCCTGGCCTGGCTCGACGACGCGGGCGTGCTCAACGTCCGCACCTCGACGCAGGTCCCGTTCCTGACCCGGCGTGCGTTGGCCGATATCTTCAAGCTTCCCATGGACAAGGTCCGCGTGTTCTGCGAGCGCGTCGGCGGCGGTTTTGGCGGCAAGCAGGAGATGTTCGTCGAGGACGTCCTGGCGCTCGCTACGCTCAAGACCGGGCGGCCGGTGAAACTCGAGCTGACCCGCGAGGAGCAGTTCATCGCGACCTCGACGCGCCACCCGATGCGGGTCCACATCAAGGCCGGCGCAGATGCCGGCGGCAAGCTCACCGCGCTCCAGCTCGACGTGCTCTCCAACACGGGCGCCTATGGCAATCACGCCGGCCCCGTGATGTTCCACGCGCTGGCCGAGTCCATCAGCGTCTATAATTGCCCGAACAAGCGCGTCGACGGCGCCGCCGTCTACACCAACACGGTGCCGGCGGGCGCGTTTCGTGGCTACGGCCTGCCGCAGACATTGATCGCGGTGGAGGCAGCGATCGACGAGTTGGCGAAGCAGCTCGGCATCAGTCCCTACGAGATGCGCCGGCGCAACATCGTCAGGCCCGGCGACCCCATGCTGTCGCCGCCGCCGTCCGAATATCACGACGTCGTCTATGGCTCCTACGGGCTCGACCAGTGCCTCGACCTCGTCGAGCGCGCGATGCAGGCCGATGGCCCGCAACCGGACCTGTCGCCGGAATGGCTGATCGGCGACGGCGTCGCGCTGACCATGATCGACACGGTGCCCCCGGCGGGCCATATCGCCGACGCCATGATCGCGCTCAACGACGACGGCGGTTTCGACCTGACCGTCGGCACTGCCGAGTTCGGCAACGGCACCAGCACCGTGCACCGGCAGATCGCGGCAACGACGCTTGCGACCACCGCCGACAGGATCCGCCTGCGCCAGTCCGACACCGCCCATGGCGGGCACGACACCGGCGCCTATGGCAGCGCGGGCATGTTCGTTGCCGGCAAGGCGACGCATGCGGCGGCCATCCAGCTTGCAACCGAGCTGAAGGCGACGGCCGCAGACGCCTGGCTGTGCGATGCCGGGAGCTGCGCGCTCGAAGCTGACGGCGTCGTTAGCGGCGTCCGGCGCATGCCTTTTACGGAGCTGGCGAAGCTCGCGCGCGAACGGGGACAGCGATTGGCAGGCGTCGGCAATTCGGACGGCACGCCCCGCTCGGTCGGCTTCAACGTGCAGGGTTTTCGCGTCGCCGTGAACAAGGGCACCGGCGAGCTCAAGATTCTCAGGAGTGTGCACGCGGCCGACGCCGGCGTCGTCGCCAATCCCATGCAATGCCGCGGGCAGGTCGAAGGCGGTGTTGCGCAGGCGCTCGGCGCCGCGCTCTACGAGGAGATGGTGATCGACGCAGGCGGCCGCGTCACCAACCCGAAGTTCCGCGACTACCACCTGCCCTCCTTCGCCGACGTGCCGCGCACCGAGGTGTTCTTCGCCGAGACGTCCGACACGATCGGACCGCTGGGCGCGAAGTCGATGAGCGAGAGTCCGTACAATCCGGTTGCGGCCGCGCTCGGCAACGCGATTGCCGATGCCACCGGCATCCGCTTCACCGCGCCGCCTTTCAAGCCGGACCGGCTGTTTCCGGCGCTGCTCGAGAAGTTTGGCGGCCAGAGCGGGATGGTTCGCTTCACCTCTCCCGTAGGGAGAGGTCGGAGGGCATCGAAGATGCGATCCGGGTGAGGGGTCTCACTGAGTCCCACCGCCCCTCACCCGGATTGCTGCGCAATCCGACCTCTCCCCGTCGGGGAGAGGTGAACCACCGACAGCCCGTCGAAATTACATGCTTTAACTGCCGCGATAGGTCGAATAGCTCCACGGCGTGACCAGGAGCGGCACGTGATAGTGCCCCTCCGGCTCGCTGAGAGCAAAGCGCAGCGGAATCTCGTCGAGGAATGGCGGGTCGGACAACGGCACGTTACGTTCGGCGTAATATCTGGCAACGCTGAACCTGAGCTCGTAGCGGCCGATCGGCACGGGGCGACCGCCGATCAGCGGCTGATCCGTGCGGCCGTCCGAGTTGGTTACTGTGCGCGCAATGACACGGCTGTCGCCGAGGCTCGCAAGCTCGACCAGCTCGACCGGGATGCCGGGCGCGGGCTTGCCCGTGTGATTGTCGAGCACATGCGTCGACAGCCGGCCGTGCACCTTCAGCTTGTCGTCGGCGACGATGAGCTGATCCAGCCGCAACGCGGAGATGCGGCCGATCTCCTCGATCGCACGCCTTGTCTCGGTCTTGACGATGTTGAGCAGCCGCATCTCGAAGTCACGCAGGATGGAATCCCTGGTGTAACGGCGCACACAGACGATATAGGGGAAGCCGAACTTCTCCCGATAGGCGTTGTTGACACGCTCGAATGCCGCGAATTCGGCGTCCGACAGCCGGTCGAGGCCGGCGCTGTTTTGCTCGTCGATTGATTCCGCCGTGAGACCGGCGGCGCGCTGCGTCTTGTTGGCGAGATCGGGATGCGCCCGGATCAGCGCCAATTGCACGTCCGGTTCAGCGCTCTGGATCGCCGCCAGCAGCGCGGCGTGCAATTGGTTGATGCCCGCGAACGGCCGCTTGCCGGCGAGCTGTTCGGCGATCCATGGCGAATATTCGACGACGTTGGCGAGTGCCGCGACGAAATCGGCTTTGCTTGCGGCGTTGACGTCGGCCAGCGAGATCTGCGACATCATCCTCTCACTCGATCTCGAATGCGTCGGCCGCAAAGTGCGCGTGCTTGTCGTGCCAGTGCTGCGCGATCTGCAATCGCGTCGGCACCCAGACGCGCTCGTGCCTGCCGATATAGTCCAGGAAGCGCATCAGCCCCGCAGCGCGGCCAGGCCGGCCGGCAAGGCGGCAGTGCAGACCGACCGACATCATCTTCGGCGCGGTCAGCCCTTCCGCATAGAGCACGTCGAAGGCATCTTTCAGATAGGTGAAGAACTGCTCGCCGTCGGCAAACCCTTGCGGGTTGATGAAGCGCATGTCGTTGGCATCTAACGTGTAGGGAATGATGAGCTGCTTGCCGCCTGCGCGCTTGACCCAATAGGGCAGATCGTCGGCATAGGAGTCGCAGAGATAGAGGAAGCCGCCCTCCTCCATCAGGAGACGGTTGGTATTGATGGAGGAGCGCCCGGTGTACCAGCCGAGCGGCCGCGATCCGGTCGCCTCGATGTGGACGCGGATGGCTTCGGCGATCTCGGCGCGCTCCTGCGCCTCGGTCATGTCCTTGTGCTCGATCCACTTCAGGCTGTGGCTGGCGATGTCCCAGCCCGCCTCCTTCATGGCAGCTACGATTTCCGGATTGCGTTTCAGCGCGGTCGCGACTCCGAACACGGTGGCCGGCCAGTTGCGTTCGCCGAACATCCGCCACAGCCGCCAGAAGCCTGCGCGCGAGCCATATTCGAACATCGATTCGATGTTGGCGTGGCGCTGGCCCGGCCAGGGCTGGGCCCCGAGCACGTCGGACAGAAAGGCTTCCGAGGCGCGGTCGCCGTGCAGAATATTGTTCTCGCCGCCTTCCTCGAAATTGACGACGAACTGCACCGCGACCCGCGCGTTGCCGGGCCACTCGGGATGCGGCGGATTGCGGCCGTAACCGCGAAGATCGCGCGGGTAGCTTGCGTCGGTCACTCAGACTTCCTCGAAGCGGATCGGTAGAGCGCCCTTCCACAGCACGCTCTTGCCGAGCGTCGCCAGATTCTCCAGGCCCGAAGTCAGCGTGATGAAATGGTTGCCGGCGAGCTGGCCCATCTTGCTCGCGAAATGCACGCCACCATAGGCGAGCAGGATCTCGGTCTCGCTGATACCGCCGGGATAGAGGATGATCTGGCCGGGCGCGGGATAGCTCGTATGGTTCTCGTAGCCGACGCCGAAATCGAAATCGCCGAGCGGCATCCACACCCCTTCGCCACTCCAGCGCACATGGATGATGTGACTTTCGAACGGCAGCGCCTTGCGGAAGGCGGCGACAGTCTTGGGTGCCAGCTGCTCCTCGAAGCGGGCATCGAAGGTGAAATCGCCGGCGCGGATAACGAGTTTGCTCATCTCATCTCTCTGGGTCGGGGGCGTAGCCCACCGTGGACTCCTCGGCAAAGAGCATTCCGTCGGGCCTCGCGCAAGGGGCGTAGCCGCATCACCGGCGGTCGTAGGACCAGCCGAAAATGCCGCTCCGCCGGACCTCCGGCTCCGCGGCAGGCAGCGGCGCCTCCTTCAGTTCCGTGTGCGGCGACGGGGGCGGCGCCGGCAGGGTCTCGCATGTCATGGAGTAGACCAGCTTGCCATCCGCCGTACGCCCGATCGGGGCACAGGGGTCCGGATGCGCCGCCGTGGTCTGCGGCTTCATCTTGACTTGCGCAGCCGCCGGCGAGGCGATCAGCAGCAGAACCAGCAGATATCTCGACATCGTTGTCGCTCTGAAAACTCAACGCGACCATTGAACCGGATTGCGGCGGGCAAGTCCACCGGCGCCGCGGGTGCGATTGCGGAATATTTAGCCGAATGCGCACACACGCCTTCGCGTCCTCGCGGCGCGTTTCGCCCGAGCTTTGCTTCGTCGCTCCACCCTCAAAGCCGAGAGGGCGCAGGGAAGGCCGCATAGGCGTTAAGTTTATTCTTGAGTGTTGGAATCACACGTGATTCCTAGCCGGGATGGCAGACGAATCGCTTCTGAACGAGGACTGGACGAGAGTGCTTACGCAACTCGGCGGGGCTGCGCAGCTTGAGATAAGTGCGCGCCAGACGAAGGCTTTCGTGCGGCGGCGCCAAATTCCAGATGCGGTGTCGTTACTTCGGCTGATGCTGGCCTATTGTCTGGGTGAAAGAGGGTTGAGATCGACAGCCGCGTGGGCCGCTTCTGTTGGCCTTGCCGACCTCAGTAGCGTGGCGTTGTTCTATCGCCTGCGTCAATGTGGCGATTGGTTTGCAGTGCTGGTGGAGGGCTTGCTCGCTGCGGCAGCCCCGAAGGCGAGCCTGACCCCGTCCGTGGGTCTGAAGGCATGTGCTGGGGGATCGGTCATGCTGAGGCGTTCGCGGCAGCTCGCGGCGATGGCATCCTCTTTTGCTCGCGCTGCGACGCTCTGGGCGCTGACGCCGCTGCAAGTCAAGGTGCCACAGCGGGTTGGTTCAGCCACCGATCCAGCTGACCAAGCAGCGGGAACCAAATGGCAAGAACTTAGTTGGTCCTTCCAAATCACGCCGTAATAACGTGATGCCGACACGAGGCCTCAGCTTGGCACCAGCCCCGGAGCTGAGGCCTTTTTGTCGCCTGTGTACATTTTGTACAAAGCACCGGAACGCAGTCCGGGTTTCTGACTCATCCCACGGGGACACTTCGATGGGATAAAAAAGACGTGCCGCGTTACACCTCCTTCGCCCGAGAGGCCGCAGCAACGCTGCTGCGAATGGCAAAAACGACAAAGGACCCGCAGGTTGCGTCGGGATTGATCCAGCGAGCGGCCGACCTAAAGGACCGCACGGGCGAGCTTCCCCCGGTTGATGTTGAGGCAGTCGCCGAGGAGCCAAAGAAGCCGCTGACGAAGAACTAAAGACCAATTGTCGCAGAGATAGATGTTCGCGGTCGAAGCAAGAGCGGACTCCTTAGTCGCCGCTTTATTACGGCGATTCAATCTTACTTCGCGCTCACACTCCATTCAGAAGGACCCCTACGCTGCCTGGGGCGACTACACCCAACGGGAGAAACGAGATGAGAATTAAATTCGCACTTCTCGCATTGGCCACTTTAGGTGGCGCTGCAATTTCGACCGGAGCCGCTTCAGCGTTGCCGCTCGCCCCTGTGGGACAGTTCCAGTCTTCGAACGTCGAGAGTGTTGCAGTGGTCTGCGGTCCGCGCGGTTGCGTCCGCACAAGGCCCGTGTATCGGCGTGGGGCCTACGTCGTCCGCCGCCCCTATGTGCGTCGCGGCTACGGCTACCATCGGGGTTATCGTCGGTACTGATCTTGAAAAGGGGGCTTTCGGCCCTCTTTTCTTGCGAACGTTCCATCGCGATCAACTGCGCAGAATGTTCTAGTTCTTCACCGAACTTCTGTGGTCTGCCCCGTTAGCCGCACATACGTGCCGCTCTCATGCAGCTCTAGCCAGCCTCGCTCCTGCGCCAGCGCGACTGCAGCGCGGAATTGTTCGCCGATCCCGCCTTGCTTCAGGAAGGGGACATTGATCAGCTCGATGAAGATGCGCCCATCCTGCACGGGCTGGATGCCGGAGGCGATCTCAACCAGCTTGCGAGCGGCGTTTTCCGGGTCGGCCAAGGGGCGAGCAGAAGCGTATTTCATGGTAGCGACCGATACATTGAGTCGCCATACCTGACCAACCAAATGCGCGCGCCAGCCTTCGATATGAAGTTACTTCGGCTCGTGCTTGCCAGCTAATTCGCGAGCCGCCAAGCTAAGCTCCAGCTCTCTAAGCTGCTCGACCAACTGCTCTATGATCGCTTCATAGTCGGATGGCGTCAGTGAGTGTACGCCGCGCAACTCCAATTGGTTCTGGAGGATCGTCGCCATCATGGCTTTAATGCTCATGCGCGCTTTTCCGAGAAATAAGATCGTCACAGAAATCAATGTCAAGTAGATGCTAAGCATCGCGCGTAGGCAATGGCCGTAGATCTACGGGAATGTGTCCGAACCGCGAGAAGAGTTGGCTCGGCAAACGACTTCGTCGGGATGGAATGAAACAGGACTTCTGACTTAGCGGATTGCGGTGGTGGGCAGTCTGCTGATCACGCTTCCGCCTTCCGCCGTAATCCGCAACGGTCCATCGCGCATTTCAAAAGTGTATTCAAAGCTGCTTGAGCCGCTGCCTTGCGCATTCCGTGCAGGACTACGAACCATCCAATCCACTATGCCACTTGCTTTACACGAGCCGACCGCCTCGTTGCATTCTACAGTAAGTGAACCTTCACGCATCTTATACAGGCGCTGAGGCCACCGATTTATCGATTTCATCTTATCCGCGACGACCTCGTTATCCGAGAGATCGCGACCGTAGAAGAGGACATGTACGCTGTACAGACGCGGAAGAACTGCCGCGACTTTATCGTTAGGGCCGGACCATACGGTGAACAAGAGCCTTACGAATTCACTGACCTTCGCGCGGAGCGAGGAAGGTGAATGTGACGGGTCTGCCTGCGAGGGGGCTAGGGCTGAACCCGTTTTGAATGGTTCAAGGAGTTTCACCTCAATATCGTTCTTCTTGGCATCTTCTGCGCTCAACCAAGTCATCGATGCAGGCGATGCTTGCGTTATGTATATTACTGCGGAGTACGACAGGCCAAGTTTGTTGACGTAAGCTCCCAAGATGGCATTTCCCACGCCGGTCTCATTGCCCGATGAGCTATCATAGGCCGCATGAAACCCAACTTGAGCACTTGCCGCCATATATCGTGGAGTCCCGCCAAGCCAAGCAAGAGCGCAAGCCGATGCACAACGGCTATTTGCAGGCACTAGCGTCGCGAAGCCCCTTGAGCGGATTGTTTCACCGATGCTGATCCCGGCTAAAAGGCTTCCACCGTCGCTTCGTAGCGCTACAATGGCTTTTGGTACATTCGCCGTCCTTTCCGCGAACAGACTAGCATCACCCTTCTCGAAGTTTCCTGACACGTCTATGAAGGTGAATTCGCCTAGCGGGTGGATGGCTAGTTCGGCGGCATGGCACGGAAGCCAACTTCCAACCACAATCGCGACAGCCGTCGAAATAAGACGAGCGCCTGCGAGCTCGGCAATTGACCTTCCAAGCTCAACCCAGTCCAGCGACGTCAGGTTACTGCGCATTCTGAACTACGACCGACAACACAAGCTCACGCGGGCCAAGGCTCAGCAGATCCGGAAACGCGCCCCGGTATGCCGATTGGTCCGCCAACAAGTTTCGCCGCGATGTTTGTATGAATGTTTATGATAGCTCCGTCGCCCCCACGCAGCGGCATCCGAAGCGGAAATCACTGAAATGGCAGGAGTTGAAAGCGCGATCAAAAGCGCGAGCACCATTGAAGTTAGTTTCAAAGTCGGGTTCCTTTTTCTTTTTTCAGCGAGCAGCTTTGCGCCAACCCGCTGCTTCGGCCTCCGCTTCAGTGCAGAACCAGCGTTCGCCGAGGCCCTTGTCCATGGCGATCTTTGAGTAGTTCAACTGACCAGGCGAGTGAAAGATGTGTTCTCCCTTACGGTTTACGTTTCCCTTAATGACGCAATTTGGATCGGGAGCGGCAGCAGCCGAAACTGCGCCCAGCAGTATTGATTGAGCGTTCACCGGGACCGATGCGGCGCCTAAGACCTCGGTTTTTTTGTTTCGATGCCGCCAGTCCCAAGGCGCAATGAACGCTCCTTGCCATAAGCCTAAGCGCGCCTCGCGAGCCGTCATCTCGTTGGAATCATAGGAATGTGAGTACTTCGTAAATGAGAGAGCCCAGCCTTGGCGCACCATCCAGCCAGCAACGTCCTCGCCTTCAATGAAGCACGTTGCAAGAGAGCGGCCGTAGCGGTCTTGGCCGTTCAGATCGCAGTCCCATTCTCGTCCTGCCGAGTAAGAAGCCGCGTGGCTTAGCTTTGCGTGGTGAAGCAAAGGTTTGGTTTGCAAACTTCTCCGGTGAAGAGTTGACGTGGGACCGCGAGGCCATGGTAGTGCCCGCAGGCGTGACGTCATCCGCTACCCGCACTCGTGTGTTGCGGGTCAGTGGGCGGGAGAGTCAGCAAACAATTCGAACATGGCTGCAAGTTGCCGATTTAGCGATTGACCAAGGCGGGCGAGCGCGACCACCGACGCATGGTTGGCCGGGAGCAAAGATGCGCATCATACGGTCTCCTCCGTAGTTTTACTGGCCCGGAGTGAGCCTGCTAAAGATTGCAATTGATTGCCGCGCGGCGTCACACTGACGGTGCCTTCGATCCTTTGAGGAGCGTTCGATGGTTGACCAGAGAACTGCGCCTTACGCGGCGTTGATATTGCGACTTACGATTGCTGGCCTGTTTGTTGCGGCACTCTATGGTAAGTTCGTTCTAAAGCCGATTAGCCTTTGGTGGAACGGGCTTCTTAAGGCGGGGTATCCGGAATGGGTGCTCGCCTATACACTCAGCGCAGAGTTCGCGGCCGCAATCTTGCTACTGCTCGGCATCTATACTCGATGGATCAGCCTCTACACCCTGCCTATGATGCTCGGCGCAACTCATTTCTGGATGGTTCGTAAGAGTTTCTGGTTCGTCGAGGGCGGATGGGAAATGCCGTTCGCATGGGCAATCATGCTGGTTGTGCAAGCTCTGCTTGGAGATGGAGCTTTCGCCGTCCCAGGTGCCCAGCCTGCCATGGGAGCGGCGGATGCAGCGAGCGGCCGCCTGAAAGAGCGCCTTTGCTGGCTCAGCGCTTGCCGGGCAAATCCCTCCACGTAGTGCTTAACCACGCGGAAGAGCGCGACGGATCCGGCGAGAGACGCAGCAGATGCCATGAAGAAATGAGTTCCGCTCACATGAACGTTTCGTACTCGCCGCTCTCTCCGGGCGGCGTTTTGTTTGTGCTTTTCGAAAGAAAGCCCGCGCCATGGCCATCAGAGCCTGAGCACATCATCCCGCAACTGGCCGTTGCGGCACCTTCGCGTCGTTCCAAGGCTTCGTTCTGAGGACGTGGCCTTTCGGAACTCTTGCAGTCCGCAATGAGTTACAGAGCCGCCGACAGAAGCGAGCATGAGCCGTCGCGTGCGCGATAGCACGTGATGGTTTCTCGATCGCGCCGGTCGGCAGCACTTGAACAGAGAGAGGCGACAATGAAGGCACCACTTCTTCTTGCTGGCGCATTAATCATCGGATGCGCCGCCCCGGCACTGGCCGACGAGTATTATGTCGTGCAGGGTCCGAACCGCCAATGCACCGTTACCACGACACGTCCGGCGGACAAGGAGGTCGTAACACAGATCGGTCCGCTGGCTTTCAAGAGCCGCGTGGAAGCCGAAGATCGCATCAAGCAAACCAAAGTCTGCGAGGAAGGGACAGTTGGTAGCAGCAGCAGCACGACTGTGATCAAAGAGAAATAGTCGAGGGCATCATTCCTGATCATCTTTGGGCTGTTCGAGAAAAGTCGCGCCCATTCCTGTCGGCGCGACTTTTTGTGTTCTCCAGACACCAACTGACCAGCGATTCTTGGGCGAGTTCATTCCGGCGCCCTTTGCCGAATTCCACCACAACTACGTGAGCAAATGCGCGGATGCTCGAAATTCCACGCCGCTGCGATCATTGCGAAGAAGAGTTTGCGCCCGAAGAGCTGACCGTTCTTGCGCCACCGGCCGGGGATGGCGAGGTGATCTGCGCTCCGTGCATCGAAATCAAGCTACGTCGAGCTGTCGCGAAGCTACCGCGCGGTGATAACTGATGTCCCGACGCATCATCGTCGTCTCGATCGCGGCTTCCGTGTTGCTGAGCGCGGGCATTGGATAGTCGGGGAATGCGCCGGGCATCGGCTGCAAGTTGCCGACGTAGCGATTGACCATGCGGAAGAGCGCGAGGATGGCGGCTAGTTGGCGGTTGTGCTGTCCAGGCTGCACATTTCCGAGAGTTTTTTACAAGGAGGACGAATTGGGGGGCATCAATCGCTTCAGTCTTTCGGCTAGACCTCCCCATTCGGTCTCTATTCTGTTGAGCCAGCCGTTTCCGCGACCACCGGTATGAGTGACGCCGTAGATTTCGACCCCCATTGAATCGAACAGGCCCCAAGGCATCATCCCCTGTGCCAGATAGCATTCGGCCGGTCACTACTTCGGAGATTGCACGGAAGGGAGTCGAACGTCCCAAGCAGATAACCATTAAGGGCTTAACGATGTCGATTTGCGGCGGCGCAAATTCTCGTGCACACCGAAGGAAATCGGCCCAATTCAAATCACCTCGCATATCTCCCGCTTTAACGAACGGAAACACTTATCGATTCAGGGCAGAAAAGAGCAAAGAGGGCGGACCCGAACCCAAGGAAGCTCAGTCCGAAGTACACGAAGTATAATCGCGACAGGGTAAGGGTGTGCGCTGTGACTTTTGCTTCGTCTGAGCGCTCATTCGCAAGATGGAACCAGCGGTGCACCACCTCGGGCGAAATGCTCAGCAAGTCCACAACGGCTTGATTGAACAGAATGACTGAGCCCAGAAATGGCACGATGATAGTCAAGCTAAGGAGTCGTGACTGACCAATTCTGCGAATAGACGACCAAGAAATGTGCGATAGTGGGCGACTATCAAGTAATGTGTACCAAAGGCGGAGTGGGTTGAGCTTGTAATTCATGGTGCCATTGGAATCTCTCGGGGACCGACGCGGGGCACCAGTGACCCCGCGTCCGTTTATGCAATGAGCGCAAGTTATGCAGTACGCCCCATGCGCCGCGCGGCCTCTTCCTTGCTGCCGACGTGGCTGACTTCCTTCAGCACGTGATTAATCGCACGCACGTTGATCACGTATGCTGCGGCGATCTCGTGCTGGAACTGACCGGCCCAACGACGGAGCCAAACGTCCACAGCTTCTTCGAAGGTGAATTTGGTCTTACGCGGGGTGTTGTCTTGTGTGACAGGAGTGGTCACGCTAAGGTGCCTTTCGTGGTTGCTGAAAGCGCGGAAGTGCCTTCGAGGGTTAAACGACTTGTTTGCGAAGCCCTGCGCAGTGGTTTGACGGCTTATGCCGCGCTCTCCCGGGAGCCGAGTTCGTTCTGGCCTCCCTCGCCCTCGTAGAAGTCACGGACACCGCGCCGGTTGACGCCAATGCCGCATCCGCAAGAGCTTGACCGTAGCAACGACGGCCAGGACCACGCGGTTTTGCCGTACGCGCGGCTCGCCTGCGCCACAGGGTTCGCATTGTGCACCTTGCCATCGACATGCTGGCGCGACGAACCTGACAGCGCCGTCCGTCTGCGCGAAGCTTAAGGACTCACGGAGAGCAATCCGCCCTGCCCTTGGCCTCTCGCGCCCGACGCTGCCGCGTCCACCGCAAGCCCGGCTCCGCGATCATCACGACACATGATCGCCCCTCTCGGATGAGCCGGGAGGCCGACACATACGTCATTTCCGAATTTCGGTAAAGCAGAATTTTCGCACAGGAGGATTGACAGGCAGGCGACACACATGAGACGGCAGGGAGAGCCGAAACCGGAAACAGCAAGGGCGGTGCAAAGCACCGCCCCCTTCTTCGCGCATTCCGGAGGTTGCCGCAGTTTGACCGACGACGTGCCGGATCGCACCCGCGGCCTACGGCGAAAACGATCGCTTAATATGGCTGGGAATAGTAGCGCGGACCGTAATAAGGACCGCCGCCGTAATAACCCGGGCCGCCGTAGTAAGGACGCGGGCCATAATAATAGCGGTTCTCATAGTATTCGCGGCGTTGGCTCTCGGCGATTGCTCCTCCGATCAGGCCTGCCGCGGCGCCCATGAAGGCGAGGCCCGCTGCGTTCGGGCCGCGCCGGTAATAGCGATGACGGCGAGCGGCGCTGAAATCGGTGGCGCCCGACACGGCCTGGCCAGCGACGTCTGCCCTGGCGGATGGTGTCCCGGGCGAAGCGGCCACGGAGGGCGAGGCGGAGACTGCGATCAGGGCGAGACTTGCGAACGCGGCGACGAGCGTGCTGCGGCCGGCCGCGGGAATCATGGGTCTAATGCTCATTTGACGTTCCTCTGTTCTCGCCCAAAGAGCCCATCAGCAAACGACACGTAACGCGCAAACCACTGAAATGGTTTCCTGATCGCGGCGATCTGCCACGCTTTGAACGATTGTAAACCGAACGACTAGGTCCAGCTTGAACCATCCAACCTGAGCGGATAATGAACAGCCGCGCCGTTTTTCGGTCGCCGTAAGCGTTTGACGTGAACCAACGCATCAACCGACGCCGTCGGGATCGATGCCATTTAAGGGTTCAACGTGATCGACGCGTCCTTTTCCTTGAAAGAAATCAGATGATTGCGGTTCGCAAACTGCCGGCGCGCTATGCGCCGATCGTAATGCCCTTTGTGCTGTCCGTCCTCATGACCGCGGTGGTGTCGGTCATTTCGACGCTGCGGAGCCTCGGCGCAACGCCGGCGTTCCTGGCAACCTGGCCCGGCGCCTGGGCGCTGTCATGGCTCGTCGCGTTTCCGACGCTGCTCGTGGTGCTGCCACTGGTCCGCCGGATCGTAGCCTGCCTCGTCGCCTCGCCACCTCGACAAGGCCAATAGACTACGACAGCGCCCCCAAAACCCCGCGCGTCGCCTTGTCGATTTCCTCGACATAGCGGCGACGGGCAAAGGTCTCGGTGAGGAAGCCGACCACCTTGCGGCTGTCGGTGGAATCAACCACCGCCAGCATCTCGGCTTCCGCCTCGTCGAACACCGCCATCGCCGACTTCACGTTCATTTCCGGGATCAGCACGATATCGGTCAGGCGCGCCAGCTCGACCACCTGGATGTCGTCGGCGATGGTGTCGAGGTCGTTGGAGAACAGGTCTGGCAGCATGACCAGGCCGACATATTCGTCGGCATTGTTGACGACGACGATTCCGGGCCGCGACCCCAGCGCGAATTCGCGGCGCACGGCCGCGATCGTCGTGGTCGACGGCACCTTGCCGACGTCTGAACGCATCAAGCGCTCGACGGTGAGGTTGCGCAGCCAGCCGACGTCGTTGGCGCTGCGGATGGTCTCGCCACGCAGATGCAGGCGCCAGGTCGAGAAGGAATGGCCGAACATGAAGCGGACGCAGATTGAGGTGACGATGCAGCCGGCCAGCACCACGGCGGTGACGTCGACATTGCGGGTCATCTCCAGCACCAGGAACGACATCGTCAAGGGACCGCCGACGATGGCGACGCCGAGCGTCGCCATGCCGGTCAGCATCGCGACCAGCGGATCGATCACGAAGTTCGGACTGATCAAGAGCAGCACCGCGGCAAAAAACTTGCCGATCAAGCTGCCGACGAACAGCGAGGCGAAGAACAGGCCGCCACGGAAGCCCGAGGCGAGCGAGATCAGGCAGGCCGTCACCTTCAGGGCGATGATCAGTGCGATCAGGCCGATCGTCATGTCATGAAAGAGATCGAGCACCATGGCGCCGTGGCCGGCTGCGAGCACCTGCGGCGTGACAATCGCGAAGCCGCCGACGATGAGGCCGCCGATCACCGGACGCAGCCAGACCGGCATCCAGGCGAACAGGCGCTCGAACGTCGGCGAGGAGCGCATCACGGCGATGCCGACGCCGCTGGTGACGAGCGCAAGTCCGATCAGGGCGAGGTATTGCTCGACGCCGACGGCGCTGACTTTCGGTATCTCCAGCGAGTACGGCGCGCCCCCCAGCCATTGCGCGGTGAGGGCGCCGGCGAGCGAGGCCGCCAGGATCGGAGCGGCGCTACCGACCGAATACACGCCGACGATCAGCTCGCAGGCGTAGAAGGCGCCGGTGATCGGCGCGCCGAACGCCGCCGCGATTGCAGCGGCAGCGCCGCAACCGACCATCAGGCGCAGATCGTTGCGGCGGAGATTGAAGAACTTGCCGAGCAGCGAGGCGATGCCGGAGCCGATCTGGGTATAGCCGGCTTCGAGGCCGACCGAGGCGCCGCAGCCGTTGGAGATCAGGGTCTGGCTCGACACCACCAAGCTGTCCCGCATCGACAGATTACCGCCGCGCAGTGCGTTTGCCTCGATCGGGTCGACCGCATTCGAGATCTTCATGCGCCGCCGCGACCATTCCATGATGCCGAGCGCGAACCCGCCGAGTGCAGGCGCGATCAGCGCCGCCCAGGGACTGACGCTCGCATTGGACGAGAGGCGGACATCGACAGGGATGCCGTAGATCACGACGTGCGCGATCTGGGCGATCTCGGCCATCAGCGTCACGATCGCGCCCGCGAGCGTGCCGATCACCAGCGCGAGCGGGATCAGGTAGAACTCGTTGCTGCGCAGCAGGGCACGCAGCCGAACCATGGTACGGTTCGTCCCCTTGCGATCGACGAGATGTCTGATCCGCACGAACACTTTCTGCCCGCCCTACCCTTCCGACAGGCCGTAGCCTGCCATGCGCTGGCGGACCCGTTCGATCTCGGCGCTCGGCAGCAGCGGCGGTTGTCCGATCTGGAGACAGCCGTGATATTGCCGCGCCAGTGTCTCGACCTCGACGGCGAGCCACATCGCCTTGTCCAGCGTCTTGCCGATCGCGATCATTCCGTGATGGTCGAGCAGGCAGGCAAGCCGGCCCTCCAGCGCCCGCACCGCATGTTCGGACAGCTCCACGGTGCCGAAAGTGGCATAGGGCGCGCAGCGGATGCTGTCGCCACCGGCGGCCGCGATCATGTAGTGCACCGGCGGGATCTCCATGCCCATGATCGCCAGGATGGTGCAATAGGTCGGATGGGCGTGCACGACGGCGTTGACGTCGGGCCGGGACTTCAGGATGTCGCGATGGAAGCGCCACTCGCTGGACGGCTTCTGCCCAGGAGCATGCGAGCCGTCCATCGCCATGAACACGATCTGGTCCGGCGTCATAGCGTCATAGGGCACGCTGGTCGGGGTGACCAGAAGCCCATCCACATGCCGGATGCTGATATTACCCGAGGTGCCCTGGTTGATACCGAGCGCATTCATGCGGCGGCAGGCGTCGATGATGGCCTGTCTCTTGGCGAGCTCGTCCGCTGTCATCGACATCTCGATTTCTTCTCGGCTTCTTGGCGGTTTGTCGGCGATGGGCGTTTGCTAGACCGGAAGTACGTCAAAGCAATAAGGCAGCGCAAGAGAAAGCGACCCGGACCGGCCCATGTCTTGCCGGCACGGCCGCAACGTCTGGAAATACATCGCAAAATCAAAGAATTAGCAGATTGTCGCAGTCTCACCGAACGCCCGGCTGGCTGCTGCAATCCCGTCGTCGCGAATGGAGCCGGGCGGCCTGCGAGCAGCATGCCGAGCATGCGCGAGCGCACGGCATCTGCGGTGCGCTCGAGGATGCGGGCGATCAGATGAGCGGAGGCGAAGCACAGCAGCAGAAGCAGGCCCGAGAGCACGACCACGATGATGATCGCGAGCTTCGCAGCATCACGAAGGCGGACAGGGAGATGTCAATCGTTGGCGTCTCTTCCAGCCCGGCTTCTTCAAGTACCGAGCCATAACAAAAGTTAACCCGCGTGCTCTGTAAAACGATCGGGCAGCTCGATCGGACAGCAACCATTCTGCACGATTGCCGTTTCACTCAGCATCGACACACGAATAGAAGCAGCCGCGACAATTGCACGAGCACCGTTCCACAATTGACCCGCACGATCCCGTTGCCTGCAGTCACTGGGCGCTTCGATTAGGGACAAACGTCAGAGAGCTCAAGGCTGCCATTCATCAATTCGGTAGCGCTGCGGATGCGGTGGCCTATGGTCTTCAGCAATGGAGGCACAGCGCATCGCGTGGCCATTGGCAAGCCCGCAGCGGCGCGCCGCAGGTCGGTATTCTCTCCGATTCCATGGTCACGCGCGGCGAGCAACTCGCCTCGGTCGCCTTGATCTGCGTCAACGCCGTCGGGCTCGTCGCGGGCGCGGTGCCACGGATCCTTCCGGCAGCGCCCGAAGCAGACATCGATGCTTACCTCGACGGCCTCGACGGCATTTTCATCGGCGGCGGACAGACCAACGTCCATCCCTCCCGGTATGGGCAAATGGCCGACGAGGCGCGCGACGGTCCGTTCGATGAATTCCGCGACGAGATTGCGCTTCGCCTGATCCCGCGTGCATTGGCGCGGGGCATCCCCGCTCTTTTCATCTGCCGCGGAATGCAGGAGCTGAACGTTGCTCTCGGCGGCACGCTGGCAAAGGAGCCGGACGATATGCCCGAGGACCAGCGTCATGGCACGCCCGAGGCGGACAATGAGGATGCGCGCTATCGGTTGCGGCAGAAGGTGACGCTGCGTAAGGGTGGCGTCCTGCAGCAGATCTGTAGCGCAGAGGCCATTCCGGTGAATTCGCTGCATAGTTTCTTGATCGCCGATCTGGCCCCGGGCCTCGTCGCGGAAGCGGTGGCCGAGGACGGCTCGATCGAGGCCGTCAGCGTCAAGGGCGCGAGCGCGTTTGCGCTCGGCACACTCTTTCATCCGGACTATTGGGCCAGCACGGATCATGCCTCGGCCCGCATCCTCTCGGCGTTCGGAGACGCGGTTCGCAAGCATGCCAAGCCGCAAGGGGCAGCGTAGGCCATGCACCGTTACCGCTTCGGCATCGAGGAAGAGTATTTTCTGGTCAATCGGCAATCGGCGGCGCCTAGATCCGAGCTGCCCAAGCCCTATATGGCGGCGGCCCAGAAGCGCCTCGGCGAACGGCTGACCACCGAAATCCTGCAATCGCAGATCGAGGTGGCGACGCCGCCGCTGGCGTCTTCGGCCGATGCGATCGCCGAGCTCACGCGCTACCGCTCGGTTCTCGCCGAGGTCGGCAAGGACCACGGGGTCGGCATCATTGCCGCGGGGACGCATCCACTGGCTCAACCGCAGCAGCAGCGCATGACGCGCAAGCGCCGCTACAGCAAGGTCATCAACGATCTCGGAATGGTCGGCCTCGGCAATCCTATCAGCGGCCTGCACGTTCACGTCGAGGTGCCTGAGCCGGACCAGCGCGTCGAGATCATGCACCGCCTGGTGCCGTTCCTGCCGCTGCTGCTGGCGCTCTCGACCTCGTCGCCGTTCTGGTGCGGCTGTCCAACGGGACTGCTGGGCTACCGCAATGCCGCAAACGATGCCCTGCCCCGGACCGGTTTCCCGGAGATGTTTCGCAACCTCGCCGAATACGAGACCTATGTGAAGACATTGGTCGACGCGGGCATCGTCCCCAATGCCACCTATGTCTGGTGGGCGCTGCGGCCGTCGCTTCAGCATCCGACCCTGGAGCTGCGCATCACCGACTGTTGCACGGCAATTGCAGACTCGGTAGCAATCGCAGCCCTGTTTCGCGCGCTGGTCCGGCGTGTCGTGCACCATCCCGATCTGAATGCCACCTATTCGCCTGTGCACCGCGCGCTGATCGAGGAAAACCGCTGGCGAGCCCAGCGCTATGGAACCGACGGCACATATATCGATCTGGCGTCCTTTGAGCCGATCTCATTCAGGAGCTGGCTCGAGGCGGTGATTGCCATGCTGGCGCCCGACATCGCGCATCTCGGCATCGAAGGCGATATCCAGCATTTGAAGATGATCCCGAAGCGCGGCACTTCGGCGCATCTTCAGCTCGAATATTTCCGTAGTTTGCGGAAATTCGGTCGCTCGCCGCGGGAGGCCATTGCCGACGTGACGAAATGGCTGCGGACTTCGACCGAGGCCGGCGACTTCACGGCGCGCGGCAGTGAGCCGAAGGGCACGCCGGTGCGGCAGCCTCTGGCGCATCTCGTCTGACATCCCCCGAGCGCGGCCGCATGGAACGACGTTTCGGCAGCCGACTTAGCTCAGCATAACCGCAATGGACATCGGTGGAGACTAACTATGAGCGACAGCGGAGTTAGCATGCTGCTGGGTCACGCCTCGGCCCAGATGCTTTGGCTCTGGTTCATCGGCGCGTTCGTGCTCGGCGGCGTCCTCGTCTACGGAGTGATGAAGGCCGGCCGCCTGCGCCGCAGCGAGCGTGCGCGGCTCGATCGCGCGACCGAAGAGCGACAGCGCCAGGAAGACCCCTATAAGCGCCCGACCTGAGCGATCGCCACGAACCCCGGTTGCCAGTTTGGAACTTTCGTTCTCGAAAGGGTTTTGATCGCCTGAGGATTGAGGAAGGCGACGCCTTCCCGTGTCACCTCAAGAGGAGGACGTATGGCTAAACGAGCGAAGAAACGCACAACCAAGAAGACCGCGGCGCGGCGACCGCGTCAGGCGCCGAAGATGCTCAGCGACCTGTTCCTGGAGACGCTGAAGGACATCTATTTCGCCGAGAACAAGATCATCAAGACGCTGCCCAAAATGGCAAAGGCCGCAAACTCGAAGGAGCTTGCGGCGGCGTTCAACAAGCATCTGCGCGAGACCCAGGGCCAGGTCAAACGTCTCGACCAAGTCTTCAAAATGCTGGGCAAGCCGGCGCGCGGCAAGCCCTGCGAGGCCATCAACGGCATCGCGGACGAGGGCGCCGAAATCATGAAAGAGTTCAAGAACGCCCCCGCCCTCGATGCGGGCCTGCTCGCCTCGGCACAGGCGGTCGAACATTACGAAATCTCCCGCTACGGCACGCTGCGGACCTGGGCCGAGGAGCTCGGCATGCAGGATGCGGCAAGGCTGCTTCAGGAGACCTTGGACGAGGAAGAGGCGACCGACCGCGCGCTGACCGAGCTCGCCACCTCCGTGATCAACCTCGAAGCGGAAGAGGAGTACCGCGCAGCGGCCTGACGCCGTGCGTGGCCGATAACGGAACGCCGCGGTGCGAGCCGCGGCGTTTTCCTTTTCTGGATCGCAGGATCCGCATGGCACGTCCGCGCCGGCGGGCTGGAATTCTGGGGAACCAGTCCCATATGCAGCCTTTCCCATCGCCGAGTCCGCATCATGCAACCCAAAAATCCCCTCGACTGGATGCTGTCCGAAGCCCTGGACTCGCTGACCCGCGCCGAACGGCTGCGGCAGCAGTTCGGCCGCCAGGAAGTTTGCTGGGAGCCACCGATCGACGTGCTCGAAACCGAGCATGAGCTCCTGATCCTGATCGCGCTTCCCGGCGTCAATCCGAGCAATGTCGAGACGGCGATCCATGACGGCGTGCTCGTGATCTCCGGCCAGCGCACCCTTCCCCCGGAGCTTCGCAACGCCCGCATCCACCGGCTCGAGCTGCCGCAGGGCCGCTTCGAGCGGCGCATCGCGCTTCCGCTTGGCCGCTATGCCATCAGCCGCTTCGTGATGGACGGCTGCGTCGCGCTGCGCCTCGCCAAATCCTGAGATTGATCATGGCTCCCGAACAGATGAATACCCAGCAAAACGGTTCCGACGTGAAGATTCCCGAGGACGCATTGATCATCATCCCCGTGCGCGAGATGGTGCTGTTTCCCGGTGCCATCGCGCCGATTTCGATCGGCCGCGCAAAGTCCATCGCCGCCGCGCAGCAGGCGCTGCGCGAGCAGCGGCCGGTCGGCATCGTCCTGCAACGCAGCCCCGAGATCGACGAGCCCGGCCCGGACGACCTCTACCGGGTCGCGACCATCGCCAATATCGTGCGCTACATCACCGCGCCCGACGGCAGCCACCACATCGTCTGCCAGGGCGTGCAGCGCGCCCGCATCCTCGACTTCCTGCCGGGCACACCTTTCCTGGCTGCGCGCATCCAGCAGATCCCCGAGCCGACCACGACCTCGCCTGAGATCGAGGCGCGCGCGCTCAACCTGCAGCGCCAGGCCATCGAGGCGATCGAGCTGCTGCCGCAGGCCCCGCCCGAGCTGGCCGCGATGTTCCAGGGCACCAGCGCGCCCGGCGCGCTGGCGGACCTCGCGACCTCGTTCATGGACATCAAGCCGCAGGACAAGCAGGAGGTGCTGGAGACCATTGACCTCGCCTTGCGGGTCGAGAAGGTGTCGAAGCACCTCGCCGAGCGGCTGGAGGTGCTGCGCATCAGCAACGAGATCGGCCAGAAGACCCGGGCCAGCTTCGACGAGCGGCAGCGCGAGGCGATCCTGCGCGAGCAGATGGCGACCATCCAGCGCCAGCTCGGCGAAGGCGACGGCAAGCAGGCTGAGGTCGCCGAGCTGACGGCTGCCATCGCCAAGGCTAACATGCCGCCCGAGGCGGACGCGCACGCCAAGAAGGAGCTGCGCCGCTACGAGCGCATGCCGGAGGCCGCCGGCGAAGCCGGCATGGTCCGCACCTATCTCGACTGGCTGATCGAGCTGCCCTGGGCCCTGCCCGCGGAGAAGCCGATCGACATCAAGGAGGCGCGCCGCATCCTCGATGCCGATCATTTCGGCCTGGAGAAGATCAAGAGCCGGATCATCGAATATCTGGCGGTGCGCAAGCTCGCCCCGCAGGGCAAGGCCCCGATCCTGTGCTTCGTCGGCCCGCCCGGCGTCGGCAAGACCTCGCTCGGCCAATCCATCGCACGCGCGATGGATCGCCCCTTCGTGCGCGTCAGCTTAGGCGGCGTGCATGACGAGGCGGAGATCCGCGGCCACCGGCGCACCTATATCGGCGCGCTGCCCGGCAACATCATCCAGGGCATCAAGAAGGCGGGCGCCCGCAACTGCGTGATGATGCTCGACGAGATCGACAAGATGGGCCGCGGTGTGCAGGGCGATCCTTCCGCCGCCATGCTGGAGGTGCTCGACCCCGAGCAGAACGGGACGTTCCGGGACAATTACCTGGGCGTGCCCTTCGACCTGTCGCGCGTGGTGTTCATCGCGACCGCCAACATGCTGGATCAGATCCCGGGTCCGCTCCTGGACCGCATGGAGTTGATCAGCCTCGCCGGCTACACCGAGGACGAGAAGCTGGAGATCGCGCGGCGCTACCTGGTGCGGCGACAGCTGGAGGCCAACGGCCTCTCGGCCGAACAGGCCGAGATCGAGCCGGAGGCGCTGAAGCTGATCGTCAAGGGCTACACCCGCGAGGCCGGCGTGCGTAACCTCGAGCGCGAGATCGGCAAGGTGTTCCGGCATGCCGCGGTGCAGGTCGCCGAGGGCACGGCCGCAAAGGTCGTGGTGGGCCCGAAGGACATCGCCATCGTACTCGGCCAGCCGCGCTTCGAAGGCGAGATCGCGCTGCGCACCAGCGTTCCGGGCGTCGCCACCGGCCTTGCGTGGACGCCGGTCGGCGGTGACATCCTGTTCATCGAGGCGACGCGCGTGCCCGGCAAGGGCGGCCTGATCCTGACCGGTCAGCTCGGCGACGTCATGCGCGAGAGCGTGCAGGCTGCGCTGACGCTGGTGAAGAGCAAAGCCACCCAGCTCGGCATCGATCCGCAGCTGTTCGAGAAGAGCGACATCCATGTTCACGTTCCCGCGGGCGCGACCCCGAAGGACGGACCGAGCGCGGGCGTTGCGATGTTCACGGCGCTAACGTCCCTGCTCACCAATCGCACGGTGCGCAGCGACACCGCGATGACCGGCGAGATCTCGCTGCGCGGCCTGGTGCTGCCTGTCGGCGGCATCAAGGAGAAGGTGGTGGCCGCCGCCGCTGCCGGATTGAAGCTGGTGATGCTACCGGCGCGCAACAAACGGGACTACGACGAGATCCCAAAGAGCGCGCGGGACAACCTCGAATTCATCTGGCTGGAGCGCGTGGACGAAGCCATCGCCGCGGCGCTCGAGCCGGCTGACGCCAAGGTCGAAGCTGCGGAGTAACGGTGATGAGCGGATTGCTGGAAAGAGCGAAGCGATCGCAGAAAACGCAGCGGCTGCGCCAGCTGCTCGATCGCGCCATCGACCGGGTGCGCGATGCGCTGGTGGCGCCAGGACCGCGGCTTGAGCCAGTCCCGGTACGGGTGAAGCGCCGCAAGGGTTGAGCCCTCCGTCTCAAGCCCTCGCGGCAGCCCCAAATAAAAGGCCCCCTCCGATCGAGGGGGCCTTTGCGTTGTCAGGCCACGGCGTCCTTGGCAGCCTTGACCGGGCGGGCGCGGACGATCTTTCGGGCCGGCTTGGCCTTGAACATCATCTCTTCACCCGTGAACGGGTTGGTACCCTTGCGCGCCTTGGTCGCGGGCTTCTTGATGACCACGAACTTGGCGAAGCCCGGCACCAGGAACAGGCCGTTCTTTTTGAGCTCCTTGTGACCGACGTCGGTCAGCGTCTCCATCACGCTCTTGACGTCACGCTTGGAAAGCTCGGTGGCGGTCGCAATCTTTTCGATCAGCTGCGATTTCGACATTTGGGTTGGCATCGTGTCTCCTCTGATTCGTTGCCGGTTGCATATTAGACCAACCGGCGAAGGCCTATAGCCTTCTGCACAGTTTTGTCGCGGTTTTTACGGGCTTTTTTGGCCCTCTGTGACAAAAAACCCTGCATTTTAGCTGCTTCCGGAGCGAAAGGAGCCTCAGGCAGCGCTTTTTGCCTTGTTTCAAAGGCCCGCAAGCCACCTTGCTAAAGCTGATTCGATGCTTTCGACAAGCGACGACCGGCCTCTTTGCCGGAGGCCGGTCGCGATTCACCCTGAAATATAAGGGCTAGACGCGCTCGATGATGACCGCGGGCGCCATGCCGCCGGCGGCGCACATGGTGACGAGACCGCGCTTCAGGTCGCGCCGTTCGAGCTCGTCGAGTACGGTGCCGATCAGGATGGAGCCCGTCGCGCCGATGGGATGGCCGAGCGCGATCGAGCCGCCATTGACGTTGACCTTGGCGCGATCGAGCCTGAGATCGCGGATGTATTTTTCCGCAACCACCGCAAAGGCCTCGTTGATCTCGAACAGGTCAATGTCATCAACGGTCAGCCCCGCCTTCGCCAGCACCTTGCGCGTCGCCGGGACCGGCGCGTTCAGCATCAGGGTCGGCGAGTCCCCCATGTTGGCCATCGCCACGACGCGGGCGCGCGGTTTGAGGCCATGTGCCTTGGCGTAGGCCGGCGAGGCCAGCAGGATTGCGGCGGCGCCGTCGACGACGCCAGACGAGTTGCCGGCGTGGTGCACGAAGTCGATCTCGAGGTCGGGATACTTTTGCAGGATCAAGCCGCGATAGGTCGTGCCCTTATCGTCGAGCGCATAGTCGGCGACGGCGGAGAACGCGGGCTTCAGGCTGCTCAGCCCCTCCATCGTGGTCTGCGGGCGCGGATATTCTTCATGGTCGAGCGCAAGGCTGCCGTCCTCGCGGTGGACGGGCACGAGGCTCTTCTTGAAGTGGCCGTTCGCGATCGCATGCGCTGCCCGTTTCTGGCTCTCCAGCCCGAGCGCGTCGACGTCCTGCCGCGTGATACCCTCCAGCGTCGCGATGGCATCGGCGCAGACGCCCTGGTGCGACTGCGGGTGCCGCGCGCGCAGGCGAAGATTGCCGCTGTCCATCATCATCGGACCAGAGCCGCGCCGCCCCTCCATCGACATCATCTCGCAGCCGCCGGCGATGACGAGGTCTTCGGCGCCCGCCATGATCGAACTGGCGGCCATGTTGACGCTGGTGATGCCGGAGCCGCAGAAGCGGTCGAGCGTCACCGCGCTCGCGCGCACGTCATAGCCGGCATCCAGCGCCGACATCCGCCCGAGATCGCCGCCTTGCGTCGCGACCTGCGCGCTGCAGCCCCAGACGATGTCGTCGACATCGGCGGTATCGATGCCGGTGCGGTCGGCAAGCGCGCGCAGCACGGTTGCACCCAGTTGCTGCGGATGAATGCCCGAGAGTGCTCCCTTGCCGGCCTTGCCGACGCCCCGCGGGGTGCGGCAGGCATCGATGATGAGCGCGTCAACCATTGGCGTTGTCCTCTTGTTTATGGGTGTTGAGAGGCGTTGTGAATTAGGGAGACAGGTGAGTCAATGCGTGGCGTGTGCACCCCTCACCCGGATTTTCCGCTACGCGTAAAATCGGGCTAGGGGCATGCGATCTGAGCGATCGGGCGCGAAAGCCTCAGCGACGTCATGGATCTACACGGGAAGAAGGCGCTCACACACCCGCCGCGTTGTTCGCGATCACGTTGCGGTAGAAGCTGGCGCTGAGCTTTGGGGTGCGGACCTGGGTGTCGAAATTGACGTGGTAGAGGCCGAAGCGCTTGTTCAGCCCGTACACCCATTCGAAATTATCCATCAGGCTCCAGAGGAAGTAGCCGCGCACCGGCACACCCTCAGTGGTGGCGCGCTGGAGCTGGGCGAGATAGTTGCGCAGATACATGATGCGATCGGTGTCGTAGATCTTGCCGTCGGCCGTGACGACGTCATCGCTGGAGGTGCCGTTCTCGCTGATATAGATCGCGTCGGTCTTCCAGATCTTCGCAGCCAGCTTCGGGACCCAGTAGATCGTCTCGGGACCGACGCGCAACCAGTCCGAGTTCATGTGCGGGAACGATTTCGGGATCGGCAGCGGCATGAAGCCGGCACCCTGGTCGGAAGCCACCACATAGTTCTGCGGCGCGTAGATGTTGAGGCCGAGGAAATCGACCGGCGAGGAGATGATCTTCAGCTCCGCATCGGTATATTTCGGCGCGTTGGGCCCGGCGAATTTCAGGAAGGCGTCGGTATACTTGCCCGTCATGATGACGTTGAGATAGCCGGCATTCATCTCGCGCAGCGCGATTCCCGCGGCGCGGACGTTCTCCGGCGTGTCGATCGCGGGCGCACAGGCGTCGATGTTCTCGGCCGGCCCTACGCGGGTGCCGCGGCGGCCATGGGCGCGCACCGCCTGCACGGCGAGCCCGTGCGCGAGCGCACTGTTGTGCCTGATCTGGTTGACCTCGGCCTGCGGCAGCGTCAAGCCCGGCGCGTCGATGCCGATGCCATAGCCAAAATAGACGAAGCGGCCGCTCTCGTTCAGCGTGAACACGTTCTTGACCCGGTCGGTCAGATGCTTGGCGACATAGGCCGCATAGTCGCCGAAGATCTTGCAAGTCTCGGTCGAGCGCCAGCCGCCAAAACGGTCCTGGAGCGATTGCGGCAGGTCCCAATGATACAGTGTCAGCCACGGCTCGATGCCGTTCTTGAGGAGCTCGTCGATCAGGCGGTTGTAGAAGTCGAGCCCCTTCAGATTGGGCTTGCCGTCGCCGTCCGGAAACACCCGCGGCCAGGCCACCGAGAAGCGATAGGCCTTGCAGCCGAGCTCCTTGATGAGCGCGACATCCTCCTTGTAGCGTTGATAATGCTCGTTGGCGCGGTCGCCATTGGTGCCGTCCTCAATCTTGCCGGGGATGCGGACAAACTTGTCCCAGATCGAGGCCCCTCGCCCATCCTCGTTGACCGCACCCTCGACCTGATAGGACGAGGTCGCCGTGCCCCAGAGGAAGCCTGCGGGGAAGCCGTTTCCGCTGCGCGGCGGCGATACCGGCTTGACCTCGAGGGCTTGAAGCGGACTCGCAACTCCGGCTGCGGACAATCCCGCCAGCTTGGCAAACTGGCGACGCGAGACGGGGTCCGACATTGATGCTGCTCCGCTTTCTTCATTTGGGCCCGGCACAATGAACAGTTCCGGGCCGTTTGAGAAGCGCATGCAGGAGGACCCAGATCCGGCAAGCGTTGGTGACGCAGCAGGCACGATGTCGTCCATTTTCCTGCGTCGGCTGAACACCTCTCGTGTTTTCAGGGCCGGCGATCTTAGGGCCGGGTTGTTCCGACTGAACCGACCACAACCTGCATCAGCCAGGCGATGCCGGCGTCTCTCATCGCTGCCTTGGTTGCGATGGCCCGGATCGTATCCGGTTTGCGGGCGAAAGGCAGCTCGACAAACACCAAGCCGAAGCGGCCGGCATGGTGCTCCACCAGTCGGCGCGGCAACGCTGCGATCAGATCAGACCCAGAAAGCTGGACAAGCGCCATCATGAAATTCGGGACCGTTAGGGCGATGCGGCGTTCGAGGCCACGCTTTGCCAACATCTCGTCGACGAAACCACGCGGTTCACCGCTGAGAGACACCAGCAGGTGCTGTGATTGCGAGAATGCAGCACGGGGTGGCGCTGTTGCCAAGGGATGTCCCCTGCGCATGGCCAGCACGAACTCCTCCTCATAGAGCCTGCGTGCCTCGAAACGCGATGATACCGCCGGCAGCGGCAGCATTGCGATATCGAGCTCGCGTGTTTCGAGCATGTCGAGACTTTGGTGCCAGGGCTCTCCGATCGCGCCGCCGCGCGGCGCAGGCATCAGATGGATCAGCCCGATGTCAATGTGAGGTGCCGCAGTCGCGATCGAACGCAAGAGCGGAACGGTTGTGGAGACCAGGACGGCGTCGGGGGCGCCAATCGTGAACCGACGGCTGCTTTTCACAGGGTCGAACGGCGCAGCCGACCCGATCAGCTGTTCGACACGCGCGATGATCTCGGCCACCGGCTCCCCAAGCTCCAACGCCCGCGCCGTTGGAACGACGCCCTTCGGTGTCCGCAGGAACAGCGGATCGTTCAGCAGAAGCCGGAGCCGGCCAAGCGCATGGCTGACAGCCGACGGCGTCAGGCTCAGCCGAGCGGCTGCGCGCGCGACATGACGTTCTTCCAGAACGACGCGGAAGAGCACGAGCAGATTCAGATCAATCCTGGATAGATCAATTTTCTTCAGCATATTGCTGAAATCATATCGCTGGATTCATCAAGATCAAGGCCGCATGGATCGGGCTCGCTCGCCGTTTGATCAGGAGTCCTGAAATGACCAAGAGACCGCCCGGGGTGAACAAATCGCCAGGCTCGCCGGAGGCGATGTCGCGGCGCTCGATGATTGCCGCTACGGCTGCGCTTCCTCTGTCCGCCCAGCTTTCGGCCGATGCGGCCGCCGGGAACGACGTGATAGCCAGCCTCATCGAACGCGCCCGCGAGAAGAATGCCGCCTTCATGCGTGGCGACATGGATCGCTGGTTCCAGCTTGTCCGCATTGCGCCGGATTTCACGCTGATGCAGCCCTTCGGCGGTCCTGCAAGTCGCGGATTCGACGCCAGCCCGAAGCGCTTGGCTGACCTATCGCGATATTTCAGGGAAGGCGAAACCGAACTCGAGGTTTTGCAAACCTATGCATCGAGCGAGCTCGTCGTTCTCGTTATGGTCGAACACCAGCGGGCCGAGGTGGGCGGGTTGGCGGCTCAAGACTGGTCGCTGCGCGTGACTGAAGTCTACCGCAAGGATGGCACGGATTGGCAACTCGTGCACCGTCATGCGGATCCGCTGGTCCGAAGCATCACCTTGCAACAAGCGGCGATACTCGCCCGGGGTTGGAGGGAGGAAAAATGATCTCCCTCGCCTCGCTGGAGCAGCCAACTGACTCAGAACGTCGCCGTATTCCGCGTGAAACGTCCCCCTGCTGGTTGGCGCGCGCGGGGGGATTCTGCGTCGCCATGCCTGAAGTTTGCAGGGCGTTAGGTGGCAAGGCTTCGACGAGCGGTTTCGTCGCGATGGCGCACGCGCTCAGCGCGAGCGCTTCGGCAACTTCGGCAGCTTGTCGGGATTGAACTCCGGCATCTGCCCGGCTCGTTCAGGTGCCGGTGGCTGCTGTTCAGTCAGGATGAGCGTGCCCTGGAGGATCATTCCCGGGACTTGTATCGCTGTCGCCGTGTAACTCGCGATCTTGCCGGGGCAGCTTCCTTCGATGTGCAGCGTGAGCTCATCGTCGTTGCCGAACACCGTTGCGCGGCCGTCGGTATGGCGCTTGGTCGATACCGTGGCGGTGAAGCGATCGCCATCGACGTGACAGGAGCCATGATACGTCATCAGGCTGTCGCGGCCCCAGATTTGTCCGTCTGCGACATGGACGATCCCGGTGCCCTGGTCGAGCGGCGTCTTGTACCAAGCCGCGTAGGTGCCGTCCTTCAGCATGGGAGCCATCTCCGCCTGGTACTCCTGAGCGGATAGTCCGCAGCATCAGTGCTAAGAAAGCGTTAATCGCGCGGCCCGTGCCAATCCGGTTGGTCCCTCCGCAGCTCGGCCTCGAGCTCCTCGATGATGCTGTGAAGCAGACATGCGGCGAGCGGATCTGTCACTTCCCGCTCCAGGCGCCGATAGCGTGCGATCTTGAATTCCTGCTCTCGCAACTGGTGCTCTGTCATCAGCCGGGCCCTCCGACAAACCGACGCAGAACCGGCCGGGGAGTTTCGTTAAAATTTTCGGATCATTCGCGATGGTTTCTGTTTGGTTAAAGACAATACGCGGCGAGGAATTCAGGGTGCCGATCTTGTTCAAGCCAGGTCGCTTGGGAAAAGCGGACATGGGAACCCCGACGCGCCGCCCGCTACGGACGAACAGGCGACATCAGAAGTTGCGAGTTAATTAGGAGAGTCAATTCGAGCGGCGCCTCGAGCTCGCCCGTCCCTTCGGCCTCGTTCCTCGCTACTTCTTTTTCACCGTCCCGAAATCCGGCTGCCAAGCGGCTTCCTTGCGGTTCGGCGCCGCAGCGATCACCTTGGCCTTTTCCTTCTTCGGCTTCTTGGCTTCGCGATTGCCGCGTTGCTGGCCCTTCGCCATGTCGCTCTCCTTTGGTGGTTTGAGTTCGTCGAGTTCGTTCGACTGCAGCACCCGTCCGCGCGGAGTGCAGACCCTAACGTCCATGTAGCCTTCGCGCAGCAGTCTTCGCGCAAGCCGCAGCGCGACCGTTGCACTGCCGCGGCCGAGATTGGAGCTGCCGTATTCGTTGGTTCCGCTGACCAGATATGGCACGCGGGTTGTCCTAGCCATTGAGGACGGGGGCTCCGCATACGAGAAGCAGCAAAAACAACGGAACGATCACCGGCGGCACGATCCATTCCGAGATGCGAACACGCGACATCGAATGCTCCTGCGAGGCCTTCGGCGGGAGCACACGTGACCCTCAGTCACCGGTCGAAGCCGTTGAGATGTGCGGTGATGGTGGCGAGGCTACGCCCGCGCCGAGCCAATAGCGAGCGTTAAATGCCGCGCGGGCGACGGCTCCGCCGCGACATCTTCATTTGCCGGCTAGTCACGATAATGCTGGCTATTGCCATGCGAAGGGCGCATGGTCGCGACAGCCTTCACTTGCGAAAGGCAGGCGTGCATGACCATCCGTTCGCGGCGAGAAACCGTCAAGTTCAAGCATCCGTTCCGCATCCGCGGCATCGAGCGAACCTTGCCGGCCGGCGCCTATGAGGTCGTCACAGACGAGGAGACGATCGAGGGCCTGACCTTCTCGGCCTATCGCCGCATTGCCACAATGATCACGGTGCCCGCCGAAGGCGCTTGCGGCGCCACGGAGATGCTGTCGATCGGCTCGATCGATCTTGCGAACGCACAAGCCGCGGACGCGAGCATCACCAATGACTGACCGGCCGGTCGATCTCGACAAGCGTCGCGGCATGGCCGCGCAGAAGGCAACCGACCTGCGCCGTGCGTTGGCTGACGTGGAGGCGCATCTCCGCGAGCTCCGCGAGCGTGAAGCCGATCTCGAAAACCGCATGATGACGGTGCCAGCCGCGTCCTGGCCGGAGGCGGCAGTGAAGGCGCGCCATCTGCTCAACCTCTATGCTGCGAGTCTGCCTTCCGAGGATACGCGCCATCGCGCGCTAGTGGCAGCACTGTTCGACGATTTCGCCCGGCTGTCGGGCGAGGTCTGAGGCGAACGACGGCCGCCCCGCATTCTCGACATGCCGCAATTAGGTTAACGGAGCAAGCCATGACATTGACCAGCGGCCGCTTTATCGGCCACGAATACGACCGAATGATCGTCCGGTTCTCGATGCATGACGGTGCCCGGGAGATTCCTTGCGCGATCTCGACCTCTGCGATGGACGACCTCGAGCGCGGCCCGCAAGTCAAACCCGAGCAGCGGGAGGCCCAGTTCAGCCGATTGCGGGATCGCATCGAAGCATGCGCTGCGAGCAAATATCGTGCGACGGAGTTCGAGGGCACGCCGCCAGGCATTGTGCTGCGAGGCATCGATTTCAGGTCATAAGCAACGACAGCACCGCGACCGGCCTTCTTGCGGCGTCACAAGTGACGCCACCATCATGTTATGAGACCGACATGCCGTTGCTGCGGAGTCTCCGGAACGAGGATTCTTTCTACTCCGCGCGCGCCTTGATCTCCGGCAGTGGCGCCTTGCGCTCGAAGGGCTTCTTCTTGGGCGGCGCGGGCAGCAAGCCCTCCCTGATCGCCTGCTTGCGAGCGAGCTTGCGGGCCCGGCGGATGGCCTCGGATTTCTCGCGGGTCTTTCGCTCCGACGGCTTTTCGTAGGAACGCCGCTGTTTCATTTCCCGGAAGACGCCCTCGCGTTGCATCTTCTTCTTGAGAACGCGGAGCGCCTGGTCGACGTTGTTGTCTCTGACAAGTACGTGCAATTGATCATCCTCGCTGGGGGCTGCGAATGCGACACGTCCTGCAGGGCAGCCAATTGCGCAGGAGCTTCATTGCGATTTTTGAGGATAGCGGCGGCGACATTCATCGCGGCTTCGGACGAGCCGATCTGCTTGTCACAGCGATGCAGCTTGGTGACACCAACGTGACCACTGTCGTGCTGTGCTGTCAATCGCTAACGTCTTGCTTGCAGGCCGGCAGACAGACGCGAAGTGCTGCGATCGGAACACCCGAGGAGCCTCGCAGAAACAAATTGGCTTGCGTCCTTGCGAAATCGCGAATGTGATGTATATTGACCTTGTTCGATTAGCCGCTGTGCCTTGTTGAATGCGCCCCGCGGGCTCCTTTTCCAAAGACATCGACGAAGTTGAAGATAACCGCGTGATTGTCGCGCGGAACGCGTTCGCGCGCTTTGGAGAAGAAAATGACGACAGGTACTGTGAAGTGGTTCAACGGCCAAAAGGGCTTCGGTTTCATTCAGCCGAACGATGGTAGCAACGATGTGTTCGTTCACATCAGCGCCGTCGAACGCGCCGGTCTGGCGGGCCTCGGAGAAGGCCAAAAGGTCAATTTCGAGGTCAAGACCGACAAGATGCGAGGCAAAGTCAGCGCTGAGAACCTCTCGCTGGCTTGATATCGTGGCGCCGTTTCACGGATGTACTGAAACGGCCCCCCTGCCCGCTCGATCTTCGGATTGAGCGGGTTTTGTCTGTTGCCAGGCCGGGTGAGCAATGAGCCCCAAGAAATCGGCAGACCTGTCACCCGAAGGCATCGCGCGTCTAAATCGTAAGCAGCTGGCCGCCGAAGAGGGAGCGCGCGCATTGGCGGATGCCGAAAGACAGGCTATCGAGATTCGCAAGAACATGGCGCGGCTCCGCGAGGTGCGCGAGGCCAAGGAAGCGGCCGATGAAGCTGTTCGAATAGCTTTGCCGGCACCCAAGAAGCGTTCGAGGAAGCCGGCGCGATAGTCGCCTTCAACGCCACCGCCGAAACTTAAAGGGGCCGATCACATGCCGGAAAGTGCAGGTCGTGCCTAGAATCCCGCCAGATCACGGAACCATCACTTTCTTTCTCGCTTCCGGCGCAAATCGGCAGATGTGCCGGCTCGCGACGACATTCAACACGCGGAAGCAGGCCATCAGCTATCTCCAGAAGCATCGAACGGAGTTCGAGCGCATGGCGCCGGACGCGACATCGTTCTGTCAGGGCTTCGAGGGCTTTTGATCCCACGGGCGCTTGCCGTCCGCGTCTCGATCCCAGGGCCGCGCTGTGGGTGCACTCTTTTCGGCCTCGGCCGCTTTCGCGCGGTCATGCTTAACCTGTTCGCGATCGGTAAAGGGCGGGTTTTGAGTGGAACTGACTTGAGCAAGGACCGGAACTGTGGTGACCAGCGCAATCATAATGAATTTTATCATCCCCGTGTCTAGCACCGATATCGGAACGCGTCCGATTTAGTTTGTCCGCTCGCCTTTTTCAGGCTGCAGAGCTTGGCCTCTCTCCTCTTGGCTGTCCGCACAGCGCCGGTACTCCTCCGCCAATTCCCGCAATGCAGGTGCGAGTCCGCCTCAGGCCGTAGCGGAAGGCAGTGCATCGAGCACGCCTAGAACGTCACCCGCATGCCCGCATAGAACGCCCGGGGCCTTGCCGGGCTGAGCGAGCGCGGGTCGGTGAATTCTGCGCCGCCATTGGTGAAATTGGGCACGGCCTCGCGGTCGAAGAACTGTCCGTAGGTCGCGTAACGCTTGTCGAAGACGTTGTCGATGCGGCCGTAGAGCTGGACGTTCTTTGCGACCTGATAGGAGGTGTGGAGGTTAAAGACCGTATAGGACGGCAGCTTCGCGTATTGGTTGGACTCATCGCCGACCAGATACTGGTTGGAGACGAACAGCGCGTTGCCGCCGACCTTCCAGACGTCGGTCACAGAGTAATCGACGCCGACCTTGACGCGATGGCGCGGGACCGCGGGGATCTGGTTGCCGGGCAAAACCCGGATGGTCTCGGTGGCCGGATCGGCAAACGGGCTTTCCGAGCCGAGTTCGAGCGGGTCAAGGAAGCGCGCGTCGACGAAGGCGTAGCTCGCCTGGAACTGGAGCGCCGGAGACTTGATGTTGACTTCGGCTTCGAGCCCCTGCCGCCGCGTCCGGCCGACATTGGAAAAATAACCGAAGCCTGTGCGCCCGACGGCGGGTACCGCAAGGATGTCGTCGTGATTGGTGGCGCGGAAGCCGCCGATCTTCCATCCGAGCGTGCCGATGTTCAGCTCCTTGGTGCCGCGCAGGCCCGCTTCCACGGTCTTCGACACGACCTGCTTCAGCGGCGGATCGGAGACGAGAAACGCTGCGATCAGGCAGGGACGGGCTGGATCGGAGCAGCCGAGCTCGAGCGGCGTCGGCACGCGGTTGGCTTCGGAATAGCCGGCGTAGGCGGTCAGCTCGGGAGTGATCTTGTAGGTGCCGCCGATCACCGGGTTGAAGCGGGCGAAGGTGTGATCGCCGTTGAGCGCAGTGCCGAGCTGATCTTCCAGCGTGATGCGCGCCACGTTGAAGCGACCGCCGCCGGTGATGGCGAAGGCATCCGTGACGTTGAACGTGTCCATCGCGTAGAGGCCGTTATATTGGTTGACGGTCCGCAGCGAGACAGGACCGGCAACGGGATCTGGTAAGCCGGTCGGCCCCAGGAAGACACCGCTGCCGCTGACGACGTAGTTTTCTGCAATCGAGCCGATCTCGGCGGTGGCGTTGTAGCGCGTGACACCGGTGTCATAGGTTGCGCCCATCACGAAGCGGTTGTCGTGCCCGAACAGCTGATCGGTGTTGGTGGCCTGTCCCGAAACGCCGAAGGTGGTCGAACGGATCGTGCCCCGGTCGATCTCGCCGAGGATCGTTCCCGGCGCAAACGGATTGGCAAGCTGCACGCCGTTCACGCCGTTTGCGGGCGTGGTGTCATCGCCGAAGCACAGCAGCGTCGGATCTGCACCGCACGCCTGCGCATCGGTCGGGTTTCCGTCGACGATCTTCTGCTCGTAGCGGCGCACATGCGCGGTGCCTTCGAGCGTCCAGGTCGGCGTCGCATCGACCTTTCCGGTCAGGTTGAGATAGCCAACGCGGTTCGAGGTGATCTGCGGTGTGGTGTAGGTCGCGCCCCAATATTTTTCGAGCAGCTCGGCGGGAACGGTGGCGCTGGCGCCGAAATCGTTTTTGGCCACTCCCATGTTGGCGTGGAATTCGCTGTCGCCCGCCTTGTAGCCGACATCGCCGTAGAAGCGCCGCACGTCCGATCGGGAGAAGTTGCGAAAGCCGTTGTCGTGCAGCCCTTCGAGCGCGCCGTAGACGGCGTAATTCTTGTCGACCTGCTTGCCCCATTGCGCCGAGCCCTGGATGCGACCGAACGAGCCTCCCATGACATCGAGCTCCGCACCCTGATAGGTGAAGCCGTCCTTCATTTGCAGGTTGATGGCACCGCCCAGCGCATTGAGACCGAAGGCGGGATTGTTGGTCACCAGCGTCACCGACCTGATCGCGGCGGTGGGGATCAGGTCCCAATTGACGGCGTCGGAGAAGGCTTCGTTGATGCGGACGCCGTTCTGGTACACCGCAAGGCCTTGCGGCGTGCCGGTCACGGGCGAAGCGACGAAGCCGCGGAATTCGACGTCGGGCTGAAACGGATTGCCGGTGACTTCGCTGATGTTGACGCCGGCGATGTTGTCGCGCAGCGCGTCGGTGACGTTCAGGGAGCCGGTGCGCTTGATCTGGCTGGCATCAACGGCGTTGATCGCCGACGGGACCTTGTCAACATCAAGACCTCTGCCGGTGCCCGGCGCGGTCGGATAGACGTAAATGCGCGTCCTGGGGCTGGCGGACCCCGGCGTTCCGACGCGTGCGACCGGTCGCGACGGCGTCGTGCGCCTCGTCGCCGACGGTGGCGCGGTCACTTCGACCGGTGGCAGGTTCTGAACGTTGGTCTCCTCATCCTGCGCGGCCGCGGCAGGGTGCGCGAACAACCCGGACACCAGCCCCGTCGAGATCGAAGCCATCAATAAACGACGCTTGAACCAGAGACCCTTGCCCATCCCGCCTTCCCATCCGTGACGACCGGCTGTTGTGATTTTCCGCCGTTCGGTCGAGATGAGTGTATTCGGCCGCAATGAGCGCGCCAGCCACAAAAGATCGGGCGATATCCGCGCTCGTTTTCCCGATAAAATCGGGAATTTTTCCCGATCGTTTCGGGCACGATCAGGCCGCCGCCGTCGGAACCAGCGCTTCCACGGTCAAACCGTTCTCGCCAGAGACGACATTGAGGGTACCGCCCAGTGCCAGGATCCGCTCGCGCATGCCCACGAGACCGAAGCCGAGCTTCTGACCCGGCTCCATGCCGCGGCCATTATCGCTGACCCGTACCCGGGCGCAGACGCGGCCGTCGCGCCCGTGCTGCCCGGCCGGCTCGATGACAACGTTGACCGCGGTCGCGCCGGCATGGCGGAACACGTTGGTGAGCGCCTCTTGCACGATGCGGTAGATGGTGAGGTCGGCAGTCTCGCCGGTCGCGCCCAGCGCCGGCGAGATCGAGGTCTCGATGGTGACCTCGGGATGCGACTCCCGCCATAGCCGCGATAGCGATTCGAGCGCCTGGCGCAGGCCAAGCTCGGCGAGGCCGACGGGCCGGAGGCGCTCCAGCACGCGGCGGGTGAACTGCTGGAGCGCGTTGATCTGCTCCAGCAAGGCGCTGCCGTGCTTTCGCACCGCCTCCGCACTCGGCGCCCGTCCGTCCGCCAGCTTCGCCAGCGCGCTGGCATGAGCGCGCAGCGAGAACAGATACGGTCCGAACTCGTCATGCAGCTCGCGCGCGATCTCCTTGCGCTCGACGTCCTGGAGCGACACCGCACGCTCGGCAAGGCGCCGCTTGTCCTCGACCGCCTCGCCGAGCGCTGCTGCGAGATGATTGAGCTTGCCGCAGATGGCGCCGAGCTCGGGCGCACCGCCTGGGGTGACCCGCGCGTCATAATGCCCGCCCTCGATCTCGGACATCGTCTCGGCCAACGACTGGAGCGGCGCCAGAGCCCGGCCGACCACATTCATCATCACCAGGAACACCACCACCGCGATGACCGAGCCGACCTCGAGCTGGGTCACGATGCTGTCCCAGATCTCGGCAATTTCGTCGTTCGGATGCGAGGTGATCACGAGCGAGCCGGGCTTGCCATGGATCGAGACGGGCACGCTGACGGCGGTCTGCTCGGGATGAACCAGGCTGACGAACCAAGCCGGCGGCCCGCGCGTGTCGGCGTCGGCATCGGCCCGGGGCGGCGTCAGCGGATTTCCGCCGGCGTCATGGAGCGCGATGCTGACATGGCGCAGGCGACTGAGATCACGCGCAATCTGGTTCAGCCGGGCGTCCGGATCGGGCGCCTCGTTCAGGTCCGCCACGATCATCTCGATGAACTCGCGTGCGAGCCGGATCACGCTCTGGTCCTCGGCCTGCACGCGCGGCCCCGCCTCCGCGACCTGGCGGCCGATATTGACGGCCAGCCCCAGCGCCAGCAGCAGCGCCAGCAACAGGTTGATGCGCCCGCGCAAGGAAAGATTTTGCCACATTGGTATCGCTCGTGCCCCGCGAAGGTTCTGCCCCGCCTCTCCGATGACGTTGACAGAGGCGAAGCGGCGGATATCTAATCGGAAGCGTACAGCAATCCCGGCCGGGTTGCATGAGGCGACATGAGACGCGCGCGTCTAGCCTGGTCGGCCTCATGCGGCGCAGAACAGGCAGTTTCTATCAGGGAGAACGCGCTGTCGCGGGGAACGCCTATGCGCATTCTGATCGTCGACGATCATCCCATCGTCGCCTCCGGCTGCCGTGCCGTGCTGGCCGACGCGGGCGAGATCGAGATTTTGGAGGCTGCCGACGCCGAAGACGGCGAGTGCGTGTTCATCGTCGAACGCCCCGACCTCTGCATCATCGACATCAACCTGCCGACCGTCTCCGGCTTCGAGCTCGCGCGCCGCATCCTCGAGCGCGCGCCTGAGGCCCGCATCATCATGTTCAGCATGAACGACGATCCCGCCTTTGCGGCGCGCGCGATCGAATGCGGCGCCAAGGGCTACGTCTCCAAAACCGGCGACCCCGACGACCTCGTCGAGGCGATCCGCGCCGTCGGGAGCGGCGGCACGTACCTCCCGAGCGCGATCGCGCGCAGCATTGCCTTTGCGGGACCGGCGCTGGCGCAAAGCCCGCTGTCGAAGCTGAACGCACGCGAGATGGAGATCCTGCGGCTGCTCAGCGCCGGAAAAAGTCTGTCCGAGATCGCCTGGCTGGTGCAATCGTCCTACAAGACGGTGGCCAATACGTCCTCGATCATGCGCCAGAAGCTGGGCGTGAAGACCTCGGTCGAGCTGGTGCGGCTGGCGATCGACAGCGGCGTTGCCTGACATCGCCACAAATTTCGGTCACACAAGCGTTGCAATCTTGATGTGGCGAGATGCCACGGAGCTTTGGGCATGACGATTCAGACTGTCTCGACGAACAAATCCTATGGCGGCGTCCAGGGTGTCTATCGACACGCGAGCCAGACGACCGGAACGGACATGACGTTCTCGGTCTATATTCCACCGCACGCGGACGGCGCCAAGCTGCCCGTGGTCTGGTATCTCTCCGGGCTCACCTGCACGCATGCCAACGTCACCGAAAAGGGCGAATTCCGCAAAGCCTGCGCCGAGCTCGGCCTGATCTTCGTCGCGCCCGATACCAGTCCGCGCGGGACCGACGTGCCGGGTGATGCCAACAACGCCTACGATTTCGGCCTGGGCGCCGGCTTCTACGTCGACGCGACGCAAGAGCCGTTCTCCCGCAACTATCGCATGTGGAGCTACGTGACGGACGAGCTGCCGAAGCTGGTGGCGGCGAATTTTCCGGTCGACGCCAAGCGACAATCGGTGATGGGCCATTCGATGGGCGGCCACGGTGCGCTGACGGTGGCCCTGCGCAATCCGCACCGTTTTCGCGCGGCAAGCGCTTTCGCCCCGATCGTGGCGCCCTCGCTCGTGCCCTGGGGCATCAAGGCGTTGACCGGTTATCTCGGGCTGAACAAGGACGCCTGGCGCAGCCACGACACGGTTGCGCTGATCGAGGACGGCGCGAAGTTTTCGGGCTTTCTGGTCGATATCGGCGAGGCCGACAATTTCCTGAAAGAACAGCTCAAGCCGGAACTGCTCGAAGCCGCCTGCACCAAGGCGAGTATCCCGCTGACGCTGCGGCGTCAGGCAGGCTATGACCACAGCTATTATTTCATCTCGACCTTCATGAGCGATCATCTGCACTGGCACGCGGAAAGATTGACGGCGTGATCCTTCTTGCCCTCCCCTGGAGGGGAGGGTCGCCTCGCGTCGAGCGAAGCGAGAGGTGAAGCGGGGTGGGGTGATCTCTCCACTCGGGCACCGCCTCAAGGGAGAGACTGTCACCCCACCCCGCTCGCGCTCCGCGCGATCGACCCTCCCCTCCCAGGGGAGGGTAAGAGCCCCTACTCCGGCTTGCCGTAATTCGGTGCCAGCAACCGGTTGCGGATCAGATAGCTCATCGTGCGCGTCCAGGCTTCGTCGCTGTTGCCGCGCATGTCGGCGCTGGCGACCGTGATCACGTTGCCGGTCTTCACGTCGCGCAGATAGATGTTCAGATTGATGATCAGGTTCGAGACCTTCTGCACCATGCCGGTGATTTCTAAGTCGGCGCCGAGCTGCCCGGCGAGCTTAAGGTCGCAGCCGCCGCAGGCCTGCAGGTTGGCGTGACGGGCGGCATCCCTGATTGGCGCGATGTCGAGCACCTGGAACTTGCCTGAGTCAGCCAGTTCCTTGCGCAGCTGCTCGCTGATGCGCTCCAGCCGCGCCTCTTCAAGCTTCGAGCCGTAGAACTCGCCGGGCAGGCTGGTGTCGATCAGCTCGAAATCGAACACCGCGAGTTTCGGCGGATCGGCGAACGCGGCCGATCCCGTCAACAGTAGTGCGGCGAGACATATCAGCGCTCGCACGATCGTGATTCCAGTCCCCGCGCCTGCGAGGACGAAATGCGGGGTTGCATGCCCTGACAAATTGGTCATGCTTTAGCAGAGACAATTCTCCACCAGCGGTCAAGCCGGGGGGAACGCCTGGAGGAAACATGATCCGATGGTTGGTCGGCCTGATCGGCTTGGGTGCTGCCGCGGCGAGTGCGCTCGCGGCCGACCCTGTCATGATCGGCGTCGGCTATCTCGGCGTCGCCGGCACCAGATCGACGCTGTCGCTGGTCGAGCAGCCCGCGGAGAATGACGGCATCGCCGGCGCCCGCCTCGCCATCGAGGACAACAACACCACGGGGAAATTCCTCAACCAGCGTTTCACGCTGGAGGAGCGCCGCATCGGGGAAGGCGAGGACGTGGTGCAGGCTGCGACCGCGCTCGCCGAGAAGAACGGCTTCATCATCGCCGACCTGCCGGCCGATGCGCTGCTGAAAGTCTCGGACGCCCTGCGCGATCGCGGCACGCTGCTGTTCAATGCAGGCGCAATCGACGAGCGGCTGCGCGAGGCCGATTGCCGCGCCAACGTCATCCACACCGCACCGACGCGCGCGATGCTGGCGGATGCGCTCGGCCAATATCTGGTGTGGAAGCAGTGGAAGCGCTGGCTGCTCGTGGTCGGCTCGCATGAGGAGGACAAGCTGTTCGCCGATGCGCTCAGGCGCACCGCGACGCGGTTCGGCGCCAAGATCGTGCAGGAGCGCACGTTTGAAGACAAAGGCGGCGCGCGGCGCACCGACTCGGGCGTGACGCTGATCCAGCGCCAGATGCCGGTGTTCACGCAACAGGCGCCGGCCTATGACGTGCTCGTTGTCGCCGACGAGAGCGAGGTGTTCGGCGCGTACCTTCCCTATCGCACCTGGGATCCGCGGCCCGTCGCGGGCTCGGCCGGTCTCGTGCCGCGCAGCTGGGACGCGGCGCAGGATCAATGGGGCGCGATCCAGATGCAGAACCGCTTCGTCAAGCTGAACTCGCGGCGCATGACCGCGCTCGACATGCAGGCCTGGACCGCGGTGCGCATGATCGGCGAAGCCACCTCGCGCACCAATTCCGGCGAGGTCAAGAAAGTCGCCGATTTCATCAAGGGCCCGGATTTCTCGGTCGCCGCCTTCAAGGGGACGCGGCTCACCCTGCGCGACTGGAATCTCCAGCTTCGCCAGCCGATCCTGCTGGTCGACGGCCGCATGGTGGTGTCGGTCTCGCCGCAGGAGGGATTCCTGCACCAGGTCTCCGAGCTCGACACGCTCGGCTACGACCGTCCGGAGAGCAAATGCAAGCTGAAGTGAGCAATTTGAGATGAGTTCGAGCCGCCACCGCGACGACGCTGCGCCCCCTCCCCCGCTTGCGGGGGAGGGTTGGGAAGAGGGTGTCTCAGTAAGGAAGACTCCCCAAGAGGAGCGAGCCCTCTCCCGCATCGCATCTGTCGATGCGATACGACCTCCCCCGCAAGCGGGGGAGGTGAAGGCAGCCCGCGCACAACCTCAGCGCATCGAAGTGCAACGTCCCTTGCATACGCTGATGTTGCCCCTCTCGCTGTTTGCCGGACTAGCGCTTGCGAACGCGCCCGCGCATGCGTTCATCGCCTATGTCTCGAACGAGAAAAGCAACACGGTGTCTGTGATCGACACCGACAGCTGGACCGTGACCAAGACCATCAAGGTCGGCCAGCGTCCACGCGGCATCGATTTCACCCGTGACGGCAAGTTCGTGATGGTCGCGGTCGGCGACGACGACACCATCCAGGTGATCGACGCCAAGACGCAAAGCGTGGTGGACAGCTTGCCCTCCGGGCCCGACCCGGAATTGTTCGCTCAGGATGCCGCGGGGAAAATCCTCTACGTCGCCAACGAGAACGACAACACGGTGACTGTGATCGACCTCGAGAAGCGCGCCCGGCTCGGCGACATCCAGGTCGGCGTCGAGCCCGAGGGCATGACCATCAGCCCCGATGGCAAGACGCTGATCAACACGTCCGAGACGACCAACATGGCGCATTTCATCGACACATCGTCGCGCCAGATCGTCGCCAACGTGCTGGTCGATGCGCGGCCGCGCTTTGCCGAATTCAAGCATGACAGCTCGGAAGTGTGGGTCTCCTCCGAGATCGGCGGCACCGTCTCGATCATCGATCCCAACAAGCATGAGGTGATCGGTAAGGTCACCTTCGAGATCCCGGGCTTGCGGAAAGAGGCGATCCAGCCGGTCGGCATCGGCATGACCAAGGACGACAAGACCGCCTTCATCGCGCTCGGCCCCGCCAACCGCATCGCCGTGGTCGACGTCGCGACGCGCAAGGTGCTGAAATATTTGCTGGTGGGGCAGCGGGTCTGGCACATGGCGTTCACGCCGGATGAAAAATACCTGCTCACCACCAACGGCGTGTCGAATGACGTCTCCGTCATCGACGTCGCCGCGCAAAAGGTGATCAAGACCATTCAGGTGGGCGAACTGCCCTGGGGCATCACGATCGCGCCATGACCAGCCCTGCCCCCATCGCCGAACCGCGTGAGACGCCGAGGCTGGAATTGGCCGCAGTGCCGGCGCTATCGATCGACAGCGTCAGTCATTCTTACGGGCCGCGGCGGGCACTGACCGACGTCTCCTTCAACGTGCAGCCCGCGAGCTTCACCGCGCTGCTCGGCCTCAACGGTGCCGGCAAGAGCACGCTGTTCTCGCTGATCACGCGCCTGTTCGGCATCCAGGCTGGCCGTGTCGCCATCTTCGGTCACGACATCAGCAATACTCCGGGCGAGGCGCTGCGGCTGCTCGGTGTCGTGTTCCAGCCGCGTACGCTCGATCTCGACCTCTCGCTGACGCAGAACCTGCTCTATCACGCTGCGCTTCACGGCATCAGCCGGCGTGAGGCGGCTTCACGTAGCGCCGAGCTGCTCGGGCGCATCGGGCTCTCCGAGCGCGCCGGCAGCAAGGTGCGCGATCTCTCGGGCGGGCAGATGCGGCGACTGGAGATCGCACGGGCACTGCTGCACCGGCCGCGGCTGCTGTTGTTGGACGAGCCGACCGTCGGCCTCGATGTCAAGGCGCGCGCCGACATCATCGGCCATGTCCGCCAGCTCGTGACCGAGCAAGGCATCGGCGTGCTCTGGGCGACGCATCTGTTCGACGAGGTCATGCCCAATGACGATCTCGTGGTGCTCCACCAGGGCAAGGTGCTGGCGCAGGGGCCGATGAGCCGCGTCGTCACGGAAGTCGGTGCGCAGGACGTCAACACCGCCTTCATGCGCCTGACCGGCGCGCAAGCGATGCCGGGAGGCATCGCATGAGCAGCATCACGACCCGCGAGGCGCCGCGCGGCTTTTCGTCCGCGGAGTACATGACCTGCCTCACCGGCATCGTCTGGCGCGAAGGCCTGCGCTTCCTGCATCAGCGCGAGCGCTTCGTCTCGGCGCTGGTGCGGCCATTGGTGTGGCTGTTCATCTTCGCCGCCGGCTTCCGCCAGGTGCTCGGCATCTCCATCATCCCGCCCTACGAGACTTACATCCTCTACGAGGTCTATATCGCGCCCGGCTTGATGGCGATGATCCAGCTCTTCAACGGCATGCAGTCCTCGCTGTCGATGGTCTATGACCGCGAGATGGGCAACATGCGTACGCTGCTGGTCAGTCCGCTGCCGCGCGGCTTCCTCTTGTTCTGCAAGCTGCTGGCGGGCACCGCGGTGTCGCTGCTCCAGGTCTATGCGTTCCTCTTGATCGCCTGGTTTTGGGACATCACGCCGCCACCCTCGGGCTATCTCACCGTCCTGCCGGCGCTGATCCTGTCCGGCCTGATGCTGGGCTCACTCGGCATGCTGATCTCCTCCGGCATCAAGCAGCTGGAAAACTTCGCCGGCGTGATGAATTTTGTCATTTTCCCGATGTTCTTCGCCTCCTCCGCGCTCTACCCGCTCTGGCGGGTCCAGGAGGGCAGCCCTTATCTGTATTACCTCTGCGAGGCCAATCCGTTCACTCATGCGGTCGAGCTGATACGATTTGCGCTGTACGGACAGATCAACTGGGTCTCGCTGGCGGTGGTCGCAATCTGCACAATCGTGTTCATGATTGGTGCGATTTTCGCCTATGATCCGTCACGCGGGCTGGCGCGACGGGGGCCTGCAGGAGGCGAAGGATGAGGGTTCTGGTCCTGGCGGTCATGGCGATTGTGCTGTCGGGCACGGCCGCGCGCGCGGCCGATCCGCGCTATCCCGACTGGCCCTGCACCCAAGCCAAGGTGCCGGAGATTTCGCTCGCGGCCGTCTGGGCCGGCCCGCCGCTCGACGAAGTGCAGAGCAAATGGAAGGACGATGCCAAGATCAGCGCGCTGGTCGCAAAGCTGTCGGCGCGCAAGACGCCACTCGACGAGGCCGAGAAGTTGGTGAAGGAGTTTCTGGCCGCCTCCGCGTCGGACAAGACGGCGAACGCCAAGCTGCTGTTCGCCGGCCTGTTCGACACGCTTAACGCCCAGCGCTCCCAGGTGATAAACGGCCTCGAACGCGTCAGCCGCAAGCAGCGCGAGGCCGCCGACAAGATCCGCGAGGAAACGCTGGCGCTCCAGGCGCTCCAAGGCGTAACGCCCCGCGACGATGCCAAGATCGAGGCGCTCAGCAACGAACTGATCTGGAAGACCCGTATCTTCGAGGATCGTCACAAAGTGGTGCGATTCGTCTGCGAGGTTCCGACCACGATCGACCAGCGCCTGTTCGCGCTCGGGCGCGTGATCCAGCAGGAAATGGAATAGCGTCAGGCTGGCTGACAGCTCACCAAAGTTCCCGCGACATCACCGCGATCGTTAACCTTCCGCCGCGCTATCTGGCGGAACCAAATCGCTCTAGGATGTCTTGGTCAATCCAGGACATCCAATCCAGGACATCGGGAGGCCTCGATGGGAACAACGAAATTCATCTTCGCGAGCGTTGCGGTCATCACCATGTTCGCATCCAGCGCCTTTGCCGACGATCTGACCGGAATGATCACGCGGATCGATCGGCTCAACGGCACGATCTCGATCCAGCAGACGCAGAAGGGCACGGTCGGCGCCAGCTCAGGCAGCGCCGGCGCACTCCAGGAGTACAAAGCAAAGGACGCCGCGATGCTGGATGCCGTTCATGCCGGCGACCGCGTGACCTATACCGCCACCGAGACCAACGGCACGGGCACGCTGACGAAGTTGCAGAAGCAATAGGTGCGGTCTTCGCCTTCACTTCTCCAAGGTGCGACACAGCGTCATGGCCGGGCTTGTCCCGGCCATCCACGTCTAGCCACGCGGAACGAAGAACGTGGATGCCCCGGCCTTGCGCCGACGCGGCTTCGGGCGCGCAGGCAGGACAAGCCCCGGCATAATTGTGTGGCGTTACTGCTCCGGGCGCGGCTCCGGGTGCGCTTCCTCGGTGGGGAGTTTTGCGCCCTCCCAACCGTCGGTGCCGTCAGGGTACCAGGCGATGTTGGAGTAGCCATACGCCAGCGCGCGCTTGGCGGCGTTCCAGGACATCCAGCAATCGGCCAGGCAATAGATCACGAGCAGCGCGGCCTTGTCGCCGCGCGAGGCACGCGCGAGGCCGCGCTGCAGGTAATCGTCCACGGACGGCGGCAACGCGCCGTAGCCGGAGTCCGGCAGCCACAGGCTGCCCGGAATGTTCCTGCGCGGTGCATCTCGCCACACCGTGCCTGCGGGAAGATTCTTCGGCTTCGGCGGCCGCGGCATCACGTCGACGAAGGCACCGCTTTTCGTCCGCCAGATCGCCTCGGCTTCCGCCGTCGTCAGCACGCGGGCGCCGGCGAGCGTCGCGGGCACCGGCGCGCGGTAATTGTCGGTGCGGTAGCCTTCAGGCTCGAACGGCTCCTGCTGCTGCGCCAATGCCGGCCCTGTCAGAACAGTGGCGAGCAGCGCAACGGCAATATGCCGTTTCATGGCGTCTTCTTGGCCGTCTCCGCGCCGAGCGGCCGATTGTTCTCATCCAAAAGAGGTACGCCGAAGTCGAGCAGGATCTTGTTGATCTCGCCCTGGTTCTCCTGGATCAGCTTGTTGAGCTGCCGCTTCCAGTTCTGATCGGCCGGGCGCACGCCCATGCCGATGCGATAGACCAGCTTCGGCCCGGTGGTTTCTTTGACCAATGGCGTAACGTGAAGCGAAGCGCCGGCATTTTTCGCATAATAGCCGGCCATCGGGCCCCACAGCACGCCGGCGTCGATCTTGCCGGCGGCGAGGTCGTCGATCATGGCCTGCGCCGAATTGTCGAAGCGGGTGTCGATCATCAGCGGATAGGGCTTTGCATCGCCCATCAGACCGGCTATCGCCATGTTGGTCGCCGGCGGTGTGCCAGCGACGATGCCGACATGCTTGCCCTTCAGCCGCGCATCCTCCAGCGTATCGACGTCCTCGAGTCCGCTGCCGGCCTTGGCGACCAGCGCATAGGTCGTGCGGTAATAGGGATTGGTGCCCTGAACGAGGTCGTCGCCCTGCGGGAAACCCATGATGACGTCGCAGCGATGCGCACCCAGCGTCATGCGCACGAAGCCGGTGGCCTGCGGGAAGAAGACGTAGTCGAGCTTCTTCTGGAGCTTGTCCGCCAAGAACTCGGCGAGCTTGTTCTCGAACCCCTCACCCTTCTCGTTCGAGAACGGCAAATTGCGCGGGTCGGCGCAGACGCGCAGCACCTTCGGATCGACCAATTCGAAGGAGAGATCGCCGGCCTCGTTGGTCTGCGCGATCGCAGCATCGCCGAACGCGCAGGACGCCACCAGGATCCACAGTGAAAACAACCAGCGACGATGTCGTCCGGCCTCCGTCATCGCGCTTCCTCCTCGTTTTGTTTGAATGTTATCCATGCAACGCATGACGGGCCATGTTTGCCAGCTTTGTGTTGGTTTTGCTTTGTTGCAGCGCAATGCAGCAAACACTCTGAACTGAGGCGGAAAAGTGTCTCACATCGCTTCAACGATCGCAGTCCTGTTCCTGCTGGGGTTCGTCACGTTAGCACGCGCCGAGGCATCCGAATTGCCTGTGAGCGAAGTCGCGCCGGGAATCTTCGTACACTCCGGGACCATCGCCCTGATGACCCGCGAAAACGAGGGCGACATCGCCAACGTCGGCTTCATCGTGGGCGGTGATGCGGTGGCTGTGATCGATACCGGCGGGAGCTACCGCGAAGGCAAGGCGCTGCTGGCGGCCGTGCGGGCGAAGACGCCCAAGCCGATCCGCTACGTCATCAACACCCACGGCCATCCCGATCATGTTTTCGGCAATGCGGCCTTCGCCGATGGAAACACCATCTTCGTCGGGCACCAAAAGCTTCCCCAGGCGCTCGCGACGCGCGGGCCTTTCTATCTCGACAATTTCCGCCGCATCATGGGCAATGAGCTGATCGATCCCGTGAAGATCATTGCCCCTACCCTGCTCGTTTCGGACACGACGACGCTCGATCTCGGGTCGCGCCGGCTGACCCTGCGGGCCTGGCCGGCCGGGCACAGCGACAATGATCTGACTGTGTTCGATGAGACGACTAAAACCTTGTTGGCAGGCGATCTCGTCTTTCTCCGCCACATTCCGGTCATGGACGGCAGCATCCGCGTCTGGCTAGACACGTTGAAGGAATTGCAAGCCATTCCGGCGCTGCGCGTCGTTCCTGGTCACGGCCCCGTGAGCGACTGGCCTGCCGCACTGACCGATGAGCGGCGCTACCTGTCAACGCTGCTGTCCGACGTCCGCGCCCTGAACAAGAAGGGCGAGCCGATCCGAACCGCCGCCGACAAGGCCGCCGGGTCGGAACGGCCGCGCTGGGCGTTGTTCGAGGACTACAACGCCCGCAACGCAACCGCAGCATTTTCAGAAATTGAATGGGAGTAGCGGGCGCGCTACGATGGGCGAAACGCCCGCAGGACCATGACCATGTTGGGATGCACACGCCGCCTGGCCTTGACCGCCGTACTGCTTGGCATCGCGTTCGCGATGCCGGTGCAGGCGGAAGAGGCCGACGACCCCTGGCCGGGCCTGGTGCAGGACATCTTCAGCAACCGTCCGATGAACGACGGCAGCACCGTCATCGGCATCGAAATGCCCTATCGCGCCGAGGATGCGGCCATCGTGCCGGTCACGCTGCGCAGCAAGCTGTCGCTCGGCGATGGGCGCCGCATCCGTTCGATCACGCTGGTGATCGACCGCAATCCCGCTCCGATGGCGGCGAAGTTCGAACTCGGACCGGATGCCAATGTGACGGAAATCTCGACGCGCGTGCGCGTCAACAATTACACCGACGTGCATGCGGTCGCCGAGCTCAGCGACGGCCAGCTCTATGTCTCCAAGGTCTATGTCAAGGCCTCTGGCGGTTGCTCTGCGCCGGCGGCAAAGAACGTCGAGGAGGCCAAGAACCGTCTCGGCCAGATGCGCTACCGGCAATTCGCGCGCGAGGACGCGCCGGCGAGCCGCGTCCGCGAGGCGCAGATCATGATCGGCCATCCCAACAATTCGGGCCTGCAGATGGACCAGGTCACGCAGCTCTATATCCCGGCCTTCTTCATCAACCAGCTCAAGCTGACGCAGGACGACAGCCCGGTGCTGTCGATGGAAGGCGGTATCTCCATCTCGGAAGATCCCAATCTGCGCTTCACCTACGTCTCCAACGGCGCCAAGCGCTTTCGCGCGGAGGCGAAGGACACGGATGGGCACGTGTTCCGCAATGAGTGGGACGTGGAGAAGCCGGGGACGTAACGCGAGCGCCCTCCCCTGGAGGGGTCCGGGACGAGCGTAGCTCGCCCGTGGGTCGGCTCACATGGAGCGCAGCGGAATGTGAGACGGGGTGGGGTGCCGGTTTCTCCACACCCAACAATGCCCGAGTGGAGAGATCACCCCACCCCCCTCGCGCGGCGCGCGATCGACCCTGCCCTCCAGGGGAGCGTGATCGCCGCACAACTCAAAAACACCTCACCTCGGCTTCGGCCTGCGCGCGCCGGAGATCATTCACCGCCGAGTTCGCCTGCTCCGAGGTGCGGAACTGGACGCCGAGATTGCCGCGGACCTGGGACATGCTGAGCGCGGTCTCCGCGGTGACGTAGCGCTCATAGGGCACGATCGAGGCGACTACGTCGATCGAGCACGAACATTGCTCGATCGCAGACCGCGTCTCGCCATTGGCCTTCATGCAACCATAGACGTACTCCGCGCGCGCCGATGTCGGATAATCATTGGCGTCCTCGGCCTGCGCCGCGCACGCGGTTACTGCCAATACGGCCAATGCGGCGACAATCGGTCGTACCTGTCCCGCCAGTTTCATACGCATCCTCCCGCTGGTTGCGACCAAAGCTATGCTATGCGTATTGTCCTGAAAAGCACTCCGTCAGAGGAAACGGCTCACAAGGTGATGAGAGCACGTGGTGTGATAAGAGCACTCGGTCGAACATTGGTGCTCGCAGTGACGCTGGTCTCGACGCTGGCCGTACCCGGCCGCGCCGCCGAGACCATCCGCCTTGCGGTGCAGAAAACCGGAACATTCTCCTGGGAGCTGGCCGCGATCCGCGCGAACGGTCTGGACAAGGAGGCCGACCTCTCGCTCGAGGTCACCGAGCTCGCGAGCACGGAAGCGGGCAAGATCGCGATGCGCGCAGGCGGCGCCGATATCATCCTGTCGGACTGGCTGTGGGTGTCGCGCGAGCGCGCGCTCGGCGCCAAGCTCACTTTCTATCCCTATTCCAGCGCGCTCGGCGCGGTGATGGTGCCGGCGGCTTCTCCGATCAAGACGCTCGCCGACCTCAGGGGACGCAAGCTCGCGATCGCCGGCGGAGCGATCGACAAGAGCTGGCTACTGCTCCAGGCCCGCATGAAGCAGGACGGCATCGACCTGAAATCTGCGGCGACCATCGTCTATGGCGCACCGCCCCTGATCGCTGCCAAGGCGCTCGACGGCGAGATGGATGCGAGCCTCAATTTCTGGAATTTCTGCGCACAGCTCGAAGCCAAGGGCTTTCGCCGCCTCGCCGGCATCGAGGACATCCTGCCAAAACTCGGCGCCAAGGGCCCGGTCGCCGCGGTCGGCTATGTCTTCGACGAGAGCTGGGCGGCAAGCCATCGTGACGCCATCGCGCGTTTCATCGCAATGACGCGAAAGGCCAAAGAGCTGCTGGTGACCTCGGCCCCGGCCTGGGACAAGATAGCGCCGCTCACCGGCACCGCCGATCCGGTCCTGCTCAAGACCTATCGCGACCGCTATCGCGACGGCATCCCGCGCCGGAGCATTGCCGACGAGGAGGCGGATGCACGCGTGCTCTACCGCGTGCTCGCCGAGATCGGTGGCCGCGATCTCGTCGGGCCAGCGGCCGAGCTCGATCCCGGCACGTTCTATCACGCAGTCCCCGGAGACTGAGGTGCTGCGTCTTGTCTCGTCTGTCCTGTTCCTTGCAATCTGGTGGATCGCCGCGCTGTTCGTCGGCGGCGCAAAGCTGCCCTCCCCGCCTGCCGTGCTCGAGGTGATGATCGCGGAAGCCGCGAGCGGCGCGTTGTTCCTGCATCTCGGCGTCACGCTGGCCCGCGTCACACTCGCCTTCGTGCTGGCAATGTCGCTCGGCAGCGCCATCGGCTATCTGATGGGACGAGTGAAGCTTGCCGACCGGCTCGGCGATCCCTGGCTGATCCTGCTGCTCAATTTGCCGGCTTTGGTCGTGATTGTGCTGGCCTATATCTGGGCTGGCCTGACTGAAGCCGCCGCGATCGCAGCGATCGCCATCAACAAGCTGCCGACCGCCATCGTCACCTTGCGCGAGGGCACCCGCGCGCTCGACCGCTCGCTCGACGAGATGGCGAGCGTGTTCGCGATGCCGCGCTGGCGCGCCTTCCGCCACGTCGTGCTGCCGCAACTTGCGCCCTATATCGCAGCCTCCGCGCGCTCCGGATTGTCTCTGGTATGGAAGATCGTGCTGGTCGCCGAGCTTTTGGGCCGCCCGAACGGCGTCGGCTTCGAGATCGGCGTCGCTTTCCAGCTATTCGACACGCCGCGGCTGCTCGCCTATTCGCTGACCTTCGCCGCCGTTGTGCTCGTCATCGAAACCTTGCTGGTGCAGCCGTTCGAAGCCCGCGCAACACGGTGGCGGCCCCGTGCGGCTTGAGGTCGAGATCACAGGCAAGACGTTCAGGAGTGCCGCGGGCGGAACGCACGAGGTGCTGGCGCCAGTCAAATTCGCGCTTCAATCCGGCGAGGTCGGCGTGCTGATCGGCCCCTCCGGCTGCGGCAAGAGCACGATGCTGCGCATCATCCTCGGGCTCGATCATGAATTTCAGGGTCGCATCGCGCGGCCGCCGAAGGCGCGGATCGGCATGGTGTTCCAGGAGCCGCGGCTGCTGCCGTGGCGCTCGGTCGAGCAGAACGTGCGCTTGGCTGCGCCCGGTGTGACCGAGGCCAAACTATCCGAGCTTTTCAGGATCCTGGAGCTTCAGGCGCATCGCGACCATTTCCCCGGCGAGTTGTCGCTGGGCCTTGCCCGGCGCGTGGCGCTGGCCCGCGCCTTCGCGGTCGAGCCCGATCTGCTGGTGCTCGACGAGCCCCTCGCCTCGCTTGACGACGCGCTCGCCGGCCGCCTGCGCGACGAGATCGCAACGCTGGTGGCGAGCCGTCCGGTGATGACGCTGCTCGTCACCCATAGCATCGACGATGCGATCCGGCTCGGCGACCGACTGCTCTTCCTGTCGCCAAGGCCGGCGCGCATCGTGCAGGAGGTGCCGATCGCGATCCCGCGAGCGGAGCGCAGCGAAACCGATCTCGGCAGGATAAAGGCCGAGCTCGCGGCGCTGCAGCTTGAATCGAAATGAACACTCGTGGTCAACTGGGGCCAAACAAGACCGTCGAGGGAGGGTTCACGATGCGACGTCAGCTGATTGCGATCTGCATCCTGTTGGTCGCGATGCCGGGCGCGGCGCTCGCGCAGACCAAAGGCAAGGGCATCCGGCTCTGGAATCTCACAACGGAGACGATCTCCGGCTTCCAGCTCGCTCCCGCCGGCAGGACCGACTGGGGTCCGAACCAATGCTTGAACGACAAGGACAAGGAGGTCGACCACGACGAGCGGCTGCGCATTACCGGCGTCGAGCCGGGCCGCTATGATGCCAAGGTCAGCTATGCCAATTCACGGCAGTGCATCGTCCGCGACATCGAGATCAGGGCGGATGCGGTGTTCTCGATCGTCGACAAGGATCTGAAGGACTGCACCAAATAGCGAGGCCGGCTTACGCCTTGTCGTTCGGGTGCGGATATTCGCAGCGCCATCGCACCGCATGCCACTTCGGGTGCTCGCCGACCCATTGCGCGATATAGGGCGGCGCGGCCATCGCGCATTGCCGTGGCGACCCGGAATAGTTGAACACCAGATGCTGCTCCTCGCAGGTCGCGGGCGAGAGCACCGCACAGACAGTCACCACCAGGTCAATCGGGTTCATGCCGGGATCCTCTCGCAAAGGGGCGATGGAGACTAGCACGAAAGGTTACGTGCCAAGGAGCGGGAAGTTTCAATCCGGCGTGAGAGAAAATGGGGCTCTTTCCCGTCTCCGCCCGGGCAGACAGAGGGGAACATGGGCGCGTTAAAAGTTAACCCCGAAGACAACCCTCGCCTGGTGACGCTCGAAATTGACGAGGTCGAGATTGGCGGATGATCCGGCCGGACGTCCCCAGGCCTGCATGCTCCAGCTCAAGGTCAGCCGCGAGCGCTCGGAGAGCTGAAGATAGGCGGTGGGGCCGACGAACAGGGCGTGGCCCGAAAACTCGCCGAGGCCGATGCCGTCGTATTGCCGGAAATAGCGCATCTCCCCGCCGAGCAGCACATTGGGCCGCACGCGCACCATGCCGGCAACCGCCGCCCCGATCGTCGAGCTCTTCTCGGACAGTCCCGCCATCTCGAAGCGCGCCCATTCCGGCTGATAGATCAGATTGAGCGCGGCGATGGCGAAGTTCGGAACGAGCTCGCGGTCGAACGCAAGCGTGAAGTCGGTGCCGTACATCCGTCCCTTCGCGCCGCTGGTCTCGTCGATGCGGTCGCGATGGAGCTCGGCGGCGACAGTCAGGCCGAACGGCGCGTGCGCGCGGTCGAGCAGACGATAACGCAGATCGAGCGAGGCGCCCTGGAAGTTGAACTGGCGGCGATCGTCGATGTCGGGGACGCCGGTGATGTCGTGCAAGCTGGCGGTACCGCCGACCTCGACACGGAAGTTCGGCAGCGGCACCACCTCGATCTCGACCTCCTGCGTGAGCGCGCGATAGGTCCCACCGCCCTTACCAAATCGTCCCGTCGTCTCGCTCTGGAATTCGCGCTCGCCGACGCTGCCGACATCGGTGCCGATCATGAAGCCGAAGATGTGCTCGGTATCAAAGCCTTCTTCGGCGCTGACGCATACAGGTAGAAGCGCGACTGTGCAGGCAGCTATGGTCCAGAAGGGATTGGCTCTCGCGCGCATTCCTGACACTACCACGGCTTCGACGGCGTTTGCCATCGAAGCCGCGGCAGGTCGTCAGTCTTACTTGCGCGAAGCGCAGGCGTACATGTTGATTTCCATGCCGACCGGCACTTCCACGATCTTCGGAGCTTTCCAAGCCATTCGGGGTCTCCCAAGGTATTGAGCGCGACATCGCGCGGGGCAAAACGTAGGGCTGGGTCCCCTGTAGTTCAAGCGCCGAATCGGTGTTCGGATGCGTCTGGGTCGATTCTTCGCGGCGGCATTTCTCTCTCGGGCAAAGCCAGTTCTCTCTTGGTCAATTACAGATCTTGGGGACATCGCCCTGCGCGACACACCGCGCCTCGAATCGACACCAACAGTGCCGCGTCGTCAGCAGTCCTTACCTGCCGTTTGCGTGTTGGGCTTAGCACCTTCCGCCCGCTCCGCCGCAGTTGGCTGGCTCTGCATCTGCCGCTGCGCATCTTCGGACGAGGCAGCTGCGCCGCCGCTGGCACGATTCATCGTGCTGGTCGGCGGATGCTGACCCGTTTCGCTGGACGAACTCTGCGACTGCGCCGAGCCCACGGTGACTGGACCGGAACCGGCATCCTTGTCAGTGCTGGCACTGCCGGTGTTGCACGGGCCGGCCATAGCGACGCCCGCGCTCAACGTCAGGATCGCGCAGGCAGCAAGAACGGAATGTTTCATGGTCATCTGCTTCTCCTCTTCTCCCGCCGCGCTGCCCCGGCGCGGAGCAGGACATCGCGAAGAGAACAGGCCGAATAGCCCGATGTTCCGGGCTTCCGATCGGAATTAAGCTCCTGCCGGGGCGGACCTCAGCGCAGCAGCCGCAGCAGCGCGCGGCCGGCCCGCGCCTTCAGCTCTTTTGCATCGAGCGTCCCGTCCTTGTCCGGGTTGGCCGCATTGAAGCGCTGCTCCACCACGGACAGGTATTCGTCGAGCGTAAGCGTCCCATCGCGATCAGGATCGGCGGCGGCGAGCTCTTTCGCCGACAACCGTCCCCGCAACTCGCGGGCGTCGAGCGTGCCGTCGTGGTCGGGGTCGAGCTTGGCGAACAATGCGCTGGCCGCCTTCTTCACCTCGGCGAGATCGAGCGTTCCGTCATTGTCGGTATCGAACATCTTGACCGCGTTGCCGGATGCCGCGAGGGCCGGACCGGACAGCAATGCAATCGTGAGCGCAAGCGCGACTGAGTGACGTGACATCATCGAAACCTCCTGAGAACCTCAATTCGAGCGGGATCGAAATGAGATAAGGCCACAAATGTGACCCGGTTCAACGGAAATTACAACCTGCGCGCGCCACGACTCGCGGAAGCGAGCCGCGCCGACCCGGCCCGCTTCCGGCCCAGCGCTTCGCGTCGCGGAATTTTTCCAGCGCCTGCGCACAAGTGAGTGCTGGGCTGTCAGGTCTCCGTCAGGTCACCGGCATCCGGCGCCAGCATATCGGCGCCGGACTTGCGACTTTCGTATTGACGCGTTTTGTATTCGGGCGGAGTGTTGCACCTGCAGCGTCAAAAGGCGCGCACATTGGGAGGAACGGATGAAACGCTTTGCGATGGCCGCGAGCCTCGTCATGCTTGCATCGACTTGTGCAAGCGCACAGACCACCGAGCAACTGGTCAAGGGCGCGACCGATACATCGAATGTTCTCAATTACGGAATGGGCTACAATCTGCAGCGTTTCTCCACGCTGAACCAGATCAATAAGGACACCGTCAAGAACCTCGTCCCGGTCTGGAACTACTCTTTCAACGATGATCGCAGCGAGGAATCGCAGCCGCTGGTGTACCAGGGCGTGATCTACGTGACCTCGCACAATGCGACCATGGCGGTGGATGCCAAGACCGGCAAGCAGATCTGGAAAACCAAGGTCGAGTATCCCGCCGAGACGCCGCGCATCGTCTGCTGCGGCATCATCAATCGCGGCGCCGCGCTCTACGACGGCAAGGTATACCGCACCACCCTCGACGCCAACGTGATCGCGCTGGACGCCAAGACCGGCAAGGAGTTGTGGCGGCAGAAGGCTGCCGACATCAAAGAAGGCTATTCGATGACGGTGGCTCCGCTGGTCGCCGACGGCGTCGTCATCACCGGCATCTCGGGCGCCGAATTCGGCACGCGCGGCTTCATCGACGGCTGGGATCCGGCGACGGGCAAGCATCTCTGGCGCACCCATTCGATCCCTTCCCCTGACGAGCCCGGCGGCGACACTTGGAAGGGCGACACCTGGAAGCTCGGCGGCGGCTCGACCTGGATCACCGGGTCCTACGATCCCGAGCTGAACACCGTCTATTGGGGCATCGGCAATCCCGGCCCGTTCAATTCGGCGGTCCGCCCCGGCGACAATCTCTACACCTGCTCCGTGCTGGCGATGGATCCGAAGACCGGCAAGATCAAGTGGCACTACCAGTTCTCGCCGAATAATCCGTTCGACTATGACAGCGTGGCCGAGATGGTGCTCGCCGACATGAACGTCGAGGGCAAGCCGACCAAGGTGCTGATGGACGCCAACCGCAACGGCTTCTTCTACGTGCTCGACCGCACCAACGGCAAGCTGCTCGCGGCCAACCCCTACGTGAAGGTCAACTGGGCCACCGGCATCGATATGAAGACCGGACGTCCGATCGAGACCGACGTTTCGAAGGACGCGCGCGAGGGCAAGAAGGTCACCGTCTATCCGTCGATCCTCGGCGGCAAGAACTGGGAGCCGATGTCGTTCAATCCGCAGACCGGCCTGGCCTATGCCAACACGCTCGCCTTCGGCGGCAGGTATAAGACCGAGCCCGTCACCTTCAAGCAGGGTGAATGGTATCTCGGCATGGATCTGACCGATCTCTGGGAGTACGGAGACGGCCCGCGCGGCCATCTCAAGGCGATCGATCCCCTGACCGGCAAGGCGAAATGGGAGGCCCCTGTCGACATCCCGCGCTTCTCCGGCGTGCTGTCGACCGCAGGCGGCGTCGTGTTCACCGGCGCGCTGACCGGCGAGTTCGAGGCCTTCGATGCCGACACCGGCAAGAAGCTCTGGCAGTTCCAGACCGGCTCCGGCATCGAGGGGCAGCCGGTGACCTGGCAGCAGGACGGCGTGCAGTACGTCGCAGTGACAAGCGGCTATGGCGGCGTCTACTCGCTGTTTTCCGGCGACGAACGACTGGCGCAGATTCCGCCCGGCGGCTCGCTGTGGGTTTTTGCGGTCAAGCAATAACCACGACACGATGCTGAAGCAGATATCTCACAAGACGGCGGCGATGTTCGCCGCCGTCGCGGTGTTGACGGTCGCGCTTGCGGCGACCGTTCGCGCCGCGGACGATGCACCCGGCAAGCCGCTGCAGGTGCAGATCGACCACGGCAAGTCGACCTATGCCGAAAAATGCTCGCACTGCCACGGCCCGAACTTGATGAACTCCGGCACCATTACGCCGGACCTGCGCGCCATTCCCGACGACAAGACGCGCTTCGTCACCACGGTGAAGAATGGCAAGAACAACAAGATGCCGCCCTGGGGCGACATCCTCAGCGACGACCAGATTGGAGACCTCTGGGCCTTCATCTCGAGCCGGAGGAAGCCATGAGGGGTCGGCTCGCCGCGTGGAGCGTTGCCGCGATCCTCGCGGCGGTGCCTACGGTCGCGCACGCGGCGGAGGATCCGCTGAAGGTCTGTCTCGACGAGGACCGGCCGCCGCTCTCGGTGCATCAAAAGGGCAAGCCCGGTGCGGGCTTCGACGTACTGCTGGCGCAGGCGATCGCGGAACGGCTGGGACGGCCGCTGACGATCCAATGGTTCGAGAGCAAGCTCGATGAGGATTCCAGCCCACAGCTCGAGGCGAATGCGCTGCTCTCGGACGGGCGCTGCGCACTGGTCGGCGGCTACGCACTGACGCAGGACTCGCTCGTCAAGCCCGGTATGAAGACGGCGCGCCTGCCGGATTTCGCCGGCGCCACGCGCGACGACCGGCGCCGCCGCGTCGCGCTCGGCGTGCTCGCGCCGAGCCGGCCTTACCTCTATTCGCCGATGACGGTGGTGCTCGGGCCGAAGGCGAAGGGCCGCAAGGTCGGCGACATCGGCGATCTCGCCGGGCTTCGCCTGGTCATCGAAAGCGGCTCGCTCGGCGATGCCATCCTGATGACCTTCGACAAGGGGCGCCTGATCGACAACATCACCCATCTCGTGCCCGGCCGCGACGACCTGCTCGGCGCGCTCCAGCGCGGTGATCATGACGCGACGCTGATCGACCTTGCGCGCTTCGACGCCCATCGCGCCGCGCACCCCGATACGGGGCTCACCGCATCCGGCTACTATTATCCGATCGGCGTCAATCGCGGCTATGTCGGGCTTGCCGGCAATCCCGCGCTGATCGAGGCCGTCAACACCGCGCTTGGCCAGCTTGCTGCCGAAGGCAAGATCGCCGAATTCGGCAAGCAGGCCGGCCTCACCTATCTGCCGCCGCGCGAGCCGGCGATCCTCGGCGATGTCTGGATGAAGATCATTCAGCGGTGATTGCCCGGTATTCCGGCGCCCGAAGGCAAGCCCGCAATCCATTTCTCGGCAGCGCAGCCCGATGGATTCCAGGCCGGCGAGCCGCGCTCGCATCCAGGAGTGATTGGCGATGCGACCAATGCGCCAATCTGTCTCGGCTGTCGCCGATGGCAGAGACGATGCGATGCAGTACCCTCGATGAAAATGCTGGAGGGAATCATGTCCGCAAAGCTCGATCGCCGCCACTTCGTCGCCGCCGGTGCCAGCGCATTCGCGATGCCTTTCCTCTCGCGCGGCGCCTCGGCGCAAGCTGCATGGCCGTCGCGGCAGATTCGCATGATTTGCAGCTATCCCGCCGGCGGACAGACCGACCTGCTGGCGCGCGCCTATGGCGAATTCATCGCCAGGCAGATCGGCAAGACCGTCGTCATCGAAAACAAGCCCGGCGCCTCCGGCGCAATCGGCACGGCGGAGGTCGCCCGCGCCGAGCCCGACGGCCACACCGTGCTATGCTCGATCTCGACCACCTACATCATGAACCGGGTGGTGATGAAGAATCCCGGCTACGACATGGACAGGGATCTGACCCTCGTCAGCGTGATTCCCGGCGCCGGCCTGTTGCTGGTCGCGAACCCCAAAATCGGCGTCAAGAGGCTGGAGGATTTCGTCGCCTTCGCGCGCAAGAGCGGCAAGGTGAATTTCGGCACCTACAGCGCGGGATCGGCCCCGCACATGACGATCAACGAGCTCAACAAGCAATACGGTCTCTCCATCGAGCCGGTGCACTACCGCGGCGAAGCCCCGATGTGGACCGGCATGCTGGAAGGCACGCTCGATGCCGCGATGGGCAGCTATACGGCGGCGCAATCGGTCCTGCAAAGCGACCGCGGCACTGTGTTCGCCGTGCATTCGAAGAAGGTCGACGCGATCCCGACCGTAAAGACGCTCCCCGAGCAGGGCGCGACGTCGAAATTCTTCACCGTGAGCGGCTTCACCGGCTGGGCGGTGCCGAAGGCGACACCGCAGCCGGTCGTCGACCGGCTGGCCGAGCTCTGCGTCGCGGCTAACAACGATCCGAAGGTGAAGGAGGTTCTCGCGACCTTCGTGCTCGAACCGGCCCTCGGATTCAAGGAAACCAATGCGCTGTATCAGCGCGAATTGCCGGTCTGGATCGAGAGCGCAAAGTCGCTCGGCCTCGAGCCCGCCTGAATCGGAGGCAAGGCGCGGTCGCGCTCACGGCGCGCTGGCGTCCGACCAAAGCCTAGTGTCGGAAATACACTTTCGCGCTATGATTGTGCGGCGCCAGCTCGCCGGCGCGAACGAGAAGGGCCGATCCCATGACACCGGATGGCGTCGCCGTAGCCGTCATGATCATCCTGCTCTTTCCGATGGGCTATTTCACGTTGGCTTCGCCCGCCTTCCTGCTGGTGAAGCTGGATATTGCGCCCGTCGCGCAGCTGCTGCGCGGAATGTTCAATGCCCACTTTCTGGTGATGCGTGTTGCCGGAATCATCGGAACGATAGCCTTCCTGCTCGATGGTCGCCTGATCGCCGCGGCGGGCGTTGGTCTGCTTGCAGCCTTGGCGATCTGGGGACGCCGCAGGTTCCTGCAACGCATGGACGACCAGCTCAGCGCGACGGAAGCCGGCGATACCGAGGCCCCGCGTCGGCTGCGCCGGCTGCATTGGAGCGGAATGCTGGCGAACGCGGTGCTGCTTGCCGTTCTCTTGGCCAGCATTCCCTATATCGCCGTGTCGGCTTGATAGACGTCGCCACGCGGCCTGCCGACGACGGGGCCGCAGCGCGCCTAATGCTCGCCCGAGCTCGCGGTGCCCTGCTGCGCCTTGTGGATCGAGGACGGCACCACGCCAAAGTATTTCCGGAACACGCGGCTGAAATGCGATGAGCTGGAGAAGCCCCATGAGAACGCAACGTCCGTGATGGTCTTGCCGGCGTGGGCCTCGAGCTCCTGACGGCAGTTCTGCAGGCGGGCCTGCCAGATGTAGTCGCTCACCGTGGTGCCGCGCTCGGAGAACAGCATGTGCAGATAGCGCTTGGAGCAGCCGAGCTCGGCCGAGATCTGGTCGATGCACAGATCCGGATCGCGCAGATGCTCGCGGATGAAGAACTGAGCCCGCACATACATCGCCTCGGGCCCGACACGGTCCAACATCGTGTCGGCCTCGCGCAGCGGTAGCAGCAGGAGGTCGATCAGTGAATCTGCAACGCCGACCGCGCTGTTCGCCGACAGCTTTGCCGCCTCGTCGAAAGTCGCGTGAACGAAATCATGGGCGATCCGCCCCGTCCCGGTCTTCGCCGATAATTTGCACGCCGGCATCCGCTGCGAGGGAAAGCCGCGGTCGCGCAGCAGTGCCTTGGGCACAATCACCACGTCGTGACGCGTGAAGGCGGGGCTGATGATCGAATGCGGGCAGGAGACGTCGTAGGCGATGATGTCGCCAGGGTTGATTTCGATGTGGCGGCCTTCTTGCTCGAAATACGACACGCCGTAGGTCTGGAAGTGGATCTTGATGTAGGGGTGTTCATTGGCCTTGGCACGCGCCAGCGTGTGCGCGATGCGATGCTGGCTCACCTCGATCTGGCAGAGCTTCAGGCGCGAGACGGTGGTGTAGTCGATGCGACCTTCAAGCGATGACGCCTCCAGCGGATCGACGTCGAAATGGCCGCACAGGCTCGTCAGACCATCGATCCAGCTCTGGATCTGCCGCTTCGGCGTCAGCCCGGTCGTCGAGAGCGTGTGAATTGTGTCGGACATTAATCCAGCCACTGGTTTGATCCGGAGATTCGACGCGAATCGCGACCAGCGCTGCGGAGCCCTCAGCCGTGATTGCGTGACGTTTACCTCAAACTTGGGCGGTCTTTTGGAACTGCGCCTCCGTTCCATTGCCACCTTTGAAACTTAATCCTCCGCCTTAGTTGCAGCGCCGTCAAGGGGAACCTCGGCGCTGACGGCGGCGCGGGCCCGCGCGGAAACCGCTGAATTCGCTACTGCAAAATCAAAATCTTCGCGCCCGTGCGCTGTCGAGCAAACCGGCTTCTCTCTTGGGCAAGTTTCCCGTTGACGAAGTCGTTAGGGATTGCGGCAGGAACAACAAGAACGGGCCGCTCCTGCACGCGGACCCGTGGCTCTCATCAGGAGGAGGAAACAGCACATCATCGTTTCTGGTCTCGATCGTGACCGCCCTGCACGAGCAGACGCCGGACGAAAAGCCCGGTGATTGAGCAATGCTTCGGAAACAATAAACGACCAACGGAGGAATTAACTATGCGCAAGGTGCTACTGGCGACCTATCTTGGCTCCGCGGCGGCTCTCGCCGTCGGCAGCGCCTCAGCCAATGACGAGCTGATCAAGATGTCGCAGAACCCGAAAGACTGGGTGATGCCCGCGGGCGATTATGCCAATACCCGCTATTCCAAGCTGAACCAGATCAACGCACAGAACGTCGGCAAGCTCCAGGTGGCCTGGACCTTCTCGACGGGCGTGCTGCGTGGCCATGAAGGCGGGCCGCTGATCATCGGCAACATGATGTACGTCCACACCCCGTTCCCGAACAAGGTCTACGCTATTGACCTTTCGAACGAGAACAAGATCGTGTGGAAGTACGAGCCGAAGCAGGATCCGAACGTCATCCCCGTGATGTGCTGCGACACCGTCAATCGCGGCCTATCTTACGGCGACGGCAAGATCATCCTGCATCAGGCCGACACCAATCTCGTCGCGCTCGACGCCAAGACCGGCCAGGTGGCTTGGTCGGCGACCAACGGCAATCCTGCGAAGGGCGAGACCGGCACATCGGCTGCGCTGGTGGTCAAGGACAAGGTCCTGGTCGGCATCTCCGGCGGCGAGTTCGGCGTGCAGTGCCACGTCACCGCTTACGATCTCAAGAGCGGCAAGCAGGTCTGGCGCGCTTATAGCGAAGGTCCGGATGACCAGATCAAGTTCGATCCGGCCAAGACGACGTCGCTGGGCAAACCGGTCGGAGCTGACTCCAGCTTGAAGACCTGGCAAGGCGATCAGTGGAAGATCGGCGGCGGCTGCACCTGGGGCTGGATCTCCTACGATCCCGCTCTGAACATGGTCTATTACGGGTCGGGCAACCCCTCGACCTGGAATCCGAAGCAGCGTCCGGGCGACAACAAATGGTCCATGACCATTTTCGCGCGCGACGCGGACACCGGTATGGCCAAGTGGGTCTATCAGATGACGCCCCACGACGAGTGGGACTATGACGGCGTCAACGAGATGATCCTCACGGATCAGCAGATCAATGGGCAGCCTCGCAAGCTCCTGACCCATTTCGACCGCAACGGTCTCGCCTACACCATGGACCGAGAGAACGGCGAACTGCTGGTCGCCGAAAAGTACGATCCGAAGGTGAACTGGACCTCCGGCGTCGACATGAACAAGAGCTCGCCGACCTATGGCCGCCCGAAGGTGCTCGACGCAGCTTCGACCGACAAGGCGGGCGAGGACGTCAACGTGAAGGGCATCTGCCCGGCCGCGCTCGGCACCAAGGACGAGCAGCCGGCAGCTTACTCGCCCGACACGCAGCTGTTCTACGTTCCGACGAACCACGTCTGCATGGACTACGAACCGTTCAAGGTGAGCTACACCGCGGGCCAGCCCTATGTGGGTGCGACGCTCTCGATGTATCCGCCGCAGGGTGAAAGCCACATGGGCAACTTCATCGCCTGGGACGGCAAGACCGGCAAGATCGTCTGGTCGAACAAGGAGCAGTTCTCGGTCTGGTCGGGCGCACTCGCAACCGCCGGCGGCGTGGTGTTCTACGGCACGCTCGAAGGCTACCTGAAGGCGGTCGATGCCAAGACCGGCAAGGAGCTCTACAAGTTCAAAACTCCCTCCGGCATCATCGGCAACGTCACCACCTATGAGAACAATGGCAAGCAGTACGTTGCCGTGCTCTCCGGCGTGGGTGGCTGGGCCGGCATCGGCCTGGCGGCAGGTCTGACCGATCCGACCGCCGGTCTCGGCGCCGTGGGTGGCTACGCGGCTCTCAGCAACTACACGGCGCTCGGCGGCACGCTGACCGTGTTCTCGCTGCCGAACTAGGCCCACTCAGCATCGCTCCGGCGCGTGGATCAACTCCACGCGCCGGCTCGTCTCCACCGAACGCCTTCGAGGACAATCTCTTGCGTAAAATCTGCTCTGTCATTGCTGTGACGATCTTCGTTGCGTCCGGGGGAGCTGCGGTCGCGGAAGGTCCGGGCGACCCGACCGCGGTGAAGAAGGAAGACGACGGGAAGTGGCTCGATAAAGAAGGAAACCCGACTTACAAGATTTCAGCCGACGGCACCGTGGACTGGTTCACCTATTCTGGATACCGCCGCTATCATTCAGACTGCCACGTGTGCCACGGACCGGACGGGATGGGATCCACCTACGCACCGGCGCTGAAGGATTCCGTCAAGTCGATGAGCTATGGCGACTTTCTCGGCGTGATCGCCTCCGGCCGCAAGAACATCTCGACGGCGCAGGAGAACGTCATGCCGGCCTTCGGCGACAACCCGAACGTCGCTTGCTACATGGACGATCTCTACGTCTATCTGCGCGCCCGCTCCACCGAAGCATGGGGCCGCCAGCGTCCCGCCAAGAAGGAAGAGAAAACGGACGCCTACACCAAGGCGGAAGATGCCTGCATGGGCAAGAAATGAACGTTGCCAGGATTGCCAAGACGACTTCCTGGCGTCCTACGAGGATTTGAGGAGTTTACGATGAAGACACGTGCCGCCGTCGCTTTCGAAGCCAAGAAGCCGCTCGAGATCGTCGAAGTCGACCTGGAGGGACCAAAGGCCGGCGAAGTCCTGGTCGAGATCAAGGCTACCGGCATCTGCCATACAGACGCCTACACGCTCGACGGCTTCGACAGCGAAGGAATCTTCCCGTCGATCCTGGGCCATGAGGGCGCCGGCATCATACGCGAGATCGGTCCCGGCGTGACCTCGGTGAAGCCGGGCGACCACGTCATCCCGCTCTACACGCCGGAATGCCGGCAGTGCAAAAGCTGCCTCAGCCAGAAGACCAATCTCTGCACCGCGATCCGCGCGACCCAGGGCAAGGGCGTGATGCCCGATGGCACCAGCCGCTTCTCCTACAAGGGCAAGCCGATCTACCATTACATGGGCTGCTCGACCTTCTCGAACTTCACCGTGCTGCCCGAGATCGCCGTCGCCAAGATTCGCGAGGACGCGCCGTTCGACAAGAGCTGCTACATCGGCTGCGGTGTGACCACCGGCGTCGGTGCCGTCGTCAACACTGCGAAAGTCGAGCCGGGCGCCAACGTGGTCGTGTTCGGCCTCGGTGGTATCGGCCTCAACGTGATTCAGGGTGCCAAGATGGCCGGCGCCGACAAGATCATCGGTGTCGACATCAACGACTCCAAGGAAGATTGGGGCCGCCGCTTCGGCATGACCCACTTCGTCAACCCGAAGAAGGTCACCGGCGACATCGTCCAGCACCTCGTCGGTCTCACCGACGGCGGCGCCGACTACACCTTCGACTGCACCGGCAACACCACGGTGATGCGCCAGGCACTGGAAGCCTGCCATCGCGGCTGGGGTACCTCGATCATCATCGGCGTCGCCGAAGCGGGCAAGGAGATTGCCACCCGCCCGTTCCAGCTCGTCACCGGGCGCAACTGGCGCGGCACCGCTTTCGGCGGCGCGCGCGGCCGCACCGACGTGCCGAAGATCGTCGACTGGTACATGAACGGAAAAATCCAGATCGACCCGATGATCACCCACACGCTCAAGCTCGAAGAGATCAACAAAGGTTTTGACCTCATGCATGAGGGCAAATCCATCCGTTCCGTCGTCGTGTTCTAGCTCACAGCCATCACCCCAGGAGGATCGACCCATGACTGTTGCACTCCATCCATTGATTGACAACGGCATCAAGCAAGGCAGCGGCAACTTCGCCGGCGGCACGCTGGTCTGCAAATGCAAGGACCAGCCGGTGAAGGTCGGCATCAAGGGCGACGTCGCGCACAACCACGCCTGTGGCTGCACCAAATGCTGGAAGCCGCAGGGCGCGACCTTCTCGGTCGTCGCCGTGGTGCCGCGCCAGAACGTCACCGTGCTCGAGAACGGCGACAAGCTCCAGATCGTCGATCCCTCCGCGGTGATCCAGCGCTATGCCTGCAAGGCCTGCGGCACCCACATGTACGGCCGGATCGAGAACAAGGGCCATCCGTTCTACGGCCTGGACTTCATCCATCCCGAGCTGTTCCAGGAGGAGGGCTCACAGGCGCCGCAATTCGCCGCCTTCGTCTCCTCGGTGATCGAATCGGGCGTGAAGCCGGAGCAGATGGCGGGCATCCGTTCGCGGCTGAAGGAGATCGGACTGGAGCCCTATGACTGCCTGTCGCCGGCACTGATGGACGCGATCGCGACCCACGTGGCGAAAGCCAAAGCCGCCTAAGCAAGGCGCCTGAGCAGGCCGCCGCGCCTTCGCCCAGACTTCTGTCGGTTCGCTGGCGTCCACCAACGCCAGCGGGCCGGCCGGTCCCGTTCCGGCACCATCACGGCGATCCCGCCGCTTCTGCACCACGCGTATGTGAGGGCCATCAGCTCCTCAGTCCTGGTCTCTGAATGACTGCGCAGGGCCGCCGGCTTCCTGTTTGAAGTTCGCGGTACTTGCGTTTCTCCCTCCCTCGACTGAGGCACCCTGCTTCGTCCGTACAGTCTTCTGGCGGACGAAGCTTTTTTTGGTTGCGCCGCGTTCGAGCGCGCGGCATCAAGCCGCGCCCTGCTTTTGACAAACCATCGATGCAATCTTTTCCCGGTGAGAACACTCGGCTGTGAACGCCGGGCCGGCGCGACCTCTGCTACGATCGCGTCGTCACGATGCCGCGCGAAATGCAATCAATTAAGAACAAAACGGGAGGTATCGAGCACATCCGGACATTGCGATTCGTATTCCTGCCGCCCGCTGGGATCTGCCCGTGCGGGATGACGGGCCGGGATGCGGCGGCACGACGCAACCGGCATTGCGCTCCGGCGGCGTCAATGGGTTTTGAATTGAACATGCTTATGAAGAGCGAGGGACGATCATGATCAAGGTGAAGATCAACGGCCAGGAACAGAGCTGGGACGGCGACCCGGATCTCCCGCTACTCTGGTTCCTGCGTGACGAAGCCGGACTGACCGGCACCAAATACGGCTGCGGCCAGGCCCTATGCGGCGCGTGCACCGTCATCGTCGACAAGGAGGCCGTCCGCGCCTGCATCACGTCGGTCAACGACGTCGCCGGACGCGAGGTCACGACGATCGAGGGACTGCACACCAACGGCGATCACCCGGTGCAGAAGGCCTGGCGCCAGCTCAACGTGCCCCAATGCGGCTTCTGCCAGGCCGGCCAGATTATGCAGGCCGCGGCACTGCTGATGGACAACCCAAAGCCCTCGCACGACCAGATCCGCGAGGCGATGTCCGGCAACATCTGCCGCTGCGGCTGCTACCAGCGCATCGAGAACGCCGTCCATCTCGCATCGACGGGAGTGTGACATGAATTTCATCGACAATTCCCGCAAGCTTCGCGGCTTCGAAAAGCACGTCAGGGTCGAGAAGGTCTCGCGCCGCAGCATTCTGAAGGGCCTCGGCGTCACCGGCGGCTTCGTGCTTGCCGCCCCCGTGATGTCGCGCCAGGCCTTCGCCTATGAAACCGGTGCCGGAAAGATGCCGCATGGCGTCGTGGTCGATCCGCGCGTGTTCGTTTCGGTCGCGCCGGACGGCATCGTCACCATCGTCGGGCACCGTGCGGAAATGGGCACTGGCGTGCGCACCAGCCTCCCGTTGATCGTGGCCGAGGAGATGGAAGCCGATTGGACCAGGGTCAAGGTGCAGCAGGCTCATGGCGACGAGGTCAAGTACGGCAACCAGGACACCGACGGCTCGCGCAGCACGCGGCATTATTTGGTCCCGATGCGTCAGATCGGCGCCTCCGCTCGCACCATGCTGGAGCAGGCCGCGGCGAAGCGCTGGGGCGTACCGGCAACCGAGGTGAAGGCCGTCAATCACGAGATCGTCCACAGCGCCAGCGGCCGCAAGCTCGGCTTCGGGGAGCTCGCCGCCGATGCCGCCAAGGAGTCGGTGCCGAGCATCGAAGGTCTCAAGCTGAAGGACCCCAAGGATTTCCGCTATCTCGGCAAGGGTCAGATCGGCATCGTCGATCTCCACGACATCACCACCGGCAAGGCAGTTTATGGTGCCGACGTGCGGCTGCCCGGCATGAAATATGCTGTGATCGCCCGCCCGCCGGTGACCGGCGGCAAGCTGGTCTCGTTCGATCCCGACGCGGCGCTGAAGGTCCCCGGCGTCGAAAAGGTGATGCAGGTGCGCGGCTGGCCGTGGCCGTCGAAGTTCCAGCCGCTCGGCGGCGTCGCCGTGATCGCGCGCAACACCGGCGCCGCGATCAAGGGCCGCGACGCGCTCAAGCTCGTGTGGGACGACGGTCCCAACGGCAAATACGACTCCGTCGCCTACCGCAAGGAGCTCGAGGAGGCGTCGCGCAAGCCCGGCCTCGTCCTGCGCAAGGAGGGCGATGCGGACGCCGCCTTGAAGAGCGCTGACAAGGTCATTGTCGGCGAGTACTACATCCCCCATCTCGCTCATGTCGCCATGGAGCCGCCGGTGGCGGTCGCCGACGTCAAGGGCGACAAGGCGGAGATCTGGGCGCCGGTGCAGAGCCCCGGCGGCACCCGCGAGGACGTCGCCAAGACGCTCGACATTCCCGAGCAGAACGTGACGGTCAATGTCACGCTGCTCGGCGGCGGGTTCGGACGCAAATCGAAATGCGACTTTGCGCTCGAGGCCGCGCTGCTCTCCAAGGAGCTCGGTGCACCGGTCAAGGTGCAGTGGACGCGCGAGGATGACATCCATAACGGCTTCCTGCACACCGTCTCGGTCGAGCGGATCGAGGCCGGCCTCGACAAGAGCGGCAAGGTGATCGCCTGGCGCCACCGCAGCGTGGCACCCAGCATCGCCTCGACCTTTGCCGCCGGCACCGTGCACCAGGCGCCGTTCGAAATCGGCATGGGCCTAGTCGACATGCCATTCGAGATCGCCAACATCTCCTGCGAAAACCCGGAGGCGGCCGCGCATACCCGCATCGGCTGGTTCCGCTCGGTCTCGAACATCCCGCGTGCCTTCGCGGTGCAATCGATGGTCGGCGAGATCGCGCAGGCGACCGGCCGCGACCAGAAGGAGACCCTGCTCGCGCTGATTGGCAGCCCGCGCATCGTCAAGCCCGAGGTGAAAGACCTTTGGAACTACGGCGAGCCTCAGGACAGCTACCCGATCGACACCGCGCGCCTGCGCAAGGTGGTCGAGCTGGTCGCCGAGAAGGGCGAATGGGGCCGTCAGGTCCCGAAGGGCCACGGCCTGGGCATCGCCGCGCACCGCAGCTTCGTCAGCTACATCGCGACGATCGTCGAGGTCGCGGTCGACGACAAGGGCAAACTGACGGTGCCAAGGGTGGACACGGCGATTGATTGTGGCACCTATGTCAACCCCGAGCGCATCGCCTCGCAGATCGAGGGCGCAGCGATCATGGGGCTGAGCCTTGCCAAATATGGCGAGATCACCTTCAAGGACGGCAAGGTCCAGCAGAAGAACTTTGACGACTTCCAACTCGTCAGGATCGACGAAGCTCCCGCAGTGACCAACGTCCACATCGTGCCGCCCGGACCCGACACGCCGCCCAGCGGCGTCGGCGAACCCGGCGTTCCGCCGTTCGCGCCGGCGCTGATCAATGCGATTTTCGCCGCGACGGGAAAACGTATCCGCTCGCTTCCGATCGGCAAGCAATTGGAGGCCTAGCGGGGAACGCAATACGGCTCACACCGTTGCCATCGATCTGACAGGAGCAGATCGATGACCAATATCTCAAAGGCGCTCGCAGTCTCGCTGTCGGGCGCCTTTCTTTTGACGAGCGCCGGCGCATTCGCCCAGAGCAGCACCAGCCCGCCGACAACAGCGACGCGCCCCACCACGCCGGACCAGAACTCGCTTCCCAACGCCAACGCCCCGCCCGCCTCGACCACCCAGACCACCGGGCAACACAATCCTGATCCGAAGGTTCGGGAGATGAACCAGAAGGAGAAGGACAAGGTCGAGCGCGAGGGGAAGTAGTCTTATCTGACGGCTGCGCATGGACCCCTTGCGGAGGGCAGCGACGCTGGCCATCACGATCTCGCTTGGGTGAGGGGTTTGTCTCCACGCCAATCTCGCGATGAGTGCGCGTGAATAGAACCCCTCATGCCGGCGCGCGCAATGCGCGCGCCACCTTCTCCCACAAGGGGAGAAGGAAGATACAAAAATGCGGCGGACGTTGCCGTCCGCCGCATTCGCCACCCCCCTGCTGCCTCCGCTTTTTCGATCCGCCCGCGGAGCTATTTCTTGAGCGCGAACACCCAGATCACGCCGCCCTGCGGCACGTTGGCTTCGATTCCGATGTTATTGGTCGCAAGCGCATCCTGGATGCGCTGAGCGTCCACACCCCATCCGGACTGGATCGCGATGTACTGTGTGCCGTCGATCTCATAGGAGACCGGCATGCCCATGATGCCGGAGTTGGTCTTCTGCTCCCACAACAATTCGCCGGTCTTGGCGTGGAAGGCGCGGAAGTTACGGTCGTTGGTGCCGCCGACGAAGACGAGATCGCCTGCGGTCGCCGTCACCGAGCCGAACAGCTGCGACTTCGGGAAGTTGTGCTGCCACACCTTCTTGCCCGTCGCAGGATCCCAGGCCTGGAGCTCGCCGAAATGATCCGCGCCGGGCTTCGTCTTGAGGCCGATATCCTCCGGCTTGGTGCCGAGCCAGAGCTCGCCAGGCTTCAGCGCGACCTTCTCGCCGGTGAAGCCGCCGCAGAAATTCTCGTTGGCAGGCACGTAGACGAGGCCAGTCTTCTGGCTATAGGCCGCCGACGGCCAATCCTTGCCGCCCCACAGTGAGGGGCAGAACTCCACGCGCTTGCCGATCACCGGCTTGTGCGCGGGATCTACGATCGGCTTGCCGCTCTCCGGTTCGATGCCCTTCCAGACATCGGTGGAGACGAACGGCCAGCCGGCGACGTAGTTGATCTTGGTCGGCGTGCGCTCGAGCACCCAGAAGATCGCGTCGCGTCCCGGATGGACCAGGCTCTTGATGTTGCGGCCATCACGCTGCAGGTCGATCAGCATTGGCGCCTCGACCTCGTCCCAATCCCAGGAATCATTCTGGTGGTACTGGTGATAGGTCTTGATCTTGCCGGTGTTGGGATCGAGCGCGAGCACCGAGGAGGTGTAGAGATTGTCGCCGGGATGGGTTTCGCCAGGCCATGGCGCGGCATTGCCCACACCCCAGTAGATCGTCTTGGTCTCCTTGTCGTAATTGCCGGTCATCCAGGCCGAGCCGCCGCCGTTTTTCCAGTCGTCCCCCTGCCAAGTGTCGTGACCAGGCTCGCCTTCCCCGGGAATGGTGTAGGTCCGCCACAGCTCCTTGCCGTCCTTGGCATCGTAGGCGGCGACATAGCCGCGCACACCGAACTCGCCGCCGGAGCCGCCGACGATGACCTTGCCTTCGACGATCAGCGGCATCAGGGTCATGTACTGGCCCTTCTTGTAATCCTGCACCTTGGTGTCCCACACCACCTTGCCGGTCTTGGCGTCGAGCGCGACGACGTGGTCGTCGGTGGTAGCGAGATAGAGCTTGTCCTCCCATAGGCCGACGCCGCGGCTGGTCGGATGCAGCTGGAACAAATCGTCGGGGAGTTGCCGCTTGTAGCGCCAGTATTCGTCGCCGGTCTTCGCGTTCAGCGCGATCACCTGGCCCATCGGGGTCGCCACGAACATCACGCCGTTGTTGACGATCGGCGGCGCCTCGTGGCCTTCGACCACGCCCGTAGCGAAGGTCCAGACCGGCGTGAGGTTTTTCACATTCGAGGCGTTGATCTGGTCGAGCGGACTGTAGCCGTGCCCGTCATAGGTGCGCCGGTAGAGCATCCAGTTGCCGGGTTCAGGATTTTCCAGCCGTTGCGCGGTGACCGGAGAATAATTCTCGATCGGGCCTGATACAGCGGCGGTCGAGGCAAGACACGTGAAGGCGACGAATCCGGACAGTAACCATTGCTTCCTGGTCATGGACGTTCCCCTTTTCAGCCATTTGAATTCTTGTTGTGAATTCTTGTCGTTCGTCCCGTCGTCCGCCCATCGGCGGATGCGGCCTCTCCTGACGCGGGCACGGCCCGCACTGTCCGTCATCCCGGCTGCGCGCCTCCTACCTTTCCGATGAAATTGCCGGCGACGCTGAGCGAACCGTCAACGAGCGCCAGCGGCAGCGCCGCAAGCCGTCGCGGCGCCGGTCCGAACACGACCTGCGCGCCCTCGCGGGGATCGAATTCGGAGTTGTGACACATGCACTTGAACACCTCCTTGTCGCCGGCATCGCTCTTCACCCAGGCGGTGACGGGACAGCCCGCATGCGAGCAGATCGCCGAATAGGCGATGATGCCGTCGACGGCACGCGCACGAGTCTTCTCGTCGAGCTCGGCGGGATCGAGTTTGATGATCAGGATTTCGTTGAGGCGCGAGGCGCTCCGCACCACCGACGTGTTGGGATCCTTCGGCCAGGCATGGACCGGAGGCCCGCCGGCCGGCACATCGGCCGCAGTAATGAGTTTTCCCTCCTTGTCGCCTTCGGAGAAAACGAGCACATCGCCCTTCTGGGGCCGCTCGTCCGAACCAGGTGGATCTTCACCTGCGCGCGCCGGTCGGGAACAGCCGAGACACGCGGTGGTCGCGAGCGCGCCAAGCAGCAGCGTTCGCCGCGTTTGCTCGATGCCCGCGTCGGCTTTAGGTTCCGCAATGGGTTCGGAGGGTGAGGAACAGGCGGTGGACGGTGCGCGCGACATGTTTACTAGCAGGCGCTGGAACTCAGCCAAAAACAAGGCGAAGAATTGGCACCGCAGTGCATCAATATGGCTTTGCTCGCTTTGATTGCGCGATCATCAGCCCATTCAAAGGGATTTTCGCGATTTCAACGTCACACCGCGCGATCTGTATGATGATTTTGCAGATCAGACCGATGATGCTGGCATTGGTGCGCTGCGCTCTTCGTTGCGGAGCGCAAACGCGGAGCAGATCGCTCTAGGACCGGAGCACGTGGCGGGGCGATGCGATACGCCCTGCGACCGTCGCCGACGCCATTTCGAAACTGTCGGCGATGCGCCGTGCCTTGTCTATGAAGAGCGCGGCCGCCGCCGGCGGGCAGATCTCGCGCGCAGTCTGTTCGAACAGGTCGAGCCAACGGTCGAAGTGGTCGCCACTCAGGCTCAGCGGCAGATGCGCCCGCATCGGCGAACCACGATAGCGGCCGCTCATCAGAACGACCGATGACCAGAAATCGGTGAGCTTGGCGAGATGCTCGTCCCAGTTCTGGACGATCGCAAAAACCGGACCGAGCAGTGCGTCCTCGCGCACCCGTCCATAGAAACGGGTGACGAGTTCCCCGATCATCTCCTCGGTGATCCCGGTGCGCTCGATCGCATCCTCGGTCAGCAGGTTCCGCCGCGCAGCCGCCGCGTCGCGCTCGGCCTTCAGTCGATCCGACATGTCCTTCGTTATCCGTGCCGTTGTGCCCGCGAGCCGCCCGTTCGACATTGTCGGGCCAATTGCGCGCGGCGTCTTTGTCGCAGCGCAAATTGCGGGATCCGGCGGCGGACGCTGAAGGTCCGCCGCTGATGCCTTCATCAGGCGCTATAGGTGTAGAATCCCTGCCCGGTCTTGCGGCCGAGATGACCGGCATCGACCATCTCTTTCAGCAGCGGGGCTGGCCGATATTTAGGGTCGTTGAAGCCTTTGTAAAAGACCTCCATCACCGAAAGCATGGTGTCGAGGCCGACGAGATCGGCCAGCGCGAGCGGCCCGATCGGATGGTTGCAGCCAAGCTTCATGCCAGCGTCGATCTCTTCCGCCGTCGCGATCCCTTCCTGAAGCGCGAAGATCGCCTCGTTGATCATCGGACAGAGGATGCGGTTGACGGCGAAGCCCGGGCTGTTCTTCGCCGTGATCGCCACCTTGCCGACGCGCTTGGCGAAATCGAGCGCCTTGGCGTGGGTGTCGTCGGAGGTCTGCAAGCCCCGGATCAGCTCCAGCAGGGCCATCACCGGCACCGGGTTGAAGAAGTGCATGCCGATGAATCGGTCGGGGCGGTCGGTCGCCGCGGCGAGCTTGGTGATCGAGATCGAGGAGGTGTTGGTCGCGACCAGCGTGCGCGACGACAGCGTCGCGCAGAGATCCTTCAGGATCTTGACCTTGAGCTCCTCGTTCTCGGTCGCCGCCTCGATGACGAGGTCGCAATCCGACAGCTTCGAGCGGTCCGTGGTGCCGGTGATGCGCTTGAGCGTCGCCTCGCGATCGGCCGCCGACATCTTCTCCTTCTTGACCAGCCGCTCAAGGCTGCCGCCGACGGTCGAAAGTCCGCGGTTCACCGCAGCATCAGAAATATCGACCATCACGACCGAGAGCCCGGCCGCCGCGCAGACCTGCGCGATGCCGTTCCCCATGGTCCCTGCCCCGATGATGCCAACGGTTTGGATCATTGCGTTGTGTCCTTCATGCTTGGGGCCTACCAGCATCGCTCCGGCCCGATCTGTTCCTGCACGAGGGTCTAGCACTGCCGAGCGGCGTGTGCGACCCGACTCTACCCCTCCTTACAGCATCCACGGGCGGAATAAAGCCGTCCACGGCCGCCGGGGGTTTGGGCTTTTCCTGCCCGAAGTGCCGGATTCCGCGCCCTGCGGCCCTGACGGGTTTAGTGAAGGCATATTTATCCAGAGCTTACCCCCACCCCTGGATTGCGACCTCTTGATTGTGGCAAGTGCAGCGTGCGATTGCCATCCGAGCATGTGCGTGGAGGACCCGGCCCGCCGCCGACGCGGGCCGAAGGCAGGCTGCTGAGGACGAAGGGGTTCGCGATGGACGTGATCGGGATCAGCGGCACCAGGCCGGCGCAACAGCGTCCGGCCGGATGAACGATTTCGCGCAATCCATCGCTGCCGCCTTCACGCTGATCGGCGAAATCGACGCCGAACTGCTCGGCATCGTCGCCTTGTCGGTTCGTGTCAGCCTGACCGCCAGCATCGTCGCGTTGCTGATCGGTGCCCCATTCGGGGCCCTGCTTGCGATCACACGCTTCCGCGGACGTCAGGTCATCATCATTCTGACCAATGCCCTGCTCGGTCTTCCGCCGGTCGTGGTCGGGCTCGCGCTCTACCTCCTGCTGTCGCGGTCCGGCCCGCTTGGGGCCGCCGGCTTGCTGTTCACGCCAACTGCCATGGTGATTGCGCAGACGCTGCTCGCGACGCCGATCGTGGTGGCACTGGTGCACCGGCCGGCCAGCCTGCTGTGGGCGGAGTATGGCGATCTGGCGCGGATCGACGGACTGTCGGCCCTGCGCAGCATGGCACTCCTGTTCGCGCTGGGACGGACCTCGCTACTCACCGCCTTTCTCGCGGCCTTCGGCCGCGCCATCGCGGAAGTCGGCGCCATCATCATCGTCGGCGGCAATATCCGGGGCTTCACCCGCACGATGACAACGGCGATCGCGCTGGAGACCAGCAAGGGCGACCTGCCGCTGGCACTGGGGCTCGGACTGATCCTGCTTGCGCTCAGCGTCGCCGTGTCGACCATTGCGTTCCTGCTAGTGGGACGCGTTGGGGAAAAATAGCTGCTCGCCGCCCACCTTGTAGCCTGCGATCGCGTCCTGCCCCTTCGATGAGATGAGCCAGTCGATGAAGGCCTGCCCATCCTTCACCTTGACGTTTGGATGCAAGGCCGGATTCACCAGCATGACGCCATACTGGTTGAATAGCCGCTTGTCGCCCTCGGTCAGGATGGCGAGCTCACCCCGGTTCTTGAACGAGAGCCAGGTGCCGCGGTCCGACACAAGGTAGGCATTCGACGACGACGCCATGTTCAGCGCCGGTCCCATGCCTTGGCCGATCTCCCGATACCAGCCGTCCTTGGCCGCACTGAGATCGACGCCTGCCTCCTTCCATAGCCTCAGCTCGGCCGCGTGCGTGCCGGACTTGTCACCGCGCGAGATGAACGGCGCCTTCGCCGCCGCGATCTTGCGCAGTGCATCAGTGACGTCCTTGCTGCCGGCGATCTGCGCCGGATCGCTCTTGGGACCGACGATGACGAAGTCGTTGTACATGACGTCGAAGCGCTTCACGCCCTGCCCCTCGGACATGAACTTGTCTTCGGCAACCCTGTCATGAACGAACACCACATCGGCGTCGCCGCGCCGCCCGATGTCCAGCGCCTGGCCGGTGCCGACGGCAACGACCTTCACGTCGATCCCGGAAGCCTTCGAGAACAGTGGCAGCAAATAGCCGAACAGCCCCGACTGTTCCGTCGACGTCGTCGAGGCCACGGTGATGGTGCGATCCTGCGCGGATGCGATGGTGGACCAGAGCAGAAGCGCTCCGATGGCGGCGATCTTCCTCATACGTATCCTCAACAAGCAACGGGGTTCCTGAATAGCCACGAACTGACGAGACGGGAACCGTAAAATTTGGGTGCAACGCGAATTGATCCGAGGCGGACGCCAACAAGCCATCGTCCAGGAACGTCGTCAGCACCGGCATGTTGTCTTCGAGGTGAAAGGCAAGGAGACTGCGATGAAGAAGATCATTTTGACATCCGCGTGCGTCATGGCGCTGGCGACCGGGGGCGCATTCGCGCAGACACAACCCGCTCCAGGCGCATCCGGCCAGGGCGACGTCGGTCCCTCGTCGCGGGGGCCTGCGACCAAGGGCATGACGACGGGCCGTTCGTCGAACATGCAGAACGAGGCCACCGACAGCAAGGGCACACAACAGCCATCCGCAGGTGGCACCAATACGAATAACATGGGCAGCCAGGCCGGTGGCGGCGCTGGCTCCGGCGGCGGTGCAGGCTCCGGCTCCGGGCGATAGCCAAGAGAGGACGTTGCAACTTCGCCTAGCCTGAAGATTCCCCGGGAGTTCACTGCTACGCCGCGCCCCGGCTGGTGCCGATTGCTACAGCTATGCCAATGACTGCTCGCGCTGTTCAGTGAAATCAGCAATAGCGCGAGCTTTGAGATCACAATTACAAAGAAAGGCACTGGCGGTTTCCGCCTCCTGTGCTGGTGCGCCGATGTTCTGCAATTGGTCCCGCCTCGATTGACATCGGTGCGAGGGCCGGGGCAGTTTTTTACATTGCTGGCGAATCAGCGATAGCCTCACGCCGGGTACCTCTTGGACAACTCCAGTGCTTTCGAGACTGATATCGTTGCTGCGCCGCATCCCTGCGGTGAATTGGGCGTTCACCCGGCTTCGGCCCCCGCCGCACAGCGGCAGCGTTGACGTTGCACCGGGGACCGCAGATAGCCCAGCCGCCATCATCGACATTGCGGAAGCCGCTCCGGCTCGCGTCACCGACGTCAGCGCGGTCAGCGCGGAGCCTTTGCATGACAATTCTGACCTCGCGGTCACGGCTCCGGTAGCCCAGAATGAGACGGCTGTCTCTGTCGATGCGGAGAGCCCGTCGACCGGAATCGGTGTGGAAGACGCTTCATCTCCGGAGACGCTGACAGGAGCCGAGGCGGTCTCGACATTCCCGGCCGTCGAGGACGCTTCTGCTTCATCGGCCGACGTGGAGCACGATCCGGTTTTGGTTCCTGATCTCGTCATCGTCAGCGAGTCGTGCTCTGAAGTCCCGGCCGCGGTGGAACCCGTCGTCGCAGCGAAGGTTTCGCTTTCGTCTGCCGAGGTCGAGACCCCTCTCACCAGCGACAAATCCTCGCCCAGCGCTTCCGCGGCCGTCGCCGATCAAATTGCCGCCGTTGTCGTCGATACCATCAGCGTTGCTGCGGACGTGCCTGAAACCAGCTCCGACAGCGCCCCACATGGCAGCGTCGAGATCGCGCCGGCCGCCGCAAACGATCCGCCGCTCGCCACAGCCGTCGCTACGGAGGTTCCCTCTGCCTATTCGCTCGGCGCCATCACGAATATCGAGCCGGCTCCCGCTGTCGTGTCTGCTTCTCCGGAGATTCGCAGCGCACGGAAAGTTCGCGCTAGACCCGCAGAGCCCACCGATCGTGCCGCGCTGATCCGGCAGCGCTGGGCCGAGACCGGGATCAGGATGTGGAATCCGCGCCTGCACGGCACCGGCGATGCCACGCTCAACATCCAGGGCAGTGTCGGACTGCTGCCACCCGCGACCGGCGAGACGATGCCGCGCTACGACAAGCTGGAATTCAAGGTGCTCGGCGGACAAATCGTCTGCGAGGGCGTCATCGTCGAGGCGCCTGCGCATGCGAGCCAGCGCAGCTTCACCCGGCTCGCAGAGCCTGGGAAACACGATCGGGCCCGCGAGCCGGTGCGGGAGCGCCAGGCCGCTCTCGCCTGATCCTTTCTTCTGCGGCCGCCGGCGATGTGCTAGGTTGATGTCCCGACATGGGAGATCGCATATGCGCGCAAGGTCATTGTCTGTGGTCCTGCTCGCCGCCTTCTGCATCTCGCAGCCCGCTCTCGCGGCCGGGAAATGGCCGCGTCATACCGCTGCTCCCGCCGCCGGTCCAGCCACACCCTACAAGGCCGATCGGCTCTCGTCCTCGCGCAGCGAGACGATCCTCAACACGCCCGGCCAGACCACCGTGCTGACGCGGCAGGTCCTCGACGACATGAACGCGACGAGCCTCCGGGGCGCCATGCGCGCGACCGCCGGCGTGACGATCGGGCGCTAGGCTCTTGTGTAGCTTTCGGCCGGCCTGGCGCTGTTGCCGCGCGGCACATCAAACTTTCCAGACACGAAGCAGTTGCCCGCGACACCGGTCACGACGTAACTTGCGCACCGGTCGAGCCACACGATTTCCGCGCTCGATCAAGACGACAAGAACACTAATGGGAGGCAGACTATGAAGAGGCTCGCGGCCGCGCTGTGCGCGCTGGCATTGTTCGCAACTGACGCGCAGGCGCAGACCATCAAGGATTTCCTGGCCGCGGTCATGCAGAAGTGGACAGCGCCATTCGAGCCGTTTCAGCTCATCGGCAACATCTACTATGTCGGGACCGAAGGCATCGCCGTCTACGTCATCAAGACCCCGCAGGGCCTGATCCTGATGGACACGGCGATGCCCCAGTCAACCGGCATGATCAAGGACAACATCGCCAAACTCGGCTTCAAGGTTTCAGACATCAAATACATCCTCAACACGCATGCGCATCTCGACCACACCGGGGGTTTTGCCGAGATCAAGAAGGAAACCGGCGCGCAGCTCGTGGCCGGTGAGCGCGACAAGCCGCTGCTCGAAGGCGGCTACTATCCCGGCGACGAGAAGAACCAGGACCTCGCCTTCCCCGCGGTGAAGGTTGACCGCACGGTGAAGGAAGGCGACAAGGTCACACTGGGCGACGTCACGCTGACGGCGCATGCAACGTCCGGCCATTCGCCGGGCTGCACGAGCTGGGAGATGAGTGTCAAGGACGGCAAGGAGGACCGCGAGGTGCTGTTCTTCTGTAGCGGGACGGTCGCGCTGAACAGGCTGGTCGGTCAACCGACTTATCCCGGGATCGTCGATGATTATCGCGCGACATTCGCCAAGGCCAAGGCGATGAAGATCGACGTGCTGCTCGGGCCGCATCCGGAGGTCTACGGCATGCAGGCCAAGCGCGCGCAGATGAAGGACGGTGCGCCGAACCCGTTCGTCAGGCCGGGGGAGCTGGCGACCTACATCACCGGCCTTTCCGAGGATTTCGACAAGCAGCTGGCCAAACAGACCGCGGCACTGGAGAAGAAATAGCGGCCGTCTAGCATTGCCTTTGCCTCATCCTGCACAGCGATCGGCGAAGCAGAGACTGCGCCGCGACGGAGCCGCAGCCAAGGTCGCGATCTGACCGCAGCTAGGCCAGGCTCGGCAGATCGAGGCCGTTGGCGTGGGCGCACTCGATCGCGGTCTCATAGCCTGCATCGGCATGGCGCATCACGCCGCTGGCGGGATCGTTCCAGAGCACGCGCTCGATCCGCTTCGCGGCTTCCGGCGTGCCGTCGGCCACGATCACCATGCCGGCATGTTGCGAATAGCCGATGCCGACGCCGCCGCCGTGATGCAACGAGACCCAGGTCGCACCGCTGGCGCAATTGAGCAGCGCGTTGAGCAAGGGCCAATCCGACACCGCGTCCGACCCGTCCTTCATCGCCTCGGTTTCGCGGTTCGGGCTTGCCACCGAGCCGCTGTCGAGGTGATCGCGGCCGATCACGATCGGCGCTTTCAATTCCCCGCGCGCCACCATCTCGTTGAAGGCAAGGCCCAGACGATGGCGATCGCCAAGGCCGACCCAGCAGATCCGCGCCGGCAGGCCCTGGAACTTGATGCGCGCCTTGGCCATGTCAAGCCAATTGTGCAGATGCTTGTCGTCAGGCATCAGCGCCTTGACCTTGGCATCCGTCTTGAAGATGTCCTCGGGATCGCCCGAGAGTGCGGCCCAGCGGAACGGCCCGACGCCGCGGCAGAACAGGGGACGGATATAGGCGGGAACGAAGCCCGGGAAATCGAAGGCATTCTTCAGGCCCATGTCCTGCGCCATCTGGCGGATGTTGTTGCCGTAGTCGAGCGTCGGAATGCCCTGTGCGTGGAAATCCAGCATGGCCTTGACGTGCTCGACCATCGACGTCTTCGAGGCACGCTCGACCGACTTGGGATCGGACGCGCGCTTCGCCTCCCACTCTGCCAGCGTCCAGCCTTTCGGCAAGTATCCATTGACGGGGTCGTGCGCGCTGGTCTGGTCGGTGACGATGTCGGGCTTGACACCGCGGCGCACCAGCTCCGGGAAGATCTCGGCGGCATTACCGAGCAGGCCGACCGAGACCGCCTTCTTGGTCTTTCCCGCCTCTTCGATGATCGCAAGCGCTTCGTCGAGCGTTGCGGCCTGCCGATCGAGATAGCCGGTGCGCAGCCGCATGTCGATGCGGCTCGGCTGACATTCGACCGCGAGCATCGAGGCGCCGGCCATGGTTGCGGCCAGCGGCTGCGCGCCGCCCATGCCGCCAAGGCCGGCGGTGAGAATCCATTTGCCGGCGAGGCTGCCGCCATAGTGGCGACGGCCGACCTCGACAAAGGTTTCGTAGGTGCCCTGCACGATGCCCTGGCTGCCGATATAAATCCAGGAGCCCGCGGTCATCTGGCCGTACATCATCAAGCCCTTCCGATCGAGCTCGTTAAAATGATCGAGCGTCGCCCAGTGCGGCACGATATTGGAGTTCGCGATCAGCACGCGCGGTGCGTCGGCATGGGTACGGAAGACACCGACCGGTTTTCCGGACTGGATTAGCAAGGTCTGGTCGTTTTCAAGCTTGCGCAAGGCTGCCGTGATCCGATCAAAACTCTCCCAGTCGCGCGCGGCCCTGCCAATGCCGCCATAGACGACGAGCTCGCTCGGCCGCTCCGCCACATCGGGATCGAGATTGTTCATCAGCATGCGCAAGGGCGCTTCCGTCAGCCAGCTCTTGGCGCTGATGTCGCTGCCGCGGGGCGCGCGGATGGTGCGGTCATTGTCCAGTCGGCGGTTCATGCGGACCTCTTAACCAAGTCTCGGAAACGGATCGGATGGAAGTGCGGCAATCGCGATGGCCGGCAACGCGTCGGCCTCGATCAGTGCAGCTGCCTTGGCGAGATCGCCGGCCATGTAGCGGTCGGCACCGAGTGCGGGCACTTGCTCACGAAGCGCGGCAATGACGGCAGCGAGCGGCGCGCTGGTCGCATGCGGCGCACGAAGCGTGATGCCTTGGGCGGCGACCAGAAGCTCGATGCCGAGAATGGCGGCGAGATTATCGGCCATGTCGGACAGGCGCCGCGCGGCATGCGCGGCCATCGAGACATGGTCCTCCTGGTTGGCGCTGGTCGGGGTCGAGTCGATCGAGCAGGCGAGCGCCCGCTGCTTATTTTCGGCATAGAGCGCGGCCGCCGTGACCTCGGCGATCATGAAGCCGGAATTGATGCCGGGGTCGGGCGTCAGGAACGGCGGCAGGCCGAAATTGAGTGCGGGGTCAACCAGCGTCGCGATGCGCCGCTCGCTGATTGCGCCGATCTCCGACAGCGCGAGCGCAATCGCGTCGGCGGCAAAGGCCACCGGCTCCGCGTGAAAATTGCCGCCGGAGACGATCTCGCCCGTCTCGACCAGCAGCAGCGGATTGTCGGTGACGGCGTTGGCCTCGATCATCAGCGTGCGCGCCGCCTGCGTGATCTGGTCGAGCGCTGCGCCCGCGACCTGCGGCTGACAGCGCAGGCAATAGGGGTCCTGCACGCGCTCGTCGCCTTCGAGATGCGACAGGCGGATGTCGCTGCCGTCGAGCAGCGCCGTCAGCGTCGCCGCCGCGGCGATCTGCCCGGCGTGGCCGCGCAGCGCCTGGATTTCGGGGCGGAACGGCGCCGTCGAGGCCATCGCCGCATCGACGGACAGCGCCCCCGTGACGAGCGCGGCGCGAGCGAGGCGGAATGCGCGCAGCACGCCCGAGATGGCGTAGGCGGTCGAGAACTGCGTCCCGTTGATCAGCGCGAGCCCTTCCTTAGGCCCCAGCGTCAGCGGCGCGAGTCCGGCGGACTTTAGCGCTTCGGCGCCAGATACAATTTTCCCGTCAACGATCGCCTGCCCTTCGCCGATCATCACGGCCGTCATATGCGCAAGTGGTGCAAGATCGCCGGATGCGCCCACGGAGCCCTGCTGCGGCACCAGCGGATAGACACCCAGCGCCAACATGTCCTGCAGCTGCTCGATCAGCTCGCGGCGGACGCCCGAGGCGCCGCGGCCGAGCGAGACGATCTTCAGCGCCATCATCAGCCGCACGATCGATTCGGGTGTCGCCGGGCCGACGCCGCAGCAATGCGAGACGATCAGGTTGCGCTGGAGCAGCGCGGTCTGATCCGGCGGAATGCGCTTCGACGCAAGCTTCCCGAAGCCGGTGTTGATGCCGTAGACGGGGACATCCGCGCGCGCGGCTCTTGCGACGATCTCCGCCGCTGCTTCGACGCGCGCCCAAAACGAGGGATCGAGCACGACGGGCGCACCATCGAGCACACGCCCGAGATCGTCGAGACTGACCGTCCCCGGTCTGACGACGATCGCTGTGTCTCGCTCCGTCACTGCCCCCTCCATACCCGCCCGTGCAGCGGATTGAAGCCGATCCGGTAGACAAGCTCGGCCGGCCGCTCGCTGTCCCAGATCGCGAGGTCGCACCATTTGCCGGCCTCTAACGTACCGCTCTCATCCAGCACGCCCAGCGCCCGCGCCCCCTCGCGCGTCACGCCGGCAAGGCATTCGGCCACTGTCATCCCGAACAGAGTCGCCCCCATGTTCATCGCGAGCAGCAGCGAGGTCAGCGGTGAGCTGCCGGGATTGCAGTCGGTCGCCAGCGCCATGTGGACGCCAAGCTTGCGAAACGTCTCGACCGGCGGCTTTTGCGTCTCGCGGATGAAGTAGAAGGCGCCGGGCAGCAGCACCGCTACCGTTCCGGCCTTGGCCATCGCGACGGCGCCGGCTTCATCGGTGTGCTCGAGATGATCGGCCGAGAGCGCGGAGAATTTCGCGGCAAGCGCAGCACCTCCGAGATTCGAGAGCTGGTCGGCATGGAGCTTGACCGGCAGTCCAAGTCCCCTCGCTGTCTCGAACACCCGCGCGGTCTGCCCGGCGGAGAACGCGATGCCTTCCATGAAGGCATCGACGGCATCGGCAAGGCCCGCCTTTGCGATCACGGGCAGCATCTCATGGCACACGAGATCGATGTAACGATCCTTGTTGCCCTCCGCCTCCGGCGGCAGTGCATGCGCGCCGAGGAAGGAGGTGCGGATCGCAATCGGCCGCCGACCAGAGAGGCTGCGCGCGGCGGCAAGCTGACGCATCTCGGTCTCGGTATCGAGACCATAGCCGGACTTGATCTCGACCGTGGTTGCGCCCTCGGCGATCAAGGCGTCGAGCCGCGGCAGCGCGCCTGCGACGAGCTCGACCTCGCTCGCCTGCCGCGTCGCAGCCACCGTCGAGACGATGCCGCCGCCGGCGCGGGCGATCTCCTCGTAGCTCGCACCCTTCAGGCGCAGCTCGAACTCGTGCGCGCGGTTGCCCCCATAGACCAGATGGGTGTGGCAATCGATGAGACCGGGCGTGATCCAGCGTCCCGCGCAATCGATCTTTTCCACCGCATCGGCATCCGCCGGAAAATCGGTCTGCGCGCCCGCATAGACGATACGGCCGCCGCGCGTGGCGATGACGCCCCGCTCGATCTCGCCAAGATCAGGACGGTCAGCCCGCATCGTGGCGAGCCGGGCATTGTGCCAGATCCGGTCGAAGCGCTCTGCCATGCAACGGCCCCTTCGTGCGATGCTTGACTTATATGTCTAGACATATAATCGTGGGGCGGTTCTGTCCAGCCGGCGTGTAATCATGACCCGACTGCATTTCGCCTCCGCGCTCCTGCCCTCGGGCTGGGCCAATGACGTGCAGGTGGTCGTCACCGCCGGCGCGATCGCGGCGGTGACGCCGGGCGTGGCCCCGGTAGCCGGCGACGAGCGCCACGCAATCGCGCTTCCGGGATTGGCGAGCCTGCACAGCCACGCGTTCCAGCGCGGCATGGCGGGTCTCGCCGAGCTGCGCGGCGATAGCACCGACACCTTCTGGACCTGGCGCGAGACGATGTATCGCTTCGCGCTGGCGATGACGCCGGACGACGTCGTGGCGGTTGCAACGCTGCTCTATATCGAGATGCTGGAGCAGGGTTTCACCCGCGTCGGCGAATTCCACTATCTGCATCATGATCGCGATGGCTCGCCCTACGCCGACGTCGGCGAGGTGGCCACGCGCATCGTACAGGCTGCCGAAACGTCGGGCATTGCGCTGACGCTGCTGCCGAGCTTTTATGCGCACGGCTCATTTGGAGGCGCACCGCCGCATGCAGGCCAACGCCGCTTCATTTGCTCGGTCGATCAGTTCGCCGCCCTTATGGCCGCCTCGCGCAAGGCGATCAGCGGGTTGCCGGGCGCCAATATCGGCATCGCGCCGCATAGTCTGCGCGCGGTGACGCCTGACGAGCTCAAGTCGATCATTCCGCTTGCCGATGGCGGGCCGGTGCACATTCACGCCGCCGAGCAGGTGAAGGAAGTCGAGGATTGCCTGGCATGGTCGGGACGGCGACCTGTGCAATGGTTGCTGGAGCACGCGCCGGTCGATCAAAGCTGGTGCCTCATCCACGCCACCCACACGACGAATGAGGAAGTCATCGCATTCGCCAAGACCGGCGCGGTCGCGGGTCTCTGTCCGATCACCGAAGCAAGCCTCGGCGACGGCATCTTTCCGGCACGCGAATTCCTCGATGCCGGCGGCGCGTTCGGTGTGGGCACCGATTCCAACGTGCTGATCGGCGTCGCCGACGAGTTACGCCAGCTCGAATATGGCCAGCGCCTCAAGCATCGCCAGCGTAACGTGCTCTCCAGCGGCGCCGGGCGCTCGACCGGACGCACGCTGTTCGACCATGCGCTTGCGGGCGGTGCACAAGCGCTGGCGCAGACGACCGTCGGCCTTGCGCCGGGAGCGCGCGCTGACATCGTCACGCTCGACACGGCACATCCATCTCTGGCGGGACGCGCACGCGACGCCATCATCGACGCCTGGATCTTTGCGGCCGGCAGCGGCGCAATCGATTGCGTTTGGGCCGGCGGCGACAAAGTGGTTGAGGGCGGCCGGCACAAGCTGCGCCAAGCCGCCCGCGAGCGCTTCAACGCCTCCGTCCGGAGGCTCGTCGCATGAGCCTCGCAACCGATGCGGCCGACAAGCCGACGCTCTACAAGCGAATCCGCGCCGATATCGAAAAGTGCATCTTGACCGGCGAATGGCCCCCCGGGCATCGCATCCCCTTCGAGCACGAGCTGGTCGCGCGCTACGGCTGCTCGCGCATGACGGTGAACAAGGCGCTGTCGGAGCTGGCGCAAGCCGACCTGATCGAACGGCGGCGGCGCGCCGGCTCCTTCGTGCGCCGGCCGCAGCATCAGTCTGCCGTGCTCAAGATCGCCGACATCCGTGCCGAGATCATCTCGCTCGGCCGCAGCTACGGCTACGAGCTGATCGGCCGCAAGCTGCGCACAGCGACCGCCGCTGACCGCGCCCGCCTCGGCGTCAAGAAGTCCGGCAAGGTGGTCGCGATCGCCTGCCGGCATAGCGCCGACAACGTGCCGTTCGCCGTCGAGGACAGGCTGATCGACCTTGCGTCCGTGCCGAACGCTGCGACCGCGGATTTCTCGCGCGAGCCGCCAGGCTCGTGGCTACTCCACCATGTCCCGTGGACCGAGGCCGAGCATACCATCAGCGCCATTGTTGCGGATCATCGCGCCGCGAAGGCACTTGACATCGCGGTCGGCGCGCCCTGCCTCGTGATCGACCGCTATACCTGGCGCAGCGCGCGCACGATCACCGCGGTGCGCCTGCTCTATCCCGGTGACTCTCACCGCCTTGTCGCACGATTCAAGGGAGGCTGAGAGAATAATGGCGGCACAATTCGTGCAATGCTTCGGGCAACGGTCCAAATGGACCGACAAGGATCAACACGACGTCAATCCATCGATCGGCAAGAGGACGACAATCATGCGTAGTTCGAAAGTATTTGTGACAATCATTGCCCTCGCGGCCTCCACTCCGGTGCTCGCCGACGACATCAAGGTCGGCATCGGCATCTCCGGATGGACGGGCTTTGCGCCGCTGACGCTGGCGAAGGAAGCCGGCATCTTCAAGAAGAACGGCCTCGACGTCACCATCAAGAAAATCCCGCAGAAGGACCGTCACCTCGCGATCGCCTCCGGAGACGTCCAGTGCGCGGCAACGACCGTCGAGACCTGGATTTCCTGGAACGCCAACGGGGTCGCCACCAAGCAGATCTTCCAGCTCGACAAGAGCTACGGCGCCGACGGCATGGCCGTCCGCAACGACCTGGCCTCGATCAAGGACCTGAAGGGCAAGACCGTCGCGGCCTCCGCGCCCGGCACCTCGCCTTATTTCGCGCTGGCCTGGATGCTCAAGAAAAATGGCCTGTCGGTGAAAGACGTCACCGTCGTCAACCTCGAGCCGGCTGCAGCTGCGCAGGCCTTCGTCTCCGGCCAGAACGATGCCGCGATGACCTATGAACCCTATCTTTCGACCGTGCGCGCCGCGCCGGACAAGGGCAAGATCATCGCGACCACGCTCGACTACCCGATGGTCATGGACACTTTTGGCTGCACGCCGAAGTTCCTAACGGAGAACCCCAAGGCCGCCAAGGCGCTCGCCGACAGCTATTTCGAGGCGCTCGACATGATCGCCAAGGATCAGGCCAAGGCCTACGAGATCATGGGCGCCGATGTGAAGCAGACCGGCGAGCAGTTCGGCAATTCGGCGAAATATCTGCGCTGGCAGGACAAGGCCGCGAACCAGAAGTTCTTCGCCGGCGATTTCCTGACTTTCAACAAGGAGGCCGCCGACCTCCTGCTCGAAATCGGCATCATCAAGGCCGCGCCGAAGGTCGAGGACCTCTTCGACGCGAGCTTCATCAAGTAAACCTCTGCAAGTTGCCGGTTCCGCTGAAGCGCGGGACCGGCGCATGATCGGCTATTCGGATAGACAGTTTGATGCGTCCCCTGGATCCCGTGACATCGAAGCAACGCATGGCGTACGGCCTTGCATTCTTCGTGCTGTTCGTTGCCCTCTGGTCGTGGGCAACGCTCGGCGGCCATGTGTCGAAGACCTTCCTCGCCAACCCGCTGACCATGGTGCAGGAAGGGTATGACCTGCTGGCCAAGCAGGGCTTCGTCTACGATATCGGCATGACGATCTGGCGCGTCGTCGGCGGCTTCGCTCTCGCCGCGATCATCGCGGTGCCGCTTGGCGTGCTCATGGGCGCCTACAAGCCGGTCGAAGCGTTCCTCGAACCGTTCGTCTCCTTTGCGCGCTACTTGCCTGCCTCCGCATTCATTCCGCTCCTGATCCTGTGGGCCGGCATCGGCGAGTTGCAGAAGCTGCTCGTCATCTTCATCGGCTCGGTGTTCCAGGTCATCCTGATGGTCGCCGTGACCGTCGGCGCGACGCGCCGTGACCTGGTCGAGGCGGCCTATACACTCGGGGCCAGCGACCGCGGCATCATCCGCCGCGTGCTGCTGCCTTCCTCCGCGCCCGAGATCGCGGAAATCCTGCGGCTGGTGCTGGGCTGGGCCTGGACCTACGTCATCGTCGCCGAACTGATCGGCTCGTCCTCCGGCATCGGCCACATGATCACCGACAGTCAGGCGCTGCTCAACACCGGCCAGATCATCTTCGGCATCATCGTGATCGGATTGATTGGCTTGATCTCGGACTTCCTGTTCAAGGCGTTCAATGCCTGGCTGTTTCCATGGAAGCTCGCATGACGACGCTCAAGATCGAACAGGTTTCGCGCACCTTCCCGGCACGCCACGGCAACGCGCCGACCAAGGCGCTGGAGCCGACCAATCTCATCATCGGCAACAACGATTTCGTTACGATCCTCGGCCCATCGGGCTGCGGCAAGTCCACGCTGCTCCGCATCGTCGCGGGCCTGGATCGCCCGACCAGCGGGCGAGTCACGCTTGACGGGCGCGAGGTGGCCGGCCCTGGCGCAGATCGCGGCATGGTGTTCCAGTCCTACACGTTGTTCCCCTGGCTGACCGTGCGCGAGAACATCGCCTTCGGCCTGCGCGAGCGCGGCGTGCCGCAAGACGAGCGCAAACGGATCGCCGATGCCTTCATCCGCCAGGTCGGACTGTCCGGCTTCGAGAACCACTGGCCGAAGCAACTCTCCGGCGGCATGCAGCAGCGCACCGCGATCGCTCGCGCGCTCGCCAACGATCCGAAGATCCTGCTGCTCGACGAGCCGTTCGGCGCGCTGGACAACCAGACCCGCGCCTTGATGCAGGAGATGCTGCTGGGGATCTGGGAGCGCGACCAGAAGACGGTGCTGTTCGTGACCCACGACATCGAGGAGGCGATCTTCCTCGGTAGCCGCGTCGTCGTCATGAGCGCGCGCCCGGGCCGGATCAAGGCCGAGATCCATGTGGAGCTGCCGCATCCGCGCTCCTACAAGATCAAGACCACGCCGGAATTCGTCAAGCTCAAGGAGCGGCTGGTCGAGGAGATTCGCACCGAGGCGCTGAAGGTTGCCGAACATGCCTGACACTCCGCCCTGCGCCGACGGGAAACGCGTCCTCGCCGACCTCAACGCGCTGCGCGCCATCGGCGCCTACAAGACCGGCGTGCACAAGCCGACCTTCTCCGAGCCGCACAAGCTTTCGCTGGACTGGCTGATCCGGAAGCTGCCTGACGCCGGCCTCTCCGCTGCCATCGACGGCATCGGCAACGTCTTCGGTACCAGCGCGAAGCCGGGACCGAAGCTGCTGGCGGGATCGCATCTTGAGAGCCAGAACTACGCCGGCTGGCTCGACGGTCCGCTCGGCGTCGTCTATGCGCTCGAGGCGGCACGCGTGCTCAACGCCGATCCCTCGTTCGAAGGCGCGGTCGAGGTCGCCGCCTGGTGCGACGAGGAAGGACATTTTGGGCATTTCCTCGGCTCACGCTCCTATGTCGGTCAGGTGACCGAGGCCGACATCGATGCTGCCCGCGACCGCACCAGCGGCCGCACCATGCGCGACGCACTCGCCGACATGGGGCTCGCAGGACGTCCGCGCATCACCGCCCCGCCCGGCCGGCACGTCGGATATCTGGAGGCCCATATCGAGCAGGGCGACACGCTCGAAAGTGGCCGCCTCGCGATCGGCGTCGTGACCTCCATCGTCGGCATCTGGCAATACCGGATCAAGTTCGTCGGCGAGCAGAACCACGCCGGCACCACGCGCATGGCCGTGCGAAAGGATGCGGGCCTGGCGCTGGCCAAATTCTGCGTCGCGATCGACGAGCGTTTCCCTGATGCCTGCGGCCCGCGCACGGTGTGGACCACCGGTCGCATCACGCTCGATCCCGGCGCACCCAGCATCATTCCTGGCGGCGCGGAAATGCTGTTCCAGATGCGCGACGACGACCCGGCGGTCATCGCGCGGTTGGAGCAGTTGCTGCGGACTATGGCGGACGAGGTCAATGCGAAGGGCCCCTGCACCGTCGCGGTGGAGAAACTGCGCACCGGCGCGCCGGCCATGATGAACGCCGGCTTTCAGGATGCGATCGAAGCCGCAAGCAAGGCCCTGGCCGGCGGGCGATCGGTCCGCATGCCCAGCGGCGCCGGGCACGATGCGCAGATGCTGGCAACGATCATGCCCGCGGGGATGCTGTTCGTACCATCGATCGGCGGCATCAGCCACCACTGGACCGAGAATACCGCCGATGCCGACATCGTCACCGGCGCGCAGGTGTTCGTCGATGCCTGTCGGCGCATCCTCGGCGGTTAGAACGAGCTTCTCCCCGCGAAAGCGGGGAATTTAGTACGCCACGGCCTGTCGATTGATCCACAACGGTCTCGGAGTACTGGATCGCCCGGCCAAGGCCGAGCGAAGACAGCGCGTGTAGTCGCAGACACGCCTTCGCATTCTCGCGGCGGATTTCGCCCGAGCTTTGCTTCGGCGCTCCACCCTCAAAGCCGGGAGGGCGCAGGGAAGGCCGGATGCCGGCTGGCACCCACGGTCTGCTGTGCGAAAGGCACACGCAGAAAACTGCACAGCGGCATACAGGTGAAGCCCAACACACGGCCTTCCCTGCGCAGTGGTTTGACGGCTTATGCCGCGCTCTCCTGGGAGCCGAATTCGTTCTGGCCTCCCTCGCCCTCGTAGAAGTCACGGACACCGCGCCGGTTGACGCCAATGCCGCATCCGCAAGAGCTTGACCGTAGCAACGACGGCCAGGACCACACGGTTTTGCCGTACGCGCGGCTCGCCTGCGCCGCAGGGTTCGACGGCGTTGTGCACCTTGCCATCGACATGCTGGCGCGACGAACCTGACAGCGCCGTCCGTCTGCGCGAAGTTTAAGGGCTCACGGAGAGCAATCCGCCCTGCCCCTGGCCTCTCGCGCCCGACGCTGCCGCGTCCACCGCAAGCCCGGCTCCGCGATCATCACGACACATGACCGCCCCTCTCGGATGAGCCGGGATGGGCGACACATACGCCATTTCCGAATTTCGGTAAAGCGAAATATTTTTTCCCTTAGGGCTTGACGCCGACACATATGGAAACGATCGGGTGTTTTGCCTCACGGACCCGCGCCGGCCTGGCTAGTCTGTTTACATCCATCCACATTTCACCAGCTGGGGCGCCTAGTCCCACCTCGCCCAGCCGATGCGCGGGGCCATGGGGCCTCTCCCCCGCCGGCGCCCGCTTGCATTTTTCACGAGCTGCCTGCGACAATTCGTGCACCGCTCGGACATAATGGCGCGGCAATCCTGGGGCTTGTCGGCCGCCCGCCCATGCTCCCCCGGAGTTCCCATGCTTTCTGCCGATCGGCCGGCAACACGCCTTGCGACCCGGCTCGCCTTCCTCGTCGCGGGCTTCGGCATTGCGTGCTGGGCACCGCTGGTGCCGTTCGCGAAGACGCGCCTCGGCGTCGACGACGGCATGCTCGGATTGCTGCTGCTCAGCCTCGGCATCGGCTCGGTCCTCGCCATGCTTCTGACCGGCGTGCTGAGTGCGCGCTACGGCAGCAGACCGATCATCATCGCGGGCGGGCTCGGTCTCGCCCTGGTGTTGCCGCTGCTTGCGATCGCAAGCTCGCCCTCAGCGCTGGCGCTGGCGCTCTTTGCGTTCGGGGCCGCGCTCGGCTCGATCGACGTCGCCACGAACATCCATGCGGTGGAGGTGGAGCGCGCCGCAGCCAGTCCGCTGATGTCCGGCTTCCACGCGCTGTTCAGCATCGGCGGTTTCGCCGGCTCTGCGCTGATGACGGCACTGCTCTCGCTGCAATTCGGCGCGCTCACCTGCGCGCTGGTCTGCTCTATCCTGATGTTGATCGCGATGTTGGTGACCTGGCCGCGCCTGCTCCGCTCAGCGCAGGTGCAGGACGGCCCTCTGTTCGTGCTGCCGCACGGATCGGTGCTCCTGCTCGCGCTGCTTGGCGCCATCACCTTCCTCGTCGAAGGCGCGATGCTCGATTGGGGAGCTCTGCTCGTCATCGGCGCGGGTCTCGTCTCGGAGGCGCAAGGCGGCGCCGGCTATATGGTGTTCTCGATCGCGATGACCGTGGGGCGGCTCGGCGGCGACGCCGTCGTCGCACGCATCGGAGACCGCGCCACGCTGTTGTGGGGAAGCCTCATCGCCATCGCGGGCTTCGTGGTCCTGCTCACGGCTCCCGTTGCGGCGGTTGCCATAGCCGGCTTCCTGCTCATCGGCCTCGGCGCATCGAATCTGGTGCCGGTGCTGTTCCGCGGGGCGGCCAAGCAGAAAGCCATGCCAACGGGCCTCGCCGTCGCGGCGATCACGACTGCCGGCTATGCCGGCGTCCTCCTCGGTCCCGCCGGCGTCGGCTTCGTTGCTCGCGCCAGTGGGCTGCCAACGGCGTTCTGGCTGCTCGCCGCGCTGATGGGTCTGGTCACGCTGTCGGCAGGCATCGTCACGAAGGAGCAGCACCGGACATCGCGCGCCCGGGCGTGAGCGGCCGATGCTGGACGAGCGGTCCCGGAATACGCTCGCGCTCCATCCGGGCTTCGACGAATACCCTACACCGGATCGAACGCCCGGATCGGTGGCAGATTGCCCGTGAACTTTTCCACCTCGACCGCTGTCAACTGCCCCGTGCAACCTTGCGCCAGGGACGAGGTGCCGATGTCGCGGGTGAGCACGTTCGGATTGCCGTGCACGCAGAGCGGCGCGTCGTCCTCGGGATCCATCGGGTCATACCACGCGCCGGTCGGCAGTTGCACCACGCCGGGCGCGATGCCGTCGGTGACGTGAACTGCGGCAAGGCAGGCGCCGCGGTCGTTGAACAGGCGGATGATATCGCCATCCCTGATGCCGCGCGCATCAGCGTCACGCGGATTCATGCGCGCGACCTCGCGGCCGCGGTGTTTGGCGGCCAGCGAATGGCCGCCGAAATCGAGCTGGCTATGCAGGCGCGTCACCGGCTGGTTGGCGACGAGGAAGCACGGCGCACCGGGCTTCGGTGTGTCGGTCTTCTCCAGCCAGACCGGATGACCGGGACAATCCGCATCACCATGGCCTGCGATCTTCGCCGAGAAGATCTCGATGCGGCCGCTCGGCGTCGGCAAGGCGTGACCTGTGGGATCCTCACGGAAGCGGCGCAGCCTGCCGCCGTCATCGGGCTGCTGCGGCACGATCAGGCTGCCGCGTTGCCAAAATTCATCGAAGCTCGGCGCCTCCAGGCCACGCTTGGCCAGCGAGGCGCGGGTCGGCTCATACAGATGCTCGAGCCACTGCCGCGAGCTGCGGCCTTCAGTGAAAGGTTCGCGCGCACCGAGACGCTCGGCGAGATCGGCGAAGATCTCATAGTCGTCGCGCGAAAGACCAAACGGCTCGGCGATCCGGTGCATGGCGACCATGAGGGGATCGTTGGTGGAATAGCCGATGTCCTCGCGCTCCAGCGTCATGGTCGCGGGCAGCACGATGTCGGCATGCCGGGCCGTCGCGGTCCAGCCGAGCTCGTGCACGACCAGCGTGTCGACTTTCGCAAACGCCTTGCGCAGACGGTTGATGTCCTGGTGGTGATGGAAGGGATTGCCGCCGGCCCAGTAGACGAGGCGGATGTCCGGATAGGTGCGCGTCTCGCCATTGTAACGGTAGGTAGCGCCCGGGTGGAGCAGCATGTCCGCGATGCGCGCGACCGGAATGAAATCGGCAACGCCGTTGCGGCCCTGCCCCAGCGTCGGTCCTGGCACGTCGTTGACGCGGCGGCCGTAATAGCCGATCGCACCTAACGAATAGGCATAGCCACCGCCGGACAGACCGATCTGGCCGAGCGCTGCCGCCAGCACCAGCCCCCTCCACACTGGCTGCTCGCCATGTTCGGCGCGCTGCAGCGAATGCGATACGGTGATGAGTGCGCGCTTTCCGGCGAGCCGGCGCGCCAGCGCGCGGATATTGTCGGCGTCGACGCCGCAGATCGGGGCGGCCCATTCGGCGTGCTTCGCTTGCCCATCGCTCTCGCCGGTGAGATAGCGCAGGAAGACGGGCCACCCCTCCGTATAGCGATCGAGGAAGGCCTGATCGTGCAAGCCTTCGCTCACCAGCGTGTGGACGATGCCGAGCATCAGCGCGGTATCGGTGCCGGGCACGCAGCTCAGCCATTCGGCGCCGGCTTCGACCGGAAGATCGTCGCGCAGCGGGCTGACCAGGACGAACTCGCAGCCGCGCCGGCGTGCCGCTGCCATGGCGCCGCGCTCGACATGCTTGCTGATCGAGCCGCCGGCGACCATGGAATTCTTCAGCGCCATGCCGCCGAAGGCCAGCACGATCTCGGTGTCAGAGGCGATCTGCTCCCAGGTGACGTTGCGCTTGGTGATATCCTCGTATCCGGCCAGGATCTGCGGCAGCAGCACCGAGGACGCGCCGGAAGAATAGGTGTTGACCGAGCGCACATAGCCGCCCATCGCGATGTTGAGGAAGCGATGCACCTGGCTCTGGGCGTGATGAAAGCGGCCCGCGCTCGACCAGCCATAGGAGCCGCCGAACACGGCGCCGGGGCCGTGCGTGTCGCGGACACGCGCCAGCTCGTCACCGAGCAGATCGAGCGCCTTCTCCCAGCTCACGGAGACAAATTCGTCGCGGCCGCGGCGATCGTCCGGGCCGGGACCGCGCTCGAGCCAGCCGCGGCGGATCGCCGGCTGGGCGATGCGGACCTGATGCCGCAGAGCGCCCGGAAAATTGTCGATGATGCCGTTCGGATCGGGATCCCCCGCATAGGCCCTCACCTCGAGCCCGGCCTTGCCTTGACGCGCGGAAAACACGCCCCAATGCGAAGTATGCGGCTTGAAGCCGTCGGACAGGTCGAGGCCGGGGTCGGGGAAGCCAATCGTGTCGTCCATTAGATCGTCCTTGTTCCGGTATGTGGTGGCAGTATAGCGATCCGCATCCCGATGTCATCGAGATCCGGGCTGATGCAAACGCCGGGCTCCCGTGTGTGAAGGGCAAGGCATCGAGCGGAGCACGAGCGCGGCACGGGGCTCGTATTGGTCCTCAACCTGTGCGATATGCGTCCCTCCCCTCAAGCCACAACGGTCTCATCATGATCAAGCGCGTCTCGCCTTACGAAGGTCTGCTCCACGAAGTGGTCGAGCACAATGGCGTGCTTTACATCGGTGGAATCGTTCCCGAGGACACGAGCCTCGATATGTCGGGCCAGGCAAACGACGTCCTCCGGCAACTGGCGCAGCTGCTGAAGACCGTCGGATCCGATCTGACCAACATCTTGCAGGTGACCATTTACATGACCGACCTGAAGGAGAAGGCCGAGTTCAATGCGGCCTGGAAGGCGCACTTTGCAGAAGCTCATCTGCCGGCGCGGGCCGCAATTGGCGTCGCCGATCTCGGCTCGGGCGTCAAGCTCGAGATGACCGCCATCGCTGCGCGACAATAGTGGTGCAGGCCGATCCGCTGTGCGGATTCGCGTGGCGGTCGCAAAGCGCGTCCGCTTCCCTCAGGGATTCTGCGCTCGAAGCACACTGATGTAGATCCCTTGCGTTAGAATGGCTGCGGCCGTTGGGGACCTGTGTTGTTTGACTGGGATGATCTCAAGTCCCTGACGGCGATGGCCTGTCGCGGCCAGCACGCTCGCGCCCGCAGAATTTCATAACGGCTGCAATACGCTCGCTGCATCACATCTGCCAAGGCTCGGAGCTTTCTTTGGCTTGGTGGTGCCGGGCGCCGCAAACGCCGCCGGTGGCTAGGACCTCCGGCTCCAGCGTTTCGCCCGAACGGCGTGAAAGCGCGCGTTCGTCTGGGGCTTGATGAACAGGGCCGCGACGCTCGGATGATGCTTGCGGATTTCACTCTCGAGCGAGATCACGCATTGCTCGATATCGTCGGCGCGCTTCTCGTCGGCGAACTCGACGCTGAGGGCGGCGACGATCTCGTCAGGGGATAGTTGTACCGTCAGGAGCCCGTTGGCTTGTAGCACACCCGGCGAGCGCCGCGCGATCTCGAGGATCGATCGCGCAAGCTCAGGGTGCGCCGGCTCGCCGATCAATAGACTCTTGCTCTCGCGGGCGAGCCCGACGGACGTGATCCCCAGGAGAATCCCGATCAGGATCGAGCCGACGCCGTCCCACACCGGCTGCGCCAGCCATACCGCCGCCGCCGTTGCCGCGGCCGCAATGACGATACCGACCAGCGCCGCACTGTCCTCGAGCAGCACCATGAAGGCGGGCGGGTCCTTGCTGCGGACAAAGGCCTGATAGTAGCCAAACCGCGCCGCGTCCGAGCGGAAACGCCGCAGTGCGACCAGCCACGAGGCGCCCTCGAACAGGAACGACAGCCCGAGCACGATGAAACTGACGATGGGATCCTCGATCGGGTCAGGCGCGACGACATGCACGACGCCCTGATAGAGCGAGACGCCCGAACCGAGCGCAAAGATCAGCAGGGCGACGATGAAGCTCCAGAAATACAATTCGCGCCCATAGCCGAGCGGATGGGATTCGTCCGCTGGACGGCTGGCGCGACGGTAGCCGTAGAGCAGCAGCACCTCATTGGAGGTATCGACCACGGAGTGCACGGCCTCGCTGGTCATCGCCGAGCTTCCCGTCCATATGGCGGCGCCGATCTTGGTGACCGCGACGAGCAAATTGCCGGCAAGCGCGGCATAGACGGCGGTCTTCGATGATGATGCAGCGGCCATGTTCACCAACGCCAGTCCTCCTCTGCAGTCGGCGGCCCCGCCGGTTACGCAAAGGTCAGCGCTTTCGCCGGCAAAGCGGACGGAACCAGACGCCGTTTACGGCGAGCCGCGAGAGTTGGTGCACTCACGCGCTACGATTTTGCCGTGCCCGGCTCGGCCATCTTCCGATGCTGCTTGGCCAGCATCTCGTTCGGCGTGATGTTGGCGACCGTCGTCTGGATCTTGTTCTTCAACCCGGTGACGATATCGGCCTCACCCCGCAGCATTGCATCGAAGCCGGCCTTGGCTACGTCGTAAGCGCCATCCTTCTGCTCGGTGCCGACCTTGGTGTCCATCATTTCGGCCCGGCGGAAGAATTCAGTGTCGGTGGCGCCGGGCATCAGGCAAGTGACGGTGACACCGCTATCGCGCAGCTCTTCGCGCAGAGCGAAGGAGAACGAGTCAAGAAAAGCCTTGGAGGCGTTGTACACCGCCTGGAAGCTGCCGGGCGTGAAGCCGGCGACCGAGCCCGTGATGAGAATGCGCCCGGAGTTGCGGCGCAGCATCGCATTGCCGACGCGGTGGATCAGGTCAAGCGTGCCGGTGATGTTGGTGTCGACGACGCGCCTGATGCGTTGGAAATCCTGATCGAGGAAGGCCCGGCCGAGGCCGATGCCGGCATTCGCCAGCAGCGCGTCGATCGGCCGGTCGGCAATCGCGGCGCAGAGCTTATCGACACCTTCAGTGGTGGCGAGATCGGTCTCGACCGGCTCCACGCTACCGCCGAGCCTACGCAGGTCGACGGCCACCCGCTCGATCGCGGGCTCGTCCGCGGCGATGACGAGATTGAAACCTGCCTGGGCGCAGCACCTGGCGAGTTCCAGGCCAATACCGGTTGAGGCGCCGGTGACGACGGCGAGTTGATTGGCGGGCATAGGGCATATCCTTGCGGATTGGGATGATGACGCCCAATCGCCCGACCGGCCACCCTGTTCCAATTTCGCCCCAAGCTCGTGCAGTGCGAGGAATTTGCGCGTCGCATAGCAACCATCGTTCATTCCTGGACTTAGATGCCACGTGATTGATGGCGGAGGACGGAGATGAAGGCGCTGGTATGGCATGGCAAGGAGGACATCCGGTGCGACAGCGTCACCGACCCGGAGATCCAAGACCCGCGGGACGCCATCATCAAGGTCACGAGTTGCGCCATCTGTGGTTCGGACCTGCACCTCTTCCACAATTTCATCCCAGGCATGCTGCCCGGTGACATCATGGGCCATGAGACCATGGGTGAAGTGGTCGAGGTCGGCTCCGGCGTCGACGGCAAGCTGAAGAAAGGCGACCGCATCGTCGTGCCGTTCACCATCATTTGCGGCGAATGCGACCAGTGCAAGCGCGGCAATTTCTCGGTCTGCGAGACCACCAACCGCAAGCGTCATCTGGCTGAGAAGGTGTTCGGTCATTCCTGCGCCGGCCTGTTCGGCTACACGCATCTGACCGGCGGCTATCCCGGCGGGCAGGCGGAGTATCTGCGTGTGCCCTATGCCGATGCCACGCACATCAAGGTTCCCGCCGGCATCCCCGACGAGCAGCTGTTGTTCCTCAGCGACATCTTCCCGACCGGCTGGCAGGCCGCGGTGCAGTGCGACATCGAACCGACCGACACTGTCGCGATCTGGGGCTGCGGCCCGGTCGGGCAGATGGCGATCCGCAGCGCCATCCTGCTCGGCGCCAACCAGGTGATTGCGATCGATTGCCTGCCCGAGCGGCTCAGCATGGCGGAAGCCGGCGGCGCCACCACGATCAATTTCGAGACCGAGAGCGTGGTTGAACGGCTGAACGAACTCACCGACGGCAAGGGACCGGAGAAGTGCATCGATTGCGCCGGCATGGAGGCGCATGTGATGGCCTCGCAACCGGACACGCTGCTCGACCGCGCCAAGCAGATGGTGATGCTGGAGAGCGACCGGCCCCACGTGCTGCGCGAGATGATCTATGTCTGCCGTCCCGGCGGCATCATCTCGGTCGCGGGCGTCTATAGCGGCTTCTCTGACAAGATGCCGATGGGCGCGTTCATGAACAAGGGGCTGACGATGCGGACCGGCCAGACCCACGTCAATCGCTGGACCGACGACCTGCTCCGCCGCATCGAGCAAGGCGAGATCGATCCGTCCTTCGTCATCACCCATACCGTGCCGCTCAGCCAAGGCCCCGAGATGTACCAGGTGTTTCGCGACAAGCGGGACTCCTGCGTCAAGGTCGTGCTGAAGCCCTGAGGAAGTCCGCCATGTTTCACTTCTCCAACATCGTCCGCACCAAGGGTGATCCGAAAATCCTCGAGGGCGGGCCGAGCCTGAAGCGACCGGAAGACCAGCTCGCCCGCGCGCTCGGCTGGTTCAGTATCGGTCTCGGCGCCGTGGAATTCCTTGCGCCACGGCGCATCACCGCGACGCTGGGCATGGAAGGCCATGAGACGCTGGTCCGCGCCTTCGGCGTGCGGGAGATCCTTGCCGGGATCATGTCGCTGTCCGTGGACAAGAACGCCGGCCTCTGGGCCCGCGTCGGCGGCGACGGCCTCGATGCCGCCGCGCTGCTCTCCGGACTGACATCCGACAATCCCAAGAAAAGCAATATCGCGCTGGCCCTCCTGATGGTCGGGGGCATCGCCATGCTCGACTATCGCGCCGCGCAGGACACCAGGCCGCGGCGGCCGCCGCGCGAAGCAAGGCGCAAGCTCTATCCGAACCGCAGCGGCTTCCCCAAGGGGCTGGAAAACGCCAGAAGCGGCGCGAAGCAGATCGCCGCGCACCCCATGCCCGAGCGATCCTGAGCTCGCGCGAGAGACCAACCGTAACGAGGTGAATCGAGGCAATGAACGAATCCCGTGACGAACGCGCGTGGTGGCAATCCGCAGTCGTTTATGAAATCGCGCCGATCTCGTTCCAGGATTCCAATGGCGACGGCAAAGGCGACCTCGCCGGCTTGATGTCGCGGCTCGACTACCTGAAATGGCTCGGCGTCGATGCGGTGTGGCTCACGCCGATCTACCGCACCCCCTTTCGCGATTTCGGCTATGATATCTCCGATTATTGTTCAATCGACCCGAGTTTCGGCACGCTCGACGCGTTCGATCGCCTCCTCAGTGCCCTGCACGCGGAAGACATCCGGGTCATTCTCGACCTTGTCCCCAATCATACCGCCGACGACCATGCCTGGTTCGTCGAGAGCAGCAGTTCGCGCCACAGCGCGAAATCCGATTGGTACGTCTGGGCCGATCCGGCCGAGAATGGCGGGCCGCCGAACAATTGGCTCAGTCGTTTCGGCGGCAGCGCCTGGGAATGGTGTGAGGCGCGGCGGCAATATTATTACCACTCCTTCCTGGTCGAGCAGCCCGACCTGAACTGGCGCAATCCGGACGTGAGAGCAGCGATCGCCGACGTCATACGCTTCTGGCTCGACCGCGGCGTCGACGGCTTTCGCGTCGATGCCAGCGCCGTGCTGATCAAGGACGATCTCTTGCGCGACAATCCACCGAACCCGAAAGCCAAGGACAGGCCGCCGCCACAACGCCATACGCTCGTATTTACCGACGACCGGCCGGAGACGATGTCGTGCATCGAATTCATCCGGGAGGTGATCGATGGCTATCCGGACCGGGTGTTGTGCGGCGAAGTTCAGGGCAAGATCGACCGGATCGGCCACTTCTACGGCAACGATCGACCTCGCCTGCACCTGCCGCTGAATTTTGCGCTGCTGGACTCGCAATGGGACGCGCTGTCGCTCCAGGCGACCATCGACGCCTATCTCAACGCCATTCCCAAGGGCGCTTGGCCGGTGTGGGTGATCGGCGGGCATGACAAGCAGCGGATCGCGAGCAAGATCGGTGCGGCGCAGATGCGCGTGCTCGCGATGCTGTTGATGACGCTGCGTGGAACGCCGTTCTTCTTCATGGGCGACGAGATCGGCCGCAAGCGCGTTCCCATTCCGGCCGATCGCGTTCACGATTCCTTCGAGAAGCTCGTGCCGGGCTATGGACTTTGCCGCGACCCCGAGCGCGCGCCGATGCGCTGGGATGACGGCGAGAGCGGCGGATTCACCACGGGCAGCCCGTGGCTGCCCCTCGGGCCCGGCGATGCGCCAAACGTGGCGCAGCAGAGACGGGACGAGCGTTCCCTCCTGGCGCTGTTTCGCGCGCTGATCGCGTTACGGCGCGAGCATGCCTGTCTGCGCGACGGCAGCCACGCGCCGCTACGCTCGCAAAACGACGTGCTCGCCTTCAAGCGCCTGGCGGGCCCAAGCGAAGTGCTGGTCGCGCTCAACATGGCCGCCGAGCCGCGAAGATGGCACTGGCAGGGCCGCGGGCGCCTGCTGATGTCGACGCACCTGGACCGGCCGTGCGAAGCATTGCCGGATGCATCGATCCTGCTTCGGGGCAATGAAGGCGTGATCATCGAGCTCGCGCGGCGATGATCGGAGGAACCATCGGCGCGCCGAGGAGTCTGATCAACGCCTCCGGCATCTCCCCCCGTGCTGCCGGACGCATTTTGGACGAAACCGCTAGCTCCGGCGCTCATTCCCCCCTTTGGGGCCGGGGCGGCGGCGTGAGCTTGGAGGCTGCAATGGGCAAGGTGAAGGGTCTTAAGCAGCGGATCGCCGGCAAGGCGAAACAGGCCGTCGGCGAGATCGTCGGGGATCAGGAACTCCACGACGACGGCAAGGCCGAGGCGGAGCGCGGCCGCGACGAACAGGACAAACCGAGCGAGCTCAATCCGCTGAAGAAGCTCCAGCAGCTGACGTGAACGCGCCGTCCGAGCCGGCGCTTTACGTCACCAGGAGGCGACGCCGCTCGCGCTGGACCGCGGCCATCGCGCTCGGCCTGATCAGCAGCACCTTCTCGACCATCGTCAGCCAGCTCTTCGCCGCCCGGATCGGCCGCGATGCAGCGGTCGACTGGATGATTGTCGCCACCATTCCGGCGCGCGACTGGGCGATCAGCGCCGAGCCCTCATGGAGCGCGGTCGTCACCGGCATCGCGTTCCATCAATGGGCGGACTTTTCCTGGGCGGTTGTCTTCTTCGGCGTGCTGGGACGCTGGACGGCGGACTTGCGGCCGCTGACGATCCTGCTGCTCGCGCTGCCCTGGGCGGTGTTTTCCTCAGGCATGGAATGGTTCGTGCTGGTACCGCTTTTTCCGTTCTGGCAGCCCCTGTTCACGCTGCAGCAGCCCTACTGGATCGGGCTTCTGGTGCACGGCTCGTCGGCCGTGATGTATCCCCTGTTCGCGCGGCTGCGCTGGGCCCACGGCGATACGCCCGCCCGCGATCTGCGCTTCACCAATGCCTGGATCACCGGCGCCCTGGTCGTGATCGCACTGCTCGGGACGATCGCTTTTTTCGGCCGCCATGGCTACGAGCTGCCGTGGATGGGACGCGACAGGGATGTCGACCAAGCCTATATCCGGCACATGACCACCCACCACGCGCAAGGCATCGAGCTTGCGCGGATCGCAACCGAGCGTGCGCAAGACCCGCATTTGCAGAAGCTCGCGATGCTGATGATCGCAAGCCAGACCGGCGAGAAAACAATCTTCGAGAACTGGTGGCTGAGCTGGTTCGACACGGAGATGCCGGACTGCACCGCGCAGGAGCGCTCCGCCATGCCGGGCTTTCTGACGCCGGCCGAGATGCGTCAAGTCAGGATCGCCGCGCCCGAGGCGTTCGCCCGCCTCTTTGTCGAGATGATGACGTTGCATCATCGGGGTGCGGTGAAGATGGCGGACCAGATGTGGCATAGCCGTGGCGATCCGCGCCTGCGCATCATGGCTCATGCCCTCCGCCATGAGCAGCAAGGTGAGATCGCGCTGATGCAAGGCGTGAGCGGCGTCGCCGCGGTGGCGACGGCCTTTCGCAACATGTTCGGCGACAACGTCAATTGAGCGCGAGGAACCTTGGCTCGCATCGATGCGGCAGGCCAAGTCTCTTTGCTGCTCGATCCACAAAAGGCCGAGCCGCTCGCCGCGGCTTCACGCCACCTTCAGCGCGGCCCCGCTGTCGGCGTCGAGAAATCCCGTAAGCCTGCCCCTAATCAGTCGCTCGGCATCCGCCATGATGCGGTCGACCAGCTCCTTCACGGTTGGAATGTCGCGGATGAGCCCGACGACCATGCCGCAGCTCCAGGCGCCCGCGTCCATATCGCCCTCGATCATCACCTTGGGATAGACGCCCGCCACCTGATCATGGATGTCGTCGATCTTGAGGCTCTTGCCTTTCTCCCGCTCGACCCCGAGCAGCTGCTCGACGCCCTTGTTGTTCAGGACCCGCTCGGTGTTGCGGAGCGCCCGCATGACCAGCCTTGTATCGAGCTCCGACGCCCGCACCAAGGCATTCTTGACGTTCTCGTGCACCGGCGCCTCCTTGGTGGCGATGAAGCGCGTGCCCATGTTCATGCCGGCGGCGCCCATTGCCAGCGCCGCAACCAGGCTGCGCGCGTCCGCCATGCCACCGGAGGCAACAAACGGGATCGTCAGTTCCTCGGCCGCACGCGGCAACAGGATCATGTTGGGCATGTCGTCTTCGCCCGGATGGCCGCCGCATTCGAAGCCATCGACGCTGACGGCATCGCAGCCGATCTGCTCGGCCTTCAGCGAATGTCGGACCGAGGTGCATTTGTGGATCACCTTGATGCCGCCCGCCTTCAAGGCCGGCATGTACTGTTCGGGGCTGCGCCCGGCGGTTTCGACGATCTTGACGCCGCCCTCTCTGATCGCAGCGATGTATTCCGGATAGGGCGGCGCGCTGAAGGTGGGCAGGAAAGTCAGGTTCACCCCGAATGGCTTATCCGTCATGTCGCGGCAGCGCGCGATCTCCTTAGCCAGCAGTTCCGGCGTTCGCTGCGTCAGGCCGGTGATGATTCCGAGCCCGCCGGCATTCGACACCGCGGCTGCGAGTTCGGCAAAGCCGACATAGTGCATCCCACCCTGGATGATCGGATGTTCGATGCCGAACAGTTCAGTGATCGCTGTCTTCACGAATGACCTCCCCGCGTTTTCCGCTCAGTGAATGATTTCGAACAGTCCCGCCGCGCCCATGCCGCCGCCGATGCACATGGTCACCACGCCGTACTTTGCCTTGCGCCGCCGGCCCTCGAGAAGGAGGTGGCCGGTAAGCCGCGCTCCGGTCATGCCGTAGGGATGACCGATCGCGATCGATCCGCCGTTGACGTTGAGCTTGTCCGGGTCGATGCCGAGCTTGTCGCGGCAATAAATCACCTGCACCGCGTAAGCCTCGTTCAGCTCCCAAAGATCGATGTCGTCGATCTTGAGGTCATGGCGCTTGAGCAAGCGCGGGATCGCGACGATCGGGCCGACGCCCATCTCGTCGGGTTCGACGCCAGCGGCGACGAAGCCGCGGAAGATGCCGAGCGGCTTGAGGCCCTTCCTGGCCGCGATCCTGTCGCTCATGATGACGCAGGCCGAAGCACCGTCCGAAAGCTGGCTGGCATTGCCCGCGCTGATCGTTTTGCCTTCGAACACCGGCTTGATCCTCGACAGGCCCTCGGCCGTGGTCTCGGGGCGTGGGCCTTCGTCCTTTGTCAGCGTCACCTCCTCGTAGGTGACCTCCTTGGTGTCCTTGTTGACAAGCGCCATCCTGGTCGTGAATGGCACGATCTCGTCGTTGAACCGGCCGGCCTGCCAAGCAGCGCCGACGCGCCGTTGACATTCGAGACTATATTCATCCTGCTTGTCGCGACCGATCTTGTAGCGCTCGGCGACGATCTCGGCGGTCTCGAGCATCGACATGTACATTTCGGGCTTCATCGCCATCAGCTCATCGTCGACGGCGTGGAACTTGTTCATGTGCTCGTTCTGCACGAGACTGATCGACTCGATGCCGCCGCCGATCGCGACTTCGACGCCATCGAGCATGACCGACCGCGCTGCAACTGCGATGGCCTGCAGCCCCGACGCACATTGGCGGTCGATGGTGGTGCCGGCGACGGTGACCGGCAGGCCAGCGCGGATCGCGCCCTTGCGGGCGACGTTCATCACCATGGTGCCTTGCTGCATCGCGCAGCCCATCACCACGTCCTCGACTTCGCCGGGCGCGATGCCGGCCCGCTTCACTGCTTCGGCCATCACATGCCCGGCCATGGTGGGGCCGTCCGTGTTGTTGAGCGCGCCGCGATAGGCTTTGCCGACGCCGGTCCGAGCCGTGGAAACGATGACTGCTTCAGTCGTCATGCTGGCCTCTCTGTTTACGCGGCTGCGTCCAGCTGCGCGTAGCGCAGCACGTGGAACGCGGGATCGCCGAACTGGATGTTGATGGAGGAGATTCGCTTGAAATAATGTCCGACGTTGAGCTCGTCGGTCATTCCCATGCCGCCATGAAGCTGTACCGCCTGCTCGGCGACGAACTTGCCGGCATAGCCGATCTTCGACTTGGCGCCCGAGGCGAGCCGCGGGAGTCCCACATCGCCCGCAGCGAGGCTGAGGTTGAGATGTTGCAGCAGGGAGAGCGCCTCCTGATGCGCGATGAACATGTCGACCATCCGATGCTGCAGCACCTGGAAGGAGCCGATGGTGGTGCCGAACTGCTTGCGGGTCTTCGAATATTCCAGTGTGGCGGAATTCAGCTCGCCCATCGCACCGACGCCTTCCGCGCAGAGCGCGCCGATCGCGCGATCGCGGCAGGCCTCCAGCGCGGCAACGCCCTCGCCTTCCAGTCCGAGCAATTGCCCGCGAGCCTCGCGCAGGCTGATCTCGGCGGCGCGGCGGCCGTCGATGGTCTTGAAGCTCTGAAGATCGACGCCGGCGGCGCGGCGATCGACCACGAACAGGCTGACGCCGCCACGGTCACGGTCATCGCCGGAGGTCCGGGCCGAGACGATCAGATCGTCGGCCCACGGCGCGGCGATCACCATCGTCTTCGCGCCGCTCAGGATGTAGTCATTGCCCTCGCGCCGCGCCGTCGTCGTGACATTGCCAAGATCGAAGCGCGATTCCTTCTCCGTCCAGGCCAGAGCCCAGGTCTTTGTGCCGTCGATGATGCCGGGGATGAAGGCTTGTTTCTGCTCCGGCGTGCCAATCTGCTCGATCAGGCCGCCGGCCAGCACCACCGTTTCGACGAAAGGCTCGATGACGAGGTGCCGGCCGAACTCATGCATGATGATCATGGTCGACAAGGGACCGCCGCCGAGACCGCCGACCTCCTCGGAGAACGGCGCCGCGAGCAACCCGAGCTCCGCGAAGGCCTCCCAATGCTTCCGGCTGAAGCCTTGCTCGCTCGCCACGATCTTGCGGCGCGTGTCGAAATCGTATTGGTCGCGCAGCAAACGCTGGACGCTGGATCGCAGCATGTCCTGCTCTTCCGTAAACTGGATGTCCATCCGATCCTCCCGATGCGCCGCGCCTAAAGACCGAGCACTGCTTTGGCGATGATGTTTCGCTGGATCTCGTTCGATCCGCCGTAGATGCTGAGCTTGCGCGCGTTCAGATATTTCTCCGACGCGGTATGAGCGTACTCCGGGCCCGGCATGAAGTGGTTGGTGCTGATCGGATGCTCGCGGATCGCAAGGCCGTAATTGCCAATCGCGCGATGAGTGAGTTCGGTGATGCTCTGGAATATCTCGGTGCCGCGGATCTTGAACAGCGACGCCGCCGGCCCCGGGTCGATGCCGCGCGCCATCTGGGCGACCACGCGCAATTCGGTCGCCTCCAGAGCCAGGACATCGAGCTCGATGCGGGCGATGTCCCGCAGAAACTCGAGATGTGCCGGATCGTGCGCTGGTATCTCGGCCTTCACGATCTGCTTCAGCTTCCCGATGTAACGGGTCGACCGGCCGATGCCCGCCATGCTGGTCCGCTCGTTGCCGAGCAGGAACTTGGCGTAAGTCCAACCTTTGTTCTCCTCGCCGACGAGGTTCTCCACCGGCACGCGGACGTTCTCGAGGAAGACGTCGTTGACCTCGTGGCTGCCGTCGATCGTGATGATCGGCCGCACGGTGACGCCGGGCGACTTCATGTCGATCAGCAGGAAGGAGATGCCGGATTGCGGCTTCGCGTTCGGGTCGGTCCGCACCAGGCAGAAAATCCAGTCGGCGTGCTGCGCCAGCGTGGTCCAGGTCTTGTGGCCGTTGACGATGTAGTGGTCGCCGTCGCGCACCGCCTTGGTTCTGACGGTCGCAAGGTCCGAGCCGGAGCCCGGCTCCGAATAGCCCTGGCACCACCAATCGTCGCCGGAGAGAATCCGCGGCAGGAAGCGCCTCTTCTGCGCCTCGTTGCCGAACGTGTAGATCACCGGCCCGACCATGGTCACGCTGAACGCGAGCGGCGGCAGCGTTCCGGCCCGGGAGGTCTCCTGCTCGAAGATGAAGCGTTGCGTGATCGACCAGCCCGGACCGCCATACTTCTTGGGCCATAACGGCGCGATCCAGCCCTTATTGTAGAGAATGCGATGCCAGAGCAGCGATTGCTCCTTGGTCAAATCGGTCTCGGGATTCGGAACGCGCATTTCCGCCGGATAATTCTCTGCGATGAAGGCGCGCACCTCATCGCGAAAGGCAGCGTCCTCACTGGAAAGATTGAGCTCCATCGCAGCGGTCTCCGCTACCACTTCTCACCGAAGGGGCGGATCTCCAGCTCGAAGGTCCAGGCGCTGCGCGGCTGCTGATACAGCAGCCAATAGGATTCCGCGACCGACGACGGCGGCATCAAGAGATCGGGATTGTCGAGGGCGTCCGGACCGAGCGCCTCGACCCGCCGCTGGCGCACCCATTCGGTGTCGACCCCGGAGTCGATGATGAGATGCGCAATGTGAATGTTCTTCGGCCCCAGTTCGCGCGCCGCGGCTTGGGCAACGGCCCGCAGACCGAACTTGGCACTGGCGAAGGCGGCATAGCCGATGCCGCCGCGCAGGCTCGCCGTGGCGCCGGTGAAGAAGATGTTGCCCTTGCCGCGAGGCAGCATCAGCCGCGCGGCTTCGCGGCCGGCGAGAAAGCCGGAATAGCAGGCCATCTCCCAGACCTTGCGAAAGACGCGCTCGGTCGTTTCCAGGATAGGGAAGTTGACGTTGGCCCCGATGTTGAAAATGCAGACCTCGAGCGGCGCATGTTTGTCGGCGTCTCCCAGGAAGGAAATGATCTCCTCCTCCTTGCGCGCGTCGAGCGAACGCGCGTGGATTTCGCCGCCGGCCGCCTCTATCTCCTTGACGAGCGGATCGAGCTTGGCGCCGTTGCGGCGCCCCGCAAACACTGTGAAGCCCTCGGAGGCAAACTTCTTTGCGATCTCGCTGCCGATATAGTCGCCGGCACCAATCACGGCCACGGTTGCGTTTCTCTTCTGCAAGGGTCGTCTCCCGGATTAGGTTAGATCTGTTGAAGCTGCTCTGCCGGTGCCGGAGCATCCCGCATAATGCGCTGTCCGCGCACCGTGATCACCCGGTCGCCGGTGATATCGACCGCGCCTGAAAGAGCCCGCCACTGCCAACCTCCCGAACGATCGGCCCGGTTCTTTGTCAAGGCCTATTCGGATTGGAGTTAACGTTCTTTTTTAGAACTCGTCAATTGCTAAATTGCCATCCGGCGATTTCGCGCCGGAACGGCAGAGTAGCTGTCGCTTTTCTTTGGACTTACAGAACGTCGTTTACAACATTGCTGCGAACGGCTAGCTATAGGTATCAAATAAGAACTTATAGGGAGAAGCGATCATGGAAGGTCCCGGCGTGGCGATCCTGGTGGGCGCGGGCGATGCGATCGGGGCCGCCGTCGCCCGGCGCTTTGCCAAAGGCGGCTACACAGTTTGCATCTGTCGGCGTGACGCAACCAAATCCCAGGCGCTGGTGGACGAGCTGACGGCTGACGGCCATCGCATCCATGCCTTCAGCGTCGATGCGCGGCAGGAAGCCGAGGTCCAGAAGCTCTTTTCCGATATCGAAAAGAAGATCGGACCGATCGAGGTCTGCCTTTTCAATGCCGGATCGAACGTCAACAAGCCTCTCGTGGAGACCTCCGAAAAACTGTTTTTCAAGGCCTGGGAGCTGGCCTGCTACGCCGGATTTCTCGTCGGGCGCGAGGCCGCGCGCGTCATGCTGCCGCGCGGGCACGGCACCCTTTTCTTTACCGGTGCGACGGCCAGCATTCGCGGCGGCCAGGGGTTTGCGGCGTTTTCGTCGGCGAAGTTCGGGCTTCGCGCGGTGGCTCAGGCCATGGCGCGCGAGCTTGGGCCGAAGAACATCCACGTCGTCCATCTCATCATCGACGCCGGTGTCGACAGCGAAGCCATCCACCAGCGCATGAAAGCGGCGAAGGGGATCGAGGCAAGCGAGATCCCGCCGGACAGCCTGACGAAGACCTCTTCTATCGCAGAAGCCTATTGGTTCACGCATCAGCAGAGCCGCGACGGCTGGACCCATGAACTCGATCTTCGCCCGTCGGTGGAGAAGTGGTGATGAGTACGACACCCGACCTCACCCTGTGGGGTGCCGGAACAAGCCGCACCATTCGTGCACATTGGGCGATGCACGAACTCGGCTTGTCCTACAAGGTCAAGCCGATCGGACCACGGACAGGCGAAACCAAGACCGCTGAATACACCCGGCTCAATCCCCGCCAGAAGATTCCGCTGTTGCAGGATGGCGACTTCTGCATCGGTGAAAGCGCCGCGATCGTCGCGTACCTGTCGCGCATGTATTCCACGCCGGAGCGCTCGCTGATTCCGGAAGCCACCCGCGACTATGCCGCGTGGCTCGAATGGTGCTTCTTTGTCGTGGCCGAGCTCGATTCGACGAGCCTCTATGTCATGCGCCGTCACCGGGCGGATGCGCTCGGACACATCTATGGCGTCGCCCCCGAGGTCGTCGCCCAAGCCGGCCAATATTTCCAGCAACAATTGCGGCATGTGGAGGTCGCGCTGATGGACGGGCGCCAGTTCCTGATGGGCGACCAATTCACCAGCGCCGACCTCCTGCTCACGACGTGCCTCGATTGGGCCATCGCTTATGGGGTCGACATTTGCGACAATGCGCACCCATACCTTGAGCGCATTCACGGGCGGGACGCGTATTGCAGAGCCCAGGCGGCGAATGTTCCCGTGGCGCCAATTACGCCGGTATCGGCAACCGTCTGAGAGCAATCGCCGGTGCGCGCTTCCGTCTATACGGCCGCGCGCACGCTGCGCTCGGCGATCATCTTGTCGATGGCACGGTCGTCGTAGCCCAGATCGCGCAGTACCTCGCGCGAATGCTCGCCGACCCGGGGGGCCGGCCCGCCGATCGCGGCCTGGTTGACCTCGAAGCGAGCTGCCGGCCTCGGCTGCCGCACCCGGCCGACCTTCGGCTGATCGAATTCGGCGATGATGCCGCGGGCCAGGACCTGTTCGTTGTGGATGATCTCGGCCCGACGCAGGATCGGCGCGCAAGGCACATCCGCTGCGTCGAGGCGTTCCAGCCATTCGGCTGTCGTATGCTGGCTGATGTATTCCGCCATCTTGTTGATCCGCGCGGTGGCATTGACCGAGCGCGCCGCTGGCGTCGCAAAGCGGGAATCCTTGGCGAGCTCGGGGTCACCGGAGGCACGGCAAAAGCCCTGCCATTCGGAATCGGAGATGGTACCGGCGGTGATGTAGCCGTCGCTGGTCTTGAACACCAAGTCCGGCCGATCATTCGGATCGGCCGCGGCTGCCTCGGCGCCGACCACCGTGTACTGCATCATTCCTTCCGGCCAGAGGTAGGAGATCATCGTATCCAGCATCGCCACTTGGATGTGGTCGCCCTGCCCCGTCTTCTCACGGGCATAGAGCGCAGCAGCCACGGCCTGCGCGGTGAACACCGCGGTGGTCTTGTCGCAGACGATGGTGCGGATCATCTGCGGGCGGTTCGTGACCGGCTGCGACTGGATATCGGCGAAGCCGGACAAGCCCTGAATGATCGGATCATAGACCCGTTTCTTCACGTAGGGGCCGCTATCACCGACGCCGCTGATCGAGACGTAGATCAGGCGCGGATGGCGCTGGCGCAATTCCTCGACCCCGAGACCGAGGCGTTCCATGGTACCTGGCCGGAAATTCTGCACCAGGACATCGGACTGCGCGATCAGCTTGGCGAGCACCTCGCGCCCGGACGCGCTCTTGACGTCGATCGACAGCGAACGCTTGCCGCGGTTTGACGAGATGAACAGTGCGGAGAACTCGCCCTCCTTGTCGATGGTGGCACGGCTGCGGCGGGTGATGTCGCCACCGATTGGCTCGATCTTCAGCACGTCGGCGCCCTGGTCCGCCAGAAACATGGTCGCGAACGGACCCGACACCACGCCGGTCAAATCGAGCACTCGAACGCCGTGAAGTGGTCCGGGCATGGGCATTCTCCCTGAATTTGCGTTTGCTTTGGGTCCGACTGGCTTTCGCCACTCAACCTGGACAGTCGGCGCCGTCAAGCCGTCTTGGAAACAGGTTGTCTGGTCTGCTCGAGGATCGACTCCTCGACGTCGCGGATCTGGTCCTTGCCGAAGAACATCTCCTTGCCAACGAAGAATGTCGGTGAACCAAATGCACCGCGGCTGACGGCGTCATTGGTCAGATCGATCAGCCTCTTCTTGACGTCATCCTGCTGCGCGCGCGCAATCAACCGGTCGATGTCGATCCCCGAGGACACGAACGCGCTCCGGAAAATTTCCGGATCATCCATCTTCTTGGGCTCTTCCCACATATGATGATAGGCGGCACGGAAGTAGGGCTCGAACATACCCTCGAGCTGGGCGGCGACAGCGCCACGCATCAGCATCAGCGTGTTGACCGGGAAGAATGGATTCTGGCGAAACTTCGTGATGTTGTGGCGGCGGATGAACCGCTGGGTCTCCAACGCCTGGTATTCCGGCTTGTTTTTGATCCCGCGAAGCGAGTCGAACGGCGACATGTTGCCGGTCGCCTTGTAGATGCCGCCGAGCAGAACCGGGACATACGCGAACTTCACGCCGGTGCGCTGCTCGATGCTGGGAATGACAACTTCCGCCAGGTAGGCGTTCGGGCTGCCGAAATCGAACTGGAATTCAATCTTCAGGGTCATCTGGGCCTTCTCCCGGAGAGCGAATGGCGGTCACCGGCGATCCGATCGCCAGCCCGAGGTTCGGTCAAGCATATAGTTCTGAAATAGAACTGTCAAACGTACCTGCAATCTGCTGATTTGGCCTACCGGGAGGGGTATTGTTTGGAATTCAGTACCTATCTAGAATGCGAAGCCCGTGGCCGGCCTCCGTGGCGATTGGAGACGGCCCATGCCGGGACGATTGGAGTGGGTGAATGAAGTGGAAAGAGCTCGAGGAAGAGCCATGTTCGATGGCCCGAACCATCGGCGTGATCGGCGATCGCTGGACTCTTCTGATCCTGCGCGAATGCTTCCTGCGCACGCGCCGCTTCGAGGGATTTCAATCGGCGCTCGGGATCACGCGGCACTTGCTCGCCGAACGGCTGAAGAAACTGGTTCGCCAGGGCATCCTGCGCCGCATTCCTTACCAGGACTCCCCCAAGCGCCACGAATATATCCTGACCCAGAAGGGCCTCGACCTCTATCCGATCATGATGGCGATCGTGCATTGGGGCGATACCCACATGGTCGACGAGCGCGGCCGGCCCTTGCTGCACCAGCATCGCAAGTGCGGAAAGGACTTCGATCCGGTCATGGTGTGCTCTGAATGCGGCGAGCCGCTGTCGGCCAAGGAGGTTCATACTCACCCTGGGCCGGGTGCGCGCAGCACCCCGGCGACGGCGGCGCCGGAGGTCCGAAAGACAAAGGCACGCTCGCGCGCCGCTTGAGGCCTGCACATCGAGGGCCTCGTGCCAGAGATGGCAATACGAGGAGGAAAGCGGCGTCGGCGCCCATTGAACCTGCTGCCACACACTCCGTCCTGATCTGGCGGCCCGCCGAAGACGGGCGTCTCGTTGAATGTCGCAGCGAAGCGGTCTTTCAAATGCGATTGCCCTGCCCTACACCCGCGCCACGTCCCGGCATGGTTCGTTCGCATAGAGACGTTCAACCTGCTCGGCGCGAACTTTGAGCACCGCGCGCTGGTTGACATAGGCCTTGTCGGTGATTTCTCCTGCTGCCATCGACGGCGGATCCTTCAGCAGGGAGAAGGCGCAGACTCGTTCGCTGCTTCCGACCGCCTCGTTGTATTCCCGAAAGCGGTCCTTCAGAAACTGAACCACGACAGGATCGCAGCTCAAATCAACGGCTGCAGTCTTGGATATCCGGCCTGCCTCGGTCGGGTTCAGCCAGCACAGCAGCGCGCACGTCTCGCGATTTTCGCCCGCAACAACGATGTCCAGCAAGACGCCACGTGTGGCGGCCAGGATTGCCGCACGCATGTTTCCGATTGAGACCCAGGTGCCATTCGCAAGCTTGAAGTTCTCGGAAATTCTCCCGGTAAAGCGAAGGCCCCGCTCCGGTCTCTGCGGATCCAGAAACGAGACGGTATCGCCAATGCGATAGAATCCTTCTTCGTCGAAGGCCTTTTCCGTCAGATCGGGCCGTCCGAGATAGCCGGGCGTAACGTTGGGGCCCTTGACCCGGGCCTCGTAGGTATCGGAGACCGGAATGAGCTTGAGCTGCAGCCCCGGCGCGGGAAGACCGATCTCTCCGGGCTGATCCGTTGCCCAATGCGTCGTGCTGATCGTCGGCGCGGTTTCGGTCGTGCCGTAACCCGACATGACCGGAATTCGCCGGCCGGTGGCGGCAAATGTCAATCGATAGAGTTTCTCGAGAGTGTCCTGAGAAATTGCGGCGCCAGCATAGCTCAATCGGTCCATCCGCTTGAACACGCTGGCGCCAAGGTCGAGGTCGTTCTCGATTGCATCACATAAGAGGTTATACCCGGCAGGCACGTTGAACATGGCGGTTGGCGAGATCTCCCTGAGATTCTCGACCGTTTTGTGAAAGAGATGCGGCAGCGGCCGGCCATCATCGATATAGAGCGTCCCGCCATTCCTGAGGATGCCGTGAAGGATGACATTACTACCCATCGTATGGTGCCAGGGCAGCCACTCCACCTGGACCGGCGCATCGGGCGGAGACACCAGCAGACTTCCCATTTGCAGGGAGCTTGCCATCATGCGGTGGGTGTTGAGCACGCCCTTGGGGAAGCCGGTCGAACCGGACGTGAAGAGAATTTTCGCGACGGCGTCACAAGGCACCTCCCGCGATGCGCGCTCGAATCCTTCGCGCCCGGTTCGCGCCGTCAGAACCTGAAAAGGCACTGTGTGGGGCGCACCATCGACGCTGATCCAGGTCGCGGCCACCAATTCCGGAATGGCGCGGCCGGCGGAAAAGTCGCGTCCGCTTTGAACGAACACAAAGCTCGGACGCAGCACTTCCGCGATGTCCTTGAGACGTGCGAGGCCCCCCGGCATCACGGTGTAGTTCGGCGAGATCGGCGCCAGGATGACCCCGATCGACATCGCCGCAAACGAGATCACCGCGTTCTCGATGGAGTTTCCGGAAAGGACCGCCAGCTTGTCGGCTGGCCTTGCGCCCATATCGATCAGGCCTTGGCCGACCGCCTGAACCTGCGACCATGCCTCACCATAGGTGATCTCGTCCCATCCTCCCTTCGCATTGCGTTGCGCAAGGAAAACCCGATCCGGAACGGCATTGGCCCAACGCGGCAGAAAATCGGTGATGCGCCAGTCGCACGGCGTCCATTCAAGAGGCGAGCTCAAGATGAGCGTGCCGTCGGGGCGACGCTCGATCGAAACCTCGCGCGGGGCAAACGTCAGTGCCGTCGTCGACATCGAAAATGATCTCCCGAATTGCTGAAGGGCGACCACATGCCGTGCATTCCCGTAATGCCCAGCGGCGGCCTACCGGCGCATTGCAAGCTTGGGACGCAGCTCATGCGGCATCTGGCTGGGGCGAGTTCATTCGGACCTGGCGTCGAGCACCTCGCCGAAGGCTTCCCAGGTCGATCCGGTCCATCGTTGCAAGCGCATCTGCGTCCAGATCATGTTCTCGGATTCGCTGGTGTTCACCTTGATCCCGGGCAGCGCGGTCGGGACGACGAAATCCCTGAGGTTCTTGGCCTGCGCCAGAATGTTCTTGCGGGATAGATCATCGCCGCATTGCTTCAGGATCTGCTCGAGCAGGATGCCTTGCTGATAGCCGGTCAGATAGCTGCCGTTGGTGATATCGACGCCGGCCAGGTACTTGTCGAGAAACGCCCGATAGGTCTGCATGGCGGGATCGTCTTTCCATGTCGGATCCACGACGTCCTTGTTGATCGTCCCGACGATCACGCCGACTGATTTGTCGAGGCCAGCCGGCGCGAGCGTGCCCCCGACCGAACCGGATGGAAAGTTGATGATCACCGTCGCCTTCCAGCCGATCACAGAAGCCTGCCGGATCGCCTGCGCGGCGAATTTCGGCGTTCCCGCGATCACCAGGGCGTCGGCACCGGAGCTTTTCAGGTTTGTGATCTGTGAGTCGACGGTCGGCTCGGTGACCTCATAGGACGCGCTGACGACCTTTCGATCGTAGTCCTTGCCGAGAAAGGCCTTGAAGGCATTGACGTAATCTTTGCCAAGATCGTCGTTCTGATAGAGAATCGCATATTTGGCGTTCGGCAGCGTCCTGGTCAGATATTTCGCGTAGATTTTTCCTTCGGTGTCGTAGCTGACAAGACCTGTCGTGGTCAGCGGGGAACTGGCGACGTCGGTGAACTTGGACGAGCCGCTGATGATCGCGATGCTCGGCACGCCTTTCGCTCTCAGGTATTTTGCCGTGGCCGAAAGGCCGGGCGTGCCGAGCTGACCGAACATGAACGCCACCTCATCGCTCTCGACGAGCTTGCGGACGTGCTCTACCGCTTTCGGAGGGCTGTAGGCGTCGTCATAGGCGATGTAGTTGATCTTGCGGCCGTTGATGCCGCCGCGGTCATTCACCGATTGAATGTAGGCGATAAGGCCCTTGCCGACGAGACCGATCGATGACGCCGGTCCGCTGAACGGAAACACCCCGCCAATTTTGATCTCGGTCGCAGTAACGCCGACCTCGTCGGCCGCAAACGCCGGACCATTCAAAAGCAAAGCCAGGGCCGCAACGGCCTTCCATTTCGTCAACATTGTCCGTCCTCCCAAACCCGCACCTTCCTGGTACGTGGTCCTGTTTATTCGCGCGGCTGCACGCCCCGCCTCACCCGCAGGCCTGAGTTGGTCCGGCGCGGCAATCCGTAGAAGGGGCGGCCGTCATGATCGGCCATCTTCTCGGTCCATCCTACAGTTCTATTTCAGAACTGGTCAAGCGATTAGATGACGGCACGCGGAAAGTCCCGTGCGCGCCCGGGAGGTGCCGAATTCGACTTTCAAATGCCATCATTGCGCAGTGGCGACAGCTCTGATCGCCGGGCAGAAGGCCTCGGCGCAGCCGGCGAAGCAATATAAGTTCTAATATTGAACTTACTTCCTCAACCTTTGTGCTCGGCGACGATGTCAGCGATCGAAGTCCGATAGGTAACCGCGGCATTCGAGGCAGTTGCCCGCCGGCCGGAATACAAGCCGGCCGCTCGCAACGAAATCACGCCAATTCTGATCACAGCGCCTCTCCTGGCGTCCTGGCGATCACCTGGCGTCCTGGCGATACACGAGGCTTAGGAACCACGACAGCACGCTGGCATTTTCCCGCATGTCTGACGGGAGCACTCAAACAGGCAATAGCGGCGTCGGCGTGCTTTTGGCATTTGCCGCAGCGAGCGCGCAACGGGAGCGAAGCACCGAAGCCGCACAGCGCCGCACGATCCACAAGAGGAGATGGCAAGGTGATCGAACCGCAAAGTCGAGGATGATCAATGCTTGAAGACCTTCGCGCGATTACCCAGCCAGGGGCCATGATAGCCGTCCTGATCGTCCTGCTGCTGATGGCCGTGGCCGATGCGGCAATCTTCATCGCGACCAGAGGATGGCCTTTCTGAGATGCTGTGAACCAGCCATTTCGCGGAGATAGGAACCTTCATACGATTGACCGGTTCGCCCTCGAACAGGGGAGCACGGCGAACATCGATGCCTGTCCGGATGCGAACGGCTCTGGTGCCATTTGCGACGTTGCCGCTGGCCGCTTGCGCCGGCCGGCAGTCCGTGCTGGACCCGCAGGGACTTCAGTCCAGCCAGATCCTTCATACCATCTTCATCTTCCTGACCGTTGCGGCCGCCGTCTGGATCGCCGTCGTGGTCGTGCTTGGAGTCAGTTTGCTGCGCCGAAAGCGCCCGGCCGACCAACCACTCGCGCTGCACCAGCCGTTTGAGCGGACGAGCGGTCGCGTCATCTTTGTCCTGGGGCTCGCAACCCTCGTCGTCGTGCTCGGACTCTCCATTGTCAGTTATGCCGGTCAGCGCACGATCTTTGCCAAGGACGAGAACGCCCTCACGCTCAAGATCATTGGCCACCAATGGTGGTGGGAAGTCCGCTATGAAGCTGACAGTCCGCATCGGAGCTTCGTGACCGCGAACGAGATCCGCGTCCCGACCGGCCAACCGGTGAAGGTCGAGCTGGAATCCGCCGATGTGATCCACAGCTTCTGGGTGCCGAGCCTGACCGGGAAGATGGACCTCATCACCGGGCAAAAGAACGAGCTGCAATTCACGGCCAAGAATGCCGGCGTCTATCGCGGGCAATGCGCCGAATTCTGCGGCCTCCAGCATGCGAATATGGCCTTCGCCGTGCTCGCGCTGCCGCCGGATGAATTCGGCCGCTGGCGCGACCACGAGAACCAGAGCGCGAACAGCCCTACGGATCAGCTTGGCAAGCAGGGCGAGGCTCTTTTCCGGGCCCGCGGATGTGCCTTGTGTCACAACATCAGCGGCACGCTGGCCGGCGGGCAGCTCGGCCCGGATCTCACGCATATCGGCAGCAGAACGACGATCGCGGCGGGAACGCTGCCGAATACGCCGGCGACGCTCGCGGCTTGGATCGCCGATCCCCAGCACATCAAGCCCGGCAATCTCATGCCAAAGATGCCGCTGCAGTCGGGCGAGCTCATCGCGATCCTACACTATCTGGAGCAGCTCAAGTGAGCATCGCCGCTGAACCACGTGAGATACGGGACGACGTCCTGAATGGCCTTCAGCTGTCCACGCAGCTGGAGCGGGTGTGGCGCACGCCGTCCGGATGGACGGGTGCGCTCACGTCGGTGGACCACAAGGTCGTCGGCCGCCGGTATATCGTCACCGCTTTCGCTTTCCTGCTTCTCGGCGGCATTCTCGCGATCCTGATGCGCGTTCAGCTTGCCGGACCGGAGAAGACGTTCCTGTCGGCCGACAAGTACAACCAGATCTTCACCATGCACGGCTCGACGATGATGTTCCTGTTCGCCGTGCCGGTCATGGAGGCGTTCGCCGTCTATCTCGTGCCGCTGATGGTCGGCACGCGGAACATCGCCTTTCCGCGCCTCAATGCCTTCAGTTATTGGATGTTTCTGTTCGGCGGGTGCTTCCTCTGGATTTCCTTTGCGCTCAATGTCGGCCCGGACGTTGGCTGGTTTGCCTATGTCCCGCTCTCCTCGCTGCAATACACGCCGACGAAGCGCCCGGACGTGTGGGCGCAGATGATCACCTTCACCGAAGTCGCTGCGCTTGCAGTCGCCGTCGAGATCATTGTCACCGTTTTCAAGCTCCGTGCGCCCGGGATGACCCTTGACCGCATTCCGTTATTCGTGTGGGCCATGCTGATAACGGCCTTCCTGGTGATGTTCGCGATGCCCTCGGTCATGGTCGCATCGACGTCGCTGATCCTCGACCGGCTCGTCAACACCCGCTTCTATGATTCATCCTCCGGTGGGCATCCGCTGCTCTGGCAGCATCTGTTCTGGTTCTTCGGCCATCCGGAGGTCTACATCATCTTCATTCCAGGCACCGGCATGGTTTCAGCAATCCTGGCGACCTTCGCGCGCAGGCCGGTGGTCGGCTATCCCGTCGTCATTCTCTCCCTGATCGCGACTGGCTTCCTATCGTTTGGCCTGTGGGTCCACCACATGTTCGTCACGGGCCTGCCCCAGCTCGGCGCCGGCCTATTCACGGCGTCCAGTATGCTGATCGCGGTGCCGAGCGGGCTGCAGATCTTCTGCTGGTTGGCAACGCTCTGGGACGGACGGCCGGTCTACCGCACGCCGCTCCTGTTCGTGATCGGTTTCATCGTGATCTTCGTGCTCGGCGGCCTGTCCGGCGTGATGGTCGCCTCTGTCCCGATCGACACCCAGGTGCACGACACTTACTTCGTCGTTGCGCACTTTCACTACGTCCTGATCGGCGGCGCGGTGTTCCCGCTCATCGGTGCCGTCTATTACTGGTTTCCGAAGATCACGGGCAGGATGCTCAGCGAGAGCCTCGGTCGCTGGAATTTCTGGCTGGCCTTCATCGGCTTCAACGTCGCGTTCTTCCCGATGCACATTCTCGGGCTGATCGGAATGCCGCGTCGGGTCTACACCTACACGGCCAACATGGACTGGGCGCACTTGAACCTGTTGTCCAGCGGCGGCGCGCTCGTTTTCGCGCTCAGCTTTGCGCTGCTTCTGGTCAATGTGATCTACAGCCTGCGCAAGGGTGAACTCGCGGGCGACAATCCTTGGAGCGCTTCAACATTGGAATGGGCGACGTCCTCGCCACCGCCGCCGCAGAATTTCGACCGCATTCCGGTCGTCAAACACCGCGATCCGCTGTGGGCCGATAGCATGAGCCTGCCTGTCGTCGCGGGTCTGAGCGCGGAGCGGCGCGAAGTCCTGCTCACCTCACTGGCAGAGGCCGAGCCGCAAATCCGCGAAGCATCGCCCGAACCCAGCATCTGGCCACTGCTCACAGCCATCGCAACCACAGTGTTCTTCATCGGTTCGATCTTCACGCCATGGGCGGTGCTCTGGGGCACGCCGCCGATGGCCGTCGCCTTGATCGGCTGGTTCTGGCCGACCGGCAGCAGGGAGGACGAGGAGTGAGACAAACCATCGTTCGCAATGTCGCCGAACTGCCGACTTACGGGTACGGCCCACGCAGTGGACCATGGTGGGGCGCCATGGGCTTCATGGCGCTCGAAGGCATGGGGTTCGCCATCGCGATCGGCGCCTATCTTTATCTCTACGCCGTCAATCCGAACTGGCCGATCGGCGCCGCGCCGCCCGATCTTTGGCCAGGCACGGCCGAGGTCGCGGTCTATCTGCTCAGCATCATCCCGAACGAGATCACCAATCGGGCCGCGCACCGGCAGGATCTTGCCAAAGTGCGGGTCGGTCTCATCGTGATGGCCGTGATCGGCACCGCCCTTCTTGTTCTGCGCGGCTTCGAGTTCGCCCATCTCAATACGCGCTGGGACAATTCCGCCTACGGATCGATCGTGTGGCTCATTCTCGGATTGCACACGACCCATCTCGCCACCGATGTTGGCGACACGATCGTTCTTGCGGTCCTGATGTTCACGAGGCACGCAAAGCCGCGCCGCTTCAGCGATGTAACCGACAACGTCTTCTACTGGAACTTTGTCGTGCTTGCCTGGCTGCCTCTGTACGTGCTGCTGGATTGGGTGCCGCGCCTATGACCGAAGCTGACGGACATTCCAGATGGCTGTATTGGGCCGGCGTTGCGCTCGGGCCCATTGCATGGGGTATTAATTTGCAAGGTGTCTACGTGTTCGCGCACTTCTCGTGCGAGAAGACGAGGATGAGCGGAGCAATCCTGAGCGCTGTTCTGGCCATCCTCGCTCTTGCAGGCACCGTCATATCGGCACGCGCGGTTCGGCGCGGTGCCAGCGCTGAATGGTCCGATGCGCAAGGTGGCGGTCCCAGGACGTTCATGGCGTGGCTCGGCGTCGGCTCCGGCGTGCTGTTCGCGCTGGTCATCGCGAACCAGCTCGCCGCGTCGCTCATGATCAGCCCATGTCTGCGCTGAGCTTTGCGGCGTTATTGCTTGCGCTGCTCGCGAAGCCGGCCGCCGCGCACGGACTATCCGATGTCGATTCGGGATCACTCTGGAGCTACGACCCCTGGCTCGTGGCCCCGCTCTATGCCATGGGCATTGGCTTCTATGTTGGAACGCAGCGACTCTGGCGGCACGCGGGAGGCGGCCGCGGCGTCAGCTTCCGGCAGGTCGCCGCGTTCTGGACCGGCTGGCTCGTCCTCGCGCTGGCGGTGACCTCGCCGCTGCACTGGCTGGGCGAGCGGCTGTTCACCGCGCACATGGTCGAGCACGGCTTGCTCATGCTCGTCGCGGCGCCACTGATGGCGTTTGCCCGGATCAACGGCCCGCTGCTGTGGAGCCTACCAGCCTCGTTCCGGCCATCGGCGGGCCGAATTCTCAATCTGCCGATGCTGGTTTGGCCGTGGACTTTTGTGAGCCACCCCATCAGCGCGACCATCTTCCAAGGCGCGGCGCTCTGGATCTGGCATGCACCACCGCTCTACGCGTGGGCGCTCGACAACGCCGGGATCCATCGCCTCCAACACGTCAGCTTCTTTGTGACCGCGCTGTTGTTCTGGTGGGTGCTGCTGCATGGCCGCGGACGGGGCCGCAGCACCCGAACTCGCGACGGCATCGCCGTCGCCTGCCTGTTCATCACCATCCTGCATTCCGGTGTGCTCGGGGCCCTGCTGACCGTATCGCCGCGGCTCTGGATCCCGGCCCAGGGCGCCCTCGCCGGGGAATTCGGCCTTTCGCCCCTTGAAGACCAGCAGCTCGCAGGCATCCTGATGTGGGTGCCCATGGGCATACTCTACACAGCCGCCGCATTGTTCTTTGCTCACCGGTGGCTGACCACGACGGTGGCCACTCGCACCTGCCGCTCATGAGCGGTCCTGCATAGGAACCGCAACTTCTCTTCGGACGTTCGCCTGCTGAGTGCGACACTCCAGGGAGGCCACATGGGCAAACGATCTGTCATGGCAGCAACGGCTGTCTTGTCCACGGCGTTCTTGGTGCCTGCAATCTTGAACGCGCAGGACCAACCCCGGCCGGCTATGTCGTGTCCGGTCGATCATGAGCAGCTCGCCGATATCCTCAAAAAGAGTGTGAAGCCCGGCGGTGGGCCGGGCAATGGAGGCTTCGACAACAACGAATGGGCTGCTGTCGTCAATCGACAGGGTCTTGTCTGCGCGGTCGCCTACAGTGGCAGTAAAGTCGATGATCAGTGGCTGGGCAGCCGAGCAATCGCAGCCGAAAAGGCGAATACGGCGAATGCGTTCAGCCTGAAGGACAAGGCGATCGCCACGGCCAACCTCTACGCGGGCGCGCAACCTGGCGGAATTCTGTTCGGCGCAGGTCTCAGCAACCCACCATCGCCAGAGGTTCTGTACTCGGGCTCGCCCGACGAATTCGGCACGGCGCACGATCCAATGGTCGGAAAGCCCGTGGGCGGCGTGATCGTCTTTGGCGGTGGGCTGGCGCTCTATGACGGCAACGGGATCGCCGGTGCGCTTGGTATCAGCGGCGACAGTTCCTGCGCCGATCACAATGTTGCCTGGCGCGTCCGCCACCTGCTTGGACTTGACCGCGTGCCGGCCGGAGTCAGTCCCAATATGAAGGACGCGATCATCTATGACATCGGCCCGGACGGCAGAAGCCCGTCAGGATTCGGCCACCCCAAGTGCAACGGCAAGGAGGATCAGATCGCGGTCGATCTCGGCGCAGGCGTATCGGGCAACGTCGTGAGATAGCTGCGAATCCCTCCTTTTGGAACCAAGGGGAAGCGCAACGTTTGTACGTTCGCACCGGCCTGCAACGCGGCATGGCCTCGTCACCGCCATGGAGTGCCTTACACATGTTAGTGCGTGGTTTCGCGCGGTTGCTGAGTGTCCTTTGCGCATTCGGCGCGCTGCTGTCGTCGGGGTCGGCACAAACCGATCTCGCTACCCGCATGAAGGATCCGGGCCAATGGCCCATGGCCGCGCGCGACTACGCCAACACGCGCTACAGCGAGCTCGCCCAGATCAACGCGACCAACGCTTCGCGCCTCCAGCTTGCGTGGACCTTCTCGGTTGGCGCCGATCGCGGCCAGGAAGCGGCGCCGCTCGTGGTGGACGGCACTATGTACGTGGTCGGCCCTTATGCAGGCCCCTACCCCAACCGTGTGTTCGCACTCGATGCCACGACAGGTGAGTTGAAGTGGTCCTACGCGCCGAAGCCGGAGCCGGCGGCCGCGGGCGTTGCCTGTTGCGATGTCGTCAATCGCGGGCTCGCTTTCGACAACGACAAGGTCTTCCTCAATACACTCGATAACCACACCGTGGCGATCGATGCGAAGACCGGCAAGGAGCTCTGGCACACGAAGCTCGGCGAGATCAATAAGGGCGAGACCATCACGATGGCACCCATCGTGGTCAAGGGAAAGATTCTCGTCGGCAACAGCGGCGGCGAAATGGGCGTTCGTGGCTGGGTCACGGCGCTAGATGAGAACACCGGCGCCATTGCCTGGCGCGCCTATTCGACGGGTCCCGACAAGGAGGTGCTGATCGGGGACGATTTCAAGCCGTTCTATGACAATCTCAAAGGCACGGATCTCGGCGTGAAGAGCTGGCCGGCCGATCGCTGGCAGGTCGGCGGCGGTACGGTCTGGGGCTGGATCTCCTACGATCCTGATCTGAACCTGATCTACTACGGTACTGCCAATCCAAGTCCCTGGAATGCCAACCAGCGCAGCGGCGACAATCTCTGGAGTACCACGATCTTTGCGCGCGATCCGGACACCGGTCGAGCCAAATGGGCCTACCAGATCAACCCGCACGATCTGTTCGACCACGATGAAGTCAACGAGAACGTGCTTGTCGACCTCGAGCTTAGTGGCCAGACCCGCAAGGTGCTGATCCATCCCGGCCGCAACGGCTACATGTACGTCATGGATCGCGCGACAGGCGAAGTGATCTCGGCGGATGCCTATGAGTTCGTCAACAGCTACAAGGGCGTCGATCTGAAGACCGGCAAGATCATCCCGAACGAGGAGAAGACGCCGCTGGTCGGCAAGACCGTCGAGAACATCTGCCCGAGCGCGCCCGGCGCCAAGGATTGGCAACCGTCGGCCTGGTCACCGCGGACCAAGCTGCTGTACGTCCCGCATCAGCACCTTTGCATGGACTTTAAGGCCTCGCAGGTCGGCTATATCGCCGGCACGCCCTATGTTGGCGCAGACGTTGATATGTATGCCGGCCCTGGTGGGTATCGCGGCGAGTTCATGGCGTGGGACCCGGTCGCGCGCAAGAAGATCTGGGAGATCCACGAGAAGCTTCCGGTCTGGAGCGGCGCGCTGGTGACGGCCGGCGACGTGGCGTTCTACGGCACGATGGATCGCCTTTTCAAGGCGGTGAACGCCAGGGATGGGCGTGTGCTCTGGCAATTCCGTGCCGGCTCCGGGTTCATCGGCCAGCCGGTTTCCTATCGCGGCTCCGACGGCCAGCAATACATCGCGATCCTCTCGGGCGTCGGCGGTTGGCCCGGGGTGGTGGCCAATGCTGAGGTCGATCCCCGCGTGCGCAATGCCGCACTGGGCTTTGCGGGCGCGACGCAGGATTTGCCGTTTTACACCGCCGGCGGGAGCGAGTTGCTGGTGTTCAAGCTTGGAGACGCAAAGGGTGAGGACACCAGCCATGCGCCCTCGAAGTAATTGTCCGGGCATCGCCCTCGGCATTCTGATCGGGCTCGCGAGCCCCGGAACGGCGGCATCGGATGGCGAACTCCGCGTCTGTGCCGATCCGAACAATCTGCCATTCTCGAACAGCGCGGAAGCGGGATTCGAGAACAGGCTCGCAGCCATAGTCGGCGAGCATTTCGGCCAACAGGTCGCCTACACTTGGTGGGCGCAGCGACGCGGCTTCGTCCGCAACACGTTGAATGCCGGCAAATGCGACGTCGTGATGGGCGTACCGGCCGGCTACGATCTCGTGGAGACGACAAAGCCGTATTATCGCTCCAGCTACGTGTTCGTGGCTCGGCAGGATAAGCAGCTCGATCTTTCGTCGCTGCTCGACCCGCGCTTACATCACCTCGTGATCGGCGTGCATCTGATCGGCGACGACGGCAACAATCCACCGCCTGCGCAGGCGCTCGGCGAACAAGGCATCGTCGACAATGTCCGCGGCTATTCCATCTACGGCGATTATCGCCGAGCTGATCCGCCCGCGCGCCTGATCGAGGCAGTCGAGAACGGCGAGATCGATGTTGCTGCCGCCTGGGGGCCGCTGGGCGGCTATTTCGCGCAGCGCTCTCCCGTCCCGCTGACGGTCACGCCAATTCAGGATTACGAGCGCTTTGGCCCTCAGCAGTTCCAGTTTTCCATTGCCATGGGCGTACGCAAGGACGACCACGCGCTGCGCGACCGGCTGAATGCATTCATCGACGAGCATCGATCCGAGATCATGTCGCTGCTGCGCAGTTTCGGCGTGCCGCTGGTCGAAAAGCCGGTCACGGCGTCCGGAGGGCATGAGTGATGTCTGCTCCAGCATTACGCATGAGCTTCCTATCGTTGCTCCTCGCGATCGTGTCGAACGGCGCCGGAATTGCCCAGCAGACTCTGCCGCAGTCACAGGAGGCGCAGATGCCGATGCCGGCACCGCGCCCCAATTTCGGCGGCAGCGTCGGCAACGGTAGGCCCGGCGTCTTCATGCAGGTCCCGGTCAGCCACCTCTTCCCCGGCGCGCAGCCGGACCGACCCCAGATCAAGAATCCCGTGCAAGGCGATCCCAATGCGGAGCAGCGCGGGATGACTTATTACGTCAGCTTCAATTGCGTGGGCTGCCACGCGCCGAACGGCGGCGGCGGCATGGGGCCGGCGTTGAGCAACAACATCTTCACCTATGGCTCGCAGCCCGAGAGCATCTATCTGTCAATCTACCAGGGGCGGCCCAATGGAATGCCGGCCTGGGGCGGCGTGCTGCCCGACAGCGTGATCTGGGACCTCGTCACTTATATCAGCAAGATCAGCAACGAGCCGAACCGGCAATGGGGCCGGACCTTCTCGGCAAATCCGCTATCCCCTGAAGTGGAGCAAGTGCCGAGCGAGCAGGTCTCGACGACCGATCCGTGGTCCGCCACCAAGACTTTCAATTTCGGCCGAAAACCCTGATCCGGAAAGCGGAGCAGCCGATGGGGACTCCAACGACACGATCGCTCATCGCCTCCCTGCTGGCCCTGACGGCGGTGGCCTGCGACAAAGGCACGGCTGCCGGCCCGGACAATTTCATCGGCGATGCGCGCCGTGGCACCGACCTCGTCAAGCAATATCAGTGCGGCGGCTGTCACGACATTCCCGGCATCGCCGGTGCCGACGGCAACGTCGGTCCACCTCTGCACCGGATCGGCACGCGGACCTACATCGCCGGCTACATCCAGAATTCGCCGGACAACATGGCCGACTGGATCGAAGATCCGCAGCGGACGTTGCCGGGCAACGCCATGCCGAGAATGGGCATCCCGCAGAAGGACGCGCGTGATATCGCGGCGTTTCTCTATACGCTGAAGTAGGAAATATGACTCCCATCCACTTGTTCCGTGACGCGCCACTGCTCGCGATCACCATTGTGATCGTCGCTATCATGGGATTGGCCCTCGCCGGCGGCGGCGCCTGGCTCGCTGTGCTTGGGGGCTCCTTTTACTATCTCGTCGCCGGGGCCATGCTTCTGCTCACCGCGTGGCTGCTTACGCGCCGGCGTGCCGAGGCGCTCTGGGTGTATGCCGCGCTGCTGCTTGGCACGATTGCGTGGGCAATCTGGGAGGCCGGCCTCGATTTCTGGTCCCTGGCGCCGCGCGGCGACGTGCTTGCGCCGCTGGGCGTCTGGCTGCTGTTGCCCTTCATTACGCGTCGTTTGGCACCTCGCTTGCGTGCCGCGCGATCGGCGCTCGGCCTCGTACTGATGGCGGCGGCGGCCGTGCTCGCTCTCTCCCTCACGCGCGATCGCCACGATCTTGCCGGCACGGTGCCGGAGAGCGAAACGACGGGCGCCATTGCCTCCTCCGAAGCAGCCCCGCCCGCCGCCGGCGAAAACTGGACGGCCTACGGCGGCACTGGCTGGGGGACGCGCTATTCCTCGCTCAGCCAGATCACCAAAGCCAACGTGAAGGACCTCAAGTTCGCCTGGGAATTCCGCACCGGCGACCACAAGGGTCCTGATGATCCCGAAGAGATCACCAACCAGGCGACGCCGCTCAAGATTGGCGATCTCCTCTATACCTGCTCGCCACACCAAATCGTGTTCGCGCTCGACGCTGCGACCGGCAAGTTGCGCTGGAAGTTTGACCCTCAGATCCAACACAACCAGGCCTTCCAGCACATGACCTGCCGCGGCGTGTCCTATCACGCAACAAAGCCTTGGCGCGGTCACGGCCGACGGCGCGCCGGCCCCAAGCGATTGTCCGCAGCGCATTTTCGTGCCGACGAATGACGGCCGGATGTTTTCGCTGGATGCCCAGAGCGGCACGCCCTGCGCCAGCTTTGGCAACCAAGGTCAGATCGACCTCAAGGAGGGAAGCGAGGTCCAGACGCTCGGCTTCTACGAGGGTACCTCGCCGCCCGTGGTGACCGACAAGGTTCTGATCGTCGGTGGCGCCGTCATCGACAATTATTCCGACCGCGTGCCTTCAGGCGTGATCCGCGGCTTCGACATCTATTCCGGGCGACTGATATGGGCGTTCGACGCCGGCAATCCCGATCCGAACGAGATGCCCTCCGCCTCGCATCATTTCACGGCTGGTTCACCCAATTCGTGGAGCATCTCGGCGGTCGACGAAAATCTCGGGCTCGTCTACGTCCCGCTCGGCTCAAGCTCTCCGGATATCTGGGGCGGCGGCCGTTCGTCGGACAAGGAGCGTTACGATTCGGCGCTGATCGCGCTCGATATCGCCAGCGGAAAACTACGCTGGTCGTTCCAGAACGTGCACCATGATCTCTGGGATATGGACATGCCTTCGCAGCCGAGCCTGGTCGATCTGCGTTCGAATGGCGGCACCACGCCGGCGATCTACATTCCGGCAAAGACGGGCGACATTTTCGTGCTCGACCGCCGCGACGGGCATCAGCTGGTGCCCGCGCCGGAGAAGCCCGTGCCGCAGGGCGCCGCACCCGGCGACCGGCTGTCCCCCACCCAACCCTTCTCGGAATTGAGCTTCCGCCCACCCGGCATGCTGACGGACGCGCAGATGTGGGGCAGCACGATGTTCGACCAGCTCGCCTGCCGTATCAAGTTCAAGCGTCTCCGTTACGAAGGGCCGTTCACGCCGCCTTCGGAGCAAGGCACGCTGGTGTTCCCGGGTGATTTCGGCATGTTCGAGTGGGGCGGAATTGCCGTCGATCCACAGCGGCAGATCGCGATCGCAAACCCTCAATCGATACCGTTCATTTCCCGCCTGGTGCCGCGTGGAAAAGACAATCCGGCCGCGCCGAACGCTGCGCATCCACCCGGCACCGAACTCGGCGTTCAGCCGATGTACGGCGCTCCCTATGGCGTCGATCTCGGCATCTTCCTGTCGCCGCTCGGCATACCCTGCCTCGCCCCGCCCTGGGGGAATATCGCGGCCATTGCCCTCAAGACGCACAAGGTGGTGTGGCAACACCGCATCGGCACGATTCGCGATCAGGCCCCTGTCCCGCTTCCGTTCAAGCTGGGCGTTCCCATGCTGGGCGGGCCGATCGTGACCGCGGGAGGCGTCATCTTCATCACGGGAACAATGGATGACTATATTAGGGCATTCGACGTCGGTGATGGCAAGCAGCTCTGGCAGGACCGTCTTCCCGCTGGCGGCCAATCAACGCCGATGACTTACGAGACCGGCGGCAAGCAATACGTGGTGACGGTCGATGGCGGCCACGGCTCGTTCGGCACCAGGCTCGGGGACTACGTGCGAGCCTACGCGCTGCCATGATGTCCGTCGGTCAAGACAGCCTTGGTACGGTACGTCCGTCGACGTCCGGCGACGCCTGGTCCTGATCTGCGGCCGACGCGGCCGGACGGCTACCGAGGCCACCAAAGCCACACACGCAACCATTCCCACAAGTGCAAGCCCCTGGCTGATGATCCTAGCCGGTGGAAGCTGCTTCCGCCCCAGCCACCCCCCGTCTACCGACGTGCCGAGCGGCGAGGCTTCGATGATACTCCCCTCGCTGATCGGTGCGCGTCCGGCGCGCGATAGGAGGAATCGGAATGCGCCACCTAACAGATTTTCAGTGAATTTCGGCGCGATGGCGTAGGCCATCTGGCCACCGCGCGCGGGCCAGCCGACGGCCACTTCATCGCGCGGCGCGCGAACGAGGTTCAAAAAGGTCTGAGCGACATCTTCTGACTGGTACAGCAGCGGCCCCGGATCGAGCCTCTTCCCCGACATGTTGGCGCCGTGGACGAAGCCCGGCGTATCCACCATCGCCGGGAACACGCCGCAGACATGGATGTTCGGATGCGCGCCGAGTTCCTGGCGCAGGCTCGCCGTGAAACCGCGCAGGCCGAACTTGCTTGCGGAATAGGCCGCCGCAAACGGCGTCGGCACCCAACCCCCCAGCGAGATGTTGTTGATCAGGATGCCTCGGTTCTGGCGGAGAAAGATCGGAAGCACCGCGAAGGCGCCGTGCATCATTCCCAGGAGATTGACTTCAATGGTTCGGCGGTGAAGCGCGAAGTCGGCGTCCTGATAGGCGCCGAATACACCGGTGCCGGCGTTATTGATCCAGACGTCGATTCCGCCGAATACATCGTCAACCTGCCCTGCCAATCGCTGCACCGCTTCCGCATCGCTGACATCGGTCTGGACCGCCAAGGCACGGCCTCCCAGCGCCTCGCACTCTGCCGCGAGGCTTGCCAGGATCTCGCCGCGACGTGCGGCAAGCGCCACGCTCGCCCCTTGCTGCGCAAACGCCAGCGCCGCCGCTCGGCCAATTCCGCTGGATGCTCCCGTAATGACGACCCGTGTGCCCGCCATTGGCCGCCGCGAAGATCCCGAGGCATCCATTGGGACAAGCCAGCGCAACGACCGCCGGAGGCGCACGGCCGCGTCCGCCTTGAACCAATCGCCATGCGCGAAGATGACCCGCTCAGGCGCCAGGCGCACGAGCCGTTCGGCCGCGGCGTGTACCGAACGGCCGCCGAGGCGCAACAAGAGCCGGAGATAAATCGGCGCCTTGCCGTCAGGCTTGGCGATGCCGAGCAGGTTTGCGGCGGCCTGATTTGACGCGGAAAGATCATGGGAATCAAGGTTCTGCACGAGATCCGTCAGGATCAGCGTGCGGCTCCGCTTGTCGAATATCTCCACCTCGGAGAACATCGGGGCATGCACCGAGATGGTCTCAAGCTCGGCGGCCCACTCTCCGGGGGTGGTGTCGCCGAGCTCGCGGTCAACGCGAAGCCCGGCCTCTCGCACCTGGTTCCGCGCAGACAGTCCTCGCGCTGTAAAGGTCAACGTCTGCGACAGATGCCTCTGCCAGGCAGGCAGAAACATCCAGTGCGCCACATTCGGCGCGACCAGATATTTGATTGATCCCAACCGCTCCAGCTCGTTGCGCAGAGCAGGCGAATATCGCACCGGCGAGTGCAGCACGAGGTCACCATTCGACAGCCGAATGACCGTCATGCGAACAGGCAGACGCAGACCCGCCGCGCTAATTGGCGCGTCGTCCGCGATCCAGATGTCATCCGTCACCCTCGTGAGGGCGGCGGTCGATAAAGCGGCGTCAAATCTGTGCATGAGCGTCTTCCGGTCGGGACCTTGCTCAAATCCCTGACATGACGCTCGTTCCTAGCCAGGCGCCCGGCGCAAAAGCTTCGATGACTCAAAGATGTACAGGAGCAAATCGTTCAGGGGAGCCGCGCAGGTGCCGGCGTCGCGAGTTCGCCATAGCCCCATTCCCGCCCGTTACCGCTGCATGGCTGAGGCTTCGGACAAGGCCCTGGAACCGGCCTTCCGGAGGACCGCCAAGAACCGCCAAGAGAGGTCTGTCCCCTTATCGCCATCGTGTCGGTGTCGAACAGGGGACCGCCTCCCGCGGAAAGACCTCACGCTACGCAATAGTGCCGGCGAAAGATCGCAGACGCCTCGAAGTGCGGACGACTGCCGCTTTCCCTAATTTCATTTCACAGGAACATTGAAGACTGGCGAACGTCGACTCGCACCAATCGATCATACCCCGATCGAGGGAGCGTATCACAGGTTAATGCCTGCCCTTTGCCATTTGGGTCAGAGTTGCGGTAGGCGGCGGGCGATCGGATGACCGATGCAGACGGGATTTGCCTTTTCCAAGCTTGCCGATCACCTGGCGAGTATCGGTGACGTGACGGCCGACGACCTCGATCTGCTGGCAGAAATGCCGAGCACGATCGCGCACTTCAGTTCACATCAGGCTATCCTGCGCCACGGCGACGACAGCCATCAATGCTGCCTGCTGCTCCAGGGCTACCTGTCCTGGCAGGACGCCCAGGGCGCAGACGGGCAGATCACGTCGATCTCGGTCCCCGGCGACATCGCTGACCTCCAAACACTCTATCGGCCCCGCATCAACGGCAACCTCATTGCCCTCGGGCCTGCCGTGGTCGCGCTAGTCCCGCATCGCTTCTTTCGCGAACTATCGGCGCGCTCGCCCGCGATGTCGCGTACCCTCCTGCTGATGCTGCTTGGCGACCACGCCAGACAGCGCAACTGGGCCGTAAACCTCGGCAGCCGGGACGCCTTGACGCGTGTAGCGCACCTGCTCTGCGAGATCACGACACGCCTGCAGAATGTCGGGCTCGCAAAGGACTTCAGATTGGCTTCGCCGTTCACCCAATCCGACCTCGCGGCGGCCTGCAGCATCTCCCCAGTCCATGTCAACCGCACCATCCGGGAGTTGCGCCGCTGCAACCTGCTGCACTGGCACGGCAAGACCTTGATGATCTCCGACTGGCCCGGACTGGTCCGGCTGGCAGGCTTCGATCCCGCGTATCTAGGCATCCGGCCACCTGATCAAGGCCGCCGACCAGTGCAACTGGAATTGACCAAAGGTGCCGTCGCGTCGGCCAGATGATATTGCGTAACCTTCTGCTCACACCTCACACGCTCCTGTAAGGCTTCGCGCACTTCCAGAATGACAGCGCCCCAATCGCCGGCCGTCTTTTGACGAAACAGGCGCAGGCTCGGATACCAAAACGTACGGCACCCGGATGAAGGCCAGCGCCAGTCGCAATCGGCGTGCAGCAGCACCCAGGCTTCGCATCCGAGTGCTCCCGCGAGGTGTGCGACCATGGTGTCAACGCAAATGACGAGATCGAGCTCACAGAGAAGACGACCGAGAGCCGCGATATCGGGCGTGCTGATGTCGCGAGCGCCGATCTGCGCGAGCTCTTCGGTCCCCGCCTCTCTTTGGAGCGAATGAAGCGCTACGCCAGGAACGGCGAGACGTCGCAACAATGCGGGGAGAATAGCGCGCCGCTTATCCCATTGGCCGACCTCCCAGACCAAGCCGACGGCCAGACCTTCGCAGTCGAGCGACACAGGCATACTTCTCGGCGGCAGCGTCAAATATGGCGCGCTCATCTCAATCTGCCCTCTCTCCACCCTGAGCGCGTGCGGCACCTCCATGATCTCGATGTCCACCTCGAAGTCAGCTTCAGGCGTACCCGAATGGAGCGCAAGCGCGCAATCGACGCCTGCCGTGCGCTCGACCAGCGGCAACAGTTCGGGCTGACACCAGACCGTGACACTGCGCGCTATGCCGCGAAGAGGTTGCATGAAACGCAGGAACTGGATCGTGTCGCCGAGCCCGTGATAGCACCGCACGAGCACGTGCTTGTTCGCAAGCGACTCCCCCCGCCAGATTCGCTGAAGGTGACGCGGACCGGTATGCTTGGGCGGGTACCCGGACATCGCGAGATCGTGGTCATTGATGGCCCAGGCACGCGCAAAGTCGCCTGCTCGCATGGCCTCCACCCAGCCGTTCGTCACGTCCCGAGATCCGGCTAGCGACGGACGAATTTGTGGAAGCGGCTCAGCTTTCCGTCCTTGGTCCGGTCCTGGTGCAGGAAGGCAATGCCGGCCTCGTCGAACTTCTCGAAGAACTCATCCCAGCCGATGCGGTCCAGCCCCTCATCCGGCGGATCGAAATCGATGCGCAGGATGCCGGCGTGTCCATCCTCTTCGGTCGCCTTGACCGTCGCCGGCTGCCCACCGCGCTCTTCGATCCATTTGCGGATCGCGGCGTGATCGGTGGTCTGCTGGGCTTCGTTGTTCTGCGTCTTGGACGTCATGTGGCACCTCGCTTGTGCAGGCACGGCCATCGCCGAAGCCATTTGCGATGAAACGCGGGCCGGCAGGATTTGTTCTTCACGGCGCGCCGGGGCCAACGCCGGACAACCAGCATCATCTTCTTCATCTTCATCCAGGATGATGTTCGTTCCGTTGATCCGGCTGCGGATCTTATCCCAAGTTAAGCGCGCTGCATTTTTGTTGCCCTGAATCGATGCGCACGCGGGCTCGGCGGCTCCAGCACAGGAACGAACATACCTTCCGACACGTTCGCCGATCTACTTACGCTGATGCCATCGTCTTCCCGGAGGTCTTAGTCCATGCATTCCCGTCTTCAGGACAGGCGCCGCGTGCGCGTCGGCATCGTCGGCGTCGGCAATTGCGCAAGCTCCTTCGTCCAGGGGCTCACCTATTACCGAAACGCCAAATCGAACGAGCCTGTGCCCGGCCTGATGAACGTCGATCTCGGCGGGTATCACATTAGCGACCTCCAGATCGCGTCAGCTTTCGACGTCAACGCCGGCAAGGTCGGACGCGATGTCGCCGACGCCATCTTTGCCAAGCCGAACAACACGCATCGGTTCTCCGATGTCGAACAGACCGGCGTGATCGTTCAGCGCGGCCCGGTCATGGATGGCATCGGGCACTATCTCGAAGATGATGTTCCGGTCGCCGACGTCCCGGAAGCCGATGTTTCGGAGGTCCTGGCGATGTCACGGACCGACGTGCTGGTGTCGTACCTGCCCGTCGGCTCGCAACGCGCAAGTGAATGGTACGCAGCGCGCGCCATCGAAGCCGGCTGCGGCTACGTTAATTGCATCCCCGTTTTCATCGCTTCCAATCCGGACTGGCGGCAGCGGTTCGAGAATGCAGGCCTTCCGATCATCGGCGATGACATCAAGAGCCAGGTCGGCGCAACCATCCTGCACCGCGTGCTCGCCAATTTGTTTCGTGATCGCGGCGTGCGGCTGGACCGCACCTACCAGCTCAACGTCGGCGGCAATACCGATTTCAAGAACATGCTCGAACGAGAGCGGCTGACCTCGAAGAAGATCTCGAAGACTCAGGCGGTCACCAGCCAGTTCGACGTTCCGATCGATCCCGACAACATCCATGTCGGGCCGAGCGATCACGTGCCCTGGCTGACCGATCGCAAGCTCGCTTTCATCCGGCTCGAAGGCACGACATTCGGCGGCGTGCCGCTGAGCGCCGAAGTCAAGCTCGAAGTGTGGGACTCCCCGAACTCCGCAGGCGTCGTGATCGACGCGGTTCGCTGCGCAAAACTTGCCATGGATCGCGGTCAGGGCGGCGCCCTGACCGGTCCCTCCAGCTATTTCATGAAATCGCCGCCGCAGCAGTTCACCGACGAAGAGGCCAGACGGCGAACGCGCGCCTTCATCGACGACAAGGTGTATACCTGATGGCGAGGATCATTCATCTCGTGCGTCACGGTCACCATGCTTTGCTCGGCCGCACGCTATGCGGCCGGATGAATGGCGTCACGCTCGACGACATCGGCTGCGAGGAAATGGCGCGCTGTGCAATCACGATCAGCCCGTGGCCAGCCTTGATCCAGTCGAGCCCGCAGCGGCGCTGCATGCAATCAGCCTCCATTCTGGCGGCGCACTTCGGACTGCCGATCGAGATCGTCCCCGCTCTCGACGAGCTCGACTATGGCGAATGGAGCGGCCGGTCCTTTGAGGAGCTCCGTCAGGACCCGCAATGGTCGCGCTGGAACAGGCGGCGCGGGGCTAGCCGCCCACCCGGGGGCGAGAGCATGCGGTCGCTCCAGAATCGCGTCGTCGGCCATCTGGAGCAGCTGCGCAACGATCATTCTGCGGGCACCGTCATTGCCGTCAGTCATGCCGAGCCGATCCGTGCTGCGCTCTTGCATTACGCGCGCATGCGGCTTGACGACTTTCTCTCGATCGAAATCGACCCAGCCAGCATCTCCACTCTCAGCGTGGACAGCCGCGGGTTCAGGATTACCGGGATCAATCAGCGGGTGCCGGCGTGAAGATCGTCATTTTCGGGCTGACCATCTCCTCCTCCTGGGGCAACGGCCACGCGACCCTGTGGCGCGGCCTCTGCAAGCATCTGGCACACCTCGGCCATACCGTCGTCTTCTACGAGCGCGATGTGCCCTATTACGCCGGCGCCCGCGACTTCAATGAATTGCCGGGCGGCCAGCTGCGGTTGTTTTCGACTTGGGACGAGACCCGCTCCCTCGCCCGCGGCGACGTCGGGGATGCCGATGTCGCGATCGTCACGTCTTATTGTCCCGACGCGATCGCGGCGACCGACCTGATCATGTCGGAAAGACGCGCCGTTCCCGTCTTCTATGATCTGGATACCCCGATCACGCTGGCGCGGCTCATGGAGGGTGGATCCGTTCCTTATATCAGCCCACGGGGCCTACGGGATTTCGCGCTCGTCCTCAGCTTCACCGGCGGGCCCCGCGTTGCCCACGAATTCCGCGACCGGCTCGGCGCCCGCGACATTCGCCCCCTATACGGCCACGTCGATGTCGATATTCATCGCCCGGTGCCGCCCCGACCGCACTACCGCGCAGATCTCTCTTATCTCGGCACCTATTCCGAAGACCGCCAGCGCGGACTTGAAGCGCTGTTCGTCGAACCGGCACGCGCGCGGCAGGACCTGCGCTTCCTGATCGGCGGGGCGCAATATCCTGACGACTTCCCATGGTCGCCCAACATCTACTTCGTGCGGCATCTGCCGCCATCGGAGCATGCGCCTTTCTTTGCGTCCTCCCGCTTGACCCTCAACGTCACACGCAGAGCCATGGCGGAGATGGGCTGGTGCCCCTCCGGCCGTCTGTTCGAGGCGGCTGCCTGTGGCGTCCCGCTCCTGAGCGACGACTGGCCGGGTATCGAAGAGTTCTTCGCGCCTGGCAGGGAGATCCTGATCGCCCGCGACGCGCAGGACACATTGGCGGCATTGGCGATGCCGAGCGCCGAGCTCCAATCGATCGCTAGATGCGCCTATGAACGGACATTGGATCAGCACACATCCGACAAACGCGCGCGCGAGCTGGTGTCGCTGCTCGAGCAGGCGGCGTCCAGCGGCACGCATCGCCAGCAATCCGAGGAGGCCTGACCATGTGGGGCATCGTTCCGGCCGCGGGCCGCGGCAGCCGCATCCAACCGCTAGCGTTCTCCAAGGAGCTGCTGCCCGTCGGCAGCCGGCGCGACGACGGCACGGAGCGCCCCTGCGCGGTCTCCGAGTATCTCCTGGAGCGCCTCATCCTCGGCGGAGCGGACAAGATCTGCTTCGTCATTTCGCCGGGCAAATCCGACATTCTGGAATATTTCGGCGATCACTACGGCAGTGCTCAGCTCGCCTATGTGGTCCAGCCCGACGCATCCGGCTTATGCGACGCCGTCTTCCGGGCCGGCACCGTGGTCGGACATGACGAGCACGTCGTCGTCGGCCTGCCCGATACCGTGTGGTTTCCAAAGGCCGCCTTGCAGGCTCTGCCCGATGCCGACCTCTCCTTCCTCCTCTTCCCAGTCGAGCGCCCGGAATTCTTCGACGCCGTCGTGGTCGAGGGAGACAGCGTGCGGGAGATCCAGGTCAAGCAGCCGACCCCAACTTCGCGGTGGATCTGGGGCGCTTTCAGGATGTCGGCCACCGGCTTCCGCGAATTGCATGCGCTCTGGAACGCGCGAGACCGGCGAGACGAATATTTTGGGACTTTGGTCAATGCCTACCTCCAGGCAGGCGGCGTCGGCATCGGGATCAAGGCGGGGGAGTCCTATGTCGATGTCGGAACCGTCGACGGCTATCGCAAGGCTATGGCTCTTCTCGCGGACAGCGCCGGCGCTGACGGCCGGTCGAGGTTGCGGGTCGGCACCTCGTCGGATGGAGCTCGACCGATCCCCGCAATGGACAACGGAGCGACTGCATGACGAGAGCGCTACTTACGCGCGAGGAAATTCGCAAGCGCGTCGATGCGCTCGGGCCGTGGTTTCACAATCTCGACCTGAACGGCGTGCCGACCGCCCCCGCCCACTTCCTTGGCGACTATCCCAGCGTGAAATGGCGGCGATTTTCCGGAATCATTCCGAACCGCCTCGAAGGCAAGACCGTGCTCGATATCGGCTGCAACGCCGGCTTTTACGCCATGGAGATGAAGCAGCGGGGCGCCGAGCGTGTGCTTGGACTAGACACCGACGAGGAGTACCTGGCGCAGGCGCGCTTCGCCGCCGAAGTGAAAGGCCTCAGGATCGAATTCCGCAAGATGTCGGCCTATGACGTCGGGCAGCTCCGCGAGAAGTTCGATCTGGTGATGTTCATGGGCGTGCTCTACCACCTGCGCCATCCGCTTCTGGCGCTGGATCTCATCCACGAGCACGTCGCCAAGGACCTCCTCCTGTTCCAGTCGATGCAGCGCGGCGACAGTCACGTCGACGCGATCGAGAAGAACTACGATTTCTGGACCACCGACCAGTTCGATTCCGCCGGCTATCCCAAACTGCACTTCATCGAGCACAAGTACGCCGACGACCCCACCAATTGGTGGGTCCCGAACCGGGCCTGCGTCGAGGCCATGCTGCGCAGCGCCGGCTTTGCCATCACTGCGCATCCCGAAGAGGAGGTCTATCTCTGCGAGCGAACGGAGCGCCCTCAGGCCGATGGACCCGTCTATCCTTGCCGGAGCACAAACCGATGATCGAGGCTGCCAAGATCTGGAACGAGCCGAACAACAAGTCGCATTGGAATATCCTGATCGATCCGGATTGGGCGATGTTCGCGAACTTGGCCATCGCTGCCGGCAAATCGATCCGCAGTGCGCGGCGCGCATTGCCAATCGTGCTCGGCGGCATCTCGCCGATTGATCCGTCGTTCATGCGCAACATGCAGAGCCGCGGCGTGCTCGACAATTTCGATGCAGTCGCCGTGCATGGCTTTCCGCTCGACTGGAACCTGTGGCAGATCGGCGAGTGGCCGGCCAAGATTGAGGAGATCAAGGCGGTCACCACCCTGCCTGTCTGGGTGACGGAGGTCGGCGTCTCCTCGTTCGGCGCCGAAGAGGTGCAAGCCTGGGGCCTGTCGCGCACAGCCGAACTCCTGATCGGCCGTGCCCCGCGCATCCATTGGTACAGCCTCTACGACCTTCCCTCCGCCTGGGAAGCAACGACACGGCACAAGGAAGCCGAAGGCTCCTCGTATTACAGGCATTTCCACATGGGCCTGCTGCGCGAGGACGGCACGCCAAAGGCGGCGGCCGATCAGTTTGGCATCTATGCGCCTGCAATGGGTCTGTGCCAGTGGTTCCACTTCGAGGATCATCGCCTCGACGACGCCGTGCACTGGATGCGCCGTCTCGGCGTGACCCATCTCAGGACAGGTCTTTCATGGGCCGACAGCTTCCGTCCTAATGCGCTCGCATGGTTCGACCGCCAGATGGAGGCGCTGGCGGAATTTCAGGTCACGGTGACGTTCTGCTTCACGCCCGAGCATCTGGGCATCGAGCCGCATCACACCAGCCCGCCACTCGACGTCAATGAATTTGCCGATTTCTGCGCATCGATGGTCGATCGCTACTGCACGAAGACGGGTGTTGCATCCTCCGCAACGTCCGCCAATCCCCCTATCAGGGAACCGACATGCGTGCCCTGATCCTGGTGATGGACTCCGTCGGCATCGGCGGCGCGCCGGATGCCGCTCGCTATGGTGACGATGGCGCCGACACTGTCGGCCACATCGCTGAAGCCTGCATGGCCGGTCGCGCCGACAGCGCCGCCCGCGAGGGTCCGCTCCGGATTCCCAATCTCGTCGCGCTCGGCCTCGGCCAAGCCTGTCGCCTCGCCACCGGGCGCGTGCCGCCGGGGCTGGACGGTCGGGTCGAGCACCGGCAATTTGGGTGCGCAACCGAGATCTCGAAAGGCAAGGACACCCCGTCAGGTCATTGGGAGATCTCCGGAGTGCCCGTACCGTTCGAATGGGGCTATTTCCCTCGAACGATGCCCTGCTTCCCCGCGGATCTGACTAGGGCCTTCTGCGAGCAAGCCGGATTGCCCGGCATCCTCGGGGATTGTCACGCCTCCGGCACGGAGATCATCGCCGAGTTCGGCGAGCGCCACATGCGAACGGGAATGCCGATCTGCTACACCTCAGCCGACAGCGTGTTCCAGATCGCAGCGCATGAGGAGACCTTCGGGCTCGAACGTCTGTATGAGATTTGCGCGATCGCAAGGCGACTGATCGATCTCCTCAACATCGGCCGCGTCATTGCCCGGCCATTCGTCGGCACAAATGCGAGCGACTTCAAGCGCACCGTACACCGGCGCGACTATTCGGTGCCGCCGCCCGGGCGAACCATCTTAGATCTCGCTGAAAGCGCCGGCCGTGACATCGTGACGATCGGCAAGATCGACGACATCTTCGCTCATCGGGCAACTGGGCGAAACATGCGCGGCGACGGCAATGACGGGCTGTTCGACGCCTCGCTCAAGGGGCTGGCCAGCCTTGCGGATGGAGGATTGCTGTTCGCCAACTTCATCGACTTCGACACCCTCTACGGCCATCGCCGCGACGTCGCGGGCTATGCCGCGGCACTCGAAGTCTTCGATGAACGTCTTCCCGAGCTACTGTCACGTCTGCGGAGCGACGATCTTCTGATCATCACCGCAGACCATGGCTGCGATCCGACCTGGAGGGGCACCGACCACACCCGCGAACAGGTGCCGATCCTGGCCCGGACGACGCAATCATCTGCTCCGATCGGCCGGCGTGCCGGCTTTGCCGATATCGGCGCCACCGCAGCAAGGCATCTGGACCTGCCGGAACCGCTGCACGGCGCGCACTTCTAGCGGGCAGCAGGGCTGGGGATTCACCTAGGTTATTGATCCAGGTTAGAGAAATATTCGTTTGTACAATTTCGAGGAACGAACATTCCTTGCATCGCTTCTGACTCCAAACGTGACTGGCGTGCAGGTCGTCCGACCAGACAGTAAGGCGCGCTTCAGCTCCCATCATCGGTCGATTTCCCAAGGGATCGATCTTACGGCGGCACGGAGTGGTGCATGACGCGGGTATTAATCACTGGAGGCGCGGGATTCATCGGCTCGCATGTAACCGACATGCTGCTCGCTGCCGGTTATGAGGTCCGGCTGCTCGACAATCTTTCGCCGCAGGTCCACGGCGGCAACCGCCAGCGCCCGTCCTATCTCGCCGATGAGGCCGAGCTCGTCGTTGGCGACGTCACTGACAGCGTTGCGGTCGAACATGCCCTGCGCGGGGCCGACATGGTCCTGCATCTCGCTTCCGCCGTCGGCGTCGGCCAGAGCATGTACGACATCGAGCCTTTTGTGCGGACCAACGAGCTCGGCACAGCGGTGCTGCTCCAGGCGCTGTCGAGGCGCCCAGTCGAACGGCTGGTGGTCGCCTCCTCCATGAGCATCTACGGCGAGGGCCTCTATCGCAGGCCCGATCAAAGCGTCGTCGCCTGCGACGAACGGCCGATCGAGCAGCTGCGCAGAGGGGAATGGGAGTTGCGCGACAGCGCGGGTCACCCACTCGTCCCCGTGGCGACGCCGGAGAGCAAGCTGCCGTCACTGAGCTCGGTCTACGCATTGAACAAGTTTGCGCAGGAGCGCATGTGCCTGATCACAGGCAAGGCTTACGGCATCCCGACCCTGGCGCTGCGCTTCTTCAACGTGTTCGGTCCCCGTCAGGCCCTGTCAAATCCCTACACCGGCGTACTCGCGATCTTTGCCGCGCGGCTCCTCAACGGTCGGCCGCCGCTTGTTTTCGAGGACGGCGAGCAACGGCGCGATTTTGTTCACGTGCACGACGTCGCCCGCGCCTGCCGCATCGCGCTGCAAGTGGAGCAGGCGCAGGACGTCTTCAACGTGGGCTCGGGCCAAAGCCGGACCATTCTGTCGGTCGCCGAGGACCTCGCCGAGGTCATGGGCCGGAGCGACATCGCGCCCGAGATCACGCGGAAATACCGCGCCGGCGACATCAGGCACTGCTTCGCAGATATCGGCAAATCGCGCGACCTTCTCGGCTTCGAGCCGCATGTGGCTTTCAGGGAAGGCCTGGAGGAGCTCGCGGAATATCTCGCAGACCAGATCGCCGACGACCAGGCCGAGCGGGCGACCCAGGAGCTGCTGCAACGAGGATTGGTTGCGTGATGAATGAGCGAGACAATAGGCCGGTTCTGATCACAGGCGGCTGCGGCTTCATCGGTTGCAATCTTGCCGACCGGCTGGCGGAGCGCGGCGAGCGCGTATTGGTGCTGGACAACTTGGCCCGCGCCGGCGTGCGCGAGAACGCGCAATGGCTGAAATCCAGGCATCGCGACCTCATCACCATCGCGGTGGCCGACATTCGTGAGCCGATTCCGGTGATCGATGCCGTGCGTGAGGCCCGCGCGGTGCTGCATTTGGCGGCTCAGGTCGCCGTCACGGGCAGCGTGAGCGATCCCGCCGCCGATTTCGAGATCAACGCGCGCGGCACCCTGAACGTGCTTGAAGCGGTTCGGCTGCACAACAGCACCGCTCCGGTCGTGTTCGCCTCCACCAACAAGGTTTATGGCCGCCTGATCGAGGACAGCGAGATCGCACTCACCGGCCGCCGTTATACGCCCACCAGCGGCTTGCTGGCCGAAGGCGTCTCCGAGAACGCTGCCCTCGATTTCTACAGCCCCTATGGCTGTTCCAAGGGGACGGCGGATCAGTACGTCCACGACTATGCGCGGGTTTACGGGCTCCAGACCGTGGTGATGCGCATGAGCTGCATCTATGGGCCGCGCCAGTTCGGCACCGAGGACCAGGGCTGGATCGCACATTTCCTGCTGAGCGCGATCCGCGGCAACCCACTGACGATCTACGGCGATGGTTATCAGGTCCGCGACGCGCTGCATGTGTCGGATGCAGCCTCTGCCTGGCTCGCAGTACTCGACCGGATCTCGCTAGCGCGTGGACGCGTGTTCAATCTCGGCGGCGGACCAGCCAATGCGGTCAGCCTCCGGGAATTGATCGACCACATTGCCGAACTGACCGGCCATCAGGTCACATACCGCTTTGCCGATTGGCGTCCGGGCGATCAGCCTTGGTACGTCACCGACACCCGTGCGCTGTCTACCGCCCTCGGATGGGCACCGCAGGTCTCAGTCGCCGAGGGCCTTCGCTCGCTTCATGCCTGGCTGGACAGCCGCTTCGGAACAACTCGGGGCAACCGCGAGGCTCTCGCATGACGCGCGTCGCCCTGATCAATCCGAACTGGGATTTTGGCGGCAGCATCTATTTCGGCTGCCGGTCCCCCCACCTTCCGCTCGAGCTCGGGATCGCCGAGCATTATTTGAAAGCGGCCGGGCGCCGGACGCTGCTGCTCGATGCGCACATGTTCGATCTGTCATTCGGGGACGTCGAGGCTGAGCTGCGCGCCTTCGAGCCTGACCTGATCGTCATCACGACGGCACCGACCTACCTGTTCTGGCGCTGCGCACCGCCGGAGCTGCGCGTTCCGCAGGAGCTTGCACTGGCGGTACGGGATCTTGCACCGGTCTTGGTCGCCGTTGGGCCGCACGGCTCGACCACGCCGCGGGCGGCCCTGAAGAAGCTCGCGGTCGACATAATCGTCATGGGTGAATGCGAAGCATCTTTGCTGCGGTTGGCCAACGGGGAGCGGGACTTCCCCGGCCTGTGCTTGGCGGACGGCGCCACGGTCCGGGTCAATGGCGGCCCGCAGGCGGTCGACTTCAAGGATCAGCCAGCGCTCGACTGGCCGGACGAGATGATCCGGCGGCATCGTCACCACCATCATCGCTTCGAGGCCGAACCGGTGGGCCCCGGCGCGGAGGTCGAGGCGTCGCGGGGATGCCCCTACAATTGCACGTTCTGCGCCAAGGAGAATTTCCGCAACGCCTACCGCAAACGGCCACCCTCGATCATTCTCGACGAGATTGATCGGCTGCGCGGCCAAGGCGTCGAATATGTCTACTTCATCGACGAAATCTTCCTTCCGAACCCAGAACTTCTGGAAGGGCTGAGTACGCGGGGCCTCAAATTCGGTGTCCAGACCCGCATCGATCTCTGGAAGCCGGACATGCTCGCCTTGCTGGGTCGCGCAGGCTGCGTCTCGATCGAGGCTGGCATCGAAAGTCTCACCGTCGAGGGCCGCGCGGCACTCGCCAAGAACTGCAAGATGACCACCGACCAGCTCGCCGACCGCCTGGTCGAAGCCCGACGCTACGTCCCCTTCGTGCAGGCCAATCTGATCGAGCTCCCCGAGGACGACGATCCCGTAGTGCAGCGCTGGCGCCGCAAGATGCAGGATGCCGGCATCTGGGCGAACGACCCGGTCCCGCTCTATCCCTACCCCGGCTCGCCGGACTACCGAAAGCTGTGGGGCGAGGCCGACGACTTCGCCTGGGAGCGCGCGCATCAGCACTATCTTGGAATGTTCGACCAGTTCAGCGACGTGCAGAACGATCGGCCGGTCCCGCTCGACGCCCTCGAACATCCGGTGGCGCCATGAGCCGCGGTTCCGACATCAGGATCCTGATGACGACCGACACTGTGGGCGGCGTGTGGACCTATTCCTGCTCACTCGCCTCGAGCCTTGCCGCCGCGGGCGCCCACTTGACGCTGGCGACGATGGGTCCATCCGCGCGCGCGGACCAGCGCGAGATGCTGCACGGCTCGGGGGTTCGCCTCATCGAAACCGACCTCGCTTTGGAATGGCAAGACCCGGAAGGGCGTGACCTCTGCAATGCCAGGCGTGTCCTTCTAGGGCTCGAAGCACGGTTCAGGCCGGACATTGTCCACCTCAACAGTTTCCGGGAGGCAACCCTGTCGTGGCGTGCGCCAACCGTTCTCGTGGCGCACTCCTGCGTCAACTCATGGGCGCTGGCCTGTCGGGATACGACCTGGCTCGGCGAGCCCCGTTGGGCGCGTTATACGGAACGGGTGGCCGCGGCGCTCAACAGCACGCAAGCTTGGGTCTGCCCGAGCCGGTCGTTCCACGATGACATCATGGAGATCTATCGGCCACGGTCTCCCGGCGCCGTGATCTGGAACGGGACTACTGCTGGGGACCTCTCAACTCGAAAGCAGGAGCTGATCTTCGCGGCCGGCCGGCTGTGGGATCATGCCAAGAACATCGGAGTATTGGCTGCGGCTGCACCGGATCTGGATTGGCCGGTTCAGGTCGCAGGACCCGCTGAAGCAGATCCGTCCGTGGGCGTCACTTGGCTTGGGCAATTGCCGCACAGCGCCTTGCGCGGACATCTCCAGCGCGCGGCGATCTTTGCAAGCCCAGCACTTTATGAACCGTTCGGCCTCTCCGTTTTGGAGGCAGCCGCCGCCGGCTGCGCGCTCGTGCTGTCGGACATCCCGACGTTCCGGGAATTGTGGAGCGGAGCCGCGCTGTTTTTCGATCCCTGCGATAGTCAGGCGTTGCACCGAGCTCTCGCAGAACTTTGTGCGGACGATCTCGAAAGAGCACAGCTGCAACGCGCCGCCTACGAGCGTTCCCTGACCTATTCGCTGTCGCGCACGACCGGCGCTTATCTGAAGCTCTACAAAGGGCTGCTCGCTGCCAACCGCACGACACCTCAAGCCGGCCAGATCGAGGTGCGCGCATGAAATGCGTCCTGTTCTACCACGCATTCACCTCCTGCTGGAACAATGGCAACGCTCATTTCCTGCGCGGCTACGCCCGCGAGCTGCATGCGCTTGGTCACGAGGTCGTCGTTTTCGAGCCGATCGACGGCTGGAGTCGGTTGAATGCCATCCGCGAGAGCGGCAGCGAGGTCCTGCAAGACATCGGACAGCTCTTCCCAGGCATTTCCATTCGTCGCTATGATGCCTCGCTCGATTTCGACGAAGCGCTCGATGGCGCCGATCTCGTCGTCGTGCACGAATGGAACTCGCCCGATGTGATCGAGCAGATCGGGCACAGGCGCGCGCACGGCGCTCCCTTCACATTATTGTTCCACGATACCCACCATCGTGCGATTACAGCGCCGGACGAACTTGCACAATTTGACCTCGATGCATTCGACGGCGTGCTCGCCTTCGGCGAGGTGCTTCGCCAGATCTACGTGAAGCTCGGCTGGGCCGACCGGGCCTATACTTGGCACGAAGCCGCCGATATCGCCTTGTACCACCCGCTGCCGAATGTCGAACCTACCGACGATCTGGTCTGGATCGGCAATTGGGGCGACGGCGAACGCAGCACTGAGCTCAACGAATTCCTGGTCGAGCCTGTTGCCGAGCTGAATTTGCGCGCGAGCGTCTATGGCGTGCGTTACTCGGATGCCGCGCTCCAGGCCATCCGGGCCACAGGTATCCGCCACGGCGGCTGGCTGCCTGCGCATTGGGCTCCGGTGGCATTCGCCGGCGCGCGCGCGACCATTCATGTCCCGCGCGGGCCCTATGTACGGTCGCTTCCGGGCATCCCTACCATCCGTGTGTTCGAGGCCCTCGCCTGCGGCATTCCTCTGCTTTCGGCGCCGTGGTCCGATGCGGAAAGCCTGTTTCCGGACGGCGCTTATCTCCAGGCGGCCGATGGCGCGGAGATGAAGCGCGCGCTCGGCGCCGTTCTCGACGATCGGGAGCTGTCTTCCGCGATGGTGGAGACCGGCCTTCGGACCATTCAGGAGCGCCATACCTGCCGTCACCGCGCACAACAGCTTGTGGGCATCGTGGAGGCCATTTGTGCCTCCGATAGCTCGTCACAGCCGCTGCGTTACATCGGAGCCTCCGCATGAAGATCTGCTTCTTCGGATCCAGCCTTGTCTCGTCCTACTGGAACGGCGCCGCCACCTATTATCGCGGCATGCTCAAGCAGATTGCGGCGCTCGGACACGACGTCATCTTCTTCGAGCCTGACGCCTTCGAGCGGCAGGCCCACCGCGACATCGACGACCCCGGCTGGGCCAGGGTCGTCGTGTACCCCGCGACCGCCGACGGCTGGCGCGGCTCGCTCGATGCGGCGGCGCGATCGGCCGACATGCTGATCAAGGCCAGCGGCGTCGGCGTCTTCGATCAGGAGCTGGAGACCGCCGTTGCTGCCTTACCCTCCCGAACCATGCGCATCTACTGGGATGTCGATGCTCCCGCCACGCTCGAAGCGATGGCAAACGATCCGGAGCATCATCTGCGCCGTGCGATTCCATCCTACGACATGGTCTTGACCTACGGCGGCGGCGATGGCGTCGTATCGGCCTACCGCGCTATTGGTGCGCGAGACTGCGTTCCGATCTACAACGCCCTCGACCCCGAAACGCATTTTCCATCGCCGCCCAAGCCGGACTTCACCTGCGATCTCAGCCTGCTGGCAAATCGCCTGCCTGATCGCGAGCAGCGCGTCGAGCACTTCTTCCTCGACATCGCGCGCCAGTTGCCGGACAAGACGTTCGTTCTCGGCGGCTCCGGCTGGGAGACCAAGGATACGTCCGGCAACCTCCGAAAGGTCGGGCATGTCGGCACTGGCGAGCACAACGCATTCTTCGGCTCCGGCCTTGCCACGCTCAACGTCAATCGCGACAGCATGGCGCGATACGGATTCTCGCCGCCGACGCGGGTATTCGAGGCGATCGGCGCAGGCGCCTGCTTGATCACCGATCAATGGGTCGGCATCGACCATTTCCTCGAGCCGGATCGCGAAGTGCTGGTGGCCGCGAATGGAGCCGAGATTGCCGGCCATCTCGGCGCCCTCAGCCCTGATCGGGCCGCCGCGATCGCCAGCCGTGCCCGCGCGCACATTCTCAGCCAACACACCTACAGGCATCGCGCCCGCCAATTCAACGATCTCTTCGTCGGAAGCAGCTCGCACATCGAGGCAGCAGAATGAACCTTAGCATCGTCGTCGTCGGTCTTTCGGTCACGTCATCATGGGGCAATGGTCACGCCACGACCTACCGCGCCCTGATCGAGGCCCTCGCGCGACGAGGCCACCATGTCACCTTCCTGGAGCGCGACGTCGCCTGGTATCGCGAGCATCGCGATCTCACCAAGCCGTCGTCATGGACTGTCGAGCTCTATCAATCACTGAAGGATGTCCCTCGCCGCTTCGGAAAGCTGATCCGGGACGCCGACCTCGTCATCATCGGCTCCTATGTGCCCGACGGTATCGCCATCTCCGAATGGATCACGAGCCAAGCGCGAGGGATCACCGCCTTCTACGACATCGACACGCCGGTGACGCTGGCGAGACTCGACCGGGGCCTCGACTATCTCTCCGCTGCGATGATCCCGCGTTTCGACCTCTATCTATCGTTCGCCGGTGGCCCGGTGCCCGACATGATCGAGGCGCGTTACGGCAGCCCGATGGCACGGGTTCTCTATTGCAGCGCCGACGCGGACGCCTACGTGCCGCAACAGGCCAAGACGAAATGGGCACTGGGCTATCTCGGAACTTATAGCGAGGATCGGCAGCCCGTCCTTGAACAACTGCTGTTGTCCCCGGCGCGGATGCTGCCGTCCGAGCAATTCGCCGTCGCGGGCGCGCAATATCCTGAACATATCGCCTGGCCCGACAATGTCATGCGGATCGAGCACCTCGCGCCAAAGCAGCACCCGATGTTTTACGCGGAGCAGCGGTTCGCCCTGAATGCGACCCGCGCCGACATGCGCGCGTTGGGCTTCTCGCCGAGCGTTCGGCTGTTCGAAGCTGCCGCCTGCGGCACGCCCGTGATTTCCGACCGATGGCCGGGGATCGAGACCATCTTCGAGCCGTCGCGGGAAATCTTGCTGGCCTCAACGGCGCGCGACGTCATCGAGATCCTGCGCGACATGCCCGAGGAACGTCGACGCACTATCGCCGAGAGCGCGCGCCGCCGCGTTCTGACCGATCACACCTCCGACCATCGAGCCCGCCAGTTGGAGGTCTACTGCGCCGAAGCAACCGCGCGCCGCCGCCGCAAGTCGGCGCGGCTACCGGCTGGCCGACCGGTTCAAGTCGCCGAACTCTGAGGGAGCTTGCCATGACACTCCAGACCCGCATTCCCACGCTCCGTCGCTCGCCGACAGTGCTCATCGCCGGCGGCGCCGGCTTCATCGGCTCTCATCTCTGCGATTCGCTTCTGCAACGCGGCAACAGGGTGATCTGCCTCGACAACCTGTTCACGGGCACAATCGACAATATCAGGCCGCTGCTGAACCATCCGAACTTTCGCTTCATCGAACATGATGTGCGCGAGGAGATCGAGATCGACGACGAGATCGACCGGGTCTACAGTCTCGCCTGCCCCGCCTCACCCCGGCATTACCAGAAGGATCCGGTCGGCACGATGAAGACATGCGTGCTCGGCACCATCAATTTGCTCGAGCTCGCCCGCCGCAAGGGCGCCCGCGTCCTGCAGGCCTCGACGAGCGAAGTCTACGGCGATCCGGAGGTGCATCCACAGCCGGAATCCTATCTTGGCAACGTCAACCCGATCGGGCCGCGGGCCTGCTACGACGAGGGCAAACGCGCCGCCGAGACGCTGATGTTCGACTACCACCGCACGCACGGAACCGAGATCAAGGTCGCGCGCATCTTCAACACCTATGGCCCGCGCATGCTGGAGAACGATGGCCGTGTCGTCTCCAATTTCATCGTGCAGGCGCTGCGCGGCGAGCCGATCACGATCTATGGCGGCGGCACGCAGACAAGGAGCTTCTGCTTCGTCGACGATCTGGTGCGGGGCCTTCAACTGCTGATGGAAAGCCCGGCCTCGGTAACCGGCCCCTGCAACCTCGGCAATCCGCACGAGGTCACGATCGAGGCCATAGCCCGGGAGGTCCTGACGTACACGGAGTCGGCCTCCCCACTCCGCTTCGTGGCGCTGCCGAAGGACGATCCGAAGCGTCGCAAGCCGGTCATCGACACCGCCGCGCGACTTCTGGGATGGCGTCCGCGCGTAGCGCTGAAGGATGGTCTTCAGGCGACGATCGCCTATTTCGCGTTGCGCGTCGCGGATGAGTCACCGACGCTGGTGCCGGCTCTTGCACGGCGAAAGAGAGGTCCGACGCGCGGCATGCTCAAGATTGCGGATTAAGATCAACGCGCTTCTCGTTGGATCGGATCCCAGTTGAGAAGCGGACATCCGCTCAGCCGATCAAAGTCAATTATCCACGCGGCTCAGCCGAGCTGGGAGGCGAAGCCATGGAATGGTGGGCGCACCAGGGCTCGAATCTGGGACCCGCTGATTAAGAGATAGCAACGGGTTGAAGACCATCAATGACTTGCCGATCGCGTCCCGGGGATCGTCTGGCAGAATATGGGCATCGCGGCGCATTCATGACCGTCTTTCCACCAGTGTTGGTCCGATCGGTCAGAAAACTTTCCTGGAAGCAGTTCGATACTGTCACTGAGTGATTCAGAGCGCGTTTGCAGGCGTCTTGCGCTTCTCTAATCGTGGTCGAAGAGCTCGTTCGGAGAGCGTTCCCTGGCGAGGACACTCTTCTGCACTCGCGCAGCCTGCTCGCGACAAAGTTTGATGCGATCGGTTGTGATGTCCGCGGCGGCCTTGCCGAGCGCCAGCTGAAGCCAGAGGCATAGGATCTCCGCTACAGCGTGCGGCTGTGGGTCCTGCGCATGCTCACCATCCATCATAGGAACCATATCTGTGGCGGCCGGTTGGCTTGCCGTTGAGCTGTCACTCTGCAGAGCAGCTCGACAAACCGGCATGAGTCCTAGGCCGAGCATCCGTCGGGGACCAATCCCATGATGGACCACGCGACCAGAGTTGGTAATCGGTTGTTAGCAGCGTTGCCGCCAGCAGATTTTGCTTTGCTTGCGCCTCATTTGCGGAAAGTCGAGATCGAGCGCGATTCCGTGCTGGCCCGATCGGGCGACCGGGTCGAACATCTCCTCTTCCCCCTGAGCGGCGCGATCGCCGCTATCATGGCGCTGCCGAACGGCCAGACAGTTGCCACAGCGATCATCGGCCACGAGGGGGCTGTGGGCCTGACGTCAGCGCTCGGCGCATCCAATTCGCCCGCGACGGCAGTCGTTCGCATACCAGGGTTCGCGCTGCAGATCTCGGCGGTGCAATTTCTGGCAGTGCAACATCGCAGCGCTCCAATCACATCCATGGTGCAGGTCTTCACGAGATCGTTGTTGACGCAGCTTCAGCACGTGGCCGCCTGCAATGCACTGCATTCCGTCGAAGCCCGCCTGGCGCGCTGGCTGCTTCACATTCACGACCGGGCGAATGGAGGCGATCTCCTCCCGCTGACCCAGGAAACATTATCGGAATTGCTGGGCGTCCGCCGCACCACCGTCACACATGTCGTAAGCACAATGCGCGCGTCAAGAGCGCTGAAGTCCAATCGGCGCGGCCAGCTCGAGATTGATCGGCCGCGGCTCGAAGCCGTGGCATGCGAGTGCTACAAGGTGATGAGCCGCAAAATCGATCGGATAGTTTCGCAGGGCGCGGTCGGACTCGTTCATGGGGCGCCAGCGCGGCGGGCCTCCCACTCGCCCGGTAGCCGAGTAGCCGGGACAGGCTCGTAGAGCCGGTTCGCTTTCGCGAACCAGTCGCGTGTACCATCGCGATTCGGCAAAAGTGCGCGGGACTCTGTCGTTACAAATTCCAACTCCTGCGCGGAAGCGAGCTCAGAAACTTGGCGGTTTAGAGGGCCGAGCCCTCGCCGAAGCCGACCATAGATTGCTCAGGTGCGCTTTCGGCCACACTTTCCAGCATGCCGGAGCAAAGGCCCGGACATTGCTGGCCGTACGGCGACCCATAGCGCTCATGCATGGGCTGAGAAGACTCCTACCGGCTGGATTCGATTGCGCTCGAAATCCGAGTATCAGCCCTGGGGCAATCGGCCTTGCGCTTTTCCTCGTTCTCTTCGTCGGCGCAATCGACCCCGCCCTCCGCGCTTGGAGTTCCAGAGCTACCGCCGGTCGCGAACGGCCCTTTGCCACCGCCTCCGCCACCACCGGACCCGCCGCTACCGCCGCCACCGCCGGATGTCCCTCCGGCACGAGATGATCGAGCAGGGCCACCGCCAGCTGCTCCACCGCCCCCAGATGACCCTCCGCTCGAGTTCCCCGGCCCCGCCGCGGACGACCGATCGTTGTCGAAGAACGACTGGCCCCTGTCGTTCTGCCTCTCCGCGTGCAGGCCGCCTGACCTTGCAATGGCTTTTGAGGTCAGGGAAGTGGACAGAAGCAGGGTCATGACAGGGGGCGTCACGGCTGCAAATCTTCCGCAGGTTTTCAAAAACGCCCGCCGGTCGTCATCTTCATTACCATCCCGGGTCACGACGCGCTCTCCTCGATTTAAAACTTTAAATACCTTATTATATATTAAATGAGTTTTCAACCAGGGAATGTTCCTTGCCCGGCGGGAGTTACTGAACGTGCGCCGCTCCGACAGAACGGCTCCAAATTCCGTGTTTTCCTCTCGGCGCGCCCCCACATTGTGGCTTGCTGCGCGAATTGAGTTGCGCCTCGGCATTTAATATAGTTAATTTGTCTTTAACTGGCCGAGCGCCGTTCGGCTGCAATGGATCATTGTGATGCCACTGCAATTCCACCGATCCGTCCGGGACATGGAGATCTGGAGCGCAAGCAGCCACGGCTTCTCGTTCGTGATCAGTTTTGAAAGCCCTGGAGGTTCGGGTTTTCACGGACGCTCCGGCTACTTGGCGAGTTGGCGTCCGCTCCACAAGAACCAAGCCGCAATCAAGATTGGCGGCTCGCCCTTTGGAACATTAGCCGAGGCCGAAGGGGCTTGCCGCAATATGATTGAGCATCTGGCGCTACCATAGCGCGCCCCCGCGCACGAGCACGGCAGACGTCCTCGTCATTTCACGCTGGCCGGATCCTGACGCAACAGATCCGGGGGATCCGGCTCACGTGGCGCTGTATGCAGCTCGTTTCGCGAAATCGCCAATGCCGCGAGAACTGTACGATTGCTGACATCCAGCTTCTGGAAGATGTGATGAAGGTGGACTTTGATCGTACCGTCGGCAATATTCAAGCGACGCCCAATCTCCTTATTCGATAGCCCCTCCGACACGAGCCGCATGATCTGGCGCTCCCGGCCCGTCAGTTGTGTCAGCGGCCTCTTCTCACCAGCACGGGGCTCCTGGTTGCCGTTCCCGGTGCTCGGCAAGCCTGCTGCTAGGCCTTGGGCAGCCTTTCGCAGGGTTGCGACCAGCATCTCCGGATTCGCGTCCTTCGGGAGGATGATGCAGGCGCCGTCCAAGGCCAGCCTCTGTAGCTCACTGTCGCCCGCGATACCCGCGAAGAAGATTATCGGGACACCTGGGCCTACAGTGTTTGCAAGAGCGAGGATCTGCTGTCGGCTGACATCGGGCAGTGCAGCATCGACAAGCGTGATGTCCGGCACAAGAAATCGGATTGCCTCAAGACAGCTTGCACCATCGCTGCACGACGCAACGATCGTAAAATCACGTTGCGTCGCAAGAACGCTCCTGATTCCCTCTAAGACGATCGGGTGTCGATCCGCGATGACAACTCTGATGCGGCGCATGCTTCCCTTGCCTGTTGCTAACAACCCCCGTGCAGCCGTTTAATCCGGCATCTCCTTTGAGACGCGCGAGGCATGACCCATCAGCTCGGCCATAAAGTCGCACGGCTTAGGTTTGAGACAGCACGAAGCAGCAACGCTCGATGGCCGCGCTAGCGTAACTCGCTCAGAGAATGCGTGCAGCACCGTAAGAATGCGGTGCTCCAAGGAAAGTTAAAAACCGCGAATTCCTCGACGAAAGCGCCGTTCTTTCCACAACGATTGGTAGATTCGATCTACAAGTTCTCTCGAAGAATGTCATCGGCGCACCCGATCGGTTGCGTTGTCATTATGGTCGACATCCATCTAACTTCGCTAGGGCCGGTTATTACGAACGATATATAGGGTCATTCACGATTCAAATCTAACATTCGACGAAGTTTCACTGAAGCGAGGCCATTCGAAAAGCCTCGCTTTCCGGAGGGAGGGCAAAAAAGTATTACTATTCATCAAAGCGAGGATTGGCAATCAAAGACAAAATATGGCTGCGTTTGATCGCAGCCCGTGTAGCACCGATGAAAACCCGGTCCCCAAATTGGAGCTGATTTCGTCAATTCAGCAACTTCAATGAGCGGTCGCGGGGTCATCGTTGGCATGAGTAGGTGGTCACATGTATTCTTCCGCTATTTTGCGTCAAACACATCAGGCCCTAATCGTTCAATTCACCGAATTGCAGAACCTACGTAGTCGCGTGTTGAAGGCCGAGCAGCGATTGCTTGCGCCCAGGCGACGAGCCCACGGGCGGAGGGCGCCAGGGAAGCGACCGCTCGGTCGGAGGCACGAGCCCAATCGGTAGCACCAGGTACCGCGTTGCACACAGGCGCCGCCGCGCGCTCGGATCGCGCTTGCCCGACCCCGGCTTGACCTGATAATCCCCCTCCTGTTTCGGTTCGGAAGTAGTTGGGGACGGCTTCCATGGAGAAGGACGACTGGGCAAACATGACCACAGCCGAGCTGTGGCGGCTTTACGATGAGGTCACGACCGTCCTCAGTCGCAGGATGACTGCGGAAAAAGCCAAGCTCGAACAGCGGCTTCGTAAGATTGAGGGGACCGCCGGTCCGACTCAGACCCAGGAACGTTCGCGCCGCCCCTACCCGCCGGTGCTGCCGAAATACCGGAACCCGAAGAATCCGTCCGAAACTTGGTCTGGTCGCGGTAAGCAGCCCCGATGGCTGAAAGCGCAGCTTCGAGCCGGCAAGAAGCTAAACGATCTCCTGATCGATCGCTCGTCCGCGCAAAGGCGCCGCCGGACCGGCTGAGGCGCGCCGCCGCGCTATCGTCGCGCGCCGACGACCCCGCGCGGTTTCACGGCGGTTTGTGTGGCGACGCTCGCGTTGAAGCCGATCTAGCCCGCGCTGAGGGTCGGAGAACAAGTAGCGATGGTGTTTTGCGGATCCTCCGTACAACGTCTCGATCAAATAGACAGTCGGTCGCGGCAACATCAAAACACCGCGAATTCGTTCAAGGGCCCGGCGAGATGACAATCGCCGAATTGCATCCTTCCTGGACCAAACGATGCGACCAGCGCCCAGGCGGCGATATTTTCATGATCCGCAAAAGCCGGACGCCATCAACCTGTGGTTCTCCAACACGCTCAGGTCGCGTTAGACGACAGGGCGTCATCACCGTCGTCATGCAACGCGTTCACCTCAAAGATCTCAGCGGCTACCTGCTCAAGACCGGCAAGGCTGGGACGTTGTTGGATCTGGCGGCGATCGCCGAGGAAGACGAGGAAATTGAGATCGGCCGCGGCAAGGTTCACCGTCGGCGGGCCGGCGAGACCCTTCATCCCACCACCTTAGACTTCTCGGCCATGCGCGGCGGTTTGAAGAAGCCCGGAACGTACGCCCCTACGCAGCTTAGGACGCGCAGCTCGGCGGTACGGGCGCGGGTCTCCGCCTGCGACTGAAAGAACTCGCTTCAGGAGGCGGCGCCCCGCAGTCGCCAACCAGATCAAAGTCAAAAAAGCTGCCGCTCAGACTCATGGCCAACCGAGAATAGTCCTCCTCTTGAACCTTGGCAGGCCGGTGCGAAAAGCGTCCACCCAGTTTGAGCGCTGAGGCTGGACTCGCCTTCGCCAAGAATCGCGCAAGCACAGCAAGGCCGATCGCTCTTCCTTCGCGCTCAGGCCTTCCTGGTCTGCAAACAGCTTCCGTCCGACGCTAGCCGGGTCAAGTTCGCCCGCAAGGTCAGCGACGAATTCACCGTACGCATCGTCAAGATGAAGACCTGCACCGCAATGGTAACAAGACGCCTTGGTGGGCGGACCTCCAGATCTCACCGCGACCGGTCGCGAACGAGCTATGGGCTGGAAGCCGGAACGACGCCAGCGGGCAGGTCGACAGACGCGATCAAGCTCGCTGTTCGGAGCTTGGAACAAGAGCAACGTTGAGATGAATTTCCCCTTCAATATGACCCAAGTCCTCTCGGCAAACGCCATACCGGGAGACTTCGAGGTGCTTGCCGCCCCCGCTCCTCCTACCCGAAGGCCTCGACCGAGCTCACACTCAACCCGGCGCTCGATGGGACTGGCCGATCGAACGGTCGGTTCGTAGTGGTCACCCGGCCGTGTGCCTGATCGGGCTCCTGGTCGGTCCCGACGAAAGGTTCCGCGCCTTTCGCGACAGGTTACTAGTCGTGGAAAGGAAATGGTGATTGCGTTGTGCTGGCTCGGCCAAATTTATACCTTTTTGCGGTCGATCGTCGACCACAGCTGATTGCTGCTCGGCATTTGTACACGAACCCAACGATAGGGGACCCGCGACCACAGCTTGATCTCTGAAGCAAGATTGTCGAGCACGAGATCGCCGCTCCGGGTGCGCACGAGCAGCACCAAATGATGCTCTCCAGAACTGACGATGACCTCGCTCAGGAGCAAGGCCCGCGCCGGCCAGCCACGCTGAAGGAGTTCGTGACGTTTGCTTACAGCGTAATCATTGCAGTCCCCGCGATCGGGATTGATGCTCCACGCCTCGCCGTCTAAGCCGAGATTGTTGGGCGCAGGCACAATGGACAAGTTGACCAGACCATTGACCTCTAAGAGATCCGCCCACCGTTCCTCCGTCAGCCGAACTGGACCGCCGCGGAAGCCCCGCCGCGAGCGGCACTCGGCCTCGTAGCGCAGGCAGAACATCGTGTACGTCAGAGGCGGAAGTGTGGGCCGTCCAAGTTCGATGCGCCCTAGTGCCGCTTGAGGAGGCGTAGGCATCGCCAAGCGTCCTGCCCCCGCCCATGGAGTACCTCCGGCCATCATGGCGATCGCTATAACCAAGACGGAGCCGGAGACTCGATACATCTGCCGAGCCCTATTGAGGTTCGGATCCAGTCGCAGCCAGGCTATGGGCAGAACTGCGCGATTAATTCGCCCATTTTAAATATATTTAATTTATATAATTGGCAATAAAAATAACGACGCGATTATCGCGCCTCCGACTAAAACGCTCGGCCCGCCGGCGGAGAAGCAGGTTCAAATGCGCGTCGGTTGCTTCTCTCCGGGAGCGCTGCTGCTCTTACGCGGTTATGCCATCCTATCACCGACGGTTGTGTTCACGTCGCGAGCGTCGCGCTGTTATCGGGCGGACGGCGCCGAAGGAGCGCTCGCCCCAACTTCGTCCCCCTCATAGGTCAGACGACAATCGTAGCGGTGACTTCGCCCCCCAAGCGAATGGCTGCAATGAGCAAACATATTTTTTACAACAGAGAAGCGCCGCGCACTCGGTCCGCGGTTGTGCGCCGAATTTTGTGCGCAGGGCGGGGACGCGAGTCGAAATCGCCAGCCTGCGATGGAAGCCTTGGAATCGGGGTTCGATCCGGACGCTCGGATTGGACGTTCAAGTCCGGCGATGCCGAGTGTTGGTCGCGTTGTTTGTCAAGGCAGCCGATTTGACCCCACTGACCGATCATGACGGCTGCGCCTTTTCGATCGCCTCCGGCAATCTACCGGCGTCCCTTGATCAGTGGGTAATGCGCTCGCGACGGGAAATCTTTGCGCGTAGGGCGGGGGCGAGCCGTTCCAGAATCAGGTGCCGCTCCAATCGGTTCTCGCGTTCGACGGCGTCCGAGTAGATCGGGAGCGCGTGGATTATCTCACGAGGATTCTACAAGACACGTGTCCAAATGGGGCCGCTGCCCCGACCACGATGGGCTTGCCATCGCATTCGATCTCGCCGACGAACTCGATGTTTCCGCCAGAACTCAGCGTCATATTAAATTTCAAATTCAATAAATGGCGCGATTAAATTAATACAAGTGAACCTTTTCCTGCAGAGACTTAGTAAACCGCACTTCGGCCTCACCAGAATCAACCGCTCAGGCTCTCGCGATGATCGACGCACTCTATTTTTGAAAGGATGATGGCGCGTCACCAGCCATCAGAGCCGGATTGCCGCCCTCCAACACGAATGCGACTTTGCAGCGAATTCCCCCAGGCAGCGCCAAACGCGGGTTTGGCAAGGCCAGACGCACCCCGAACGTTCCGCTGGCGGCGTCGAGGACGCGGTCGACAACGATGACAGAGGCAATATGGACGCCCCCGATGGGCAGCTCCGGTCGCACCTTGGCTCTGCTGCCGGCACGGATCTGACCAAAATATGCGGTGGGCACGAACACTTCGACCCTCAGCGGATCAATCTGTGCGAGGGTGAGGACTGGGCTCTGGTCATTTCGATATTCACCCGGAACGAGAAGCCGCTCGACCACCACGCCGTCGATCGGACTGCGCAGCGCGCGTTGATTCACAACCTCTTCGGCGTGCGCGACTTCCAAGCGAGCAAGCTCCCGGTTGAGTTGCGCCTCCTTGAGTTGCTGCTCGGCAACCTGCACCTCCGCTTCGGCTTCCTGAAGTGAAGCGAGTGGACTGACGGACCTTGTATGAAGCTCCTTTAAACGCTCATGTTTTTGACGCAGGAACTGCGCGCGGGCTTCGGCCGACTTCACGGGAGCATCATTGGTTGCGCGGGCCCGCGCGAGCGCCAGCGTTGCGGCCTCGACTCCATCTTCGATCTTGCCAATGATCTGGCCCTCCCGAACGATATCGCCGCGATCAACATCGAGGCGCGCGATCATGCCGACTGTGGGGCTCGCCAGCTTGACGGTTTGTTGCGGCTCGATCACGCAATTGAATTCCCGCTCCCCCGTCGAGATTTCTGGGGTCTCTGCCCTTGCACCGGAACCGGCAAGCAAGATCCCCACCGGTAGGTACAAGCACAAAACGACGTAGTTCATCCGCTGAGCTCTGCGGGCAATTCCCTCAATCGGGCGCATCATGCGAGTTCCCATCGAATTCCTTCTGCCCTATTTGTCTATAATATTAATTGGATTTAATTAACTTAAAATGGCATATTCAAAAATTAATATAGCCGATGGATTGGCGCAAGATGACTGCCACCCTCCGACAACACCACCAAAGTCATTGGTCGGCGCTCTTGTGGACAACACATGTCTGAACCCGACTTGAGAGCAAGCGGGGGCCCCGCCCCGCAATTGCGGCAGGTGCCCGCAGATGCGACGACATCGCCGCACTGGCAAGGATTGCTGAACGCGGGAAACGAAGCGACATTTGTTTCGGCTTGGTTGGCGCTGCAATGCAGCCGTATTGCCGGCGTGTCAGCGGGTCTGTTGCTGCTGCGGCGGCTGGATTCAACTGCTCCGTTACTATCGGTAACGTGGCCGCCTCGGGATGTGGATGCCAGCGATCTCATGCGCCTGGCCGAAACCGCCTACGCGGAACGCCGCTTGGTCATTGCTCCGGGTCGCGTCGGTCCTGATTCCAGGCCCGCGCAACCTGTGGCCCTGATAGTCGCCCTGCCGCTCGGCACTACGAACGAGCCGATTGCGGCTGTAGCCATCGCATTGACGACGACGGCCGCCAAGCCCCTCGTCACCCCGGCGATCGTCGCGGAGCAATTGCGCTGGGGTGCGGGCTGGCTCGAGGCATTGCCTTGGGCCAGGCACACTAAGGATCTCTCGTCTGACGTAACGCGAGCGGCATCGTGCCTCGACCTCCTGGTCACAGTGAACGCGCAGCCGCGGCTGAGCGGTATGGCAATCGCGGTGGTCAATGAGCTGACAACCCGCCTGCGGTGCGAGCGCGTATCGCTAGGTATTGTTGGTCGGAATGGCACAATCTGCCTGCGCGCGATTTCGTTCTCGGCTAGCTTCAAACGCGAGAGCCGCCTCGTCAATGCGATCGAGAGCGCAATGGAAGAGGCGATCGAGCAGCGTGGATGCGTCGTTTATCCGCCATTGCCGACGATGGGACGCGTCGTGGCCATCGCCCATCGGGCACTGGCGGAGGAAGCAAAGGCGTCCGGCTCGTCGACGATGTCAGCTATACTAGCCGGCCCCCATGGAGAACCGGCCGGCGCTCTCACTTTCGAACGTCACCGCGCCGACCCCTTTACGGACGACACGCTGAAGTTGGTAGAGGGGATCGCGGCGCTGTTGGGACCTCAGATCGCTTTGCAAGTGCGGGCGAACCGGCTCTTGGGCGGACGTGTGGTTGACGGTATCGGCGACGGATGCGCGGCACTGTTCGGCCCACGGCGGCCGACCCTCAAGCTCTGCGTCGGCAGTGTCATAGTGCTTGCGCTAACCTTGGCCTTTGCGAAAGGCGAGCACCGCGTCACCGCGAAATCGGTGCTTGAGGCCGAAGTGCAGCGCGCAGCTGTGGCTCCGTTCGACGGATTTGTTCGAGCGGCCCCGGCACGAGCTGGCGACACGGTGCGGCAGGGCGACCTTCTCGCCCAGCTTGACGACCGGGATCTCGTTCTCGATCGGTTGAAGTGGCGCGCCGAACTCGACAAGCTGCTTCAACGCGATCGCGAGGCGCTCGCCAAGCACAATCGCAACGGCCTCGTGTTACTGGAACCGCAGATCCGGCAGGCGGAGGCGCAGTTGGCACTCGCGGAAGAGAAGCTCGCGCGCACCCGGATCCTCGCTCCATTCGACGGTGTCGTCGTCTCGGGCGACCTCAGCCAGATGCTCGGTTCTCCCGTCGAGAAGGGAAAAACGCTGTTCGAGGTGGCGCCGCTCAATTCCTATCGTTTGATCGTTCAGGTCGACGAACGTGACGTTCGCTTCGTGGCAGTCGGGCAGAGCGGCACCGTTGCACTCGCAGGCAGGCCCGGCGAACCGGTGCCGATGACCCTGAACAAGATCACGCCGGTTACGCTCGCCGAGGAAGGGCGTAACGCTTTTCGGATTGAGGCTCGCCTCTCGGAAGCGGGCCTTGCATTGCGCCCCGGGATGGAAGGCGTTGCAAAGATCAATTCCGGACGACGCCCGATTGCGTGGATCTGGCTGCATCCTATCATCGATTGGCTGCGACTTGCCGCGTGGAAGTACCTGCCGTGAGAGGGGCAATATGACCGCAGCCCCGTTTCTAAGCTCGTCCTGGTATCGCGTCGCGCAACGCAGGCCGAAGCTTCGCGACCACACCTCGGTGCACCGACATCGGTATCGGGGCTGCATTTGGTACGTCGTGCAGGATCACGCGACCGGCCGCATGCACCGCTTGTCGCCCGCCGGCTACATGATCGTGGCTGCGATGGACGGCGTGCGAACGGTTGACCAAATCTGGCACGAGGTCGGATCCGCTCTTGCAGAGGAGGCGCCGAGCCAGAGCGACGCCATCCAATTGTTGGCCGAACTCAGCGCTTTTGACCTGTTACAAACCGAAGTGACTCCGGATGCAAATGCGCTGGTCGCACGTGCCGCGAAAGCTAAACGCTCCAGGTGGCTCGGCAACGTGATCTACCCGCTGGCCCTGCGGATTCCGCTCTGGCATCCGGTCAGGTTTTTCGAGCATACCCGGCCGCTTGCAGAATGGTTATTTGGGTTGCCGGGTGCCTTGCTGTGGCTATTGGTGGTGTTGCCGGCGCCTCTGTTCGCGGCACAACACTGGCAGGAATTAACAGCCGACGCCTCCGACCGAATCCTAGCCACCGACAACCTTCTGTCGCTCGCGCTGGTGTATCTCCTGCTCAAGACCTTGCATGAATTTGGGCACGGATTTGCGGTCACGGCGTTCGGGGGAACAGTACCCGAATTAGGAGTCATGATCCTGGTGTTCGCCCCGTTGCCCTATGTCGACGCCTCTGCCGCATCGGCATTCCGCAGCAAGTGGAGGCGCGCTCTTGTCGGCGCGGCCGGAATGATTTTCGAAATGTTCTTCGCTGCGCTCGCGCTTTACGTATGGCTTACCGTTGAGGCTGGACTTGTCCGCGCGCTCGCATTCGACGCACTGGCCGTGGCCGGTGTCTCGACCGTGGTATACAACGGCAATCCACTCCTGCGATATGACGGCTACTACATTCTCGCGGATCTGCTGGAAATCCCGAACCTGGCGCAGCGTGCTACCCGGTACTGGAGCTACATTGTCAATCGCTACGCGTTTCGAGCGGATGGATCTAAGGATTTCGTAGCCACGGCTGGTGAACGAGTCTGGCTCCTTTTATACGCACCGACTGCTTTCCTTTACCGGCAGGTCGTGATGCTCGCGATCGCTATGTTCCTCGCCTCGCAGTATCTCGCCCTCGGCGTCTCGATCGCGGTCTGGAGCCTGCTAACAGGTGTTGCGCTGCCGATCGGCAAGGCCCTGTGGTTCGTGCTAGCGAGCCCGAGCCTTCATCGCAATCGCGGCCGCGTCGTGGCGGCGACCTTCGGCATGATTCTGGCCACCGGGTTGATGCTTATCCTAATTCCGGTCCCTTCTTATACCACGACGGAAGGCGTCGTCTGGTTGCCGGAGAATGCAATCGTACGCGCGAGAACCGACGGCTTCGCGCGCGCGTTTCTGGTCCGTCCGGGCATGAACGTCACAGCCGGAGAAGCGCTGGTCGAAAGCGAGGAATCAACACTCCAGGCTGAACTCTCAATTCTCCGCGCACGCGTCGCCGAACTCGAGGCGAGGCTTGAGATCGAGCGCTTTACCGACCGTGCGAGCGCGGAGATCACCACGACGGAATTGGGGCAGGTACGCGCCGAGCTCGCGAGCACGACGGATCGCGCCGCGCGCCTCATCGTGCGCAGCCGCAGCGAGGGCACCTTTGCCGTTATGAAACCAGAGGATCTGCCGGGACGCTTCCTGCGCGAGGGGCAACAGATCGGCTACGTACTTACTCCCGGTTCACGCATCGTGCGTGCAACAATCCGTCAGGACGACATCGACCTCGTTCGCCATCGGTTGCAGAGCGCCGAAGTTAAACTCGCAGAGCGCCCTGATGAGACGTTGCCCGTTGAGTCCATTCGCGAAATACCGGCAGGCCGTGACGTCCTTCCCAGCAGGGCCTTAGGGGGCGCCGGCGGCGGCGCTTTCACCGTCGACCCTGGCGATCCCGAAGGCATAAAGACGCTGCAACGTGTCTTCCAAATTGATCTTGTACTGCCCGAGAATGCACCGGCGGCCACCGCATTCGGCGGCCGCGCCTACGTCCGCTTCAACTTCAACTGGGAGCCGCCGGGCCAGCAGATCTGGCGCCGTCTGCGACAATTACTGCTGTCTCAGCTGCAGGTCTGAGGGCATCCGTATGCTCAAGCGCAAGGGACACTTCGTCGGTTTGGCCTCGGTGGCGGTGGACGCACCCTATGCGGAGCAAGCCGCTCGCCGAGAGATTGGACTCGATGCTGCCCTGCTCGACGCTTGGGGCCGGGTCTTGCCCCTCCTGCAGCCGGCCATCGCGCGTGACCGCCTCGTCCGTTTTGCCCGGTTGGTCGGCGATCTGGAACCGCAGTTCGCTGTTCTGACGAACCAGCGTTTGCGCGATACTGCGGAGGAGCTGCGCGCATCATTGCTGTCAACTCCCCTCTACTCGCATCAAATGGCGCGTTCGTTTGCGCTTGCGCGCGAGGCGGCGCGTCGTCACGTCGGGATGCGTCTCTTTCCGGTACAATTGCTCGGCGGCGCTGCCATGATGGGAGGCGCGGTCGCCGAAATGGAAACCGGTGAAGGCAAGACCTTGACGGCGCTGCTGCCGGCGATCACCGCCGCACTCATGGGCCGTCCGGTTCATATCATCACGGTCAACGACTATCTCGCGCGCCGCGACGCCGAACAGCTCGCACCCATCTGCAATGCGCTCGATCTCACGGTCGGGCTCGTCGAGCACGGGCAGTCGCAGCAGGAGCGGCAAAGAGCCTACGCAAGTGACGTCACCTATTGTACCAACAAGGAGCTTGTGTTCGACTATCTCCGCGATCGGCTCGCGCTCGGCCCCCGCCGTGCCCTTTCTCGGCTTGCTCTCGACACAATATTCAACAGCAGACTTGCTAGCCACCATCAATCACCACTTTTGCGCGGTCTGCATTTCGCGATCGTAGACGAGGCTGACAGCGTCCTGATCGATGAGGCGCGCGTGCCATTGATCCTCTCCGGGGCGCAAGAAGGGCCCGAGAACGCCGGCGGCCTGTACGAGGCCGCACTAGATCTCGCTCGACGCCTGGTGCCCGGCGAGGATTTTCATGCGCGCGAAAACGAGAAGTTGGTGCGGCTGACCGCCCGCGGCGAGAGCCGGATCGCTCAGCTCGCTGCAGGACTACCAGGACTATGGGCGGTCCGGCGCGCGCGCGAAGAACTCGCGCAGCATGCGCTTGCCGCTCTTCATCTCTACCGACGGGACGTCCAGTATATCGTCGCTGATGGCAAGGTGCAGATCGTCGACGAGTATACCGGGCGCATCATGCCGGACCGGTCGTGGGAAGGCGGCATTCACCAGCTCATCGAAGCCAAGGAACATTGCACCATCACGGAGCGACGCACCACCCTTGCGCAAATAACCTATCAACGCTTCTTTCGGCGCTACATGCATCTTTGCGGCATGTCCGGGACGGCGACCGAGCCGGCAGGGGAACTATACGGCGTCTATGGCCTCCGCGTTGTAAGGATTCCAACAAACCGGCCATTGCGACGAGCGAACGCCGGCACACGCTTGTTTCCGACGGCCAACCTCAAATGGGACGCCGTGGTCGATTCAGTTCACGATATCGTTCGCAAAGGTCGCGCCGTGCTCGTCGGGACCCGCTCGGTTGAAGCCTCTGAGCAAATTTCGCTGTTGCTTAGCAGATCGGGACTCGAATCCGTGGTTCTTAACGCGCGACAGGACCACGCCGAAGCCGAGATCATTGCGGGCGCGGGTCAACCGGGCCGCATTACCGTCGCTACCAACATGGCGGGCCGGGGCACCGACATACAACTACATCCTGCGGTCCGGACCCGAGGCGGCTTGCATGTCATCCTAACCGAATATCACGAGTCCCGCCGCATCGACCGCCAACTCTTTGGGCGCGCTGGCCGCCAGGGTGACCCCGGTAGCTACGAAACGATTGTCGCGCTCGATGATGAGCTTTTCAGACGCTTTATGAATCCGAAGCTTCTTCGGTTATTAGGCAAACAATCGAAACGAACGCAGCCAATTCAAGGAGCATTAGGACGCGTATTACGCAGCTATGGCCAACACGCGGCCGAGCGTCTTCACGGGCGAGCCAGACGGACCGCCCTCGCCGAAGATCTTCGTTTCAACAGAATTCTCAGCTTCGCCGGGACTGAATGATGGTCCCCGCATCCACCCGAAGCACACGTAAATATTATTTTATTTATGTAAAAAGTTTATAAATCTGTAGCGAAGGCGATGCATTATGGTACTATTTAAATGGACATTAAATAGACATTAAATGATCTAGCACGATTTCGGGTTGTGGTATTCGGAGACAACGATGTCGGGTTCCTGGGGCTTTTTCGGCCATCTGGCGCGACGGAGCATTCACGGCAGCGCGAGGAGCGATCGCAAGACGATCGTCGATGGCAAACGCGATGCTAGTCATTCGCCGCTGATCATCGAGACGCTCGAGCCGCGCATGCTGCTCGCCGCGGATCCTCTTGGCATCACCGCAGGCTACGCCTTCAACGAGGTCTCGGGCACCACAACGGCAGATGCATCCGGTCACGGCATCGTCGGCACGCTCACGAACGGTGCGACCTTCACAGCCGGAAGATACGGCAATGCGGTCGCACTCGACGGCGTGAACGACTTCGTCGATCTCGGGAATCCGACTGCGCTGCAACTGACTGGCAGCATGACTCTCAGTGCGTGGGTTTACGTCCGCTCGTTCCCCGCTGACGATGCGCCCGTTGTATCCAAGCGAACCTGGGGCGAATCCGGATACCAGCTTGACATCACCGCGGACACTGGACCTCGCACGATCGGATTCAAGCTCACCAACAGCTCGGGCGGACAGATGTTCCGCTACGGCGCGACGGCGTTGCAGCCCAACACTTGGTATCACGTCGCCGGCGTCTATGACGCCGCTGGCCAAACTTTGAACGTCTATCTCAATGGCGTCCTCGACAACGGACAGTTGATCGGCACGGTCACGAGTTCCCAGCAGAATTCAATGGCCAACGTGAATATCGGAAGTCGGCCGGGCCGTGCAGGATTCGAGTTTCCTGGCCTTATCGATGACGTGCGCATCGCCAATCATGCGCTCACCCCCGATCAGATCCAAACCGATATGGCAACTCCCCTCGCCGGAACGGCAGACACGATTGCCCCGACCGTGTCCTTCACGCCTCCCGCCTCGATCGTATCCGGCACCGTGAGTCTCGCAGCGAGCGCGTCGGACAACATCGGCGTTGCCGGAGTCAAGTTTTTGCTCGATGGCAACACCCTGGTCGGTACGGAGGATACCACCTCGCCGTACGGCGTCTCATGGACCACGACCACGGCATCGAACGGCTCGCATGCGCTGACCGCGCAGGCACGCGATGCTGCCAACAACATAACCACTTCGACGCCGGTCAACGTTACGGTCGATAATCAAGCGCCGACCGGTACGGTGACAATCAACGGCGGCGCCGCGGCAACCAACAGCACCTCAGTCACGCTTACGCTCACTGCGACCGATGCAGTGACTTCCGTCAAGCAGATGCGCTTCTCGAACAGCGGGAGTTCGTATTCGACGGCGGAAGCTTTCGCCCCGACTAAGGCTTGGACGTTGTCGAACGCAACGGGAGGCACCAAGACGGTCTATGTCCAGTTCATGGACGCCGCTGGCAACTGGTCCGCGGCGGCAACAGATACCATCGTGCTCGACACAACCGCACCAACGATCTCCGGGCAGACGGCAACGAATATTACCGGCAGCACCGCACGAGTCACATGGACGACCAATGAAGCTGCGACTTCGCGGGTCGAGTATGGGCTGACGACCGGTTACGGATCGTCGACGACGCTAGATACGGCCCTGGTGACGGCACACAGCGTTGCGCTAACCGGCCTTGCTCCCAACACTACTTACAATTACCGCGTCCGTTCGATCGACGCTGCCGGAAACGAAAGGATCGGCTCAAACGCCACATTCACGACGTCTGCCAGCCAGGACGCTACGCCGCCATCTACTCCTACAGGCCTGGTGGCGACCGCGGCTTCGACAACGCAGATCAATCTTTCGTGGAACGCCTCGACCGACAACGTTGCGGTCACCGGCTATCAGGTCTTCCGCAATGGTGCGCAAGTTGGTACCCCGACAACGACCACGTTCAGCGATACCGGCCTGTCGCCAGGCACATCCTACACTTATACCGTGCGGGCGAGGGACGCGGCATCGAACCTCTCCGGACAATCCGCGCCGGCCAGTGCCACGACGCTGACGCCCGACACGACATTGCCCACCGCCACGATCACCGCGCCGACGGGATCTGCGACCGTCTCTGGTACGATTACAATCAGTGCCAATGCATCCGATAATGTCGGAGTGGCTGGCGTGACCTTCCTGGTGGACAATGTCGCGGTCGGCGGAGGGGAAGACACGACGTCGCCCTACAGCATCAGCTGGGACTCGTCGACGCTTGCCAATGGCGTCCACACGATCACGGCGCGCGCACGGGATAACTCCGGAAACACCGGCGTTTCGCTACCCGTCAGCATCACGGTATCGAACACTCAAACACCGGGTTTGGTTGCTGCCTATTCGTTCGATGAAGGATCCGGAACGACTGCGGGCGACTCCTCAGGGCAGTCGAACCTAGCGACACTCAACAACGGCGTTGCTTGGATAGCCGGCAAGAACGGCCGCGCCGCGAGCTTTGACGGAGTCAACGACTTCATTTCCATTCCAAACTCTGCTTCGACGAACATCTCCGGTAATGCCCTTACACTGTCGATGTGGATCAATCCCCAGGCACTCGCGAGCGGCGACTCCGTTGTGATCGGGAAGTTCTGGAATACGACTATGTCGTCGCCTTACTACCAATATGGACTCGAACTGCGCGGCGGCAATCAGACCGATTTCTATATTGGGACGTCCAGCGGCGCGCTCGTCGCCGCCGGAGGAACCACTTTGCCATTCAACCAGTGGTCCCACCTCGCCATCACCTTCGATGGTGCGCAGGTCAAGACCTACGTCAACGGAACCCTCGTCAACACGCAGGCGCTGTCGGCAACGATCACGGCGCGCGGAAATCCCATGCGCATCGGAGCGGATGCCTCGACCGCGCAATTCTACAAGGGAGCGCTCGACGATCTGCGGATCTACAACCGCGCGCTGACATTGGCCCAAGTGCAATCGGACATGACGACGCCCGTCGGTAACCCGACGACCGGATCACCGCAGGTCTTGATAGATTCCCCAATCAATGGGGCGCAAGTTAGCGGCATCGTCAATGTGACTGCAGATGCAACCGACGACACCGGCATCGCCAATGTGCAGTTCTATATCGACAATGTGGCCACCGGCTCCCCCGATGCGACCGATCCATACGCTCTTGTATGGGACACGCGGACGGCAAGCAACGGCGCGCACACTATTGCTGCGATGGCGACCGACATAGACGGACATGCGACGTTGTCAGCACCGATAACCGTCAACGTCGCTAACAGCAGCTTTTTCCAGAACGAAATCCTGGCGACGGGATTCAATCTACCTACCGCGATCAAATTCCTGCCCGACGGCCGCATGCTGGTGGTGGAACTTGCGGGCACAGTGAAGATATTGCCGCCGCCCTATACCACGCCAGATCCAACGCCCTTCCTGCAACTCACCAACATCGGCTCGGCGGGCGTACAGCAAGGCATCTATGACATTGCACTCGATCCCAACTTCAACACCAATCATTACTACTACATTTTCTACACGCTGGGCACACCGAACGTGGATCGCTTCTCGCGCTTCACAGCGAACGCAGCGCTGACGGGCACCGTTCCCGGCAGTGAGTTCGTCATCTATCAGGATACGGAAATTGCCAATGCCGAACACCACGGTGGAGCTATCAACTTCAGCAACGACGGCAAGATCCTGCTCACGACCGGGGAGCATTTTCAGGCCGGCGAATCGCAGGACCTCACGAAGCCGCGCGGCAAGATCCTGCGATATAACATGGACGGCACCGTTCCCACCGATAATCCGTTCTATGATGGCAGCGGACCGAACTACGATGCGGTATGGGCGCTTGGTCTGCGGAATCCCTTCCGCGCCTACTACGACGCGCCCACGGGGCGGCTGATCATTGGCGATGTCGGCGGAAACGCCTATTCAACCGCAATCGAGGAACTCGACATCGGAGCGAAGGGTGCCAATTACGGCTGGCCGAACGTAGAAACTCCGAACGGGAATCCCGCCTACACTGCACCAGCTTACTACTACCCGCACAATGGACGCGACGCCGCAGTCGTCGCTGGATTTGTCTATCACGGCACACAATTCCCAAGCAGCTATCAGGGCAGCTTCTTTTTCGCGGATTACACTCAGAACTGGATCAAGCGCCTCACCTTCGATGCCAACGGAAACGTCACCGGCGTCTTCAACTTCGAGCCAGCCGACGGCTCGGTAGATGGCCCCTACGGCGACATTGTCTACTTGACCGAAGGCCCCGATGGTGCGCTTTACTATGTCGACCTCGGCTATTCCGATATCAGCGGCACGTTCGGCGTAAGCAAAATCCGCCGCATCGAATTCATTCAATCGGATCTGCCCCCGGTAGCGACGGCTTCGGCATCACCAACGAAAGGGCCAAGCCCGCTCACCGTCAACTTCTCCAGCAACGGTTCATCCGATCCGGAAGGAAAGCCTCTCACCTATTCGTGGAACTTCGGTGACGGCGTGACTTCCACCGCGGCCAACCCGTCACACACATATACGGTCGCGGGCCCGTATCAGGCCCGGCTGACGGTCTCCGACGGGGTCAATTCCACGCTGTCGACTCCGATCGCAATCAGCGTCGGTAATAGTCCCGTTGTCAGCCTCCTTGCGCCGACCGATGGCGCGACCTTCAGGGCCGGCAACGTGATCACATTCAGCGGCACCGCGACGGATGCCGAAGATGGTACACTCCCCGCAAGTGCCTATACCTGGAATATCGACTTCCTCCACGAAGGTCATGTTCATCCGGGTATTCCTATCACCGGCGTGACCAGCGGCACGTTCACGATCCCGACCTCCGGGCACGATTTCAGCGGATTCACGCGGTATCGAATAACGCTGACCGTGACCGATTCCAGCGGGCTGCAGTCGAGCCAATCCGTCACGATCTTCCCCGATAAGGTCAATCTCAATTTCAACACGTCGCCTGCCGGATTAACACTGTATCTGGACGGCATCGCGCGCACGACGCCGTTCACCTATGACACGTTGATCGGCTTCAATCATGAGATCGAAGCGCGCAACGCGACCGTCGGAAGCACGACCTACAACTTCGTATCGTGGTCGGATAGCGGCACTCAAGATCACATCATCACAGCCCCCGTCGGTGGTGCGACCTATACTGCGACTTATAATGCCGTCACGACCTCGGCACCGTTAGCATTCGTCCAGGTGACTTCCGCCACCCCGCAAACCAACCAGACCCAGGTATCGGTCGCCTACACGAACGCGCAGACGACAGGGAATACGAACATCCTCGTGATCGGATGGAATAACACGACGTCGAATATCACGTCCGTCACGGACTCGGCCGGCAATGTCTATCAGCTCGCCGTCCCGACAGCGCGAGGCAGCGGTATCAGCCAGGCCATCTACTACGCCCCGAATATCAAGCAAGCCGCCGCCGGCACCAACACCGTGGCAGTGACCTTCAACACTGCGACTCAATACGTGGACATTCGCGCTCTGGAGTACAGCGGTCTCGCTCTCATCAATCCGTTCGATATCGGAGCCTCGGCGGCCGGCACCAGCAGCTCAGCCAGCACCGGGGCGGTAACGACCTCGACCGCGCATGAGCTCATTTTTGGTGCCGGAACGACGACGGGTGGGTTCACTGCGGCAGGCAGCGGCTTTACCACGCGTGTCATTACAACGCCTGACCTTGATATTGCCCAGGACCGGTTCGTAACCGCAACGGGTAGCTACAGTGCGACAGCATCTCTCCAGGGCTCTGCGGCATGGGTGATGCAGGTCGCGACCTTCAAGGCAGTGGGGTAGTCCGGATGTCGCGGCGGCAAGGCTTATGCGGCAATGCCGTTGCGTGCAGCCTCGTGTGCAGCAGTGCCCTGAATAGCCAACGCGCCCACGCCACAGTCGCTTGGCGGCTGGTTGGTCGAACTGACGCACCGAAGTGCCGGACCGAGCTGGACGGCGGCTTGCGCAAAGCTCTTGGAGAGACCTCATGGGTTCTCAATGGCACTCCGGTTGGCGTCGGAGCCCTTCACGGCTAGATTGAAGCGACACAAGGCACTGCATTATGACTGCTTCGGATGAACCGATACTTGGTAGTTGCGCATCGCCGCTGGTGAAGGACCTGACTCGTGGTGGATTCTTCGCGGGACTATTTGCTCTAGGCTGCGCCAGTGGCCTCGCATCCCGCGTCATTCAATCGGTCCATGGACTTGGATGGCTAGATGCGCTTCTCGGCACGTTCGAGATCAGTGTAATCGTTTGGATATCATGTGCCGCTGGAGTTTCCTTCGTTCTTCAAGACCGAACGGTTGGGATTCGCTCTTCAGAACTCGTCTTGGGAGCGGCCTTTGTGCTGCTCGCCATTCTACCGGTAGGTCCAGCCAGCTGGCTGGCTGTAACCGCGCTCAGTCTCTACGTCATCAAAACGTCCGATGCCTCCTCGTCGCGGCGCGGCGCTCTTATCCTTCTGGCCGTTACCGTGCCCATGCTTTGGAGCCGGCTGTTCTTTCATTTCTTTGCTGAGCTAATTTTGCGGATCGACGCCGCACTCGTTGGTTGGATATTGCGCACCCCTCGCAACGGCGACGTCGTCGAATTTGCCGACGCTTCCGGCGTTCTGGTCATTCTGCCAGGCTGTTCCTCGCTCGCGAACGTATCGCTTGCGTTTCTTTGCTGGGTAACTGTGAGCCAGTTAGTCAGCCACAAGAAATCTGCTTACGATCTATTCTGGTGTTTGATGGCTTGCTTCTCCGTCGTAGCGGTGAATGTCACTCGTATAAGCTTTATGGGGTTGAGCCAATGGCACTACGCCCTGTTCCATAGTTGGTGGGGAGGGGCGGTCGCGAACACGACCATTCTGGGCCTGACGGTCGGCTTCTGCATGCTGGGGGTAAGGCGTGATCTCCTCCGCCCGGTTTAAGTGGTTTATCGCCGCCGTCCTGTTGCTGGCCACTGGATGGAAGATTGCAATACCATTTGAAAATCCAGGCCAGCTAAGGGAGGATCTTGTTAGATTCCTCGAACGAAATCACTTCAGCGTCGTGGCGACCAATGAAATTACGACTGGCACTCTGATTATCCGAGCCAACAGAGCGTCCTGTCAATTGCAGGTCGCTAAGCTTACTCCCGACGGATCGAACCGAAATCTCGTTCGACATCTGGCAACAGGAACCGATCGCTCGTTCGTCGTGTTTCGAGGCGAAGTGTACACACAACAACCGATAGCTTGGACGGTGTTTCATTATCTGTGGTCGAGATTTCTTCGCGAACTTGGATTCGTTCGACACATCACCCCCGTCATCGACGTGGCGGAGAGCTTGGGCTGCAATGCAGAACGGCTCCCATGGACTGAACTTCAAGATCGTCCCGCGTGATTGACAGCGGACTCCTGGGCACTCAACCCTCCGGCTCGGACATCGGGGCTTTGATGCATCGGCGTCAAATCGTCGCGCGCGTATTATCTACAAGCATCCATCTAAGATTTATATTGACGCCATTTAAATTTGATTATTAAATACCGCGAAAATATTTATATTTAACTGCGAAAGTGAAGGAGAATAGATATGACGTTACCGGGGTGGGTCCTTGCGATTTTCCTCACGATGGCCGCAGCGGTGCCGGCCGGCGTCTATTTCACGGCTACTCTGTTCTTTCCTCCTGACCAAAGCTACACCTACGTCGGTCAGGGAACAGCACAGGGCGCCCCTGGACCGGTCGCGGGCGCGGGGCTATCGATCGCCGCCGTTGCCTATGCGGCCTATTGGATAATCAGGCGTCGACGTAAACCCGACTAAACCGACATGATCGGGAGCGCAATAGTCCTGCTCGGGGCGCATGGCGTGCCCGAGGGAGCGGCGGTCAGCTTCCGCCTCTAAATTTCAACACGGAACGCGCTTAGCCTATCCGGAGCCGCGGCAACTTGATCTAAAGTATAATCGTGGTTACGAATTTAGTTTTCCATCGAAACAAACGTTCAAACTGGCATTTCTCAGGTAGGAATGACTTAAAATGCCAGGTGAGCTGTTCGTCATTCTGGGGGCTGAAACCATAATACTTGCCAGCATAGCGGCGATGACCCTGTACGCCAAGCGAATGGACGTCCTGAGGGGACGATCGGTCGAGCAATCGGTCGTCTCGCTCAAGGGCAGCAGGCATCCGCCACGATCGATCCGTCGAAAATCGCGCGATCTACTGCGTTTGATTGGAGCTGGCGCGACCTCACCATGTTCGCGCCGCTCAGTCTCGTGCGGCGACCTGACATCACCGGAACGCCGCGGTTGGGTCTTCAAACCAGGCCGCAGATTTGGTCTCGGCTCGTGATGAGCTTTCGTGGGCCGGGCCCGCCTAATGCGGACGCATCCGGACAGGCCGTGCCTTCGGAGGCTGGCTCCAGCGCCGACTCCACGGATAGGAGGCATCGGCCCCGATTGCGTGCAACCGAGCGCTGCTATCTTCCGCAATGCCTCAGCGCTCCTTGAATGCCCGCCCCGCCTGATCCTGCAGCGGCTTGAGCAGGTAGGACAGCGCGGTCCGACCTGACGTCTTGATGAAGACCTCCACTGGCATGCCTGGCAGGAGCTTGGCCGAGCCGAGCTTCGCCAGCTCTTCCGGCTTCAGCAGGACGCGGCCCGTGTAGTAACTCGTGCCGGCGCGTTGATCCTGAGTGATATCTGCCGAGACCATGCTGACCTCTCCGTCGATTTCGGGCGTGGTCTTCTGGTTGAACGCTGCGAAACGCATTGTCGCGGTTTGCCCCACATAGACCTGGTCGATATCCTTCGGTGCGATCTTGACCTCGACCGCAAGCGAGTCCGCATCAGGTACGATCAGCATGATCTGCTCGCCGGGAGAGATCACCCCCCCGACCGTGTGGACGCTGAGCTCGTGGACACGTCCGGATTGTGGAGCCCTGATATCGATTCGGTTCAACTGGTCAACCGCCGCAGTTTTGCGCTCGCCCAGCTCGGAGAGTTTCGAGCGCGTGTCGATCAGGTCCTTGCCGACCTCCGTCCGCAGGTCCTGATCGATCTGAATGATCTGGAGTCCGATTTCGGAGATCTTGCCCTTTGATTGAGCAATCATGCCAGCCAGCTGGCTGCGTTCGCCTTCGAGGCGGGCGGCATCGCGCTCAAGGGAATTGAGCCGCGTGATCGGCACCAGATTCTTTTGCCAAAGGCTGCGCACGCCTTCCAACTCCTGGCGAATAAAATCGACCTCCTTCTGCTTGGCTTCAGTCTGACCCGTATAGCCCTTGATCTCATTTTCCAGCTGCGCGCTTTTCTCCTGCAGCTGTGCCTTTTGGCCGCTCCTCGCCTGGCGACGCAGGTCAAACAGCTTCCGCTCCGCGGTAATTGCTCGGCTCGCCTCGGAGTTGTTCTCCTTGGCCCGGTCGAGCAGCACCTTAGGAAACACGACCTGCTCGGCACCATCGCGCTCGGCCTCGAGGCGAGCCTGTCGCGCGAGCAGCTCATCGATGCTGTTCGTGACGATCGTCGCATTCGCCAGCGTCTGAGTCTCGTCGAGACGAATCAAAACGTCGCCTGCATTGACCCGATCCCCCTGGCGCACGCGCAGTTCCCCCACGATCCCGCCAGTGGCGTGCTGAACCTTCTTGACGCTCGAATCCACCACGACCACCCCTTGGGCGATTACGGCGCCCGACAATTGGCTCGTGGTCGCCCAACCACCGATCCCAAATGTCACCAGACCAAACATGATCATACCGACGATCATGTAACGCTGGATGGACTGCATCGCCGGTGCCACTTCGCCGTTCATCGGCTGCCTCCGTGAGCTTCCGCGACCACCTTGAGCGGTACAGGAGTTCGCAACACTTTCTTCAGGACTTCCTCTCTCTTGCCGAAGGACTGAACCCTGCCTTCCCCGAGGCACAAGACATGATCAACGCCCTCGAGCGCCTTCGGACGATGCGCGACAACGACGACAATCCCGCCACGACGGCGCACGTTCAGGATCGCCTCGGTCAGGGCCTCCTCGCCCTCGGCATCGAGATTGGAGGAAGGCTCATCGAGCACGACCAGGAAGGGTTTGCCGTAGAAGGCACGCGCGAGTCCGATACGCTGCCGCTGTCCGGCGGACAGCGCCAATCCCCCCTCGCCAATCTTGGTGCTGTAGCCGTCCGGAAGCGAAAGGATGAGATTGTGCGCGCCCGCCGCATGCGCGGCCTCCAGAACAGCGGCGGCTGTCGCCTGCGGATCGAAACGCGCAATGTTCATCGCGATGCTGCCGTCGAACAATTCGACGTCCTGAGGCAGGTAACCGATATGCTTGCCGAGGGCGTCAGAAGACCAGTGATCGAGTGCGGCGTTGTCCAGCCGTATCCGGCCTCGAATGCTGGGCCATACCCCCACCAGCGCACGCGCCAGCGTCGATTTGCCAGATCCGCTCGGCCCAATGATTCCAACCGCCTGCCCGCTCCGTAGTTGGAACGAGACTTCATTGACGGTGGGCCTCTCCGAGCTTGGCGCGCCAACATAGAGATGCTCGACGGTGAGAGTTTCAACAGGAGGAGGCAATGCCAGCCGCTCCTCCTCGCCGGGCAGAAGCTTCAGCAAAGCATCGAGCCGTTGTCCCGATTGCCGTGCAGCGACGAACCCTTTCCAGTTCGCAATGGCCATTTCGACAGGAGCCAAGGCTCGCGCGGTGAGGATCGATCCGGCGATGATGACGCCGGCCGTCGATTCCTGGTTGATGACGAGGACTGCGCCGACGGCAAGAACCAGCGATTGCAGGATCGCTCGGAAGATCTTGGAGGCGCCCCCGAGCCCGTTTGCGACATCGCTGGCCCGCTCATGGGCCGCGAGATACTTCGCATTGACATCCCGCCAACGCAGCGCCGCCTGCTGCCGCATGCCCATGGCCTGCAGAACCTCGGCATTTCGTCGGCCCTCGAGCGCCAGTGCCGTTCGGGAGACTGCGAGGCGCGAGGACGCCTTGGCCGGCCCCCGCGTCCGGGTTTCCGTGAGCATCGTAATGCCGACGAGCACCAGCGCGCCGGCCAGCGCAGTGACTCCGATCCAAAAGTGAAACAGAAAACAAACGCCGAGATAAATCGGCATCCAGGGCAGATCGAACAGCGCCGTCGGCCCTCCGCTCGACAGGAAGCTGCGGACCTGATCAAGATCCCGCACCGGCTGCAAGCCATCGCCATCGGCCCTGGTCTTCAAGGGCAGGCGAACGAGCGCGTCGAATATGCGAACGCCGAGCTTTTCATCGAAATACCGGCCGACCCGGGCGCTGATCCTGTTCCTGACGAGGTCGAGCCCGCCCTGAAACAGGTAAAGCACCGCAGCCAGAACCATCAAGGCGATCAACGTCGGTATGCTGCGCCCGGGCAGCACCCGATCGTAGACTTGCAACATGAAAAACGAGCCGGTGAGCATGAGGAGATTGCTCATGCCGCTGAAGGCCGCGAGAGCCCAGAATATCCGACGGCAAGACCGCAGGAAAACCGTCATCTCCGACTGCGACTCATCATAGTCACCAGTCGGCCGCGGGAGACCGGAGAACAGTCGTAGCCGCAAGACTTCGACGAGGTGCTTTGCCCAGGCGATCGGCCCTTGCGTCCGCAGTTCGGCCTCTTCCGCCCACTGTCTTGCGACTACCCCCAACCTCGTCAAATGCGAAAGTTGGATCCGATAACGGCTTGCTGGCAGAGGGATTACCCCCCACCGTTCAAAGTTTGTCATGACTCCCGCCCTTGAAAACGCGCCTTATGTGACGATCCCCAAGAAGATCACCAAGGCAGTCCCGAGTTTGATTTCCCTGTCGTCGAGCTACTGTTACGCGAAGTAGAAGTCAGGTCGATTTTACGCACCGAGCCCTGGCCAACTTAAGCGTGTCGCCTGCCGGTATCAGCGTGACATGATGGCCATCCCGCCATTTAATCTGCTCTCTCAGCTTCTTCGACACGTACGCCACTACGGAGTCGTTCGCGAAGGGCGATGTCGTGGCGACCTGTATCTACTACCTCAAGGTTAATCAGCTTGGTCTCAGGTGCCGGTCGCCATGGGCTTTTTTGGGACCAGATGGGGGCCGGGCTGAGGTTTTTTTTAACCAGCACATCAAGGCACAGTACTGCAATAATCGCGCGATTTTCAGTCGATTAAATCGTCGCGAGTTGCTCTGATGTCATGCCGGACAGCGAGTCTCAACAGGCTTCTATTGCGGCACCGCCTCAGCCCACAGAAATCGTTTGCTTAAACGCCCAGCGAGCCCATCTGAGTGCGAGGCCGACTCCTGTACCCCTATTTAATTTATTTATTTTCGCGTATTCGTGGCCTTATCGCGATTGGAGACGAACAAGACTGTCTGATCGGAGCGAAGAAAGTGTAGCGACCCGAGGCGCTCGGTTGCTTATCGCGGCAGGTCCGAGAATGACCATCGCGCGAAGCGTCACCGGCTAAAGCCGCGCGTATCGATCTGTCCGGGCGTCGATCCCGCGAACGCCGCGAAGCCGCTCACGCGTAGATCACAATAGAGGCAGCCAGAACAAAGGAAGGCGGGGACTATTCCCCGCCTTCCATGATCTGCACCGCAGATTGGTGGCTACACCGTGTCGCCGAACACGTGACTACGCGAAATGGAAGTCATGGCTGTTCAGCTTGTCGAGCTGCGTGTTCTTTAGCGTGAGCGTGTCGCTCCCCGTCGCGATGACGACGTCGTGGCCTGACTGGGCCGCGTGGGAGAGAACGCTCGCAAAACTGTCGAACACGCCCTTGCTGAACGCGATCGTGTCGTGAGCAGGCCCGCGGGCAGCGAAGTCCTTGATGACGTCGTGGCCGAAGTTCGACGCAAACTCGAAGGTATCCGCCCCCCTTTTTCCGACCATGATGTCATTGCCTGTGGTGCCGGTCAGCGTATTGCTGCGGCCCGTGCCGATGATCGCCTCGCCCGAGCTGGTCCCAGCCACGTGGCCGGTCGCGTCGACCTGCTGCGCCGTAAAGGCGTGGCTCTTGCCTGACAGATCGGAGGTGTGGAAGCTCCACTTGCCGTTGTCGCTCGCCGTGACCGAACCGACCGACGTCGTGCCGTCAAACAGCTTGATTTGGCTGTTGGGATCGGCAGTGCCCTTGATTGTCGCGGTGTGATCCCAGTGCGGACGCACGTTGGTGAGTTCCACGGTCGAGGTGCCGTTGCCACCGTGCGAGCCAATTGGCGGATCAATCGGCTGCGACAAGACGCTGGTGTTGCCGGCTGCATCGGTGGCCGAGGCGACGAACGTGTGAGATCCGGTTTTGAGGCCAGAGGTCGTCACACTGAAATGTCCATCGGCGCCTGTCGGCGCCGTGCCAAGCAGAGTCGTCCCCTCGTAGACCTTGACGGTGCTGCCCGCCTCGGCCGTTCCGATCACCGTCGCACGATGATGACTAGTCACATCGCTGAGCAGAACCGGAGCATCGGGAGCTGCGGTATCCACCGTGACATCCACCGCAGTCGATGCCTTGCTGGTGACGCCAGAAACCGTGTCCGTCGCAGTGAGGCTGTGCTTGCCGTCAGGCAACGCAGCAGTCGAGTAGTGCCACGCCCCGTTCGCATCCGCCGTGACGGTGCCGAGCTGGGTCGTGCCGTCGAACACTTTGACCGTGCTGTTGCCAGCCGCAGTTCCCGCCAGGGTCAGCGCCTTGTCGTTGGTAATGTGATCACCGGCGACACCGCTGTCCGTCGAGAAAGACGCGATTTTCGGTGCGGCAGGCGCAGTGGTGCCGGTGCCCGACGTGCCTGTGCCCGACGTGCCGGAGCCGGAGGTACCTGTACCCGAGGTACCTGAACCGGACGTGCCCGAGCCGGTTGAGCCCGATGTTCCAGAACCAATCACCGGATCCACGCCGGCTGACGCAGCACTCACGTTGCCCGCAAGGTCCGTGGCTTTCGCCGTCAGCACGTGCGAACCGGCCGACAGAGCGGAAGTCGTGACACTCCACGCGCCGCTCGAATTGGTCGTCGCAGTACCGACCTGCGTCGTGCCGTCATATACCTTGATCGTGCTGTTCGCTTCGGCGCTCCCTGACACGACAGTCTGATTGCTGCTGTTCACGGTATCCTTCGCGATCGTCGGTGCAGCTGGTGCCTTCGTGTCGACGGTGACAGCCACCGCAGCCGAGGCCACGCTGGTCTGGCCCGACGCGTTGGTCGCGGTCGCCGTCAGCGTGTGCTTGGCGTCACTCAGGACCTGAGTGATGTAGTCCCAGCTGCCCGTTGAGCTCGCAGTGGTCGTACCGATCTTGGTTGAACCATCATAGACCGTCACCGTACTGTTGGCCGCAGCGGCGCCTTTGAGCTCGATGGTGTTGTCGTTCGTCACCCCGTCACCGGCGACGCCGCTGTCGGTCGAAAAAGAGGCGACAACGGGCGCCGCAGGGGCGCTCGGAGCAGGGGCGCTCGGAGCAGGGGCGCTCGGAGCAGGCGAGCTTGGCGCTGTGTAGGTGGGCCCAGTGTAAGCAGGCGCATTGGCATCCTGCTCGACCTGGCCGGTCACCATGTTCACGTTGTGAATAAAGCTGGTGTTGGAGTAGGCATCGTCCGGCCCGACGGCCGGATAGTTGAAGAAATACGCCTTGCTTATATCAAAATAGTTGTCGTGCGTGGAGAATTGACTGGTCAGGTTGGCCGGATCGGTACCTGGACCGGACACGGACATCCAGGAGCTGACGCTGCCGATCAGTGTGTTGCCGGCAAACTCGCCTGACTTTGTGTTGTCGGCAATGAAGCCCTGGGTCGTACCGCCATCCTGGACCGCCGTGTTGTAAAGAATGTGGGTCGAATCGATGGTCGGACCATAGACTTGGAGATAGTCGCCGTGGGTGCCTGAGCCACCCATGCCAGCCTGCTGCAGCAGGTTATATTGAATCGTGATGTCGCCACCGTCTTGGCCATGGCGGCCGATCAGGTCGGAGTTGGAATTCTTCAGCCACGAATATTCGATCGTGAGGCCGGGCCCTTCCATTTCGACGAGGAATTCGGCATGCCCGCCGCCGCTCAGACCATCAATGGTGCAGTTGGCGATATGCAGATTTGAGGACGACGACGTACCGCTGATGACGCTGCTCTGCGGACCGCCTGGATTTAGACCATTGAAGTTCGAGTTGGTCAGGGTGGTGTTCGCTGCCGTGGTCTCGACGGCCCAGCCGCCGAAATCATAACCGTTGAGCGTGACGTTGCTGCCCGTTACCGTGATGCTCTTCTGAGCCGCGTCAACAGACACGCCTGCCATCGAGATCGTTGCCGGATCCTTGAGCGTCAGCCCCGTCGGTACGCCGACGTGATAGTCCACCCCCGCGACATTCCATGCCGGCCGGTTCGCACCATAGGTCTCCAGCAAGCTCGGAAGCTGCGCCGACCCAACGGGCGCGTTCACTGAACCGTCGTTAACTGCCATTACCTGTTCTCCTGATTTGATGTCCATCCGCATGTGCTCGACCCGGAAGGGGCCTTCCCCAAGCAACATGCTATTCACTTTAGTTATTGGACCAACCATGACGTGATGATCGTCGAGGCGACTATTGGCTGGGTGCCGTGGGCTTTTTTGGGACCACAACTAGGCTACGCCGGGGTGATTCTGGCTTGCACCTGCCACACTCACTCGAATACAAATTAAGTTGTGGAAATGCGTAGAGGACCGCATTGTGAATCGTCCTCGATTCAAAACAAAGAATATTATCGCCCGGCGCGATTGATTTCTGTGGAATAGTTGCCGTTGGTTGCGGTCCGACACTCGCGGCGATGCGCAGAATCCGCCAGTTAATATTTCCATTCGCATACTTTGGTTTATTCAAAGCCACAATAAATATTGTGGCAAAGCCAATCTGAACCTTCATCACACGCGGTGCACGGCTCGCACTTTTTCGTAACGACACCGCGCAGTCTCAATGCGCTTTATGCGTTTTTCAGACCACAGCTGGATGCGTTTGCGACAATAGGCCCACCGAAGCAGCTCATCGATGTCGCTGCCGGGCCGTTGACGATCCCAGAAATGGATCGACCTCGTTCAGCTTACAGATTTATGCCGCCCGCCGAACTATGCCGAACGGATTTGGTATAGCGCGCTGTTATCACGCCGGCACCGTCGATCGCGCGCAGGGCAACCCCATTCCATTCGGCATAGTCTGGTCGTTCAGAGCGCCTCGAGGAAGGCGAGTAGGCGGTCGTTCGGCTGGAAGCGGGTTCGCTCGCCGCGCTCGTATGGCTTGAGCTTCGCCAGGGCAGCTTCCTTGAGCGCGAGGTGGGCGTACAGGTACGTCTGCGTGGTCTCGACCGATTCATGACCGAGCCACAGCGCGATCACGAAGCAGTCGACGCCGGCTTGCAGCTGTTCCATCGCAGCGCTGTGCCTCAGCACGTGCGGTGACACGCTTTTGGCCTTCAAAGACGGGCGATGTCTTTCGGCTTGCAATATTGCCCCCCGTATTGCCGCATCTGCGAATGTTACCCTGATGGCGCCATTGCCGATGACGATCCGATGTCGATTGATCGGCCGTGCCAGATGGCTTTCCCGGCTTGCTCGACGAGAGGGGCTGTGGGCGGGTCGGGCCCTACATAGCCCGAGCCGTCCATAACCCCGGGCAATGGGGCAGCGGTCGTGGCGTCACGGAGCGGGCCCTGGGCGACCAACGGTTCGGCAGCCCTCCGTCTGAGCGCCCTCAGCAGACGTTGCACATCGAATGCTGTCTCTCTCCGAACTCCTCGGGGTATTTCTCGCTCAGCCGGCCGACAATTGCGAGCGCCGTCAGCTGCGGCTGCTCTGCGAGCCAGGCTTCGATCGCAGCAATATGCGGGTCGAGCTTGGATGGCATGCGAACTCTGGTTTTATAGGGCCGACGAGTTCGCCGGTGCGTGGCACGCGGCTCGCCGACCGTCACCGTCTTGCCGAGCGTCTTCGCGAACGTCGTCGCGGTCGCTGGCAGGGTGCTCGTGTGAGCGGGTCGCAGGCCGCGCGCCTGTCCGGCAGGACGACTTTGGGCGGCCATTGCGCAGATATGCACGATGGCCGCGCCAACGTCTGGCGGTATCGGCATCCGTGCACGCTGTCGGCCCTTGGCGCGAACGAGCATCTCGCTGGCGCGCCAGTCGATATCATCGAGGGCGAGCGTCGCGACCTCGTCGGCCCGCAGGCCGAGCTTGGCCAGCAACAACAGAATGGCGTAGTCGCGCCGTCCCATCACCGTCTTTCGGTCGCAACCGTCGAGAGAGCCTTCCGCGCCTGAGCGGCAGGCAGATAAGTAGACAGATTTGCAAGCTTCCACCGTCGCATCGATCGAACTCAATCCGCCAACGGGCGCGCGTTCAGCCCCCGATGGTGGAGGTAACGGAGAAAGGCGCGCAACGACCGGCACATCGCGCTAGGTGTGGTCTGTCAGGAGGTTGTCCATCTGGTCTGAACCGAGGAAGCTGAGGTTCCGAAGCTTCAGTGTTCCAAGGAGAGACCAGATGAACGTGCACAAGAATGCGCCTTTGACGCCCAAAGGTCGAGAGGCGATGGTTCGAAGCGTGGTGGAAGGCGGGTTGAGCTAGGCCGCCGCGGCTGACCTGTTCAACACGACGCCGAAGACGGTCGCCAAGTGGGTCAAGCGGTTCCGCGCAGATGGTGTGGCGGGGTTGCGTGATCGCTCCTCAAGGCCCGTTTCATCGCCGAGCCAAACTCCGCCAGCCACATGCACGGCCATCGAGACCTTGCGCCGGCAGCGCCACACCGGCAGGCAGATCGCAGCCGAAGTCGAGGTGTCACCGGCCACCGTCAGCCGTGTTCTTCGCCGTTTGAGCTTGAACCGGATAGGGGATCTGGAGCCGGCCGAGCCGGACCGCCGCTATGAGCGCGAGAACCCGGGCGAGATCATTCACATCCACATCAAAAAGCTCAGGCGTTTCGAGCGCGTCGGCCACCGCATCACCGGCGATCGGAGTGGTCCAAACAAGAGCCGGGGCCCAGCTGGGATCGTCCACGTCTGCATTGACGACCATTCCCGCGTTGCCTTCTCTGAGATCAAGTCCGACGAGACGGCCGACAGCGCCGTTCCGTTTCTCAAGGCAGCTGTGGCTTATTACAAAAGCCTCGGCGTCACCGTCACTCGCGTCATGACCGACAATGGCAGTTGCTACCAGTCCTTTGCCTTCCGCGACGCTTGCCGGGACCTCGGCATCAAGCACATCCGTACCAAGCCCTACACGCCGCGAACAAACGGGAAGGCCGAGCGCTTCATTCAGACCGCGCTTCGGGAATGGGCTTACGCTCAGGCCTATCCCACGTCAGATCGGCGTGCCCAAAGCTGCCGATCTGACTGCACCAATACAAACTGGCACCGACCCCACGGTGGTATAAACTCTCAAACGCCAATCAGCAGGCTCGGGTTGACCGAGGACAACCTCTTGAGGCTCCACAGCTAGGCCGCGCTCTGATCCCAGGTAGGCATCGAACTCCTTGAAGATCCGTTCATGCGGGGTGAGAGGCGGCAGGACCAACGGCGCGATCGCGCCCTTCCTCGCGCCGCACCGAGAGCCATCGCTTGAGCGCGGCCCGCTCACCGTGTTGGATAGACTGCCCCCGCCTCGATGTCCGGAGGTACCGCTCAACGACCTGCTCATCGAGATCGACCAGCTCATAGCGACGGCCTGCGATCCAACTCAGGAGCCCGCCAACCACGAGCCAACGCCACGCGCCGTGCCGAACGAGCCTCTCTTCGACGAGACGAGCGGCATAGCGCTCGACGAGCTGTCCGTGCAGCCCGCCTCTGAGACGCCGGTACAGCCGGCTTCTGCCCAAGTACTCTTCAACTTCCATCTTCCTGTTCTCCGCTGTTGAAAGCGGAGGCACAGAACGAACTATGCCGAACCGACCAAACGCCAGTCAGCGAGAAATCTGGGGAAAACGACACGACCCGGCATAGTTCGGCCGGCGGCATAAACGGCGCTCGGCCGCGCTGTTGTCGAACTCGATGCCGCATCTTCGGTGAAGCGCGTCAGACCGTTCCGGCGGCGTCGGCCAGCTTGCTGTTTTGGCTGATCAACGCGTGCTCTGCACGGAGCCAGCCCTCCAGGTTTTCTCAAGCGGCCGGCTCTTCTGTTGCCGAGCGAACAGTGCTCTTCGGCGCTGCGGCCGCCGATGCCCTTTTCGACGGGTTTGAGCGCTTCGCCGACAACGGGAGCAGGACCGCTGTGGCAAGTTCGTAGAAGTTACCCCCGCGTGCGCCACTAACGGAGCGCTAGTTGAAAGACACAGGCGAGGCCCGGCGGATCGGCCTAGCTCCATGGCCGGTCGTCCGCCGCCTAGGTCCAGAGCTGACCAGTCTTGAGGTGCCCCACGGCGGCTCGAACACCGGCATCATCGCCTCGTCGGCGGATAGCTTGGGCCGCCGCCAATGCTTGAAAAGGAGGCGCTCATACAACGGACGGGGTTGAAGCTGCCTGCCTCGGTCTGCCTACGCTGGGCCGAGCTCAGTGGGCACAATTCGCGCCTGCCGGTAGAGCGGCAGGCGGACGCGGAGACCAGGATCTAGGCGACGGTCGACTCGGTCGGCCCCCTTTCGATCGGCCTAGCCGGCGCCGGTGCCTGCATTGGGGCTGTCTTGGCGATCACGCTCCGAACGATACCTCCTAAAAGAGCGAGTGCCGCGTCTCCCTCGTTGGGGTGGGCAGTTAACCACTTCTCCGCCGACATCTAGCAATTTGGGGACTGCCTTATGGGCGGGCGACGACTGGTTAACGGAGCCCGCTGGGATAGCCGGGTGGATAGCAGGTTCGGTGGTGCCGCTCCAAGCCATCTGAAGCCATCGTAGCCGCGGGCCCGTCGTTAGATTTAATTATAATAATATCTTCCAATTTATTTATCTAACGGATTAATATAATCTTGGAATAGATGGAGCTTATACGCATGAAACGGCAGCTCGCGAAGAACGAGACGAGCTCATCTGTGATCTCGATCGTGCCCACGGAGGGCGCGCGCTCCTGCTGGGATAAACTGTCGAGAAGCACATTGTCCGCACCAGTGATTGCGCTCGTCGCTGCAATCCTCGGATTGCAGCTTTTTGCGGCAAGGTTCAGCGAGACGGTAGGCGGCGCATGGGATCGGGACCTCCTTCTCAGGCTCAACTCGTTCGCTGCAACTGACTCGCTATACGTGTGGGAACTTGCCAACAATTCCTTGTTCAGGGGATTTCCGATATTCTTCTCAATACTCGCGTTGTGGTTCGCTGGCGATGACCGGGAACGGCGGAGCCGGATGCTCACAGGATTTGTTGCGGTTTGCCTTGCGACCGTTCTTTCCGTCTGGACGCAATTTCATTTTGCCACTCACATTCGTCCGCTTCTGGACCCAGCGCTTCCTTTGAATGTAGCTGATCCACGATGGAGCTTGGATTGGGACCGCAGAGACTCGTTCCCCAGCGACACATCGACACTATTCTTTGCACTAGCCACACTGATCCTCATAGAAAATCGATTGGTCGGACTACTTTGCTTTCTCTGGGTCGCTGTCATTATCGCAGTGCCGCGGGTCATCTTCGGATGGCACTATCCGAGTGACGTAGCCGGCTCCCTGGTGTTAGGACCGGCATGCGTCTTACTCTTCTACGCAACTCCATATCCGCGAGCGCTATTCGAGCGCATGCTGATCCGACTTCGGGATCACATGTATATTGTCCATGCACTTCTGTTCATCTTCCTGAGTGACGCGTCCATGTTGTTCGTTAGTTTACAGAAACTCGGAAAAGATCTTGTGCGGCTGTTGGGCTGGCCGCACTAGTGTGGAGATTCGACAGTTTGTTCGCAGTCATATCGAGTCTGCTGATCGGTACCCTCGGGCCAATACGACTGCGGCCTCAAGGAAACCAGCGGCGCTGGCCTTTCTCTCATCTTGCATAGCCCGGCTGGAGCGATCTGCGAGACGTTAAGCATGAACGACCCCTCACAGCTGATGCCGCGCGCGATCCCTGTTCGGTCGGGATTCCCAGAGGTACGATGGCCGACGCTTCAGAAAACAGTGGTACACAAGAGCGCCTAGCCAAACACGTGCAATCGCAGGGAAGCGTCCGGCTTTCCAGTCTTGCCCAGCACTCCGTCTATCAGTCCCCTGACCGTGATCTTCGCGGCGGTTGGAGACCCCATGGCGACGTATCTGGTCGCGTACAACAAGCCGAAAGCAAAATGGAGGCCCCATCGCCATCCTGCCTCCCGGCGAGCGTAGACAATGCTATTGCGAGCAGACAGATACACCGACAAGTAGGAGCGTTTCCTCGGATCTACGGCAGAGCCGATAGCCGTGCCCCCGATGTGCCGTACGATCGCTCTTTCTGCAAAGCCGATCCGATGCTTGCCACGGCGACGCCCCCAGTCCAGATCCTCCATGTAGAGGAAGTAGTCTTCCGTCATCAGACCGACCTCTTCAACGAAGTCGCGCGTGACCAGAACGCAAGCACCGCTGATCGCGTCAATCTCAGACATCTGTTCGTGCGACGGAGCACTCCCCGCCGGAGCGTTCCGACCAACTGCTACGACACGACCCGTCGTGGAAGACCAATGAAGACCGTAGTTGATAATCTTATCCGGCACGTGATCGAACACCAAGGTCGCACCAACCATACCAAATCCTGCGGCACCCTTCGCCATTAGTTCAGACAAGCAATGACTGTCCACTTCGGTGTCGGGATTGAGGACGAGCACCGCATCCCAACCCGGGCTTTCAAGGAATTGCTCGAGCCAAGCGTTAACACCACCGCCATAGCCCAGATTATCCACCGCAAGTCCAAGCCGAACGATATTTGTCCTGCTCGGAAATTGACATTTTTCGACGACGGCTAGTCTTCCTCTCGCTTGATCTAGAAGATCCGAGCCGCCGTGCAGTTGCCGGAGCGTTCGCTCCGGACCGGCAACTACCGCCATCAACCGCTGGAACGCTTCCTTCCCACCGTTCTCACAGACGAAGACCTCGAAATCCTTCCAATCAGAATGCACCAACGACTTCAGACAGCGATCAACATCATCGGGATTGCGATAGGAGACGATGAGCACCGCAAGTTTGGCGCGATCAGTTGCCATAGCCTAGGCGCCTTATCATTTGCTCGCGGCGCCTACTAGCGACCGCGGTCCACGTAAAACGCTGCGCATGTTCAAGCGCAGCAATCGACATCCGTTGTCGAAGTTCAGTATCCTCAGCCAGCCGACGAATAGCCGCAATCCAACCAACTGCATCATACGGACCCAGCACAAGGCCCTCACGTTCATTTCGGACAATGCGTCCCGCGCCCATGCTGGTCGTTATGACCGGTAGACCGCAAGCGCACGCCTCGTAGGTGACTTGAGGTCCGCCCTCCTCCAAGGAAGGGAAAACGAAGATGTCCGCCGATCGATAAAGCGACCCGATATCCTCGACATAGTCAAGCACCGTCACGTCGTCCCGTGCGAGCAAGTCGCTGTATCTTTCCTTGATGACCGGCTCCATTCGTCCAGCCAGCACCAACCTCCCCGTCACCCCGCTTTTCGCCCAATAATCGAGGATCAAATGGGCTCCTTTTCGTATGCCAATGATCCCGACGAAGACCGCAGTCAAACCATGGTTCGAGGGAAGAAGCCGATTCTTTCCCGAAAGGCGAACTGGGTCCCAGCCGTATGCTGCTTCTAAACATTTGGTTTTCGACACACCATTCTCGAGCAACGAACTTTCGACCGGTTCATTCGGGCAGAATATGTAATCCACGGCCTCAAGATCTTTGGTCTCGCGATCAACTGCCGCGTCGGTAATCCCATGCATCGGCGCCAGACCAATCCTGCCGTACGCTCGGTCGAGAATTGTCTTGGCGGTCTTGGTATGGCAATTGAACTGCTCTCGAAACACCGTGACGTCACGTCGTTTCAATTCCTGGAGCAACTCCATGCTTGCGCTGGGCCAGAGATAGGCAGCCAACTTGCGCGATCGACAGCGATCCAGATATGAGAGGAACGCAGCCTCCATGCTTCGGCTCGCGCTGTTCTTCACCCAGCCATATGGGAAGTACCGCTTCCACACGGGCAAGGCCTCGATCACCTCCACCAGGGGCAGAGGACATCGGCTGCGCGGAGTGACGATCGTCACGCCAAAATTCTGATCGACCATCGCCTCTGCGAGGGAGCCGCAGGTGTACCCCACTCCTTTGCCTGTAAGCGGCAATGGCATCAAAACGCCCATCGAGAAACTCAATGCAACCTCTGTAGTCTGACCGTCTAGATCGGGTACCATCCCCGGCGCATAGTTTTCCAAAATGCAGACATCCCGCGCCTAGCTCGATTGGATGCTTTCACGTGTGCCTCTGTCAGGTACCAAGTGAAGGTTACGGATAGCGGTGCGGTTCCCGACCTAAAGCATCCCCTATCGTAGACATAAGGGCGATAGCCGAGATCAGACAGGAATTTAGTCACCGCCGGCGAGGCAAACGCACACATCAATGCAGGTCTCTGCTGTTGTAACGTTCCTTGCGCGCCCTTTAGGATATCCAGTTCCGCCCCCTGGGCATGAAGCTTGATGAGAGCCGGAGCCAGGCCGAGAGAATCGAGAGCTTTGCACGTGACCCGGTGCTCCCGGACCGTTAGCTTCTTTGCGTCAAAACGGTACATCCTGCCTGGATTCTTCAACCACTCGGTCGCCGCCCCGTAGGAAGTCGCAGCCATTCCGTCGCACTCCCATCGACCGTATCTTGGAAGAAAGAAATCAATTGCTCCGGGACTGCAGCCAAGCGCGCAATCGAAAACGGTCACAGCGTCATCTCGACGATGACGAAACGCGAGCCGCTTCGCCGACCTCGGCTCGGGCTCAAAGGCCACGATGTGGGAATTCGGTGCGAGCTTCTTGAACGCCGCCGTGCTTTGGCCTCGGTTCGCGCCCACGTCCACAATCAAGCCGCTTCCGATCTTGAGCAGTTTGACCCCAAGAAACTCCCGCTTGAAAAAATACGGCGCGACAACGTCCTTGACAGCAAACCTCATCGCCGCAACGCCGGGGACGTTGGCATAAAAATAGCGAGCCACCGCCTTCAAGTTCATATTGCTAGATCACTATGCTTCGAGAATGGAAACAAGAACCGGAGCAATGCCTCTGTGCTCCGAATCAGAGTTGACGCGCGCCCGATGTTTTCTTCACGATGACCATAAAGCCGGACCTGCCCTGCAGGATCCTGCACGTGTACTGTTGGGGAAGAATTGCCGAGACGAGTTGCCAGACCGGTACGCTCTTTTCAGCTACATCCTCGACGACAAACCAGCCGTTGCACTTGAGCTTCTTTAACGCAAAGATCAGCGTGGCAATGTTCGCGCTGGGTGAATGGAGGCCATCATCGATAATTAGATCCAGCGCCTCTGGCAGGACAGCCGCAAGCTCGTCGAGCGATCTCAAGCTCGTCTGATCAACGAAATACGTTCTTATACGATCTTCCTCGAAAAGGACCCTGCGGTCGACGTCCGCGCCGAAGATCTCGGAATTCGGAAGGAAATCGCGAAAGGCACGCAGCGACGCACCAGGCCGGCCAAACTTCCCCATTGACGAGACGACGTCAGGGTTATTGGAGCCGAGGCCGATCTCGAGAATCCTCAGATGATTCCGACGCAAGGCGCCGAGAATTTCGCAATAGACGAGATAGTAGTTGTGACTGGACGCTTTATCACTGCCATATGCATTGAACAGTCCGGCCAGTTCAATTGCTTGGCTGTTCGGAACGTCTGCGGAGCAAAACGATTCCAGGGGCCTCGCTTGTACGGGGCGGCTACCCTGCTGTGCCAGCAATTCGCAAATCAAGGGAAATGCTGTCTGGGCCGAAAGCATCGTGAGATCGGCCTTGGCCTTCGGAGAGCCGCTAGAGTTCGGAGCAAATAACGCCAGCTGGTTCACGAGTTCGTGGTTAGTGATGAAGCCTCCCAGTAATCTCTCGTGCGCCTGCCTCGCAGACGTCGTAAGGCCAACGACGAGCTCACTGCGCTTCAAGAGGCTCTTGACGAATTCGATGGTAGGAGAGCGCCTGACGTAAAAGGAGCCGCTAGCCTCAGACATGATGCAGTCTCCGTATTGATGGTTATGTACAAAACACTCACCTGGCGCGGCCCGTCAGGCCAAGTGCTGAGTTCTCCAGCAGTGTTTGGCAGCGAGCAAGTTCATCGGTTCGTCTCACTTGGCAGTCGTCCACTTAACCGGCCGTTGACGAACTTCACCCTCAGTCGGTTCTCCAAGCATGATGTACTGCTTCGCCAAATGGTGTCGCAAGAGGCCCAACGAAAGACGATTGAGTGTCTTTGACTTATAGCCCTGCATTCCGGAAATCAGACCCTTGGAGACGTTCAGGCCCGCGGCGTTCATGAGCCCGATCGCCGTATCCTCCACAAAGAACCTGAGATGTGTGCGGTCCAGAATGCCCGCATCCTGATAGTCAAACTGGCGCTTGAACAGAAGCGGAATCGCAACACTGAGATGCGCGACATTTGGTACGGACACCACGACATGACCACCAGGCTCGAGCAGTCCTCGAACCTTCTGCAGAACAGTTCTCGAGTCGACAAGATGCTCGAGGATGTCGAGCAACAGTATAAGATCATATTTCTTGAGGCGAGGTAGGCATTCATCAATGCTGCCCAAGATCGCCACATCCGCATTGCGGGCCAGTTCCTCTGCGACCGCGTCATTTATCTCGACGCCTGTCGTCACTGCGGCGGGGTAGATCGTCCTGATCCAGCGCAACGTCTGCCCGGAGGCAGCCCCAATCTCGAGGACGTTGGTTGCGGTCTTCGGCAGCAACGGCCGTATCTCGTGACGTACATGATGAAAGTAGCAGTTCATGTTTGCTTCTGGAGCCACGGCGTGTTGCTTCTTCAGATCGCTCAGCAGAGGAGCACGGGGGCCTTCAACCGCATGTTCGAGACTCCGCATCTTCCAAACCCTTCCAGTTGCCGTGTTCATCCAAAGCGGCCCAACCTTCGCCCGGAGAACTCCGGCTGGTGGCCCAGTGCGTAACGCCTCTGCCTGCCCGGCCAATCAATGCAGTTGCGTTGCCCGTTCAGCCTGATTCATCTCGCTCCTTGAGGGCGGTTTCGGCAATGCCGCATCCGCTATCATTCTCGCAAAGTCGGCCAGGTCCACGGAATCCGGATCAATGACAACATGATCGGCCCGGTATTTGCGCCGGGCCTGAGACGATTTGAAGTGATACGAGAGGCTTCGAAAAAGGAATGGACTTATGAACTCATGAAGCATGCTCTTCCACCTCGGAATACTCCGTCTATCCCAGGCGGCCCAGCTTCCGGTAGCGAAGCTCGTCCACGTCGCATCGTAGTCTGACTGTTGCACGCGCAAGTCGGAAACGCTGCGGACCTTTCTCGAGAATACCATCATCACCGTCTGCTCCTCAAAGGGGATCTGATTCCTGCGGTTGAGCGCCACTGGCGGCTTAATCAGATGCCACTTCATCGGGCGGGATGGCTTGATCAGGAAGACAGCGGTATCTTCGAAGCCATTTCGTTTACTGAAAAGACTGTAGAAGAATTCGGGCGAGTACTGGTAAAGGCCGTGCGCAGGAAAGCCGTTTGCATTCGTCGCTATAAGGACGTGTCCGCCCGGCCTGACCAGGTTCACTATATTGTCGACCGCCTGCGCGACATCAAAGATGTGTTCGATCGAGCCGAAGTCGAGGAACGTATCGAACTTTTCGTGCATATCGCTCGGTATCGGAAGATTGAAATCATGTATAACCGATGCACCTTCAAAAGCTGAGGCGTCGATCGAGACGATGTTTTGGGCACCAAGCTTGCGAAGGAGGGGCTCGCAGTAGAGCCCAACTGCAATCGACTGGTCGTACGCGAGGTTTGAACTCTTCTGAACCGCATGAAATTCCTGCTTCCAGAAATGAATCTCATGTCTTCCGAGAGTGACCGTATTCCGAAAATCGAATCCATAGACTCGGTTTGCGAAGCTGAGCGCACGGAGGCCCGTCAGATCGATGCCCACAACTCTCTCCCTCTGGACGCCGGACCATGACGTGGCCCCTCTTGCGAGGTCACGTCGTTATCGCGGCCCACTGCCAATTCTCAATTTCCAAATCGGTGCATTCGGCCGACATCATCGTGCCGGACTCCAAGCTTTGATAAAGCCGGACCGAGCATAGTAGACGCGTCTACGTGCGCCTCGAACCATTCGGAGACCTTCACGCGCAAGCGAGGATGAAATCGAAGATGGCACGGCGACCGGACCCTGAGGCTCGAGCCATTCACGGATTTGTGGATGTCCGGGTACGAGCGTCTCGAGAAGCTTGTTCCAGAGCTTCGGCTCCATGGAATCGTGAAAGTGAAGTACACTTACTCCCGTTATCTTTGCCCCGTCATAGTTTCTCGGCAGATAGCTACATAGGGGGAAGTTGCTTGAATCCGGGAGTGGCTGCCAAGCCAGCCCAAGCCGGATCACCGTCAAACCCAGCACGACTTGATCCATGAAGTGCACTTGCGAGTGTGTTCTAGCCACTTGCCGATCAAGAAACGTCTTGAAGTCGGCGAGAAATTCTCTGCCGAACCGCGTGCTGCGCCGATATACATAGAGGCCCGCATTCCAGTAGAACCTAATCCGGTGTCCATCGCCCGTCCGGAGCCATGGAAGATCGTCAGCAACTCTTCCGATGAGTGCAGCGGAGCGTTCCCAGAATGGATCATTTGGATCGGTTACCCCCCTTGACCCGATCACCCCGGCATCCGGAGCGCTCGCAAGAAAATCGACCCCAGGGGGAAGTTCAAGGCCGTTGGGCTCGCGCAAGAACAGGATATCACTGTCGATCCACGCAATCGCCTCTGTCGTGACCCTGCTCTCGACGGCGGCAATCGCCTCCGCCTTATTCATATAGTGGTGCCAGACATACGGATTATCGGGAAAGACGCGCAGATGCTTAATCCCAAGCTCCTCCATTCGGCGATGCGTCTCTCGCGTGAGAGCCGGAGTAAATCGAGGCGTGACGGCAATAACTTCCAGGTTTGCAAAGCGGCCGCCGAAACGTCGGAGGCTGTCCACCATCCGCAGGGTAAGCGGCTCCAGCATCCCCGACTCGATGCAGACGACAACCGTTATTGAAGGCGGTGTACGGGCAGCCTTGTTGTCCTGCGCCTGAACGGCACTATCCAAAAGATCGCTCAAATGGCATCCTCACTTGCTTTCACAAATCCGAGTTCTCTGGCTTTCAATTCAGGGTGTTCAAACCTCGGATGCAACGTAGACGACCGCAGGATGCGCTTGTATCTCAATCGCATGCGACGAAGCAGTAACGGAAAAGGATTGCGGGTCAGCCGAACGATCACCGTTGGCCATGGTAGTACTGCCTTCCACTTCCGGACCATGAAGCGGTAGGCGGCGACGTAAGTGCGGTCGAGACAAACCGTCGCCTTGCTGTTGTGAATGACTGGCAGATTGATCACATAGGATTTCTTGCCCGCTTTTTGTGCTTCAAGTACAATATCTGTTCCATAGAGGTGGAATGACGGCAACGCGGGGTCGAACAGGGCGCCCGAAGCTCGGCGCACGATCAAGACGGCTTCATCGAGACTCGCCACGTTGCGGGGTGGGTCAAATGGGCCGCCGCAGACGATGCCAAGTCCGGAATCCCACATGTGTCCAAACCATTCCCCTTCGGGTGTCATGCCGGAGAGACCAGCGACGGCCCAAGAGGGGTCGGTCAAGCGCAATTTCTCGCAAATGACCTCCAGGCGCGAAAACCAGCCCTCCGGAAAGTAGACGTCCTGGTGGCTGAACACGACGATGTCTGCCGTAGCGGTGGTGATCGCATCGTGATAGGCCGCAGATGCGGCCGTTGCGCCCCAGACTATCGAAACCTGAATGCGGCCATCCGCGATCTCTGGGGATCGTTGCAGATTACGGGCAAGAACCCTTCGCTCATTGGCGACACAGAATACCTGTACTGAGCACATCATTCCGTTCCTTTAATTAAAAGCTCCGAGACCGCTTTGGATGCGGCGTACCACGGTCGCCTCTGACGTTAAACTGGCTAAAAATATTTTAATTTACAAGCACTATTAAATAGTATATTTAATTCCAAATCAATTGATTTTGCCAAAGATCTCGCAGTCGGTTGGGAGTTCGGATTGTCGATACAGGGCCTTGGTAGGGGCGGAATTGCACGCCGCCCAGCGGCTCACCTGCCAGCGGAGTCGAATCGTTTAGTGGCGTGGCTCGTATTAATCGGGATCACCCTGCCTTCTAACATGACAGTGTTCATCGGGGGCGCAAAGTTCATTCCGGCCCGAATCGTAATATGTTTGCTCCTCATTCCTGGTTTGGTTGTGCTGTTTCGAAAACGGCGGATGGGCGCACCTGATCTGTTTGTTTTCGCAGCATCGGCTTGGATGCTCGGGGCGATAGCTCAGACGGATGAGTCATGGTCTTCCGCAGGCGCCGTAGTACTCGAGTTCGCCGGCGGCTACATATTAGCGCGCGCATATTTCTTTGAGCGCCCGCAACTGGAGACATTCGTTCAGGTTCTCAAGCCCGTCACCTTCGCAATCATAGCGCTGGCGATCCTCGAACACCTCACTAAGCACAACATCGCCGCAGCACTTTTGGGCATGCCTAGCACAGGCCACGAATATCGGTACGGCTTGCTGCGAGCGTCCTCAACATTTCCTCATCCCATCCTATATGGCACGTTCTGCACCGTTGCAGGTGCCATCTTTGTATATTCGGAAAGCAGCTCGCCTGGCCGCATTCTGTATGGCGGGCTATGTCTGTTTGGATGTCTACTTGCGATGTCGACCGCGCCGCTGATGGCGTTCGCGATCGTGATAGCTGTTTATTATTACGACCGAGTCATGTCCGCATACCACTGGCGGTGGCAGCTCATGCTGGCAGGCATGGCCGCCTTCCTCGTCATTGTATTTGCCGTAGCTAACAAACCAGTTTCGTGGCTGGTTGCAAATATGACGCTCGACCCTGCTACCGGATACTTTCGTGTGGCTACATGGGAAAGTGCCTTCTACTATATCAATCTCTCTCCCTATCTTGGATACGGCTTCACCAGTTACGCCCCAAGCGAGGATTTCTTCGCCAATGCCTCAGTCGACGCCGTTTGGCTGACGCTGTCGCTTCGCTTTGGTGTTCCATTGGTCATGCTTATATCTCTGGCGAATATAGCTTCATTTTACCGCTCTGGCCCTACCGCCGGTATCCGACGTTCCTACGAAGCTTACATGAACAATGTCCGAACCGGATTTACTCTGGCGCTTGCGATGCTCATGTTCGTGGGCTTCACGGTTCACTATTGGAATAACATTTGGATCTTTTGGGGATTGTGCATCGGAATTCGGGCATCACTTCAAGAGGAATATTTTAAGGCAAATGAGAGCCTCGGACGAAAGAGCGGTGGCCTTCTCGCCCAGACAGCTCCGAGATTTCCTCAAATGGCAAGTCATCCTTCGCAAGGAACCGAAGGGTTCCTATCGTGACCACCCAATATTTCGGTTCACTCTTCGGAGCAGTGCTAGCTTCGTGGATAGTGCCTAGTCACGCACAGATTCAACACAGTCCCGTCGAGGATAAGCGCGATGCGGGAGGCCCTGGCGTTGTTCATAAGGCTGACAATGTAGGTCAAGCGGCTGACAAATATGCCTCAAATGACGGCTCCACGAAGGCCCCCCTTTGTACGGTTCAGCAGCCATATCTACTGAATGGATACAAGCTTCGCCCCCAATGGAGGGTGGCGGGTGTGGATTATTGTGTCGGTTATCCAATGAATACGCTCCTTAAGGATCCAGCGGCGATCTCGACGGCAGAGGTATCCGTGGATGTGGCGCACAAGAGCATCACGGTGAATGGTCCGAATGTCACGCTGGATGGTTACGATTTCAGCGGCTGGTCCTTTGTGACAACGGCAGCGAACACCAGACTGATCAACTCGAACTTCAATGGTACGAATCCAGGGGGTGCGCAAAGCAGCGTCATTTCCGGCACTCCATCATCCTCGAACCTGTACGTAGGCTACTCTACCATTGATGGCCTAAGCGGAGGTGGGCACGCCGAGTTCTTGATCGAAATGGAGGGGCCCGGCCTCACGATCGAATATTCCTGGCTGAAGAATTCCAACTCCGACATCGTCGGCCGCCACGGTCGGGATGGCGGCGACATCACGATTCAATTCAACCTGCTGCAACAGGCCGGCATGGGCGGCCCGAAAACCCACGGCGACTATCTCCAAGTTTATGGGCCAACCGTTAACGCGACCAACATCCTTCACAACACAGCGGTTCAGCAGGGCGGCATTACCCAGGGGTTCATCGCCGACAATACGAACTACGGCGAGTTGGCCGGCAACACCCTAATCGGCACTGTCAGCTGTTGGATGTCCGTATCCGGTCCAGGCACTGATCCTGCCAACCTGACCGGTATGTTCAACACGCACGACAATTATTTTGATGTGACCAAAGCATTTGGCTTCAACTATCCTGCGGTTGGGCCGAACGACCGTTACCCCAAGACCGTGTTTACGCACAATGTGAACATGGTGACCGGCAGGATAGAGCAAGATTCTCCTCGCCTGAAGGTGACGCCGTCGCGCTCGCGCCCGTGACCATTTGAGATACGTTCTTTGAGCCTCTTGTGCAACCGCGCCAGCACCGACAGTAGCCACTCAAACGCCCGCCCCTCCTATAAGATCCTGGTCGCGACCAGATAAAAAAACCCCCTGAGCCGCAATTGGGTTGATACCAGCACGACCGATGCAGAATTTAGGTAGCGGCATACTTCCCATCGGCCGCAGGACTTCCCGATTCAACTGAATCTGGTGGCGCTTAAGACGTTGACGGCGGAGAACAGCAAGCTTGCATCGGGCGCGCCAGCCCTGGTAGCGTCAGAGTGCAACCATGGGATGGCAGACGAAATGCTGTCTTCTGATCCACCGCTCGATTGCGTTAACTTGCCGCGTGCAAGAACGCTTGTCACGTCTCTCTCTCTCACCTCGCGGTGGCGAGCGGCAGCTCCTGAGTTTCCTCTGAAACGAATCTGCAATAATCCGGACTCTCAAAATCGTGATAGATGTATATCTGATGGTGCCAAGTCTCTGGGTACGGCATGTTCGTGAGGTGCGTCGTCTTGCATATCTTCTGGCTGTCATGCCCGGAGTTGAACTCGTTGATGGCGAGCAGTGGACCGGTATACTCGCTGAAGAGAGCCACATCGTCTCCTATGATATCATCGAAGTATATAAATGCCCGAGGAAGCAGATTTGGGCGGTGCAATTCGAACAATCTAATTGCGTCCCTAGTAGACGAATAATAGTCCAGATCCAAAATGATCGCGCCAATGGGCGCTGGATGGTAGCTCCGCACAAAATGAGGGAGGCTTTCAGCGATGTTGCCGATTACCAGTTGCGAGCACGTTAGCTTCGCACTGAGCTTATCGACGTCCATCGCATAAAAGCCTTGCTTCCACTGATGTGGCAAGTCTCGATAATCATGGGGCGGAGGAAGTCCTTGCCCAGTGTCGAATCCGAAGATCTGTATTTCCATACCCGTGAGCTTACTCACCTCTGCGGCATGCATCTCCAGATTGACCAGTCCATTGCCCCCAGCAACACCGAATTCGAGCACGCTCACACTGTTATGACCGAGCTTCTTAGCCAGTTTGGCAGCGTGCATGACGCAGTACCCGTAGTGCGGTCGATCAATCGCACTATACTCTATGCGACTTTCATACGAGAAAAGGTTGAATCTTCTTGATAACTCCCTCGACAGCTTTGCCCGAATGGATCCCTTATGAAACGCCAGCTTCGTAATAACGGCGCGCATTGCCACGAGTCCCTTGATTAAATATCAGTGATGATTTATTGGAGCGCCCGCTGGCTGGATCGCCAGGAGATCCTCTTTCGAAAGCGTGGTGGTCCATACTTGGACAATGGCAGTCGCTCCAATGCTTTCAAATAATATATATTAAAAATATTGCGAAAGCATCCATGATGCGACTTATTCATTTGGATGTGGCTCGAGAGGCCTATATTTTTCGGATCAGCCAATCTTAAGCAGAATCCGCGCCGAGGTAACAGCTCCAATTTACATTTAAGTTTACCGATGATAATTTAATGTATTAACGGTGAAATTTTCTGCATCCTGTACGCTTGGGCATCATTGATGGAGGAAAGCCTATGGTTGACCCCGCCCGACAGTTGGCGTCCGATACTGAAGAGCATTTCGGCGTCAGGTCGTTTCTTCCACTCGAGAAAATGAATCGGCACGCCGAAACATGGGCCGATCAATATCGCACAAATCGGCCTTTTCCACACATCGGCATCGATGATTTTTTTGATCAAGGCATCATCTCGAGGCTAATAGCGAGCTATCCAGGCGAGTTTGATGCATCCTGGAACCGGACATTTCTCGATGCCGGGGCTTATGAAGAGCAAAAGCTCGGTTTGGATCGGTTTGAGGATTTTCCACCTTACATTCAACAATTCATCAACGCACTGAATTCACGCCTGTTTCTCGGATTTCTTGAGCAACTGACGGGTGTGGAGGCCCTAATACCAGATCCGTATCTCCTAGGCGGCGGTCTACACATGATCCCCCGAGGGGGGCGTCTTGCCATCCACGCGGATTTCAATACTCACAAGAAGCTGAGACTCGATCGTCGGCTTAATCTGTTGCTGTATCTGAACTATGGCTGGCAGGAGGAGTGGGGCGGAGCACTCGAACTCTGGGATAGGGATGTCCGGACAAAAGAGAGGGCATATTTGCCGATCGCGAACCGCATCGTCGTCTTTTCAACGACCGACACAGCATATCACGGCCATCCTGATCCCCTGAGAAGTCCAAAGGGAAAGTATCGACGGTCGATTGCCTTATATTACTATACAAATGGTCGTCCGGAGGAAGAGAAGTCGGCCGATCATTCCACGATATTTAAGATGCGCCCGAATGAAGTCCGCCGGCGAAACGCACTGGATGCGGTGAAGCCGTTCGTTCCTCCAATTGTCTGGCAACTTCCTCGATTATTCAGGAAGTAAGGGTTATCGCCTGAAAACTTCTGATAATGCGCTTGCGTCGAGACCACGAGCGGACATCCGATCTGGTGGTCGCACAAGTGGAGCGGTGAACTGGCGGCGCAGCCAGTTGATTCAGTTTCACAGGGGTGATGTTCAAAAATGGATTTATTCACGCGATGCAACGGCCATATGTTTCGGGAGCCACTTGCGCATTGGTTAACGTTGGCTCAGAGGATCTACATCAGGCTTTGTACGCTTATCAAGAACGAGCGGACCTTCGAGACATTTTTTGGCAGCAAGATCCGAGATAGGATAGGCGACTTTGTGCCGAAGCGAATATTCTTCTTCGGATTTTGGGAGCCTAATCTAACCGGCTTTATGCTTCGAACAATTCAGAAGGACGATTGGGTAGTTGATGCCGGATCGAACATTGGATATTACACGCTGCTCATGTCCCACCTTGTAGGAAACAGCGGCAGGGTTGTCTCAATTGAGGCGGCACCTTCGGTCTTCCAGCGGCTGCAGCAGAACATTGCTCTAAACAGCTGCACCAATATCTGCACCTTTAATCTGGCACTTGCGGAGCAGCAGGGGCAGATCAAACTTTACGAGCCCAGGTTCGGTTACAAGAACAGCGGCACGTCAACGTTGCTCAAAAGCTGGGGTGGGCCCGACTATACAGTGGTTAACAGCAACACGCTTTTGGATGTGCTTGGAGCGGCCGCCAAAAGGATTTCGTTCATCAAGATCGATATCGAAGGCGCGGAAAGACCCATCCTGAACGAGATCATCGAGAACAGGGACCGATTTGCTAAGCCGCTTACCGTCGTCACTGAAATTGAGGATGAACATTTGGACGTCGTTGAGCATTTCCGCGCTGCTGGTTTTGAATGCTACTACTTATCAAATGACTACACCCTCGCAGGCTATTTGCGCGCCTTGCGAAGATCTACTGTCGAGCTTCCGGTCAAACTTGACATAACCAATTGCCGACCTCCCGGGGCGGAGTTGATATTTGTGTACGGCAAATAGCTAGCCGGCTAGATCGGCCCCGACCGTGCGAGCAGGCCTGCAAGATTGAACTTGAGGGGCATCGTGTCGAAGCGGAAAAATCGCTGCCTGCCAAGCCGCGGTGGATCAAGGTGAAGACTCCGGACTTATGAAGCTGGTCCAGGAAGGGCTGTGGCAATGTCGATGCCGCCCCGCTCACGCCCACGACTCTCCGGAATGTTACCCTAGGAAGCCAGAAGCTCAATGCGGTTAGTACGTCTTCACATGAGCTTGCGCTTGATATTGCGGAGCCAGCCGATCAGCGGTGCAGGAAGAAGCAGCCAGCCAATCAGTGTTGTCGCGCTGAATATGTCTCGCCCCCGCAGGCTGATAAAGTGCCGCCGCCAGTTCCATAATATCGGACGCAGCTCGCTTAGCTCGGCGCCACGCTTGCGATACGAAATAATAATGCCAACGGCCTCGCGCGCCAGAAAGCGGTTGGCCCGCAGTTGCAGCCCGCGGCGCCTTTGCTCATCCTTGATCCTCTCCTCGGCAGTGTGAGTGATGAGATCAACGAGCTTGTGAACGTCGTCTAGGTGGTTCTCGAGCGCAAGACGAGATGTCTGCGTGGCGTTGTGAAGAGAATAGCAGCCGCAGCATTCGTTGATGAAGCCTGCTTTGCCTTCCAAGAGCAATGGGAGATGTCTCGCAAGATCACTTGCGAACGGCCATCCTCCCGGGAATCCTCCCCAGACGCGCAGTGTCTCGGTACGAAGCATTGTGGTGCATCCCTGCACGGTTATTCGCCGCTCTAGATACTCGTCGAGGATGTCCACACCGTCCCAAATTCCGGTCTTGAGGTTTCGACTCGCCTGTGGCGGCAATGTGCGGCCTGAAGCGACGACCCGGGCTTCACCCAATGCCATCACGATCGGCACCTGGGGCTCTCCTCTGATCACAGCGATGCAGCGTTCCAGCAGCCATGGCGCTATTCTGTCGTCGTCCGGAACAAATACGATGTATTCGCCCCTTGCCTGTGCCACGCAAACGTTCCAGTTTTCTGTCGCACCTATGTTATTCGGTTGATGCACGACACGTAATCTTTCGTCCTTGAATTGACTCAGGACCAAAGCCGTTTCATCGGTCGACGCATTGTCCGATACCAGCACTTCGAACCGTGGATAGGATTGCGCTAGCGCCAGGCGAACACAGTCCTGCAACCACGCAGCGCGATTGAATGTCGGAATGGCAATGGTCACCAGAGGGTCGGTCCCGGGCGTGGGCGCGATACGATCGGGCCCCGGCATGATGTCTTTAACTCCCGACCGTCGCAGATTTGCAGGCTCGGCCGACTTCTCGATCTCACTTGAAGCTCGCATGCAGAACTCGAGAGCCTGCGCCGTCCCACTGGTCCGCGGTAAGCGACGATGGGTCAATGTTCCATCGCCTTGACTTTTCCGATATCAGAGCTCGCATGGGGCGACTCCCCACGCTTCAATCGCAATCTCTCCCTTGAGCAAGGATCAGTCGCGAGTCTCGGCGCGTCCGCGCCGTCAGAGATCCTTTCAAGCCACACTTCACGCCACCAGGAATAGATGCTTCTCGGACAGAACATTTTACAATTGCTGTACCGAGATCTGCACCACACGTCTTCCAAGATCACCGCCGGCGTCTTGAGTGATCTCATCTTGCCGGTTTTCTCGTCGATGAATTTCGTCACCTGCGTCTTGACCTTGTAGACGCCGCCGCAATACGGGACCAATTCTGCGTCGAACGCCATACCTCGGTTTATGTTCTCCGAGTCCACGGTCGCGAGAATTTCCTTGTAGGTCTTCACTCTCACCAATTCGCCCGGCTGGAGATTCAAGCTGACTGTGGGCGTCTCATGCCTATGCGGTATTGTTCCCTTCCATCTCGGAAAGGGAACGCCGCCCCGCAACTCCTGAAAGAAATCGTAAACCAGGCGGGAAACGTGACCCAACCGTGCTCTCTTTGCCAGCGCGAGATGCCAATATGCCAGGTATATGAATCCACGCGCGAGGCGCCCCAAACTGGCATTACCCGAGGTGTAGTCCTCTACATACTGTCTAGCGTCCCACCACCGAAGCAACGTCGTAAAGCGGGGCAATTCGGTTGCTTGGCACGAGTAGCGGATTTCTCCACCCGCGTCGCCATCAAGGACGCGTGTCCCCCGATCGATGTCTTCCTCTGTACACCGGCGTGCATCAGCGCAATGTTTGCTCCGTCCGTACTGACGTCCTGATGAACTCTCCGCCGGATTCGCGCTTCCGGTGACGGGCCTGAGCCACGCCTCCTTCCAGAAGATGAGGCACGCGGCTTGACAGCCACCATACGCCTCCCCATCGCAACGGAGATCAAGATGGATACCATTCGGGAGCCATCTACCGCCCGTATTTGTGACGGTGTCACAGGTCTTGTGCGAACGCTTGTAGACCTTGAATCGCTTGCCACAATACTTGAACATTTGCGGCATGAAAGGGAGCTCATCCAGGCGACCGTTCTTGTCGAGTGTGCTCAGAATCTCCTCCTTCGTTCGGACTTCCACCCAGTCGCCTGCTCGCAGCTTTGTCATCTTGTCCTCCAAACGCGGTGGCCGCGGTCCAATGCCAGGCTAGCCCGCTCGTTTTTCATGTGCCTTCATGGAAAGAGAGATTTGCAATTCCTTGAATAGACCGAAATAGAACGTCTTCTGTCCCATGAGAAACAGCAGCACGCAGGGATAGATCGCGGCGATAACACCGCCTCCAATCAGCAGCCTCCAGAAATGCGAATCCGACTTTCCGACACAGACTTGGACTCCGAGAGCCACTGCTGCCGCCGCCGCACCTGCGACCAATGGCCGGCCTGCTGCCAAAAGCAGATCTCGCGGAGAAATTAACGTCCCATGCAAACACCACAGAACGTGTGGGATAAGCCACAGTATCATCGCCGCGGAATAGGCGAACGCGACACCCGTCGGACCGTAAGGCAATCCGATGAGGTAGGCCGTGATAACCAGAGGAGCGATCACCAGGGCAACCTTCAGGCTTCGTGCTTGCAGTCCAGCAGAATACAGCAGCCATGCAAGGGGGTTGATTATACCGAATATTAGAATTGTCGGTGTCAACAAGCGGAAGATGACTGCCACATCTTCCCACTTCGGCCCGAGTACAACCCCGACGATGTCATCAACGAACACCGCACAGAACACCGTAATGGGCAGTGTCATTGACAGGACGAGAGAGTAACCCTTCAGGAAGTAGCTCTTCAGTCGAGACGGATCGTTCTGGAGCCGTGACAGTCCGGAAAACGCAACGCCCCCAATTGCTGCATTTAGTTCTGATGTCGGAAGGTTCACGAGCCGGTATCCCCGTTCATAGATTCCAAGGGCATCGGCGCCCCAGTATCGACCCAGGAGCAGCTTTTCGAAGTTATAGGCAACGTAAACGACAAGACTGTTCAGCGTAACTGTTCCGCCAAAGCCTAGCATGCCGCGGACACCAGCAGCCCGACGCGGCGGCCCCGGAACCCAACCCGTGGTTGCCCATACACAGACGGTATAGACCACAGTGGAAACCAGTGTCATTCCCAGGATGGCCCAATATCCCATGCCGGCAAACGCCATGCCGACTCCGGCAGCAAAGCTCACCACCTGCGACAGCAGTTCAATGATAGTCAAAGTCGTGTACCGTAGCTGACGCTGAAGCAGCGCTGAGTGCTGAACCGCTACCGCGCTCAGGAAAAACCCCATGCCCGCCACGATCGTCAGCCAGAACAGACGAGGTTCATGGTAGAATTCTACGAGAGCGGGCGCAGTGGCCGCACAAAGCAGCCCGAGCACCATTCCGACCAGCAAATTGACCCAGAACAATGTCGATATCTGTTCGTCGGTGATGGTGTCCTTCTGAACTGTGGCGGAAGACAATCCCGCCGTAGTGAAAAGCTGAAAGACTCCAGTAACGACGGTCGTCATCGCCACCAATCCGAAATCCTGCGGATCAAGCAAGCGCGCGAGGGCGGCCATGACACTAAGTCGAAGAGCGAAATTCGCCGCCTGACCGCCAAGCCGGACCACGCTGCCGCGAATTATCATCCCCTTGAGATTGTCCATTCCAATTCCTGTAGAAGAGAGTTCGGCAACGGCTCGCTTTTGGGCACGCTTCACCAACGCCCTGTCACGACAGTGCGAGTTTGTTCGCTACAAATGCTTCAGCGTACCTATCCGGCGCGCGGCATTCCATGCCCCGCAGCCGCGCTAAGCCCCGGAACACCTCCGGATCGAACCATTGTTTGGAACGCTGGCTGCCAAAGTGCGACATCAGCAGGTCGATCTTTCGTTGCAACGCTCCCGCTGAAACGGGCGCATACACATTCGGTCGACCGATGTCTCCATCCCATTTGGGAATCTCATACTCGAGAATGGAATGATCTCTGAATGTATTCCACGTTAAACGCGACACCTGACGGTGATCCTGATGGGCGTCGTCTCCGCGGTGCGTAAGGATCAGATCCGGCTCAACGCGTCGTTTCAACGCTTCGAACCACTTCTTGATCTCGTCACCCTGCTCTGGAAAGAAGCCGTCTCGAAAGGACATTGCTTCAATTTGAGAACGGGCTGCGTCGAACACGAATTCAGCCGCAGACGCCCTCGCCTCACTCTCACGTTCACCTGGCGCGCTAAGTACACACCAATGCACGTCAAGCCGAACGCCACGCGCCGTCAAATTCAGAATCGTCGCACCGGCACCTATTTCGATGTCATCCGAGTGCGCACCGAGACAAAGGATCGAGAGACGTTCTCCGGGCGCGGCAAGCTGAAACCCCTTCATGAAGCAGCCTGCGTGCGCACTTCCGGAACAACCTTCCAGGGCATTTCGCCGCGCTCAATCATCTCCTCGAGAACCTGCCGGTCTCGCAGCGTATCCATCGCGCGCCAGAAACCTTCGTACTTGTAGGCCATGAGTTTTCCGGCCTCGATCAGGCGATTGAATGGCTCGAGCACAAGCTCTTCGCCCTCGCGTATGTAGTCGAAGATCTCTCTCCGGAAGATGAAGTAGCCCCCATTGATCCAGATCTCGGCCTGCTGACTGGAGCGGAAACGCTTGACGGTGTCTCCGCCGTTGAATTCAGCAAGGTGAAAATTGAACGGGGGATGCACGGCAACAAAGCATCCAACCATTTCACTCTTCTTGAACCGCTCGACTATTTCCGGCAACGGCGCGTCGGTCAGACCATCGCTGTAGTTTGCGAGAAAGACCTCCTCGTTCTCTACGAGGGAGCGCACCGCCATCAAGCGCTGACCGATATTTCGCCAAATGCCGGTGTCAACTAACGAAACCTGCCAATCCGGTGGCTGCTCGCCGATAACCTCAACCTTCCTGCCGAAGTTGGAAACAACGCAATCGCTGTGGGCCCAGCGATCCGAGTTCAGGAAGTACTCCTTGATCACATTGGCTTTATAACCCAGGCACAATATGAAATCGCGGTGACCATATTGGCTGTAGTATTGCATAACATGCCACAGCATCGGGTGTTGGCCGACGGGCACCATGGGCTTCGGAATGCTTTCAGAATATTCTCGGATACGGGTCCCGAGCCCCCCACAGAACAGCACAACTTTCATGGCTAGCGCTTCCCATGTTTTTGCCGGCCGTTTCGGTCGCCACAGATCGCCAAGAGCGGGTCCTACAGGCCTCGATTTAAATAAAATAAAATCCACTATTGAATGTCGCATTTTATATAGCAGACTGAATTAATCAATATTTTTTTGAAAACTATTTTGAGATTCCGTTCTTAAGCATTATCATCGTTGACATTTCGATGCATTTGAATGCCGGCGCGGGCAGTTATGGAGGAATTGGGGTGATTATAACCGAGACCGCACTTAAAGGAGCCTACATTATCGATATTGAACGCCGCGAAGATTCCCGCGGCTTTTTTGGGCGAGCCTTTTGCCAGAGGGAATTTAGGACCCTCGGCCTCAATCCGGTCATCGCGCAGACCAATATCGCGTCAAATACCCGGCGGGGAACCTTGCGCGGTATGCACTTTCAGTTTCCGCCGGCATCGGAAACGAAACTGGTTCGTTGCACACGTGGCGCCATCCTCGACATTATAGTCGACCTGCGCCCTGAAAGCCCGACCTACCTGCAACATGTCGCCGTCGAACTGAACGAGAGCAGCCATCGGTCGCTCTATGTGCCGGAACGTTTTGCTCACGGTTATCAGACTCTCGTCGACAACACCGATACCAGTTACCAGGTGGGACAGTTCTATACCCCCGAGGCGGAGAGCGGGCTGATGTATAACGATTCTCGGCTCGGACTGACGTGGCCGCTTCCGGTTTCCGTGATCTCGGAGAAGGATCAGAACTTTCGGTTGCTTAACGAGGTCGAATCCGAACTGAAAGAGCGGATGGAACTCGCCGGCGTCGCGGGTTGACGCCGAAAGCACGTTGCTCGCGGCGCTTACCGATCCCTCCAATTGAAAGAATCTACGATGATACTCATCGACCACGCCCTAAAAGCCCGTCATGCGGCGGGAAAGCCAATCCGCGTCGGCCTTCTCGGCGCAGGCTTCATGGTTCAGGGGATTACCAATCAGATAAACAACAGTGTTCCTGGAATGCGGGTGGTTGCCGTACACAGCCGAAAGCCACAGCGTGGCCGTGACGTATTCAACTATTCCGGCCTAGCCGACGTGGTTTACGCGGACAGCCAAGGGCAGCTGGACAGAGCCATTGCCGCTGGCGTTCCGGCGGTCACCGAGGACGCGTTCCTCCTCGCCAGATCGGACCTGGTCGACGTGATCGTCGACGTAACCGGATCGGTTGAATTCGGCGCCCACGTCGCACTGGAGGCCTTCAAACACCAGAAAACCGTCGTGCTCATGAACGCGGAGATTGACGCGACTATCGGACCGATCTTGCAGGTCTATGCAAAGAGGTACGGCGGCTCCCTGTCTGCGTGCGATGGCGACGAACCGGGGGTGCAGATGAACCTGGTTCGATGGGTAAAGGGGCTCGGCTTGATCCCACGCGTTGTCGGCAACATCAAGGGACTTCAGGACCCGTATCGCAACCCCACCACACAGAAGGGATTTGCCGAGCAATGGGGCCAGAACCCAGCCATGGTCACCAGCTTCGCCGACGGGTCCAAGATCAGCTTCGAGCAAACGATCGTGGCCAATGCTACTGGCTTCAGGGTAAGATCACGTGGCATGTCGCGCGGGCTGGAATATCGCGGCGACGTCATGAAGATCGGCACACTCTATGACATAGACGAGGTCCGCGCCCTCGGCGGAATCATCGATTATCTCGTCGGCACACCTCTGACCAAGGTCTACGTGCTAGCCGAGCACACCGATCCAAAGCAGCAGAAGTATTTGAGCTTGTACAAAATGGGTGAAGGTCCCTTGTACGCATTCTTCACACCATATCACCTCGTTCATTTCGAAGTACCGAACTCGATTGCCCGTGCGTTTCTTTTCAACGATTTGGTCGCCCCTCCCATCGCGGGGCCTGTTGTCGAGGTCTGTGCCGTCGCCAAGCGTGATTTGGCGGCGGGCGAGGTCCTCGACGGCTATGGGATGTACATGACCTATGGCGAAGCCGTGAACTCCGAGGAAATGAGCCAAATGCAATACCTTCCCGAAGGTCTTGTAGAGGGTTGCAAGTTGCGGCACGCAGTAAAAAGGGATGCAGTCCTGACCTATGCGGATGTTGATCTGCCGCCCGGTCGCCTGGGCGACAAGCTGCGTGCAGAACAATACAAACACTTCAATGGACACACTTGGCTTGAGCAACGGATTACCCCGGATGCTTCATTCGCTCTCACGGCTTGAAAGGGCTGGATGATGACAACGTTGCCGAGCCATGTGACGCAGGCTTGCGTACGCGTCGCAAGAAATCCGCTCGCCCGCCTTACTCGTTGATCCTGAGCGAGCGAATCTTCGCATGAATATTCATTGGGAAGCCACACCTGACGCGATCGGCGGCTGCATCCAAGCCGCGGCGCGTCTTCCCATCTTGATCCCTGGCAGTTCAATGTATCGATACGTGAATTCTGAAACCATTATCGTCGCGGGTATGCTCAGACACGAAAGCAGCAATATCCCAGGAGCAACCCCAGAGTAGCTGAAGACGAACCAAACGATCGCTGAAATGACAGGGTAGTGACACAGAAATATCGAGTAGGAGCGCGAACCAAAATACTGCGCCGCGGGATTCGTGAGCGCCCAGGAGTATATATTGGCAGCAAGTCCCGGCCGTTCATGGCACTTCTGCGGAAGACCAAAAAATACAATAAACCAGATCAGGAACGGTCGCAGTTCACTGCGCAACGGAAAAAGGACGATTGCCAAAGCCACTGCCGGGACCAGCCAATTATGACCTTCCACATACGGGTAGGTCAATCGGCTCACAATTCCCACCACGAAGTAGCTAGCTGCGAGCGGCAGCGCTCCGGGCTGGACAGTGCCGACGAAGCTCTTGAACCAAAATTCACAAACTGCAACTGTAATCGCGAGTACCGGGATGAATATTTCATTTCGGATGATGCAGATGATCAGCGGTGCAACAAGATAGAATTGGAATTCCAGCGAAATGCTCCAGGCTGGCATGTTGAATGCGTACTCCGAGTACGGCAACGCTGCATTGGAAACGGCACCGTGCAGCATCGCGACATGCGCGAGAAGGTGTGACCAGAAGTACTTGTGATTGCTTGCGGCGATACCATTCACAACCTTTGCGAATTCGGAATCGTTAAAGCCAGGAGAGGCTAACGAAATGGCAAGCAGATCGTTGGTAAAGAAGCCAACAATGCAGGTGGCGGCGAACAACGGAAACAATCGTGCGAAACGCTGGACGAGATAGACAGGATATGCCTCCGATTTTTCAACAACGACGTGCGTGATCACGAAGCCGCTGACTATAAGGAAAACGAGGACAGCGGGTAGGCCTAGTGATCTGAACTGTGCCGCCAACGTTCCCGCATTGAAGCCCGAACAGTATGCGAGGTGCGCCAAGACCACGGTCCACGCCAACCAGCCTCGCAATCCCTCGATTGCCTGAAATCTCTTCACCGGTGCTCGCCTTCTCTATCGCGGCTGTCTCTAGCAGCGGTTCGGAAGATGTTATTCTCGTTTGTCGGATGTATGTTTTCCCAGGCTATGATCTGAATAACGTGACTGACATCGCGACACCTCCCCAAATGTCAGGTCGCTCTTCGTCCCATCGTTCTCGCGACATTCGGCCGGCGTCCCCTCAGGCCATTCCTACCGTCGGCGACTCTTCGAGGGAGCGCGACCTGGCAGTGCACTATCTGTGATCGTGTCAGGCCGACTCTGACGATTGAGCTTGACGGTTCCTCGGCGATCTCCAGCTCGTCGAGTTTTGCCGCACCGATCAGCTGGCATTCATGACGCGGCTTGAAGCTGCAGTTTCGAGTGGCGCAAATCGCTATTAAGCACTCCCTCCGCAAGCGACTTCCGAATGTGGCTGATCCGCTGATATCGCGGCCCTTCGAATTCTTCCAACGTCAAATTTGACGAACGGTAGACCCTATAGAGCTGTTCCGCGCCCATCCGAGCGTCCCAGTGCGGCTGGAACCCTGGCAGCTTACAGCGGATCTTCTCGAAGCTCACTCGGTAGGATCGCTCATCTGGACTCGCATCCTCGGCGAACTCCACCGTAGAATTCGGCACCACACTCGCGACGATCTCGGCTAGATCCCGAATTCGATAATTGTGAGCAGTCTGACCGACATTGAATGCCTCATTGAAGACGGATTCGGCAGGCGCCTCCAATGCGGCGATGAAAGCTCTAGAAATATCCTCGATGTGGACGATCGGCCGCCAGGGCGAGCCATCCGATTTCAGATGAATTCTTCCTGTTGTAAACGCCCATGCAACAAGGTTATTCAGGACAATATCGAAGCGCAGCCGCGGTGAGACTCCGTACGCTGTCGCTGGCCTCAGATACACCGGGCAAAACCCGTCGCTGGCCAACGTCGAAATATCACGTTCGGAGGCAACCTTGGATTCCCCGTAGGCGGTCACCGGATTGAGCGCGGCGGTCTCATCGATCATTTCTTCGCCGGCTTTTCCATAGTTGCTGCAGGACGAGGCGAACAAGAAACGACGTACGCCGGCATGTTTGGCTATCTCGGCGATGCGAACGCTTGCGCGATGATTGATCTCGTCGGTCAGCTGAGGCCTCAGATTGCCGAGCGGATCGTTGGAGAGCGCTGCTAGATGCAGCACAGCGTCGAAGCCAACGAGATCCGCGACCTCCGCGTCTCTGACGTCCTTCCAAATCGTCGGGACCTCGAGAATGCTACCGCCAGCAGCGTATGTACACCGGGAGTAGATATCGCTGTCCATTCCAGTCACCTCGTGACCGGCACCGATCAGCATTGGCGTCAAGACCGTGCCGATGTAGCCAAGATGACCCGTTACAAGAACTCGCATTGCCATTCTCCATCGCACTCAATTTCATGAACGAAGCTTGCCCTGTTTCCGTGTTTCGGCCAGCGTTCTGGCAAATTGCGGCCCCGCCTGGAGCACGCAAAGTGCAATGCAGGACGGCTGCACGCAGGGCTTCGGCTCCTTCGCAGGATGTTTTGGCACAGCAAGGGACTCATGAAGCCAGAGCCTGCCGTTGGTGCGCTGTTGCAAGTCCTCGTTCGGAGCGCCACCACTTCACAAACTCCGTCAGTCCGAGTTCGAGCGGCACTGTGGCTTGGAAGCCCAGCAGCCGTTCCGCTTTGCCAGTCGACGCCACCCGCCGCGGTACAGGATTGATCGAGTGCTCGGGCGCGATCTGCGGGAGCACGCCGTCATTGCCCGTAACGGAAGCCAAGGCCGAAGCGAGCTGCACCAAGCTTGTCTCGACACCGCTCCCCACGTTGAATACCTCGTCGCTGACCTTTGCCCTCGCAGCAAGGATTGTTGCTCGTGCTGCGTCACGGACATGCACTAAATCCAAGGTCTGCTGGTCGTGCCCAATTATTACCGGCGGCGTTCCAGCCTCCACTTCCTCCATCCAGCGGATCAACATTTCGGCGTAGCGGCCGTGCACATCCATTCGGCTGCCATACACGTCAAAATATCTCAAAGCGATATAGTCGAGACCATGCATATCGTTATAGGCGCGGAGCAGGCCTTCAATGCAGACCTTCGCTGTTCCACAGACCGTACGGTTTCCATACGGGTTCTGATGCTCTGTCGTCGGAACTTCCTCCGCCGCGCCGTACACCGCAGCGGAAGACGCAGCGATGAACTTCTCGATGTCATACTTGACGCAAAGTTCAAGCAGGTCGAAGGTACCGTTCACCATGACCTCCATGGCAAGACGCGGCTCGGCCATGCAATGGGCGCTGCATGGTGCAGCGTGGTGAAAGATGATGTTGGCTCCCTTTACAAGAGCTTCTACCAACTTGGTGTCGCGCAAATCACCGCGGACTAGTCGAACGGGGCCTCGATTAAGCGACTTCCTAAGATTCTCCGGTCGGCCGGTCGTCATGTTGTCCAGCGCGACGATCTCGACGCAGCCTTCGTCGCACAACAAATCTACGATATGCGAACCGATGAATCCGGCCCCTCCGGTAACGAGAACGCGTTTGCCCTTGAGATCCATGCTGACCGCTCTCCTGCTTCTAGGCTAATCGGCCATCTCGAGGCATTTTGTTCTGAAATGCCCAGTCGCTCCGGAATATCTGGGCCTCTCGTGGAGCCACTTTTCTCACTTCGGAAGCAACAATGCCGGCTCGCTCCGGCAACAGCTCGGGATAAATGGGAAGCGATAGAAACTCACGCGCAAGCCTCTCACTTACAGGCAGATCGCCGACGCGATATCCAAGTTCTACGTAGCTCTGTTGTAAATGCACCGGAACGGCGTAATGAATGCCGACGCCGATCCCCGCGCGGCCTAACATGGCAAGCGCCTGATCGCGATGCTGAAGCCTAAGAGCGTAGATATGATAGACATGCCGGCTGTGGCTGGGTGGCCGCGGACTCGCGAGTGCAGCAGTCGACAATGCCTGGTCATATTGCGCCGCGATCGCTCGACGTGTCTCAGTCCAGGATTCGATGTAGTCCATCTTTACGTTCAGTACTGCTGCCTGCAATTCGTCCATTCGATCATCGTATCTTGCGAAAACGTGATTGCGCTCGTCATCCTGATTCCGATCGAGGAGCCACGACACACGTCGCGCGAGTTCCGCCTGATCGGTAACAACTGCTCCGGCCTCACCATGGGCTCCGAGATTCTTATCGGGATAGAAGCTGAAGCAGCCCAAGTCTCCGATCGAGCCGGCACGCCTGCTCTTGTACACAGCACCATGCGCCTGCGAAGCGTCCTCGATCACAAAGAGACCATAGCGGCGGGCAATCGACATGATCGGATCCATGTCCGCCATGAGCCCATGCAGATGGGCCGGCAGGATCGCCCTCGTTCTGTTCGTAATCGCAGCCTCGATCAAAGCAGGATTCATCGTCCACGTGACTGGATCAACGTCCACAAAGACGGGTGTTGCACCGCACCTGATGATGGCAGCTGTCGCCACGACGAAATTCATCGAGACCGTGATCACCTCATCGCCCGGCCCCACTCCAGCCGCCAGCAATGCGAGACGGAGCGCCGATGTGCCACTGTTGACAGCGCAACAGCACGCGACATTGCAGTAGTCGGCAAACCGCTTCTCAAAAGCTGCCGCTTCGGGCCTCCATGTAGACCGCAGGTCTCGAACGGCACGCGCGATCGCAACGTCGATTTGCGACCCGACTGTCCGAGCTTGTGCTTTCAAGTCCAAGAAGGGTATCAAATTGGTAGTCTCGCCTCTGGAGGGTTCGGCAGCTTCACGTTCGCGCAGGCATATCTTGCCATATGCCCCGAGTGTCGATGACGTCGAGATGACGGCGTTCGGCTAGTGGAACCATCTTGAATTCGTCATGGTCGACCAGGAGAAGGGCGATCTCACACGTGCGCAATGCTTGGTCGATGCTCAAGAATCCGAGACGGTAATCTGCAAGTTCGGGCGGTAACCGCCGCAGATTCGGTTCCACAAACTTGATGCGCTCCCCGTACTTCTTCGCGAGGTGTATTGCGATTTCCATCGCCGGGCTTTCGCGCAAATCATCGACATTTGCCTTGAACGTCAGCCCGCAGCAAGCCACGTTTGCATATGGATGATCGTCGATCAGAGCCTCGGCTCGCTCAATAATGCTTTCCGTCTTGGCAATGTTGACCTCGCGGCTTGCCCGCATGAGTCGCGCGAGGTCCGGCGCCGAGTCGATGATGAACCAGGGATCGACCGCAATGCAATGACCACCCACACCTGGTCCCGGTCGCAACACAGTCACGCGCGGATGACGGTTGGCAATATCGATAACCTCCCAAACATTGATGTCGAACCTATCGCAGATCAATGAGAGCTCATTGGCGAATGCAATGTTCGTGTCGCGGAACGCGTTTTCCGTGAGTTTGACCAACTCGGCTGCGCGCGCGGTGGTTGCAACGCAGGCGCCCCGAACGAACATCTTATAGAAGCGCTGAGCCCGCCGAGTGCAGGCAGGGGTCACTCCCCCGATGCATCGGTCATTGTTGATGAGTTCACTCAAGATCCTCCCGGGCAATACGCGCTCCGGACAATAAGCGACGTAGATTGCACCATCCTCATGACCGTTGACACCAACTCTCAGGTCGGGCCTGCGTTCGCTAATCCGCTTGGCGATTCCTTCAGTCGTTCCGATCGGCGAGGTCGATTCGAGAATGACGAGATTACCAGGTCGAAGCAGATCGAGTATGGACTCGACCGCGGTATTCACGTTGGACAAATCCGGCCGATTGTTTCCGTCAATAGGTGTGGGTACCGCGATGATGAAGACGTCGGCGGCTTGCGGTTCGCTTGATGTCGTCAACGCTCCGCTCGACACCACTTTGGAAACGAGACCGTCAAGATCGGGCTCCGAAATGTGAATGGATCCGGAACCAACCGTCCTGACCACATATTCCTTTGTGTCCACCCCAACCACCTGAAGGCCGCGGCTGGCTATCAGCGCGGCTGTCGGCAAGCCGATGTAGCCAAGTCCGATGACAGCAACTTTATGGAATTCAGGCATCAAGAAGCACCTTTACGATCCGCTCGCTCGCCCGCCCGTCACCGAAGGGATTATGGGAGCGAGCCATAGCCGAATAAGTCTCATCGTCGTCAAGAAGACGGAATGTTTCTTGGACGATCCTATCGTAGTTCGCGCCGACCAGTCGTGCGGTGCCGGCTTCGACGCCCTCCGGACGCTCCGTCGTTTCACGCATGACAAGGACGGGCTTTCCGAACGTTGGCGCCTCTTCTTGCACGCCTCCGGAGTCAGTGAGAACCAAATACGAGAGCGACAGAAGGCTGACAAAATCGGTGTACTCTTGGGGAGAAATGAGTACGACACGCGGATGATCGGCGAGGCGGCTCGCGAACACGTCGCGAACGTTCGGGTTCGGGTGAACCGGAAGTACGACGGCAACGTCCTCCCTGCTCAGGATTGTCTCCAGTGCATTGACGACGTTGAAAACTCCCCCGCCGAAATTCTCTCGGCGGTGGCAAGTGACTAGGATAATGCGGCGGTTGCCGTGGCGCTTCTTGATTCCGTCCCAGCGGGACGAGAGCTGCGGATCGGCCTCCACCATGGCTTTCGCGAGGATCAGCGCGTCAACGACCGTATTTCCTGTAACATGAATGCGATCCTTGGAGACGTTCTCCGCCCGCAGCGCTCTCGCAGCACGCTCGGTCGGCGCGAAATGCTGATCGGCGATCGAGCCGACAATCTTGCGGTTCACCTCCTCGGGCCAGGGTGCGAAGATATCTCCACTTCGCAGTCCCGCCTCGACATGTGAGACCGGAACGCGGTGATAGTACGACGCCAGCGCACCTGCCATAGCAGTCGCAGTGTCGCCCTGGACGATCACTCTGGTGGGCTTCACCCTCTCCAGCACTTCTCCGATCTGCGACAATAGCCGGCCGGTTAGACTATCGAGCGTCTGATTCACTGTCATGACGTCGAGATCGACATCCGGGACCACCTTGGCCACCTTGAGAACCTGGTCGAGCAATTCCCTGTGCTGCGCTGTCGCGCAAACCGTGAGGGCGATGTCCTTGTTCTTTTCGGCCTTGAGCCGCTTGATGACCGGAAACAGCTTGATTGCTTCCGGCCTGGTTCCTAACAGGATGAGAAAATGCTTTCGCACGCCTCACCCTCCGATCCGACCTGCCCCGGGGGGCAGCACACTGTAGATGCCAGGCGCCCGTCTAACTGCCTGCCACATGAAGGCTTGCGTCAAGATTCCCGCAAATAGCGTGTTGGTCCTGGCATACCGCCACCACATCCGCCTGGGCTCCTGATAGATGCGGTACAACCATTCGAGGCCGAGTTGCTGCATGCGAGTGGGAGCTCGCAGAACTGAGCCCGCGAGAACGTCGAACCCGCCGCCCACGCCCATGATGAACGGTACGCCGAGCTCGTCGCGGTAGGCCGCAAGAAATCGTTCCTTCCGCGGCGTGGGCATGCCGATGAACAGGCAATCAGCGCCACTGGACCGAATATCGCGGACGACCTCGTTCTCCTGCTCGCTTGAAAAATAGCCGTGCCTCAACCCAGCAAAGACAAGCGAAGGGTGCTCGTCCCGAACACGCTGCGCCGCCTGTTGCACGACGGCGGGTGAGGCTCCCAGAAAATACGGTCGGAGGCCCTCTTGCGCGCACACTTTCAGCAACTCGCTGAGTAGATCTACGCCGGTGACTCGCGACGTTGCCGGGAGACCAAGCACCCGCGCTCCCCAAAGGATTCCCATGCCGTCGATTCCGACAATGTCGCTGTTGGCGACATCAGCGGCAAGCACTGGATCGGAGCGCATGTTGACGAACTTCGCTACGTTGAGCGCCACATGCTGCAGACGCTGACCGTTTCGCATGGCCTTACGAGCAAGGTCGACAGTCTCTGCCATAGTCAAGATATCGATGGGGCACCCCAAAAAGTAGGCACGCATGGGTTCCTCCCCGGCGATGGTTCGCTTTGAGCGAAAGACCGCTTTCAATTGAACTTAAATAATATCGATATAATAATGATAGCGATTTTATTTGCAAGTTATATTGATATTATATTTTGGCCTTAAATGCGAGGCCGACAGCCGCGTAAGCGGTCAATTCGCGGCAGTCGGCGGCGGAGGGAATTAAATGGACATTAAATGTCGCGCGATTTCGGTGATTGTCCCACATTTGAATCAGCCAGGCGCGCTGAAAACATGCCTGGCCAGTCTCGAGGCGCAGAGCATTCCTCGAGATTCGTTCGAGATCATTGTCGTTGACAACGGCTCCGCAACCTTGCCAACCGACGTCCTCGCTCAATATCCGGGCGTACGACTGTTGTGCGAGGCGCGGCCCGGGCCTGGCCCGGCGCGCAACACCGGAGTTGCTGCTGCGAGCGGCGAGGTGCTTGCCTTCATTGATGCCGATTGCAGGGCACATCCGGATTGGCTGAGCAGCGTGTGGCGCTCACTGCATTCGTTGCCGCCTCGAACGGTGCTCGGAGGGGACGTCCGCATCTGGCGTGGCACGAAGCCACATCAGGATGCCATCGCGGCCTACGAGAGCGTCTTCGCTTATCGATTCAAGCTCTATATCGAGCGCGATGGCTATTGTGGCACTGGCAACATGGCGATGCTTCGCCAGGATTTCCATTGCGTCGGTCCGTTCGCAGGGATCGACGTGGCGGAGGATATGGAGTGGGGACAACGGGCGCAGCGTGCCGGGCTTCGATTTCAATATATCCCGGAAATGATCGTCTTCCACCCGGCCAGGAGTTCTCTCCAGGAGCTCTATGTCAAGTGGGACCGACAGCTTCTGCACTACCGCAACATGGCCGACGGTAAGCCGGCGTGGAGATTACGTTGGATTGCGCAGGCCCTACTTGTTCTGGCCTCGCCCGCTCCGGGCGTCATCACGATCTTAACGAGTGACCGGCTCTACGGTATCGGGGCCCGCATCAAAGCTATCGCAGTCATGTGTGCCGTAAGAATGCATCGGGTCACAACAATGCTGTCGCTGCTGCGCAATCGGCGGGCCGTCATCTGGAACCGTTAGCACAAGCGTTCGTCCCACGGCGTCAGGCCGGCATGGGTACCTTGCCAAAGGCCGAGTTGTGGGTCAGTTCCAGCAAGTCAGCTCGCTGACCGAATGACCACAATATCCAGCCCAGTTCGTAGCTACGGCATTCCAGCCGAAGTCCGACACCGGCATTTTCAATTAGCCCGGACTCGTGTCCGGAGTAGGCGTTTGTGATTGCGCGCAGCATCCTGGGCGCCCTCGTTGTCAGCTCCTGCTTGCGGAGCTGAGATCGGATGGTCAGCCCGAGATCGGGCACCAGCATCGAGCGGCGAAGCTGGTTCTTGCCCAGTACCCAGGTAAATCCCTTGACTAGGGCATTCCGCGCCCCCCGGACCCGGTAGCGCTCTGCCCATTCAAGCAACGCCGGAGCCATGCCATACTGGTGCACCGAGTAGACTTCATAGAAATCAAGCACGCGCCCACCAGCCGCATCGAAGAACCAGGGCCACTCGCCGTCGGGGCCTTGAAGCGCAATCAACTTGCGCACGCAGGCCTCTGCCATGGCGAGTGCGGATGACTCGCCTGCAAATTCACCGTAGTGATAGCACGCAATTGAGAGATAGATCTGCGTCGCGAACGAAGCGAAGCGCCGCCGAAATCCCGATCCTGCGTCGAAGAATAGCCCTGATCCAGTGTAAAATCGCTCTTGGAGAAAGCGATACAGCGGAGCGGCGAAAGGCGCCCACTCCTTGCCGCCGGCCCTGGCCTGAGCCACCACGCCCGTCAACAGCATACCCAAATCTTGGGCCCGAAACGTCTTCCACGCCCCCTGATCGCTCAAGAGCGCCTTCACTTCACGCCTAACTTGCTCGGGCAGCTCGAGGCTGAGTTCTGCGGAAACCCAAAGCGCCATGCCGAGTGCATACTTTGGTACCGAAAGGACCGTGAGCTGGACCGCATTCCGATGGAATGTTTCCGATAGATTGATGCTGCCAGGAACCTCCTTTATCCTTGACATTCCGAGCAGAACGTTAAGCGTGTAGAACACATCGCTGCGCCGTAAAGACTCGTTCGGCGAAGCGCGCCCGTCCAGATGGTAGATATGTGACCAGCAGCCGTGTTCAGGTAGCCAACACCGCTCCAATCCTCTGAGCGCATAGCGCACCAGCGGGGAATTTTGCGAGAGATCGGGCATCAAAGCCCCACTGTTGATCGGGTTGATGTTCATCGAAGAACCATGAGTTGACTCGTTCCAATGTCTGCGAATGACTCAAGTCAGGAGAGACCCGATCTCGCGCAAATACTGACCGTAGCCACTCTTCTCCAACGGTCGCGCCAACTCTTCGATCTGGTTGCGCTCGATGAATCCCTGCCTCAACGCAATTTCCTCAAGGCAAGCAACCTTCATGCCCTGCCGCTTTTCAAGCGTCTGCACGAACATAGCCGCATCGATTAGCGACTCCACTGTTCCGGTATCTAGCCAAGCGAACCCCCGTCCCATCCGCTCGACATGGAGCGCCTTGGCCGAAAGATACTGCATCTGCAGATCGGTGATCTCGAGTTCCCCGCGCGACGACGGCTCAATGCGCCGTGCGTAGCGCACGACGTTGTTGTCGAAGAAATAGAGACCTGTGATCGCCCAGTTCGAGCTCGGCTGCTTCGGCTTCTCCTCGATCCGCAGCGCGCGATCGCCCTCGTCGAACGTAACGACGCCATACCTCTCCGGGTCTCGTACATGATAGGCGAAAACGGTTGCACCTTCCTCACGCTCGGCAGCCCTTGCGAGCATTTCGCTCAGGCCGTCGCCAAAGAAGATGTTATCTCCAAGCACCATCGCAACACGATCGCTCCCGATGAAGTCTGCGCCGACAATGAACGCATCCGCCAGACCGGCGGGTCGGGGCTGCTCCGCGTAACTGAGCCTAACTCCCCATTGACTGCCGTCCCCCAATAGGCGCTCAAACTGACACCGATCTGATGGTGTGGTTATGATAAGAATCTCGCGCACGCCTGTCAGCATCAGCGTTGACAAGGGATAGTAGATCATCGGCTTGTCATAGATGGGCAGTAGCTGCTTGCTCACCGCTCTCGTGATTGGATACAGTCGAGTTCCGCTGCCCCCAGCCAGCACAATTCCTTTCAGCATCGATTCTACCTTCCGGGAGTTGGTCGAGACAAGTTTCGAGAGAACAACGCCATAACGGCAATCGAATGCCTAAGACGCGTTCTGCCTTGGATGAATCGAGGCGCGAATTCCGCGGCCGTCGCGCGGCCGTCTGGTACTGTTCGCTCGTGATCGCCTCAAGCTGCGGCACTCGGATTCCGCGATGAGCGAGCAAGTCGAAAATCGCTTGGGCAAACCCATGCCAAGTCGTCTCACCCTGTCCGGCAAGATGAAAGATGCCGGCCATGGCTCTACGATCGCGGGTTAGCAGCCGCGCTGAGAGCTGAAGGATCGCCGACGCAAGGTCAAGCGCGGAAGTCGGATTTCCGCATTGATCCTGAACGACTTTGACGACTGGTTGCGATTCACAGAGCCGCAGCATCGTCCGAACAAAGTTGTTACCGTGGGGACTATAAAGCCAAGAAGTGCGAATTACCGTTGCGAGCGGGTGAGCCGCTAGAACGGCAGCTTCGCCCGCGAGCTTCGATGCGCCGTACACATTCATTGGCGCAGGAACATCGCTTTCCTCGTAAGCATCCAGCTTTGTGCCGTCAAAGACATAGTCGGTTGAGATTTGGATGAACGGTATATTCATTTGCCATGCGACATCGGCCAACGCGGCCGCTGCGTCGCGATTAATGCTGAAGGCTCTTGCTACTTCCGATTCTGCTAGGTCCACCGCCGTGTAAGCGGCAGCGTTGATGATCATGGACGGTGCGAATGGATCGATCGCCCGTCGGAGTTCCCCATGAGCCTCCAGATTGAGTTCGCTGCGTCCAAGGGAGACCACGGGCATGCTGTGCAGCACCGCGAGGTCATGAAGACACCTTGCCAACTGACCGTTGCGACCAGCAATGAAAATGGGCCTTTCCGTCATTCTCAGCCTCAATGTTGTGTAGCCAAGAGCCCTAGACGCGCGCCGTCATAAACCCCGCTGCGGGCACGCTCCCACCACGCGCGGCTCTTGAGATACCATGCGACTGTTTCGGTCAGCCCCTGCTCGAACGTTCTTGTGGGCCGCCAGCCGAGCTCACGGCGAGCTTTCGACGCGTCAATCGCGTAGCGGACATCGTGTCCCGGACGATCCGGCACAAAGGTAATCATCGATCGTCGCGTTGCCGGACCGGGATACAGCCTGTCGACGACGTCGCAGATCTGGGTAACTACGTCGAGGTTCGAGCGTTCGCTATCGCCGCCGAAATTGTACTTCTCGCCGGGCCTACCTTCCGACAGAAGCGTGATCAAACCTGCCGCATGATCTTCCACATGCAGCCAGTCGCGCACGTTTCGGCCGTCGCCGTACACCGGCAGCGGCTTGCGCTCGATCGCATTAAGAATCATCAAGGGGATGAGCTTTTCTGGAAATTGAAACGGGCCGTAGTTGTTCGAGCAATTCGATACAATGATCGGCAGGCCATAGGTCTTGAACCATGCAAGCGCGAGATGATCCGAGGCTGCTTTGCTCGCTGAATAGGGCGAGCTCGGCTGGTAAGGCGTTTCTTCCCGGAAGAAGTCGGCAAGTCCGAGTGAGCCGTAGACCTCGTCTGTCGAGACGTGAACGAAGCGAAACCGCTTTCGTCGTGACACGGAGAGGCCCTCATAATATTTTCTGGCGGCTTCCAATAACGTGTAGGTCCCCACGATATTCGTGGCAATGAAAGCGGCCGAGCCGGTGATCGAGCGGTCGACGTGACTCTCGGCTGCGAGGTGAATGATCGCGTCAGGCTGGTAGCTGCTGAACACGAAATCCATGGCCTCGCGGTCGCAGATATCCTGCTGCTCGAACAAGTATGACTTTCGCCCCTCGATAGACGCCAACGAGGCTGAGTTGGCCGCATAGGTCAGCTTGTCGACATTGATCACTGCAGCGCCCTTCTGTAGCACCAAGCTCCGGCACACTGCAGAGCCGATAAATCCCGCTCCCCCGGTCACCAGAACGCGCATCTGAACGCTCTCCGTCACTCGAAAATGGCCGTAAGCTGGTCCAGCCTGGGCAGGGACCTGTCTTTTGGCGACACTTGGGCCTCGACTGTTGTCACCGGCCACTCGATCGCCAGTGCCGGATCGGCCCAATAGAGCCCTCCGTCATGGCTTGGAGCGTAGACCTGGTCGACCTTGTAGAATACGACGGTCTCCGGTTGCAGCGTGCAGAAACCGTGCGCAAAGCCTTTCGGGACAAGCAGTTGCTCACCCGTTTTGCTATCCAGCTTGACAGCTAGATGCTTTCCGAAGGTCGCCGAGGAACGCCGAAGATCGACCACGACATCCAGGATGGCGCCGCTTAGCACTCGTATGAGCTTGGCCTGAGCGAACGGCGGTCGCTGGAAGTGCAAGCCCCGGACTGTCCCGACCTGATCTGAGCTGGATTGATTGTCCTGAACGAAATCGACGAGAATCCCTTTCTCTGCGAATGCAGATCGCTGAAATGTCTCGCAGAAATAACCCCGCGCGTCGGACACTCGATCCGTTTGAATGATCTTTATATCTGGGATCTCTAAACAGCGTACTTCCAGCATGAAAACGTCCTCCCGTACGTGGTGCTCAGTCCCGCCAGAAGGCGCAACGAAATCTCCAAAGCACCGATCGAAATTGCTCTCGTCGAAACTGCCTTCGCCGTTATCATTCGAGCCGTCATGATGGGCGCTCGCACATGCCACGCGTCTGCAGCGCGGGAGGAATTCGACTTCTTGAGCCGAGTCGCATCGCCATGCCAGCAGGCGGCTCTTTCAAGGCGTTCGACTGTCGTTGAATGATCGGGGAGACCCGCCACGCTTCTTCCTTCACCATCGGTCACCCGCCGGGCTATCCTTTAACCACCATAATTCAAATATCATTTAATTCCATCCGCCGATTATCGTCGGCGCGCAACAGCGACTCCGCGCAAAATTGGCCAAAAGGCCCCTTCCGTGGACCATCTTCAATTAATACCCGAATAACATTTAATTTGGCAATCATATTTTTCTGCGTTATATTCATTTAATAAATCATATACCAAACGCTCGCATGCGGGCGACCAAACCGACGTGTTCCCGAGCCAGACAGGTACCCCATGCTTCAGAGCAATCTTCTACAGACCGACAGAACACGCTTGCCTCTGGGCGGCCAAGCCCAGTCGAACCAGATCAACGGCGGGGGAATCGGCGATCTCGTCAAGTTCGCGGTCATCTTTGCAAGGCGTCGATATCTTATGATTATCGTCACCGCCGCTCTCGTATTCGCAGCCGCGATGCTCTACCTGCGGTTCGCTCCCCCGACCTACACAGCTCAAGTACAAATCCTGCTGTCGAATCCTCGAGCTCAGTTCGTCCAGCAGCAGTCACTCCTTCCAGAGCCGGTCGTCGACGCGGCCCAAATCGAAACGCAACTGCAGATGATAAGGTCGCGGGGAATTGCAGCAGCAGTCATAACGCAGCTGAATCTCGCCAACGATCCAGACTTTACGGGTTCACGTTGGTCCTTCAGCTCGCTACTGTATCGCATTCGAAACCGCGGTCAGCAGCCGGAGCACGATTCGAAGGCTGATATGCCCACGGAAGGCGCGATCGCCGCGTTGCTTGATAGGCTCTCCGCGTACAGGATCGGATATAGCAAGATCATCGAGGTTAGCTACAGTTCGAGCAACGCGGAACGCGCGGCGGAGATCGCCAATGCCGTGGCCAACGCGTACATTAACGACCAGATGAATGCGAAATTCGAGGCCACGCGAACGGCAGCGAGTTGGCTGCAGGAACGTCTCCAAAACCTCAATGAGCAAGCACTGACGGCCGAACGCGCCGTGAGCGCATATAAGTCCCAAAATAACATCGTCTCGACCGGCGGAAAATCGATTGATGAACAGCCCGTCAACGATCTCAACGCCCGATTGGTAGCTGCCCGAACCCAGACCTCCGATGCACAGGTCAAGTTCAACCGCTACGACGCCGTCCTACGCGCCAATGCAGCTGGCTCCTCCACCATCAGCGCTCCTGACGCGGCGAGTGCCGATGTCCTCCAGAGCGCGATCATCAATACGCTTCGCCAGCAATATCTCGAGTTGTCACGTCGCGAAGCCGACTGGTCAGCCCGGTTCGGCCGCGACCATCTGGCGGTTGTCAACCTGCGCACTCGGATACGCGACATTCGCACATCCATCCTCGAAGAAGTTAAGAGGCTCGCCGAAACCAGCAGAAACGAATTGGAAGCTGCTCAGCAGCGGCAGCAGGAGCTCGAGAACCAACTTGCTCGCGCCGTCTCGCAATCACGCCTGACGAACTCAGCAGAACTGACAATACGGGAGTTGGAGAGCCGAGCGAAAAGTCTGCGCGCCATGCATGAGGCATTTCTGCAGCACTCCATGGGGGCGACCCAGCAGGAGACATTTCCAATTTCGGAAACACGGGTGATCTTTCCCGCCTCCCCGCCGGAGCGCAAGAGCAAGCCGAAGGCAAACTTGGTGCTCGGTTTCGGCTTGGCCGCCGGGCTAGCACTCGGGATCGGCTTGGCTCTTCTGAGAGATGTTTTGGACAGAGTTTTCCGCACGTCCTCACAGGTGGAGACCGCACTGGAGCTGCCGTGCTTGTCGCTGGTCCCCTTGCTGTCGTCTCCGAAGGGGCAGAAGTCTACCGCCCGATCCCAGCCACCGGATGAAGATCTGCGATCACGCACGATCTCAAACGTTCCGACGCTTCACCGAGCCGTCATCGGGATGCCGCTCTCCCGCTTCACGGAAGCCATCCGTTCGATCAAGCTCGCTATAGACCACACCCCCGCGAAGGCCTCCAACCAAGTGATCGGAATCACGTCGGCTCTGCCAAATGAGGGCAAGACGACGATTGCAGCCTCTCTAGCTCACCTCATCGGACATAGCGGTAAGCGAGCTATTGTCGTCGATTGCGACCTTAGAAACCCTTCACTCTCTGCGGCTATGGCTCCGAAAGCTGCATTCGGTTTACTCGAGGTGGCGAACGGAAAGCGTTCGCTCGAAGAAGCGCTGTGGCACGACCCCAGAACCAATCTTGCATTCTTGCCAGCCGTCCGGCGTGGCCCTATCCTTCATACGAGCGAGATCCTTTCCGCCGAAAACATAAGCAAGCTATTCGACCGTTTGCGGCAGACCTATGACTACGTCATAGTTGATTTCCCGCCACTCTCGCCTCTGGTAGACGTGCGTGTCACTGCGCCGTTGGTCGACTGCTACGTTCTCGTCGTCGAATGGGGACGGACGAAAATCGATGTGGTTCAGCATGCCCTGCATACTGCGCCGACCATCTCCGATTCCTTGATCGGCGTCGTCCTTAACAAGACCGATATAAGGGCAATGGCACGGTACGACGCTCACCGGAGTGATTACTACGATGACAGCCACTACGTCAGATATGGCTTGTCGGTCTCTTAGGATGACCCCCTCTAACTTGCGTCGAGCCAAAACGATGGAGTCAGGCGCCTTCTGCAACATGCCCTTGGTTTGAGCGGGTCGTGTAAAATGGTTGTCCAGTCTGCAATGCTCGCTGTGCCTGCGGCGGTCGCTGCCGCTTTTGCTGTGGTCGAGAACCTAAAGAGTCCAGTGGTGCTATCGGGCATTCTTGCGGCCGCTATACTGGCCGTCGGCCTCTTCGCCAAGCCGTCAACCCTCGCCTCCTTCGCAAGGCTTCTGCGGCCCCTTATAATTCTGGCTCTTGCCGCACCCGTGCTTTGGATCGCACTGCAAGTTGTACCGATCCCGCTCCGCGGGCTCGGAAATCAGATCTGGGCGACGGCGTCGGCCGCTCTACACCAACCTCTCGCACAGAGGTTCTCGGTTGATGTACACGAGACGGTACTGGCGCTTTCACATTACAACATTGTCCTCGCTGCCGCCCTCGTCACCGCGGTCGTTGCTCTGGACACACATCGGGCGGCGCAGGTCCTCTATATCCTTGTATCGATCACCGCCGTCAGCTGTATATTTTCGATCTGGAGAAACAACAACCTGAGTGGCTCCTGGCCCGCCGAACATGCTTGGACCGGCTCGACCGCGGCAGCACTTGGTGTCCTTCTCTCCACTGCAATGGCTATCCGTGCGATCGACCAATTGCGGCGGCCTAGACGATCGCCTCGCTCGCCGACAGGACCGCTCGCCATTCTTAGCAGCGCGTTTCTATCATTGATCGTCTCGCTTGTGGCGATCGCACTTTGTAGCGGTTCGACAGCGCTGATTGCCGTGCTGCTCGGGGTGACAATCATCCTCACGGTGGTCGCAATTCGCAAATGGTTCTTTGGCCTGTGGGGCAGAGCCGGTGTTCTCTCAACCGCCACCATGTTGTTCGTCGCCAGCCTCACTTTCGTTTCGATCAATCGGAATGCTGACCTGACGATTGCCTTATCGACGCAAACTCGGGCCGCAACCGAGCGGATGCTACAGGACACTCACCCGATCGGGACCGGTGCAGGCACTTTTGTTGTGCTTCTGCCGATTTATGGAGACGTTGGCATGGTCGCAATGCGCGAACGGCCGACCGCTGCCGCGGCGGTCGCGGTCGAAATGGGACGTACGTTCCTCTGCGGGCTATTGATAGTCACCGTCATCAGCGCCTGCATCTTGTTCGGGCGCGCGTTGTCTCGCAATCAGGCTTACCTATATCCAGCCGTCGGCGCAGGCGCTTGCGTATCGTTGACAATACTGGCCTTTGCCGAAAACGGCCTTTTCGATTTATGGACATCACTGTTGGTGGCGGCGGTCTACGGCCTGGCTTTCGCTCAAAGCCTGTCCGGTACAGCCCGCGACGTGGAATCCATCAAGTTGCGGCAGCCTACACAGGACGCCAGCGACCGAGCCACGGCAGCAGGACGAATTCCTTCGGCCATCTTCGCTTTTCCATGGCCTCTGACACGCGTTGTTCTGACAATGATCGGATTGCTGTTAGCTGCGCAAGCAGCTTTGATGGTCTCGCAAAGCTGGCCGTTTGGTGATCGCCTCTCTGTTACATCGGTTGCCGGTTCGAACGAAGCCTTGATCTCAGCGCACCAATCCACGCGCGGGGATGTCGCCACTGCAACTGGGCGCCTCAGGTCTGACAAGGCCACGGACCCGCAGAACACCGGCCGGTCCACGGACTTAAATGCTTTTTCTGCAGTGCTGGAATACTCGCCCCTTCGAGGCGACGTTTGGCTCATGCTGGCGGCGCTTTCAAAGCAGCACGCGGCGACTTATGACACGACAAGCTTACTTAGGATGTCCTACTATACTGCACCAAACGCGCTGGATCTTATTCCACTACGGCTTTCCGTCGCTCTCGGCATTGACGCTGCGATCAAGGATCCTGAGCTACGAGATCTTATCCGGCGCGATCTTAAAGTTGCGATTACCGGCCGGACCGCACTCGGGCCAGCTATCGCCGCCGCATACCAATCGGCATCGGCAGACGGCAGGGCGCTTGCCGAGAGCTCGATTTCGGAGCTCGACCCAAGCTACCTCCACAAGTTGCGCTCGCAAGGCCCATAGCGTTTTCCAGCAGTGTGTCCGATCGCGCCCAGATCGGTCCTGATTGATAATCGGGCGGGCGTCCAAGATCCGATTAAATTTATCAAATTGCGACCAATTCAGGTTGAATAATATATTTAAATTCATAATATATTAATTATTAACCGCATGCGCTCCTGTTGATTGGCCATGAATTTTATCAACCGGCATATCGGCGACCATGAGAGCGATCTAGCTCTCGTCAACTCACGATCGTCCATTGCTGATGAAGGCAAATGGCCCGTCCGGTACGACTCTGTTGAATTCGTAGCGATCTGCGCCGATATCGCGACCATTCTATTCGCCGGCTTCCTTTCTGCGCTTCTTTCACCCGGCAGCCCGGCACCAGGTGGCCTAGGCCAGGCATGCGCCTACGCGGCCGCAGCATCAGTATCTTTTGTCTACATTCTGAAAGGCAGGGGACTGTATCGGCCAACAGAACTCCTCGTTCTCCGAAGCCAAGTTCGCGCCATTTGCCTCACGTGGATTTTGTTGCATGTGCTGGCCGCCGCTGTAGAGATGCTGGATGACAAGCCACAGTTCTTCCGAGGTGCCGGCCTCCTGTTTGCGGCACTCGGCCTGGCATCTTTGATTGCGCAACGGTGCGTTGCCAGGACACTGCTAATAAAATGCTTCAGTGGCAGGAAATTCGCTCGGACGAATCTCGTCCTGATCACCGATCAGCCGCCTTCGAATCATGCTGGTCTGTCGGAGACTCTTGCGGTCCTCGGCTATTGCGTTAAGGGCCGCTTTGGGTTGCCTGCGATGGGCTCGGACCCCGGTTCCAGAAAACGGCTCAGCTGCCGCGTGATCGAACATATTCGGAATTCCGAAGTCGATAAAATCGTGCTGGAGGCCAATCCGGAACGTTGGGCCGACCTTCGTGCCTTTATCTCCGACCTGAGGGTGCTGCCATTCCCTATCGTGTTCGTCCCGGTAGGTGCCGCATCCGAACTGCTTCGACATCCGACGAGGAGCTTGGGAAGTGCCGCTTGCGTGGAAATCCAGCCGGGCCCCCTCACCGCAATCGAGCGCGCAAGCAAGCGAATAATCGATATTATCGGCGCGGGATTTGCTTTGATGGTCTTTGCACCATTGCTCGCGATGGCTGCGGTCGCGATCAGACTGGATTCCCCCGGTCCGATCCTCTTCAAGCAACAAAGATGCGGCTTCAATGGCCGAATATTTTCCATCCGAAAGTTTCGGACGATGCATGTGCTTGAGAATGGACCTGCCGTCGTTCAGGCAACGCCTCTTGATCCTCGCATCACCCGGGTTGGCAGATGGCTACGGCGAACGAGCTTCGACGAGCTGCCGCAGTTGTTGAATGTCCTCGACGGCAGCATGTCACTGGTAGGCCCACGCCCCCATGCCGTGGCCCACGACGGACAGTTCGAAAAGCTCGTCCGGAAGTACGCCTTCCGGCGCCGAGTGAGACCCGGATTGACCGGATGGGCTCAAATCCATGGCTGCCGTGGACCAACGCCTACAGCGACCATGGTTGAGCGACGTGTGGAGTACGATCTCTGGTACATCGACAATTGGAGTCTTCGGCTAGACCTCGCAATCCTGCTGCGAACTCCCATGGAAGTGCTGCGGGGGCGCAACGCCTGTTAAGCGAACAGGATCGCGGCGCCACGACGGCCCATGGACGGTAATTCACGCCCGTTGCCGAAACTTCGGAGCCGGTTCCCCTATGCGAAACTCCTCGATCCGACGGCCGGATTTCATGGCAGCAACTAACCACCGCGGCCGCTTGCCACGTCCCGACCAGGTTTCGGAAGTCTGCGGGTTGCGGTATTTCGGTAGCACGCGCGGATATTTGCGCCTCGGTTTGCCGGTCGCAGAGACGCCCGGCCCGCCTGTTTCGGCTAATACGGCCATGCCACCGCCGAGAACCGCCAGGCGCTTCTCCAGTTCCTGCTTTTCCGCCTTGATTCGATCCGACAAAATGCCGCTAATTTCCTCATGAAGCGACCATAGATCGTCGAGGGACATCGCTTCTAGTTCGAGCTTCTTGGTCGACATGCTAGCATCCTGTAGTTGCGCCCATTTAATATTGCCCCGGCCGGGTAATCAAGAACCAAGAGGGTCAACATTACAAAAATATGTGGAACCGAACGACAAGTTCGTGCTCCACATAACTGCGTCGCCGGTTCTAATCAAGACAGAAAAATGAACTATCCCCCTCAATTTAATTCGGCCAAAGCAACTCACGCGCTTTACGTGCACCGACGCCTCCACTCAAGCGAAGAATGCACGTTAAGCGGGCCGTGGGATCAATCTGCCGCGCCGCACTCTCGGCGGATAGGCCCGGCGCGCGAGGCCGCCTTTCGTAGTCGACAATCCACCTGAAATGCGACCATCGGCCTGCCGCAATCGCGAGCTTATGATTGCGATGTCTCTTAGCGCGAGCCCTCGCAACTGGATTTGCAGCTTCAAAGCCTGGATGTCGGTCAATGCAGCCGACGGAGCGATAAACCGGCTGATCGCCGCTTCAAGGCGCCCCATAGGGCAGTCAATAGCGTCCAATGTTTCTTTTCGGGCTTGCAGCAAGGCTTCTGGCCTTTCAATACGTCGATTAAAAATATCGCTCGCAATATAATATTAAATAATATACTATTTATTTATTGTCGCGTCAAATTTGAAAGACCGGTCTCGGTCCCTGTCCGTAACTCGCCGCGCGAACAACGATATTCGGCGTGGAGATGACAGGCAGGTAGGGGCATCAGTCGAACGGTGACGAGAAATGCTATGCGAAGGCAAGATCTCGAAGCCATGGATTTCGAGGAACTCTGGCTCCTTCACGAGGAGCTGACGAAGATTCTCGCCGAAAAGATCACCGCCGAAAAGCGGGAACTGGAAAAGCGTCTTGCGCAACTCAACCAGCCGGATCAATTCGGCGAAGCTGAAATCGGGGCCTCTGAGACGGGGACCGGCCAGCCCCGTCGCAAATACCCGAAGGTCGTACCGAAGTACTACAACCCGCTCCAGCCAACAGAGACTTGGTCAGGACGTGGTAAACAGCCCCGCTGGCTGGTTGCCGCCCTCCAATCAGGCCACACGCTGGAGGAGTTCAAAATCCGCGAGAACGGCGAATCGTCCGAAGGGAATGCTGGTGGTCGAGAGCATTCCTAGCTCTGCACGACTGGACGCACCTCGGGTCGGCTGAGAATGTTCAGTCCTGCGGATTGGGGCAGCCGCCTACCCACCTGGAGCATGTAGCAGATCGAAAACCCGCTCTGCCAAGACCTGCCGCCATGATCTCTCGAGAACGCTCGTGTGACGGTCGCAGGCTCTAGACCTTTCCCGCACGAACTGCGGTCGTCGCATTCAGCAGAAACTGTAAGGTTCTAGCTCTTGGCACAGACCACAATCCACGTCGGTTCGCGCTGGTTCTTGTCGAGACAACAGCCGCCTCCCTGCGGTAGTTTCTGAGGTCCAGAACGTTCATCGCCAGGAGGGGCACGCGTGTGGCCGGAAAGCGTGCTTGCATCAACTGTCGCATGAACTGCAGGCGCGGAATCAGTCGGGAGCGCAACGCGTGCGGAATCTCGACGCCAAGCAGCTCAGCAAGAGCGAACAGCTGGGTTTCGACTGCGTTCTTCATCAACTCGCTCGAGACAAGAGAGCTAAGCTCCCCCCAATCGAGGCCCTCGGCGGAATTGCTTAGATCGCGTAATTCAACAAGGTGCCGCAGGTCGAGGTCGCCGAGCCAATAACCATAGTCTTGAAACTGATCATGGATGATCAACATGAGCGCTTGGTAGGTAGGCCTGGGGATATAGACGCGTCCCCGTCCCAGCGGCGCAGGGACGCAATGGTTCAGCGCATGCCCGAAGCTCTGGTAGAGGTACGCAGGACCTGGAGCTGCCCGCTGCAGGTCGATGGTGCCGACATCGTGCGACCGATTCAGCTCGACGTGCCATCTCTGGCTTTCGGAAGGGGCCTGGTAATCGATATCGTAACCAATTGCACATAGAGCGGCGACTGCCGTTCTGGCCTCGTCTGGCATAATCATGATGTCCAGATCAGACATTAACCGAACGCCTCGTCGCTCCTCGGGCGCGGTCGCCAGTGTCGATGCCCCCTTGAGCATGATCGGCGTAATTCCCGAGCTGTTCATCGCAACGACCGCTTCTTCCAGTTGGGCGATGAGCCGATTGTTGCGCAGCACGTTTCGGCGGTGGATCTGGCGAATATATGTGCAGACGTCCTCCGGCAGCATCGATGCGAATTTGTCGACAAAATCGATGAGCGCCGGCGTCGTCAGGGTCTGGTTTGCGAGCCCGATTACGGGCGTCCACTCTACATCGACCGGTGGCATGCCTCGCAAGCAATTGCAAAGGCTCGTCAGTGCGGCGCTATGTCTTGCCATTGCACAAATCCATAATCAATCGCCGAGCCTCCACGGCCTCGCAATAGGTGAGTTGAAGCGATCGCGCTCCCGCGACAATCCGCTTCAAAGCGAAAAAGCCGGCCTGCGAAAGTCGTCCGTCAGCAGCAAATGCGTTCTCGATGAGCCGCTTCATCGAATCCAACTGATCTATCGCGGTCAGTTCGGCCGGACCGCTCGCGACCCGGTTCAAGAAGATGACCCAGCTTGCGGAAAAGCATTGGTTCTGTGCAGCCGGAATGGGTACGTACCGCACCAGAACGCCGTCGGAGCGGCAATGCGTCGCGTCGTGCCGGTCGCCATCTAGTCGCGAGAGAAAGCCCCACGATCCCTGCTTGAGGGTGAGAGCAAACGGGAGTCCGCAGATCGTTCCGTCAGCTCCAACCAGCGCAACATCATCGCCGGCATACCGAAGTCCGGCGTCCACCAGTTGCAGTGTGAGGGTAGACTTCCCAGCTCCCGGTTGGCCGCATAACAGCAGGCCCATACCGTCTTTCACGAGAGAAGCGGCATGAAGGGAGAAGACCCAACGACTGTTTCGAATGAGCCGCTCGGTGATGTAAGCTTTGATCGTGGGGGCCAGCGCTTCGACTTCACATCTGGAGATGCGGGCATCCTCTCCGCGGAAGAACACGTGCCCGTCCAGCATCATTGCTTCGATGGCAACGTCGACGTCGCAGCCGGCGCTCTGGTCCGGAACACAAAATAGCGGAAGCAGCCGATTCAAGAGGTCCCGATTTGCGGCCCGGACGCCTATTCTGTGCCGACCCAGGATCGCTGAGAAGGCACAATCGGTCGGCATTTGCCAATCGACTTCAAGCAACGCTCGATCGATCCAGACATTTACAGCCTGTCGCGTGAACTGGCGTGCCGTTTGCTCGTCAATGCCTAGCGCACCAAGCCCCTGACAAATTTCTTCCAGAGAGGCGCCTTGTGCCAACTTACACCAAATGAATGCCCCTACTCGGTCCAGTTCAAAAATCTTCTGCCCTGCTTCGCTGAAGAGCATTGGTCGCCCCTCCAGCAGCGCGAATACTGCATCCGGAGCCGGTCTCAACACCATCTCTGCCGACGATCTTTCCAGCACGGCTCCAACCAATGTGAACAGGTCTGCTTCGCCCTGTACCGACGAGGCGGCGACAGCGTCTGGGAGGCGCTATTGTCGCGGCACCAAGGAGACGGCCGTCGCCCGCGAGATTCAGTCTAGCCCGGCCCGCGGCGCTGCAGTTCCCGTTCAGCCGAACACACGCCGCCCCATCGGGCTCGTTTCGAAAATGACAATCCGGCCGGTCATGCCGCCAGCTGACCGTCCTTGCCCCCTCCCTGCGGAGAAATGTTCAACACCTGCTTTCCAAGAAGGCTCGCTCTCGCGATCAACCGATGAGCATCCAATAGGTACCGATAAGCTTCGCGATCGGCACTCCGTTCTCTCAGAATGCGCTCCTTCTCACCAATGCTTAGCAATTCAGCGCGCATCTGAGCCAACTGCGGTGTATTCGAGGTGAGGTTGTGCTTGTTAAGAATTGATTCCCACATCGTCTCCTCCAGTCGCACGAACTTGGACGAGTTTAGCTTACGTGATTGGCAGCAATTAACAACGATATTTGCATATTTATCGCATAATCAAAATTTGTTTCATATTTGAACCTCGCGTAACCATTTAATACCGACGAGCAAGCCGCAGCACGCAGCGAACGCCATGACGAGAATGAGGGGTTGCTGAAGCCAAACGAGGAAAGGCCGGACATCTTTGCCGAGGGACATCGTGCCGTGCAGCCCCCGCGTAAGAAATAAATTGACCGAGAGTCGCAAATCAGACCGACAATGCAAATTTTAATTTGCACATTAAATAAAGACGGAGAATATTAACGAACTGCACGAAGGGAGTGAGACCAGTGATCCGGTGGGCTGATCTGTCCGTCAAGACCAAGATAATGGTTTCGTTACGAGCGGAACATTCCGCGCGAAGCCGCAGGGATTTGGACATCACAATTGTTAAGCGCCTCCCAGAAGCTTTCGGTTGAGGTCGCAGCACTATTCAGGGTTGCCGAGCGAAAGCCGGCGGTATCCCCATTTCGCCAAGCAGGAATCCGGTCGGTTGGAGAAGCGTCGTCACGAGCAAGCTGCCCCTTGCTCGAACAACGACCCCAGGTGCGATGCCCCCCAGTTAACCCGCACCGACGAGAGCGCACTCCAGCCGGCCGGCCCTTTTATTCAACCATCAAATTATTTCAGGGAGGCTCGCATGGGTATGATTATGGTCAAGTGCCCGCAAACCGGTCGCGCGATCCCGACCGGCATCAAATCCGATCGTGAGACTTTCCTGCGGAGCATCGTGTTTTTCGGCAATACTCGTTGTCCGATCTGTCAGGCTAATCATAACTGGTTCGCCCGCGAGGCCTGGGTCGAAGAGCCGATCATCCGGACGGCGGAGATGCTTCGTGCGGCTCCCTCGTGCTGATGCAAAAGACGAGGTCGTTCTAGAGAGTGCGTCCAAATTCCCTTTTCCTGATGCAGGCATTTTGTTGCGACGCGTTAGAATGCTCGAAAATGGAATGCGCGAAAATATTTCCGCGAATCGTCGCAAAGCGAACGGACGGCGCGATGATCCATCGCTTAGACGTTATTGGCACGTCATCACAAATTCGAGCTTCCCGTCACGGATTCGGCAAGGGCCTGTTTGGGGATGTTGTAGTGAGTAGTGGGGTTTGCAGCCTGGCTGTTCTGCGTCACGCAACGATCGAACTCGTTGGCCTGCTCGCTCAATTGCAGCGGCTCCGGGAGAAAGTACGAAGAGCGGAAGCACGTCGCTCGGGAGAAAGGCGGCGATCGGCATCCGCCTCGCGCACGCGAACGCCCCGAGCAACAAGGTATCGCACGCGGCTGTAGCCGTCGTGACCCTGACCAAGATCACCTGCAAGCGTCCTATTGTTCCGAAACTCTACGCGCGACTCGCGCTTGCGCAAGACATCGATCGCCTCAGCGCGAGTAGCGGTCCGATGACGCGCTGCGAATATCCAGTTGTACGATGCACATGTTTTCGGCCCGGACTAAATTCAGCGACGTGGGGCATCTTGCCGAGAATAAAATAAAGAGACGAGCACAGACCACGATCACTCCTCGATCCGAATTGAGGGCGGTGATCGGCTGAAAGGCCGCTGATCGCTTGCTGGCATACCCGTATCGCCAGATACCCAAGCCGTTGAAAAGCTTGGTGGGCGCACCAGGGCTCGAACCTGGGACCCGCTGATTAAGAGTCTGATGTTTGATGAACAACCAGAGGTACTTAGGTGTAAAAAGACACGCGAACCAGCCTATACAGATCAACAGGTTACGGCCGAATTGTAAATCGAGCCGCCGCGGATACGAACCCGCAACACTTGGGTCCCGAACGTAAATAGCGATCGAAAAGATCAATAAAAACAATGAAGTTCGCTTCTGCTTGAGTACCTCATCGCCGTTTGTTCACGGTATTTCGGTGGTCAATCGGTGGTCAGACCTAAAGTGCTCAATCGTGCGCATGCCGAGCGTCGATGCAGACCACCGGAAGCTCAACCCTGCGGAGTTCATGCCATAGCCAACTCGCCATCGCCCCGGTCTCAAAGCCGATACGCTCGGCATGAGGCGCATGTTTGCGAAGCAGGTCAGTCAAGGCTCCAGGATTAGACTTCGCTTTTCCTGCGAAGATTACTTTGACCAGTCTCGTTGACAACGCACACAGCGGTTTCTCTTCGGGAGACGTCCAGTCCGACGTGCTGCTTCATGGGAGCTCCTTCGAATCATTTGATTGCGAGGGCTCGACGATAACGGAGCTTGCCCGCCACGAGCGCTGACCGCAATTACGTCATCGTGGTCAGACCTAAAGTGCTCAATCTAGTCTCGGGCTGCGGCTCGCCGGCGCGCTGCAGACACGACGATCGTTAGCCGCTTCCACCGCTGCCCCGCATCCTCTGGTACTTTGAATGACAATAGTCCCACGTTACCGGCGTCACGCGGGCGCGAGGCCGGCGGTCAGCGTCGGGGGTTCGAGACAGCTGAGCGCTACGAACGGTACCGCACCCAATCTGAGCCTTTGTTTTCAAAGACTTATCGCGCGACCTGATACCGCCAGCTCACGTCGGCATCGTCCGCTCATGGCCGCCCAGGGCGTGTCTGACTGTTGAGGCTCAATCGCATTGCTGCAGAAAACACTTCCTGCGCGGGTATGATCTCCCGGGGTGAAGCAGCATTGGCCGAGAACAATTGCGCCAAAGGCTCATGCACATTTAAGTGCGCAGTTTGACCCCATGGCGCCGAAGCTCGCCCATTTTGCCCATCGCTCAATCGGCTTTACTGAGGCTGCCTAATTCCATCGTTTTCTGGGTCACCGTTGTGAGCTGCTGCCGGTTTGATGGACACCAGGTTAAGCAAATCCCACCTTGCGCTCGAACTCAACCGGGCTGAGATAGCCCATTGCCGAGTGCCTGCGGGTCGTGTTGTAAAATCGTACAATGTAGTCGAACACATCGGCTTGCGCCTCGTCTCTGCTCCTGTAGGTTTTGCCTTCCGTCCGTTCGGTCTTGAGCGACGAGAAGAAGCTCTCCATCGCCCCGTTGTCCCAGACATTGCCGGAACGGCTCATGCTGCAGACAATGCCGTGGTCGGCCATCAAACGCTGGAACTGCTCGCTGGTCTACTGACTGCCCTGGTCGGACTGGTGCAACAGCGCGTCCGGCTTGCCGCGTCGCCAGACGGCCATCAGCAGGGCATCGGTCACCAACTGAGCTGTCATGGCGGCACTCATAGACCAACCCACCACCCGGTGTGAGAACAGGTCGATCACTGCTGCGACGTAGAGCCAGCCCTTGGCCGTCCAGAGATACGTAAGTCGGCGATCCACTTTTGGTTCGGCCGCTCGGCAGTGAACTGCCGGTCAAGGAGGTTCGCGCCGGCACGGTCTCGAGCTGTCGATCGCCGCTGTCCTTCGGCAAGCGCCGGCGTCGCGGCCGCGCCCGCAGGCCTTGCAGGCGCATCAGCCGTTGGTGGAGGCCACAGTCCGCCGCCGGGAAAGGCCTGTACCGGGTCCGAGCCGAACTCCTTGACCCACTTGCGCAGAACATTCTCATGAACGTCCAGGTCGCCGCCGGCTTGCGCGAGCGATTTGGGACGACAGGCGGATATCCGGGCGTGCTGTGCCGTGGCCGGTCGAGCCGGCGATCACGACGAGCAGACTGGCGGGATTGTGCCGCGGTCATGAGGTGTCGTCCGTCCTGGGCCAGTGTATGTTGAAGAGGGATAATGGTCGTATTCCTGTACGTGAACACCGCTAAGCAACTCGGCGAACAAGACCCCATCGACGGTTTCGACACGCTGATCGGCGCCTCGCTAGACGCCGAGATAGCGCTGCTACGCATATCGTTCGAGGCGCGCGGTCTCCTCTAGCGTAAGCTTTCGCGCCGCCTGCGTCACCATTCCGGTCAGATCGAGCTCCAGAGCCGCGCCGACGAGAAGGCGCGCGGCGAGAGCGGACTCCTCGATGCCGGCCGATCGCAATCGCGCGGCGAGGGCGCGACGCGCACTCTCGATGCTGTTTCCGGGATCAAAGCCTGTCGTCAATGGAACCATCTCGCTTGGCATCGTGGATAGATCGGCAGGCTTGCTTGCGTCAACGGAAAGGAGCGCGTTTGATCGTACCTCGCAGCGATGGGAGGGGTTCATGGCGGCCTATGACGATCAGAACGTCTTCGCGAAGATCCTGCGCGGCGAGATTCCCTGCTTCGAAGTTTTCAGGGACGACCGCAGCTTCGCCTTCCTGGATATTATGCCGCGCTCGCCCGGACACACGCTGGTCATTCCTCGCGCGCCGGCGCGCGGCATCCTCGACATCGCCGATGACGATCTCGCCGCGGTTGCGAGAACCGCTAAGCGGATCGCGATTGCGGCGATGAAGGCGTTCGACGCCGAGGGTATTATCCTGCAGCAATTCAGTGAGCCGGCCAGCGGCCAGGTGGTTTTTCACCTGCACATGCACGTCATGCCCGTCAGGTCCGGGATCGAGCTGTTGCCGGCGCAGACGCGCAAGGAAGACATGGCCGTGCTCGCCGATCACGCCAGACGGATGGTCGCGGCGCTCGCCGGCTAGAGCATGATCCGGAAAAGTGTGCCGCGGCATTCCGAAGAGATCATGCTCAAACATCCGTCTAAACGCCGAGATAGCGCTGTAGCAGTTCCGGCTGGGCCTTCAGCTCCTGCGCCGGCCCCTCGTGCACAATGTGGCCGTTGTTGATGATGTAGATCCGGCTCGCCAGCGCTAGCGTCGCCGCCAGATTCTGCTCCACCAGCACGATGGTCTGGCCGGCCGCCGCCAGCTCGCGGCAGGCCTTGACGAGATCCTGGACGATCACAGGCGCAAGGCCCTCGAACGGCTCGTCCAGCAGCACGATCTTGGGATCGCGCACCAGCGCCCGCGCGATCGCGAGCATCTGCTGCTCCCCGCCGGAAAGCTCGGTGCCACGGTTGTTGCGACGCTCCTTCAGCCGGGGAAACATCTCGTAGATGCGGCCGAGCGGCCAGCGTTTGGGCGCGGTGATCTGTGCAAGGAGGATGTTCTCCTCCACCGACAGGCTGCCGAAGATCCGGCGCTCCTCGTGCACCAGTTGCATGCCCGCTTGCGCGATCTTGTGGCTTCTGCGCCCGGCGATATCGATGCCGTCGAATTTCACGCTGCCGCTGCGGGGTGTCACGACGCCCATCAGGCTCTTCAGCGTGGTGCTCTTGCCGGCGCCGTTGCGGCCGAGCAGTGCCACCACCTCGTGACGGTCGACATGCATGGCGACGTCGAACAGGATGTGGGAGTCCCCGTAATAACTGTTCAGGCCGTTGACCTCGATCAGGCTCATGCGGCGATCTCTCCGTGGACGCCGCCGAGATAGGCTTCCTGCACCGCGGCGTTGGTCTTGATTTCCTCGGGCGTTCCGGAGACCAGCACGCGGCCTTCCTGGAGCACGGTAATGCGCTCGACCAGCTCGAACAGGGCATCCATGTCGTGGTCGATGATGATCATGGTGCGGCCGCGCGCGATCAACTTGAGCAACTTAACGGTCTCGACCCGCTCGCGCGGGCTCATGCCGGCGAGCGGCTCGTCGAGCAGCAGCAGGCGCGGCGAGGTTGCGAGCGCAAGCCCGATCTCCAGCCTGCGTTTCTCGCCATAGGCGAGCTCGGATACGGGCGTGTCGGCGCGGCGGGTCAGATTGACAAGGGCCAGCGTGTGCTCGACCTGCTCGGCCAGGCCCTTGATGCCCGAGAGCTTGCGGAACAAATCGAGCCGGAATTTTCCGCGCAGCTCGGCAAGCGCGGCGATCGTCAGGTTCTGGCGAACGGTGAGGCCGGTGAAGAGCTGGTTGACCTGGTAGCTCTTGGTGAGCCCGAGCTGGCAAACCTCGGTGATCTTCAGTCCCGTGATGTCGCGGCCCTCGAACACGATCTGGCCCGACGTCGGGGCGACCTCGCAGGTCAACATCTTGAAGAAAGTCGACTTGCCGGCGCCGTTAGGACCGATGATGCCGCGCAGCTCGCCCTGATTGACGCTGAAATCGATGTCGCTGTTGGCGACGAGGCCGCCATAGCGTTTGGTGAGACCTGTGGCCTTCAGGATCGGCCTGGAATACGCAGGATGTTCGACTTCTTTGGCCTGCATCGATGCTGGCGCAGGTTGCCGTGTCGGCGCGGCGTCCGTAGCCTCTTGTTCAGCCTCTGCTTCCGTCCGCTTACGCCTGCCGGAGGCGAGGCGATAGAGATCGGCGAGGCCGCCGATGATGCCGCCGCGCAGAAAGCAGACCAGCAGCACGAACACGACACCCAGCACGAGCTTCCAGGCGGCTCCGAGGCCCAACGCGGCCTGCAGGAAGTCCTGCAGGAAGAGCCAGACCGCCGCGCCGACCAGCGGCCCGAACAGCGTGCTCCTGCCGCCAATGGCGGTCTGCATCACCAATTGGCCGGAGGTGTCGAACGTGAACGCGTCCGGCGGCATGAAGGCCTGGAGCACGCCGAGGAGGCCGCCGGCAAACCCCGCATAGGCGGCGGCGATCACGAAAGCAGTCAGCTTGTAGCCATGGATGTTGTGGCCGACGGCCGTGGCGCGCAGCGGATTGTCCCGGATCGCGCTCAGAATCGCCCCGACCGGCGAGCGGACGATCCTGAGCGCGATGATGACGCCGATGAAATAGCACAGAGCGATGAATTGATAGAGCGACCAGCCGTTGGTGAAGTGGACCGTGGTGAAGCCGAGATTGAAACTCGGCGTCGGGACGCCGGGCAGGCCGTTCTCGCCGCCGGTAAAATCCGAGAGCGGATTGAACTCGACGAAGAAGAACACCTGCGCGATCGCCACGGTGATCATGGCGAAATAGATGCCGGTCCGGCGCAGCGCGATCAGGCCGACAAGATAACCGGTCACGGCGGCGGCGATCATGCCGATGATCAGCGCGCCCAGCACGTTGCTGAAGCCGGCGCGCGTCAGGAGATAGGCCGCGACGAAGCCGCCGGTGCCATAGAAGGCGGACTGGCCGAACGACAACAACCCCGTGAAGCCGAACAGGATGTCGAAGCCGAGCCCGAATAGGCCCCAGACCAGGATTCGATTGACGGTGTTCGGCGCGAAGCCGAGATGGGGCAGCACAAACGGAGCCGCGATCAGGCCGATGGCCGTTAGCGTCTCGATCAGGAACTGACGTTGCTTGAGCATGACGAAATCACTTACTCGCGGCCCTGAACGCCGAGCAGGCCATGCGGTCGCACCACGAGTACGAGCGTCATCACCGCAAACAGCATCACATAGGCGTAGCCGGGGTTGAACATGGAGGTGACGCTGATGATCTCGCCGGCAATCAGGCCGCCGAGGATCGCACCGGGGAACGAGCCGACGCCGCCGATCACCACCACCACGAACGTCTGGACCAGGATGTCGTCACCGATGCCCGGTGTCAGCGAAACCACCGGCGCGTTGACGATCCCGGCAAAGCCGGCGGCCATTGCACCGATGCCGAACACGACCATGAAGACGCGATAGACGTTGATGCCGAGCGAATCGACCATCACAGAATCCTCGATGCCGGCGCGCACGATCATGCCGAGCCTGGTCCGGTAGAGGATGATGAACAGCGCGCCGAGGGCGATGGCGACGATGCCGACCACGGCGAGGCGGTAGGTCGGATAAAACATGAAGCCGAGATTAGTGATGCCCCGGAACATCGCCGGGGGTGGCACCAGCTGCGACTGGCTCGAGAAGATCAGGCGCACGAGCTCGACGAAGCAGATACCGAGCCCGAAGGTCACCAGCAGCTGATCCTCGTGCGGGCGATGATAGAAATGGCGGATGATGACGCGTTCCATGAGCACGCCGAGCAGCATCACGAACAGCGATCCCGCGATAACGGCGAGGACGAACGATTCCGTGTACTGGTAGGCGACAAAGCCGGCGTAGCCGCCGATCATGAACATCGCGCCATGGGCGAGGTTGAGGACGCCGAGCGTGCCGTAGATGATGGTCAGACCGGAGCTGATCAGCGCGAGCAGCGCGCCGAGCGCCAGCCCGTTGAAAAGCTGCGAAACGAGGTTGGGCCAACTGATCATGAAATGGTCACTGCTGCGCAGGCGCGACGGAGCGCGCCAAAAAGGTGACGCCGCACGGAGCAGAGGGCAGCCCGCGGCGTCACAGGGCTTAGAGCGGGCTCAGCTGTAGTCGCCGAGATGGCAGCCGAAGGCGTCCGGCTTCTGCATCAGGCCGTCGCCGGGGACGACCTCGACCACGTCGTACCAGTCTTCCTTGTTCTTCATGTCTTTCTGCTGCTTACCCTTTACGATGACCACCGGGCGGACGCACTGATGGTCCTCGGGACGGTAATGCACGTCGCCGACGAGCGAGGGGATCGTCTCGCCCTTCTCATAGGCCTTGATCACATCGGGCGGGTTGAAGCTGCCGGCCTGCTCGCACATGCGGGCCCAGTGCGCGAAGCTGACATAGGCGTTCTCCGCGCCCCATTCCGGCTTGTAGCCGTACTTCTTCTCGAAGGCCTCGTTGAACATCTTGGCCAGCGGGAACTTGTCCTCAAGTGTCCACCAATAGTCGGTGGCAGCGTAGACGCCCTGCATCAAGCCGCCGGTCTCCCGGGCAATGAACGGCACCTGATACGGTACCACCAGCTTCATCTTGTCGAGGACACCGAACTGCTTGGCCTGCTGGGTCGACAGCACCGCGTCGTGGCCCCAGTTGACGTTGATCAGCACGTCGGCGCCGGAATTCGCGACGTTCAGAAGATATGAGGAGTAGTCAGGCGCACCGAGCGGCGCCACCTGGTTGGTCACGGTGGTCCAGCCGGCGGTCGCAAGGAAGTCCTGCATCGACTTGGTGACGGTGTGACCGTAGGTGTAGTCCGGCGTGAGATACGCAGCCTTCTTGCCCTTGCCGAACTCCTTGGCCATGACGGGGCCGATCGCCGCGGCGGCGGTCTGGCCGAAGAAGTTCTGGCGGAAGCCGTAGCGGACGCAGTCCTTGCCGGTGGTGTCGTTCGAGCCGGAAATGCCGCACACGAAGATCACCTTCTCGCGCTGGGCGAGCTTGTTGAGCGCGACCGCGACCGCGCTCGAGGTGCCGCCGGTGATCATGATCGCCTTGTTCTCGCTGATGAAGCGCTGCTGCGCCTGCACCGCCTCGTTCGGCTTGGCCGCGGAATCCGCGACGCCAAACTTGAGCTCCTTGCCGAGCACGCCCTTGCTGGTCTTCGGCGAGATCTTCTTGATCAGGTCGTGACCGCTGTTGATGTGCTCGATCGCGAGTTGATAGCCCTTGAGTTCGTCTTCGCCCTGGACGGCATAGGTGCCGGTGCGCGGCACCGAGATTCCGATGAAGGCCGTGGACCCGGACACGCCCGCAGGATACGTGCCGATCGGCCTGTCCTCGGCAAGGGCCGGCATTGCCGGCAGCACCGAGCCGCCGATGAGACCTGCAGTGGTCTGGAGCAGGCTGCGGCGCGAGAGGCCGCGGCGGATGAGATTGTCGGTCATGATCGTTTCCTCCGAATGTCATTCTTGTTTGCAGGCACAACACGACCTGTCCGGCGGCAGCAGACCTCGAGGGCCTGCCTGCACCGGGCACGTCACATCCGCGTGTAGCTCCTGCACGTAAACATTGCTTGTGAAGTCCTTCTGTCAATTTCGCCTTTGGTCGAACGACAAAAATTGTCACGTGAAAACATATCGGATTGCGATATATATTAGTCTTTGTGAGTAAGAGGCTGGAGGGTTCAGCGGGAGAAATGGCGCGGCAAACGACGATAGCGGGTGCCCGGAAGCGACGCTCTTGGCCGCAAAAGGCGGAGTTGCAGGAGGCGGCGTGGCCGGTCAGAGAGGGGAGCGACACGCGTGCGGCGCCGCAGTCCAGCGATGCGGCCCGCATGTCCGAGCCGCGCAACCGGTCTGCCGGCAAGCGGGGACTAGCGGTTGGCGCCATTCAGGCGAAACGGGAACTTGGCCCGATGCAGAAGCTGAGCGGGCGCGCCCAGAATGTCCTGAAGGAGCTCGCGGTCGAACTCACCGGCGAGCAGCCACCGAAGGGGACTTGGTCGCCCTCGCGTGAACTGCTGCGCGCGCTGACGGCCGAGCGCCTCGCAACTGCGCGCAACTGCGGTCCTCACACCATGCGGGAGATCGTCGACTGGGCGCAGGGCTGCGGCGTGACCATCAAGCCCGTGATCCCGCCCGGCGGCTCGCTGTCGCAGATGTGGGGCGAGTTGATCACCGATGCGGCGGCCGGTAACCTGACCAGCGCCGAGATCGCGGGCGCGCTGCAGCGCTCGATCAGGCGGAAGAGCGTCCGCATCCCGATCGCGTTCCAGGTCATCCTGGTCAAGATCCTGCTGTCCAGCTTCGAATAGGCAGCTGGGGAGCACCGGATATTTGTGCATCCGCGGCCCCGCCGATTGGTCCCGCCGTCCTTCCTTGATAGTCTCGGCAGCGACCGCTTCGCCGGCGGGCTGACGTCGAAGGCAGGAATGGCTGAATCAAAGCGGAAGACTGGACGCAGGGCGCATGGCGTGCCCGCCAAGGGCGGCGCGATGCGTGAGGCCGACTACGCGGCGCTAGCCCGATTCCGCTACCAGTTGCGAACCTTCCTTGCTTTCAGCGAAGCCGCGGCCCAGAACGCCGGGCTGACGCCACAGCAGCATCAGGCGTTGCTGGCGATCAAGGGGTTCGCCAGCCCCGGCGGCGCCAGCATTGGCGACATCGCCGGCTTCCTCCTGATCCGGCACCATACGGCGGTGGAGCTGGTGGATCGCATGGCGAAACTCAAGCTGATCGGCCGGGAAGCCGATCCCGAGGACACAAGGCGCGTTCTCGTCAAGCTGACGGCCAAGGGCGAGCAGAAGCTGCGATCGCTCTCGCGCATACATCTGGACGAGCTGAGTGCCGCCGCTCCCGGCTTGGCCAAGATGCTGCGGTCGTTCCGGACCAAAGCGCGCTGAGGGAGATGGCGTGAGTCAGGTGCGCTGAGCTCGTTTCGGAAGTCCAACCACACTTGAATACTCGTCGCGCCGCCCTTCTCGGATGCCAGTATGCGAGGCCGCTCCCCGCAATCATGAATGCAGTTTCACTTGCCGAGAATCTGTAGGCCGCTATAGTCGCGCCCCAATGGCTCACAAGAGGCCTGTTGAAGGGAGAGAACAACATGAAAAAGAGACTCTCTGTTGCGTTGCGAATAGCACTTGGTACTGCGGCCAGTGTGCTGATGACGGCACCAGGCGCGGCACTTGCGGCGGATCCACTTCGGATCGGCGTTATCGCGGAAGCGCAGGCGATCGCCGGCGCCTCCATCCCACAGGCGGCGCAACTTGCCGCTGACGAGATCAACGCCAATGGCGGCGTCGATGGACGCAAGATCGAAATTATCTCCTACGACAATCACTCCTCTTCCGCGGATTCTGTGCGTGCCTTCCAGCGTGCCGTCAACGAGGACAAGGTCAACGCAGTCATCGCAAGCTACATCAGCGAGGTCGTACTTGCGCTGGAACCGTGGGCTTCGCGGCTGAAGACACCGTTCGTCACGCCCGGTGCTGCCTCCAACGAGATCAGCAAGAGCGTCCATGCCGATTACGAGAAGAACAAGTACACCTTCCACGGCTATCTGACTTCGGCGGCCCTGGCGCTCTCGGTTTGCGATGGCGCCAAGGACTTGCTCGTCGACAAGATGCACATGAAGACAGCAGTCATCATGAGCGAGGACGCTGCCTGGACCAAGCCGCTCGACATCGGCTACGAGGAATGCCTGCCCAAAATCGGGCTGAAAGTGCTCGACCACATCCGCTTCTCCCCTGACACCACCGATTTTACGCCGATCTTCAATAAGATCGAGGGCTCCAAGCCCGACGTGATCATCACCGGCATTTCCCATGTCGGTGTGCAGCCGACGGTGCAGTGGAAGAACCAGCAGGTGCCGATCCCGATGTTCGGCATCTCCTCGCAAGCCACCAACGAAACGTTCGGTAAGGACACCAACCAGGCCGCGGAAGGCGTCCTCTATCAGGGCGTCTCGGGACCGGGTGTGGCTGTCACGCCGAAGTCGGTGCCGTTCGCGGAGAACTTCAAGAAGAAGTTCGGTAACTATCCGTCGTATGCCGGCTACACTGCCTATGACGAGGTCTATTACATTGCCGATGCGGTGAAACGGGCCGGTTCGACCGAGGCGGACAAGCTCGTTGCTGCGCTGGAGAAGACCGACTGGGAAGGCACCATTGGCCGCGTCCAGTTCTACGGCAAGGACGACCCGTTCACGCACTCGATAAAATATGGCAAGGGCTTGATCACCGGCCTGATGCTGCAATGGCAGAACGGCAAGCAGAGCGCGGTCTGGCCCAAGGACGTCGCCACGGTCGACGTCAAGTTCCCGAACTTCATCAAGCTCAGCAACTAGCAGGAAATGCTCCCTGGGCCACTTCCCAGGAGCTTCCGCACGCGTCCCACACAGCACTCTTTCTCAAAGCGGCAGCCCCGCTGCCATGCGGCCTATTATCAATGCGAGTCTTCCACATCTTGGATTCGCGGCGCATTCCCAATGAGGAGAAGGAGATCTTCGTCCTCACCGGCACCCTGCTCTGGGGCATCATGATCCAGGAGCTGATCGCCTATTTCTTCACCATGCGCAGCCGGAGACCTTTGGCAGCTTGTTCAGGGCATCCTCGGTCGCCTTCAGGATTGCACGGGAATCGCCGCCGGCGCGGTCGATCAGACCGCCAGCAAGCCCCTCGCTGTCATCCAGCAGGACCTTCAGCAGATGCAGGGTGGAAAACTGCTGATGACCTTCGCGCATCGCCAGCGACTGCGCGGACTGGATGAAACCGGGCGAGCGCTCGGTATATCGTTCAATATTCATCATCGTCTTCCCTCGGCGATGCCGCTTCGCCCCCGAGTGCGATCAGCAAAAGGAGGTACCGGTTTAGCGTTCGACCGCGATCAAGGCATTGAAGATCCGCGATCTGATCCCCAAACCGCGCGCCGCTTAGTGAATTGTGCGCAAGGCAACAGACGGCATGCTCTTTGGGTTTCCGCAAGCTCGCACTGACATTCGTCAATTCGCCAAGCGGTTTTCGCCGTCGACGCTGAAGCCTACTGCGATAGTGGGCGCATATCGGCGCCTTTGAGCCGTGCCCTGTCCGCGCCAGCCAACCGCTCGGACCGCGCGTCTCACCTGCAGCCGACTTGCGTCGTCCAACCGTGGCGATTCTTGCTAATTCTCGTCCCTCTCGCAAGTCAGCTCGAAAAACGTCAATCCGTCCGCGGATCCACACGAAAATCCGGATAGCCAAACTAACCAAGCGCTACCGGCCAGCGATGCGCGAACAGCCTACCTTGTCGGCGGCGAGCGAAGTTGAGCAATAGTTGTCGCGGTTCCCGCGCCGCAATAGCCTGCCGCGAGGAGTGACTCCGGGCGGCCTTCGGCCGCCTGGGCGACTCTAGTCCGCTTTGCGCGAACTCCGGACATTCGCAAATCGGATGTTATGGAATTTTGACAGCGACTTCGCAGCCTCAGATGAAAAACGTCGTCCAACTCTTGGCCACTCGACCATCCCCGATAAGTTCATAAAACTTAGTGCGCCCGAGTTCACTTCACAGGCCTCCGTGATGGTGCAGGTCAACCGCTGCGCAAATGGGAGGCGACACAGATGGCGGGGCATCAACTCATCTGCGGCTGCACCACGTTCAACTTCGATATCGTCTTCGAGGTCTGGACCACGCCGTCTCAAGATTAGGCCTCCTTCACAGCCGAAGGAGCTACTCTGGGGCGAGCCGCAGTCCACATCAAGGAAGCAAAGAGCAGAATGGAGAGCCTTAGCGAGGAACAGAAAACGTCGGAGAAGTCTAGGCTATGAAAAGCGTCGCAATTTTTCATAACTGGTATTGACGTACAAGTTCGATGTCGGCCAGCGGCGCTAACTACATCGATGCGCCGTGGCAGTTTTCTGCTGAACATCAATACGACGCTGACGACCGACCCACCAAGGATCGGGCAATTCAGGGCAGCACACGATGGAGCATGAACATGTACTTTGCAGCTGTGCAGCAGTGCCTCGATGCGAACCCGCAAGCCATGCGCCAGCGTCGCGAGACGGCCGAGCATCCATTCGGCAAATCGACGCTCCCAAGGGGCGACGCACGTCCCGGGGTGTAGTAGTACCCAACGCGTCGGCACTCGGGTGAAATTGCTGACAGAGTATCTTGAATAGGCTATTCGGGTCGGGCGGCTGGCGAGCGGTGAGCCGGACTCGGGCTGAAAGAACAGCTTTGCAACAGGCTGAAGCGCATCGGAAGCTCGCATCCGGGCGGGCAAAGCACTGTGGGATGCCCTCTAGTCCGCCGGAGAACGCAAATTTGGGACCTCGAAGTTCCACTTAGGGCACTGACGTCTTCAGTGCGTGTAAATCGACAAGGCCCTTGATCCCTCTTGCCCACTAACATCGTCCTTTGGCGTCTCAGAGCTGACCAAGTTGTACCGTGATATCGCCTGGCAGTAGCGCTCCCGATTCTGCGGGGACTCCTCGCCACAAGCAATCGCCTGCGACCAAATCCGGCATGGGCAGCTGGTGGTCGCCAAAGTTGGCGACAATCTGCAGAATGTCCCCCCTCTCAGTCTGCCAGCGCACGTCCACACCGCCACTGCCGCTATCCTGGCCCAGTAGCTCACGTCGCGCCGAAACGAAGCCCTGTTTGATAAGAGGTACGATCTTGTCGTGCCGTATCTTCAGCAGCTGCGTCGTCAGCGTCCGAAACTTGGCGCTCCCGGGAGAATGGTCGATGCTATTCCAGTCGAGCTTCGAGGCCTGAAACGTCGTTTCGTCGCACGGGTCTGGAATCCTGGCACGCATTTCGGGCGTCGAGAAGGCCTTGAAGTGGGAAAACTCCTTGCGCCGCCCTTCCCGCGTCAACTCGGCGGCTTGTCCCGTCCAGTCTGCAAAGAACAGGAACGGCGTTTCGACAGCCGCTTCCTCCCCCATGAAAAGCATCGGAATGTGCGGATTGAGCAAGACCAACGCCATCGCCTGGCAAAGCTTTTCCGGGCTCACCAATTTTGATAGTCGCTCGCCCAAACCCCGATTGCCGATCTGATCATGGTTCTGCGCGAAGAAGATCGTGGCGTCCGGCGGCAGATGGGCGCTCGGCTCGCCGCGAGGCTCGTTATGAAGCGCGAAGATCTCGCCTTGGTAGGCAAAACCTTCCGTGAGCGATCGCGCAAGGTGTTCGAGCGGCTTGTCCGCAAACGCGCGGTAATATCCCTCCTCTTCTCCCGTCAGCAGGACATGAAGCGCATTGTGGAAATCGTCACCCCACTGGGCGTCGTAATATCTCGGGGCTCCGTCCACTCGGTCCAGCAGGTGCGCCTGATTGGCCTCATTCTCCAGCATCAGATGCACGCGCCGGCCCGGCAATTCATGCCGGATGGTCTCGGCAAGCTCGACCAGGAAATGCCGTTCGGAATCGTCCTTCAGCGCATGAACGGCATCGAAGCGTAGCCCGTCGAAGCCGTAGTCGCGCAACCACATCAGCGCGTTCTCGATCAGGAACTCGCGCACGAACGCGCCATCGCGTCCCTCGAGGTTGACGGCAGGCCCCCAGCCGGTGCTGTGGCGTTTGTTGAAGAAATTCTCCGCGTAGCTGTGCAGATAATTCAACTGCGGTCCGAAGTGGTTATAGACCACGTCGAGGTAGACCATGATGTCGAGATCGTGGGCTGCCCGCAACAGCCGCTTGAGATCCTGCGGCCTGCCGTAGCGAGCATTGGGCGCATTCAGCAGCACGCCGTCATAACCCCAATTGTGCCGGCCGGGGACGTCGTTGATCGGCATCAGCTCGATGGCCGTGATGCCGAGATCGCGCAGATGGGGCAGCCGCTTCTCGACGCCGGCATACGTCCCCTCCTCGCTGAAGGTGCCGACGTGCAGCTCGTAGATCACGGCGTCCGCCCATGGCCGCCCCGGATAGAGGGTGGCATCACGTAACCCCGACGTATCGATCACCTCGCTGGGCGCACCGACATCATCAGGCTGGAAGAACGAGGCCGGATCCGGGACGATGAGGTCCTGGTCGATCCTAAACTGATAGCGCGTGCCGACATGCGCTGTCGGGCTGAGCAGCTGGTACCAGCCGTCGTCATCGCCCACCATCCGCTGTGGCGGTCGCCCCACCTCCAGCAACTCCACCGAGCGAGCCGTCGGGGCCCAGAGGTTGAAGCTTATCCCCTGATCGACGATGTAAGCACCGTGTCGCCGGGCCTGTCCGGCAATTCCCAGTCTCTGAATCAAATCTTTCCCTTTCGCGCCCATGCACGGAGTTGGGCATGCCTCGGCGAACCGCGATGGGTCGGTCGTTACGATCGCTTGAAAGGATGCCTGCGCAGGAAAAAGCTGGCGTGCGTGCATTCGTTCCTCGCCACAGGCGTTCGCGCCAGCCACAGCCGATCCGAGCCCTGCCACCGTGAACCCGCAACCGAAGAGGCGATCCGGATGCCCATACCTTCCGCCGGTCTGGAGATAAGCGCGACCAGCTAACGCCATTTGCTACCCGCTGGAACGGAATGATCAGGCGACTGTTACGACCAACACACAGGAGTTGCCACCATGCGCCGCTCGACGCCAAAACCGATTCGCAACAAGCTCGACCTGACCGACCGCACTCAAATGCGCCTCGTGAGAAAACGTTTGGGTCTGTCCGATGCCGAGCTGACCGCGATCGCCGAGCGTATCGGCAATTCGATCTCCGCGATCAGCAAGGAAGTCGCCAAGCAGCGCGCCAACCCGCCGGCCAAGCCGGCCGACGTACCTCCCGCGGCCGTGATCGCCTCGGCTGCGGCCACCGAGCAGGCCGCAACCGAGATACCCACACCAGCGCCGACATCCTGACCGGATTGTCATCGGGGGCAGACATGGACCAAAAGACGCAATCGGACGACGCCCTGACGCGGGCGGCGTCGAGCCTCCGCCGATCCCGTATCACCGAGGGCAAACCGTTTCCGCTCGGCGCCACCTGGGACGGCCTCGGGGTCAATTTCGCGCTGTTCTCGGCCCACGCCACCAATGTCGAGCTCTGCCTGTTCGACGACAACGGTGAAACCGAACTCGAGCGGATCGAGCTTCCGGAATACACCGACGAGGTCTGGCACGGCTATCTGCCCTCGGCCCGTCCCGGCACCGTCTACGGCTATCGCGTCCATGGACCCTATGAGCCTGACGCCGGACACCGCTTCAATCCCAACAAGCTCCTGCTCGATCCGTATGCCAAGCAGCTGGTCGGGCAACTGCGTTGGGCGCCCGAGCTGTTCGGGTACCAGCTCGATCACGCCGACAAGGACCTCTCCTATGACGAGCGCGACAGCGCGCCGCTGATGCAGAAGTGCCGCGTCATCGACCCCGCGTTCACCTGGGGCGCGGCGCGCAAACCCGAGGTACCGTGGGAGCGGACGATCGTCTACGAAATGCACGTCAAGGGTTTTACGCAGCTGCATCCGCTGGTGCCCGAGGCAGACCGCGGCACGTTCTCCGGCCTCGCGCATTCGGAAATCCCCGCGTATCTGCGCTTGCTCGGGATCACCAGTGCGGAGCTGCTGCCGATCCATGCCTTCGTCGACGATAGCTACTTGGTCGACAAGGGCCTGCGCAATTACTGGGGCTACAATTCCATTGCCTTCTTCGCGCCAGAGCCGCGTTACCTGAGGACGCCGTTCGCGAACGAATTCAAGGAAATGGTCAACCAGTTCCATGCCCATGGCATCGAGGTCGTCCTCGACGTCGTCTACAATCACACGGCGGAAGGCAACGAACTCGGCCCGACCTTGTCGTTCAAGGGGATCGACAACGCCAGCTATTACCGCCTGCTGCCGGACCAGAAGCGCTACTACATCAATGATACCGGCACCGGAAATACGGTGAACCTCTCCCACCCACGGGTGCTGCAACTGGTTGCGGATTCCCTGCGCTATTGGGCGACGGAGATGCGGGTCGACGGTTTCCGCTTCGACCTGGCCACCATCCTCGCGCGCGAGCCCTATGGCTTCGACGAAGGCGGTGGCTTCCTCGACGCCTGCCGTCAGGATCCGGTGCTGTCCAGCGTCAAGCTGATCGCAGAGCCTTGGGACATCGGCCCTGGCGGCTACCAGGTCGGCCAGTTTCCGCCCGGCTGGGCCGAGTGGAATGACAAGTTCAGGGATACCGTGCGCGCCTTCTGGAAGGGTGATGAAGGCACGCTGGCAAACCTTGCCAAACGTGTGTCAGGGTCCGGCGATCTCTTCAACAAGCGGGGGCGGCGGCCATGGGCGAGCGTCAACTTCGTCACCGCGCATGACGGCTTCAACCTCAATGATCTCGTCTCGTACAATGAAAAGCACAACGAGGCGAACGGGGAGAACAATCGCGACGGCCACAGCAACAACCATTCCTGGAATTGCGGCGCCGAAGGAGCCACGGACGATCAAGAGATCACGGCGCTGCGCGAACGCCAGAAGCGGAACATGCTCGCGACGATGCTGCTGTCCCACGGCACGCCAATGCTGCTCGCGGGCGACGAGTTTGGACACACTCAGCGAGGCAACAACAATGCGTATGCCCAGGACAACGAGACCACCTGGCTCGACTGGATGGGTATCTCGGCAAACGGCCGCAATCTTCGTGAATTCACGCGCAAGCTGATTGCGACACGCAAGGCCTTCCCGATCCTCTATCGCAGCCGGTTCCTGATCGGCTCCCACCATGAAGAACTCGACGTCAAGGACGTGACCTGGCTGTCACCGTCCGGCGAAGAGATGACCGACGAGCAATGGCAGGACGGCAACGCCAAGTGCTTTGGCATGCTGCTCGACGGGCGCGCCCAGGAGACCGGCATCAAGCGACGCGGCTCGGATGCGACGATGCTTCTGGTCTACAACGCCCACCATGACATCGTGAACTTCATCTTGCCGGCGGTCACCGACGGGCGCAGCTGGCTCAGCCTGATCGACACCAACCAGCCGGATGCGTCCATGACGGACTTCGAGCTCGGACGCGCCTACGGTGTCACCGCGCGCTCGCTGGCAGTGTTTGGACTTGCCAACGATAGCGTCGCGACCCGCCGCCTGCGTCAGGGGCTCGGCGCGTTGCTCGACATCGCCGATACGCCGTTATCGCGCTAGATCTGGGCCGCACGCTCCATCGTTGACTTCGCCCAATAGGGCCACGCGGACGATCACCTTAATCCTGAAAATGCATCAGTCGCGTGCAAAGCATCAGGCGGTACCCAGCCGATCTCTTCAGTCGTGCCGCGACTACCGCACTGCTCGAGAGGCTCCTTCAGGCTGCCCCCCGCGATCTATCAGATCTTGACGTTCTCGAGTAGCTCGGCCGCCTTCGCACGCCTGTCGCCTTGGCCACGCCTGCCCCGGAAGTGGAGGCGTGGCTCTCTTTGGAAATCATCAGGAGAAGGGGCGAGCTCTCTCTCAAATCGCGCGTGTGTGCACATTTGCACAGTCAGTTCCGGTTTGTGGAACTAAGGTGAAAGCGCCGATCGTCCTAGAACATTCCGGATAAATGATGCGACCGCCTCCGGCGCATAAAGCCGCCACCACGCGTCCGGCCAATAATCTTCTTCGAAATCTCAGCGATGAAGACCTTCTGCTAATCCAGCCCTACCTCGAGATCCGCCAAATCGTTGCCGGCCAGGTTTTAACCCACCCTGGGGATCCCAATGATGCGCTGCATTTTCCCTGCGGCCCAAATTTTGTCAGCTTGGCCGTTCCGGTCGACGAAGATCGCGAAGTTGACTCAACAATCGTGGGCAGTGAAGGAGTAGTAAGCGGATTTATTGTTTCGGCCCTTCCAACCTTCTCTCGGACCACAGTGATTGTTGGAGGGGAAGCCATCCGGTTGCCTGTGCGGAGGTTCGCACGGGCGATTCAGCACTCGGCCACGTTCCGACCCGTGTTTGCGCAATACTCGATCGTGTCCCTAAGCGTGGTGTAACTGGCGGTGGGAGACCGCGTTCGCCGGCAAGAGCCGGACTGGTCAGCTGGCGATAGCCGGGAGGCTGACGGTTGGATCATCGCTCAACGGAGCGATAGTTTCCAGCGTCATGTAGCGGGCGCGCTGGACGGCCCATTCGTCGTTCTGCTCGAGCAGGATCGCGCCGATGAGGCGGACGATGGCGTCCTCATTGGGGAAGATGCCGATCACCTCGGTGCGCCGCTTGATCTCACCGTTGAGCCGCTCGATCGGATTGGTCGAGTGCAGCTTGGTCCGGTGCTGCGGTGGGAACGTCATGTAGGCGAGCACGTCGGTCTCGGCCTCGTCGAGGAAGCCGGCAAGCTTGGGCAGCTTGGGACGGAGCTGGTCGGAGACCTTGCGCCACTGCATTTTAGCGGCCTCGGCATCGTCCTGAGCAAACGCGGTGGCGATGAAGGCGGAGACGACGCGACGGCCGCTCTTGCCGGCATGGGCCAGCGCATTGCGCATGAAGTGAACGCGACAACGCTGCCAAGAGGCGTTGAGCACCTTGGCCACGGTGGCCTTGATGCCCTCGTGGGCGTCGGAGACGACCAGCTTGACGCCGCGCAGGCCGCGGCGGGCGAGCTTGCGCAGGAATGCCGTCCAGAACGTCTCGGCCTCGGAGGGCCCGACGTCCATGCCGAGAACCTCGCGCCGGCCGTCGCTGCTGACGCCGACCGCGACGATCACCGCGACAGATACGATACGCCCCTGCTGGCGCACCTTCACGTAGGTAGCGTCGATCCACAGATACGGCCAGTCGCCCTCGATCGGACGGCCGAGGAATTGCCTTTACCTTGTCGTCGATCTCCGCGCACAGCCGCGAGACCTGGCTCTTGGAGATGCCGCTCATTCCCAGGGCCTGAACAAGGTCGTCCACCGAGCGGGTCGAGACGCCTTGCACATAGGCTTCCTGCACCACGGCGGTGAGCGCCTTCTCGGCCATCCGGCGCGGCTCCAGAAAGCCCGGGAAGTAGGAGCCCTTGCGCAGCTTGGGGATACGAAGCTCGACCGTGCCGGCGCGGGTCTCCCAGGTCCGGTCGCGGTAGCCGTTGCGCTGTGCCAGACGCTCCGGGTTCTTCTCGCCGTAGGCGGCCCCGGTCTGGCCTTCCACTTCCAGCTCCATCAATCGCTGGGCAGCAAAGCCGATCATCTCGCGCAGTAGATCCGCATCAGGGGTCTTCTCCACGAGCGTGCGGAGGTTCATCATCTCATCGGTCATCGGTGGTTCCTCGAATCAGGTTGGTGTCAGCAACCCGACCCTACCGGCGAACTGCCGGTGACCACCCCAAAGCCGCCCGCCCGCTACGGCACTATGTGACGGCGCGCGTCCGGGCGGCTTTGCTCTACCGAGCTACACCACCACCGGGGACACGACCGCGCCGACGCCGATCGGCAGGTTCGCGAAGACGGGCCCGGCTCTGGTGCCATCGGGCCTTTGTCCAGCCGTCGAACCCTCGGACTATATTTCTCAAGCGATGAGGGACCTACCCGCCTACGCGGCTTGCCATCTCTTTGCACCAGGTTAGCGCTGATGGCCCAAGCCAACTCCAAGACTACGCGCCTTTTGCCTCAACGAACCCTCTGATCGCTTCATCAGCTTAGAAACTTGGGCCACCGGCCTGCGAGCCTTGGAATGTGCCTTGATTAGCCTGACATCGTCCTTGGTGTACTCTTTGCGCTTGCTCTTGGTCGCTTTTGCCACTTGGTGCTCTCCAACTTGATCGCACGCGGGGTTAAAGTGCTCTTGTGAATCCGTCGAACCAGGATGATCTTCATGGGGCACTCAGATCGCAATTGATGGTTTGTGCCCCAGGCAGCATGTGAGGACTTCGATTCCCAACGGAGTGTGGTTACATTTCGTGATTGAACCTCTTAACTCTGCCATCGACCAACTTTCTATATTCAAAAAATTATGAGGCGTACGATGTCACCTTCAGAAGAAGAAGACGATCGGCGCGAGTTTTTAGAGGCTTGCGGCAGGTTCGCCTCCGTAACACCTCCGGCCATTACAGCGTTGCTTTCGACCTCACTTAGTAGCGGCGCAATTGCGCGCTCCGACGGCCGGCGCGGTGTATCCTTGATCACTGCCGCTGAGAACCGGAGGCCGCGAGAAGCACCCTCAGAAGCGGCGCAAGAATCCAGGGTCACCGCTCCCACTCAGGCTGCTCCACAGACTTAGCGAAGGAGGCGCTTGCAAGCTGCTGGACTCCGCTGCTGACTTGCCCCACGCCGCTGTCGCTTTGCGCCCGCCTGCCCGCTCCCGGGGACTCGATCCTCCATCGGCACGAAATCGCGAGAGGTAATTTGGGGCGTTCGGATCATGGCGCGAAGACTCTCGCGCGCTGCCCTACCGCTGCGGCCACATGATCCGGCTATCCCCTGGCCGAGGTCGACCAATGCCCGGACGATGTCCGCCTCTCCGGTTTCGGGCCGAAATTCACCTGCACCACATGCGCGGCGCCGACGCATGGTCAGATTTTGAGGGACCGAGGATCGACGCCGGCGATTGAGGCTGGGACGCTGGGACTGACGGTGGATAAGGCGAACGGGCCGCCGCAACCGGCACGGTGGCTCCTTCCCGCCAGGGCAGGAGTGACAACCGCAGACCCCGCGAGGAAGCTCGTCCATGCGGCGCCGAATAACGGACCGGCGGACCGCGCTGGCGGACTGAGCGGCGGGGTTAAGCGGGCGCACCCGGTGTTTCACTGGCAATGCTCGAGATGAGTCTCATTCTGACGATCGGGGAGCCGTCGTTGGGGTGCGTTAGTGGCGCTCTTCGAGATCTTGCCGTCGATCGCGGCGCCGCGACCTGAGGCGCTTGCCACCAGAGAAATCACTGGAGGCCGCGGCGCGTACCCCCCGAACGACGTCTGAGTAGCGGATTTTTCTGCGGCCGCGATTCTTTCCACTCGGCGGGTTTCGCCGCGCAGCTCCTGACACTGGCCAAGATCTTCCGGTCTTCAACCCAAACGATTTTTGGTCGACTTGGCCGCGGGAGCCCCATAGTCCTCGCCCGCTTTGGGCCAGCTCGCGATATGGCCCGGCTAGTTGAAGCAGCTGAATTTCAACGCTGAATCCGGTTCGCTGATCGCCAGATTTAGCTGGACCGCGCGCTCAAGATAGTCGGTCAGAAACTTCATAAGATGGCCTTTTCGCCGTGCCAGCTGCCTGCCCAAGTGCAGTAGGCGGCGCTACCCCTGGTGCGGCCAACCAGTCATTGATTTGCAAAGCAGCCTCAGCCTGCCTGACGCGCTTCATTAGAAGGTCTCGCTGAGTACCGCCAACAACTGTTCGGCGGCTTCCCGAAACTTGGCAGCCTTCTAAATGAGACGCTGCTTAAACGAGCTAATAACAGGAATTGCCGTTTTGCGAGCGCGTGAGATCGATCCTGCAGGTTGTCCTGAATAGGTCTGCCGCGAACTGCCGATCGCCTGGCAAGATTACCGAGACGTTTTGACCGCTACTGATTACTGGGCAACGGCCGAAAATTGGGACGCCACCGCACGCTGAAGGCGTAGCTAAGAGCTGACCAACTCCTTTGGCGTTCTGGACAAGCCTATCTGACGCAATCGTCCGGCGGTCTTTTTCCCGTGAAGCGGTCAGTCATCCAATTTACCGCCGCCATCGCGCTCGCCTGGGCTGCGCGTCCGTGGCCGATACCGGGCAACATCACCATCCTGACCTTGCTGCCGGCTTTGCACAACTTGTCCATGTAGGCCTGCGTGACCGCGGGCTGGATGACCTGGTCGTTGGCCCCCTGCGCAAGAAAGATGGGGATCTCAGGGGAGAGCACCCTGGTGCTGTTCTGTTCGAGAAGCGATCGCCAAGGTTCTGCCTTGCTCGGATCTTGCACGGCCAGGAAATATTGCTCGAGTGGCCGCCCTGTCCTCTGCCTGACGATCAGGTCGAAAGGGCCTTCGATGCATTCTTGCGCCAGCCTGTCGATTGCAGGCATGGCGCGCGGATCGACGACGTTGTCTATGGCGGCTCCGTAGACTCGGTGCCACGACCAAAGCGTCATCGCTGTGATGTTCTTGCCGCCGATCGTGTTGATGTCGTCGCTCATCAGCTTCACGAGGTCCGTTGCCGGGGCCGCTGCAGCGACACCGAGAAGCTTCAGCTCAGGAGCGTAGGCGTTTGCGATCATTCCGGCGAAGAGCGCGGCCTGCCCGCCTTGTGAATGCCCCCAAACCGTGAAGTCCTTGCCATCGCCTGCGCGGGTAACGGAGCGTGCCGCGCGCACAATATCAATCACGGCTCGACCTTCGCTCTCACCGACCAGATAAGGATGCGGGCCCGGCGTACCGAGCCCTGGATAATCGGTCGCCGCAACGACGAAGCCACGGGAGATCATCGAGCGAAGTCCCTGGATCTGCTGAAACAGAAAAATGGCGAGCGATGGGGCGCAACGCGGCACGATACCCGAAGTCGGATGTGCCCAAGCAACGATCGGACGTCGGCCGAGCGCGGGCGTGCCTTGCGGAACGATGACGACGCCGGACACAAAGACCGGCCGACCGTTCAGCCCCGTCGAGCGATAGAGCACGCGATAAGTGGA
>NZ_JADPKA010000107.1 GCF_023073715.1 Bradyrhizobium sp. 164
GAGCGGGCGGGGTCAAGGCCGTCAGCCGCCGGAGGCGGGGGCGCGCAGCGCCAGCCTTGAGCCCGCTCGATCACCGGTCTACTTCAACACAGTTGCTCCTCGGGGAGCGATGCACTATTGCCCCCGTCGCCTTGCCGATGGCTGATGCCGCGGTCCGGTTGGGCCGCAGGCATCACCGCAACACTTGGCGCACAGACCCCGGGCGCCAGGACCACACGATTTTGCCGTACGCAGGCTGCACCCGTCGTATGCGCGCGGCGTTCGCTCACGGAGTGACCCGCCCTGCAAACCATCGCGCGCGGCGCTGCCCGCGTCCACCACGTCCCATCCCGCGTTCGTGACGATCGCGATCCGCCCCTCGGCCCGGGTTGGGGTGGCCGAAACATGCGATAATTCCGAATTCTAGTAAAGCGAATTATTTTGAATGAACGCATTGACCTTGGCCTCGTGTGTTTGCCCGTCAGGCAACGCAAGAGATGGTGTGGAGATTCGACACCACGCCCGCCACAACCGCGCCACGAACACGTCTCCCCGCGGTCTAAAAATGCGCTACGATGACCTCAGCGCGCTCCAAGTCGCGCAGATTGATGAATGAGGAAACGACATGAGGATGACGATGGGAACGGCGATCGCCGGGGTGGCGGCGCTGGTGGTGGCGGGGATGGCTCTGACGGCGGCTCTTGAGCCGGTCTGGGCCCATGGGCCGACACGGCAGAAGGTGCGGGAATCCATCGAGATCAGCGCGCCGCCAGCCAAGGTCTGGGCGGCGATCGGCAATTTTCAGGACATGAGCTGGCTCCCGCCCGTCACCAAAACCGAGGGCCAGAAGGGCAATGAGATCGGCGCGACGCGGACGCTGACCTTAACCGGCGGCCCGACGGTCGAGGAGGAGCTCTACAAATACGAGCCCGACATGCTGAGCTATTCGTACCGGATTACCAAGGTCGACGTGAAGGTGCTGCCGGTGACCAATTATTCCTCGACCTTGACGGTGTCGCCTGCGCCGGATGGCAAGGCGAAGCTGGAATGGGCCGGCGCGTTCTATCGTGGCTATCCCAACAACGATCCGCCACCGGAGCTGAGCGACGAAGCCGCGGTGAAGGCGGTGAGCGGGCTGTACAGGGCCGGGCTCGAGTCGCTCAAGAAGAAGATCGAGAGCGGTAGCTGATGGTGCGAGCGCTGGTCCTGGCGGCCTTGGCCGCCAGCCTTTGCGGTGCCGGTCTCCCGCGTGCGTCCGCCGACGAGGCGTTCGTCACCAACCAGCTCAGCGACGATCTGATGGTCGTGGACCTCGCCACTGCCCGCAGCGTTGCAACCATTCCGATCGGCGGCAAGCCGGCGGGCGTCGCCGTCAGCGCGGACGGACGTTTTGCCTATGTGACGAGCCCCGATGCCAAGGCGGTGACGGTGGTGGACGCCGCCGCGCGGCAGGTTGCGGGGCGGATCGAGGTCGGCGGCGGGCCGCTCGGCATTGCGGTCGCGCCCGATGGCAAGACCGTCTATGTCGCCGACTGGTTTGCCGCCGCGGTGCGGGTGATCGATACGGCCTCGCGCAGCGTCATGGCCAGCATCGCGGTCGGCGCCTCACCATCGGGCCTTGCGGTGACGCCGGACGGCAAGCTGCTGCTCTCGGCAGACCGCGACGACGACAGCGTCTCTGTGGTGGATACGACGACGCGGCAGCGCAAAGCAATGATCAAGGTCGGCACGCGTCCGTTCGGCGTCACCATCGACGCCGCGGGCAAGCGCGCCTACACCGCCAATGTCGGATCCGACGACGTCTCCGTGATCGACATCACCGAAGGCCGCGAGATCGGCCGCGTGCCGGTCGGGATGCGGCCCTACGCGGTGGCGCTGACGCAAGGGCGCGGCTTCGTCACCGACCAGTATGGCGGCACCGTCAGCGTGTTCGATCTGGCGACTCTGAAGCCAATGAAGCGCATCAATGTCGGCGATTATCCCGAAGGCATTGCCGCGACCGCCGACGGCAAGCGCATCATCGCCGCCTGCTGGGAGAGCAACTCGCTCAACATCATCGATGCCACTGATCTGAAGGTGATCGGCGAGATCAAGACCGGCGACGGCCCGCGCGCGTTCGGGGCGTTTTTGCGCAGGACGGAGTAGGGGATTGCGTAGGGTAGGTTACCCGGACCACGCGCGGGATGTCTCAACGAGTCATAGTGGAAGGCGTAACCAAGCCGCGAGCAACGGAGGATCGGAAGACCACAGCAGTGGGTTACGCTTCGCTAACCACCCTACGAGTCCCGCGGGTCCCGCACAACACACCCACAATCTCGTCCATCTGCTCAAACACGTGGTCCGGCTTCAGGGCCCGCAGCGCCGCCGGGGCCGCATAGCCCCAGCACACCGCACCGCAGGCAATGCCGACGTTGCGTGCCGCCTCGATGTCGCGGACCTCATCGCCGATTGAAATGACCTTACTAGGCTCGACACTCGCGCGCCGGATCACCCGGCGGAATTTTGCAGCCTTGCCGAACAGTGATGCAGAGCAATCGAAATGCGCGAACAGCGCCGCGGCCTCGCCGAGCTTCTCGCGCGCATTGGCTTCGCTGTCAGAGGTCACCAGCGCGAGTTGCACGCCGCTTCCGGCAAGCGCCTGCAGCATCGCCTCGACACCCGCAAACAGCGAAATCTCGCTAGCTGCCTCCGCCTTCAGCCGCCGCGCATGCCGCGCGATCGCCGGCAGCTTCCACAAGGGTACCTCGAGGTGGCTGAGGATCTCGCGGCTCGACGCATGCCGCAGCTCCTCGATGTCCTCATCCTTCACGCGGCGAAAGCCGAAGCGATCGGCGACGTCGTTGATGGTGCGCAGGAACCAGGGAAAGCTGTCGGCGAGCGTGCCGTCGAGATCGAAGATGACGAGGGAGTAGGGCATTGATCTCGCTGAGGTGCTTTGGTTCGCAGAGCCCTTTAGTCCGAACATAACCTTGCGGAAGAGATTTACGTTCATTTCACACAGCGCGGCCGTCACAAAGCGAGGGCTTTGGATCTTTGGATTGGCAAGGTCTCGCTGTAGGACGCTAGCTTCGGGCGGGTGTTGGGAACAATTTGGTGGGCTTGGTGGCGTCCGCCGCAATGGCAGGGCGGCGCAAGCGCTCCCCGGCCCATTCTACGAAGACCGCGCGCGCGGAGGAGTCACCAATGACTCGTGCCGGGATGAAAAACCCCTGTCTCGCATGGTACCAGAATGCGACCATGACTGGGCTGTCTTGAATCGTCGCAATCTCATCCCAAGACATCCGGCTCTCGGTGTTCGGACCTCTGGCGACGATCGAGAAGTCGTCAAAAATAACGTGCCATGTCTTCTGACTGAGACGATCCAACTCAAAGAGTTTCTCGAATATTTGGCGAGAAATCCAGCTCGAGACAAAATACATGTAGAGCTGTCCCACTACTAAGCACAGTATCGCGGCAAACACGGCGGGCGGCGTCAGCCATTCCTGACGTAAGGCGATATAGCTTGCCACGATCATGAAGGCATAAATGGTCAACGCCAAGGTCATTTGGCTACGCCAATCGATGAGGGCCTTCAGGTTGGCTTTCGCAAGTCTTCTGAAGAATCTATCTTCTTCTCTAGAAATTATGAATTCAAAGCTAAAGCTGGATGAGGCGGTTGCGTCGCTCAATCTAACCTCCTGCAGGCGAAGTCAGAAAAATATAGCAACAACCTTCAACTGAACCACAGATTGTTGCCCGAGGCGCCACTTGAGATGCGTCCTAACGAACGCGCGTCCGACTGGTCCGAGTCATTTCCGGGAAATTTGATCACGGCTGCGAGGCGGCGTCACTCCGCCGCCTCGCTCGTCCTCCCGCGCTTCGGCTTGCTTGCCTTCTTCAGCACCGGCTCCAGGAACTTGCCGGTATAGCTCCGCGGTGCCTTGGCGATGTCTTCCGGCGGGCCCCAGGCCACGATCTCGCCGCCGCCGTCCCCGCCTTCGGGGCCGAGATCGATGACCCAGTCGGCGGTCTTGATGACCTCGAGATTGTGCTCGATGACGACGACGGTGTTACCCTGCGCGACCAGCTCGTGCAGCACCTCCAGCAGCTTCTTGACGTCGTGGAAGTGCAGGCCGGTGGTGGGCTCGTCCAGGATGTACAGCGTGCGCCCGGTGGCGCGCTTCGACAGCTCTTTTGCCAGCTTGACGCGCTGGGCTTCGCCGCCGGACAGCGTGGTGGCCTGCTGGCCGACGTGGATGTAGTCGAGTCCGACGCGGTGCAGCGTGTTGAAGGTCTCGCGTACGCGCGGCACCGCCTTGAAGAACTCGGCGGCCTCCTCCACGGTCATGTCGAGCACGTCGGCGATGCTCTTGCCCTTGAACAGCACCTCCAGCGTCTCGCGATTGTAACGCTTGCCCTTGCAGACGTCGCAGGTGACGTAGACGTCGGGCAAAAAGTGCATCTCGATCTTGATGACGCCGTCGCCCTGGCAGGCCTCGCAGCGGCCGCCCTTGACGTTGAAGGAGAAGCGGCCGGGCTCGTAGCCGCGCGCTTTGGCCTCGGGCAGGCCGGCGAACCATTCGCGGATCGGCGTGAAGGCGCCGGTATAGGTCGCGGGATTCGAACGCGGGGTGCGGCCGATCGGCGACTGGTCGATGTCGATGATCTTATCGATGTGCTCGAGGCCCTCGATGCGGTCGTGCGGCGCTGCGCCTTCGCTTGCATTGTTCAGCTTGCGGGCGATGGCACGATAGAGCGTGTCGATCAGCAGCGTCGACTTGCCGCCGCCGGAGACGCCGGTCACACACGTGAACAGGCCGAGCGGAATCTCGGCAGTGACGTTCTTGAGGTTATTGCCGCGCGCATTGACCACCTTGATGGTGCGGCGATGGTTCGGTGGGCGCCGCTCCGGCACCTCGACTTCGAGCTCGCCGGTCAGGTACTTGCCAGTCAGCGATTTCGGATTGCGCATGATCTCCGCGGGCGTGCCCTCGGCGACGATGTGGCCGCCGTGCATGCCGGCGCCGGGGCCGATGTCGAGCACGTAATCGGCCAGCCGGATCGCGTCCTCGTCATGCTCGACCACGACCACGGTGTTGCCGAGGTCGCGCAGGCGCTTGAGCGTATCGAGCAGACGGGCGTTGTCGCGCTGGTGCAGCCCGATCGAGGGCTCGTCGAGCACGTAGAGCACGCCGGTCAGGCCCGAGCCGATCTGCGAAGCCAGGCGGATGCGCTGGCTCTCGCCGCCGGACAGCGTGCCGGAGGAGCGGGACAAAGTGAGATAGTTGAGGCCGACGTCGAGCAGGAAGGTGAGGCGCTCGCGAATTTCCTTCAGGATGCGCCCGGCGATCTCGTTCTGCTGCGCGTTGAGCGCATCAGGCACGGTCTCGAACCATTCGCCGGCCTTCCTGACCGACAGCTCCGAGATCTCGCCGATATGCTTGCCGCCGATCTTGACGCAGAGCGCCTCGGGCTTGAGCCGAAACCCGTGGCACGCCTCGCAGGGGACGTCATGGAAATATTTCGCCAGCTCCTCGCGCGCCCACTCGCTCTCGGTCTCGCGATAGCGGCGGTTGATGTTGGTGATGACGCCCTCGAACGGTTTTTTGGTGTCGTAGGAGCGCACGCCGTCTTCATAGGAGAACTTGATCTCATCCTCGCCGGAGCCGTAGAGAAGCGCGTTTTGCGTCTTCTTGGGCAGGTCCTTCCACTTGGTGTCGAGCGTGAACTTGTAGTGCTTGCCGAGCGCGTTCAGCGTCTGCACGTAATAGGGCGATGATGACTTGGCCCAGGGCGCGATCGCACCCTTGCGCAGCGTCAGATCCTTCTCGGGGATGACGAGATCCTCGTCGACATGCTGCTCGACGCCGAGCCCGCCGCAGGCGGGGCAGGCGCCGTAGGGATTGTTGAAGGAAAAGAGTCTCGGCTCGACCTCGGGGATGGTGAAGCCGGAGACCGGGCAGGCGAATTTTTCCGAGAACAGGATGCGCTCGGGCCCGCTCTTGTCGTGGATCTTCGCGGTCTTTTTTTTCTCTTCCGCGGGTGCGGCCGCCGGCGCGTCGGCGAATTCGACGACGGCAAGGCCTTCGGCGAGCTTCAGCGCGGTCTCAAAGCTCTCGGCGAGGCGCTGGCCGATGTCGGCGCGCACCACGATCCGGTCGACCACGACGTCGATGTCGTGCGGGAATTTCTTGTCGAGCGTCGGCGCCTCCGCCAGCTCGTAGAAGGTGCCGTCGATCTTGACGCGCTGAAAACCCTTCTTGAGCCATTCGGCGAGCTCTTTGCGGTACTCGCCCTTGCGGCCGCGCACGACCGGAGCGAGCAGATAGAGGCGCGTGCCTTCCGGCAACGCCAGCACGCGGTCGACCATCTGCGAGACGGTCTGGCTCTCGATCGGCAGGCCGGTGGCCGGCGAATAGGGCACGCCGACCCGCGCCCAGAGCAGGCGCATGTAGTCGTAGATCTCAGTGACGGTGCCGACCGTGGAGCGCGGATTCTTCGAGGTCGTCTTCTGCTCGATCGAGATCGCCGGCGATAGCCCGTCGATCTGATCGACGTCGGGCTTCTGCATCATCTCGAGGAATTGGCGCGCATAGGCCGACAGCGATTCGACGTAGCGGCGCTGGCCTTCGGCGTAGATGGTGTCGAAGGCGAGTGAGGATTTGCCGGAGCCCGACAGCCCCGTGAACACCACCAGCTTGTCGCGGGGAATCTCGACGTCGATGTTCTTGAGGTTGTGCTCGCGCGCGCCACGGATCGTAATCGCGCGCAGGCTTGAGCCCGCGTTCTGTTGTTGGCGCTTGGCCTTGATCACTTCGTCCATCCCGCTGGTCCTCAAGGAATCCCAAAGACGCGCGATCGCGCCAATGTAAAAGGCGCGCTTCGCCCGGAACCGGGATCGGCGCCGATGGGTATGTCAGCGAACGTAGGAAGAACGCGAGCGGATTTCCAGTGGCACGTGCGAATCGTCAACGGATTGTTGGCGGGCTGGCGGCATCTGGCAGCAGCAGGCGCGAGCGGAACTGCGCGGAACGACCCGTAAAACAAAAAGGCCGGCGCGAGGCCGGCCTTTCGTGACGATGTGACGTCGATAGTGATCAGTACTCAGCTCAGTACTTGGCGACCACCGGGCCCCCGAAGTGATAGTTCACGCCGACCTGCACGGTGTGGAAGTTGATCGTGCCGGAGGCCAGCGGAGCGCCAAGGTTAGAGAAGTAGTTCTCGCTGCCGAGGCTGCGATAGAGGTACTCGCCCTTGACCGACCACTGCGGAGCGAAGAAAGCTTCGACGCCCGCACCGACGGTCCAGCCGGAATGCCACTTGCTGTCGGAGACGCTCACGCCGAGGGCGCTGACGGTGATCTTGTTGTCGATCCAGGCGTAGCCGCCGGTGCCGTAGAACAGGACGTTGTTGACGGCCCAGCCGATTCGGCCGCGCACGGTGCCGAGCGCATCGGTCTTGGAGGCGACAGTGATGCCAAGAGCGGTCGCCGAAGCGCTCACGTCAGCCCAGGCGCCATCCGCCTCGATGCCGAACACGACGTTGCCGGTCTGCCAGTTGTAGCCGGCGGTGCCACCGACGAAGCCACCCTGCATCCGCGGGTCGGATGCGTTTTCCCAAGCGCCGCCGCCGACGACGCCGAGGTAGAAGCCGGTCCAGTTGTAGACAGCGGCCGGAGCGATCGGGGCCTTGGTATAGGGGCGCGCTGCGAGGTCAGCGGCTGAAGCCGGAGCAGCGAGAGCGAACAAACAGGCCGAAGCCAACAAAACCTTTTTCATTTTCAACTAATCCCAGTCCCAGTTTCTGTTGTCGCCTTCCATGCCGAAGGCAGCGGACTCAACGGCCCAACTAATGCCGTGCTTACACCACTAAAGCCGCAAGTTGTGTCTCCGAAAAGCCACAACAGTTACAAAACGTCTCGATCACTGACTTATCCGACCGTCCGCTTTGGATAAAACGAAAAAGGCCGGCACGAGGCCGGCCTTTAATCCTTGAACGAAATCAGAGCGATCAGTACCTCGCGACCAGCGGGCCGCCAAAGCGGTAATTCAGCCGGACGAGACCGATGTCGACATCTTGGCCAATTCGGTCGCTCCCGAACACAACGCCCGCCGGCGTGGTAAAGCCGATCGTGCGGTGGCCGAGGAAAATGTGGTCGTATTCGACGCCGACCGACCAGTTTGGTGCGAATCCGAATTCCAGACCGGCCCCCACCGTACCACCCCAGCGGGTTTCACGTGCCGATGCCAGCAGCGTGCCAGCGCCCGGAGTGCCTGCGGCGGCATAGACGTCGTACTTGTCCCCGACCACAGCGGCGCCGCCCTTCACATAGAACAGCACATTGTTCCAGGCATAGCCGACCTGGCCAGTGATCAGGCCAAAACTGTCGATGCGAGAGCGGTTACGATCACCGGTGACCAAAGCGGTGCCAGGGAACAGGGTGCTCACGTTGTCGCCGGAAAAGTCAGCCCAGTTGCCCTGGCCCTCGAAGCCGAACACCCAATTGGTCGACTGCCAGCGATAGCCAATCTGGCCACCGACCGTGCCGCCCGTCGCGTTGTGGCAGCCTTCGCCAACCAGAGTGCCGGTAACAGGCGTCACGAAATCCCAGCACTTGTGGCTCGAACCACCGCCGCCGTTGATACCGATGTAGAAGCCGCTCCAGTCGTAGATCGCGGCAACGGCAGGAGCCGGAGCCTTGGTGTATGGGCGCGCAGCGAGATCTGCCGCGCTTGCGGGAGCCGAGAGGCCCAGCGCCATTGCACCGATTGCACTAAACAGAATCTTATTCATTGCAGTCTCCCCAGTTTCGACCGCTTCTCGAACTCCCCGAAGCGGCTAATTAAGGCGCGACGCCCATATGAACTAATTCCGAGGCAACCCTAGCCTACGAAACCGGCAAAGTCCGTCTCCGAAATGCCACACTCGCGGACCGATTGAGCCAAGCGCAACTTGATGAATGTTAAGCGGTTTCCGCCTTTCGCGGGAACCCAAAAAAGTTCCATCGAGCGGCTGCCTTCATCACCACCATCGCGGCTCGAAGGGCCCGATGTCCGCCTCGGATTGTCACAAAGAACAAATCTGGAACGAAGCCAATGGCGGTGCTATATGTGGGGATAACCCGAGGGGTGATGGGCTGAGCGGCGCCCGCAAGCGTATAGGGTCGCCTCAACGGGCGGCGGAGGAACGCACAGAGCGGACTCGGCCTTTGAAATTCAGTGGCATTGGAGTGGAGAGCGGCGATGGCGGGAAGCGTCAACAAGGTCATTCTGGTTGGAAATCTCGGCAAGGATCCCGAAATCCGCCGCACCCAGGACGGGCGACCGATTGCCAATTTGAGCATCGCCACCTCTGAGACCTGGCGCGACAAGAACACCGGCGAGCGCAAGGAAAAGACCGAATGGCATCGCGTCGTGATCTTCAATGAAGGGCTGTGCAAGGTCGCCGAGCAGTACCTGAAGAAGGGCGCCAAGGTTTACATCGAGGGCGCGCTCCAGACCCGCAAATGGACCGACCAGAGCGGCGTCGAGAAGTACTCGACCGAAGTCGTGCTCCAGGGCTTCAACTCGACCCTGACGATGCTCGACGGTCGCGGCGGAGGCAGTGGCAGCTTCAGCGACGAACCCAGCGGCGACTTCGGCTCGTCCGGTCCCGTAAGCAGCGCGCCTCGCCGTCCCGTTGCCGCTGGCGGTGCCCGCAACAGCGACATGGACGACGATATCCCGTTCTGAGAACACGGATCACGCGGCCGAGGCGCATTGCCCGATCGGGCTCCGCCTGGTGTGTCGTGTCAGCAATTCCTGTTCATCGGCGGGGTGGGCTCGGATTTTCCGGGCCCGCTTCATGTTTGACGTGAGCTTGGATTGCGCCATGGCAAATATTCTGAAAGGGCACTCGCAGCGCGATCTTCAGGCGATGGAGGCCATTTCGGAAGGCCGATTTCGCGCCTCTCGGGAGCAGGGCTCTGAAGGGCTTAAGTTGTTGGAAAAATAGGCGGAAAAATCGCTTGCCCTGACCTTCGCGAGGGTAGTTATCGCGGCCCCGATGCGCTATATGATTCCCAGATAAAACCTCACCGGATTTCCCCTTGGCTGACGACGATAACAAGCCCGGCAACCAGCCGGCGCAACCCTCGGACATTCGCCCCGTCTCCATCCTCGACGAGATGAAGAAGTCCTACCTCGATTACGCCATGAGCGTGATCGTGTCGCGCGCGCTGCCCGACGCGCGCGACGGCCTGAAGCCGGTGCATCGCCGCATCCTGTTCTCGATGAACGAGGAAGGCTATACGCCGGACAAGAAGCACAAGAAGTCGGCCGGTATCGTCGGCGACGTCATGGGCCAATACCATCCGCATGGTGACCAGGCGATCTACGACGCGCTGGTGCGCATGGCGCAGCCTTTTTCGATGCGCGAATTGCTGGTGGACGGGCAGGGCAATTTCGGCTCGGTCGACGGCGATCCGCCAGCGGCGATGCGCTACACCGAGTCGCGCCTAACCAAGATCGCGCTGAAGCTGCTCGACGACATCGACAACGAGACCGTCGACTTTCAGGACAATTACGACGGCTCGAGCAAAGAACCGGTGGTTCTGCCGGCACGGTTCCCTAACCTGCTGGTCAACGGCGCCGGCGGCATCGCCGTCGGCATGGCCACCAACATTCCGCCGCACAATCTCGGCGAGGTCATCGACGCCTGCCTAGCGTTGATCGACAATCCTTCGCTGACCATCGACGAGCTCAACAACATCATCCCGGGCCCGGACTTTCCGACCGGCGGCATCATTCTCGGCCGCCAGGGCATCCGCAGCGCCTACCATCTCGGCCGTGGCTCCATCGTGATGCGTGGCAAGGTCGCCTTCGAGACGATCCGGAAGGAGCGCGAGGCGATCGTCATCACCGAGATCCCGTATCAGGTGAATAAGGCGACGATGGTCGAGCGCATCGCCGAGCTCTACAAGGAAAAGAAGATCGAGGGCATCTCCGACCTGCGCGACGAGTCCGACCGCGATGGCTACCGCGTCGTCGTCGAGCTCAAGCGTGATGCCATGCCCGACGTGGTGCTGAATCAGCTCTACAAGTTCACGCCGCTCCAGACCAGCTTCGGCGTCAACGCCGTCGCGCTCGATTCCGGCCGTCCGCAGACGATGAACCTGAAGGACATGCTGACGATCTTCGTCGGCTTCCGGGAGCAGGTCGTCACGCGCCGGACCAAGTACAAGCTGCGCAAGGCGCGCGAGCGCGCGCATGAGCAGGTCGGCCTCGCCATCGCGGTCGCCAACATCGACGAGATCATCAAGGTGATCCGCACCTCGCCGACGCCAGCGGCTGCGCGCGACACCCTGATGACGCGGGACTGGCCGGCGCGCGACGTCGAGGACATCATTACGCTGATCGACGATCCGCGCCACCGCATCAACGAGGACGGCACCATCCGCCTGTCGCTGGATCAGGCCAAGGCCATTCTGGAATTGCGTCTGGCGCGGCTCACTGCGCTTGGCCGCGACGAGATCGGCGACGAGCTGTCAAAACTCGCCGGCGAGATCGGCGACTATCTCGAGATCCTGCGCTCGCGCGCCCGTATCCTCGACATCATCAGGACCGAGCTCGCCGAGGTGAAGGCCGAGTTCGCCACGCCGCGCCGCACCGTGATCATGGAGCAGGAAGGCGAGGTCGAGGACGAGGACCTGATCCAGCGCGAGGACATGGTCGTCACCGTCTCCCACGCCGGCTACGTCAAGCGCGTGCCGCTGTCGGCCTACCGGGCGCAGCGCCGCGGCGGCAAGGGCCGTGCCGGCATGCAGACCCGCGACGAGGATTTCGTCAGCCGCCTGTTCGTCGCCTCTACGCACACGCCGGTGCTGTTCTTCTCCTCACGCGGCCAGGTCTACAAGGAAAAGGTCTGGCGCCTGCCGATGGCTGCGCCGAACGCGCGCGGCAAGGCGCTGATCAACATCCTGCCATTGGAGCAGGGCGAGCGCATCACCACCATTATGCCGCTGCCCGAGGATGAATCGACCTGGGGCAATCTCGACGTGATGTTCGCCACCACAGGCGGCAACGTGCGGCGCAACAAGCTGTCCGACTTCGTCGATGTCCGCCGCTCCGGCATCATCGCCATGAAGCTCGACGACAACGAGGCGATCGTCGACGTGCAGATCTGCACTGAGCGCGACGACGTGCTGCTGACCGCCGCTGGCGGCCAGTGCATCCGTTTTCCCGTCACCGATGTGCGCGTGTTCACCGGGCGCACCTCGATGGGCGTGCGCGGTATTGCGCTTGGTGAGGGCGACAAGGTGATTTCGCTGGCGATCCTGCGCCATGTCGAGACCACATCGGACGAGCGCTCGGCGTACCTGAAGATGCGCCGTGCGGTCGCCGGCGAAGCCGCGACTGAGGAGACCGCCGCGGACGGAGAGGCCGAGGAGACCTCCGGCAGCTTCCAGCTTGCCCAGGAGCGTTACGCCGAGATGTCGGCGCAGGAGCAGGTCGTGCTCACCGTCTCCGTCAATGGCTATGGCAAGCGCACCTCGTCCTACGAGTACCGCACCACGGGACGCGGCGGCAAAGGCATCGTCGCCATGAGCGTCAACAACCGCAACGGCAACTTGGTTGCGTCCTTCCCCGTGGAGGATGCCGATCAGATCATGCTGGTCACCGACAAGGGCCAACTGATCCGCTGCCCGGTCGAAGGCATCCGTATCGCCGGCCGCTCGACCCAGGGCGTGATCGTGTTCGACACCGCCGAGGACGAGCACGTCGTCTCGGTCGAGCACATCACGGAAGAGGCGGAGAGCAACGGCGCGAATGGGGAGTAACGTGTAGCGCAGATGGAGCAGGAAGTCGGTGCCAAGCGCCGGCCAAAGGCACAATCCGGGACCGCATGTTGCCGAACGTTCGGAATCGCGGATTACGCTTGCACTCCATCCGGACTGCGCATTTGCGCGCTAAATCTCCAGCTCGGTCCCGAACTCCACCACCTGCTTGGTCGGCACGCCGAAGAACGCGGCCGAGCGTTCGGCATTGCGCTGGAGGAAAGCGAACACGCTTTCGCGCCAGACCCACATGCCCGGCACGTCCTCGCGCGGGATGATGGTCTCGCGGCCGACATAGTAGGTGACGTCGGAGAGATCGATGCCGGGCAGCTTGCCGAGGCGCCCGACGAACCCCAATCCTTCATAGATCGTCGGGTTCTGCATGAAGCCGTAATGCAGGATCACGCGGGTGATGCCGGGAATGATCTCGATCACCTCGGCCCGTTCTTGGTCGGGAATGTGCGGGGACTCCTCGATCAGCACGGTGACGAGCAGCACGCGTTCGTGCAGCACGCGGTTGTGCTTGACGAACTGGGTCAGCGCCAGCGGCACGCCGCGCGGCGCGGAGGCCAGGAACACGGCAGTCCCCGGCAGCCTGGCGCGGCATTTGTTGACCGCGGTCTCGATCAGGTCTTCCTCCGGCTGGCGCAGCTTCGCCCGCGCCGCCTCGACCAGCTTCACGCCGGCGCGCCAGGTCAGCATCAGGAAGGCGACGAGGCCGGCGAGCAGCAGGGGAAACCAGCCGCCCTCGAACAGCTTGATCGAATTGGCGGAGAAGAAGATCACGTCGATCACGAAGAAGGTGCCGTTCACGGCCACCACGAGCCAGGGCGAATATCCCCATTGGATCGCCACCAGGGCCGCGAGCAGCGTGGTGATTGCCATCAGCAGCGACACCGCGATGCCGTAGGCGCCGGCGAGCGCGTCCGACGTCCCGAAGCTCAGGACCGCTCCCAACGTTGCGGCGGCCAGCAGCCAGTTCACCAGCGGCACGTAGATCTGGCCGATCGCAGCGCTCGTGGTGTGGCGGATCAGCATGCGCGGCAGGAAGCCGAGCTGGATCGACTGCTGGGTCAGCGAGAACACGCCGGAGATGATCGCCTGCGAGGCGATCACGGTCGCAACCGCGGAGAAGGCCACCAGCGGATAGTGCAGGGCGTCGGGGCAGAGCTGGAAAAACGGATTCTCGATCATGGCGGGATCGGTGATCAGGAGCGCGGCCTGACCGAAATAGTTCAGCACCAGCGCGGGCAGGCAGATTGCGAACCAGGCGAGCCGGATCGGGAAGCGGCCGAAATGCCCCATGTCGGCGTACATGGCTTCGCCCCCGGTCACCGCGAGGAAAGCGGCGCCGAGGATTCCGAAGGAGATATGGAAATCCTGGTGGATCAGGAAGTCGAAGGCATAGAGCGGGCTCAGCGCCGCCAGCACCGCCGGCGCGTTGACAATGCCGTGGATGCCAAGCGCGGCAAGCACGACGAACCAGGCCAGCATCACCGGGCCGAAGATGCGGCCGATGAAGCCGGTGCCCTGCTTCTGCATCATGAACAGGCCGATCAGGATCGCGATGGTGACGGGCACGACGACGGGCGCAAGCGAGGGGGCGTCGACCTTGAGGCCTTCGATGGCGCTGAGCACGGAGATCGCGGAGGTGATCGCGCCGTCGCCATAGAGCAGGGCGGCGCCGACGAGGCCGACGACCAGCAGATGCGCCCGCCAGGTGCCAGGCTGGGCATTGCGGGCGTGCAGCAGCGCTAGCAGCGCGACGATCCCGCCTTCGCCGCGATTGTCCGCGCGCAGGATCAACAACGCATATTTGAGCGAGATGATGAGCAGCAGTGCCCAGAGGATCAGTGAGGCAACCCCCAGGACAGCATCGTGGCTTAACGTGCCGCCATGGGCAGCCGCCTTGGCGGCTTCCTTCAGGGCGTAGAGGGGACTGGTGCCGATATCGCCATAGACCACCCCAAGGGCGCCCATGGTCATAGCAAGCGGCAGCGGATCGGGATGATGGCCGGAAGCGACTGCGGGCGTACTGGACAATGGCGACCCCCGATGGGAATCGCGCCCGACGGATCATTCCGGCGGGCGCGAGCATCACGCAGTCTGCGACGAGACGTCGCAAATATCCATGGGGTTTGTATTGGGTCGGTCTATAGCGGGCTAGCGCATGATCCCGAAAAGTGCCCAGCGGTTTTTCGAAAAGATCATGCTCAAACAACAACCTAACGCGCGATGACGATTCATCCTGATCTCATCGCGCTTTGGCTGACGTGAAACTGACAGGTCCGACTAAGGGGTCCGATCGGCGGTCACGAGGCGTGCCTCACGGACATTGGCCTTGGTGCCGGCGCGGCGCAGGCACGAGGCTTCGAAGTTCGGCCAGGCCTGCTGCGAGCAGTCCTTGCCGATGCTGCGGATGTCGAGCCGGTCGCTCTTGGCCAGCGGCTGCGGCACGCTGGCTTCGACGGTCGGGGCGAAGCCGGGCAGCAGGGTGAGGGCGGCGGCAGCACATGCTGAGATGGCGATCGCCGAAAGAGCCTTGATCATTGACAGTCCCCTGTGATGCGGCCGCTGCGCCTTGTGTGCGGCCCGTCATTCGTTGGCTAGATTGGTAACCATGGCCAGTTTCCAGACGTCTTCGCCGGAGCGGGAAATGGTTTCGTTGATGCGCCCTTTGTTTCGTGGCCGCCCCCAGGACGAAACAATTCGAGGGATTTCGACATGGTTTTGCGGAAAAAACGGCAGGGAACCCGCCCGACTTGCCGCCCCGGGCCGGGCGCGGTAGGAGGAGGCCATGCCGCGCATCGCCTTCTATCCCGGTTCCTTCGACCCCATCACCAACGGCCATCTGGACGTGGTCAGGCACAGCGTGTCGCTGTGCGACAGGCTGGTTGTCGCAATTGGAGTCCACCCCGGCAAGAAGCCGCTGTTCTCGACCGAGGAGCGGCTGAAGATGCTGCACGACGTCTGCGGGCCGGTGGCGGCCCAGGCCGGTTGCGTGCTCGAAGCCGTGACCTTTGACGATCTGTCGGTCACCTCGGCGCGCAAGCACGGCGCGACCATCATGATCCGGGGCCTGCGCGACGGCAGCGACCTCGATTACGAGATGCAGCTTGCCGGCATGAACGAGGCCATGGCGCCGGAGGTGCATACGGTGTTCCTGCCGGCCTCTCCCATGGTTCGCCCGATCACCGCCACTTTGGTGCGCCAGATCGCCGGTATGGGCGGAGACGTTTCGGCCTTCGTCCCGCCGCTCGTAGCAAGCCTGCTCAAGGCAAAATTCGCCTGATAACCGCGCGCTTCTTCCTCATCTGATCCGGAGTTGTCATGATCCGAATTCTCGCAGTTCTTGCCGCGCTCGTGTTCGCGGCGCCGGCGGTGGCGCAGCAATTGCCGGCGAACCTCGACAAGGCCAACGCCATCGTCATCGACAGCACCAAGGGCCGCATCGTCATCAAGCTCAGGACCGACATCGCGCCCCAGCATGCCGAGCGCATCAAGCAGCTCGCACGTGAAGGCTTCTACAACAACGTGCCGTTTCATCGGGTGATGGACGGCTTCATGGCGCAGACCGGCGACGGCCAGAATGGCAACGGGACCGGCGGGTCGAAATATCCGAACCTGAAGCAGGAATTCTCGAAGGTGCATTTTGCGCGCGGCATCGTCGGGATGGCGCGGCGCGGCGACAGCGTCGACAGCGCCAACTCGCAATTCTTCATCATGTTCGCCGACGGTGGCAGTCTTGATAACCAGTACACGGTGATCGGCGAGGTCGTGCAGGGCATGGAGGTCGTCGACAAGCTGAAGAAGGCACCGCCCGGCTCGCCGAGCGGCACCGTCAGCGATCCCGACAAGATGGTGAAGGTGCAGGTCGCATCCGACATCAAATAGGAGAGGCCGATGGCGCGCCGCGGTGGCAAGCTCCTGCTGGTTGCCGCGATGCTGCAGCTCGGCATTCCCAGTGCGGCCGCCGCGGATGCGCAGGTCAACACCATCCAGGACGTTTTCCGGCATCTGCGCACCTGCTGGAAGCCGCCACCGCCGGCCAAGGCGCGCCCACTCGACATCACCGTCGTCGTGAGCTTTAACCGGGCCGGAAACATTCTGGGCCATCCGAGGATTACCTATGAATCCGCGGAAGCCTCCGACGATGACCGGCTGCAATACCGGATCGCGGTGATGGAAGCGTTGCAACGCTGCACGCCGATGCCATTTACCGATGCAATGGCCGGCGCCGCCGCAGGGCGTCCATTCGCAATCCAGTTCCGCAGCCGGAAGACTTCACCCCCAACGCAAGAGAGACGAGCATGAGCGTCACCGAAAACACCCTGATCCTCGAGACCACGCAGGGCCCCGTCACCATCGAGATGCGGCCTGATCTGGCGCCCGGCCACGTCGCGCGCATCAAGGAGCTGGTCCGCGAGGGCTTTTACGACGGCATCGTGTTCCATCGCGTGATCGACGGCTTCATGGCGCAGACCGGCTGCCCGCAGGGCACCGGCACCGGCGGCTCCGGCAAGAAGCTGAAGGCCGAGTTCAACAAGGAGCCGCATGTGCGCGGCACCGCCTCGATGGCCCGCGCCGCCAATCCCGACTCCGGCGACAGCCAATTCTTCATCTGCTTCGAGGACGCCCGCTTCCTCGATAACCAGTACACGGTGTGGGGCAAAGTCACCGAGGGCATGGAGAACGTCGACAAGATCAAGCGCGGCGAGCCGGTGCAGAACCCCGACAAGATCGTCAAGGCGCGGATGGCCGCGGACAAGGAATAAGTGCTCAATCCTCATCCTGAGGAGCGCGGAACGCGCGTCTCGAAGGATGAAGGCCGCTGCTGCAGTTTGGCCTTCATGGTTCGAGACGGCGCTACGCGCCTCCTCACCATGAGGGTCTGACTGTGCGGCGCTGAACTCGACATGCGCACCGATCTCTTCGATTTCGACCTGCCGCCCGAGCGTATCGCGTTGCGTCCGGCGAGCCCGCGCGACTCCGCGAAGATGCTGGTCGTCGAGAATGGCGCGTTGCGCGACCAGACCATTTCCGACCTGCCGCAATCGCTGAAGCCGGGCGATCAGCTCGTCGTCAACGACACCAAGGTGATCGCGGCGCAGCTCAAGGGCCGCCGCATCGGCCGCGAGACCGAGCCGAAGATCGAGGCGACACTGATCAAGCGTCTCGACGGCTCGCGCTGGCAGGCGCTGGTCAAGCCGGCGAAGAAGCTCACAGCCGGCGACCGCATCCGCTTCGGCAATGAAGGCAAGGTCTGCCTGCTCGGCCATCTCGACGCCGAGGTCGAGGCCAAGGGCAGCGAAGGCGAGGTGACGCTGTCGTTCTCGTTCCACGGGCCCACGCTCGACCAGGCCATTGCCGATCTCGGCAGCCCGCCGCTGCCGCCCTATATCGCCTCCAAGCGTACGCCTGATGACCAGGATCTTGCCGACTACCAGACGATGTTCGCGGCGAACGAAGGCGCCGTCGCCGCGCCGACCGCCGGGCTGCATTTTACGCCCGCGCTGGAGCAGGTGCTGCGCGAGCACGGCGTCGGCATCAACCGCGTGACGCTGCATGTCGGGGCAGGGACGTTCCTGCCGGTCAAGGTGGACGATACCGAGAGCCACAAGATGCATGCCGAGTGGGGGACGATCTCGGCCGAGACGGCGGAGCGGCTCAACACCGCGCGCAAGAACGGCGGCCGCATCATCGCCGTCGGCACCACGTCGTTGCGCCTGCTCGAGAGCGCGGCAAGCGAGGATGGCACCATTCTGCCGTTCGCGGCGGAGACCTCGATCTTCATCACCCCCGGCTATCGCTTTCGCGCGGTCGATATTTTGTTGACCAATTTCCACCTGCCGAAGTCGACGCTGTTCATGCTGGTGTCAGCGTTTGCGGGTCTGGAGACGATGAAGCGAGCCTATGCGCACGCCATCGGGAGCGGCTACCGGTTCTATTCGTATGGCGATGCGTGTTTGCTGTTCCGGGCAGAGCCCTAAGACGGATGAGCGAAGCGAAATCCGGGATTCCTGCCTTGCGGCTTCCCGCATTTCGCTGCGCTCTTGCGGGCTACAACACTGCCCTAGGGTGGGCAAAGGCGCAGAGCGCCGTGCCCACCATCGATCTGCATAGTTGAGGTCGATTGGTGGGCACGCTTCGCTTTGCCCGCCCCTACGAGACCGCTACGCCATCGCCCGCTGCGGCAAGAGCTCCGCTATCTGTACAGCATTCAATGCCGCGCCCTTGAGCAGCTGATCGGCCGCGACGAACATCGAGATCGAATGTCCTGTGGGGTCGCTGAGGTCCTTGCGGATGCGGCCGACCAGGACGTCGTCCTGGCCCGAGGCGTCGATCGGCATAGGGAAGTAGTTCTTGGCGCGGTCGTCGATCACCTTGACGCCGGGCGCCTGCGCCATGATGGCGCGGACCTGGTCCTCGGTGATCGGCTTCTCGCATTCGAAGGTGATGGCTTCGCAATGGGCGCGCAGCACCGGCACGCGCACGCAGGTGACGCCGACGGCAATGGTCTCATCCTCGAAGATCTTGCGGGTCTCCTTGATGACCTTGGTCTCTTCATCATTGTAGCCGGTCTCAGGATCGACCGCGGTGTTGTGGTTGAAGAGGTTGAAGGCGTAGGGGTGCGGCATCACCTTTGGCGTATAGACCTGCCCGTTGAGATTGGCGCGGGTGGATTCGACGAGCTCCTCCATCGCCGCGGCGCCGGCGCCGGAAGCCGCCTGATAGGTCGAGATGATCACCCGCTTGATGCGGTTCTTCTGGTGGATCGGCCAGAGCGGCACCAGCGCCGTGATGGCCGCGCAGTTCGGGTTGGCAATGATGCCCTTGTGATCACGAATGCGGTTTGCGTTGATCTCGGGGATCACCAGCGGCACGTTCGGGTCCATGCGGAAGGCGGAGGAATTGTCGACCACGACCGCGCCGGCCTTGACCGCGATCGGCGCGAACTTCTTGGAGATGCTGCCGCCGGCGGAGAACAGGGCGATGTCGACGCCGTCAAAAGCGCGCTCGGTCAATTCCTCGATGACGACCTGTTGCCCGCGGAACGACACTGTCTTGCCCGCCGAGCGGGCGCTCGCCAGCGCCTTGAGCTTGCCGACGCGAAAGCCGCGCTTGTCCATGGTGGCGATAAATTCGGCGCCCACCGCACCGGTGACGCCGACAATCGCGACGACGGGATCGTTACTCACTTTGTCCTCCATTGCATTGAGAATTTAGACAACAAAAAAGCCCCGGACCATCGAGGGCGGGGCTTCGGTAGAGCTGATGCGTTTAAGTCGACGACCTACGCGCGCACGCCTCCCCCGGCCCCTGAGGCCGTGGTGGTTTTGGTCGTGCGTTTGGTGGTCGCGAACATGGCGGCGACTTATGCGGGAGAGTCTTGCAGCCGTCAATGGCTTTCCGCCCCGGTCGATGCCGGGGCCGGGCCGCCGCTATTTGGCCCGCGCGCCCGGCGGCTCCAGGATGACCTCCTTGAGGTCGTCGCCGCTGATCACGACAATCGCAAAATTGAGACGGCCGCGTTCGCGCACCAGCCCGCCGCTGATTGCCTTGCCCGAGGCTGCGCGTTCGGCGACGCGCACGGCGTCGGCGAGGCGGTGCCTGATCGCGCCGAGCGCTGCGAGGTTGTCGCGGTCCTCATGGTCGAGCTCGGCGAGGGGGAGGGCGGCTTCCCCGCCGACGAGCTCTCCGGTCAACGCGTTGATGGTGTGGCGCCAGATCCGGTCATTGTGCAGGGTTTTCACCCGGTAGACCGGGGCGCCGGAAGCTCCATCGAAACTCACATCTGCCGTGGTGGCGCCGGCGTGTCGGCCTTCTGCAATCGCCATGGCCTGGCTGATCGAGATCGACGAGCTGCGGAAGCGCTCGATCTCGCGGCTGACCGCCTGGCGGTCCGCTTCGGCATCACCATCTGTGTCGCTGTGAAGCGCGGTCGGCGTGCCTGCGGTCATGATCGCCTGTGCCGGTGCCGCGAGGAGCAGTGCGGGCAGGGCGATCGCAAGCAGTTGCGAGGTCCATCGTTTGGCTGTCGTCATGCTCGAAACCCTCGGCCAGCGAGTGTGCCGGATGATCGTAAAGAATTCGCGGCCGACCTTGGGCACCGGTCGGCCGCGGAGCGCCGCATCGGGCTGTACCCGGCGCGACGATCGAAGCGGTACGGACCTCCTTGGGGCTGGTGAAAAAAGCGGTCCGTCTCGCCTTATAACAAAACCATACCGTATCGTTTCATTTGGTCAATGGCCGAGGCACGGGTTCTTGGGAATTTGATCGCGAGCTCACGGAATTGTCAGCGGGACGGGCGCCGCGGCGTGCTCTTTGCGGCGCTCTGGACGCGGTCGGCGGGTCCCAGCGCGCCGGCCAGGAACAGCTTGATCGCCGCACGCATGCGCTTCTCCGCAGGTTTTAGCTCCAGCGCCGTTCCGAACGTCGCCATGCGGTGGGTGTGCCCGACGACCACGTCGAGAAACACCTCGGCTGCAATGGTGGTGTCTTCGACATCAAGTGCGCCTTGCGCCACCAGGTGATCGAATAAGCGCGCCGTGGTGGCGACGGCCTTGAGCCAGCCTTCTTCCTTGCCGAGCTTGGCGACGTCAGGGAAGTTGATGGCTTGTGACGTCATCATGCGGCTGAAGGCGACGGCGTCGGGACCGCAGGTGAATGTGAGCATCTCGCGCCCGATCTCGACCAGCCGCTGCTCGACCGAGATGTTCGCGGCGCTAGAGAGTTGCGTCTCCGCGGCTGCCGACAACGGTGCAAGCCATCGTGCGATCTCGCGCCTCAGCACGGCCGCAAACAGCCCTCGTTTGTCGCCGTAACGGGAATAGACTGTGGGCTTGCTGACCCGGGCCGCTTCCGCGACTGCGTCGAGCGAGGTCGCGTCGAAGCCGCGATCGAGGAATAGGCGGGTGGCGACCTCGATCAGCCGCTGATCGCGCTCGATCGCGGCGGTCTTCGTCGGCCGGCCGCCGCGCGATTTCGGCACCTCGCGCCGTGGCGCAGCCGGTCTGGTCTTGGTCGCAGTCAATCCCATGCCCAATGATTCCTGCGCGATCGTGATATCAGTCATTCGCTCTATATCGCGCAGCAGCGGGGGCGTCATCGCGAATCTGGCCGATTTGGCCGTGTCATCAACGGTTTCCCTGTGGCCTCGTTCCGTCATGAGGGATCACGGAAGCGTCGAAATCCAGGCTTGGCCGGAAGCCGCCTTGTCATATCCGTACTGATACAGCGCCCGCATGTAGGCGGTATCGAACCCTTCCGAGGGCGCCGCCGGATAGTCGCGCGCGATGTAGGAGAGATGGAAGCCGAGGCGGTTGCGCTTGGCGAAATCATAGGTGGAGAAGATGATCGAGCGCGTCTGCGACTGGGTGATCGACGACAGGCTGCGCGAGGCGACGTCGATGGTGCTGTTGGAGACGAGCTCGAAGTTGCGTTCGATCTTCTTGTTGACGAGGATGTAGATGTCCATCTTCGTGTTGCCCGGCAGGCGGCTGCCTTGGAACAGCAGGGCTTCCGGCAACGTCAGCACCGGCGCCGTCACCCCGCCGTCGACATGCATCTCCTGGAAACGCCGGCCCTGGCCTTCGGCGTCGATAATGATCGGCGGAAAAACCAGCGGAATGCTGGCGGAGGCCGCCATCACGTCGCGAAACAGCTTTAGCGCCTCGGCTGTCCCGACCGCGGCGATCTTGCCCATGTCCCAGATCGCGGTCCGCTGGGTGTCGAGATCGGTCGTCACCACCAATAGCTTCCGGCCCTTGGCATTCTCGCGCGCGACTTGCGCCATGATCTCGGGTCCGACATAGCGGGCGACGAGCTCGCGCAGCCGCGTGTTGCCGAACAGGCCGGATCCGAATAGCACCCGCATGATGCTGGGATCCTTCAGGAGGCTCTCGGCGATGCCGCTGGTGTAGACCTCCTTCAGCGTGTCGTCATATTGCGAGCCGAGGAATGCAAACGGCGCGATGAGGCCGCCGGTGCTGACGCCCGAGACGACCGAGAAGGTGGGACGGGTTCTGGACGCGGTCCAGCCGTTCAGCACGCCGACGCCATAGGCGCCGTCGGCACCGCCGCCGGATAGCGCCAGGTAGGTCTTGGTCGCGGTGCTGTTGTCTTTCTCGAAGCTGAATTTCGTAACGGGCTCGTCGGCGTAGCGCCGGAGCCCATCGATGTCGAGCACGCGCGATGTGCTGGCTTCAGCGGCCGTGTAGGGCGTCCGGGGCAGGGACGTGCAGGCACCGAGCGCCAGGCTGCACGTCAAGACCAGGACTCCGCCCAGGCGGGCGCCTATCGGCCTTGTCCAGCCCTGCGATGGGGCGGACATGTCAGTCGAACTTGAAGGGTAGGGCATCGTCGGTGGCGGGCGATCATACTCATACGGCCGCCGGCAAATCTGCCGCGGCATTCTCGTCCAGCCTCCAAAGTAAAACTATACTGTATCGTTTTGTTTAACAAGAGCGGCGGACCTCGATATCGCTCAAGTCCTCCCAGTTGAGCCATTGGCCGGCCATGGCATGGTTCGGGCGGGTTGATCGACGTCCTCCGACACGCAATAAGCACCGCCATGAATCCCGACAATGATCTTCCCAATCACTTTGAGTTGCTCGCTACCGATGGCGCCGCGCGCAGCGGGCGCCTGACGACGCCCCACGGCGTGGTGCGGACGCCGGCCTTCATGCCGGTCGGCACCGCCGGTGCCATGAAGGGCATGCACTGGCGCGAGGTGCGCGACGCCGGCGCCGACATCGTGCTCGGCAACACCTATCATCTGATGCTGCGGCCCGGCGCCGAGCGGATCGCGGCGCTTGGCGGCTTGCAGACCTTCACCGGCTGGAACGGGCCGATGCTGACGGATTCCGGCGGCTTCCAGGTGATGTCGCTGGCGGATCTGCGCAAGGTCAGCGAGCACGCCGTCACCTTCCGCTCGCATATCGACGGTGCCAAGGTCGAGCTGTCGCCGGAGCGCTCGATCGAGGTGCAGCGCTTGCTCGGCTCCGACATCGCCATGCAGATGGACGAATGTGTGCGGCTACCGGCCGAGCGTGATGACATCGAGCGGGCGATGCGCCTGTCGCTCCGTTGGGCCGAGCGCAGCAAGCGGGCCTTCGAGAGCGCGCCCGCTGGTTACATGCTGTTCGGCATCGTGCAGGGCGGCGACGTGCCGCAGCTTCGCCATGCAAGCGCGCAAGGCCTGGTCGAGCTCGGCTTCCACGGCTATGCGATCGGCGGCCTTGCCGTCGGCGAGCCGCAGGCGGTGATGCTGGGGATGATTGACGAGACCGCCCCGCTGCTGCCGCAAGAGCGCCCGCGTTACCTCATGGGCGTCGGCACGCCCGACGACATCCTCGAGGCGGTCAAGCGCGGTGTCGACATGTTCGATTGCGTGATGCCGACGCGCAATGGCCGTCACGGCGTCGCCTTCACGCGCTTCGGCCAGGTCAATTTGCGCAACGCGCGCCACGCCGAAGATCCGCGTCCGCTCGATGAGGAGAGCTCATGGCCCTCGACGCGCAGCTGCGCTCGCGCCTATCTGCATCATCTCGTCAAGGCAGGCGAGACGCTCGGGGCGATGCTGCTGTCCGAGATCAATATCGCTTACTATCAAACCCTGATGCAGGGCATCAGGGTTGCGATCGCACAGGGCAAGTTCGAGGAGTTCTATCAGCTTACGCGTGAGGACTGGGCGAGGGGCGACATCGCCCCGCGCTAGAGCAACTCCACGATCAGTTGCATACGAACCGCTGCTTGATGGCGTGCTTGGTGACGAAGCCGTAGCCGCAATTATCGCAGGTCCAGAGATAGCTGATCACGCGGTCCGAGACGTAGGCGGATGCTTCGGCGGCGACCATGGAGTCGGCGCAGACCGGACAGGTGGGCAACTCGCTGCAACGCGGATCGCGGTTGAGCGCGACGGTCGACAACACTTCAGCAATCGCTGACATCGTGGTGACCTCTCCCTGCTTGAGACTTAAGTCTAACATAAGCAGATGCGCTTGACGAGGTCGCAACACAAATGCGTTGGTTTTCTGATATTGGCAGCTCACGTGATTTTGCGATGCAGCGTATTTAACATGTGCTGCATTGTCGCTTGCGTGTCGCCGCAAGCTGTCCGTAACTGCGCAAGAGCCGCGACAGAAGCGCAGATCGTCGCCACAGGGAGTTCATCATGGACGCATCGTCCAACACGGGTGCAGCGCACCAGCCCGGTCGCGGCCGGATCTATGACTCGATCGTCGAGGCTTTTGGCGACACGCCGATCGTGCGGTTGCAGCGACTGCCCGGCATGCACGGCGTGAATGCGACCATTTTGGCAAAACTTGAATATTTCAGCCCGGCCGCGAGCGTGAAGGACCGCATCGGTGCGGCTATGATCATCGCCATGGAGAAGGCGGGCATCATCACGCCCGACACCGTGTTGATCGAGCCGACGTCCGGAAATACCGGAATCGCGCTTGCCTTCGTCGCGGCCTCGCGCGGCTACCGGCTCAAGCTGGTAATGCCGGAGTCGATGTCGATCGAGCGGCGCAAGATGCTGGCCTTTCTCGGTGCCGAACTGGTGCTGACTCCGGCAGCCCAGGGCATGAAGGGCGCCATTGCCGCCGCGGAAGAACTGTTGAAGACGACGCCGAACTCGGTGATGCCGCAGCAGTTCAAGAACCTCGCCAATCCCGAGGTGCACCGCCGCACCACGGCGGAAGAGATCTGGAATGACACGGCGGGCCGCATCGATATCTTCGTCGCCGGGGTCGGCACCGGAGGCACCATCACGGGCGTCGGCCAAGTGCTGAAGCCGCGCAAACCATCCTTGCGGGTGGTGGCGGTCGAGCCGGAGGAGAGCCCGGTGCTCTCAGGCGGCCAGCACACCGCGCACAAGATCCAGGGCATCGGTGCCGGCTTCGTCCCCGACATCCTCGATCGCTCCGTGATCGACGAAATCGTCAAGATCAACTCGACCATGGCAATCGAGACCTCCCGCGCGCTGGCGCGGCATGAGGGCATTCCAGGCGGCATCTCCTCGGGCGCCGCGATCGCGGCGGCGCTCCAGATCGGCAAGCGCCCCGAAGCTGCGGGAAAAACCATCCTGGCGGTGGTGCCGTCCTTCTCCGAGCGGTATCTTTCAACGGCTCTGTTTGAGGGAATCTAGGATATGGCGGATCAACCAAGACGGCCGCGTACGCTTGGCGACGCCAGGACGGAAGCTGAGGCGGCGTTCAAGAAGGTGACAGCCAAGGCCGCCGTGGCGCCGCCCAAGCAAACCGCCGTTCCCGGCATCAAGGAACAGGTCACGCTGCGTATCGACCAGGACGTGCTGGAGTTCTTCCAGGAGGGCGGGCCGGGCTGGCAGGACCGCATCAACGAGGCGCTGCGGAAGGCCGCGGGGAAGTAGGCACCGCAGCCCAGGCAGCGGACCGCATCCTGAGAAGCTTGCGCGGCAAGCGTCTCGAAGGATGAAGGCCTCCGGGCCTTTCATGCTTCGAGAGGCGCTCCTATGGCGCGCTCCTCGGGATGAGGAACTCGCAACGAAAAAGCCCGGCCTGAGCCGGGCTTTTGCTTTGATTGGCTTCGCGCCTCAGCGGCGGAACATGCCGCCCATCATGCCGCCGACGACGCCACCCACGAAGGCCGCGCCGGCAGCGTCGCCTGGATTGCTGCGCTGGGGAGCGGGTGCCGGCGCACTGCTGGGTGCCGGAGCGCTGGCACGCCGAGCCGCCTTCTGGCTGTTATCACTGGCGGTCGGCGGTGCAGCCACGATCTCCGAGAGCAGGGCCTTGTGCTGGTGCTTATTGAGGTAGCCGGAGGAAGGATAGCCGCGCGCGGCCTGCCAGCGCTTGAGCACGGCGCGGGTCTCATCGCTGAATACGCCGGTCTGCTTGGTGTCGAAGCCGAGGCCGGTGAGGCGACGCTGCACGTCGCGGCGCTGGTTCTTGTCGAGGCCGATCTGGTCCTCGGTGAGCTGAGTGGCCTCGTCGGTAAAAGTCGCGGGATCGACGCCAGCAGTGAGCGTGCGGGTCGCGGTCGAGGGGCCGCTCTTGATCGCAGCAAGGCGTGCCAGCGCCAGCGCCTTGAACTGACCGTTCGGATAGGCGGCAAGATAAGCGTTGAGCTCTTCCGGCTTGTTGGACTCCTTTACCGAGCGCCAATATTCGAGCTCGACGCCGTCCGAGCCGCCGCCGGTCGCTATTGGCACGCTGCCAGCCGCGGTCGGAGCCGCGTTGGCGACCTGGGTCGTGGGGGCCTGGTTGAGATAGACGGAGCCGGTCAGGTTGGTGTGGCCCCAGGGCAGCTGGCCTTTGCGGGTCTCTTCATTGACCTGGGCGCGCACCGACGTCATCGCCTGCTGGATCTCGACCCCGGGCTTGGTGATGTTGTCGATCAGCGCGCGGGTGAACGGGCTGTTGTTGCCCTCCTGGCCGTCGAGGGCGGTCTGGCCAGGACCGGTGGCGAACGCGATCAGCGTGCCTTCGCCGGACTTCATCTCGGCGAGACCGCTCTGGACGTTGACGCTGCGGGTCGCCGAGTTCGACTTGATCTTGGCGGCGAACGGATTGTCGCGGCAGGCATCGAGGAAGACGAGCTTGACCTTGGCATCGCCCATGGTCTGCTCGAGCGTGAGGTCGATGTTGATGGCCGCCCCCAGCTTGACGTCCATCTCCGACTTGATGTCGGCGTCGACAGGCAGGAGATAATTGGTGCCGCTGACCGCGATGCCGTGGCCGGCATAATAGAACAGCGCGATGTCGGAGCCTTGCGCCTTGCGGCCGAAGTCGAGCAGCTTCTCCGTCATCTGGTCGCGGCTGAGATTGGATCCTTCGATCACCTCGAAGCCGACATTGCGCAGCGTCGCCGCCATCGCTTTGGCGTCGATCGGCGGGTTCGGTAATTGCGCGACGTTCTTGTAGTTGCCGTTGCCGACGACGAAGGCGACGCGGCGGTCGGCCTTCGCGGCACTGATCGACAGGGCCATGCACATCAGCGAAGCGAGGAGGGTGAAATAGCGCATCTGAGATCCCCAACAGAATCGAATTGTAGGCAGCAACAAATTGGCAACGAACCTACACGAAGTGCCCGACTCCGCGCCACCAAAACGGCAGTAAGTCGCGTCCAAACCGCTGCTGTGTGGCCGAATGTGCACGATGGGAATGCTTCCCGAACGTGATCCAAATCACACGGCCACTTCGTTTTGTCGCGCAAGGCAGCGCAAGGTTCACTGCGCGCGGGCGGGAACGGGCGGAGCCGGCTTCAAATTCAGGAGATTGCCGCACAGGATCAGCGCCGCGCCGAGGACCGTCCAGGCGTCGAGCCGCTCGGAATACAGCAGCCAGCCAGCCGTCGCGGTTAGTGGAACGCGAAGGAAGTCCATGGGGACCACGATCGTCGCGTCCGCATAGCGCATCGCGCTCGCGAGGCAATAGTGTGAAAACGTGCCGCAGACGGCGATCACGCCGACCCAGGCCCAGACATGGGCCGATGGCCAAGTCCAGACAAACAGCGTCGGAGCGAAGCCTGCGACCGACTGCACCACCAGCATCCAGAACAGGATCGACAGCGCGCTGTCCGTGCGCGTCAGGGATTTAACCAGCGCCATTGACACGCCAAATCCGACGGCAGCGCCGAGCGCGATCAGCTGCCCCGGATTGATCTCGCCGGCGGCGGGACGGACGATGACGATCACACCGACAAGGCCGAGCACGATGGCCGCAATCCTCCAAGGCGTCATGCGTTCGGACAGGAAGCTCGCCGCCAGGATCGCCGTCCAGATCGGCATGGTGAACTCGATCGCGACCACCTGGCCGGTCGGGATCAGCGTCAGTGCAAAGAACCAGCCGAGCTGAGCGACATAGTGCACCAGGTTGCGACCGATATGTTGCGGCAGGCGCGACGTCTTGAGCACCTTGAAACCGCCCGCGCGGTAGATGATCGGCGAGAGCAGCACGAAGCCGAGCAGCGACCTCACTTCCATGATTTGAAAAACGTTCAGCTCGCGCGTGGCTTCGCGCCCGGCAACCGCCATCACCAGCATCAGCGACAGCCAGCCGGCCATCCACAGTGCGGCCATCGTTTTTGACGGTGTCGTGCTCATTGAGGGCAGATGCTGGAGAATGGAATCTTGAAAGGACGGCCGGTATCAGCGACATCGCCGCCGTTTGCAACGGCCAAATCTGCGGATGCAGCGATGCAGGTCGGCGTGCTAAGGCGTCAGCGAACGACGAGAAAATCGGGAGGTCTTCGCTCATGCGTATCTTGCAGCCAGCCGAGTGGAAAAAACCGCGCGGCTTTTCCCATGGCGTCCTCGTCGACGGGCCGGGGCGTTGGGTGGTGCTGGCCGGGCAGACCGGCGGCGATGAGAGCGGCAACTACGCGCCCGACATGGCGGCGCAAGTTGCGACAGCTCTGAAGCGGATCATCAAGCTCCTGGGCGAGGCCGGCGCGGGCCCCGAGCACATCGTCCGCCTGACGTGGTACCTGACCAGCCGCAGCGAGTATGAGGCCGCCGGGGCCGGCATTGGCGCGGGCTGGAAGGAAACGCTTGGACGCAACTTCCCGCCCTCGACGCTGCTTTACATCGGCGGTCTCGTTGACGAGCGGGCCAAGGTCGAGATCGAGGTCACGGCGTTCGTGCCGCAGGCATAAAAAGTCGACCCGGCGAGGTCGCCGGGTCGACTGTCTTGAACGTGCTATCTCAGCGCGACATCGAGATGTTGGCGCCGCGGAACTGGCTATCGGCGCGCATCGTGACGGTCTGCTTGTTGCCACTCGTCTTCAGCGCGATATTGGCGTTGAAGCCGGCGGCAGAGGCGACCACATCGAAGTTTCCGCCGCCGCCGCGGCCCTGGAGCGAGCCGCTGATATTGCGGCTGGCCTCGGACCAGCTGCCGGTGATGGCGCTGCCCTCTGACTTGACGCTGGCCCCGAGATTGAACTTGTAGGCGTCGCTGGCGCAGGTCAGCGACATTTCCATGGTCGGGCCGATCGGGGTGTACTTGGCCCGGCAGCGGATCCGCTCGGTCGAGCCATCATCGAGGATGACGGTACCGCTGCCGCTCCAGGTGCCTGCCATCGGGGCAAACGGGCCGGACTGGGCTTGGCTTTCAGTGCGGGCGATGCTCGCCACAAACAAAATGGCGGCCGCGATCAGCAGCCGCCGGCCTCTGGCGCGAGCCTCAGTTGGTTTATTGGCGCGATGCTTCCCACCGCCCGCTGCATGGTATGCCTGCAGATGCTCCATTCCACTTCCCCGATCCGGCGTTGCCGTTGAGTTGACCGTTGGCATATGCACCATTGATCGAAACTTTCACAAGTCCCTCACGACCGATGGTGCCGGAAACGTTAGCGCCGGGCGCAGTGATCTTGCCATCGGCAACCGTCAGCATGGAGCTTGCGGTCGGTTCGCAGGAGCCGCTCTTGGTCACGATCGTGACCTGCCAATTGCCGTCATAGGGGCTCTGGGCGAAGGCGGGAGCGGCGAGGGTGCCGGCGACAACTGAAGCGGCACACAACACCGCAATGCGACCTAAACGCATGAAATCCGTCCTCGAATTTGTCTGATATGCTGACGTTTATTCGCACCAAATGTGACGGAAATTTGTTGCGATGCCAAATCGAAAATTGTTCCTGTGGAAACAATGGTTTATTTGAGTCTTGGTGCTCCGATTTCCGCTGCAAAATCAACGCGGACTCGCGTTAAGGGTAAACGTCAGGAGAGACTTGGTGCCAAGGTCGCGAACTGCTCGTCCTGAACTTTGGCCGGCAGCGTCTTGTGGACCTTGGCATAATCGATCACGTCGGCCAGTAGCTTGAGGCCGAGAGGCGCCAGCGCGCGTTCCCAGAGCTCCCGCGCCGTCTCGCCCTTCTTGACGAAGCACCAGTCCTGGGCGGCGATGGCGCCCGCGTCCATGCGGTCGGCGAGGTGGTAGATCGTGCCGCCGGCGATCGGATCGCCTTCCTTGATGGTCCATTCCACGGCGGCCTTACCGCGGTGGCGCGGCAATAGCGAAGGGTGATAGCCGATCCCGCCCAGCTTGGCGGCGGCGAGCGCGTCCCTGCCGATCCGGGCGTGACTGTGCGCCGTGATGATCAGATCGGTATCGGAGGCAATCTCGGAGGCCACCACCAGCTTCGGATTGGCCTGGACCACCACCTCGATGCCGGCCGCCTTGGCGGTGGCGGCGAGGCGATCCTCGGCATCGGCCACCACAACCCGCGCGATCGAGACGCCGTGCTCCCGGAGCATGTTCAGGGTGGTCACGCCGAAATGGCGGGAGCCGACGAGGGTAATGCGCATGGGTATCCGATCCGTCTCGCAGCTGCGTTATCCCCCGATAACACGTCCGGACGTCCTGTCACCACCCAGGCCGCGTTTGCGCGGGTTATCAACAATGCACCGGGTGAGGGCGCGATGAACTCAGCGATTGTGCAGCCACCAGCGTTGCCGTGGTGCCACGGTCGGATGGGAAATGTGGGCAAGCCGACTCTTGTGTTTCGTTGTAGACAGAAGAGATCTTCCATCTGTCGTAAGAGCATGCACAAATCGGGGCTGGCGACATTTCAACCCGCATCCGTTTTCAAACCGGCTTGGCCGCTGGCGTGATCGCCAGCGGCTTTTTCATACCGCGCATCGCGAAATCATCTGATGGTAATACGTTATCAACCAGCTTGGCGTATCGACGAATCCGTCGCGGATTTGTATTGCGTACCGCGACCGAGAATGTTCCGCCGGCGTAGGTGCGCCGCGCCGGCCTTTTCGCCGGGACCAATCTCATGCCGAGCGCGATTGAGCAGATCGTCGACATCTATGTCCGACTGAAGAACCGACGCGGCCTCGACGAGCTGATGATGCACAGGCAGCGGCTCGCGGTCGATCTGAAGAGCAGGTCGGGCTATGATTTCAGCCTGCCCATCGGTCAGATCGACGAGGAGATCGCAACCATCGAAGCGGGCCTCAGCCGGCTGAAGGCGGGCGATTCCAACACGGCCGGCACCAGCCAGCCGACCTGACCCGTTCAGTCGCGCCGGCCGCCGTCGATCACCGTGAATAGCGGCCGCGCCGGAGTCGGCTCGACCAGAAGCTCTTCCACCAGTGCGGTCGCCGCATCGACATATTTGCGCGTCGGCTTGTCGAGCGGACGCTTGGCCTCGTCATCGAGTGCGACTTTTGCGGCCTCGACCAGCTTGCGCATGCGCACCGCATGATCATCGCCCGCCGTCAGCGTCGCGCGTGCCAGCGAACGCAGCACGAACAGCTCGCCCTCGAGGCGGAGCAGACGGTCGTTGAGCCTGGTGAGGACGGCGTTGAGGTCGGCCATGGCGGATGTTCGGCGCGGAGGATCTGTCCTGATCTAACGGCGATCAGTGAACGGAGTCCAAACACCCTTGGCGCAATTCGGTCGATACCCGGCTACGAATTTCGCTGCCGCTGTGTCCAGGCACGATCGTTCGATCGGTCAGGGAACGCGGCGGCTCAGCCGATCATCCAGCTCCGGCCCAGCGCCGTCCGAACAGCGGCGGTTTCGACTTCACCGCTTCCCAGCCGAAGAAGTGATGCTTGCCCGACCAGCTATGCACCACGCTGCTACAGATGCTGCATTTGAAGCTGCCGGCATGCGCGTCATCATGTTCCTCCCTTGTCGCGGCGTAGGTCATGCTGCAACCCCGGCAGGTGAATTCTTCGATCGTCCAGATGCTATTGGCCATTGCACAGAATGTCTTTGAGGACCTCAACCCACGGTAGCCACGGGCTTTTGCAGCGGCGTAAACTGGCCCAGGGAAATCCGGTTAACGGACGTTAGCCAAGCCAGGCCGCAAGTCCCGATCAATGCGCATCTGCACGCGTCTGATGGCGAGCAGCGGCAGCTTGCCTTGCACGCGCCCGGAGCGCACCCTGTCGCCGATCGCATAGGCATAGCGCCAGTAGCCCGGCGCGGCATTCCGCTTCAGCGAATAGTGGACGCCGCGGTGAATCCCCGCATGTGCATCAGGCTCTCTGGGACCGGCCGTCATCGTCCTCAAAATGCCGGTAGGTCCGATGCGTTCCTAGTCAGCGGATGTTGCGGGAACCGGTCGCCTTGACGCCCGGCTTGTTGCTGGCAATAACGGCTAGGCCGCGCAAGCGCCGCAAGTTGCGTTCATGTCGCAAGGAAGGCATTAGCCGTGAAAAGTCTCCGTCAGCTCCTGACGGGTGAGGATATCATCCAGCTCGTGATCCGGCTCGGCCTGCTCGCCCTGCTGATCATCTGGACCTTCCTGATCATCCGCCCGTTCGTGCCGATCCTGGCCTGGAGCGGCGTGCTCGCGGTCGCGTTCTATCCGGCCTTCAGCTTGGTCGCCAAGATCCTCGGCGGCAGGCCGAAAACCGCGGCAGCGATCCTGACCCTGATCACGCTCGGCATCGTCATCGGCCCTGCGACCTGGCTCGGCCTCAGCGCCGTGGACGGTGTGCGGGAGCTGGCGCACCAGCTCGGCACCGGCGATCTGGCGCTCCAATCGGCGCCGGAGCAGCTCAAATCGTGGCCGCTGGTCGGTCCGTGGCTCTATGACCTCTGGGACCAGGCCTACACCAACATCCGCGCAGTGCTGCGCGAGGTGGCGCCTTATCTCCAGCCGCTGGCGGGACCGCTGTTGTCGCTCGCGGGTGATGCGGGCCTCGGCACGGTCCAATTCCTACTGTCGGTGTTCGTTGCCGGCTTCCTGTTTCCGCACGGCCCGCAGCTGGTTGCAGCCGGCCGCAGCTTCCTGTTTCGTATCGTACCCGAACAGAGCGAGCATTTCCTGGAGCTCGCGGGCGCGACCATCCGCGCCGTAGCGCAAGGCGTGATCGGCGTCGCAGTGGTGCAGGCGCTGCTCGCCGGCTTCGGCTTCAAGCTCGCAGCCGTGCCCAGCGCCGGCCTTCTCGCCTTCATTGTGCTGCTGCTCTCGATCGTGCAGATCGGCGCCTTCCTCGTGCTGCTGCCGGTGATCATCTGGATCTGGACCGCCAAGGACGTCACCACGGCGCTGCTGCTCACCGTGTTTCTCGTCCTGGTCGGCTTCATCGATACCATGCTGAAGCCGCTCGTCATGGGGCGCGGCCTGACCACGCCGACCATCGTGATCTTCGTCGGCGTAATCGGCGGCACGCTCGCCCATGGTATCGTCGGCCTGTTCATCGGTCCGATCATCCTGTCGGTGGCGTGGGAGATGATGATGGCCTGGATCAGGACCGAGGACAGGACGGAGGCGGGCAAGGGCTGACCTTGCGCTCGCCGGTGCGACCGGCCCGCCGTGTCGCACCAGGAGCCAACGGCTCCGCGGCCTCTGATCAAGATGCGTCCCGAACTTGTCTATCCGACTAGACAAGTTACGATCTGGACGATTCTGGTCTCGATCTACGGCAGTGATGGCGAAGTCTTCCAAGCTGGTTGCCGCCAGGCGCGGCAAGGTATTGTTGGTCAGACGCCGGTCGGACGGCCTCTGGATGTTCCCGGGCGGGCGCAAGCGCGCGCGCGAATCCGAGAAGGACTGCCTGCGGCGGGAGATCAAGGAGGAGCTGCCCAAGCTGAAGCTCGGCCGGATCAGTCTCTGGAAGGAAGTGAAGGCCAGGAACAAGCGCTCCGGCCGCAAGATGAGCGACGCAATCTTCATCGCCAAGGACGCCAAGGGCAGGCTGGCGATTGGTGACAAGAAGGAGATCGACCGCGCCGCCTGGCAGAAGCCCCGCGGCATCCGCCTGACGCCGACCTCACGCTACATCCGCGACCGCCTGTTTCCGAGAAAGTCGCGGCGGTGAGCTAATCCTCTCGCCCCGCAGGTCGTGTCCGCGCGGCGGATGACCTCGACCGGGCTGCTCGCGACTCCGGCGCAGCGAGCCTGATCACATCCGCCTCGCGTTGCTCCTTGCGAGCCTTGCGCGCATTGCGCATCGCGCGCTTGATGAAGGGGTGTTGGGAGTCCTCTGCGAAGAACAGCACCACCTCGCAGCTCGGACATTGCCTGGAATAGCCGTCCTGCAACCGGCCGGCGCGATCGCGAAACACATCCTTGCAGCGTGTGCACTGAATCTGGACGAAATTCATGCGCGATCAACTATTGAAAATGGATGTTCAGGTGATCTCAAAGGTCTGAAGAAAGCCTGAAGCGCCTTCGGGAGTCGGTCGACGGGCTTTGTCGCAGCCGATGCGGGTAAGTGGGCCGGTGCTCGCAGAATGCGCGCAGCCGTCATCGCGCCGCCGCAGCGGCCCCGACCGATCAATTGGCTCGATCAGCGCTATTGCTTGGCCGCCATAGTGTCCAGACAACGGTTGAGATAGGCGGTGCGATCCCTCGGCAGCACCTTCTCGAGATCCGCCTTCATCGCGCATTCGCGCTGCCGCAGCTGCTCGGCCCGGCGCTTCTCGGCCGCCTCCCGATATTCGGGGGCGACCTTGCTTGGGTCGACCAGCGCCTGTGAGCGTGCAGGAGCCGTCGCAAGCAGTGCGATGGCCGCAATGAAGAAAATGAATGGTTTCAAAATGCGCCTCCGTAAAAGCGGGCATCCTAGCTCGCGCTGTGTGGGCGCTCAAATCCGAAGATGCGGTACTCCGATCCGGAGCAGTTGGGCGTTGAATGCACGGTCCGCGCCGATCGATATCTAGCCCGCCGCTTTGGAACGACTCCGCCTGCCGAGCGTAGAATCCAGGCTCTCGGCCCATCCCCAACCCCAAAAGCCCCGGGCCTGAGAGAAAACCTTTCCCCACAAAGGTTGGCGACCTCGGTTTCCCCGAGGTCGTTTGATTTGGATGCCGCAAGGGGTGTGAACCAGTTCACAAACGCCCGGCGGAATCGCTGCTATGAGGACGTCATTGCTTAACCGATTCATTTTGAACGAAACGCCCCAGCGTGGCTCCAAGCGCTGGGGTTTTTTCGTGCCTGCTGGATCCGTGGAGCGTTCTCCATCGCATTGACTTTCGCATCGAGAGCAGGGTCCGCATTTACGCGTCGGAACGGAGCCAGTTCCGATCTGCTGGGCGAACAACGGCCAAATTGCCGGGATCACGATGATGCCCCCGACGTTGCCCATGAGCGTGCGTTCGCGGGGCAAATCCCATATGCATAGCGGCAAGCAGCCGAATCGAGATGCGAGCGGCTCGCGTGCAGTTGCCGGCGGTTGACGATCAGAGACGGATTCAAGTGAGGCTTTCCAGAAACGCGCGGGCGACTAAAAAGTCGCCTAAGAAGAGCAAGCGGGCGCAGCGCGCAACGATCTCGTCTTCCTCGCCCCTCGGTATGATGGCTCTGCATCTGCTGGCACAATGGAAGCAGTCCGGACGCAGCGGTCTGGTTTTTCTTGCCGAGAGCGAGAACCGGGCGGAGCGGCTGGGCAGCGTCATCCACGCGCTCGACCCTTCCTGCGAGGTGCTGGTGTTTCCGCGATTGAACACCTTGCCGTTCGATCAGTTGGAGCCGTCCCACGAACTCGCGGGGCGCAGAGCCTCGGTCCTGAGGCGCCTCGCAAGATCCAAGAAGCCGCTCTTTCTGGTTTCAACGGCGGAAGCCGTGATGGAGCGCCTGCCGCCGCCGGCTAACCTGTCGCGCTTGAGCGTGAGCTTGAAGGTGGGCGGCGCGTTTTCCGAGCAGGACCTCGAGGCGCGCCTCCAATCCCTGGGATACGATCTCGAGGACGAGCCCGACTATCCGGGCGGGGCGCTGTTTCACGGCCAGACCTTCGAGATATTTCCCGCAGGCGCGCTGGGACCATTCCGGATCGAGCATTCGGATCGCGCGATCAGGCGGATCGTGGCGTTCGATCCGAAAGAGCACGACATCATATTCGAGACCAGCGAACTTCTGGTCGATCCCATGTCGGAGCGCCTTGGCTTTGCCGGCAAGCGCGGCAAGCGCGCGAGCCTGTTCGACTATTGCGGGCGTGCCAAATGGATCGCCGATGCAGGGGTCCCATTGCACGCCGGCGCCTGGCTGAGCACGATCGAGGAAGCCGCGCCACGTGCGGAGCGGGAGCGCGAATATCTGGGCCGAGGTGACTGGAAACGGCTCGCCAAGGGCATGAAGGTGTTGCCGCGGGCGGCGCCGTTCCAGACCACGCCGGAGTTTTCGAAGCTGACATCCGCAAGGAAAGCACTTCGGGCCTTCGTCGAGGAAACGCGGCGGGCCGGTTCGCGCCTGATCCTCGTCGCCGCGCAGGAGGACGATCTACGCGTGATGGAGCGGATGAGCGGCGTCAGGGCGCAGCGCTGCGAGGACTGGGACGAGGCGACGAGTGGGCGCAACGGCGAGACGGCGCTGCTGGCCGATCTCGATGCCGGCTTCGTCCTGCCGGGGAAAAAGCCTCTTGCCGTCGTCACGGCATCCGACGTGCTCGGCAGCCGGGCGCATCATCCCCAGCCGATGGCACGCGCCTGGAGTGCAGCCTTCGATCATCCGGACGTGCCGGAGCAGGGCACGGTGGTCGTCCATCTCCAGCGTGGCCTTGCCGTGCTCGATGGCTTGCAGACGGTGAACACGGGCGGTGGCGCAATGCGAGAGATGATCCGCCTCAAGTTCGCGGGCGACAATGCGGTGCTCGTACCGCCGCCCGATCTCGCTTTGATGTGGCCTTACGCAACCGAACTCGGCAAGCTGGCGCTCGACAAGGCCGATGGCAGCACGTGGTGGGCGCGCCGCACCGAGGCCGAGCGCGAAATCCAGCTTGCAGGCAAGGTGCTGGCCAAGCACATCAGCCAGCGCCGCCGGCGGCGCGCCGAAAAGCTGGTTCCGCCGGGATCGGCCTACGAGAAATTCGTGGCGCGCTTCCCGTATTTCACCACGAGCGACCAGGCCAAGGCGATCGCCGACGTGCTGGACGATCTCGCGTCCGGTCACCCGATGGACCGTGTGATCTGCGGCGATGTCGGCTTTGGCAAGACCGAGGTGGCGCTGCGCGCGGCGGCCGCCGTGGTGCTGTCGGGCAAGCAAGTGGCGATCGCGGTGCCGACGACGGTGCTGGCCCGGCAGCATGTCGCGACGTTCCAGAAGCGCTTTGCCCCGTTCGGCATCGAGGTCGGCAACCTGTCGCGCGCGACGTCAGGCGCTGAGCTGCGCGAGACCAGGGAGGGACTGCGCAGCGGCCGGATCAAGGTCGTGATCGGCACGCAGGCGCTCACCGGCAAGGACGTGAAGTTCGATGATCTCGGCCTCGTCATCATCGACGAGGAGCAGCATTTTGGTGCCGCCGAAAAAGCAAAGCTCTCCGGCCTCGCCAAGAATGTACATGTGCTCATGATGAGCGCGACGCCGATCCCGCGGACGCTGGCCGCCGGTCTTGCCGGTTTTCGCGATCTCAGCGTGATCGCTTCGCCACCGGTTCATCGGCTGCCGGTCGCAACCAGAATCGCACCGCTGTCGGATGCTGCCATCGCCAACGCATTGCTGCGCGAGCAGCGGCGCCACGGCCAGAGCTTTCTGATCTGTCCGCGCATTCAGGATCTCGATCCCATGCTGGCGCGGGTGCAGGCGGTGGCGCCGGACCTCCGCATCGTGTGTCTGCACGGCAGGCTGGCGGCCGACGAGATCGACGACCGCATGATGAGCTTCGTCGAGGGCAGGGCCGACGTCCTGCTCGCGACCAACATCGTCGAGAGCGGCCTCGACATTCCCCGTGCGAACACCATCGTGGTGTGCTGGCCGGAGAAGTTCGGCCTTGCGCAGCTGCACCAGCTGCGCGGGCGGGTCGGCCGCAGCGGCATCCGCGCCTTCGCCCATTTGCTGACGGAGACGGAGTCCGGGCAATCCGAGAAGCGCCTGGCAGTGCTCGAGGAGTTCAGTCGGCCCGGCGCCGGCTTTGCCATCAGCGAGCGCGACCTCGATCTGCGAGGCGCGGGAGACCTGTTCTCGGAGCAGCAATCCGGCCACGTGCAGGTGTTCGGGCCCGTGCTCTACAGTCACCTGCTGAAAATGGCCTCGGAGAAGGTCGACGAGGGGCGGGCCCCGGTGTGGGTGCCCGACCTCAATTTGCCGGTCGGGGACATGCTTCCCGACAGCTACGTGCAGTCCGAGCCGGTGCGGCTCGAGCTCTACGCGCGTGCAGCACGATGCAATGACGAAGACGACCTCGACGACCTCGAGGAGGAAACGTCGCGCCGCTTCGGCCCCTTGCCGAATGTCGCGCGCGACTTCTTCGGCGCAGCTCGGCTCAGGATCGAATGCAAGCGCAGAGGCATCATCCGCCTCGACGTCGGCCCCGGGGCGGTCGCCGCGACATTCCTGCCCGGGCGCTTGCGGAAGTCGCGGGGAAAGTCGCTGCAGCGCGACGGCGATCGCGTCGTCTATTACAGCCCGATGCGCGATGCGCCATTCGAGCGGGTTGAGGAGTTGTTCGAGGTGCTGGACGAGGGGTAAGGGCGCTTGCGCCTTCGTCAGCACGGGCACCGGAAGCAGGGCAGGCACGCGGTCTGTCGGCGTCGTCCTTCGACCGCAGCTTGACGTCATCTTCAGCGGTACCCGAGCAGAGTTGCTGGATGAAGGTTGAGGCGCTGCCAAAACTGCGAAAACAACCCCATGCACAGTAGCTAAGTGCCGCCGGCACAACGTCTTCTGCATTGGACGCAAAGGTCATTTGACGCGTCGGGCAAAACAGTGGCATTCTGCCATCTTCGGAAAATCCGCCGCGAAGCACTTTGGTCATTCCTCGCACACACCCCGTATTCAGCCGGAGTGGCTGAGCCTGTCAGCCGCCCAAGCCGCTAACGTGGAATTAATCCGAAAAGCCCACAATTTTAGGCACTTGTGTATGGGTGCTGCGTAAAGGAGGCGTCGCGAGGACGTTCCGGGAGCGGCTTCCTTTTGCTCGCTCATTGGGGTCAATGCACGTGACCATGACTTTCGAAACGCAAGGCTTCGTCGAAGAGCTCGACCCTGCAGCACTGGCAGCGGCAGTCGCCGCACCCGCAGTCCCAGAAGCTCCAGGGCCGGTCAAGCGGTCCAGCCGCAAGTCGGTCCTGGCACTGTCGGTGTGTGCCTTGGCCAACGGCGCGGCCGCCATCTATACGTTGCCCTCTGAGTTTCCGTCGCTGAATGTCGGCAGCTTGGCTGAACTGCTTCCGCGCCAGGAAGCTTCGGCGCCAAAAGCCGATTCGGTTGTCGCTGCTCTGAAGGACATTCAATCGGCCCAACAGCTACAGACTGCCTTGCTGAAGGAGAACAATGATTCCGTGCAGCAAAATGCAGCTTTGCTGCAGCAGGATTCGATGGTGCTGCTTTCTCTGCGACAGAGCATCACGGACGAACGGGTCGATGTGAGGAAGATATCTTCGCAGCTTTCCACGCTGATCGCGAAGGTCGACTCGCTGCAAAGTGCAATGATATCGGACATAACCTCCTCCATTCCAAGAGGGCACGCCCGCAATCGACTGGCGATGCGCAAACGGATGGTTCGGGAAGCGAAGCCTGTCGGGCCTGTTTCGGTTGGAGGAGCTCCGCTGAGTACGCCGGCCACGCCGCCGGCTCCGGAAAGCTGAAGCATTTTATTCAGCAACCTGAGCGGCGAACGCAGGGTGCTTTGGGTCTTGGGTGGCTCACCCTCTGACTTCTTCTGAAATTGGATATTGCACTTCTTTGCGATTGGAGCGCGAGCGGTGGCTAGCGCAACAGCCATCAGTTGCTTGACCTCGACCTCCAGCCGTATTCCTGATGCGGAATGGTGGCGGTGATGTCGGCCTCTTTGTCCGCTGAGAGGCGCCAGGCTGCCACCCCGAAGCACAAGGTCAAAATCAGGGCTGTCGCAAGCAGAAGCATCGAGACGAAATGGCTCACGCGCGTCCACCACAGTTTGAAACTACAGAGAGCGAACACGAGACACCGATTCGGAAAATACAGACGCGCTGACCTAAAGCCTGGTTTCCACAGCTAGTCATACCGGGCCAAAGGCGCTCACGATCCCGATCGTGATCGGGACCAACGCGACGATTGTCCATAAGGCGGGCGAGCTGGAGGATAGGCCGGCGAAAAAGATCAAGAGACCGAAGCCAACGAGGGCCGCCGAGATAGCATAGGCGAGTGCTTTTTCCATCATTCGATCCACAAGGAATACGGGATGGATTGCGCCTCTAGGACTCGTTGCCGGTCGAAACGTTCCTATGCCCGAATATCTGGATCAAGCGGTGCATCAGCATCTTTGATCCGTTGACGGGACGCATTGGCAGGTCAGCCGCCGACAGGGATGCTCGTCCTCCGCGGCTGACCCGCGAGATGTGGGCCTTGGAAAGCCCTCGATCAAAGCAACCATCTTCGAAACGTCAGAGAATTTGATCCGGAGTCCACCCGTGCGATTTTGTCCGGTCTCGCTATCCAACAGCGGGAGCGCGCAAGGGCCCTCAGCGACATCGCCAGACTCAGGAAAGAGGCATCCGCCGAGATCGAACGGTTGATCGCCTTCCTGGACGCCTCCGATCCCTATGTCGTGACCGAGCTTGAGCAAGGGGTTGATGATGGGCCCTGCGATACCGACGAATTGGAGGTCAGCGAGGGGGATGACGAGGACGTCCCTTGGAAGCCTCGACCACCACCACAGCCAAGAGCAATGGGCGGGCGGCGGTAGCACCGACCTGGAGGAAGACCCTACCGAGTCCGGGATTGCTGACTGGGAGGGTTTGCTAGAGCAGATTGGTATGCGGGATTGGACCGGGACGGTGATGGCATGAAACCAGCATGGAGGCGTGGCACCGCCGGCAAGCAGTCGGCCTGGCAAGCTAGGTGCCGGAAAACGTTGATAACGCTCGGCTGGTGCTTCAGGCGGTGCAAGAGCTGGTAGAGACCTTCCTGATGCAGGAACCAGCCGCGCCACTACCCGCGAATGTGGTCTCTCTGCGGGATCTTCCCTGCGCTTAGGCGGGCGGTAGTCTCAAAAAGATACGCCGCCGGGCTCGAAATACATTGTCCCGGCGGCGCCCTGTTTCAAACTGGGTCCAGCAATCCCAGTCATCCGAATATGAGCAATGCTTGTGCCAAGAGGCCCGCCGGAGCTTCCGCGTGACTCGGGGTCTGACGGCACGTCGTTAAAACAAACGCTGCCGTGCTGCAGTGCCACTCGCTACCAAGTGCACCACTTGAGACGGGATGCGGAGCTGCCATGGCGAACAGAAGAGTCGCGCCGGCGAAGGAATTTACGATCACCAGCGTGCGCGCTTTACGAGACAAGGCATTGATGAAAGCTGACATAGCCGAATCCCCATTGGTCCATTGGGAGAGGCTAGGCCGGGTTTGTTTCTGGATGGCTTCGCGGCGCTGAAAAATGGTTTCGTCGCGGGAATAGGCGGGAATAAGTGGCAAGGTCAAGAATGGTCTCATTTGGTCACTGCAGTCACTCCTTGACCCCCGACTGCTGGGAATGTTTAGGGAAATGGCGACTTCAGCGCGCCCACCGCGCATTGGGAGTCAATCTCGGTAGACGGGATGCGCCTATGACCGCCGCTCAGCCTGCCGACGTCAGGTGCCCCAAGTGCAAGCAGCCGACCCGGCTTGTGGAGCGGCTTTGGCGCCTCGAAACCTCCAGCTACGTCCGCGTTTTCAAATGCCAGTGCGGGGACTGGGACGATTAGGCCGCCTCAGTTGGCGGCCCGCCGGGTTCACGCTGGCGGACATCTTTTTAGTTTGTGCACACTAGTCACCATTAAACGCAGTGATTATTCTGGCACGATATCTCGCGTATTTTAAATTATTTT
>NZ_JADPKA010000012.1 GCF_023073715.1 Bradyrhizobium sp. 164
TTTTGGTCCACGGCATGGTGTCCTCCCTCGAATCTTTGCAAATCCGAAGGAATCACAAGCCGGCCAAAACCGCTCACCCTTTTTCGGTCAGGCTCTCAGAAGAGTGGCGCCAGGTGCTTGGGGTGCGCCTCGAGTGCAGCGCGCGTTCTTCCGCCGCCGTTTGCCAAGTGGCGGCTTCGCCCTGACGACCTGGCACATACCGAGTTTCTCGACGCCGTGCTGTCGAGCGGCGCTGAAGGTGCAAGCCTCCGTCCCTGAAAAGGTAGGTATCCATCCGCACCTTACCCGCAAAACTGGCCTTTCAGACCACCGTCTGAGACGACGACGGCGTAGCGACCTAACTCGGAACGCCTGCGGCCTGCATGGGCTCGGTAAGGCGTGCCTTCAGGTCGTCCAAATGGTCCTCGGCATAGGACTGCACTTTCGAGATCGCCGTATCGAGGCCGAACTGCACGGTCTGTTCGAGCATCTCCTTTGCGAGGCCCTCGCGCAGCGCGAATTTGACCTCGGGCCCAGCGACAAAGCTAATGGCCTGCCCCGCAAGATTAAGGCCAGCCTCTTTCAGGGCCTGTTTCATATCACCCCCACTAATGCCCGTATGCAGAAGGCACAATGCTTGCGACTCGAGCTCGAGCACCATCGATACGCCATCGGCCAACTCGCCCAGTCCCGGAATGACGCCGAGCAGGCCTACTGCCGTGGCCTCCCAGTCGAGCACCTTCGAGCCCACCTTGGCTACGTCATCGACCGCATGCATGAGAACCCCGCCATTCTTCTTCGGAGACGCGACATCGGGTTGGTCGGATACCCCCATCACCATATCTGTGACTGCATTTTGTTCAGCGGCGGTCTTGGGGACATGGGTCTTGATCTGCTGAACGGTATGGTTCGCAAGTGACATGTTGCTATAGAAGTGCCTGAAGTCGTTGTTGCTGATATTACCAGAGTCGACCGTATGCCCGCCGCCTAAGTCGAAGAACTCCTGATGGGTTTTGTAACCCGTAATCGAATTGTTTAGCAAACGGAACAAGAGCGGGTCCGAGAGCAGTTGCGATGCCGCTTCTCGTATCTTCGGGTCGAGAGTCTTGTCATCCACCATACTCGCCAACTTGTGTCGTGTCAGGTCGCCGTCCCCGAAGAAGGCATTCTGATTCTTGTTGATCGTGTCGAGCGTGTTCAGCTCGCTTTGCGTGGAATTCATCGACGACGAGGCGACTTGCAAGAAGTCTTCCTTGTGGATTTTATCAGTCGCACCACCGCACAACTGCTTCCAGGCGTCCGGGTGATCGAGGAAGTGTTGAGCCGCCGCGATCAGCTGAGGCGGACACTTACCGATGTCGGCGTTGCCGTCGACGATCCGCTTGAAATCGTCAAGGCTCAAACTCTTGGGCAGGTAGTCAGAATACTTGTAAAACTCGCGCAATGCATCATTCAAGGACATGACCGACGCTTGTCCATTCGAGGTGCCGTCGGATGGAATATAGTTCTGCTCGTAGCTATGCGCTTGCTGCTCCTGGAATGTAGCAACCTGCGAATGGCTGGCGGAAAACTCTGACAGATCCTTGGCCTTGATCTTGCCGCCGCAGCGGCCGTCCCCCTGGGAGCCAATCGCATAGAAGAGCTCTGGATCGCGTCGCAATCCGTCGATCGCCTCCTTCAGATCCGGCGGCGTCGAGGGATCGCTGGCCTTGGCTGCCAGCGAGTCCCAGCTGAGTGGGCATTGGTCCTTGTGCCGGTTCAGCACTGCCACGATCTGCAACTCGGCATTGGTCAGCGTGCCGCCGTCCCACGTGATCCTAGAGCTTGGCACCGGAGTGCTCGGAACGTCAGGCGATGGAGCAGCCGTCGCCGATGCGTCTGCACTAGGGGAGTCAACCGACGAGGAATCGACCGAGGAGGAATCGACCGAGGAAGAAAAAAACGGATCCTTCATCACCGCCTCGATCGCCGCCTTCGCGTGCGCTGACAACTGGTCCAGCGAATCCTGCGGGATCTGTAGCTCTGATTGCAGCAGATCCGGCGGCGTGGAGGGAACGTCGGATTTCTCTTCCCGCGAGCAGATGGACACCATTGCCTCGAACATCGAAGGTTCGCCTTGCCGAATCTGGCCGGGGGTCTGCGCGGATGATCCCAAGGCCGACGAAGCCCCCGGAACAAGCCCGAACTGAGCTGGATCTGCACTGGCGGGCAGCGAAACGCTGTTGAGCTGCATTAGGTTCATTCCATTCCATTGCGGTAAATACTTGGCGTCGGCGTCGTAAGATCGAGCTTTCATGTTAAGGGGGCGAGCTTTCGAGAAGCTGACGACTTTTAGACGGAGCAGGACGAGCCAATGTCGGTCGTCTTAACATCCCGGAGAGGCGTCATCGTGCTCATGAAACTCATCTCCGGCTCAGAGCATGTGCAAGCACGACGCTGTTCTGACGCTTTCGCAAAGCAGGTGCCTGCGGTCGTCAGTCCCGAGTGACGATCGCTGTGGAGCCACGAAACAACATCACCGCCGATTCCCGCGGCAGCATTTCCAACTGCGCGCGGTTTTGCCTCTGACTTGCCATCACACCATTGCTGATCGAGCAATGTGATGAGGTGCGTTGGGCAGGCGCCGCGATCTGGCGCTCGTCGGCATAATGTAGAGATTGAAAGTGGGGCCGAGAAATTCGCGCGGTGGCAGTCGCGGCATGTACCTGCGAATGCGCGCTCTCAGCTGGGTTGACGTTGACGATAGTGAGGTTGTTCTCATTCTCGTCAGCTTCTCGACAGCTAGTCCCAGTAGCGTAAGCAATGTGAATCGCTCGGTGGTGATACCACCGTTTTGGCGGAACTGAAGTGAGAGGCACCAGATGGCCGGGGCAATCGAAGGCGTCATCCATACCAATTCTGACAGTGGCAGCTCGCAGTCGGTAACTGATCGTCAGAAGTTCGAATCGGCTTTCGGTTCGGTTCTTGCCAGCGTCGCGATGCAGGCGATGGAGCGAAACATGTCAAATCTTCGCGAAGCTATAGCTGAAACAGAAGAGGATACCTGACGCCGGTTCTTCGACGTCAGTGGAGTGTTGCCATTGATGGCGGCAAAATAACGGAAGGTGAAGCGATATGACCAAAACAAGTTCTACTAGCTCTTCTACTGGTGGTACCCACGACACCCATGACAGCAAGGCAAATAGCAAGACTGATAGCAAGACTGATAGCAAGTCCACGAGTTCCAGCGTCGGTAGCTCGGCGGCCGATAACGTTGGTGGGACGGGTACTTTCGAGAAACTGATCGACGAATTGAAGGCGGTTAACCAGCAGGCCATGGTGCAGGACATACGGTTGCGTGCACTGACGACCGAGCTCTCGAGTGAGAGGAAGGCGGCCAGCGAGCGCGTCAACGGATAACGGTCAAAGGCGGGGCGAATCGTCGCTCCGCCTTTCCCGTCATCGGGTGATGTGAGTGGTGCGGCCTAGAATGAGTCGTGCGACCAATCGCCCTGCCGTGCTCGTCATGGTTCGGAGAATTGTCCGTGAATGAGGCCGCCTCCTTACATTTCGAGGTACTGTCGGGACCTTATGTCGGGCTAAGCGGGAAGGCGGCTGCCGGAACGAGCCTTATCGGTAGCGGCCTCGACGCGGATATGGTTTTCGTCGAACAAGGGCTTGAGCCGCATCACCTACGTATCACCCTCGTTGGCAATTCAATCGAGCTTGAGGCTCTTGCAGCCGTAAGCACCCCAGAGGGCGAAGGGGATATTGCCGCAGGTGAACGTGTTGTTCTTTTTCTTCCCGCCGTCATTCGTGCGGGCGCCATGTCTATTCGCTGGTCGATGCAGAATGCAGTTGAGGCTCGGTCGATCAGCCTCTCGCGCGTTTGGATCTCAGCTCTCGCCCTCGTGCTCCTCAGCTTTCTTGGTGTAGGCGGTCTCTCGACCATTTTCTTCAAAGCCACCGGAAGTGCACCGACCGGCATTGCGCCGCCTGCCGCAGAGCTTGTACCCAAGCTGGGCACGAACCGGCCTAACGATCGGCGAGCTCAGGCTGCAGCCGAAGTGCTGAAACAGGAAATTGATAAGGCGGGCCTGCTCGATATCAGGGTTGGTTCGGGGCCGGGTTTTGTTAGCGCTGAGGGAAAAGTCACGCCTGCAACCGTTGCGAAATGGCAGGAGCTCCAGCAATGGTTCGATGCTCGTACATACGGTGCGGTGACACTGGTGAACGGAGTGATCGTCAAGGAGGAAAAGCAGCCATCCTCAATCGCGATCGAAGCTGTTTCGCGCGGATCCCAGCCCTATCTGCTTGTCGGTGGGCAGAAGTATTTCGTCGGCGCTCTCTTGGCGGAGGGATGGGCGGTCACTCGAATCGAGGATGGGCGTGTGCTGCTAAGCCGCAATGGCCGCGTTGTTGCCGTTCCGTATTAGGCTTTCCGTGCCCGAAGGAAGGATAAGGAGATCGTCATGTCAAAGCTGTCCCGCCACGATGTCGGGCCTGGCACTGCTTCGCAGAGACTCAGCGAGCACCATCATCAACCAGTGATAGGGCCGACCATCCAACCCAATAAAGGTGAGGCGGACGGTGCTCGTGCAAATGGCGAGAAGGAGCTGGCGTCGATCTGGGGCGAGCTGAACACGCGTTATAAGCCGCTGGATGTAGCGATCGAAGCCGCATCGGAGGCCAAAGATATTGATGCAGTCGGGCGTGTCAGTCTCAACGAGATGCGCACTCGCATTTATGAGATCGAGCAGCCCGCTGGGGTGGGATCGCTCTACGGGCGCGATATCGCGCACGATCTACTCTCCTTCGTCACTCCAAGCCTACGTCATCCGGACATGCTGCGGGAAGAGGGGTATAGCATTGTTCTGGAACGTCTCGTTCATAAGCTGGCGGCCGCGCCTGCGGATTCGATGGCGGGGGACGGTATCGTCGTCCTACGGCAGGGACTGCACTGGCTAGCGCTGCTCCGCCAGAATCGGAATAGCTTAATCGAAGCCTAACAATGTTCAACTCCGATGGAGCGCAACGGACGACCAACGTTTCCGAATCCGATAACGTCTCACTGAGTTCCGGACAGGAGCGCGATTTGCTCTGTACACTTTCCTATCTTCACCTTGCATGTGGGCAGAGCGCAGAATGCGTGGCTCTCTTGCGACTCATCGTCGGCAACGACTCGCGAGATGTCGATCTATTACGGATTCTCGCCTATGCCCTCATCTTGGAAGGCCTCGGAGGTGAGGCGTTGCAGGTCCTAGATAGACTGAACGCACTTGATGACGAACCCTCGGCGCGTATCTCTTTGATGCTGTTGCGTAGCCACGCCCTACGGCGGGCCGGCCTCATAGACGAGGCGCTCGCCGCTTTCCAACGCTATGTCTCGTTGCGTGAGAGCACTGGCCTGATCAATCAACGATCGGAAGGTCCCCATGATCAGCGTCCTGCGTAAGATCATTGCGCGCGCGTCGGCCAGCTCCGATTTGATGGTCGCGTTGATGCTGCTTCTGACGGTCGGCATGATGATCATGCCGATCCCGATAGTGGCGATTGATACGCTCGTCGGCTTCAATCTGGGCTTCGCCATATTGCTGCTGATGGTCGCTCTCTATATTAGCACTCCACTTGATTTCTCGTCCTTGCCAGGCGTCATTCTGATTTCCACGGTATTCCGTCTGGCGCTCACCGTCTCAACGACGCGGCTGATCTTGGCTGAGGGGGATGCGGGCAGCATCATTCGCACGTTCGGTGATTTCGTCATATCGGGAAATATCGTCGTCGGCATTGTCATATTTTTAGTCGTGACCATGGTGCAGTTCATCGTCGTGGCCAAGGGGGCTGAACGCGTGGCCGAGGTGGCGGCGCGGTTCACGCTCGATGCTCTGCCAGGCAAGCAGATGGGAATCGATGCGGAATTGCGCAATGGCCATATCGATCAGAATGAAGCCCGCAGCCGGCGCGCTACATTGGAGAAAGAAAGTCAGCTTTACGGGGCTATGGATGGCGCCATGAAATTCGTGAAGGGCGACGCCATCGCAGGATTGGTGGTTATCTGCGTCAACATGCTGGGCGGGATCACCATCGGCCTGCTCTCCAAGGGAATGTCTTTCCAGGCGGCGCTGCATCAATATACCCTGCTGACCATAGGTGATGCGTTAATCTCACAAATTCCCTCGCTGCTGCTCTCGATTACAGCTGCGACAATCATCACTCGAGTAAATGGGGTTGTAAGGCTCAATCTTGGGACCGACATCGTTAACCAGCTCACAGCAAACTCGCACGCATTGCGGCTGTCTGCCGGCGTCCTCGTTGTAATGGGGGCTATTCCGGGTTTTCCGCTCCCTGTCTTTCTCGTCTTGGCTGCAGTCTTTGCGGCAGCGAGCTTTGCCGACGGTGGGACCCAAAGCGGCAAGAAAAGCGCTGATATCTCTCGCCCGGCTCCCACACAGTCTAACAAGGAAACCGTGCCTGCGGAGGCGCTTCCCATCGCATTGTTCCTTGCGTCAAGTCTGACACGGGCGATCGACAAAGAAGAATTGCAACAGCACATTGCACGCGTTTCGGGACTGATCTCGTCTGATCTCGGCATCACAATTCCGCGCATCCCCATCGAGGTCGACGAGCGCTTGCCAGACTTGCAGTACAGGGTGGATGTCGAGGGCGTGCCCGTCGAGCAGGAGTTAATTGATCCAACGCAGCTCGCACTCCGCGACGATCCGGCCAACATTGAATTGAGTGGCATCCCGTTTCGGCATGACCGGGAGACGGATCAAATCTGGATTGAACAGAGCAATGCACCGGCTCTCAAAGCAGCCGGCATCGGGCACCACCGTCCCATTGAAATCCTGGCCTTGCGCGTCCATTCGGCGTTAACCCGCTATGCACAGTGCTTGGTGGGTATCCAGGAGACGCGCCAGTTGCTGGCTCGCATGGAGACGGAATATTCCGATCTGGTCAAGGAGGTGTTGCGTACGACGCCGATCCCTAAAGTAGCCGACGTCTTGCGGCGCCTCCTGGAGGAGGGTATTCCGATCCGGAACACACGGCTGGTCTTGGAAGCATTGGCCGAATGGAGCGGACGTGAACAAAACGTCGTCTTGCTCACGGAACATGTTCGCTCCGGTCTGAGACGGCAAATCTGCCACCGGTATGCCAACGCACACCGCGTCGTTCCGGTCTTTATCATCGAACGTCAAACCGAGGATATCGTGCGCAGCGCGGTTCGAGAGACTGCCAAAGGACCCTACCTGGTTTTGAGCGACGGGCAAAGCGAGGCGCTGCTCTCAAAAATGCGTCAGATCCATTCGAACGTAGTTCGGGGGCAGATCCGGCCCGTTATCCTTGCTTCGATGGATATACGACGCTTTGTCCGCGGCTTTCTCACCCGTAATGGGATCGATCTTGCTGTTCTATCCTATCAGGACCTTGCCTCGGACTTCACAATCCAGCCTGTTGGATCCATTACACTCGCAGCTGCAAAGGACGACGACGCGCCGTCCGAGGAACTCAGCAACACGTTCCTTGCAGCCGATTCACAGGCGCAGCAGTCAATCCAAGAAGGACCGCATGAATTCACCTCGTAAGGCAGTGCGGTGGCGCTTGGGTTCATTTTGTTTGCTTTCGTGCTCGGCTCTCTTCGCTACTCTGGGGCTCTGCAGTTGCGCTAGCTGGGATAGACCAGCTCTTCAAATGCAAGAGCCGCCGGCGCCAAAGTTGCTCGGCGCCAGAGATATCGATCCAGCTATGCGCGAACGCATTGAGTGCGCGATCGGCCGGACTCCTGACCAGGAGCTTTGCGCGACGCGTTGAAGCAAAAATGCTCGGAAGATCAATGCAGCGGATCGGTGTTGCGTGTCGATGCGAAAGTGCCTCGCATTGAGTGCTCGCCAACGTCTGCCTGGACCTGCGATTTATATGCGCTCAAGACTAAATGCGTTAACTCGACAACGTGGGACGCTTGATGAGCCACAACTGCAATACAAGCAATGGCGACAGCGCAGCGTATTCCGATTGCGCGGACCAAATCACGTTGTCCGCAACGATCGGTGCACGATATCGCGCAATGCAAGCACCCGCCCGCTGCGCTGGCGTGCCGCCCTACAGAAGTGACCCGGCATAGCTAATAGTAGCGGACGTAGTGGTTCTGTTGTCTCGATTACCAACTAGGTGAGCAGGGCCTTTTTGGGAACCCCCCGTGGGTGCTAAGTGCGGCAGGGAACTGCTGGGGCATAAGAGAAATGTGATACAGTTTGATTTGCGACGCGCCTCTCTTGCGCTAGCCCCGTTGCGTGCGGCAAGCGTGGTGCTTGGAAAAGGGGTGTCGAAACCCGCTCGTAAGATCCCTGTGTTCGTCTCCTGGCTTGCTCGTGGGCAGGAAGTCTCACGTCACGCTTTATCCGGCATAGCACTCAGCGTGAACTCCAATTCATCGGCTGATTGGGGTTTTCCTGCATACGCCATGGCCGATACCAGGTGTGATGCAGGGATTTGCCGCATCGTTATGCCGCCGAGCGACTCGGCACCCGCTGGGCTCGTCAGGAGGTACAAAGGAAGTTCCGAACGCCTATGCGATGAGCCAGTCAACCAGTCCTCGTCTCACCCCGGATGGAATAGCCTGATTGCCTGGCGGCAGATTACGTAAACGATGGCGGCAGTCGGTCGATGTTGCGAAAGGTGATGAAGCACCTGCGCCGCTGCCGGGCGCGCCCGCCGCGGCAATCGTTCGAAAAAAGATCGAGCGCCGCCGTGCGGTTAGATCGTGCCGGCCGAGCACTACATTTTCACAGATGGTCCCTCCGCGCCTCCGCGCGGGCGTCTGGAGCCGACCATGACGCGCCGACGCCTGAGTGAAAACAGGATTGACAGCTCCTTGCAACGCGATGGCCGCTTCACAGCTCAAGCGCATGGTCCGCGAGCACTTGACGCGTCAGCGCGCCCTTGATCTCGCGGACGATCTCATCGCGGATCTGCGCTCCGAACTGCCGCTCGGCATCGCTGTTCCCGATTAGCTCATGACCGGCGAGCCGTTGCTGGAGTCGGCTGTCGAACTCCTCCCCCATCGCCTCGAGCAGCCGATGCTGCATCTGTGCATGGGGTTCGGGTGCGATCCGGCTCAGCACCGTCTCCCAGGGTTGCCACCGAGTTGCCAGATAGTCGGCCAACCCCGTCTCCTCCTCGTCGCGCACCCGCATCTCAGCCGTGCTGAGGTCGTACTCAGTGACCCAGGACACGCCGAAGAAGCGCATGTCCGGGGCGATGTGCCGTAACTCAAGCCGCTCGCGCAGCTTGACCTGATAGGCCAGATAGACTTCGATCTCATCGACAAAGCGGAGCGAGTTGACCTTCTCCCTGGCGATCTGCTCGAGCGCGTCCAGGCGGAACAGGACGCGGCCCTGCTGAACGAGATCGTCAAGCCGATTGTCATAGGCGCCATCCTCGACTTCAGCGTTCAAGCGTGCGGTCTGCATGCCGTTCCAGGTTAAAGTGATGCGATCCTCGCAGCTCTCGCTCGCTTCGAAAGCCAGCTGAAAGTACTGCTGGCGCAATTGCGGCCTGGTCGCCGCCTGCCGCAGATCCTCAATCACGGCCTGCCGGAACTGGGGATTGCCAGAATTTACGGTGTCCCGCAGCCTGTCGAGGAAGCGCGCGTATTCCGGCGCACCCGCCTCGTCAGCGAAGTTCTGCCAGGCGGCCAGAACCTCCGGCTCCCCCTCGACCCAGTCGGCCACAGCCTGCGCCAGCGGCCGCTCATGATTCACCGCCGGTTCCCGGCCCATTGAGAAGAAGACCCGAGGGCCGGTATAGCCTCGCGCATTCAGGGCCGTCGCCAGATTCGTCTGCACCCGCTCGGGCAGCGGATTATCCTCCAGATAAACCATACACCCAGAATCTAGCTGCGTTAGCAGGGTCTCCGGCAGGCTGGCTAACCGGTTGTCTCGCACCTCGAGCACCTGAAGCTCGGCCGGGAGGGTCTCGGGCAAGCTGGTCAGCCTGTTGCCGCCGGCATGAAGCCTCTGGAGCTCAGGCGGGAGCGTCTCGGGCAGGCTAGTCAGTCGGTTGTCACGGACGAAGAGCAACTGGAGCTCGGCGGGGAGGCTGTCGGGCAGGCGGGTCAGCCAGTTGCCGTCGGCTTCGAGCTCTTGGAGTTCGGGCGGTAGAGTGTCGGGCAGGCTGGTCAGCCTGTTGCCGCCGACCTCAAGTAACTGAAGTCCGGTCGGAAGGGTCTCCGGCAGGCTGGTCAGCCGGTTACTGCGAACATCGAGCTGCTGGAGCTCGGCCGGCAGGGTTTCAGGCAGGCTGGCCAACCGGTTGCTGGCGACGGCGAGTGTCTGAAGGCCATCCGGAAGTGTTACGGGCAGGCTGGTTAGCTCATTGCTGCCGATGGCGAGTAACTGAAGTGCCGCCGGCAAGGTCTCAGGCAGGCTTGTCATGCGATTGCCGCGGGCGTCGAGCGTCCGGAGTTCGGCCGGTAGGTTGTCGGGTAGGTGCATCAACTCGTTTTCGCTGACGTCGAGCGTCCGGAGATCGGGCGGAAAGGCGGGGGGCAAGGTCGTTAGGCACAGGTATGGTAGCTCCAGCCGTGCATAGACGTCGCCGGCCTCTCCCCAGGCTTTGATTCGTCTTACCGCCTCTTGCCGGTCCTCGTCTTCTGTCTGCTCCTCCTCGCCAGCCCAACTGTTCAGGATTTCATCAAGCTGCGATTGCTGGAGGACGGGGCCTTCAACGTTCGTCGGACCGCCAGCGGCGGGGGAGACCCGCCCGTCGCTCAATGCTTGGACCCACTGCGCCTCTGCCGGGGCTAACCAGTGCCCTTCTTCTGAAGTATTGCCATCGCCGAGCCATGGCCGCGGGTCGAGGAAGGATCCCCCGTGATGTTGCTCCCAAGGAACAGTGGAGGTCGTTGGCCAATCATCATCGGCGTTCGCCCACGAATACTCCTGCTGGTCGACACTATGCGTCGGCAAGTGGACCGCTGAATCCAGGCCGTGCCAAACGTCCGCCGGACTGAAACTGCCGGCTGGCAACTGGCCACCGCGACTTGCGGCCGCAAAAAGCACATGCTGATTGCTCCCCTGTTCAGATTCGGTGGGCGGATTCCACGTCGACCGCGAGATGCCTTCCCCGTGGTCCAACCAGTCCGCATCCCTGTTCGACACATTATAAGGATAAGGGTCGCCGCGACGATTTGCATTGCGGGGCGGGCGCTCGCGCAGGTGCAACTCGTTTAGGTGCTGTTGAAACCCCGCTTGGTCAACTGGGAGCTGTTGCAGCTCGTCGTAGTCCGTCCGGGCGAAATCCGGAGGCTCGAATTGGCCGAGATTGTGGAACGGATCCATCGGATTCTCCTTTGGCAGATCCAACAGCTAACGCCGGGCCCAGATCGACACCTTCTGCCTAGGAGGCTTAGCTTTCGAGAAGCTGACGGTGCGCAGCTACGCGAACCTCCTCCGAATGAGTGGACACCTGTAGTAGGCTCAGAGAGCCAGGACGCGTCGAATGGAAGTACGTCAACGTCGATTGTTTACCGAGGAGTACAAGCGACAGGCGGCTAAGCTTCTGGTGTCGAGTGGCCGATCGATCAGAACCGTTGGCAAGGAACTCGGTCTGCGCGGTTCGGTGTTGCGGCGCTGCGTTGAGAAGCTCCGGCAGGAGCCGGCATCGGCGACGCGGCGCCACAGCACGCAGACGGCGCCGATGTCGGCGGACCAGGCTCCCGAGATCGCCCGTTTGCCGAGGAGAACGAGCGGATGCCCATCGAGCGGGACATTCTAAAAAGTCGATCGCGATCTTTGCCGGAACGCGGACACGAGCTTCCGCTTCATCGAGGACCATCGCGATACCTGCCCGGCGGCTGATGTGGGCCGCGGTCGAGGTCTCGCGGGCCGGCTATGACGCCTGGCGCGAGCGTCCGGACAGAGCACGCACGACCACCAATGCTGCGCTCTTTACTGACATTCGAGTTCATCAGGACAGCGGCGCGCGGGGACGGCAACCCACGGGTCCATGCCGCGCTGCGGGCACAGGGACTTGGCGCCAGCGGGGCCGGATCGAATGCCTAATGCATCGGCACGGTATCGGCGCCATCATGGCCCGGCCGCACCGAGTTGCCGACAGCCGTCATGGCCTGCCGATCGCGCCAAACCTCATCGATCGTAACTTTAGGGCCGCAGCAGCGAACCGGATCTGGCTCGCCGACATCACTTACGTTCGATTGCAGATGGCTGCTGTACCTGGCGGAGATCATGGACATCTGTCAACGGCAGCGAACTTTGCGTGAGAATGTCCAGATTTCCCTGGGTGACGGCGATTGTGGTTCCGGGACCAGCCGCTATCGGAATCGTCGTTGGTCCTTCCAGGCGGGCGGCCGCGGCGCTTGGGCTGCGGCGGGTTGGCAAGCGGACGTTTTCCGGGACGAGAGCGGCGTGCTGGCGGAGCCGATAGCTCGATCCCTCGATTTTGATAACAATTGTGTGGTGAAGCAGTCGATCAAGCAATTGCTGTGGCCGGTTCGAAGTGAGGATCACCGCGCCCTTGTCATAGCGGGCGTTCACCAACTGGAAGACAGATTGCCGCCGCCAGGTACGACCTGGAGGTAACCGATCTCGTCGACGACAAGGAGGGAGGCGCGGGCGAGGAACCGCAGGTGCTCGCGCAAAGTGGTGATGACGATGTCCGCGAGCGTGGCGAACGCGACGCTCTTTCCCGCCTTCACGGCCTCGACCGCGAGTGCCGTCGCGAGATGGCTCTTGCCGGTGTCGCAAGCAGATGAATTCAATTCGGCAAGCTCCAGAATGCGATTGCGATCGAGCGAGGGCTGGATGCGAAGTCGAAGCCAGCGAGGGTTTTGACGGTGGTCAGGCGAGACATTCTCAGCGCGGTGCTGACACGGCGACTGTCGCGGACCGTCAGCTCCTCGATGCGTGATCGAGCGCCTCAATCCAGGTGACCTCACCCTCTTTCAATTCGCCGCAGGTGGTGTCCAGCATTCTGAGCGCACGTGGCATCTTGAGTGCGACTAGGCCTTTCCTGACGTTGTCGGTCGCTGCCGGCTGCGCGTGCATGGTTATGGCCGGCCTTCCGATTGGGGAGCCGTTTGCAACACCTTGGTAAAACCCCAGCGACCGGCTTGGCATGTGATCGCCGGCCCGATCGACGAGGGTTTCGGATACGCCAGGTCGCGACCTGGACCGGTTGGCCGCCTGTCGATGCTCGGGCGCGACGCGAGTTCGCCGGCGGCCTTCTCCAGAACGGGATGGACGGCAACGATTGCGCCTTGATCGAGAATGGGATTACATCGGGCAATTGCTGCACCTCGACAATGCGCCGCGTATGGTCGGGTATGCTGTAATAGTTCCCACTGATCCACACCAGCCCGTCGTGGCTGACACGGGTCTCGATCGGCATTGGACTGGGACTCCCGATCGGCATCCAAAAGGGGCTCTGACTCATATGTGGAACGGCCCGGGCTGCAAGATCTTTCTCTGGTTGAACAAGGGACGACGGTGCGGTCATATGTTCGACCTGTAAACGCGGCGCCTGGCCGCTGGCCACGATGATATCCGCGGAAGCAATCGCCCAATCAATTTCTCGCGCTCGAAGCGCAGTGAGTCAGGCGGTCCTGATTGCTACCGGGAATGTCGTCATTCGGGGTCCATCCAGATTTGCACCTTGCCTCCTTGGCAGCTTTCTTCTTCCGCCGGAGAGTTCTTAAGATTAGGTTTTCAGCATTGCAGGCGGCGCATGATAGATGCCGCCTCTGACAGCGAGGCCCAGATGGTGCGCGCAAGTTATTGGCGAACGCCACCGCTATGAGCTTGACGGCCGTCTTTGCAGCATGATCCGAATCCAGAGCGGGACTTTCAAGCCTCGCTTGCCAAGCTTGATGATTGAGGTCGCACCAAGGATCAAGAGCGTCCGTAGTTGCCGATTTCCACGCTTTGATACCGCCCCGAACCTTTCTTTCCCGCCGCTCGACTGTGCCCTCGGTGTTAACCCCGTCCAAGCCGCAAAATGTGGTGCAGTCGCAAAACCGCGAGCATTCAAGACTGATGTCCGAACGCCAGCGCCGCTACCAGTGCCTTCTCCGAGCGCTGACAGCGTTGAAGCTCGGTCGAGAACCGCCCCTGACGGTCCTGCGGCACCTTCACCCCGGGTGATAAGCGAGCGGGTATAGTAGCCGGAGCGATAGCCCAGCCGCGCCTCGCCGCGCCCAGCGCCTCCGCCATCGCGGCTTCGATAGCTTCCTGCACCGCACCCTGGATCAGGGGTTTCAGGATCCCTGTCCGACGCAATAAGCTGTTTGACGGCAGAGCCATCCGTCCTAATCTTCGTCACGGTCGTGATGGTCCTTGCTCCGCTATGGGCGGTGATCTTCGCAAATACCGGATTTACTGTGACCGCTTCAGCCGCTCAGGTTTTGCAGAACCTCCCGCACACTACCACCGGACATCCGGATACTGGTGGACAAGGTGGCGCAGCGGCAATTCTCGTGTTCTGGAGCCGATTTACGGCACGCACGTCTCGCCGTGCTTGTGCGGCGTCTGACCGGACGATCGGTCCAGGCTCCTTGCACAACCCGCGTAACGGCTGATTGAGCTGTATCATCTTGGGCCCGGCCCTTGCGCAGGCAAGGCACCCTCCTGGCGCGGCATGTCTGAAGAGTACGGGCCTTCAGTTCGCCCATCCCGAACGATCGTCGCGGAGGCGCCGCGATATAACATCAGCACAGATTCCCGGGACGGCATCTCGACGGAGCGAGGTCGCGCCTGCGCCTCCGCCACAAGACCATTGAGCGTCTGATCCACGAGTGCGATGAAGCGTGGTGGACCGGACGCAAGGACTAGGCCATTTCCCGGAGCCGATCTCATGATGTAGCGTTCGTCGGAAATGGCGAGCGCATCGAGGGTTGCCTTGAGCGCGTCGCAGCTGATTGAAGTTAGGACAAGCAGACGAGTTTGCGCTTCCTTTGCGGTAGAGACGTAAAGCACGAGCCCATCGTAATACCATTGAAGATTGTAGAGTTGAGTCAGATGATCAAGGAAGTCGCGCGGTGGCAGGTCCGGCATGTGCCCGCGAATCCGACCCTTCACCTCGGCGCTGATGGTGACTTTAATATTGAGGTTGTTGCCGAATTCCTGCAGCGCGGCAGAAAGCTCCTGATCCAGAACCGTATACCGATAAGGGGTCGAGGGCAGCGACAGGGGAGCGCCGCGCGCGATCTGTGTTCCGCCGAAAACGGCGACACACAGAACTCCGTTCAAAACGTGCGGGATTATGGATCGGATGAGCATTCATGGTTCTCGTTGACTTAAACTAACAGGAGTACGTTCGGTACGTGAACGCGAAACGTGATCTTTAGATGGCGATGTTGCGGGCGAACTCGTCAGCTTGTCGTCAGCTGGCCTGTCTAGGACATTGAGCCGCTAATCGGCTTGAACGGCTGGTCGTATCACATCTCGATGAGAGCGAGTCTTTCCATGATGATGTTAGGCGCTGCGCCGATCTCTCACAATCTAGAAGGCCTGTCCAAGGCCTGTTCGGCAACAGCGGTCGACGAGCAGGTCCAGTTTCAGCAGAGCCTCTTGCAAGCGGCTTCGGTTCCAGACCTTGCGCCTCCAGTAACGGGAGCGGCGCCCGTTCCGCCGATATCCGAGGTATCGCGTGCAACAACACGGGCGAGCCCGCTGGGCGATCGCATCCTCCAGAACCTTTCTGCGATGTATCCGGTCAATGCAGTTCCAAAAGGTGCGGAGACCGGGTCGACGTCGGAGCCCCTATTGCTGCAGCCGGGCAAAGCGGGAGCGGGTGTGCCGGGCGCCCCCAGTGGCGCAGGTGACTTCGAGGCGATGTTGGCGAATCTGAAGGATGTTTCTGACAGCGTCATCCAGGTAACACTCATTTCAAATGGCATCGGTAGCCTCGGTTCATCTCTGAATAAGCTGATATCGGCGGGCTGAGTGGGGCGAATGATTGGTTTAATCGATCGCGAAAGCGGTCAGGCGTGCCCATTCCGCAAGCGGCTTCAACTTCTGGCTCTGCTGCCGCTCCTGCTTGCCCTGGTTGGTTGCAAAGCCGATCTCTACACGAAAGTTCAGGAGCGTGAGGCCAATGAGATGCTTGCGGTCCTCCTCAAGAACGGGGTCGATGCGGTCCGCGTTGCTGCTAAGGACGGGACTATCACGATCCAGGTCGAGCAGACTCAGATTGCTTCCGCAATCGACCTGCTGAATGGCGAAGGGTTGCCGCGCCACGCTTTCAAGAGTCTAGGCGAAGTGTTCAGCGCGGCGGGTCTGATTGCTTCGCCAATCGAGGAGCGCGCCCGTTACGTCTATGCGCTGAGCGAGGAATTATCTCGCACGATCAGTGATATCGATGGTGTCCTCTCGGCGCGCGTCCACGTTGTTCTGCCAAAGAACGACCTGTTGCGACGTGACACCACGCCATCTTCGGCGTCGGTTTTCATCCGACATGACTCGAGGGCAAATCTCTCAATCTTGCTGCCGCAGATTAAAATGCTCGTCGCCAACAGCATCGAGGGCTTATCCTATGACAAGGTGGCTGTTGTTTTCGTCTCAGTCGAGCGGCCCGCACTAGAGCCGCGACCGGCGGCTGCGGCTGGTTTCGTCCAAGCATCTGGAGTCATTTCGACGCCATTGGTTGCGGTTGGCATGGGTCTCGGCGGGTCTGTATTCGGCGTGCTGTCCTGCGTCTTGCTGAGCGCTCGTGGGCGCCAGCGCAGGCAATCATCTCAGAAAGTTAGCGCTGTTGGTGGGCGCTCGGCTGTCTCTGCTATGGAGATGATTCGCAAAGCGATTAAGCCTAATGCGGCGTAGTGTGGTATCCGACATGACGAGACCGAATCCGTCTGCCGAGCGGCATGATCCGCTGAAACTAGCCTCTGTAGGTATTCGTAAGCTTGCTGCCACGATTCATCCGACCCGCCTTGCCGCGCGTCTTGACGCGAACCTCTCGGCCGCGACTTTGGTGCGACTGCAGAAGAGTCCTAGGCTGCAGGTAAGACTGCAAGCGTTGCTGCTTGAAGATGAAATGGGCTTGAACGGAAGTGACTTCGGGCCAGACCTTCTCCTCGGGCATGATCCGAGCAGGGCTGCCCTGCTCGCCGGCGGCATTTGGCATGCCCGTTCGCTGACAAGGCTGATTTCAAAGCATGATGTCGCCGTTCTGGTCGAGCACGTCGGCACCGAGGTGCAGGCTTTCGGGATCCGACATGCAGCGCATGCGGTTTCGACCAGATTAATTGCTGATCCTCAAGAACTCGCGCTAGGGATTGAAGACGATGGACATGCCTGCCTCGGCGCTTGGCTCGATGAAGCGTCAACGCTTGATTGCCGCCGCGTGCTTCTACGCCTAGCTGTCGGAACGGCCGCCGACAATCCGGGGACTGAACACCGCGATGCCGCGGGCCAATTGTTTTCACCGGTGTTGGCCCATTTGACGAGGGAGGCCCCAGCGGGATGACAGCCGACGAAACTGCGCCGCCCGTCGCTCCGCACATCCGCCCGCTTGGGCCACTCATAGAGGCGAGGGATCTCGAGATTTGGCAGAGCGCCCTCGAGGCGCGTGCCGTGGCCGAGCGAAATCTGAAGCGCGCTCGCGGCTGGACGCGCAGAGCTTTTCAGAAGGAGCGTGCGCGCGGCCATGCCGAGGGGGTGAGGGCCGGCGCCGAGGAAATGGCACAGCTGGTGGCGCAGGCTGCCTCGGAAGTGGCACGACGAAAGGCCGTTTTGGAGGAGGAACTGTCAGCGCTCGTGATGGACATCGTAACTGATCTACTGGGCGATTTCGATCCCGGCGAGATGTTGGTGAGGACGGTTCGTCACACGATTTCGCACAGATATGGCGGGGCGAAACTGTCCCTTCATGCGTCCCCCATGGATGCTGATGCGCTTACGCGCGAATTTGCTGCCTGTGACGGACGGGAGGACCGGCCGGCGGTCCGAATTATTCCGGACCCGGCGCTGTCAGCGAACGAATGCGTGCTGTGGAGCGAATTTGGCAATATCCATCTCGGACTTGACGCGCAGCTCCGCGCACTGCGTTTGGGCTTTGGTTTAGATCATGAGGCAGACGAATAGTGACGGCGCCGAGACCAGACCATAGCTGTCCTGATGGAGACGGGACTCTGCACGCGGCGCTGGCGCGTCTGCGAACTACGGCAAGCCATGTGGACACGCGTGCCGTACGCGGGCGGATCACGCGGGCGCTCGGCACGTTAATCCATGCAGTTTTGCCGGATGCTCGTATTGGAGAAGTTTGTGTGCTCAAGGATCCGCGCACCGGATGGTCGCTTGAGGCCGAGGTGATCGGTCTCTTGCAGGACGGCGTGTTGCTGACGCCGATCGGTGACCTGCAAGGCATGTCCGGCCGCGCAGAAGTCGTTGCCACTGGCCGAATGCACGAAGTGCCGGTCGGCCCCAATTTGCTTGGGCGGGTGATCGACAGCTTCGGCCGTCCTCTCGATGGCAGGGGCGCAGTCAAAACCGTGGAGACGCGTCCGCTGCGCGGCAAGGCGCCAAATCCAATGACAAGGTGCATCATCGATCGCCCTCTACCACTCGGTGTTCGCGCCTTGGATGGTCTTCTGACATGCGGCGAGGGCCAGCGCATCGGCATTTATGGAGAGCCTGGTGGCGGCAAGTCGACGTTACTGTCGCAGATCGTAAAAGGCGCGGTCGCTGACGTGACCGTGGTTGCGCTGATAGGCGAGCGTGGACGCGAAGTGCGTGAATTCATCGAGCGGCATCTTGGGGAGACTGCCCTCCGCCGCACGGTCGTCGTCGTTGAGACCTCCGATCGCTCAGCGACGGAGCGGGCGCAATGTGCTTATACGGCAACCGCGCTCGCCGAATATTTTCGCGATCAAGGCCTGCGCGTCGTTCTGATGATGGATTCATTGACGCGATTTAGCCGCGCTATGCGCGAGATCGGGCTTGCTGCCGGTGAGCCACCGACCCGCCGGGGCTTTCCTCCCTCTGTCTTTGCAATGTTGCCAGGTTTGCTGGAGCGCGCTGGTATGAGTGAGCGTGGCTCAATCACGGCCTTCTATACCGTGCTTGTGGAAGGTGACGGCACGGGCGATCCAATCGCCGAGGAAACGCGTGGCATTCTCGATGGTCATATCGTTCTTTCACGCTCTCTCGCGGCGCGGGCGCATTTCCCCGCCATCGATGTACTGTCGAGCCGCAGCCGCGTCATGGATGCCGTCGTATCTGCACCGCATCGCAAGGCAGCATCCCTCTTCCGTGATCTTATCTCCCGTCATGCAGAGGCCGAATTTTTGATCAAGGTTGGTGAATACAAGCAAGGCAGCGATCCGCTGACGGACCGAGCTGTCGCTTCGATCGATGATCTGCGCGAGTTTTTACGCCAAGGTGAAAACGATGCGTCCACTTTTGAGGAAACCGTCACATGGATGTGCCATCTGACCGCATGAGTTGCATACACGTTTCGAGCTTGCGGCAAGTAAAGGATATGCGCGAGCGTAGTGCTCGTAGTGAGTTGTCCAATATGCAAGCCAAGCTTCATATCGCGACCTCGGCCGCGGAGCACGCATGGCAGGAACTTGCAATTGCTGAAAAGCATCATACAGAGGCCCAGGCGGAGGTTTACCAACAGTTGATGTCGGCCGGTACCTTGTCCGTCGTTGAACTCGATCATTGCCAGCTCACCCTTGAGAGGCTCGCGATCGAGATCACCTCGAAACGCCGCACACTTGAGGAGGCGCGTATCGCTCAAAAGCAGGCCGAGACAGCCGCATCCGAGAGGCGTGCGCACTGGGCGAAGCGTTCCGCAGCGACTCATAAATGGCGACAAATCGAGACCGACGTCCGGCGTGCGGCCGATACCCATTCGGAAGTAACAGCCGAGCTAGAGGCCGATGATGAAGTCTTGCTTCGCCATGGGAGGGGTTTGCCCATGCCGGTGGCGGGCGGTTCAATTTGATTACAGCTAGTCCAGTTGGGAAGCAAATGCGCTGCCCTGTACAGCCGCCTCCTGCAACTCGCGCGGACGCATACGCGAAGTACGAGCCAACCCAGCGTTTAACGCAGAGTCTCGTAACGTGGCTCAACAGAAACGTGCGGCCCTCCGCCTCTTCGCGGAGTAACCTTTGCGACAAGCCGCTGTCGGTGCGATTGGAACGACTTGTGTGGCAGGAGGAACCTCCGGCTCTGTCGATGCTCGATTGCGTTTGGGGCCTCGGCGATGATGAGCTCGTGTTGTCGATACCGCATGCGCTTGCCGAGGCCTTGATCTCGACAGTACAGAGTGGCCTAGCTTTACTTTCCGAGCCAAGTCGTTCGCTGGTTCTCGAACTTGCACTTGAACCGTTGCTCGCGCACGTGGAGACTGAGACAGAGCAGCAACTGCGACTCCTTCATGTTGGAAAGGCCGAGAAGAACGGGCCTTATATCGAACTCGACATCATCTACGGTCCGGTCAGGGGCAAAGGTCGCCTATTTCTTTTCTCGCCTCTTGATGGACCGATACCGCCGGCGTTCCGCGCCTTAGGCAAGCTGCTCGGCCAATTGCCGCGACAGTTGTGTGAGGTCCCCGCACAGTTACCCGTTACAGTTGCAGGAGAGGTCGGCTCCCTCCGGGCGTCAGCCTCGCTTCTTCGCAAAACGCGTAAGGGCGACGCTTTGTTGCCGGATGTAATGCCATTCGCCCGCGGTCAGATCATCCTCACTGCGGGCCGGTTATGGACCGCGGCAGATGTCACTGGCAACCACCTGATCCTGCACGGACCGTTTCGCTTGCGGCCGCGCCCTCTGGAGTATGCGCACATGACGACACTACCCGGTTCACAGCAGCCGCCTTCGGAAGCCGATCTCGACGATATTGAGATTTCGCTTGTCTTTGAATGCGGCCGCTGGCCCATCACGCTGGGAGCCTTGAGAAGCATCAGCAAAGGATATGTATTCGAACTTGGCCGGCCGGTCGATGGCCCGGTCGATATCCTTGCAAACGGCGTACGTATCGGGAGTGGCGACATAGTACGTATTGGGGACGAGCTCGGCGTTAGACTGCGTGGCGGGTTAGCGGGAAATGACTAACATTGAACCAGCAATACTGCCGCTTCTTGCGGTCACGGCCGCGCTCGGCTTGTTGGTCTTCGCTGTCGTCACGACCACGGCGTTCGTAAAGGTATCTGTCGTTCTCTTCCTCGTTCGCAATGCGCTTGGGACCCAGTCGATTCCACCGAACATCGTTCTATACGGCGCGGCATTGATGCTCACCGCTTTCACGAGCGCCCCCGTCTTTGAGCAGAGCTACAATCGAGTCGCCGATCTGCAGCTCCGCTATCAAACGCTCGAGGATTGGGTAGCCGCTGCGAAAGAGGGACAGGAGCCGCTGCGAGCCTATCTCAAGAACTTCACCAATGAAGAACAGCGAGGCTTCTTCCTGTCCTCGACCGAACGTGTCTGGCCGGAAGAGATGCGCGGCAGAGCCACAGCCGATGATTTTGTCATTCTCGTCCCATCTTTTCTAATCTCAGAACTCAAGCGTGCCTTCGAAATCGGGTTTTTGCTATACCTTCCGTTTATCACTATCGATCTGATCGTAACGACCATTCTGATGGCCATGGGCATGTCAATGGTGTCTCCGACAGTGATCTCAGTTCCTTTCAAGCTGTTCCTATTCGTGGCGATTGACGGCTGGTCGCGGCTTATGCACGGGCTAGTGCTGAGCTATACAACACCTGGAGGGTGAGCATGGATGAGGCCACTATTCTCCCTTATATGAGCCGATCACTGGTGCTTTTCATGACCTGGGTTCTGCCGCCGCTCATTGCAGCGGCGGTCGCCGAAACCGTCATCGGCATCATCCAGGCGGCAACGCAGATCCAGGATCAGACATTGCCACTGACTGTGAAGCTTTTGGTTATTGTTGGGATTATAGGTTTGTTTGCTCCGGTGCTGAGCGCCCCGCTCATCGAACAAGCCAAGCAGATCTTCACTGATTTTCCCGCGCTCACGACCGGCTACTAGCAGCCGCCCGTCATGTATGATCTGTCAACCACCAACACGCAAAGTCTGATCCAGGCAACCATCGAACTCGTCGTTGCTGCCAGCCTTGGTGCGGCCCGCCCCGTGGGCATTATGCTGGTGCTTCCGGTATTTACGCGTCCGCAGATCGGCGGCCTGATCCGCGGTTGCCTGGCCGTTGCACTCGAACTACCATACTTGGCGCACATCGCCGATGGGCTGAAGGAGCTAGATCCGGACACCCGTCTGCTCAAGATCCCGCTACTCGGTCTTAAGGAGACGTGTGTCGGCCTGCTGATCGGCGCCCTGCTCAGTATTCCCCTCTGGAGTCTTCAGGCCGTCGGCGAGTTCATCGACACGCAACGGGGCATCAGCAGCGTAGTCACTCCCGCCGATCCCGCGACACGCAGTCAGGCTTCGGCGACGGGACTGCTTATCGGTACCACCGCGATCACGATCTTCGTCGTCACGGGCGGGCTGCAAACCATGATCAGTGGGCTTTACGGCAGCTATCTGGTTTGGCCGGCTTATCAGCTTGGACCCACGCTGAGCATGCAAGGGACACTGGAGTTGTGGGGCGTGCTCGACAGCATCATACGTACCGCCGTCCTGGTCTCTGGACCTGTGGTAGCGTTCCTCTTGCTGGCCGACATATCCGCGCTCCTGCTCGGGCGCTTTGCGCCGCAATTCAACCCGCGGGACCTATCGTTGACGATCAAGAATATAGGCTTTGCGATCGTCATGGTCACTTATACGATCTATCTCATCGAATACATGCAATCCGAAATCATACAGTCGAGCCGAGAGCTGGAGAGGCTTGAAAGGAAACTGAAGTGAGCGGCACGAGCGAAGAGAAAACGCTCGCCCCCACTGAAAAGAAGCTAAGCGATTCGCGCAAGAAAGGCATGGTTCCGCATAGCACGGATCTAGTCAGGGCCCTCAGCGCTTGCGCCGGTCTCGGCTATCTCTGGATAGAAGCGAGTTCCATCTACGACAAATGTCGTGAAGCGCTCATGCTGACTGACAAGCTGCTTGATAAGCCGTTCAATATTGCGGTCGATCTTGCGCTCGGCGTCTTGCCCGAACTTGCACTGAGAATTGTTGGCCCGCTTCTTGGGAGTATGGTCATCTGCGCAATTCTGACGACGGTCCTGGCCAATGGTGGACTAGTGTTCTCCTCCGAGCCGATGAAGCCGAAATTCGAGAACATTGATCCCATCAACGGACTGAAGCGCATCGCCTCTTTGCGTTCGCTCATCGAGCTTGGGAAGACCTTGGTCAAGGTCTTCTGCCTCGGCGCGATCTTTGTCCTCGTCGTTGTCGGCGCGTGGAAGACACTGGTCTATCTGCCGGTTTGCGGCACGGGCTGCTTCGAGTTCGTGTTCATTCAAGTGAAACTGTTGATCGGGATTGCAAGTGGTGCATTTCTGATCGGCGGATTGGTCGATCTCATCGTCCAGCGCTGGTTGTTTTTGCGCGGCATGCGCATGACTAAGAGCGATATGAAGCGCGAGGACAAGGAGCAGCAAGGCAGTCCGGAGGTGAAACGCGAACACCGACGCCTTCGGCGGGAGCAGGCGAGCGAGTCTCCACTCGGCGTGCGTCGCGCGACATTGATCTTGACTGGGCGCGAGCTGCTGGTCGGGGTACGCTACATCCGTGGCGAAACGGGCGTCCCGGTCCTGGTTTGCCGCGGCGATGGGGAGGCGGCTTCACGGCTCTTTGATGAAGCGAGGCGCCTTCGTCTCAGTATCGTCGATGATCACGTCCTGGTCCGTGAGCTAATCTGCAACGCTAGCCTTGGCAATTCCATTCCTGTCCAGTATTTCGAGGCTGTCGCAAAAGCACTCTTTGCCGCCGGCCAAGTCTAGTTCGTGTTGTGAATGAGGTCGCATCGAATGACTGATGTTCTCGCTATCGAGACGGCTGCACGGTCTGGGTGCCGGCAGACGTGGGATCTGATGGCAGCTTGTTGTTAGCTATACCCAAGTTGCTGTTATTGCCGGTCGCGAAGGTTTTGTATGTGGCAACGGGAATGGCCGCACGATTGCCATCACTCGGCACAACGGCCTGATTGTCAATCAAGTCGCGCGGATCGTTGACCATGCCGGCCAAGTTGTTGCGGATCGAGCAGCCAAGCGTCGGATCGAAAGAATTGTCGTTCACTGAAGGGCCGACGATCGCAATCGACGGACAAACGGGAGGGCGCGCCTCGTACGTAATCGCCTCGATTCGGGCGGAAGAGCCATCACGCCTATCGATGAATGGACTGTACAGGCGGATGTTGAGAGCGTCGACGCCCATTGCGCGGGCCTCAGCTGCTATCTGCGCCCCGAGCCGACGTGAGCCGACGATATCAAGATGCAGCGCGTCATACCGACCGCGACCGGTACTTGCTATGAAATAACGCAGACGCTGCCGTTCGGGCCCTCCAAGGGTCTGTAACAGTAAGACGTTCTTCTCCTGTTCAACCAGGATCGCTTGCGCGGTCGGCTCGAGGTAGGTCGGCGCGGTGCTAGCGCAGCCACCTAGACTGGCCGTCAGACCGATGAGGGGGCGCACGAATCGTAATCTCATTGGTCGATCCTCATTCGATGATGTGGCCGGTGCCCCTTGTCGCGCCTGGTACGCTTATCGGGGGAGCACTGCGAACAGGCGAGCGCGTTGCCAATGTGTTCGTCAGACTGCGCGCGAGGTCTGAGGGCGGAGCGATGCGGTCGGTGGGCGCACTCATCTGCTTCGAGTTCGATCTTGGCCGCACGACGTAAGGCGTGACGATGATCACGAGTTCCGTCTCATCCTGTTGAAATGACGATGAGCGAAATAGCGCACCAAGTATCGGAACGTCGCCGAGCCAGGGGAAAGTCGTGATCTCAGTGCTGAAGTTGCGCCGGATAAGCCCACCAATTGCAAAGCTTTGGCCGCTGGCGAGCTCGACAACCGTGTTCGCACGCCGGGTGGAGAGAGCCGGCACGGAGATGCCGTTGATGTTGACAGCACCTTGTGACGATAGTTCGCTGACTTCAGGCTTCACGCGGATATTGATCTGATTGTTACTGAGAACGGTCGGTACAAACTCCAGGCTGACGCCGAAGTGACGGAACTCGACAGAGACCTGCCGATTGTCCTGCAACACCGGAATGGGAAATTCGCCGCCGGCGAGGAAGCTGGCGGATTCGCCTGACATTGCGGTGAGGTTCGGTTCAGCAAGTACGGAAGCGAGGCGCTCGTGAGCCAGTGCATCGAGCATAGCGCTGACGTTCACATGGCCAGTGTTGACTCCTATCTTCGCCGTACCGCCGCCCTGCGCCGCGCCGTATCCACCACCACTGCCACTGACCATGCCGAGAGTGAAAGGGCCAGCTTGACCGGAAGCGGAGAGGTTGACGCCGAGCTCCTTCATGGCGCTCCGGGAGACCTCCGCCACCCGCACGCTCAGATTCACCTGCAATGACCCCGCCACCTGAATCTTGTTGACGACGAGCGCACCAGACCCAAGAAACTGCTCGGTCACTTTCATCGCTATGTCGACGATCTCCGCATTGGGCGCCGTACCGCTAAGGATGGCCCCGCGCGGGGTGTAGCTTACCTGGATGGGATAGTCGCCGACCTGGGCTTTCAGCGTGGCGCGCAGATCCTCGATCGGTTGCGTGACGACAACACGCAGTTCAGCGAGAGCCTCCCCGCCCTCGTTCAGTGCGAACAAGGTGGTCCGCCCGGATTTTTTGCCGAAAACGAAGATGGTCTTGTTCGAAGGTGCCTGATAGTCCGCGACCGTAGGATCTGCGATAAAGATGCTCGCAGCTGGCGCTGGCAGATGAATCGTCTTACCCAGCGAAGAGGAAAGGGTCAGCGTTCCGCTAATGCCGTCGGCAGCCGTACGCTGCGGCCCACCTCCATCATCCCGCTTGATCTGAGCTACGGCAGCAGCCGGGAATAGCAGGACGACCACGCACAAAAGCTGCGAAAGACAAGGAAGAAAGGTGGACGAAAGGCCGTTGGCTGCGATCGATCTTCGAGTGACGCCGGCATGCTTGTCAAGAATGATGCTCAAGATGGTCGTTTCTTTCAAGTTCGATTGGCTGCGCGGTCGATGCCGCGCATTTCAATTCAAGGACGTAGCCGATCCCGCGCGCGGTTTTGATCCGTAGCGACGCACCGGACTGACTCAAATGACCGCGCAAACGATAGATTCCGACCTCAAGCGCATTGGTGGAGACCTCGTCGTCAAATGCATAGAGGCTATCCTGCAATGACGCGCGAGCCACGGTGCGGCCGGCGCGGCTGAGCAGATGTTCGAGAATGCACACCTCGCGGCGGGCAATCTTCAGCGGTCGACCATTGACCGACGCTTGCCGACCGATCGAATCGAATCGCAGATTGCCAAAGGTAACGATGGGGGCCATCATTTGCGTTGATCGGCGCAGAGTAGCGCGCATCCGTGCGATGAGTTCATCAGTAGATACGGGCTTGGGCAGGAAGTCGTCCGCACCGCCATTAAATAGCGCTATGCGCCTACCGAGCTCGTTGAAGTTACTCATCATCACGGCAGGCATCGAATGTCCGTCACGTCTCAACTGCTTCAGCCAATCCAAGCCGTCCCCATCCGGTAGAACCAACTCGAGCAAGAGAATGTCATAGCTGGCGCAACAAAAAGCGGCGGCCGCCTCGTCCAGGGTGCACGCTACGTCAACGGCAAAACCGCAATCGGAGAGCGCTTCTTGTACAACGCGCGCTGGGTCTGTCTCATGATCAACGAGTAGCGTTCGCATTCCGCGACCTCCTATTAAGTCACGCCAAGACACCCACCACGTCAGGTTCGAGCATGCGCGGAATTGAACAGTCCGGCCTCCGCGTAAGCGTTGGAATCCGGAATAGACGAAGAGCAGCGGTGCTGGCGAATCGCATACTGGATCGGGATTCCATTGTAAGCTCGACTGGCGTTGTTCACTGTCTCACGTGGCGCGCATGCATCTTGGTGACGTCGAATGTGCTCTCGCCACCGGGACATAGGCGGCAATCAATCAAATGCATCGATAGGCGGGCAGCACCCCGCTCAGCGCCGGAACAATCCCGGTAGTTGTCGCCGACATCCTGAGGCCGAGATGATTGCCGAGAACACATTGATTGGTGAAATCGATGGTTTGGATCGATGCATTCACATGGCGGAGCAGTGACAATGCCGTTCCATGGTCTGGATCTAAATCTCCTCATCACGATCGATGCTCCCGATGGCGAGCGCAGCCGCACGGCCGCAGGTTTGATGGGGAGCAGCGATGATAGGCAATTTGCATCGCGGCCCTCAATTTGCAAAGCCTCACACGCCGGCAGACGTTCCGTGCTTGAGCAACGAACTTCCTCATTCGGCCTGGAAGGTGAGTCTCCTTCGTGCTCCGATCACTGGAGCGACAGTGATGGCCAAGCGCGGCTACGCTCAGCTGGAGAACGCCATAACGAGGCCGTCCTGCCGCGCCTTCCTTTTTCGAACTTTTATAAAATCACCGAGACGCTGCGGAATGAACTGCTCAACGGCCGCACAATCCAAAGACGGGGGGTGACATGAAGTTGGCCGCACCGGGCAAAACCGTGCCTACAATCCGATCGCGGCGTCCATGATCACGTACTCATCGCAGCTTTACCGACAGCAAACCTACCATGTTGCGTGATGCACGGCGCTTTCCCTACCCGGCAGCACATGAAGTGTGAAATCAATTCTTTGGATGGATTGCATTCGCATCCTGGATAGTGACAACACGTCTGAGGTCTGTGTCTCAGTCTCCTAGCCGCACCTGATGCCCTGATGACCGAACGCAATCTGTCGCTGGCAATTTGGTGGGGCGAGCGATAATTTTGGTGATTTGCATGGCGGCGTCTTCCTGCAAGGCTCACATTGGGCGCCGACTCTTCTGGACTAGCAAACCCACGTGATGGTCACTCGCCAAGCAATGTCGGTTCTGCTCCATCCGGACGCGGGAAAAAATGTTGTTGTCATTCTACGTCTGATCAGAATGGTGCATCATCTCGGAATCGGTGGGCGACTTGCTCCGGAATCGCATGGTGCATGACCGCGCGTCAGCAAGTTGTTCCGTCTCAGCCGAAGCGCCCCGATCCTAGAGAGCTTGACGGCCAATAAGTCTTCCGCAGAGTGCTTGGCAGTCGCATCGGAGTGCGGACAGATGCTTTGGTCAGGTTGTGGTCAGCTAGGTTGTATATCCTCCTCGGCAAAGCTTGTCGCGGCACGACTCAATCGCGTGCATCTTGCCGACCGGGAGCGATCTGATGTATGGCAGAATCGGTGGCTCCGTTTTGCGGAAGCGGTTGCCGGCCTGGAGCGAGGTGGGTCGTCGTCGGCGGGCGCGACGCCATACTCCCTGCGTTCCAATCCGCCCATTATCAAGATCGTCGACTGAGAATCTTTCATGCGCAAAGTGAAGAGATTCTTGTCCAGTGAAATCATGCACATCGCCAGTAACCCGCACGAGTACTCGGATTTTGATCGGAGAAAGCCGAGCGGGCTGCAACTGTCGGTGGGAGGAGGCTATTCCAGTACTTACGATGATCCGGATAAGCCCGCGCGATTTTTCAGCTATCAGGTTGGGTAACGAAACTGTAGGGTTTTTAGGAGCCGGAGGCTCGGTCCGGATCAAGGGAGACCATTTTCGCCAACAGTTCGGGCGTAACGATATCACGTCCGTGGTAGACCTACGCGTTACTTATCCGCTCGCCGAGAACGCGGGCGATATCCTGCTGGAGCATGAACTGCGAATGGACGGCGATCATCCGCTGGTCTTATCACGTCCTGGCGTAGGAGGTATGGAACCCCATCTAGCGGAAATGGGTTTTGTTCGTGGGTCGCAATAACTGGGTGCTTGATCCTCAACAGCATCCAAAAGTGTGGACGAAGAACGAGAACGACCAGTGGCACCGAGTAGACAGGCCTACAAAGTATCTTTCCAAAGTCGAGGATAGCGATAGTCAAGAGAGCTGCGAGACGGATTCGTCTGACGATGATCCGTCGTATTACCTGGAGCGCGCTGTTCGAAGATTGCCTGTGGGACAAGACGATTCGAATGATAAGAGCGGGCTGGGACCGACTGGTATTTCGCTATTGCAGGGGCCGGTTCAGAAGTGAACTTGAAGGAAGCGCTCGCGCCGGACGTGCTCCTCGCGCGTGACATATGCCCGGTTTCGAACGTCAAGTTTGACTTCCTCGGCTACTGCTTCCGGCCGCGACAGGCAAAGAGCTCTCAAAACGCCTCGGTGTTTTGCAGTTTTCTGCCTCGGCTCAGCGCTTCGGCGCTGAAGTTTATGCGGGCGGCAATCCGGGATTTAACCTCCGAAAACGGACCCATGTGTCAATGGCTGACATCGCTCGGCAGCTCAATCCCCTCCTGCGGGGGATTGTGTATTACGGTCGATTCAGGCGGGCGCCTCTGGGTCAATCCTTCGATACGTCAATCAGACAATCGAGGCTTGGATGATGCGGAAGTTCAAACGCTTTATGGGGTCGCAAGGCCAAGACCGGCCGCGTTCTCGAACGACTATCTCGCGAACGTCCCGGGTTGTTCGCACAATGGAAGATCGGCATACGCGGCTCGTTCGCCTGATGGGAGCCTAGTGACGCGAGAGTCTCACGCTGGGATCCTTGAGAGGCCGGCGGTGAGATTCCGCCGGCCTACTCGCCAAAGCCGTCTGCCCGGATGTGTGGGGGCAACGCCAAATGGCCGAGCTACTCGACCACGATCCACGGCGGTGTGGGTTTCCTGTGCAACCGGAAAAACGCCCTTCGTCAGCTACTCGTCAGCCAGCCTGTCTATCCAGACAGGCTGCGCATTCTCGACTTGATTGGAGATGGAATATGACGGGCATTGGCCGATCTGGAAGATCGCGCACTGGAGATGCTGGAGCCGGATCGAGCAGTTCACGCTCGCACTCAAGTCTAGCCCCTGGGGAAGGCAGTCAATCGTTCGATTCCGTTGTGGAGCGGATGCGCTCTGGGCCCCAAGATAGAGGGACGCCCTCCGCTAGCACGGCGCGCGGTGCCGACGATGCCCTTGGCGACAGGTCTTCCGGTCCCTCCGTTGGCCCAGATCGAATCCTAGGCGCTGCGGCACGTGCAGCCGCTGCGCCACGTGCAGTCACTGCGCGGCGGCGCGGCTTTACCTCAGTGTCGGAGGGTGGAGACACGGCGCCGGTCGCCAGCCAGCCAACTTCCGGTGTGGCAGTCTCCATTTCCTCGTCAGAGGAAGAAATCAACGCAGCAAGGCGACACATGGACCGCCTGCGTGAGGAACTTGCCGCTTGCGGTAATGCGGGCATGCAAGCCCAGAACTCGAAGGAGGCGCTAGAGCTGGCCGATCGGTTCGTCAAAGCAGGCTCGGCAGTTCTGGAGTACTACGCGAGCCTGCGCCCGGCCGTCGCGCCGATCATTCTGTCCGACGCTAAGGCCCGTCAATGCTGCTCTGCCGTGCTCGATGCGGGGCGTCAAGGCAAGATTGTGGGCAGAGCGATTATCTCCGACTTGCAAGAGCGCAGAAAGAATTCGGCAGACCTGTTCCAGCGGATCAAATCCAACGCTACACCCGACCAGTTGAGCCGAGTGGCTTCCAGTATGGTGAAGGACCATGTGCCTGTCATCGAGTGGTGGGGAAAGAAGCTGTTACGCTCGGAACGGATGGTGTCCGTCTGCGAGACCACTGCCAAGTTGCCAAGCACGACGCCCGAGATGCGGAAGCCCATCGAGGCCGCACTACGCCTGCATACCGGCTCGGCACTTTATGATGGGTGCTTGTATCTGGAAGCGCGGATTAAGCTCGCGAAGCTTCTGATTGAGTCTCAGGCGAGCACGTTTGAACCAACCGTGAGGGACGCCCTCATGGATGAGAACGGGCGGGTGCGTCTGCTCGGGACCTATATCCAGGATGCTTTTCCGGCATTCAACTCGACGTACAAAGCCGTTCTGAACGAGCACGGAGAGCCACTCGACGCAGAGCACTGCACCGTTCTGGAAGGAGTCATGGAACGGCATTCGGAATTGGCCTCAGGGGTGGAACGCATCGGTGCCACGCTAAGGGATGCTGGAACGGATGCCGACCTTCTATTGGAACAGTTGGACCAGATCATGGAAGGTGCATGGGTCACCGCGCATCAAGTCACGCGACTATTGGCAGTGCAGCCAAAGACGCAAGTGGAGCCGCCTGCCCAGACTGCGATATCGGAAAAGACCGACTTAGCGGCTGAGAGCCACGCGGCGCGTAGGAAGGGGAAAGGCAAGCGCGCACCGGCCGCAGGCGAGCGGAGTTCGACGGCCGGGCTGCGCGAGCCGCAGCTCGCCAGGCCCGACGCTGCCACGGTTATCGTACTCTCGGATCTGGGTACGAAGAAACTCGCGAGTGCGGAGGAGGCACGCGCGAGGGCGTCATCATCGGCGACCGGGCACCTGGCGATGTGGCAGGCTCCGCCCTCCAGGAACGCACTGACGGGATTACTCAAGCGATTGGACGAGCTGCTGCAGTTCGATCTGCCGGCTCAGCAAAGCGCCGTCTCGCAAGCGCGCCAGATGAAGCCCGAGGACGCCGACCACGTCGTGGATCTCGTCCTTAAGCGCCTGCAGACGCAGGCCACCGAGATTAAGACCTGTGTAGCCGCGCTGGAGGAGCCCCGCCGACGTGGCCTACTCAAGCCTGCGCAATTGACCGAAGTGCACAACAAAATAGTCCGGCTTAAGGCGATGTTGTCCGAGGTTCAGGGACAGGCAAACTCAGTGAACGCGCAAAAGGCGGGGATCACGATCGATTGCATGAAGACCTATGCGTTTCCGTCGCAGAAGTACCTTGAACAGTTGCGGGCGGCCGAAGAACTTGCGTCTGTGTATTCACCCCAAGCCTTGAAGAAGATCGAGCCAGCGACGCTGTTCGAGATCGAGCTGCAGCCCAAGGCGCTGCGCAGTGGTAGGACGCCAAATCCGATGTGGGTGCACATCCATACCAAGCTGCCGGTACGTGCCTCGCAGTTGGCCACGCTGGGCGTCGCCGACTTCGCCGCTTGCCACGTGAAGTCCCATGAACAGCGCGGCTACAATCGGCAATGGCAGAGCGCTCAAGCCGCCAAGGGGCACGAGAACGTCGTGATCCACCGCGGCAAGCTCACGCCTGCGTTCTGTAAGTCGTTGTTGAGCATCGCCTCAGGCTACTCCCTTCCCGAGGCGGAGCACGCGTCGATGCAGTTCGCGCGCCTCAGGATGTAGTTACCTGAGTGTCTCGCGCCAGAGCGTCGCTGTGGTGACACCATCAAGCAGACCGCCACCGAGAGGAAATCCTCGATGAACTCGAAGCCGGCGCGGGCTCCTCGAACAGATCGACAACGGGGTCCGACTGAAATTCGATCGCGAGCGTGGAGACCCCGACTTCCTTTCGCTTGAAAAACAGCATCGCGGCGCTTGTCGCCGCGCTTGCGATGGCCGGGTCCGAATAGCCTAAGACCCGGCTATGCTTCAGATCGTGAATGAAGCAGTTTTGCGCATTTGTGTTCGAGATCCCATCGCCGATCGCTTCGGTAAGTGTCTGCGGCGCCGTGCTTAGCGCCCCACAACGATTGGGCTTCCCGGCCCGGAGCACCAAAATGCGGTGTAAAGGGCCAAACGCGTGCGGGCCAGCCGCACCGGGCTCTCGTGCTGGGGTGGACGGCCCTTTCCGCTACTCCGGGGGCAAGATGAGGAGTCGTCGCTGACCTCAAAGAAAGGAGACGCCCGCGAAAACAATTGTTCGCATCGGTTTGAAGACGTGAAGAGTGTAGTGCTTCAGCTGCATGGCGTTGACAGGACGGAGCAGCCGAGGGTTGAGGGCAGAAGGCACGGTCAAATTAACGAATTGGAGCGGCCGAGCGGGCAGACGAGCGGCATGCCAACCGCCCGGGGTTCTTTTTCGCCGTCATGGTTTCCCACTGGAAGGGATCTGCTATGCCGTTTGGATGTATTTCCCGTTTCCTTAAGCTCGCGCATGGTCGAGGAAATGCTGGCGGCGCGCGGCATTGTCGTGACCTATTAAACCGTGCGCCAGCCGGGAACCAATTCGGCAAGGCGTTCTCCTTTTGGATCCGCCAGCGCGCTCCGCGCGCGGCGACAAATGGCATCTGAACGAAATCGCTATCTCGACGCGGCCGAACAACATTGGCTCTGGCGCGCTGTTGACCAGAAAGGGCTCGTTCTCGAGGTCTTAATCCAGCGCCGAAGAGACTCGCGCGCTGCGCAGCGGCTTGTCAAGAAGGCCTTGAAATTCGGCGCCACGCCGCCGCGCGTCATGATCGCGTACAAACCCCGTTCGTACGGCGCTGCAAGGGCGAGATGGGCTTTCACACCGACCGACCATCGCCACCACAAAGCTCGCAACCACCGCGCTGAGAATTCTCACCCGCCGACCCGGCGACGCGAGCGGATCATAAAGCGGCTTAAATCGTCCCGTCAGACTCAGCGGTTTCTGTCAGTTCACGATCCGGTCGCAAACCTTTTCCACGTCCCCTATTCCGGAGCCGTCACTGCCGACTTCCGTCGTGCTTCGCGCGAGCCAGCCTTTGCGATTTCCTGCGAGATCTCCGCGATAGGCGCTATCGCCGATTCTCAAACCCTGAGAAGTGCCTTCTTCGGTTCAGTGCCAGCTCGCGCATGGGCTATCTCCAAAAATGGAAGCGGCAAGAGGAGAAGAAGTCCAGCGCGGGAGGATCGTGAAGATGGCTCGCCTCACCCCGCCGAGCAGATCGAGCAGAGCTACGACGACGCCATGAAGGCGCTGGCCGACTATCTCACGCGCGAGCGCGACGCGGCAACCACCATTGAAATCCAGATCCTTGATCGGGACAGCCTCCGCGACGCCATCACGGAGGTCCTGGTTGACGCGCGCGTGCATCCAAGACCAAGAGCGGACGTCCCGGAGCGCGAATTATGACCGTTTGGACTTACGATCAGGGCGAGGTTCTGAAGGTCTTCGCGACCGAAGAGGTTGCGCAGGCATGGCTCGATGAGAACGATCCCGAGGGCTTCACCTTTGAGCACGACGTGATAGGCCCGCCAGCGCGAACCTGCACCCGCAGAACAGGCCCGCCAACTGAGGCGGCGTTACTCTCTGTCCATTTCGGAGATTTACGGGCGCCTTAGAGGCTCAGCACCAGCATATACGCGAGGACCGTGGATAGAGCGCCCAATCCAACCATGGTGATTATGAAAACGAGGTCTGGCGCCGTCACGCTGCCCCCCATTTGGTTTCGCAAATCACCTGAATCTTACGCTTTACTCCGGCGGCTGCAAGCCGGGCGACATAAGCCATTCGGTCATGTGAGCGCCAACCTCGTTTTGTCGGGCTCTACGCAGTAAGGCTTCCCGCTGCGGTCCATGCGGGAGCTTCTTGGCTTGCTCGCGTAGGCTTTTCGCTTCTTCGGCAAGTCGTTCTTCCAAGGGCGAAGACTGGCTAAATCGGCGGCGCGCTCCCATGGCCTTCCTCCATGACGTAACAAACGCGAAAGTTCCGGGCCGGTTCCTCAAATCAGGCCACTGTGATTTTCAAACTAGGCCACCGCGCTCGGAAACAGGCCAGTACCCGAGGCAGCATGAGAACATTCCGCAAAACGAGAACAACGGGCTTCCATCAGGTGCGGCGGCGTCCGAGCCCCCGCGGATATGTAGGCCGCAGGTGCTACCTTATGACAGCTCCTGCGGCCGGTGCCGCGACGTTCCGCACGATCCGCGCGGCACGCCAAGTTGCTAGCACACAGGCCCGCTAGCGCGAACCGGCGGGGCTTTTGCTCTCCCGAAACGGGCTCGCGTCAGTCGAGATTGAACTTGTTTTGGAGAGCCCTGATCATGTCCTCGACGCTCCCTTGCCGCCAGTGCGTGGAACTAGTTTGATCTGCAAGCCCATGGCGGTGAGCACACTGAGAATTGTTGAAAAATTCGGAAGCCGTTGGTCGCCGAACGCGCGATAGATGCTTGTACGCTGCAGTCCAGTTTTTTTTGAGAGTTCTGAAATGTTGAAATGTCTGAGTGCCTGCCCGATGCTCCGCAAATTGTGTGAGGTTCACCCGAAGCGAGTGCCTCGTTGAGCTCACGGCGAGCTGCGAAGGGACGTTTGGCCTGAAGGTCTTTGTCATTCGAGCCTTCCAAAGAAGATGGCCGGCTCTAAGAGCCGGCCCCTGTTCTTTTATGAAGCTGCTCAGTACCTCGCGATCGTCGGACCGCCGAACTTGTAGTTCAGGCGGACCAAGCCGATGTCAACGTCTTGGCGGATGCGGTCGCTACCTGCGAAGGCTCCAGCCGGCGTGGTGAAGTCGATCGTGCGATCGCCCAGGAAGATGTGGTTGTACTCGATGCCAACCGACCAGTTCGGAGCAAAGCCATACTCGAGACCCGCGCCAACGGTGCCACCCCAACGGGTTTCACGCGCCGACGACAAGAGCGCGCCAGTCGGAATATCAAACACATCATACTTGTCGCCGACGACCGCGGCGCCGCCCTTGACGTAGAACAAAACATTGTTCCATGCGTAACCGACCTGCCCGGTAATCAGACCAAAAGAGTCGATGCGAGAGCGATTGCGATCAGTGCCAAACGCCAAGCTCGTGTTGTCGCCTCTGAAGTCAGCCCAGTTGCCTTGGCCTTCGAAACCGAACACCCAATTTGCCGACTGCCAGCGATAGCCAATCTGGCCACCGACCGTGCCCCCGACAGCATTGTGGCAACCCTCGCCGACCAGAGCGCCTGGGACACCGAAAATGCCGGCTGCATCCACAAAATCCCAGCACTTGTGGCTTGAACCGCCGCCGCCGTTGATGCCGATGTAAAAGCCGCTCCAGTCGTAAACAGCAGCAATCATCGGAGGCGCCTTCGTATATGGCCGCGCGGCCAGATCCGCCGCACTGGCGGGAGCGACCAGCCCCAGAGTTAGTGTTCCGGCTGCAGCCGCTAAAAGCCTTTTCATGCGAGTGTCTCCCCAGAAATACGAGTTCAATGAATCGGATGCGTTTGGCTCCGGGCCCGATTAAGAGTACGTCGTTCGCCTCTACGTTGCTGTAGCCGGCATGCAACACTCGCGGTCAAAGACGGGCGGGATTCTTCATAGTTATTAGATAGTTGCGGAAGTAAAATCCCGGTGGCGTGCACATCGGGGGCGGGCGGGCAAAAACGCCCCGCAGCGAATCGGGTTCTTCGTTTCCATGCCCACGACACGCAGTAGCTTGCTCTCCGACCGAGCTACTAGGAATCGATAATCTGCGAGGTACTTAGGATGCCGGTGATCGCGGTATGGCTGACGATCCCCCCTCGGTAATTTTGTCTCCAATTGGAGACAATCCTCATCCAGTCGAGCGCCCACACGCTTACCCATCCAGACGGACTGCCGATCCGCCTGAAGCTCGCCACCACGTCCTCGCTCTGTTGAGGATCACATTTTTAAAATCGAAATGGGCACATGGTGTTTCGTGCCTGGTCGCGTCGGCATTGAGCACCTCCGCCAGTGCAGTCCGCCTCGACGAGGACCTTTATGGCCCGGACATTTCTGCGGCGAGCGATCAGCTGGGCCAGTCGCGCCCGGCTTGGCTTCATCTTCTGCTCGAGGCCGCAGACCTTCTTCGAAAGTTGGCGGCGAGCGATGCCGGCGAGTCGCTGAAGGCTGTGCTTCGCAGATTAAGCCGCAGGCTCGATAGTTGGTCCGAAAACCGCATTCGAGATGTCTGGCACCGGGACCCCCGAGTGAAGATCCGGGCCGATGAGGTCAGCCAGCTGCGTGCGCTCGCAGAACCCAAACGCAAATCAGAGACTGTCCATGATTCTGAAGAGCTTCGAGCTACTACGCGGCGGCCTGCGTCGCCGCTCGGTGAGGTTTTTGAGGGGCGGAAAGTGTATACTTTCAACTTGTCTGCCGTCGCCATCGGTCTTACGGACGACGTCGAACGAAGCCGCTAAGATCGTGAGCGGTAATCCAACGTCAACCGTTATGGCTGCACGATGCGCCATCGCGGATGGGTGACGAGTACCGCGGATACGCACTGGCAAACGAGAACCCGTCAGCCCTATGTGGCTGGCGGGATTTTCTTTAGGCGCGCAGCCGAAGTCCTGCTGCTCGGCAGAGTGATCGCTCACCGCCTGAGAAGCACTAAGGGCAAAGAGAAACAGTGCAGGAACGTCGCAGACAAGAGCGCATCGAGACAAACGAGGTCGCCTACACCGGTTGGGTGGCGAGAACATCGGACGGTTGCACGATGAGCAGCCGAGCCGCTCCGAGGCCGTCGCGCCATCATTGCTCGCTTCGTGCCCCTGTTGTGCCCCAGCTTTTTTGGGGCACATACTCGGAGAACCGGGTCGCTAAGTGGCTGATTCCAAGGCATTAATGGTGGGCGCACAATGGGTCGCTAAGTGGCTGATTCCAAGGCATTAATGGTGGGCGCACAAGGGATCGAACCTTGGACCTCTCCCGTGTGAAGGGAACGCTCTCCCGCTGAGCTATGCGCCCGGGACCATCATGCAGGCGGCCGGACTTGCGGCCGGCCGGCACATTGGAGCCCGCGATTTAGAAGTGCGGGCCGAAGGTGTCAAGTTTCCAGGCGCCGTAGGGCCGGAAAACCTATCGCAAGCCATGCCATTCGCTGGTAGGCCGGGTTTCGGCCCGGTTAGGCGCCCTGCTGGCGGGCGCGGGAGGCGTGGGCCTGGAGGGCGCGGATGCGCTCGGCGAGCGTTCCACCGCCCTCGGGCAGGGTGGCCGTGGCCGCGCCGTTGGTGGCAGCATCGTTGGCCGGGCGCGGCGCCGGCTTGGCGGCCTGGCTGGCGTCGGCCGCGAGCAGCGCCTCGATCGGCGAGTTCGGGCCTTCGAGCTGCATCGCCAGCTTGGCGACCTCGGCGGCGATGTCGTTGATGCGCTCGCGCAGCAGCGCGTTCTCCATCCGCTCGGTCGCCCAGGAGCTTTCCGCCTGCTGCTGGATCGCGTTGATGTCGCGCTGGAGTCTGGCGCGCTCGTCACGCGCGCTGCGGAGCTGCTCCTCCAGCGCGGTCTTTTCCGCGCGCAGCGCTTCGAACGGGGCCGACGACTTGCCGCCGCTCAAGGCGGCGATCTCGACGCGCAGCTCCTTGATGATGCGCTCATTGCTCTCGTTGGCCTGGCGCAGCTGGTTGTTCTCATAGTCGCGCTCGGCGAGCAGCTTGCCTTGGGTGGCAAGGCGCCCCTCGAGGTCGGCGACGCGGCTCGACAGCATCTCGGCCTCCGTGACCTGCACGATGAGCTGGCGATCGAGCTCGGTGACACGCTGGCTCAGATTCTCGACGCGGCCCCGGGCATCCGCGAGTTCGCGCGAGGCGGTCTCGGATTCGATCCGCTCTTGCGCGAGGCGCGCTTGCGTCGCGGCAAACTCCTTTTCGGCATCGCCGACGCGGTTCTTCAATTCCTCGATCTGCGCGCGCACGGCGACCAGCTCGACCTGGCGGCTCTCCGCCATCATCGAGCGGTCCGACAGTTCAGAGTTGATCTTTGCAAGCTCGGCCTGCTTGTCGGCCAGCGCAATCCCGGCGGCGCGCAGCGCCTCGGTCTTGGCGTTGAACTCCTCCTCAGTGGCGCGAAGCTGCTCCTTCACCGCCTTCTCGCGCGCCTCCAGTGCGAAGATCGTGGCGTTCTTCTCCCCTAACTCGATCTTCATGCGGTTGATGGCATCGCTCTTCTTGCCGAGTTCGGCGAGCTGGCTCGTGGTCTTGTTCTTGAGCTGCTCGACGCTCATCTCGAGCCGCCGCGCCGACATGGCGAATTCGGCGCGGAGCTGGTCCTTGTCGGCCTGGATCTCGGCCATCGAGAGCGGGGTGGCGGCCTCGAGCCGGCGCGTGGTCAGGCGCACCGCGCGGTTGTGCACCAGCGGCACGATGGCAAGCCCGCACAGCATCGAGAGCAGGAAACCGATCGCCAGGTACATGATCGGTTCGACCATGGGCCAGAACTCCCAGAGCTAAGGAAAAATTTACCAACGACAATGGCATGGGGCGCCGGCAAAAAGCCAGCCCCGCTCTGTCGTTAACCTTGATCCGTACCCAGTTGGGAGAAGAGACCTAGAACGGGTTCCAGGTCGCATTCGGCGTGAATTTGAGATAGCCGATATTGGCTCCGAGCCGCAGGCCGAGGCCGGACCGGATCGGCACCAGCACGATGTTGTTGGCGGTGAGCGCCGTCATGCCGAAGCCGCCGATGATATAGGCCGAGCCGTCGAGGCCGGCGAAGCGCTGGTAGATCGCGTTGGTGGCGGGCAGGTTATAGACCAGCGTCATGGTGCGGGCGCCGTCGCCGCCCCAATCGAAGCCGAGCGAGGGGCCCTGCCAATAGACGCGCAGATCGCCGGCGTTCTTGGTGTAGAGCGTGCCTTCGCCGTAGCGCAGGCCGGCGACGAAAGCGCCGGAACCTTCCTCACCCAGAATGTAGCCGTTCGGCAGACCCCATTGGCTGACCGCTTTCTCGATGATCGAGGCGAGCCCGCGCGAGACGTTGCCGAAGAAACGGTGGCCCGCGGTCACGAGCTCGTCCGGCCCATAGGTGTTGGGCGTCGGGGCGCGCTGCGGCGGCGGCAGGTTGGGCGGGGGCGCCTGCTGGGCGGAGGCCGGCACGATCCAGCCGATCATCGCGGCGAGCGCGAGCGCAGCAAGGCGTGATGCGAAAGTCATAAAAGAACCCCTGGTACCGAAACCGATCGCTTCCTTAACCTGACGCCAACAGGCACGGCTCTAGGTTGCGCCGGATGTCCCCTCGACTCGGATGTTATCCGCAGCAACTATGACGGCACAACGGCAGGAAGATAGCCCTTTGCGCCCCGGAATTGCCTTGATCGGCCGCCGCGTTTGCCTCGTCTGCCTGCTGGCGGGCATTTGGATCATCTGCCCGAGGTTGCCTGCAGAGGCAGCCACCACCGAGCGGATCGTCGTCAACCGCTTCAGCGGCGTCGCCATCGAGGGCTTCGATCCCGTCGCCTATTTCGTCGATGGCGCGGCCGTACGAGGGACGGCGCAGTTCGAGGCGAACCTCTGGGGCGCGGTCTGGCGCTTCCGGAACGAGGGCAACCGAGCCTCCTTCCTGTCCCATCCCGAGATCTACGGGCCACAATTCGGCGGCTATGATCCGGCCGATATCGCCCGCGGCGTCGTCGTCGCCGGCAATCCCCGCTTCTTCGCGATCGTGGCGCAGCGGCTCTATCTGTTCAGCCGGGAAGCCAATCGCGACGCCTTCGTCACCAACCCGGAGCGCTTTCTCTATGAGGTCGGCAAGCGCTGGCCCGCCCTCCAGGATAAGCTTGGCCAGTAACAGGCGGTCAGTAGCGATCTACCGCCTGCGGGTCGCCCCAGGCAATGAACTCCGGGATGATGAAGCCGCTGTCGCTGCGCTGGCCGAAGCGGAGCTCGCCTCCCTTGCCGTCGGTCACCCTGCCGCCGGCCGCGGTTACCACCGCCGCGCCGGCCCCGACGTCCCATTCCGAGGTCGGTCCGAAGCGGGGATAGATGTCGGCGCTGCCTTCCGCGATCCGGCCGAATTTCACGGCCGAGCCGACCGTCCTTCGGACGGCATTGGGTCTGGCATCGATGAACGCCTCGCTCCTCAGATCGCCGTGCGAGCGGCTCACCGCCGCGATCCAGGGCGCGCCCTGCGCCGGAAACTTGCGGGTGTGAATTGGCTCGGCCGCGCCGATGGTCGTGCCGTCGAAGCTCACGCGCTCGGCGCCGCGGCCGATGACGCCGCGCCAGAGCAGGCCGAGCGCGGGCGCGGAGACGATGCCGAGCAGCGGCACGCCTTCAGTCACCAGGGCGAGGTTGACGGTGAATTCGTCGCGGCCGGCAACGAATTCCTTGGTGCCGTCGAGCGGATCGATCAGGAAGAAGCTGCCCTGAAACGGCGGCGAGGCGAACTGGGTCCGTTCTTCCGACAGGGTCGGCACGTCGGCCGCAAGCTGCGCCAGTCCCTCCGCAATGATGCGGTCGGCGGCAAGGTCGGCCTCGGTGACTGGCGAGCCGTCCTGCTTGCCCTCGACCCGCATCGCCGCACGGTTGACGGCGAGGATCGCTTCGCCCGCCTTCACCATCAGTGCGGTGAGCGGCTCCATCAGGCCGGTTGCGGCCGCGCCGTCGATGATCCGCTTCACCTGGATGCCTCATTCATCGGCAATTTCGTCCTCCTCGACTGATTCGCCCCGATTGATTCGGTTGGGGCTTTATGGCCACCTCTCATCGATCGCAAGCTAGCTGCCGCGGCCATGCGAATGTTAGAACCCGCAGCATCCGTCAAGCATGCGTGATTCGCGGCTCCAACGCCGTGCATTCCAGGAACCCTCCAGGACCCCATTATATGTCTGACGCCTCGTCGCCCGCGACCGCTACTGCTCCAGATATGCTCGAACTCGCAGCGCTGTTGTGCTCGCGGGTCTGCCACGATCTCATCAGCCCCGTCGGCGCCATCGTCAACGGGCTCGAAGTGCTCGACGACGATCCGAAGCCCGAGGACCGCGAGTTCGCGCTCGACCTCATTCGCAAGAGCGCCAAGACGGCCTCGGCCCGGCTCCAGTTCTGCCGCCTTGCCTTCGGCGCCGCCGGCTCCTCCGGCGCACAGATCGATCTCGGTGATGCCCAGACCATGGCGCGCGGCCACATCGAGGACGGCAAGTGCTCGATCACCTGGAATCTGCCGCGGCTGCTGCTGCCGAAGAATCGCGTCAAGCTGCTGCTCAATATGCTGGTAGTTGCCCAGCACACGATCCCGCGCGGCGGCATGCTGACGATCGATCCGATCGGCGAGGGCGAGACGATGAGCTTCCGCATCACCGCGACGGGACATAATGCGCGCCTGCCGCAGAACATCTCCGAGCTCCTGAGCGGCGAGCGCGGGCCTGCCGCGGATGCGCATGCGATCCAGCCTTATTATACGCGGCTGTTGGCGCAGGCCTGCGGGCTCACCGTGAAGCTCGCGCCGGAAGGCGAAGCCATCACCGTTACCGCTTCGTAAACGCGCCTTTTCGCGCTCGGAATATTAATCCAAACTTGACGAGGCGCTTCGGCTTGTCCGGAGCGCCTTATCTCTTTGTTGGTTCCGTTCTTTTGCACATACTCAACCAATATTAAACGCTTTGCGGTGAAGCTGGCCCCATTCCGAAATGGCGCATCACGCCTCGTGCGCGCCCTTCCTGTATGAAGGCCTGTTTTTCATGGATGATCTGTTGCGGGAGTTTTTGACGGAGACCAGCGAGAGCCTGGACACCGTCGACAATCAATTGGTGAAGTTCGAGCAGGAGCCGAACAACG
>NZ_JADPKA010000087.1 GCF_023073715.1 Bradyrhizobium sp. 164
CCCGGAATGGCCTGCAACAGGAAGCCTAGCGATTTGGCCCTCCGCTGAAGGTTGGCGACGACGCGGCTGCGATATTGTTGCTCATATTGGTTGGCACCCGGATCGCTGTAGCTCATGCCGTGCCGGAGCGTGTTGTAGAATAAAACCGCAATCTTGCGGGCGGTCGCCGTTACGGCCTTCGACTTACCCGCCCGTGAGGACAGCCGACGATAGAATGCTCCCAGCGCTGTATCACTTCGACCGACCGTTGTGGCCGCCAACCGCAACAGTGCGGCTGCCCGACTGGAGGATCGTCGCGTACGCGAAGACAGCACCTTGCCGCCGGAAATCTTGTTGCCCGGTGCGAGGCAGAGCCAGGAGGTGAAGTGCTTGGCGCTCGGCCATGCCCTCAGATCTGTGCCGCACTCGCCGATGAGCTTCAAGGCGAGCGACGGACCCAACCCATGGATCTCGGTCAGATCGACGCCGAGCACACCATACAGCGCGGTCCTGACATCGAACGTGGGTGTGTTGACCTGCTTGGTCTTTATGCGTGGCCTGGGTAACTTTCTGCCCGGTTTTGTCCCTCTGTTGCCCAACGCAGCGATCAAGACTTCGAG
>NZ_JADPKA010000114.1 GCF_023073715.1 Bradyrhizobium sp. 164
GAGGAGCAGCTCAAATCCGTCGCCTCGCTCGATGAAGACCGCATCCTGCGCCGCTTCACCAATCTGGTGCAGGCAACCATTCGCACCAATCTGTGGCAGGTCGGCGAGGATGGACATCCGCGTCCGGTGATCTCCTTCAAGTTCGACGCGCGCAGGATCGATGACCTGCCGGCGCCACGACCGCTCTACGAGATCTTCGTCTATTCACCTCGTGTCGAAGGTATTCACCTGCGCTTTGGCAAGGTTGCGCGCGGTGGTTTGCGCTGGTCCGACCGGCCGCAGGATTTCCGCACCGAGATTCTCGGCCTGGTGAAAGCGCAGCAGGTCAAGAACGCCGTGATCGTGCCGGTCGGCGCCAAAGGCGGCTTCGTGCCCAAGCGCCTGCCGTCGCCTTCCAATCGCGACGCCTGGCTCGCGGAGGGCACCGAAGCCTATCGCATCTTCGTTCGCTCGCTGCTCGAACTCACCGACAATCTCGACGGCGACATCGTCGTGCCGCCCGAATCCACCGTGCGCAACGACGGCGACGACCCCTACCTCGTCGTCGCCGCCGACAAGGGCACCGCCACCTTCTCCGACGTCGCCAACGCGATCTCGGCCAAGAAGAACCATTGGCTCGGCGATGCCTTCGCATCCGGCGGCAGCCAGGGCTACGATCACAAGAAGATGGGGATCACGGCGCGCGGCGCCTGGGAGGCGGTCAAGCGCCACTTCCGCGAGTTCGGCACCGACATTCAGACCACGCCATTCACCGCTGTCGGCGTGGGCGACATGTCCGGCGACGTTTTCGGCAATGGCATGCTGCTTTCGCCGGCGACAAAGCTTGTGGCGGCTTTCGATCATCGCGACATCTTCATCGATCCCTCGCCTGATCCCGCGATCAGCTTTGCTGAGCGCAAGCGCTTGTTCGACGCGCCGCGATCGAGCTGGCAGGACTACAACAAGTCGCTGATCTCGCAGGGCGGCGGCGTGTTCTCGCGCCTCCTCAAGGCGATCCCGCTCGCCCCGGAGGTGCGCACCCTGCTCGATCTCGACAAGCCGCAAGCCACGCCTTTCGAAGTGATGACGGCAATCCTGAAAGCGCGCGTGGACTTGCTGTGGTTTGGTGGCATCGGCACCTATATTCGCGCGTCGGCGGAGAGCGACGATCAGGTCGGGGACCGCGCCAACGATCCGATCCGCATCGCGGGTGGCGACGTGCGCGCCCGGGTGATCGGCGAAGGCGCCAATCTCGGCGTCACCCAGCGCGGCCGCATCGAAGCGGCGCAGAAGGGCGTCAAGCTCAACACCGACGCCATCGACAATTCGGCCGGCGTGAACACGTCCGACGTCGAGGTCAATATCAAGATCGCGCTGGCGCGTCCCGAGCGCGAGGGACGCCTCAGCCCCGCTGACCGCAACAGCCTGCTTGCCGCGATGACCGACGAGGTCGGCGCGCTGGTGCTGCGCAACAACTATCTGCAGACGCTGGCGCTCTCGCTGGCCGAGCGCAAGGGCGTGGCCGAGACCGGCTTCCTGGCCCGGCTGATGCAGTCGCTCGAGCGGCGCGGCTTGCTCAGCCGCGCGGTGGAGTTCTTGCCCGACGACGCAGCGCTCACCGAGCGCACACGGCGCGGCCAGTTCCTGACGCGGCCCGAGCTGGCCGTGTTGCTCGCCTACGCCAAGCTGACCCTCTACGATGACCTGCTCGTCACCAGCGTGCCCGATGATCCCTATCTTGCCCGCGAGTTGTCTCAGTATTTTCCGCGCGAGCTTCAGGACAAGTTCCCGACAGCGGCCGAACTGCATCGTCTGCGGCGGGAGATCATCGCGACCAGCCTCGCCAATGCGGTGATCAACCGCGGCGGCCCGGCCTGTGTCGTACGCCTGATCGACGAGACGGACGCCGATATCCCGACCATCGCCATGGCCTATGTGGCGGTCGATGAATGCTACGGTCTTAAGGGGCTCAATGACGCGATCGATGCACTCGACGCCTGCATCGACGGTCAGGTGCAGCTGTCGCTCTACGCTTCCGTTCAGGACCTCCTGCTCTCCCGCATGGTCTGGTATGTGCGCAATGTCGATTTCAGGGGCGGGCTGGAGGCCGTGGTCGCGCGCTTCGGCCCGGCTATCCGCCAGATTGTCGCCGCGCTCGACACTACCCTGCCGCCGGACTTACTGGCCGCACGCGCCAAGCGTCGGCAGGACCTGACCGACGCTGGCGTCCCGGCCGGCGTTGCCGGCGAGCTCGCCGATCTCGACGCTCTGGTCTCGGCACCCGATATCGTGACGGTCGCCGAGCGCACCACCCGCCCCATTGGCGACGCCGCCGCGACGTTCTTTGCCGCCGAGGCGAATTTCCGTCTCGACCGCATCATTGCCGCCGCGCGCCACGTGCCGGCAAACGACTATTTCGAACGTCTAGCCATCGATCGCGCCGTTGAGCAGATCGCTGGCGCCGAAAGAAGACTGGCCGCGGATATGCTGGCGACCGGCCAGTCCGGCCAGCAGGCCGTCGAGACCTGGCTCGCGGCTCACCCCGAAGCGACGCGCATCCGCCGCTCGGTCGAGGAGATTGCTGCCAGCGGCCTGACGCTCGCCAAGCTGACGGTAGCGGCGAACCTGCTGGGGGACTTGGTCAAAGCCTGAGGACGTTGCGAGGCAGCGATGTAACACGTGCAATGCCAGCGCCACTTGTCGCCGGCGAACGGAGGAATCCAATGATCCACGCCACTTGCCATACCGCCGACAATGTCCGCTGCATCGAGTTCGATGCCACACCCTGGTTCAACGAGGCTGACGCTCCGAGCATTATCGACTTGGCCCAACGAGGATGGGCCAGTACCGCGATTGCAGATTCCCTCGAGGGCCGACGCGGATACGAACGGCTGCACGACCTCGTTGAGTATGCGGCGAAGCGACTGCAATCAGAATCCCTGGAGGACCCGACCTGGGAAACCTTCGAGTGCGTCGTCGACGGACCGGAGGCCGTGGCCTGGCTCGAGAAAAACCGACCCGACGTGATGACAAGGATCCGGTAAGCGACGAAAAGCGCTGCAACGGCGGCGCTTGATTGGCGGCATTGCGATTGCAACGACTGCAAATCAATTCAGGCGTAAAGCTTCACTCATCCAATTTCTTGTTCAGTTCAGGATCGAGCTTGGTCCGGTCGACAGACTGATAGAACGTGACAGGTCTGCATTTTCCGTCGAAATCCGCGAGGACGACGGCGGTCCACGGACTCGTGGTCTCGCCCGAACCGTCGCGGGGGTCCGGCATGACCTTGCGAGCAGCGACCACATACCAAGCGCGACCAGCCGTTGCCGCCTTCGCAGCCGCAGCGAACTCATCCAATATTCCGCGCAGATTTTTGCGCATTTCTTCTTCAGTGTCCCCGCGGAGGTATTTTCGAGACGACTTTCCTGCCTCCCCGTACTCATGATGAATGTTCAACTGCAGTCGGGCATCGTCCACTTCGATCTTCGTCACCCGCGTCACCGCTCCGCCTTCGCGAAGATAATCTCGCACCCGGACATCGCAGGCCAAAAATCTGTCCGTGGGCGGCTGAGCAAGGGTAGCTGCAGGGGAGACTGCGGCAAGTTTCTTTTTTCGAGGAGCAGCATCCGCAGGCATCGTGGCGATGGCGGCGCTGAGGAGCGCCACTGCCAGCACGACTGGAAGAGGGGCATTCATGAGTGCGCTGCCAATTCGGTCTTTCTAAAACGCACGGGCCTCGGCATTGGTTCCGCGACCGCGGCCAGGTCGGAGCAATCATGAAGGCCCGGAGAAGCGGGTGGCGGCAGCTCAGGAACTTTTTTCTCAACACAGTCTTGTTTGTTATTGTTTGACGACCTTACGGAGGCGGCTTTTTCGACCGTCGGCCGGTCATGGACTCGATACTCATCAAGATCTTCGCCACGGCGCTTGCCTTCAGCCAGGTCACTACCCGGCCGGATGGAGTCAAGACGGAGTTCGATGCGGTGCGCGACCGCTTCGAGGTGGCGCAGCTTTTGAGTGCCGGCTGCGCCCACATGCGCAAGGCTTTCGACATCGAGGACATCAACCTGGACGATCTGATTGCCACTGCCATGGATGACAAGGAAGCGTTGAACAGCGAGATCAAGGCGCTCAAAGGACTGAATCTGGCCAACCTCCAGGTGGCCTATAGGCAGTTCTGCAAGGTCGACAACGTGGAAGAATCTCCGGTCGATCTTGGTCAGGTCATCGCCTTCTACAACAGCGCGGTCAAGGATCTGCCCGACGCGGCGCAGCTTAAGCACCTCAGGCTGCCTGGCACCAGCATAGTCCTCGACAACAAGAGCGAGCGCTTTGCCGAGATTTACGTGCCGAACAACCGCCGCATCTGGGCCAAGCTTGCGGATATCCCGGAAGCGGTGCGCAACGCATTTGTCGCCGCCGAGGACAAGCGCTTCTTCCAACATACCGGCATTGACGAGCGCGGACTGGTCCGCGCCTTCATCGGCAACTTCACGCACCCGGGCCGGCCGCAGGGCGGCTCGACCATTACGCAGCAGGTCGCCAAGAACCTGCTGGTAGGCAACGACATCACTTACGAAAGAAAACTGCGCGAAATGATCGTTGCCTCGCGAATGGAGCGCGCCCTGACCAAGGCGGAAATCCTCGAGCTCTATCTCAACTCGATTTATCTCGGTCGCGGAGCCTGGGGCATCGAGATGGCGGCGCGCAGCTATTTCGGCAAACCGGCCAAGGCGCTCTCCGCTGTCGAGGGCGCCCTCCTCGCAGGGCTCGCCAAGGGACCGAACTACTTCAACCCCGACCACCATCCCGAGCGCGCGCGCGAGCGCCTTGCCTACGTGCTCGGCCGCATGCGGGACGACGCCATGATCGACGCCGCCGCGGCGAAGGCAGAATTGCCGCAGCTGGTCGAGTACCGGCCGACGCGACGGGACTTCGGCTTTCACTTCGTCGATCACATCGCCCGCGAGGCAAAGTTGACCGCGGGCCTTGATACTCTGACCAACTCCTCCTACACGGTGCGCTCGACCGTCAACTCGGCCTTGCAGCGCGTCGTCGAAGCGATATTGCAGGAGGGCCTCGCGCGGTACGAGCTGAACACCGGCCGTTACAAATTTGAGGGACCCGAGGCGAACATTTCCGATGACGTCCATCGTATTGCGGCAGACCTGAAGACCACGGAACCGGCTTGGCTCGCCGCGTTGAAGACGACGCGGCTACCTCTCTATGACGTTCACTGGCAATCGGCGGTCGTCCTGGAGAATGCGCGTGGCAAGCGTGGCCATGCGATCAACGTCGGCCTGACCGACGGAAGAATCCTGCCGCTGAACACCTGGAGCACCGCGATCCAGCGCGGCCTTAAGCCGTACGATGTAGTCTACGTGCAACCGCGGGAAGCCAAGGGCAAGGAAGCGGCGCGTGCCGACCTGCGTATTCGACCGACCGTGCAGGGAGCGGCGCTCGTACTCGGTAACGAAACCGGCCGCATTCTCGCGATGGCGGGCGGCTTTTCGTATCCGGCAAGCCAGCTCAACCGCGTCGTCCAGAGCTTGCGCCAACCCGGCTCCACCTTGAAGCCGCTGACCTATCTCGCCGCCCTTCGCAAGGGATTGCAACCCAACACGCTGGTGATGGACGAACCCATTACGCTGACTCCGATCGGCGCGACGGTCCACGCGCGCCGGGGCGATTTCTGGTCGCCGAAGAACTATGACGGCGGCGCTTTGGGCGCCATTACACTGCGACGTGCGCTGGAAAACTCCCGCAATCTCGCCACCGTGCAACTGCTCGCGTCCGGGCTCGACGACAGTGCCGAGCGAGGCCTCGACCGAGTCTGCGAGCTCGCGATGGAAGCGCAGCTCTACAAGGACTGCATGCGCTACTACCCGTTCGTGCTCGGTGCCCAAACCGTGCGGCTCATCGACCTTGCCGCGTTCTATGCAGCGATCGCCAACGAGGGCGCCCGGCCCCGGCCCCATGCGATCGAAACGATCGAACAGGACGGCCGACCAATCTACCAGCACGATCCGCGTGCGCTGGACTGGATCGGCTCGGCCGACCGCGCATCGTTTTACCAGTTGAAATCAATGCTGCAGGGCGTGCTCGCGCGCGGAACCGCGCGCGTCGTGAAGCATCTTTCGCCCTTTGTCGGCGGCAAGACTGGTACCACTGATAATGCGGTCGACGCCTGGTTCGTCGGTTTCACAAATGACGTAACCATCGCCATCTGGGTCGGCTACGACAACAGCATTGGCGGACGCCGCTCCCTTGGCCCCGGCCAGACCGGATCAAAAGTGGCGCTGCCGATGTTCGAGCCGATCGTGCAGGCAGCCTGGGAGCTGCACGCCCCCAAGACGGCATTGAACGGCCCTTCGCGCGAAGCAATGCATCAGCTCGCTACTCTGTCGATCGATCCCTATACCGGCGATCCTTCACCGGCCGGCTCGGGCCGCGCTTTCACCGAGTATCTCAAGAGGGATCCGTCGGGCAGAATCGATGATACGCAATTTCGGATCGTCTCGCGTGCAGAAAGCTACGCTTATCGTGGCGGTCGTGACGAAGACGGGCCATTCCAGCAGTGGTCCTATGAGAACCGCCATTACGGCGATAACCGGTCGCCCTTTCCATTCCCGACCTGGCGTCTTGGTCCGCGCGAATATCCCTCCTGGCGCGGACCTTCCGATGACGAGGACCGCCTCCCGCGACCGCCGCTCCGAGTCGATCCCGATTATTTCTGGCGGCGGCTGAATTGAGCATTGACCCATGAGACTGCACCGTGCCGCTGTCCTCATCGCCGCCTGCGTGACCGCCTACACAGGTGCGGCCGCGCAGGAATTCCAGCTGGAGGACGTGCCCGCAGTCGCCAGCGTCCCGATCGCACAGATCAAGCCGAGCACAGTCATCTTCGCCGACCAACGCAACGACAAACTCGCTGATCCCGCGACCGAGCTCATTCCTTTCGACGATTGGGCCCGCTCACGTCCGGTTCAGCGGCGCTTCCTCTCGCTCTTCCCGAGCTTCGTTGAGCCCACGCTCAACCAACAAACGAAGCTGAAGCTCTCGGTCTACCAGGCGGAGGCTCGGTTTCGACTGCCAAGACCGGCAGCGGCATTGGATCTGTCGCGCTATGCGAACGTCACCTTCCTTGAGCAGATCGATCCGGCAGTCAAGCACCGGCCGATCACCGCGGGCGATGATGCTCCCAACAAAGACGCTGGCGCCGCGCACCGTCCGCCGGATCGCCGCTGGTGCGAGGACGCGAACGCGATCTGCGTGCGGTCCCGCTACATGTTCGAAGGGAAAATTCCGGCGGGCATTCAGCTTGCCAACAAGCTGCGCGAGGAGAGCAAAAAACCGATTCCGGATTTCATCGAGTTCCAGAGTGAGATCATGTTGGTCACGCAGCCGCGCCTTACCGAGTTGCCGACCCTGACAGGGCTCGACTCCACAGTCACCAGCGCGCTCGAGCAGAACATCTTTTGGGTGAACCAGGTCATCCAGTTCGGCAAGCTGCTTGCGGTTCTGCAACAGCATCCGACCGAGCGGGAAGCCGCCATCGCAACGGTCTACATCCTGATTGCGGTCAGGAACGACGTGCTGCACAAGCAAAGGGAATACAGCAATACACCCGTTCTGCGAAACCTCGTGCCCGCGCAACTGCTCATGGGCAAGAGCTCCTTCAACAGCGGCGATTCGCTGAGCGCCGGCCTGCCGAAATACGCCAGAAGCCGCATCAAGGCGATCGCCAACATGATGGAGCGGGAATAGATCGTGTGCAGCAACGACAAATCGCGTTTGCAGTCGACAGGCATCTGAGAAACCCCGAAGAACTGGCAAACAGGTCTCCGAGCCAGGGCAAGACTCCTGCCCGCCGCCGCTTGCAAGATCAATCGATCAAGAGGCTGCCACTCCCGATCGGGACTCCCATCCCAAAATATCGCGGAATGTCGTGCATTTTGGCGCGCCACTCAGAATAAAACTACGAACTCATATGTTATTGAAATATTGTTATAATTTAGACCGACGATTGCATCTCTCGTCTCGTTCCCAGCAGTCCGTGCGGCCATGGCTTATTCCCCACCAATTGACTACTGAGGACAGATATTGAAAGTCGGACGGAAGTCCCTTGGATTCCAGCCGGAATCCCATACGGCGGACGACGAATCGAAGGCCACGTCCTTCATTATGCTAGTGCCCATCGCAACATTTGAGCCTTGAAAGTGTGGCTTCGCTATGCCGAAGCCGGGACGCCACAGCCATGGCGGCGCGGAAATTAGACGTCGTGGTAGGTGCAATGCATCGAACACCCGGCCGATCATCTCCCGACATGAAATGATTTCACACCCGGCAGCGAATAGAACTTGTTTACGGCGACTTAGCTTGTGGCTGCAGCGATGGCTCAGATTCCTCGGCGTGCACGGGCTGTCGCAGGCCGTGCGCCTCCGACCAGCGCATGAATCCAAAACGGCGGATCAGCCGATGTGGTGTCGCGGCCTTCGGCGTAGATCAGCGTGGGTCGCAGGATCGTCCAGCCAACTCATGTTGCTCGCAAGCTGCAACGATGCTTCGGAGGTCGGGACCTGCGCAACTCAGGACTGCAGCGACAATCGGTCCCTGCGGTGGCGTGAAAATCCGCGTCCAGGACAAAAATTATTGCGGCAGGGGCGACTGCGCGGCATTGTTGCGCGACGACGCTCGATCCACACACTGGGTGGCCTTTGAGCGATACGACGACCGGCTCGCCGAAGCCGATCGGGGCTCTGGGCGCCAGAATGGCCGACACAGGGGGGTCCCGCCGCGCACCTAGCACGTCTCCGGAGTCGCCGGCCCGCAGAACTCTCCCACCCCAGCAGCCGGGATCGGTGCGCGTTTGTTGGGCTGTTCACCTCCAAGCCCGCACGACATCAATGTCGAGCCCCTCAAGGGCTCACTGGTGCTGTCTCCGGAAAACCTGATCCGTAATTCCATCTTAAGAAATTTGGGGTGCAATTCAGCTGTTGCAGTGTAGAGCCCTTTTGCAAATTCAGGCCCGCCAATGATGGCAATTTCGCCTGCGGATATTATTGTTGAGCTGGAACATGCGATCGCGGGCCGCTCGTCCGAACGCTGTGCACGCATGTTGTGGCGCACAATCGATCTGCTTATTGCCGGCCGTGGCCACTTTCGCGAGCGCGAGATCGGCGTCGTCGACGACGTGCTGCTGCGTCTGACGGAACGGGTCGAGCCCAAGACGCTGGTCCAGTTCGCGTCGACCCTGGCGGAGTTTACCACCGCGCCAAGGGAGACGCTGCGACGCCTCGTCTACCACGAGGATCCAGCCGTGGCCGCCCCGCTGCTGCGGAAATCGCCGGCCCTGTCGCAAGCCGACCTGGAGGCGGTCGCCACTTCATATGGCGAGTCGCACCTGCTGGCGATTGCAGACCGGCTCAGGATCAACGCGAATCTCGCCGAGATCCTGGCGAAGCGCGGCAGCAAGGCGGTGTGCCTGGCACTCATCAAGAATTCCGGTGCGCAGATTTCCGGCGCGGTCTATTCGCTCCTGATTCACAAGGCTCAAACCGACAGGGAAATTACCAAAGCGCTGGCGCTCAGACCCGGCGTGCCCGACATGGTCGTCCGCAAGCTCCTCTGTGCGGCGCCGCAGTGGGCTCCTCCCGCGCACAAAGCGCAACCGTCTTTAACCGAGTATGCGAACGCGAAGCCGAAGATCGTCGCGCTCAACCGCGCCGGCAAGCTAAACGACTCGACCGTCAACCGCTTTGCGATCCGGGGCGAAGCCGCCAATCTCTTCACCGCATTGTCGGTACTATCAGGGGCGCCCATCGAGATCATCGAGCACGTGATGGTAGATATCGATTGCGAGAGCCTCGTCATGGCGTGCCGGGCGTCTCGCCTGAACTGGGCGACGACCCTCACGATCCTCAGCAATCGCGGCGGAGCCCGGCTTTCCTTTGAGGAGCGCGAACGGGCGCAGCAGTTGTTCGAGTCGCTGTACCTCTCAACCAGCCAGTGGAGCGTCCGCTGGGGCGAAATGGCCGCAAGCAACAAACCGGCAACGTTCGACGGTGTTGCAAGATCGGGAGCAAGCGGATGAGGTTCGACAATCGCAAAGCCCTCCGGGTTCGGATGGAACACAAACAGCCAGTGAATCTGATGGGCTCCGACGGCACATGGCGGCGCAGCTGTGTCCTGCTCGATGTTTCGCAGACGGGCGCCAAGATCGAGGTCGAGGGAACGCTCGACGTGCTGCAGGCCAAGGAGTTCTTCATGCTCCTGTCATCGACCGGATTGGCCTATCGGCGTTGCGAGCTGGTCTGGATCGACGGAACAATGGCAGGCGTCCACTTTATCAATGCCACGAGCAAGACGGGGCAGCAGAAGGCGGCGAGCGAGCAAACGAAGCAATAGACGCCTGCGCGCAGCAAATGACTACCGTAGAACTCAGAACACCTAGAACATGGCAAGCCGACCCGTGTCGTATTACAGCCGGATCAAGCCAGCCGAGAGCCGCAACATCTCCCGCGGAGCACCGGCGACAGCCAACGTCGTGCATGTGCTGGCAGATAGCTCGGATCGGCTGACCGGGGTTTGCTCGATTCTCGAGCGGAGATTCACCGTCGCCGGCGAACGGCTCGACGCCGAGGCGAGGCTTCCAAACACGCCGCTCGCTATCATCGTCCGCGCGGACCTGCGCGCTATCGAAAACATTGCGGCACTTAAGATGAGGGCCGCGCGGCTCGCCAAGGCGAGCAGACGCATCTTCCTCGTCGAGCAACCCTCCCATCTCTGCATCTCGCAGGCCTATGCCTTGGGGGCGACGCGCGTCATCCCCGGCCCTCTCAACAGGACCCAGCTTCTGGCCGCCTTGGTCGACCCGACAGAGCTGCAAACCACTGCGCCGGCCAGCGCATCAGAGCCGGGCGATGCCGTCGAGGTCGCGGGGGCAGCCATTGCATCGATGTTCACCTCCGTCATGCTGGGCGAGCGGGTCAATGTCGACGGCACCAAGGAAGCCGGCCGCAAGATTGCCAATCGCGTCGCTGAGCGCGGATTGTCCGAGTGGCTGACGGCCGTGCGACGCCATCACGAAGGGACCTATCAGCATTGCCTTCTCGTGACCGGCTTGGCCGTTGACTTTGGGTTGAGCCTGGGCGTGCGAAAGACCGATCTCGAGCGGCTCTATTCGGCCGCGATGTTTCACGACATCGGCAAGGCGAAGATTCCGCTCGCGGTTCTGGACAAACCGGGACGCCTCAGCCCCGGCGAGCGCGCGCTGATCGGAACGCACCCCGCCGCGGGATATGAGATCTTGAGGGTCCAGAAAGACATCTCGCCCGAAATCCTCGACGCCGTTCGCCATCATCACGAATATCTTGACGGCAGCGGATATCCGGACGCGCTCTGCGCCGAAAGCATCCCCGACATTGTCCGAATCCTCACGATATCAGACATCTTCGCCGCCCTGATCGAGCACCGGCCGTACAAGCCGACGATGCCCCGCGAGGAGGCCTACAGCATTCTCTGCGGCATGCAGGGAAAATTGGAAAAGGCGCTGGTGTTATCCTTCAGGGAGGTCGCGCTAAAGCGATGAATCTCGATCAATGATGTCTTTCACTCGGGCCGATCTCGCTAAGTCGTTCTTTAAGGAGCCCGATTGAGCGTGGCTTGTGCCGTCGGCCCAAGACAGCGCTGCCGCACAGAGACTGTCACAGTCGAACGTGATGGCCGCACGATTACGCGCAGGGAGCGCCGCTGCGACTAATTCCCTCGCCGCAGCACCACGGCTGTCGGTGCTAAACCGACGGCCGGTCGCGCTGCCATCACCGCTGCCGTGCCCGGCCATTATGCCACGAGGTCCGACCGATCCCGCGCCGGACTTGCAATTGCATCCCACGCCGGCCGTAGGTCGGAGAGCCAGAAGGGTAACGGCCACGGCGGCGTTTACTTCCGCGAACTTCCCGCGGGTTTTCAGGATTTTGTGGGCTCGAAACCGGGGTTAACTTTTGTATAGTTAACGGGAGATATAATGATTAATGCAATTTAATTTGCGGGCACCTCGGCGGGGGCAAGCCTTGGAAGAGGAGAGCATCCATGAAGCTCACGTGGGGCGTTCTTTCCGCAGCGGCATTTGTGTTGTCTCTGGCGATGACCGTGTCACCTGCATCGGCCTGCAACGGCAACGGGAAGTGTTCCGATGGGCCCGGCCAAACGAGAGGAGCCCCCGGACCGATTGCGGGCGCTGGTCTTCCTAGTCTCGCGGTTGGATCCTGCGTGTACTGGCTACTGAGACGGCGGCGAACCCGCTAGTTGCGCGTAAGGCCTCCGTGATCGATGATCGTCAGTTTGCTACGGCCCCCTTAAGCCCCCAACCGGAGCGCATCCACGGCCCGGTGACAGAGTCGTCGGCTGGGGCCGTTGGCTAGACTTTGTCCGGCTTTCTTTCTATTGTCGGCTGTTGATGCTGTGGACGGCTCCTCCACCGGCACGAGAGTGCCAAGGTATGGGCGCCGTTTTGAGGCTCCCACGATTCGGAGGAGCAGCCTATGCAGTCAATTTCGACGATCGGTCTGGATATTGCGAAGTCGGTCTTTCAGGTGCATGGCGTCGATGCAGTCGGCCAAGTGGTCATACGCCGTCAGCTCAAGCGCCGTTTCGTGCTGTCCTTCTTTGAGAAGTTGCCACCGTGCTTAGTGGGGATCGAGGCTTGCGCGTCATCCCACTATTGGTCCCGTGAGTTGCAGGCGTTGGGGCATGCGGTGCGATTGATGCCTCCGGCCTATGTGAAGCCGTACGTCAAGCGGCAGAAGAACGACAGCACCGACGCGGAGGCGATTTGCGAGGCGGTCACGAGACCGAACATGCGGTTCGTGCCGATCAAGACGATCGAGCAACAGAGCTGTCTGATGCTTCATCGCGTGCGCCATCTCTTCATTCGCCAGCAGACTGCCGTCATCAATTCAATCCGCGCCTATCTAGCCGAGTTCGGGATCGTCGCACCCGTCGGGCGCAGGGGTGTCGAACAGCTGTTGGAAGTCGTCGCCGATCCAGCTGAACGCCGGCTCCCGGAGGTGGCCCGTGCGTGTCTTGCGGCTCTCGGCATTCAGTTGCGGGCATTGAAGGCTCAGATCCTGGAGTTCGACAGACGCATTGTCGCCTGGCATCGATCGAACGCGACAAGCAAGCGACTGGATGCGATCCCCGGCGTCGGTCCAGCGCTGGCAACGGCGCTAGTCGCGAGCGTTGCAGATGCCAATGCATTCCGATCGGGGCGGGACTTCTCGGCCTGGGTTGGACTCGTGCCGAAGCAGAACTCGAGCGGAGGCAAGGACAAGCTTGGTAGTATCAGTAAGCAAGGCGATCGCTACTTACGCAGCCTGTTCACGGCAGGCGCACTCGCCGTGATCCGCTATGCCAAGATCCATGGCGCGCCGCATCGGCCCTGGCTCACAGCGTTGTTAGCGCGGCGTCCCACCAAGGTTGCCGCGATCGCGCTCGCCAACAAGCTCGCCAGGATGGCATGGGCAATGATGGCCAGGAACGAACGCTACAAGGAACCCGCCGCTCTCACGGCGTAAACGAGATCACAGCCGGATTCGGGTGTGACGTAACGGTTGGAAGGGCGAACAGCACTAATGCAGCGCCGGTCGATCCGGCGATCAGGATAACCCACATGGGCCATGGCATTTTCGAATGCGAGCTGTTGATCGGGACCTGATCCGCGGAAGGCATTATGGCCAGCGGTCATGAGTACCGCGCAAAAAGGCCGAACACATGGCTGCTTCGACCAACGCCGCAAGTGAAGATTCTCCTTGCCAACCCGGAGCCGTCCACACATGGCCCTTCGCGTCGTGTCGTTGCTATGCAACGATATGTCCGACTATCGGGAGCACAGCGGACTATGGCACGCCATCCGCCCAGCGCATCGTCGGTTCACGGCCTAAATCTCCTCGCGCGCATTCGTCTGCGCGGGTGAATTGCCGAGTTACGCGTTGAATGGCCGGCCGACTGCCGAATTTGCAAACCAGAGTCGGCGCCAGAGCAGGTGGAGAAGAACTGAAGAAAGCTTGTCCTATGCTTCAGATCAGGTTGGCTGCAGCCATTCATTCCCATGTGCAGCGAGGTGGTTAGTAGCGTGAGTCGACCTACCGCCTTAGGTGCAGCAGCCGAATGCAAGCGTCAACAGCGTCAGAAGGCATAGCAGCGTTGGTCGACGTAAGGACATCGTAACCATACAGGCGCTGCTTTGGCGGCATTTCGTCCGAGTCCGGTGGTTTATCCCGCGTCACTCCGTATTGGCGCTCTATCAACGAACTTTGCCGGAAACTGTCCAATTGGGTTCCAAGAGGAACGGCGGCGTGGAATTTAGGTGCTGATTGCGACGAGAGTACAGGCTGTACTGCGATGCCCCGCAAATGTACGGGTAAATTAACCAGTCATTAACCATACCTGCGTAGCGTCCGTAGCGGCAGGGGGTGTCAATCGGCCCTTTAATTGCGGTTTGTTGTCAAGCTACCATTCTTTCTCTCTTTCCAGTGACACGGTGGTAGCGATTGCTCCGTCGGAGCTGGTCAAGTTGCGGAGACGGAGCGATCGCGGATGGCGAGACGATTGCCTAGCGGGATTGGCAATCGATGTCGTTGGCGGCTTGAGCGGGGTGGGGTGGATGTCGTAGCTGGGGTCATGGTCCTTTCCGAGGTCGCGAGCGCCTCATGATGATGTCCGGATCGGGCGCCTCAACGTTTGCAGCGGAGTGCGGGCGAACCGCCACCAGCCGATTGACCGAGGTCACCACGACCACCGTCCCAGCGGGACATCGCCAGTCCGGCGGACCGGACCAGGAACTTGCGAGCAAATATCAGATTGGCTTCGGCTGCCCCCAGTCGAACGATGTTCCATCGACCCAGATGCAGTGGAGAATCACGGCGATCTTTCGGGCGATGGCGACCTTTGCTTTCTTCATGCCGATCCGCTTGGCGAGCTTCATGCCCCAGGCCTTTAGTGAAGACCACTTTTTGGTTCGATAAAGAAGGACAGTGGCGGCCTCGAACAAGTTCGGAGAAGCCCGTCGCCCCATCGAGATATCTTTCCATTGGTGTCGGTTTCGCCGGATTGACGCCGGCCGCCATCACGCAGGCGCTCGATAGCCTGTCGAACGGGCGGAAGGTATCCCAGATCGTGGACGGCAATCGCCGCTTCGACGTCGTGATGCGGCTTTCGGAACAGGACCGTTCGACGACGGGACTGCAGAACCTTCTCATACCCACCGGCTTGGAATTTGTACCGCTGAGCGCTCTGGCCGAAGTTGTGGAGACGGATGGCCCAAACCAGATACAGCGTGAGGGGACTCAGCGCAGGATCGTGGTTTATGGCAACGGCGATGGGCGCCGCGACATCGCCGACATCGCCGCCGACATCCAGCGAGCCGTTTCGCAGCTGGGTTTTCCGCAGGGCTACACAACCAACCTCGAAGGAGCATTCCAGGCGCAGCAGGAAGCCTCCTGGCGCATCGGCATCATCTCGCTTGCGTCGCTGGCGATGATCTTCATCGTTCTCTACAGCCGCTACCGATCGACTGCGCTGTCGCTGATCACGGCATTCCCTTGGCCCTGATCGGCAGCGTCGCCGCCTTGAAGATCGCCGGTCAACCGTTGTCGGTGGCATCGATGATCGGCTTCATCACGCTTGCTGGCATCTCCGCGCGCAACGGCATTCTGAAGATTTCCCATTACATCAATCTCACCATTCACGAGGGCGAGCGTTTCGGGACTGGCCTGATCGTGCGGGGAAGCATGGAACGCCTCAGTCCCGTCTTGATGACAGCACTTTGCGCGGGGCTTGCGCTTACTCCGCTGCTGATCGGCGCGGACGAGCCAGGCCGGGAGATCCTGCACCCGGTTGCCGTCACGATTTTCGGTGGCCTGCTCAGCGCCACCCTACTCGATACCGTCGTAACCCCCATCCTGTTTCTAATTTTTGGCAAGAAGCCGCTCGACCGGCTGCTGACCGAGCAGGCCGAAAATCTGACGCGAGCGGAAGCCTACTAGGGTCCGCACCAACCGCCAAAGGAGTGAAAAATGCGAAAGTACATCTTCCTTGCCTTTATCGCCGCGATCGCGGCTGTGCCCCCACTTGCACAGACCAAGGGCAGCAACGGCGGTCCGGTCGTCAAGTCGCAAGGGCACCCGATCGAGTTTGTGCGGAAAGGGCTCGATATCGTCTTCTATGTGGGAGACGACGACGGTTCGCCGCTTTCGACAAAGGACATGCGCGGCCGCGCAACGATCCAGGATGGCGGCAAGACGGTCACTGTTCCGCTTGCTCCCGCCAGTCCGAACATGATGGCCGGAAAGCTCCAGGTCGAGCTTACCCCGAAAGCAATCGTTGTGTTTTCCGCCAGCCTGCATGGACATTCGCTGACGGCCCGATACACGACGGAATAGTTGAGGCTGTCTGAAAGGCCGTTCAGTTGCCCGGCAGGGACCTCGAACACGCTTTGATCGAGTTCAGTAGTTTCCTGCGACCAAAGGAGATGGGTCTGCAGACCACCCAGGAGGCTTTGGCGCGGCAAACTCAACGAGTTCCAAGGACGGAAATCCGCGAGCGCGCCTCGCACTGAGCATCTAGCGAACGCAATCGTACAAGATCGTGCTTCGGCGTGGAAAATCGAGTAATGGTGCCAGGGGCGGACTGGGCCTCAATCCACCGAAACACAGCAACAACAATGGCTTAGCGCGACGACTGATTTGGTGATTGTACCATTCAAATGTGCTCGTGTCGACGGGGCTACCTGCCCGGCAAGCTGTCAAAAGCGCCGTGGAGCCTACCAACAATACACATGGATAAACGCCCTGGCCTCATCATGGGGTCGCGTTCATCATGCTGGCACAGGAACGACATAGCCAGCCCCTCATGGGCTCCGCCCTTCAAGCTAGCCAAGCCGTGGAGATCAAGCGGACAAGGCCGGAAGGCATTGGAAAGCTGACAGTATCAAAGCTGAGAGCTCGTATGAATGTCCGGTCTGCAAAACGGTACTGCGGTGGTCGAGCGCACAGGCCCAAGTATGATACCGCGGCGGTGAATGCTCAGCGCGCTCCGGGTCCCTGCTCCCCATACGGGGGTCGCGCGCATCGAACTTTCGACTGAATTTTGCTGGTCCGACGCGGAATGAGGTGCGACACTCGCGCCGCGCTGTTTTGTCACGCAGTAGGCCAACATGGCTGACATCCCGGCCACTCACTACGTGAAAAGTGACGACGTCCATATTGCCTATCAGGTGATTGGCGACGGTCCGCGCGACCTGCTGTTCGTTCCGGGGTTTGTCTCCAATGTTGAAGCGCTCTGGCAATCGCCGGCTCGCGCCTCCTTTTTCCACAGGCTTGCAACGTTTTCGCGAGTCATCATGTTCGATAAGCGCGGCACCGGAATGTCCGATCGCGGCTCCCAGATATTCACGCTTGAACAGCGGATGCACGACGTGCAGGCGGTGCTGGATCAGGTTGGTTCTCAGCGGGCCACCTTGTTTGGCGTGTCCGAGGGGGGTCCAATGTCGTTGCTCTACGCGGCGACCTATCCTGAGCGCACGTCGGCTCTTGTGCTTTGTGGCACTTATGCGCGGCGCTCCTGGGCGCCTGACTACACATTCGCATGGACCGATGCTCAGTGGAGCGCTTTTCTCGACGACATTGACCACCACTGGGGCACGACGGATGCAATGAGCTTGCTGATGTGGGCGCCCAGCCTTGTCGGCGATAAACACGCACTCGAGCAAGTGGCCGCTTACTTCAGGGCTTCAGCAAGCCCAGGCGCAGCTTCTGCGATCATGCGCATGAACCGCGAAATCGATGTCAGAGATATTCTGCCTATCACCCGCGTACCGACCTTAATTTTGCATCGCACTGATGAGCGAGTCATTGACGTGAGGCATGCGCGCTACATGGCGCAACAGATTCCTTGCGCCAGACTCATTGAGCTCAGCGGTCAGGACCATATGGTCTGGCTTGGCAATCAGGACGCAATTCTTGATGAGGTCGAAGAGTTCGTCACTGGGCATCGGCAAGTAGCGGCGCCCGATAGGGTGCTGGCGACTGTGCTGTTTGTCGACATTGCGGGATCGACAGAACGCGCCGCCGCACTCGGCGACGGCGCCTGGCGCGTGCTGCTGGATGCGTTCTATGCCAAAGCTAGGGGCGTGCTCGGCCAGTATCGAGGGCGCGAAATCAACACCGCCGGTGACGGTTTCCTTGCCACGTTCGACGGGCCTGCGCGTGCCGTGCGTTGCGCCAGCGCAATCGGCGATGCGGTGCGCCCGCTCGATCTGAATATCCGTTGCGGTTTGCATACCGGCGAGTGCGAATTCGTCTCTCACGATATCGTCGGAATTGCCGTACACATTGGCGCGCGTGTAGCCGCACTAGCTGCCCCGGGTGAAGTTCTGGTCTCGCAAACGGTCCGCGACCTTGTAGCAGGCTCCGGATTGACGTTTGAAGAGCGCGGCCGTCACGTTCTCAAAGGCGTGCCCGACGAATGGCGTCTGTTCCGCGCGGTGACAGCCTAGCACGCTTTCACCGCGATGCGGTCAGAGCACCGAACGACTGCTATTTGGCCCTTTTGCGAAGTGTCTGCCGAGACTGATACGTCCGATTGTCGCGATCGACCGGATCTGCACGTCAACAACCAAGATGGCGCTTGTAAGCCAAGGCGGACTCCCACCTTTCCAAGCGAACGGCCACCGCATCCGCTACGTCGTAAGCGGCGGCGAACTAATCAACTAATCAGGTTACCATTACTATTCTGAGGAGATCACGGTCTTCCCGCCGATCGTGGTTGCCGCCGGTTTGATCCTGATCGCGTTCAGGAACGTTGCGGCCGCAATCATGACCAAAATGCCTCCGAGACTCAGCGTGATCTGCATGGCAAGCCTATCCGAGATATCAATCAGTACTATGTGGCCGGCAAGCGCCAGCAGGACGCCAAGGCAATAGATTGCGAGGGAGTTCTCGCCACAGCGGATCGCCCCACGCATCACCGGAGTCGTAAGCCAACGCCAATCGCGAGGCACGACCCACGCAACCAGAATCGCGAGAGCAACAAAATGCAGCAGCCGGAAGGGCGCGAGATTCGATTTGTCCAGCGGGTAAACCAGCTCCGCAAGCATTTGTAGGACCAGGGGTCTAATGCTCCAACCCAATGCGATCGTCAGGCCGAAACCCAGATAGAGAATGGCAATTGCAAGCGCCGTGCGCGAGATCACCCAGGGCCAGAACGTCTTGCCTTCGATGACACACCAGGCACCAAGAACAACGAGCAGCTGCCAAGCCAGCGGATTGAAGAACCAGACGTCATTCGGCCATGCCGGGACGGACCAACCGAAGATGTGCACCAGCGCATAAATTGTGGACCGAAGGAGCGATTGCCATGAGAGATCTCGCTGCGATTGCGATTGTTACCCGACCGAGCCGCCTGCTAGCTTCCGGACCAATCGACAATTATCCGGGTGAGACCCTCCCTCACTGGTAGTTCGCGCCCTCGGGGCGCACGGTCATTCGCGTCGCTCGTCTCAATGGGGCCAGACGTCCGGTTCTCGCTGCCGCTGCAGGTTCACGACTCTTCGACCAACTTCCGCAGCCACTGCAGCGCCAACCGGCTCGGCTCGACAACCGCAAAACGCGCCAGCGCATCGTCTCGCGAGCTGCGGACAGTTCGGTCGAACTGATCGCTACCAACTCAACGCCAGGGCTACGGCAGCGCATTCTCAGAACAGCTTAATACTTCGACACGCCCAGTTGGCGATCTCTTGCAAGAGGGACCAATGTTTAAGGGCTTCACGGTGGCAGTTGTGGCGCTGATTCGTACAGCGCGCTGGATCGATGCCTGACCAACGGTCGGTACACCGACGCGGCCATGGCCATGCTGCGGCAAATCAGGCACGCGTTTGGGTTTTGAGATACATCTCGGGGACAATTACGGAGGGGCGTTGTGCTAGACGAACGCGGGGAGCGTGAGCGCGATGTAACCTTTTGGGTTCCCAAACATAGCTTGGGAGGTATGAACCCTGGCGGTATGGGAGATGTCAGGAGCAATTGGGCTGATCGTAGAGGGTTAGGTTTCCCTCAAGGACGAGAAGGCTCTCGGAGCTTCGGATACAGCGCCAGAAACTTCTCGCAGACCTCACCGCGTGTACCGGGATCGAGTGCACGAGCACTATCCAGCAGATCGAGAAAGACATCGTCGTGATCAAGGCTCGGCTCGGGCTTTTGGATCGTGCAACGACGGGATAACCCACCAGTTGTTCGCGTTGAACCTGCCGTCCGATCTTCTTTGTTCCCCACCCATCACGGTCTTGAGGCCCTATCGGTGAAATGCCATGAACAGAAGGCGATGTCGTTCTCAATATCCTGGCCCGTCAACGTGAACCTGCCCCGCCGGCCAACATCATGACGCCGGCCGCACTGACGCTCCGTCATGCCCCGATCGCCGATTGTGCCCGTTACGACAACCTCCGGAGGACCATCTGATGGAACGAACCCAAATCTTCGACCTCATGGGCGAACTCAAGCTCTACGGCATGAAGGCTGCCTTCGACGAGATCATGGCAACTGCCGTTAAGCGCCAGCACGAGCCTCAGCGCATTGTCGGCGACCTGCTCAACGCCGAGATCAACGAGAAGCAAGCCAGGTCGATCAAATACCAGCTCACCATTGCCAAGCTGCCGCTCGCCAAGGACATCGCCGACTTCCAGTTCGACGGCACGCCGATCAATCAGACTCTCGTCAATGATCTCGCTGGCGGCGGCTTCATCGCCCAACAACGCAACGTCGTGCTGGTCGGCGGCACCGGTAACAGGCAAAACACACCCGGCCATTGCCATCGCCAGAAGTTGCATCCGCGATGGCGCTAGAGGACGCTTCTACAACGTCGTCGACCTCGTCAACCGGCTCGAGACCGAAATCCGCAACGGTCGGCAGGGACGGCTCGCCGAGCATCTGACCCGCATGGACTTCATCGTTCTCGACGAGCTGGGCTATCTGCCGTTTGCGCAATCCGGCGGTCAGCTCCTGTTCCATCTCATCAGCCGGCTCTACGAGCGCACCTCCATCATTGTCACCACCAATCTCGCGTTCGGCGAATGGCCGAGCGTGTTCGGCGATGCCAAAATGACCACCGCGCTACTCGACCGATTGACCCATCACTGCGACATCGTCAAGACCGGCAACGACAGCTGGCGATTCAAAAGCCGCGACGATGTTCAAACAACCCGCGCTCGCGCCGTCTCCGCAACCCCGACCAGCTCCGACGACCCGAGCGCTACCAGCAGAGCACGCCGATCAAAGGGGTCCCTTTTGTCACGACGGCTGGCAGCGGAGCCGAGAGGATAGCGCAACGGGGCGTCCTGTCTTGAGATGAGGGGTTCGCAACCTTCACCTCAAAACAGGAGCATCCCCATGACCGACGAGGCAGTAAGCCCGTTGCGCCGGCGCATGATCGAAGACATGACGATCCGCAAGCTCGCGCCGAAGACCCAACATGACTATGTGCAAAGGGTCAAGAACTTCGCTGCGTTTCTCGGGCGATCCCCGGATACGGCGAGCTTCGAGGACGTGCGCCGCTACCAGCTGCATCTGGCGGCGAGCGGCGTCGGTGTGCCGACCATCAATCAGACGGTATCGACGCTGCGGTTCTTCTTCCGGGTCACGCTCAAGCGCCACGAGATCGTCGAGCACACCCATGTCATTCACGAGCCGCGCAAGCTGCCGGTGGCGCTCAGCCCCGAGGAAGTGGCGCGGCTGCTCGATGCCGCGCCGGGGCTGAAGTACAAGGCCGCGCTGAGCGTGGCCTATGGCGCCGGGCTGCGCGCGACCGAAGTGGTTTCGCTCAAGGTCCCCGACATCGACAGCAAGCGGATGATCATCCGCGTCGAGCAGGGCAAGGGCGGCAAGGACCGCAACGTTATGCTTTCGCCTGTTCTACTCGACCTGCTGCGGGCCTGGTGGAAGGCGGCGCGTCCACAGGGCTGGCTGTTCCCGGGCCGCGATCCGGCCCAGCCGATGACCACGCGCCAGCTCAATCGCGCCTGTCACGCCGCTGCGCAGATGGCGGAGATCAACAAGCGCGTCTCGCTGCACACCCTGCGGCATAGCTTCGCCACCCACCTGCTCGAGCAGAACATCGATGTCCGCGTCATCCAGGTGCTGCTCGGTCACGCCAAGCTCGACACCACGGCGCTCTATACCCGCGTCGCTACCAAGACGATCAGCGAGGTCATGAGCCCGCTGGAGCACATCGCGCTCAAGCTCAAGGAGATCCGGCCGCCCGGCTGACGCGGCGCGCGTGTCGCGCCCGGCCTTGGAGGTTGCGGATGTCTTCCGCAGCCATGGTCCGGCATGGCGTCGAGCCCATGCCGGCCATGTCAGCCTCGACCAGCTCAAGGTGATGTCGGCGATTGAGTGTTGCCGCACGGCAGCGCTCGGCGGCCATGTCGCGCGTTGCGCGGACTGCGCCTACACGACGATCGCCTACAACTCCTGCCGCAATCGGCATTGCCCAAAGTGCCAGGGCGCCGCGGCGAAGGACTGGCTTGCCGACCGCGAAGCCGACCTGTTGCCGGTGCCGTACTATCACGTGGTGTTCACGCTGCCTGCGGTCATTGCCAACATCGCCTACCAGAACAAGGCCGTGGTCTACGATCTCCTGTTCAAGGTCTCGGCCGAGACGCTGATCACCATCGCCGCCGACCCCAAGCATCTCGGCGCCCGCGTCGGCGTCACCTCCATGCTGCATACCTGGGGCTCGGCGCTCACCCATCATCCCCATGTGCACATGATCGTGCCGGGCGGCGGCATCTCGCCCGACGGCGAGCGCTGGGTGTCCTGCCGGCCGGGATTCTTTCTCCCCGTGCGCGTGCTCTCCCGCCTGTTCCGCCGGCTGTTCCTGGAGAAGCTCATGGCGGCGTACGCCGCCGGCCGCCTCAACTTCTTCGGCGATCATGCCCTGCTTGCCGACACGCAGGCCTTCGCGACCCATCTGGCGCCGCTGCGCAGAAGCGAATGGGTGGTCTATAGCAAGCGCCCGTTCGGCGGACCCGAGGCGGTGCTGGCCTATCTGTCGCGCTACACCCATCGCGTCGCAATCGCCAACAGCCGCTTGATCGCCGTCGACGAGCAGGGCGTCACCTTCAAGTGGAAGGACTACCGGATCGAGGGCCACAATCGGCACAAGCGCATGACGCTCGCGACCGACGAGTTCATCCGCCGCTTCCTCATCCATGTGCTGCCAAAAGGCTTGCACCGCATCCGCCACTACGGCCTGTTCGCCAAAAGCGCGTGCGCCGCCAACGTCGCACGCGCGCGGGAGCTGCTCGCCGTTGCAAAACCTGAAGCCCAGCCCACCGCGGCCGCCGATCCAAGCAAGCCGACTTGTCCATGCTGCGGCGGTCACATGATCATCATCGAGGTCTTCGCGCGCGGTGCAACGCCGCGGCATCGGCCGACAGCCCCAACCAGCGTCATCAGGATCGACACCTCATGACCGCGTCACAATCCCGCAGATCTGCCCCTCGCGCTCGCCGGCTCTCGATCGGCCACGGCAGAGCGCACCCAGATATCCTTCACCCGCCGCAAATCGTCCGACAATCTACCGCGTTCGATACCACCCGCCGCTTATTAGTCAGCCGCTTCACCGTCGTACGACTCGTTGCATCGGCTCGATCCAAATCAGACAGCTCGCCCGCGGCACTCAAATCACCATAGCGCCTGCCGCACTGCTCTACGTTCCCCAAGCGCGGTTTCCTTGTATGGGACTTTTTGTCAAGGTGTTCGCCAGCGGCAAATCTTTTGTCCTTCGTCAGTTTCTTTGTTCGATCTCAAAGCCCGTTTCTTCGTCCCGACCCGCGGTTCGCTGGCGCCGTCGCGCGCAGGAGCCGTCAAGGTTGGCCGCCGCGCCAGCCTTGCGGCATGCTCCGCGGTTGCCAGGCCACACCTTGACGGCTTCGAGCACGACGGCATGCTTGGTGCGATCGGGGTAACGATCAGAGGGGAGCCCGCTTGCGGGCGCGATCAATCGCGCCACAACCTTGTATCCGGTGGGTCCAAGGACCCGAACCATGATGCAGTCATGCGCATCGGCAGCGAAGCTCCGAAGCGGCGGACCCATTCTCCCTTTCGGCATTGAAAGCCAAGGAAACACGTCGGGACTCCGCCACCTCGAACCGTCATCGGCGACCTTGTCACAGCGGGACCGGGGCCGAAACTATTGGGTGTCCTTCAATGACCTCCGTTCATGATGCCGGCCGCAGAATGATGCCGTCCGGGACCACGCCCTCCCGCACGAGATGCCACAGGGCGATCAGTAGCTTGCGCGCCAAGGCCACGATCATGGTCTTGCGAGTGCCACGGGCGCTCTCGGTGCGGGCTCGAAACCACTGCGCCAAGGTGCTATCCTTCTGGAACATGAGAAATCGCCACGCCAATTGGATCATGCCTCGTCGGACCCGAGCGTTGCCGGAACGGGTCAGCCCTTTCTCGCGGCGTTTTCTGCCGCTCTCGTCGGGCGAGCCCGTGAGGCCGGCATAACGCGCTACGGCCCGTCGGTCGCGCATGCTTCGCGATAGTACTTCCTGCACCAGCATGTCGGCGGTCTCGACACCAACCCCGATCACCCGCGCCAACAGGCGCACCATCGCGTGTGGTCCATCACTGGGCGCTTGCTTGAGACGCTCCAGGCGAGCGTGCTCGATCTGCCTTATCTGATCACTGACGAGCCGCCGGCGCGCCATGTCGCGACGCAGCTCAGCCCGCGTGTTGGGCGGGATCGGTTCGCCCTCGGGGGTGCGCAAGCCATCAAGGCGTTCGGCGGCCTTCTTCAGCTTGGGATTGAAGCCGCGGATGCCGAGCCGGATCAACGTTGCTTTCATTCGGTTGACGATCCGACTTTGCTCGCCGACGAGGCTCTCGTGCTCGCGGTTGGGCCGCTTGGCATCTTCGTCCTGGGTTGTCGGAATCGCCACCATCTTGCAGTGATCACGCTCGCCGCGCAGCCAACCGAGAAAAGAGCGTTTGAGCAGCTCGGTGTCGAGCCGATCGGTCTTGGCGCGCCGGTGCTCGCGCGATACCGCCACACTCGATGCGTGAATGACGTGGGCCTCAATGTCGCGCGCCCTGAGCCAGCGCGCCAGCCAGAAGCCGTCACGGCCGGCCTCGAAGGCGACAGCAATGCGTTTGATCCGATGTCCTGCCTGCGCCGCTTCCTCTCGCCATCGATGCAGCAACTTCAGCAAAGCGTTCTCGTCGACCGCGAGCTTCTTTAACGGCTGGCGTTCGACGCCAGGCACTATGCCGGCGACGAGCCAACTCAACAGGCTCAGTTCGATAACGGCGATCAGTGTGCCGTCCGGATCGAGGGGGTTCGAGGATCGGCTCAGGTCGTTCAACTTCTGCATGGGGCGCTCCATCGGTTCACATCAGCAACGATGGATGCAATATCCTCGCCGCCCGCCCCATAGCATCTCCCTTGGAGGCTTTCGGACGCCGGCCGCCGAACTTGCCGCGCCGTCTCTCAAGCGGCCGGGATCCGAAACCCTTCACAAAGGCGACCCTCAGGAGTTCGCGCGAGCCTGGTCCGTTCATCGCCTAACAGCAGACGGCACGGTGCTGGCAGCAACGGTCAGCCGCGGGCCAAGAACGGACATTTGTCGGCGCGTGTCCGACACCTGCGACACAGGAGCTCCGTTGCATTCGAAGATTCCGTAAGCTGCGCAAGTATGATATTATTATTGAAACGTCATACTCGCGCTGCTAGGTAAGAAAGCGTATGGATTTAGCGCAGCCGCTTGCGACTGCAGCAGATGTGCGGGGGCACGGCAGTGCGTACGGTCCTGTTGCGGTTATTTTCCGCCACAGCTTCGTCTGCCGTCCTGATGCTGCCCGCAGAGGCGCAGGAACGCACGGCGGCTTCGCCTGACCAGCTCCCTCCGGTCACAGTCTCTTCGCCCGGTGCGGGGTTGCCCAAGCGCGTGGCCCGATCGAAGCCGGCGCAAAATCGCGGCGCACGAAGCAGAGCCGTTCTCCGCCCCGAGCAACCGCAGTCTGCTTCGCAAGGCTCCGGCGGCGTTACGCCTGCAGCTTCATCCGACGGCACGGGCACCCTGCAGCCCTCTGCAGCCAGCGCTATCCGCTTCACTGGTGCCGAGGTCAATGCAGTGCCCTTCACGCGGCCCGGCGAAGCTCTGGAAATCGTGCCCGGCCTGATCGTCACCCAGCACTCCGGCGAGGGCAAAGCCAACCAGTATTTCCTGCGCGGCTTCAATCTCGATCACGGCACTGATCTTGCCCTCACCGTGGACGGTATGCCCGTCAACATGCCGACTCACGGCCACGGGCAGGGCTATGCTGACGTCAATTTCCTCATCCCCGAATTGATCCGGTCGGTGAATGTCCGCAAAGGGCCGTACTACGCCGACGTCGGCGACTTCGGCTCCGCCGGTACGGTCGGGATCGACTACATCAGCAAGCTGCCAAAGAACATCGCAGAAATGACTTTCGGCAGTTTCGGATATCGCCGCGGCGTTGCAGCCGCATCGACCGCCGTCGGCGACGGCACGCTCCTCGCGGCGATCGAAGGCACCAAATACGACGGCCCGTGGGATGTGCCGGACGATGTCCGGAAAATAAACAGCGTGATGCGCTATAGCCAAGGCACTGAGACCGATGGCTTCATGCTCACCGGCATGGCCTATTCCAATGCCTGGAATTCGACCGATCAGGTCGCTCAGCGTGCGATCGATCAGGGTATTATCGGCCGCCTTGGTTCGCTCGATCCTACCGACGGCGGCGTCTCCAGCCGCTTCAGCCTGTCCGGCAATTTTGCGCATTCCAGCGAGTACGGCCAGACCAAGGTCAGCGCCTACGTCATTCGCTCCGACCTGCAGCTCTACAACAATTTCACCTATTTTCTCGACAAACCCATCAACGGCGATCAGTTCAATCAACTTGATCGCCGTACCATCGCCGGCTTTGACGCGCGGCACACCTTTGATTGGCGATTTTCGGGGCTGGAGACGCAAACCCGCATCGGCCTGCAGAGCCGATACGACGACATTCAGGTTGGACTTTTCAAGACCGAGCAACGCAACTGGCTTTCGACGGTGCGCGAGGACCGTGTGCAGGAAGGTGATGTCGGGATCTGGACCGACACTACCACCCGCTGGACCGACTGGCTGCGGACCACCTTCGGTATCCGCGAAGATTTCTTCAGCGGACATGTGCTGAGCGACACGCCAGAGAATTCCGGCAATGCGCAGGCTTCGATGGCGAGTCCGAAGGGAGGCATCGTGCTTGGGCCCTGGTTCAAGACCGAATTCTACGGCAATACGGGCTATGGTCTGCACAGTAACGACATGCGCGGCGTCACCATCACCGTCGATCCCAATGACAAGGTGACCCTGCTCGATCGCGTGCCGCTGCTGGTGCGTTCGCGTGGTGCGGAAGTCGGTGTCCGCACGAAGGCGATTGAGGGTCTCACTAGCTCGGTTGCGGTTTTTGTGCTCGATTTCGACTCCGAACTCCTGTTTGTCGGTGATGCCGGCACAACTGAGCCGAGCCGACCGAGCCAGCGCGTCGGCGTCCAATGGGTCAACCAGTACAAACCGGTGCCCTGGTTGTCGTTCGATCTCAACGTCGCCTACACGAAGGCGCGTTTCACCGATTTCGACGTCGCTGGCGACCGCATACCGGGCGCACCGGCATGGGTGGGAAGCGCCTCCATTGTCCTCGGCTGCGAAACCGGCTGGTTCGGCGCCCTGAAGACACGCTATTTCGGCCCGCGGCCTCTCATCGAGGACGACAGCGTTCGCTCGCTCTCCTCGCTCATTTTCAACGCACGCGCTGGCTATCGCTTCGACAATGGCCTGCGGGTGCAGCTCGACGTGCTCAATCTCTTCGACGCGCAGACCAATCAGATCGAATACTACTACCTGTCACGCCTGCCGGGCGAGCCGATCGAGGGAGTCGCCGACCGCCACGTGCACCCCGCCGAGCCGCTCGCGGTGCGGTTGACGATCGCGGGACGATTCTGACAAAAAACACACCGAAGTCCACTAGGTGTACCAATCGTGATTTCACCGACGAGTGCGTGCACGTCCGCTGCAGGTCAATCGTGTCGGTTTGCCCGTGAGGCTTTGACTTCCGGTCTAGCGGATAAGCGGACGTACCGAGCGGCCGCTGCTGGCGTCTCGCACGACGCCGCCTGCATCGAGCTTCTCCGGAGCCGGCGAGGCCTGACGCGCACGCCCCTGTCCTTCTTGATGGTGGCGCAGCGCGCCCCCGTTCTAGCGATCGTGGCCGCCTTCCCGCAAGGCGCGAAGAAAGCCGCCGACGGACGCCTCCCGAGAAGCTCGCGTTACCCAGCCGGTGGTTCTGGCCTCACCAGCGAGGATTTGAGATCGTAGACGGGTGCGGCGTCGCTTTCGCCCTGAACGCGGGCCTAGCGGCCTGAAACACGGTGGGAAGGCGCTGCGCCTTGCACCGGTAACGAGTTGCTGTGTAGGCCACCGTTCCGGCAAGGTGTCCTCGCAGACCCGCGTAGACGAGTCAGTTCCGACCATGCCAGCGCGGCGGTGATCCATCTCTGCCGTTCTAGCCCATCGGCTTCGGCGGCAAGCTTCATCGCCGCGACGGCCTCGCGCTTGGGGTCGTACTGGAGATCCATGGATGCAATATAGTTGCAGATCGTAAACGATCACGCACCAGTGTGACCGTAGCAATCCGGGGTCGGCAACCATACGCGGCTGCTGTCTAGCCGTCCGGACATGCCCCGCCCATCCGCCCACTCCTTCGGCGCGCAGCCGGCTAAGGAGAGCGAGCCGCTTCCCGCTTTTCGGTCGTCGATGTGAGGTGACCGCGGAGACCGGCTGAAGCGTAGATGCGGATTGCGCAGGATACCTCGGTTTTCCATTCGAAGTGTCGGATGACGGTCTTGCGGTTGAACGATCCGGCCGTGCTGATCAGTTGAAGGGAGCCAACCATTTGCTCGACCCGGCCGGCCCTTCCCAAAGGCAGGAGCAAGCGCTCACAATCGATCGTATGGCCGCCGCTGTTGTAGGTCGAAAACACGCTGTAGGTGGCGCAGCCGCTGGTCACGCATTGCTCGGCGGCGGCTAAACCGAACTCCTTCAAGGCTGGTGGAAGAACCTCTTCCATCGATTTCCCGGCCCAGCTCGAATTGAAGACCTCTCCAACGCTGGCACCTTGGTAAAGCGCGCGAAATGTGTGCCCGTCTCCCCGCCGCTCAACGCTCCAGATGATGAGCTGTTTTGGGTCATGCAGCCGCGCTTCCGGCCTGAACTGATCGAGCGAAGGAAAGGGCAGATCGCCGGCCGTGCGTGCCCAGTACCGGCACATGGCCTGCTGACTGATGGACTTCACATCGGCGAATGAACCGTCCGTGTATTGCATGGCTCCCAAACCTACATGCCACAGCGTTAACGAGCCGTAGTTCGGCTTGCCTTGGCGCGACGATATGCCCCTGTAGCTCGCAGGCCGGTGGAACAGCGGCGCCCACAGGGAACGCTCGCGCTCGGCAGCCCTTTCGCGAGTGCCCCCGCAACAGGATCCGACTGCACCGACGCTCCCGAAAAGCCCGTGAATTGCTTGTGTTCCGGATATCGCGTGACCGGCGCCCCCGGTATTGTGGGCTGACGCGGCACCTGCCCTCACCACGAGAAGAGATGTTTCAAAACGCATCGGACCTGGCCGCGATGGCCCAAGCCTTGAGCCGGTCGACGGACTACCGGGTGCTGCGCCGCCTGGTGCCGCGGCCGACGTCGATGCCGGCCTCAGGACAGGAAACGAGGATCGGGATCCTGCTCGACACCGAAACCACCGGCCTCGACCACCGAAAAGACGAACTCATCGAGCTGGGCATGGTCAAGTTCGACTACACGCCGAACGGGCGCATCATTGGTGTCAGGGACACGTTCTCCGCCTTCAACGAGCCGTCCGAGCCCATCCCGACCTGTGCGCAGGGGCTTTGCCTCCAACCATTGGACGCCCGAGGTGCACGTAACAGCCGTCTGGCCGCGCCTGCATGCAGTTGATTGAAAGCGCCGCGCGCACTGCTTTCCAGTCGCTTTGCGACCACTTTGACCCGCTCTGGCCGCAGCTATTCGGCTGGGAAGATCGAAAGGAGGTGAATCAATCCTAGCCGTCCTTTAGGCGCAACAGCCGGGCGAGGGCGGAACCATACCGCTCGGCTGAAGCGCATAGACCCACCCAAACCTCACAATCGAGAGACGATATGAGCAACGCGGTAGCAATCGCGAGGCAATGGGAATCTGCGTCCTGTTCGCCCGCAAACACAAACCAGCGCCTCCCCTCTTTGGCAAAAATCGGGGAGGCCTGACTGTGGCAGACGAGAACACGTTCGAACCATTCGCGATCGTTGACCAGTTTTGCGAGACGCTGGTGCGCATCGACAACCTGGGCCTTGCCGCCGGCTGGTCTTCGCCGTGCGAGATCCTTCGGGCGGTGAACGCATGCGAGCCGTGACAGCTAAGCTGATCATGAGCGCTGAGGCCATCTTTGAGATCGGCCGCATGATGCAGGAGCAGGCCCCTACCACTGAGATGCTTGCCGCCTATCATCCGCGGCTCGACAGCCTCCCGAACTGAGGGAAGGGAGCGCGCCTGTTCATTGAGCGCGCTCCTAAACACTCCGATGATATTGCGACTGCGACTCAGTGTTGATCGCGTCGAATGCGGAATCCTGATGGAGCCGATTGTCGCTTCGTTGCCGCGATTCAGGATTCGGCTCCGCGTTGCGCATTTCGCGCTTTGACAGCGAAAGAAGACCGAATGACAAAGAACAGGTTAACCGACCTCAACGACCATCTTTTCGCGCAATTAGAGCGGCTCGGAAACGAGGATCTGACAACCGAGCAAATCGAAACGGAAGTTAAGCGTGGGAACGCTGTTGTAGCAGTTGCGGACCAAATATTGCGTCGCGCTACGCTGCAAGTGCAGGCCGCGAAGATCATCTCCGACCATGGCTTAGACCCGAGGTCGCATCTGCCGCAGGTCGAGATAAACCCCCTGAACAAGGCCCTCAAGGCTTTGAATGGAACAAAGCAATGAAGCCGCGACGCAAAACCTCACGCAAGTCGTGGGCTATGGCCCCGGGGATGACACCAGCATTGGCTGGCCGTTTCGAGCGGGGGATGACGCGAGGCGATACCGTCAAGCATCTCACGAGTCCAGACCGCAAGACGTATGTAGTGCCGGCCTCCCGCTACAAGGTGCACTGTGGCATGCATCCGGCATGGGCGAGGCGCATCGCGAAACTCAACAAGAAAAACATCAGCATAAAGAAAAGGGACGGCAGCGATCGTCGTGCCTTGACGCAAGAATATTGTCTCAAGGGGCTTCACCGCATGACGGGGAGAATGTGATGATCGTCAACGCTATCGGTCATCGTCGGTGTCGAACATGCCACTACGCCGCAGCGGCGGGGCATCCTATGCCGGTTGAGAAGGTCGAGGAAATCAAAGGAGCGGTAGCTAACGGCGCGACCTTTAACCAGATATGTCACGGCTACCCGGCCGGCGGTGGGGAAATCGACCGTTCGCTGATACTCACCACAGGACCCAAGTTGCAGCGACAACGCAGGCTCGATCCTGAGTTCGATGAGTTCGTCTCGAAACACTTCGAGGCTAACAGTTTCATCGGGCAACTCCTCCGTCACAACAAAGACGCGCCAGAAGAGATGAAGGCGACGCTGCGTCTGATCGGCAAGATAAGGCACAAAGTCAAAGCATCGGGCGCGCAACTGCCTCGCCTTCACGAGCAACGCCCAAGAGTGCGTTTGCGATCACGTTGCTGAATAACATGGGCTCCCTCCAAAGGAGGGAGCCAGGCGGGCAGCACAGTACGGTGTCTACATACTATGCAGGCCCGCCGGTTCACGCCGGCGGGCGCCTCTCAACGACCTATCCGAAATCTTGGAGGTCCGATCACAGCGACCTGAAGGAACCCACCCGGAACTTTCGCGTTTGGATGGTCGGTTTCATCATCGTGGAGAGAAAGCCATGGGATCGCGCCGCCAGGTTGTGCAATTGTCCTCGCTAGAAACACGGCTTGCCGAAGAGGCGAAGCGCCTCCGCGAGGAAGCTAAGTCGCTTCCACATGGTAGCGCGCGGGAGGACATGATCCGCAAAGCCCGCCAAGCCGAAACCGGATCGCACATAAGCGAATGGCTGAGATCCCCCGGCCTACAGCCACCGGAATAGCCGCCCTCGAACTTCCGAGCCTGCCCTCTTTTGGAGACGCCTATAACTTAGGCTATTTGGAACTTGTGTATACTTTGGCACTTAGTGAGTCCTCTCGGCGAGGGCAGTACCGTGGACCGCGATTTTAAGAACGAAGTCTTTTCCAGCTATCAGCCAAATCCAGCCAAGCCATGTAGTCACTGTGGCCGAAGGCCAGCCCTCGCGGTGAAGATGCTCAACACCCAGACCGGCGGGGTCGTCCGCATGTTCAAGTGCCAGTGCGGCGAGCAGACTTGGACCGAGGACAAAGAGTAAGGTCGCCTCAGTTGGCGGTCTTTCATTGATCCCGCTTTAACTTGCGGCGTTCCCAGTGCGGCTCTTTGCCTTTCGGGTTAAGCTCCGGGGCGTAGTGTCGGTTCAGAGCCCGCATGATGCCGATCCGCGCGAACATCGTCGGGCCGCCACCTTCGGCTACCAGGATCAGGGCCTCCATCGCGGCTCGCCATTCAGGCGCGGCGTGCTCCTTCTTCGGCAGCTTAGAGATGTACTCGCCCGCATCGAGCAATGTCGCTAGCGTGCGCCGTCCACCTCGATCGGATCTTCGAAAGGCCGCCCCCAGCCTTTGGTCATTTCGTCTTGGCCGGTGCCGCCAGATTCGGATTTTTCATTTACGATAGATTTCAGGAAAGGCGTGGGCGACCCGCGGCGCGTCTTCGATTCAGCGAGTGAATTGATCGCCGGGTTTGAGGCATTCGATAGTGCTGTCGTCGCATCAATCGATACCAAGACTCAGACCCTGATGGTTCTTGAAGACGTGCAGTCCGGGCCCGATCTCGCCGCGCTCGAACGGCGCGACGGTGATTCCGTCCGGCCGGCGGGCAACAGCCGCGCCAGGTTGGTCTTGCGCAGGTGCAGCGGGAGCTGCCGGAGATCATCCCCTTCCATAGCGAGAACGTCGAAAGCGTAGAGCTGAACCTCGTGCTCGTGCTTGCGACTGTGCAGCGCGTTAAGTCGGAGACGCCATCGACGCCGAGAATGACCGCTTCCCCGTCAACGACGAAATGCTTCTGTCGGTTCTTCAAAGCGGCTTCGGCAACCCACGGATAGCGCCTGGTCCAGTCGGTGCCGTTGCGAGAGAACAGCCGCACGCGCTCGTTCTCCCGGATGACCAGCATCCGGTAGCCATCGTGTTTGACTTCGTGAATCCAGTCCGGTCCCGAGGGGACCCGCTTTTCGGCTGTCGCCAGCCAAAGCTCGTACGCCATACGCATGTGCGATAGGAGCGTCAAAGCGTTTTGCGAGTCGGGAACAAACGGCAATGCACCCAGTTCTCACTGTGCTCCGGCTTCAAGCCCCCTGCAGACCGGAGTATTTGATCCCCGGCTCCTGCGCCTCCCCGACGCAGGGGCCGTTTTTATCGGAACGATCCGAAAAATGCATTGTTGGCGATCAACAGGGTGCTCCAGGCTGATGGGAGATAACTTCCCGTGGTCTCTCCAGATCATGTCCTACGTGATTGCCCGAACTGTCATGCTTGGCCGATGCCCGCCAACTTCATCCGCTCGAGCTGGGCAGGCCAGTTGCCCCAAATTGAGTTTCGGTGCGCAAAGTGTGGTCATGAAGAGACCGCGGAGGTCGAAAGCACAGGGGAGATGAAAGCCATTAAGAAGCGGCGGCGGAGATGGTTCGTCGCTCCGATCACCTGAGGTTTCGGTCATCCAAACGGTAGAATGAATTGTACAAAAATACGCCGCCGGGCACGCAATACCTTCGTCCCGGCGGCTTGATCCGTCCAGCCCCGGGACGGGATTAACAAAAATCCCGGATACTGCTCTGTCTGCACAGCGCGCGTAAAGGTTCGCTGATTGTTTGATTGCCCACGAACTAAGGCTCGCCGGTGGTCGTGTCCCCAGTGATGGTGTAGCTCGGTAGAGCAAAGCCGTCCGCACGCGCGCCCTCAAATAGCGCCGTAGCGGGCGGACGGCTTTGCGGTGGTCACCGGCGATCCGCCGGTAGGGTCGGGTTGCTGACACCAACCTGATTCGAGGAACCACCGATGACCGACGAGATGATGAACCTGCGAACGCTCGTGGAGAAAACCCCCGATGCGGATTTGCTGCGCGAGATGATCGGCTTTGCCGCCCAGCGTCTGATGGAGCTGGAAGTGGAAAGCCAGACCGGGGCCGCCTATGGCGAGAAGAGCTCCGAGCGTCTGGCGCAGCGCAACGGCTACCGCGACCGGATTTGGAAAACTCGCGCCGGCGCGGTCGAACTGCGCATCCCCAAGCTGCGCAAGGGCTCCTACTTCCCCGGCTTCCTGGAGCCCCGCCGCATGGCCGAGAAGGCGCTCACCGCCGTGGTGCAGGAAGCCTACGTGCAGGGCGTCTCGACCCGCTCGGTCGACGATCTCGTGCAGGCCATGGGCATGAGCGGGATCTCCAAGAGCCAGGTGAGCCGGCTGTGTGCCGAGATCGATGACAAGGTGAAGGCCTTCCTCGCCCGTCTGATCGAGGGCGACTGGCCGTATTTGTGGATCGACGCCACCTACGTGAAGGTGCGCCAGCAGGGCCGCATCGTCTCGGTCGCGGTGATTGTCGCGGTCGGCGTCAACAGTGATGGCCGGCGCGAAGTGCTCGGCATGGATATTGATCCGTCTGAGCCGAGACGTTCTGGACGGCGTTCCTGCGCAAGCTCGCGCGCCGCGGCCTGCGCGGCGTCAAGCTGGTCGTGTCTGATGCCCATGAGGGCATCAAGGCCACTGTCGCCAAGGTGCTCAACGCCTCCTGGCAGCGCTGCCGCGTGCACTTCATGCGCAACGCGCTCGCGCATGCCGGCAAAAGCGGGCGGCGTGTCGTCTCCGCCTTCATCGCCACCGCCTTTGCCCAGGACGATGCCGAGGCCGCAAAGACCCAATGGCGAAAGGTCGCCGACCAGCTCCGCCCCAAGCTCCCCAAGCTCGCCGGCTTCCTCGACGAAGCGGAGACCGATGTACTCGCCTACATGACCTTCCCGCCCCAGCACCGGACCAAGCTGCACTCGACGGATGAGATGGACAAGCGATTTTTTATGACCGCGCCGCGATGACGATTGCGGGAATCGCGTCCATTCTTTGGTTCGGCCGCGCCGCGGGCCATTCTTCCGTCCCGGCCACCGATCTCGCAGCCGCCGCGCGCAGGGTCGGTCAAGGCTGGCCGCATTTGCGGCCACCGCACGGCTTGGCCTTGACCGGCCCGAGCACGGCGGCATGCTGGCGTGGAACGGGACTGCATTCCTGGCTGGCACTTGCCGTCAGCGGCGGTTATGGTTGTCGGGCGCGGGCGACCTCGTGGCGAAGCGTGACGCGTCGGCTGCAAGCGTTACCGGACTGCCTATTTTGTCCTGCCGAGCTGAGGCGCCCGCGCGCCGGGGTTTGGCCGCCGCGGTTTCCATTGCGACACCAATCGTTCGTAGCTTCGCTCCGCCTGGGCGGCAATCAACATCTCACGGTCGCGCAGCGCCTTGATGTTGTAGGCATAGGCTGGTCCGCGCCGGCTGCCCTTCTGTTGCGGATGTCCAGCTTGAAGTTGCATCGCGCGGGTCTTGTTGGCGACCAGCGCCGGGCGCGCCCACAGGTAATCCTCGCCCTTCGTCAGCAAATGCCAGCAGAGCACCGTGAGCTTGCGAGCCACGGCCACCGCGGCGACCTGATGGCCACGCCGGGCGCGGATCCGCACGAAAAAAGCATGCAGTGGACCGGGCGCCTTGGCCGCGGCCCAGGCCGCCTCGACCAGCATGGCGCGCGCGTGACTGCGGCCGATCTTGCTGATGCGACCGTGATGGGCGGCTCCCAGTCCCGACTGCCGCACCCGCGGGTTCAGCCCGAAATAGCTCACCAGCTTCTGCGGGCTGTTGAACCGGCTGATGTCGCCGATCGCCGCCACGATGCCGGCGGCAACCGCCAGGTTCACGCCGGTGATGGTCATCAATCTGTTGGCCGCGGGATCATCGATTGCGACCTGCGCGATCTCGCGGTCGAGCAGAGCCAGGTCTTCCGCCAGCCGGTCAAGCTCACGGACGTGCCGATCGATGGCCGCGCGCTCATCGCCCGGCAGCTGTTGGGCGGCCAACCACGCCCGGCCGCGGGCGTTGAAAAGATCGGCATGCGGGCACTTCGGGATTAGGTGCGCGTGCAGGATCGAATGCACCTCGTTCTTGAGCCGCGTGCGATGCCGCACGACCTGGTAGCGCCGCGCCACCAGCCGACGCTTGCGTTCGGTCTCCGCGTCAGGCGTCCAGATCTGCGGCAGGTACCCGGCCGCCTGCAGACTGGCGAGCGTGCCGGCATCGATCTTGTCGGTCTTAACGTGAGCCTGGGCGATCGCCTTCACCTGCAGCGGATTGGCGATAATCACCCGTGCCACGAACGGCGCCAGAACCCGCGACACCGCCATGCTGTTGGCAGTCGCTTCGACCACCACCTCATCACTGGCCAGCAGGGTCTTGCCAAATCCCTCCAGCGCAGTCCGCGTCATGTCGATGCGGCCCGCATGTCGGAGCCTGCCGTCCTCCCAAAACACCACCTCGCCGAAAGTTCGGTGGACGTCGATGCCAATCACCCGTCGCATTCGCACCTCCTGCCTGACATATGACGGGAGCTGCGCGCGACACGACAACTACGGATTCGCGCTCACAGCGCAACCGGGCGAGTCGCAGAGGCGGCCAGCTACTAACTCGAGCTCTCGGCTCATCGAATAACATCGGCCTGCCCGCACTTCGTGCTCCCGGTGCCTCTGTCCCGATGGTCGCACCATATGCCACGATCTAGAACACCGCAGCGGGAACGTTGACACCGAGACATCTCATACCGGTTACCAACCCGATCGAGCGCCTCAACGGCGAGATCAAGCGGCGCACCGAGGTGGTCGGAGGAGGACGCCATCGTTCGCCTCGTTGGTGCGATCCTGCTCGAGCAGAACGATGAATGGGCCGTCCAGCGCGCCCGCTACATGACGCTGGAAACCATCGCGCCGTTGAGCGATGATCCCGCCGTCAGCTTCCCGGCAATCGCCAGCTGACCTGTCCGGCCCATGCCGGCGAACGTGGTGAACTCCGCTTAGCTACACCACGCCGGGGGACACGATCTCGCCGGTTCACGTCGGTCACACCGAATAGATTGCGAACGCGAGTGTATCGGTGATCGGACACCGTATTGCCACGGGACCACGAGGTCGAATCCGTTATAATAAATGACTCACGCCTTGGAACGTGTAGGCGCATACTCTCGGCGTCACAGCACGGTATGTGGCTTATATCTGTGATGAGAACGCCAGTTGCGCTCCCGCCTTCCTCAGAGAAAAAGGGCGAGCCATGCAGGAGCGGCGTCATTTCAAACAAGTCGACCCCCTCGACGAGCGCATTTCTGGCGTGGCTGAGCGTCTGAGGACAGAAGCCCGTGGCACCCTGCCCGGGGTAGAGCGCGACCGACTTCTTCGCAGGGCGCGGCTTGCGGAAACCGCCTCCCACGTTGGCGAGTGGCTCTCCTCACCCGGCCTAAAAGCTCCGACCTAAAGGTAAAGCCGCCTCGGTTGGCGGCCTCTTCGTTTGCGCCGGTTCACGCTGGCGGGCGGCCCTTCAGCTTTGGAGTAGCTGTCGCACGAGCGGCCCCCTTCAGCGCTGCCTCGATCGTGTTGAACCGCGTACCCAAAGGAAGTCTTCCCCTCGGCCGTTTGCGCGCCAATGATTTGGTCGGTCTGGTTACAAGCCACAAATCGCTGCCGCAGCTGGCGCATTCGTAGATCTTCAGCTCATACCCTGTCAAACGCCATCCGGAACTGCCCCCTTTGCGTCATGAAGAACTGCCCCCACCATCGGGATTATGATCTCGGTTGAAGGTTGTTTCCGCCGGTGACGGGCCGGAGGGAGGCGGAGCCGACCGGAGGGCCGTCACCGGCGGTCGGCGTCTTAATGAGGCCGCTCTTGCGCTTGGCGCGGAGCCGGTAGCTGTCGCCGCGGATCGTCAGCACGTGGCTGTGGTGCAAGAGCCGGTCGAGGATCGCGGTGGCGACCACGGGATCGGCGAACACGGCGCCCCATTCGGCAACACTGCGGTTCGAGGTGATCAGCATGGCGCCAGTTTCATAGCGCCGGCTGACCAGTTGGAAGAACAGATGTGCCGCGTCAGGCTCCAGCGGCAGGTAGCCGAGCTCGTCGACGATCAGCAGCTTTGGCTTCGACAACGCGAGCAGCTTCTCGTCCAGACGCCGTTCGCCATGCGCCTTGGCAAGGCCCGCGACCAGCGTCGTCGCCGTGGTGAACTGCACCGTGTACCCGGCCAGGATCGCCTCTCGCCCCAGCGCGATCGACAAGTGCGTCTTGCCGACGCCGGGCGGCCCGAGCAGCAGCACGTTCTCTCCGTTGGCGATCCAACGTGATGCGGCCAGGTCGCGGATTTGCTTTGGGTCGATCGACGGCTGCGCCTCGAAGTCGAAGCCCGCAAGCTCCTTCACGGCCGGGAAGTGTGCGAGCTTCAGCGCCATCTCGATGCGGCGATGGTCCTTGCGCGCGATCTCGCGCTCGCACAGCAGGATCAGCGTCTCACGCGCCGACAGGTTCGCGCGCGCCGCCTCGTCGCACAGGCTGTCGAGCTGATCGCGGATCCCGGAGAGCTGCAATCGCGCCAACATAGCATCTAGCGGATCGGTCGTTGCTTCCGTTACCTTTTTTGCCCGCGTCATCAGAAGCTTCCTCCGACCACGGCTTCGTATTCGGCAAGAGGAAGTAACAACGACGGCGGTGAGGACGGCGCCAGCACCGCGGCCGCCGCGATCTCCGCCCGGCGGACCGCGCCATTGCGACCAGCAACACCATCAAGATGGGCGGAGTCGATGATCCGCAACCGGCGCCCCTTCGATTGCTCGTGAACCGCGACCTGGTGCAATCCATGGCGGATCCGCACCTGGCCGGCCGCGATCGTTACCGCCACGCGCTCGCCAATCAGGCGCCACGGCACCGAGTAGCTGTTCGTGTCGATCTCGACGGCGCAATCATTGCCGACGACGCGGGTCAGTTGACGCAAGGATCCGAACGACGGCTGCCCGCCGAGCGGCTTCAACCGATGTATCTCGTCACGCGCGGAGCGGATGATCGGCGCCTCGCCGGTCGTGCCGTGGATACGAACGTTCGCAACCTCACGCTCCCATCTGTCGAGATGCGCCTCGAATGCACCGCGGAGCGCATTAGTGGCGTGATCGTCGACCTACAGCAGAAACGGGATGCGATGCATCCCACCGTTCTGCCCTCGTCAGAGCTAGGCCGCTGACAGCCATTGTGCTGCGTTCCTGTGTGCATTTCGGTATCGCTGCGCGCTGTTTAAGCCTAGGGTATCACCCATCACCGCCCGATCAGTGGCATCTATCGGTGCTGAGAGCATTGCGCTCCCGCCTCCACCCGAAAGAGGGCGGTCAGATGTCCGATCCCGGCAAATTCGATATTCGTCAGTGGCTCGTACCACCATTATTGGTGCCGATTTTCCTGTTACTGCTGATCGCTGTCGCCGCCGTTCTATAGCGGCAGGTCCCTTCAATCGCGGCCGGGCAGCTCAACACAAGGCAGGCCCCAGACAGGAGTCGGAAATGGCAAACGCAGCAATTATCAGGAATGCCTATGGGGTTCCGGCAATTTTTGTTGGTTCGAAAACAGGACGGGACGATGCGCCCTTTGTTTTCGTCAGGGTCGGAGACGAGGAGCGCCGGATGCGTTGGTCCGAGTGGGATGCTCTTGGCATGGACCGGCGAGCGTCCCTCTTGGGCAGGTAAGTAGGAATGAGAGGTTCAGCATGACGAAGGGCCTAACAGGTTCATGGACGGCGGCGCTTTTCCTGGCCTCGGCACTTGGCATCCCTACGCCAGCCGCTTTCGCCGCGGAGCCGAACTGCCGTGCGGTCGAAAGCACCAGCGCGCGCCTCTCCTGCTACGACGCGGCCTTTCCTCCAAAAAGAGGAAGCCAGCCGAGACCGTTATCGACTCATCGCCAGGCGACAAGGATCCATTCCTTGCGGAAGAAGCTCGAACCGCCGCAAAGCTAAAGAACATTTGCCGCGGTTGCTGAGTTCATCGATGGCGCGAGCGTGTTCCGAACATTTGCGCTCCAATTCAGAGGGCCAGTCAAATGACGAAAGAGGGTGCCAAAGGTCGCCGAGTGGCCAGTCAACGAAAGCGTGCTCTTCATCTGGCCGGCGCCGTTATAGATGACAGAGCAGACAACTCAGCGAGTTCCAAGGACCAATCGATAAGAAAGCAGCGCCCTGCTTGAAGACGTGCGGAATTTCGGCGGTCCGCGTTGATCGTTCGAACAAGACCTTGAGCGAATGATTGATCCAGCCAGTCGCGAGCGCCGGGGCAGTTGCAAATAGTTTGCGACGAAATAAAACGCTCGCTATCCAGCCACCAAAGGCGCACGGTCCCACCGCCACCGCGCGGCCCGTAGCATCTATCGGTGGTGTGGACGCAAAATTGCGCTCTCGCTCAATGCCACAGCGGAGCACAAACATGCCGGCCCCACGTATCCTGGAACAATCACCGACATTCGAGTACCGTCTCGCACAAGAGGCGATTAGTTTGCGCCAGCAGGCCAGAGGGATGCCCCCTGGCATCCGCCGTACGGAACTCTTGCAAAAGGCCCGGCAGATCGATGCTGCCGGAGAGGTCAACACGTGGCTGACCTCGCCGGGACTACAACCCCCAATCTAAGTTTCTTCGCCAAGGTGATGAACCTCGGTACGACGCGTGGAGACCAATTTTCATCGGGATTTACTCTCACCCTCCCGGGGCTGGTAAGCCGCCGCCTGCGCTTTATTTAAGTGGGCGGCGTTTTTGTTGCTGTCCCGAGTTTGATCGTAACCGTCCGGTGAGGCTTTCAATTACCCACATTTAGCCGAGAGGGCTTAGGGAGCGCACCAACTATTGCATCGCAGGAATCGACCGTGATTCCTTGTCTGGCACCGATTCGCA
>NZ_JADPKA010000011.1 GCF_023073715.1 Bradyrhizobium sp. 164
CAACGGCAGCTGGAGCACCACGGTCACGCTCAACAACGGCCAGAACTCGCTGACCGCGCGGGTGAGCGATGCGGCCGGCAATACCGCGACCAGCGGCGCAGTGGTCTATACGCTCAGCACCACCGGCCCGACGGTGACCGAGGCCCTGGTCGCCGACACCGGCACCTCAGTCACCGACCACGTCACCGCCAACCCGGCCGTAAGCGGCACCGGCCTCGCCAACACCATGGTGCACTTCATCATCGACGGCAGCCCGATCGTGGCAACCGTGACCACCGATGCGCAAGGCGTCTGGTCGTTTACGCCGAGCGGGCTGGCCGACGGACCACACACCATCGTAGCGAGTCAGACCGACACTTTTGGCAACACCGGCAGCGCATCGCTGAGCTTCACCCTGGACATGACGGCGCCCGCGGTCGCGATCACCAGCGCGGGCGGACCGGTCAACCAGGCCAGCCAGACCATCACCGGCACGGTCGGCGTCGCCGATGCCGGCGCCACCGTCACCATCCTGGACGGCATCACCGCGATCGGCACCGCCATCGTGCAGAGCAACGGCAGCTGGAGCACCACGGTCACGCTCAACAACGGCCAGA
>NZ_JADPKA010000020.1 GCF_023073715.1 Bradyrhizobium sp. 164
TCTGGCCGTTGTTGAGCGTGACCGTGGTGCTCCAGCTGCCGTTGCTCTGCACGATGGCGGTGCCGATCGCGGTGGTGCCGTCCAGGATGGTGACGGTGGTGCCGGCATCGGCGACGCCGACCGTGCCGGTGATGGTCTGGCTCGCCTGGTTGACCGGTCCGCCCGCGCTGGTGATCGCGACCGCGGGTGCCGTCGTGTCCAGGGTGAAGCTCAGCGACGCCGAGCCGGTATTGCCGAAGGTGTCGGTCTGGCTCGCCACGATGGTGTGCGGACCGTCGGCCAGCGTGCTCGGCGTAAACGACCAGGCGCCTTGCGCATCGGCGGTTGCCGTGATGGTGCTGAGAACGCCATCGATCGTCAGATGCACCACCGTGTTGGCGAGGCCGGTGCCACTCAGCGCCGGGTTGGCGGTGACGTGATCGGTGACTGAAGTGCCGGTGTCGGAGGCCAAGGCCTCGGTCACCGTCGGGCCGGTGGTGCTGAGCGTATAGACCACTGCGCCGCTGGTCGCGGTATTGCCGGCCGCATCGCTCACCCGCGCGGTCAGCGAGTTCTGGCCGTTGTTGAGCGTGACCGTGGTGCTCCAGCGGCCGTTG
>NZ_JADPKA010000034.1 GCF_023073715.1 Bradyrhizobium sp. 164
TCTGGCCGTTGTTGAGCGTGACCGTGGTGCTCCAGCTGCCGTTGCTCTGCACGATGGCGGTGCCGATCGCGGTGGTGCCGTCCAGGATGGTGACGGTGGTGCCGGCATCGGCGACGCCGACCGTGCCGGTGATGGTCTGGCTGGCCTGGTTGACCGGTCCGCCCGCGCTGGTGATCGCGACCGCGGGCGCCGTCATGTCCAGGGTGAAGCTCAGCGATGCGCTGCCGGTGTTGCCAAAAGTGTCGGTCTGACTCGCTACGATGGTGTGTGGTCCGTCGGCCAGCCCGCTCGGCGTAAACGACCAGACGCCTTGCGCATCGGTGGTCACGGTTGCCACGATCGGGCTGCCGTCGATGATGAAGTGCACCATGGTGTTGGCGAGGCCGGTGCCGCTTACGGCCGGGTTGGCGGTGACGTGGTCGGTGACTGAGGTGCCGGTGTCGGCGACCAGGGCCTCGGTCACCGTCGGGCCGGTGGTGCTGAGCGTGTAGACCACCGCGCCGCTGGTCGCGGTATTGCCGGCCGCATCGCTCACCCGCGCGGTCAGCGAGTTCTGGCCGTTGTTGAGCGTGACCGTGGTGCTCCAGCTGCCGTTG
>NZ_JADPKA010000085.1 GCF_023073715.1 Bradyrhizobium sp. 164
GAACCTTGGCGATCGCTTCTCGAACAGAACAGCACCAGGGTGCTCTCCCCTGAGATCCCCATCTTTCTTGCGCAGGGGGCCAACGACCAGGTCATCCAGTCCGCGGTCACGCAGGCCTACATGGACAAGTTGTGCAAAGCCGGCAGCAAGGTCAGGATGGTGGTGTTGCCCGGTATCGGCCACGGACGCGCAGCCCAGGCGAGCGCGATGGCGGCGGTAAATTGGATGACTGACCGCTTCACCGGAAAAAGACCTCCTGACGATTGCGTCAGATAGAGCTTGCCCAGAACGCCAAAGGAATTAGCCATCGGCTCTTTGGCTTCGGCTTCAACGTGCGGCGCTGTTCCAATTTTCGGGCTTGGGCGCGGACGAAAGTTCCGAAAAATCTTGAGCGCGATCTCCAGCGCCGAACTACTGCAGCGCGTGTCGATCCGACGATCAGAACAAACCACGTCGGTCATGGCATATCGAGTACGCTGATCGGGGTGTAATCGCGTGGAAGACACTTAGATGGAGAAGCAATCCATTCTTCTTTTGATGGAACCGATCGCGTCTACTTCGGTAGATTGACTAGACCCTACGACCGCTTTTGGCCCAACTCGGACGTCTGGTGAGCTGCCGTAATGGGCTGGTGTCAGAGGCAGAGCGGACGCATTCGCGCCGTCAGGGCAGCGCCCATGATGAGCACGCGCTCTGGCTTTGGCCCAATCCCAAAACCGTCTATCTGCGCCTGGCGCGGGACCGAGTTATTGCCGCCCCCATGATTATGGGTGTCACGACGTCCGTGCCGCGGTTAGACTTGGCTCGCGCCGCGGGGGACACGCGGGTCGCGGGACGATGAACATGAGCGAACAGGACGAGACGGGTGAGGCCATCACCATCCTCCTCGTCGAGGACGACGCGCCGACCTGCTGGCGGCTCCACGACGCGCTGGTCAAGGCCGGCTACGAGGTGCGCAGTGCCGGCACGCTCGGAGAAGCTCGCTCCGCGTTCGGGAAGGCGGCGCCTCGCGTGCTGCTGACCGATCTCAGACTTCCCGACGGGCACGGCATCGAGCTGATTCGCGAAACCCGGCAGCGCTTTCCCGACACCGAGATCATGGTGATCTCCGCGCTCGGCGACGAGGAAAGCGTGATCTCGGCGATCACGGTCGGTGCCACCGGCTATCTGCTCAAGGATGCCTTTCCGACCGACATCGCCACCACCGTGCGCGATCTGGTCGCCGGCCATTCGCCGATCTCGGCCTCGATCGCCCGTTTCATCGTCCGGCGTACGCAGAATTCGGCGGAGCCCTCGCCCGGCCCCGTGCTCAACACGGCCAAGCTGACCCCGCGCGAGATCGACATCCTCTGGGGCATTGCCAAAGGCTTCAGCTACGCCGAGATCGCGAGCCATCTCGGCCTGTCCAGGCAGACCGTGACGGGCCACATCAAGAACATCTATCGCAAGCTCGAGGTGCACACCCGCAGCGAGGCGGTGTTCGAAGCCGTGCAGCAGGGCCTGATCAAGCTGTGAGCGAGATTGCGGCGAAGACACTCACGCGCCCGCGGCGCCGGCTGATTGCGTCGCGCCTCGTGCCCTATCTGCTGCTCCAGGCCCTGATCGTCATCGTCACCATCCTTGGGCTCCGGCTGCTGCAACCCGGCGATCCCGAAGAGTTCGCCGTGAGCGACTTTTCGGCGCGCGAGAATGGCACGATGCACGCGGTGACGCTGCCGCATTTCACCGCATCGCGCTATTCGCTGGCCGACCCGCCGCTCTACACCGCGGCCTTCACATTCCGGCGGAGCGATGTGGGATCAGGGTGGTCGGTGTATCTGCCGCGGTTCAGCAACGCGGTGGAGGTCGCCGTCAACGGCGTCGTGGTGCTGGATTCCCGGCGTGACGCCAATGCCAACCGGCCGGACCGCAACACGCCGCAGATCGCGGCGATTCCGTCCTCGCTGCTGCGCGACGGCGCCAACGATATCACGGTACGGCTGTTCGTATGGGGGCCGCTGAAGGGCTTTCTCGACAGCGTCTATGTCGGACCGGATGCCGCCTTGCGTCCTGCCTACGAGACGCGCGCGCTGCTGTTCGTCACGCTGCCGGTCGTGTTCTCCGCCTGGCAATCGATTCTCGCGGTCATCCTTGCGATCATGTGGTTGATGCGGCGCCACGAGCCGGTTTACGGCGTGCTGGCGGTGGCGATGGTGCTCGGCGTGGTGCAGGCATTCGTGCCCCCGCCGCTGCCGCCGGCCACGACGTCGCGGCTCGCCGCCGTGCTGTTGGCATCCGCACCGATCGAGAGCGCGCTGATCGTCGTGTTCGGCGTGCTGTTCTTCGGCTGGCGCTGGCCGCGTTACGGCACACTGCTGTTCGTGCCGGGCCTCATCGTGTTCGTGGTCGGGCTGATCGGGGGCCCGCCGCTGCCGCGCATACTCTTTCTGGTGCTCGGCATTCCCACGGTCGGGCTTTGCCTGTTCCTGATGGCCTGCGTGACCGCAGCCGCATTGGTCCGGCGCCAGGACGCGGCAAGCTTCACGATTGGCTGCGCCGTGACCATCGTGCTGGTCTGCTGGGTCCAAGACATGCTCACGGTGCTCGAGATCGTGAGCAACGATCGCATCTTCGTCTCGCGCCTGTCCTATTCGGCGATGCTGGTCGCGATCGGCGCCGGGCTGACCTGGCGCTTCGCCCGCGCGCTGAACCAAGTCGACAGCTTTGCCGGCCAGCTCGTCGCACGGGTGGCCGAGGCCGAGGAGCGGCTGAAGGCGAGCTTTGCCCGCGAGGAGGCGCGCGCCCGCGCCGCCGCGCTCGCCAACGAGCGCACGCGGCTGATGCGGGACCTGCATGACGGCCTCGGCGGCCAGCTCGTCAGCATCGTCGCGCTCTCCGAGCGCGGCCACGAGGGCGCGACCATCACGGAGGCCGCTCGCGCAGCACTGAAAGATCTGCGTCTCGTCATCGATTCCATGGACGACATCGGCGGCGACCTGATGCTCGCGCTCGGCTCCTGGCGCGAGCGCGCGACGGCGCAATTGCGCCCGCACGATATCGCGCTCGACTGGCGCGTGGCAACGCCGCAGGGGCTGCCGCTGCATCCCGAACTGCGGCCATGGCACGTCATCCAGATCGTGCGCATCCTCGACGAAGCCGTGACCAACGCCGTCAAGCACGCAGAGGCGCGCCACATCGCGGTCAGCATCGAGACGCTCGACGACGATCACGGGCCGTATGGCGTGATCAGCGTGACGGACGACGGCAAGGGTTTTGCGCGCGCCGACAATTGTGCGAGCGGCGGCCAGACCGCGCGGGGCTTGCGCAACATGCGGAGCCGCGCCGCACGCTGCGGCGCGGTGCTCGATCTGAGCTCGGACGCCTCAGGCACGTGCGTGCGGCTGCAATTGCCGCAGCGCTTTCCCGACAGCGACGCGGCTGCGGGCTGAAAGGCCCCCTCCCCGAACGTGTGGGGCGCACGGAGAGAGGGACGGGCCGGGTGATTGCCTCTGCGGAGGACGGGGGTGTTCGTCCGCATGGCTCCGTCGGCCCGAAGCAATGCAATCAAATCAACCGAATGGACGATCAGCGCACGCCAACGCGATTGACCGGGCCGCCGCGGTTCATCGGCGTCCCTGCGCGCACGCCGACACCGGGCGCGCCGACACCGGGTGTCGCGACTGCAGCCCGCGCAACCGGAGCTCCCGGCGCAACCACCACTGCCGCAGCCGGCCGCACCACGCAGCCCTTGGGCACGCCGACCGTCTTGCAATAGACCACGGCCTGCGCCGGGCTCGTGCCCAGCGACGCCATCGCCGCACCCGCCAGCGCCATGATTGTCAGCCCGGCGCTCAGCGCTCCCGCTCTTTTCGACATTTTGCTCTCCCGCTCCCGTTCGGCGACCCGGCGCAATCACCGGGTTTCGCAACCGACGTGCAGCCTGAATGGCAAAAGAGGGCGCGTGGATACATGCCATGAAGATGGGGTGCGGCGGCCGGAAGGGCGCACCCGGTGCCATGAACATGGCATGGACCTGCGCCCGGCTGTCGCGAGATCGTCCGGCCCGCTTGATCCCACTGGACCAACGACAATCCCAAAGAGGTGCTTTATGAAGATTTCGGTTCTTGCCGCGCTGCTGCTCGCCGCCACCGCCGTGTCCCCCGCTGCGCAATCCGGTCCGACGCCGCAGGAGCAAATGGCCTGCCGCGGCGATGCCAGCAAATTCTGCGCCGAACATATCGGCAAGCCGCCGCAGATGAATGCCTGCCTGCGCCAGAACAAGACCAAGCTCTCCGACTCCTGCCGCAAGGTCGTGGAATCTCACGGAGGCTGAGCCGGCCCTCAAGTCCGGGAGCGCCCCAGCAGAGCGAACCCGGACCCGGTTTTGCGCATCATGTTTTAGTCGTCATCAGGCCCGAACAGCCTGATCTGCGGGAAGCCGCTGCGCGAACGGCCGGCATAGTCGCGCGCATCGGAATCTTCGCGGATATTGCGCGCGACGTCGTCCCAATCGGAGCGGTCGCGCAGGCCGCGCGGCTCGCGGGACTCGTAATAGTGGCGGCGCTCGGCCCAGCGTTCACGCCGCTCCGCCCGGCGCCGTTCGGAGGCGGCGCGCTTCACGTCGGAATCCCGCGCCTTGGCATAGGCATTGTCCGGCGCGGCGGCCGGCTCTGTCGACGCCTGCTGCTCCGCAGGCCTGGGCGCGGCTGGTGCCGGCTTGGACTGTTCCTTGGGCGGCTCGACCGCGGCCGCTTGCGAGGGTCGCGGTGCCGGCGGTGCAGCGTTCGCCTGAGTGGTTGGCGTGTCGGGCTTGGCGGGTTCGGGCTTTGCTTCGGCCGGTGCGGCAATGATCGCGCCGAAAGCTTGCGAACCGGTGAGATAATTGACGCGCTCGGACGGTGCATTGGTTGCTGCCGGCGCGCTGCCGACTTCGGCGCGTTGCGCCATCTTGCTGGTATCGGGCCCCTGCTTGGGCGCGACCGGATTCATGATGTTGCCGGCGACGATGCCGCCGCCAAGGCCAATGGCGATGGCCGCGACTATGGTTCCGGCACCGACGAAATAGGCTGTCGAGGCGCGCATTGATCCACTCCCTCTTTGGGGCGAGCAACGCACGTTGATTGCCAGATGTTCCTGATCCGGAAGCAGTTCCCAAAGGAACTGAGGTCAGATCTGCTGCGCGACCTTCTCCAGCCCGATGATGCGGGCGAGCTTGCGCACTTCCTCTTTCTGGTCATCACGCAGCTGGAACAGCAGCGGCATCGCGGCCGACTTCAACTGCTGGACCTCGTCGCAATTCGGATCGATCGGCACGCCTGGCGCGTTCGGATTGGAGAGCTTGTTCGCCGAGATCTTGCGGACGACATTGCGGAGCGCCGTCTCGACCGAGGGCCAATAATATTCCTGCGACGAGGACAATTTCAGGCGATCCCTAATGCCCGCGATCTGTGCGTCGGACAGCAGCGAATAGGATTTCTGTGGCTGCGGCTTGGCCACGACTTTCGGCTTAGCCGGGACCTCGACGGCGGGAATCTCCGCTGCGGCGGGCGCTTGGTGCGCACTTGCCTTCGGCATCGGGAAATCGGAAGGCGTGGCTGCGGCAAAGGCCTGGCGCAGCGGCTCGGTCAGCACCGGAGCCTGGGCGAGTTTGTCGGCGGCGACCTGCACCGGCTCGATCGCGGCCGAGGCCAGTGCCAGCGTCGGAACCAGACGGTCGGCCTTGGCGGCGCGGTTGGCCGCGAGCGGCTTGGCCGGAGGCGTCTGCGAGATCATCTCGGCGCTGACGCTAGGCACGCTGTCGCGCCCGAGAATGGCGTTGGTGGCAGCCCCGAGGACCAGGAAACAGGTCAGCACGACGATGGTGATGGCTTTGGACAAACGTCCCTCCGCGCCCGGCTTCAAGTCCACGTGATCAGTGCCCGGAAACTGGGCGATAATTAAGGCTCAACCGTGCCATTGCGGCGGCAATCGCGCGGACTACAGCGACATCGCCCGGAAAACTCAAGAGAATCAGGCAGCTCGCGCCAGATCGTAGGCGTCCTGGATGTCGGCCACGATCTCGGAGGCCTCCCAGACCGCGCGCGGCTCAACCGATTGCAGCGTCACGGTCCAGTTGCCGCCCCGGCGGGTGCGAGGGACGCTGACGATGTCGAAGCGGACGTTGCGGCACAGCGGGTGGCGGGCCAGCGCGTGGGCCACGCGAACGCGGATTTCGTCCAGCGTCGCGGCTGTCTTGCAGTCGAGATAGTTGAAGTCCATCGCCTGTCCCTCTCGGTCCTGATTGGCGGCCGTGACGGGATTGTTGGCGGGCGATGGTTAATCTGCCGTTAAGTGAGCGGGACGGAAGAGCGCGGGATTAACCGTGATCGGGAGACGGCGCCTCTCTACGCCTCCGGATTTGTACGGGGACTACCGCCCGCCGGCCTCGCGATATTCCGCGCGCGTCTGCGCAACGAGATCGCTCACCGCCACCACGTCTGTCACGCCCGACGTCGAATGCCCAGCACTCCAGATGTCGCGCCAGCGTTTTGGCCGGTTCTCGCGCGCGGCGACGTCGATGTCCTTGGCGATGTCGATCGCCCCGTGCGCCGGTAGGTCGTCGGGATCGAGACCTGCGGCCACGATCGACGGCCTCAGCATGCTGGTCTGCAGTCCCGTGAAGGCGGTGGTGAGCAGGACGTCGTCGGCGCTGCTCTCGACCAGCATCCGCTTGTGGCGGTCATCGGCCATGCTCTCGCGCGTCGCGATGAACTTCGTGCCCATGTAGGCGAGATCGCAGCCGAGCACTTCGGCGGCATGCAGCGCGCGGCCGTCGCTGACGCCGCCCGCAAGCACAATGATGCCGTCGTAGAATGCCCGCACCGCGCGGACAAAGGCGAACGGGTTGAGCCAGCCGGTCTGCCCGCCGGCGCCTGCCGTGAGCAGCACCAGCCCGTCCACACCGGCTTCCGCTGCACGCTCGGCGTGGCGGATCGAGGCGACATCCGCCAACACCAATGCGCCGGCGTCATGCAGCGGCTTTGCGACCTGTGCGGGCGAGCCGACCGAGGTGATGACAATCTCCGGCCTGTGCCGCAGCAGTACGGCGAGATCCTGCTCCAGCCGCGCGTTGGAACGGTGCACGATCAGATTCGGGCAAAGCGGCGCCGCCTTGCGCCCGGTTTGCTCTTCGTGCTGCCGCAATCTGGTTCCGACCGCGGTGAGCCATTGGTCGAGCTGTTCCGGGCTACGGCAATTCGCGCTGGGAAAGCTGCCGATCACGCCGTTGCGGCAGGCCGCGACCATCAGCTCGACTCCCGACACCAGGAACATCGGCGCCGCGATCAGCGGCAGAGCGAGACGATCGCGGAAACGTTGCAGTCGATCCGACGGCATGCATGCCTCCCTGCGCGGGCTTCGTCGTTCCATCCCGCATTCGCTGTGCTAGCCTCATCAGCAACATTGGCACGCCAGAAGCCGATGACAAAGCAACGAGGAAACAGGAAGCATATGTCCGATCCGCTCCACGCATCGTCCCCGGCTTGTGCGCAGACGCTACGGGCACTGTCGCGCTATCCCGACCGCACCGCTTTCGCCTGGCCTGAGGGATCGCTGAGCTATCAGGGCACCATCGACCTGATCGGACGCATGCAGGCTGTGTTCATGCGGCTTGGATTGCAGCCCGGCGCGCGCGTCGCCTTCCTCACCGCCAACCGCGCCGACACCTGGTGCGCGGGCGTTGCTGCGCAATTGGCGCGGCTCTGCATCACCTGGCTGCATCCTCTGGGATCGCTGGACGACCAGCTGTTTCAGCTGGAGGATTCCGAGGCCGAGATGCTGGTGGTCGATGCGGCCGCCTTCCGCAACCGCGGCGGCGAACTCGCCGCGAAGGCCGGCCGGCTCAAGGCGGTCTTCACCATGGGATCCGCGGATTATGGCGTCGATCTCTTGCAGGCGATCGAGATCGAGGGCCACGCCAGCGCGCTGTGCCTCGCCGGCCCCGACGATCTCGCCACGCCGAACTACACCGGCGGCACGACCGGTAAATCCAAGGGCGCGCTGCGCTATCACCGCGAGAACGCCGGAGCTGCCGGCGCGATCCTCGCCGACTTCGAGATCCCCGACGCCGCGCGCTATCTCACGGTCGCGCCGATCAGCCATGTCGCGGGCACGAAGGTGCTGCCGACCTTGATGCGCGGCGGCACCGTGCACATGCTCAAGAGTTTCGATCCCGAGGCCATGCTGGCGACGATTGCGCGCGAGCGCATCAACTTCACGCTGCTCGTGCCGACCATGATCTATGTGCTGCTTGATTATCCCGCGCTCGGCAGGACCGATCTGTCTTCGCTCGAGCTGGTGCTTTATGGCGCCTCCGCGATGTCGCCGAGCCGGCTGGTCGAGGGCATCGAGCGCATCGGGTCGGTGTTCTCGCAGCTTTACGGGCAGACCGAATGCTATCCCGTCTCGGTGCTGCGCAAGGCGGATCACGATCCCAAGACACCGGAGCTGTTCCTGTCCTGCGGCTTCCCGATCGCGGCCTGCGAGGTCAAGATCCTCGACGACAACGACCAGGAGGTGAAGACGGGCGAGCCGGGCGAGATCTGCGTGCGCGCGCCGCACGTGATGGCGGAGTACTGGAAGCGGCCGGACATCACCGCCGATACGCTGAAGAACGGCTGGGTCCACACCGGCGACATTGCGCGCATGGACGAGCGTGGCTACATGTTCATCCTCGACCGCAAGAAGGACATGATCGTCTCCGGCGGCTTCAACATCTTCCCGCGCGAAGTCGAAGACGTGCTGTCGCAGCATGCCGACATCGCCATGGTCGCTGTCGTCGGCATTCCCGACGAGAAATGGGGCGAGGCCGTCACCGCCATTGTCGTGCCGCGCGAGGGCGCAAGGCCCGATCCGGACGAGTTGATCAACCTGGTGAAGACGCGCAAGGGCTCGGCGCACGCGCCCAAGCAGATCCAGTTCGTCAAGCAGCTGCCGATGACCGGCGTCGGCAAGGTCGACAAGAAGGTGCTGCGCGCCAGCTTCTGGAGCGGGCGCGACCGGATGGTGGGGTGAGCGAATGTCGCGAGATGCGACGCAGCGTCCATGCCTTCGCGGAGCATGACAGCGAAGCTGGGGCGCGGGCTTGCCCCCTCACCGCTTCTCGATCACCAGGCTCTGCACCGCCCGGCCGAAATAGCCTTGCCGGTCAGCCAAGCGCGACATTGCCAGCCCCGCGCCTTCTGGGCCGATCCAGGAGTCGCCATCGAGCAGGATCCACTCGCCGACCGGCTGACGTGCGAAGCTGATGGTGAGGTCGGCGTTGATGTAGGTCCAGGCGCGGAAATCCAGCGTCGAGGCGGTGCCGTTGGAGAAATCGGCGGCGACCACGGCGCGCATGGCCTGCGAGATCGCCTCGCCCTCGATCAGCGGATGATCAACGCGAAACCAGATGGCGCCGGCGCCGGCTTGACCGAAGCGGCCGCGCGCTGCACGCATCGAGACCGAGCGCACGAACGGGCTAGTGGCGGCGTGACCGTCCTCGGCCAGGGAGTCCTCCGGCGAGGGCAGCGTCACCGCTAGCTCCTTGACGTCCTCGGGCAGCGACAGTGCTTGGCGTCTGATCTTGAGCACGGTCGCACCGACGACCTGCACACCATCGGCCAGCAGCTTGATCTCGCAGAGCTGGATCTTGCGGCCCTCGCGCAGGACCTCGGTCACAATCGAGAGCGGCGCCACCGGCACCGGACGCATCAGATCGATCGTGACGCGCGCGATATCCATCGGCATCGGCGTCGGAATGCGTTCGGCCGCCCACGTCACCAGCGATGCCGGCGCCGAGCCGTGCTGCATGCGACGGTCCCAGGGTCCGGCGGCGTCCGGGCTGGTGACGACGCTGTTGCCGTCGACGCGGTAGATGGGAGGCATGCTGCACTCGAGCTCGGCGCGATTACAACGGCGGATCGATCGCTTCGTCGTATTCCTTCTTGAAGCGCGCGATCATTTCGGCGGCGGGCACGATGCCCTCGACGCTGCCGATGCCCTGGCCCGAGCCCCAGATCTCCTTCCAGGCCTTCGGCTTGGCGCGTTCGCCGGAGGCGTCGGTGCCGAAGTTCATCTTGGAGGGATCGGAGGTCGGCAGGTCGTCCGGATCCATCCCGGCGGCGAGGATCGAGGGTTTCAGATAATTGCCGTGCACCCCGGTGAAGAGGTTGGAATAGACGATGTCGTCGGCGCTCGAGCCGGCGATCATCTCCTTGTACTTGTCGACGGCGTTGGCTTCCTTGGTCGCAATAAAGGCCGAGCCGATATAGGCGAAATCTGCACCGAGGATGCGCGCGGCGCGGATCGCCTTGCCGTTGCCGATCGCGCCCGACAGCGCGATCGGCCCGTGGAACCATTTTCGCGTCTCGGCGACGAAGGCGAGCGGCGAGATGGTGCCAGCATGGCCGCCGGCGCCGGCCGCAACCAGGATGAGGCCGTCGGCGCCCTTCTCGATCGCCTTGTGCGCGAATTTCTGGTTGATCACGTCGTGGAAGACGATGCCGCCCCAGCCGTGCACGGCCTGGTTCAGCTCCTCGCGCGCCCCGAGCGAGGAGATGATCATCGGCACCTTGTACTTGGCGCAGAGCTGCATGTCGTGATCGAGCCGGTTGTTCGATTTGTGCACGATCTGGTTGACTGCGAACGGCGCCGACGGCTTGTCGGGATGCGCGCGGTCATAGGCCGCGAGTTCCTCGGTGATCCGCGCCAGCCATTCGTCGAGCAATTCCGGCGGCCGCGCGTTCAGCGCCGGAAACGAGCCGACCACACCCGCCTTGCACTGCGCGATCACGAGATCAGGCACCGAGATGATGAACAGCGGCGAACCGATCACCGGGATCGACAGGCGCCCCTTAAACAAGGCAGGCATGGACATTGCGGAACGGTCCTCTCTTGGCGGTCACACGGTTGGGATTATACCAACAAGGCAATCTTTCCACTGTCAAGTATTGCGTTTTGGCGCCGTGGCGAATGCGGTTACCGCAATTCCAAGGCGCGGAATTCGCGCTTCATAAGTCAGTGCGAGCGACGCGAAGCAATCCGGACTATCTGCGCCGAGAGACGCTGGATTGCTACGTCGCAAGGGCTCCTCGCAATCCAGGCGAGAGCTGCGGATGGCCGACAGCTACGAAATCAAATCCGGATTGATCAGCCGCTCGAACGAGAACATCTCGTCCCATTTCTCCTGCGTCAGCAGCCTGCGCTCGATTACCACGATCTGGTGCAGCGACTTGCCGCTCTTGTAGCCCTCGCGTGCGATCTCGGCGCATTGCTTGTAGCCGAGCAGGGGCTTCAGCACCGTGACGATACCGAGCGAGTTCAGCACCATGTTGCGGGTGTGCTCCTCGTTGGCAGTGATGCCGACGACGCAATTTTCGCGCAGGCTGTTGACCGCGCGCTCCATGGTGCGGATCGAGAAGAACAGCGCAAACGAGATCACCGGCTCCATCACGTTGAGCTGGAGCTGGCCGGCGCTTGCGGCCAGCGTCACGGTGGTGTCGAGGCCGATGACCAGGAAGCTGGTCTGGTTGACCACCTCCGGGATGACGGGATTGACCTTGCCAGGCATGATCGAAGAGCCCGGCTGAAGCTGCGGCAGGTTGATCTCGTTGAAGCCGGCGCGCGGACCGGAGGCGAGCAGGCGGATGTCGTTGCAGATCTTCGTCAGCTTGCTGGCGGTGCGCTTGAGGACGCCCGAGAGCTGCACATAGGCGCCGGTATCGGAGGTCGCCTCGACGAGATCGCCGGCGAGAACAAACTCGACGCCGGTCAGCGCGCTCAGGTGCCGGACCGCGAGCTTGGGATAGCCGACGGCGGCGGTGACGGAGGTGCCGATCGCAGTGGCGCCGAGATTGATCTCGCGCAGCAGCGCACGGGCCTCGGAGATGCGATCGACCTCCTCGCCGATCGTGGTGCCCCATCCACGGAATTCGGCCCCCAGCGACATCGGCACCGCGTCCTGAAGATGCGTGCGGCCCATTTTCAGCACACGATCGAATTCGCGGCCCTTGGCGAAGAAAGCTTCCTGGAGCTGGCGCAACGCCGTCATGTAGCTCTCGAGCCGCAGGATCAGCGCCAGGCGAAAGGCGGTCGGATAGGTGTCGTTGGTGGACTGGCCGTAATTGACGTGATCGTTGGGGCTGACGTGCTGGTAATCGCCCTTCGCAAAGCCGAGCGATTCCAGCGCGAGGTTGGCGATCACCTCATTGGCGTTCATGTTGGTCGATGTGCCAGCACCGCCCTGGATGAAGTCGGTGACGAACTGGTCCATCATATCGCCGGCAATCACGCGGTCGCAGCCCAGGATGATCGCGTCCGCAACCTTGGCGTCGATCGCGCCGAGATCGCGATTGGCCATGGCGGCCGCCTTCTTCACGTAACCAAGCGCCTTCACGAAGTAAGGCTCCTGGTTCATCGGAATGCCGGTGATGTGGAAGTTCTCCTTCCCGCGGATGGTCTGGACGCCGTAATAGATGTCGTCGGCGATGTCACGCTGCCCGAGGAAGTCCTGCTCCGTACGGCTCATAGGCGCTCCTTGTTGCATGCGCGCAACGTCGATCACGTCAGTTCTGGCATAGCGCGCTGGTCACGAAAGTATCGGTGCGGCAATCGTCCGGCTTGCGTTGCCGGCCCGGAATCAGGACCTTGGCCGAGCATTTCTCGGCGGAGTCGGCGTTCAGGCTCTTGCCTTCCTTATAGCCCTTGCTCTGGCAGAGCTGGTCGGCCGCCTGCTTGCAGTCGGGCGCGCCGTTCGCGGAGGCCGGACAGGCCACGCGCCCCGAGACCATGGTGGACGGTTTCGCCAGTCGCGACAAATCGTTCATGGTCTCGCCCGGGCTTTTGATCGGCGGCAGGATCGAGGGCAGCTTGTCGAACAGCTTGCCCATTTCGTTGATCAGCCCGGGATTTTCCTCGCGCGCCGGCGGCGCCGAAGGAGCGGGCGTCGACGGCGGCGGCGCGGCCTGCGTCCCCTGCTCCTGGAGGCCGAGCGCGGGCGCAGCTTGCGTCCACGCCGGCGTGGCGGCACGAAGCAGGAGCCAAGGCACGACGAATATCAGCGTCCCCAGCCGCAGGACCGGATTGCCGGATCGACCCATCATGACGGCAACCGTAGCCGAAGCCGGCCCGGTGGCAAAGCCGCCGCACCCTTAGATCAACTTGATCGCGACGACGAAGCCGAGCACCAGCACGATCGCGCCGATCGCGACCCACAATCCGAGATGCTTCTCGATCCTGACCCGGATCCAGTCGCCGTAGCGGTTGAGCAGGATCGCGACGACGAAGAAGCGTCCGCCGCGCGCGACGATCGAGCACAAGATGAACAGGACGATGTTGTAGCCGGCAAAGCCCGAGGTGATGGTGACGAGCTTGTAGGGGATCGGCGTCAGCCCCTTGAGCAGGATGATGATCGCACCCCATTCCGCATAGGAGGCGCGGAAAGCATCGACCTTGCCGCCGAGGCCATAGACCTGGATCAACCATTGGCCGACCGAGTCGAACAGCAGCGCGCCGATGGCGTAGCCGACGATGCCGCCGAGCACCGAGGTCGCGGTGCAGATCGCCGCATAGACCCAGGCGCGCTGCGGGCGCGCCAGCGACATCGGGATCAGCATCACATCCGGGGGGACCGGAAAGAACGAGCTTTCGGCGAAGGACACGGCTCCCATGATCCAGAGCGCGTAGGGCTTGTGGGCGGCGTCGATGCACCAGTCGTAGATACGTTTCAGCATGGCGCCGCGATGAAGCACCATGGGACGGATTTGTCCATCGCGAGTTTTGTGACGTTTTCGTCGCGCTTTAGTGGCGCTTTCGCGCGGCACGGCCCTCGATCGCGACAATTGGCCGCCTTGAGGCAATGCGCGGTGACGCAACTTTGGGCAATTTCACCGGTGATTTCGGCAGCTTCTCGGCGATGCCGAGCATGTCTTCACGCCGCGTCATCTCCCGCCAGACGTCCTCGGGACGCACCCCCGCCGACGCCCACAGCACGGTAAGATTGTAGAGCAGATCGGCGCTCTCCCGGATCACGGCCTCGCTATCGCCATTGACCGCATCGATCACGACCTCGATGGCCTCTTCGGCCAGTTTCTTCGCCATTTTGGAAGGGCCGCGCTGAAACAGCCGGGCCGTGCGCGATGTTGCCGGATCAAGATCTCTGGCCGCGAGCACAGCCAGATATAGCCGCTCAAGCGAATCACTCATGGTACTCAAACTACTCTAAAGCAATGGCGAGCGCGTTAACGCCCGGCAATAAAAGCAACGACAGGCCGGCGCAGCAAGCGCGACGGCCTGTCGGCGTTGCGCATAGGGCCGGCGGCTAGTAGCAGTTGGTGTAATAGCCTTGGCCGCAGAACTCGGACGGAGCCGTTCCGCCATAGCGCTGATATTGGTAGTTGGGGCCCGGACCATAATAGGGACCGTAAGCAGGGCGGCTGTAATAGACTGGCCCGCCGTAATAGCCATAACCCGGATCGTAGTCATAGGCATAGGCATCACGGGTGGCGGCAATGGCGAGACCTGTGCCGATGGCGGCCAAAGCTGCAGCTGCGGCCACGCCGCCTCCGCCGCCATGCCAGTGGCGGCCGCCGGCGTATGAAGCGGTCGGAGCAATCGCGGTCAGCGCCAGCGCCGTCGCGGTGGCAAGAACGGCCTTTCGGCCCGCAAACGTGGAGAATCGCTCAAACATATCTTGGGCCCTCCTTTGGGACCTGGAATGGACGCCTGCGGACAGGCTCATGCCTCTCAAACCCGCATAACCTAAGTTGGGTTCCCCAACCCCAACACAAGCTGAACGGGGTTGCGTAACGATGCCGCAATCGCCGCTCATCCGCCGTTCATGTTGGCGCGGAAAGACTGATCGCCAGCCGGCGCTGCGAGCGTCACGAAACCATAACAATGCCGGACCGGCGCAATTGATGTCGGAATTCAAGACGATCGCTCTTCGTTGCCTGCTGGCTCTCTCGATTTCGCTTGCGACACTAATTGCACGCGATGTGAGCGTGGCCGAGACCGTCGCCCCATCCGTTGCAATTCACTTCACCTTCGATCGCCCATTGGACGCGAGCATGGCGCCGTTCTTCCTGGCCGCAAAGGACGGCAGGTTCGGCGCCGAGCATCTCAGCGTGTCCTTCAACACCGCAGCCGGATCGTCGGAAGCCCTCGCGCGCCTCGCCAAGGGCGACAGCGAGCTCGCGCTCGTCGACATCAACGAGCTGATCCGCTTTCGCGACAAAGACCATGCGGCGCCGATCAAGGCCGTGTTCGTGCTGTTCAACCGCGCGCCCTATGCGATCGTCGCGCGCAAGAGCCGCGGCATCCACCTCCTGTCCGATCTCGACGGCAAGACCGTCGGCGTCGCCGACAGCGACCTGTCGATGCGGCTGTGGCCGGCACTGGCGCAGCAGAACGGCATCAATGCATCGCGGGTCAAATTCCACAAGATCAGTGCGGCGGTGCGCGAGCCGATCCTCTCCGCGGGCCAGGTCGATGCGGTCGCCGGCTTCAGTTACCTGTCGGCGGTGAACCTGCGCGACCGCGGCGTGCCCGCGGCCGATCTCGTCGTGCTGCGCTATGCGGATTACGGCTGCGAAGCCTACGGCTTCGCCGTGGTGGTCAATCCCGCCTTCGCCGCAGCAAAGCCGGATGCCGTGAAGGGCTTCGTCCGCGCCTTGATCGCGGGCGTCAACGCAACCGTGATGGAGCCGGGGCGCGCGGCGGAGGAGGCCGCCAGCCGCATCGAGGACGGCGACCGCAACCTGGAGCTGGAGCGCCTGCGCACCGCACTCGCTGACAACATCCTGACCGACGAGGTCAGGCGCAACGGCCTCGGCGGCGTCGACCCGGCGCGCCTCGAGCGCTCGATCGGCCAGGTCGCGCAGGACTTCAAATTCCGCAATCGACCGGCGGCGGCCGAGATCTTCGACGACCAATTCCTGCCGCCGCTGGCCGGACGGGTGATCAACTGAGCAAAACTGAAAGCTTCCGCTGTATCTCGCCGGCATCCCTGCTTAGAATACGAAGTCCGTCGTCGCCGAGTTCCTCGCCCGCATGTCCATCCTCCGTCTCTACACCCGCGTTCTTGAGTTGCTCGGCAAGGAAGCGCGGCTGGGCTGGCTGCTCGCGATTGCCAATCTGCTGCTGGCGGGCTCGCAATTCGCCGAGCCCGTGCTGTTCGGCCGGATCATCGACGTGCTCTCGGGCAAGTCGGTGGCCGGCTCGAACTCGGCCTGGCCGTTCCTGGCCGCCTGGGTCGTGTTCGGGCTGTTCACCATTGCATGCAGCGCGCTCGTGGCCTTGCAGGCCGATCGGCTCTCGCACCGCCAGCGCCAGGCGGTGCTGACCGACTATTTCGAGCACATCCTGCAACTGCCGCTGACCTTCCACTCCGGCACCCATTCGGGCCGGCTGATGAAGGTGATGCTCAACGGCACCGACGCGCTGTGGCGGCTATGGCTCGGCTTCTTCCGCGAGCATTTTGCCGCGATCCTCTCGGTCGTGGTGCTGCTGCCGCTGTCGCTCTACCTGAACTGGCGGCTCGCGATCCTGCTGTTCGTGCTCTGCATTGTCTTCACCGCGCTGACGACCTTCGTGGTGCGCAAGACCTTCGGCATGCAGATGGAGGTCGAGGAGCACTACAGCGAGCTGTCTGCGCGCGCCTCCGATGCGCTCGGCAACGTCGCGCTGGTGCAGAGCTTTGTCCGCGTCGAATCCGAGGTCAAAGGGCTGCGCTCCGTCGCCGACGAGTTGCTGGCCGCGCAGATGCCGGTGCTGTCATGGTGGGCGCTCGTCACCGTCATCACGCGCGCCTCGACCACCATCACGGTGCTCACGATCTTCACCATAGGTATCGCGCTGCACGACCGGGGGCTGACATCCGTCGGCGAGATCGTGATGTTCGTGAGTTTCGCGACGATGCTGATCCAGAGGCTCGAACAGGTCGTGAGCTTCATCAACAACGTGTTCATGGAGGCGCCGCGACTGCGCGAATTCTTCAATGTGCTCGATGCCGTACCCGCCGTGCACGACCGCCCCGACGCGATCGATGCCGGCAGGCTCTCCGGCCTTGTCGAGTTCAACGACGTCACCTTCTCCTATGACGGCAAGCGCCCGGCGGTCGAGGACCTCTCGTTCACGGCGCTGCCCGGCCAGACCATCGCGCTGGTCGGTCCGACCGGCGCCGGCAAGTCGACCGCGATCGCCCTCTTGCACCGTGCCTTCGACCCGCAATCCGGCTTCATCCGGATCGACGGCATGGACGTGCGCGGGATCACGCTAACATCGCTGCGGCGGAACATCGGCGTGGTGTTCCAGGAGGCGCTGCTGTTCAATCGCTCGATTGCGGAGAATCTGCTGGTCGGCAAGCCGGATGCGACCGAAGACGAGATGCGCAAGGCGGCCGAGCGCGCGCAGGCGCTCGACTTCATCGAGCGCAGCGGCGGCTTCGAGACCAATGCCGGCGAACGCGGCCGCATGCTCTCTGGCGGCGAGCGGCAGCGGCTGTCGATCGCCCGCGCGCTGCTGAAAGATCCGCCGATCCTGATCCTGGACGAGGCGACCAGCGCGCTCGACGCCGTCACCGAGGCCAAGGTGAATACCGCTCTCGACGAAGTGATGAAGGGCAGGACCACCTTCGTGATCGCCCACCGCCTATCCACCATCCGCAACGCCACGCGGATCCTGGTGTTCGAGACCGGCCGGGTGATCGAAAGCGGAACTTTCGATGAACTCGTGGCCAAAGGGGGCCATTTCGCCGAGCTCGCCAGGGCCCAGTTCATGGTTCAGGAAAACGCACGAGCCAGCGTGACGGCGGCAGAGACTGCCGCGATCACGGTCAAATCCCCGTAGCAAGTCCCCATAGGACCGTCGAAATTCGGCCTATTTCATTGCGGAATACCGCACCGGTCCCCCTATTCTCGAGGCATCAGCCGGTATAGGTTTGCGACGCCGCAAGCGGCGGCGCTGGATTTCAAAACCGAACATCAGATCACGAGAACCGCCCGGAACCGGGGGGTCTCCAAGGACCGGAATCGGATAGTGCACGCCCTTCGCCCGCTGCTTCGCAAGTCGCTGTTCAACCTGTTCGCTGCGAGCCTCGCATGCGCCGCATTGCTCGCTCCGCGCGCGGCGAGCGCCGAAGCGCTGCTGCTGATCGAGGCCGACAGCGGCAAGGTGTTGCAGGCCGATAATGCGACCATTCCATGGTACCCTGCGTCCGTTACCAAGATCATGACCGCCTATGTGACGCTGAAGGCGGTCAAGGACGGCAGGCTCACGCTCGACACGCTGCTCACGGTGTCGCCGACGGCAGCCTCGCAGTCGCCATCGAAGATGGGTTTCCGCCCGGGAACGCAGCTCACGGTCGACAACGCCCTGAAGATGATGATGGTCAAGTCGGCGAATGACATGGCCGTGGTGCTTGCCGAAGGCGTCGGCGGATCGATCGACGGCTTCTCCGCGATGATGAACGACACCGCGAAGAAGCTCGGCATGACGCAGACGAGCTACGTCAATCCGAACGGCCTGCCCGCCGACGGCCAGATCACGTCCGCGCGCGATCTCGGAATCCTGGCGCGCGCGTTCCTGCGCGACCTGCCGGAATACGAGTACTTCGTGCACATCCCGGCGATCCGCTTCGGCAAGCGCATCACCGGCAATTTCAACAAGCTGATCGGCCGCTATCCCGGCGCCGACGGTTTCAAGACCGGGTTCATCTGCGCCTCCGGCTACAATCTCGTGGCATCGGCCACGCGCAACGGCCGCCGGCTGATCGCGGTGGTGCTGGGCGCCAATTCCGGCACCGCGCGCGCGGTGAAGGCGGCGCAGTTGCTCGAGCGCGGCTTCGCTCAAGACAATCTCACCTGGCTACGACCCTCGCTCGGCACCGTCGACAATCTCGTGCCGGTTGACGCCTCGCCGCCGAACCTGCGCGACGAGATGTGCGGACCCAACCGCAAGCGGCCGGCCAGCGACGACGACGATGCGTTGATCGCGGCCAATGGCGGGGCGACCGGATCGGCCTCGGCCACCGGCGGCGAAGCCCAGGTCACTTTCTTCACGGCCGGCCTTCAGCCGCCCCTGATGAAGGCCTCCGAGTTGATGGCCTCTGCTCCGGCGGCCACGGAGCCCGTGCTGGTCTATACCGGCCCGACCCGCACCGGCACGGCGCTAATCGCCGCGGTCGCGGCCGATGCCGACCAACAGACGGTGGCGAAGCCGCGTGGCAAGAAGTCGCGCGTCGCCAAGAAGCCTGACGCCGCCGCCAAGCCGAAGGACGGGAATAAGGACGCAAGCAAGGAATCCAAGACAGCGGCGGCGAAGCCGGCTGCCAAGCCTGAGGCCAAGAGCGATACCAAGAGCGACGCGAAGGCCGCAGCCAAGCCGGCCGGGACCAAGCATGCCGCAGCGAAGCACGATGCGGCGGCGAAACCCGCCGAGAAACCGGCGGCAAGCGGCGATCAGGCTCCCAAGCCCGCCAAGCCCAAGGCCGCGACCAAGCCTGCCGCCGCCAAGCCGGCCAACAACAGTTAACGGCCACTCGCGGCTGGACCGCGCCCGCACTTCGCACCTGCGGCAGCGCGCTCAGTGAGGATTCCGGTAGCTACTCCCCGACCTTTGCCCTAAGCCTCGACGGCTTGCCACCCGTTCCGGCAGGCTCGATACTGACGGCAACGAGGCAAGCCCGAGACACAACGGGCTCAGTTAGATGAGGGGAGTTTCCATGGAGCGCATCTGGCTCAAGCAATATCCGCCCGGCGTGCCCGCCGATATCGAGCCGACGCAATACGCATCGCTGGTCGACCTGCTGGAGGAGAGCTTCACCAGGTTCGCCGACCGCAAGGCGTTCATTTGCATGGACAAGTCGATCAGCTATCGCGACCTCGACCAGATGTCGGTCGCGCTCGCCGCCTATTTGCAGGGCCGCGGGCTGCAGCGCGGCGCGCGGGTCGCCCTCATGATGCCGAACGTACTGCAATATCCGGTCGCGACCGCCGCCGTGCTGCGCGCCGGTTTCGCGGTGGTCAACGTCAACCCGCTCTATACTCCGCGCGAGCTCGAGCATCAGCTCAAGGATTCCGGCGCCGAGGCCATCATCGTGCTGGAGAATTTCGCCCACACGGTCGAGCAGGTGATCGCGAAGACACAGGTCAAGCACGTCATCGTCGCCAGCATGGGCGACCTGCTCGGCTTCAAGGGCGTGATCGTCAATCTCGTCGTCCGCCGCCTCAAGAAAATGGTACCGGCCTGGTCGCTGCCGGGCGCAGTGTCCTTCAACGACGCGCTCTCCGCCGGCCGCGGCATGACCTTCAGCAAGCCAAAACTCTCGCCGGGCGACGTCGCGTTCCTGCAATATACCGGCGGCACCACCGGCGTCTCCAAGGGCGCCACCCTGCTCCACCGCAACATCGTCGCCAACGTCCTGCAGAACGACGCCTGGCTCCAGCCGGCGCTCGCCGCGCCGCCGCATGTCGATCAGCTCATGATCGTCTGTGCGCTGCCGCTTTATCACATCTTCGCGTTGACGGCCTGCTACCTGCTCGCGGTGCGCGCCGGTGGCTGCAATCTCTTGATCCCCAATCCGCGCGACATCGCCGGTTTCGTCAAGGAGCTGGCCAAATACCAGGTCAACAGCTTCCCGGCCGTGAACACGCTCTACAACGGCCTGATGCATCATCCCGACTTCAAGAAGCTCGACTTCTCCAAGCTGAAGATCTCCAACGGCGGCGGCATGGCGGTGCAGCGCCCCGTCGCCGAGCAGTGGAAGGCGATCACCGGCTGCTTCATCGCCGAAGGCTACGGCCTGTCGGAGACCTCGCCGACGCTGACCTGCAACCCGGCGACGGCAACAGAGTTCTCGGGCACGATCGGCATCCCCGTGCCTTCGACCTGGATCTCGATCCGCGACGACGACGGCAACGAGGTCCCGCTCGGCCAGTCCGGCGAAATCTGCGCCAAGGGTCCGCAGGTGATGTCAGGCTATTGGAACAAGCCGGAGGAGACTGCCAAGGTGATGACCGCTGACGGATTTTTCCGCACCGGCGACATCGGCGTAATGGACGAGAAAGGCTACACCAAGATCGTCGATCGCAAGAAGGACATGATCCTGGTCTCCGGCTTCAACGTCTATCCCAACGAGATCGAGGAAGTCATCGCGACCCATCCTGGCGTGCTCGAATGCGCCGTGATCGGCATCCCCGATTCCAAATCGGGCGAAGCGGTGAAGGCGTTCGTGGTCAAGAAAGACCCCAACCTCACGGCCGAGGACGTGATCAAGTTCTGTCACGAGCAGCTCACCGGCTACAAGGTGCCCAAGCACATCGAATTCCGCACCGACCTGCCGAAGACCAATGTCGGCAAGATCCTGCGCCGGCAGCTCCGCGACGAGAAGAAGGCGGAGGCGGCGTAAGGCCGCTTTCATTCATGCTGGAGGTCGGCGACATCACGCCATCCGACGTTCTCGCCTTCTGGCGCGAGGCCGGCCGCGAGCGCTGGTATGAGCGCAACAACGCTTTCGACGCAGAGGTCAGGCGCCGCTTTCTCGGCCTGTGGCAGAAGGCGGCCGCCGGTGAGCTCGCATCATGGGAGACGAGTGACGAGGGCGCGCTCGCGCTGGTCATCGTGCTCGACCAGTTCCCCCGCAACATGTTCCGCGGCACGCCGCAAGCCTTTGCCAGCGATACGCTTGCGCGCGATGTTGCCCGCCGCGCCATCGAAAGGGGCACAGATCGCAAGGTCGATCCCATCCTGCTCGAATTCCTCTATCTGCCCTTCATGCATTCCGAGCACCTGAGCGACCAGCTGCATTGCGTTGCGCTGTTTCAAAACACCGACAATGCCGAGAACCTGAAATACGCTCGCGAGCACGCCGACATCATCCAGCGTTTCGGCCGCTTCCCCCACCGCAATCGCCTTCTCGGCCGTGACACGACTGTGGAAGAGCAGGCCTTCCTCGACGGCGGCGGTTTTGCAGGCTGATGACATCACGGTGAACGACCGGGGGCCTCGGCGCTTCCGCCGCCCGCAAATATTGTGCAGGCCCGCGCCACGGTCTAAAAGGCGGGACCGATATTCAGGGAGACTGACGATGACCATCCAAGTTGGCGACAAGCTGCCCGAGGCGAAATTCCGTGTGATGACGGCGGAAGGTCCGCAGGTGAAGACCACCGACGATATCTTCAAGGGCAAGAAGGTGGCGCTGTTCGCGGTGCCCGGCGCGTATACCGGCACCTGCCACAAGATGCATCTGCCGAGCATCTTCCTCAACGCGTACGCCATCAAGGACAAGGGCGTCGACACCATCGCCATCGTCTCCGTCAACGATGCCTTCGTCATGAACGCCTGGAAGCGCGACACCGATCAGCGCGACGAGGCCATCTTCCTCGCCGACGGCAATGCCGATTTCACCAAGGCGATCGGCATGGAGCTGGACGCCTCGGCCAACGGCCTCGGCATCCGCTCCAAGCGCTATTCGATGCTGGTCGAGGACGGCGTGGTGAAGAAGCTGAATCTCGAGGCTATGCCCGGCAAGGTCGAGGTCTCCGGCGGCGATACGCTGCTCGGTCAGCTGTAAGGCCCTTTCAGCCTTATCTGATGCTGTCATGCCCCGCCACGGCGGGCATGACAGCGTCAACCGCGATCAAACAGCCGTTGCGGCATTGGGCCAAACTGCGCATCATCCTCCGAAAATAAGAACAGGAGCATGCCTTGGCCAAATCGCAATGGAGTTTCAAGAGCGCAGTCGAGCTGTCGAGCGCGTTGACCGCCAAGAAGGTCTCCGCGGTCGAGCTCACCCGGGACGCGATCGACCGCATCGAACGTCACGACGGCAAGATCAACGCAATTTGCGTGCGCGATTTTGATCGCGCGCTTGTTGCGGCGCGCGAGGCGGACGCCGCATTGGCGCGCGGCGAACGAAAACCGCTGCTGGGCCTGCCCGTCACGGTGAAGGAATCCTTCAACGTCGCCGGCCTGCCCACGACGTGGGGCTGGACCGCGCAGAAGGATTTCAAGCCGGCGGAAGATGCACTGTCGATCACCCGGGTTAAAAACGCCGGCGGCATCATCCTCGGCAAGACCAACGTTCCCGTCGGCTTGGGGGATTGGCAGAGCTACAACGACATCTATGGTGTCACGAACAATCCGTTCGATGTCGGCCGCACCCCCGGCGGCTCATCGGGCGGCTCGTCTGCGGCGCTGGCGGCCGGCTATGGACCGCTCTCGCTCGGCTCCGACATCGGCGGCTCGCTGCGGGCGCCCGCCTTCCATTGCGGGGTCTATGCGCACAAGCCGACCTACAATCTCTGCCCGACGCGCGGCCATACGCCGCCGCCATTTCCCGCCATCCCGATGGAGCGCGACATGGCGGTGATCGGTCCGATGGCGCGGAGTGCGGCCGATCTGCCTCTGCTCCTGGAAGTGATGGCAGGCCCCGATCCGCTGGACCTCGGGATCGGATACAGGCTTGCGTTGCCGGAGGCGCGACATCACACGCTGAAGGATTTCCGTGTGCTCGTGATTGACAGTCACCCGTTGCTGCCCGCGAATGCCGACATTCGCGGCGCGATCGACAAGCTGGCGGGGCAATTGGCGAGCATGGGCGCCAGCGTCGCACGTGAGAGTCCGCTGTTTCCCGATTTTACGGAAGCCTCGCGCCTCTACATGCGCATGCTGATGAGCTTTCTCGGCGCCTTCTTTTCGCCGGACATTCTCGCCGGCGCACGTGCCGGAGCGGCACAGCTCTCACCAGAGGACAAGAGCCTTGCCGCCGAACGGCTGCGCGGCATGACCTGCACGCACCAGGCCTGGGTGTTCGACGAGGGCGCCCGCGCCGGGCTGCGCGCGCAATGGCGGCAATTGTTCCGGACATTCGATGCGGTGATCTGTCCGATCATGCCGACGGCGGCCTATCCGCATGATCATTCGCCCCAGCAGGAGACGCGCCGGATCAATATCGACGGCAAGGACTTTGCCTATCCGGACCAGCTTGCCTGGCCCGGCATCGCCACACTGACGGGCTTGCCCGCAACGGCCATTCCGCTCGGCCTGTCGAAGGACGGCCTGCCGGTGGGCGTGCAGATCATCGGGCCTTTCCTCGAGGATCGCACGCCGCTGAAGCTCGCCGAGCTGATCGAGCGCGAGTTCGGCGGGTTCGTGCCGCCGCCTTTGTTCAATGACTAGTCGCTTTCCGTCATTGCGAGGAGCTCTTGCGACGAAGCAATCCAGACTGTACCCGCAGAGACATTTCTGAATTGCTTCTCTTCGCTCGCAATGACGGCGGAAAAACAACATCGAGATTCCGGGGCTAGCGCTACGGGCATCTCGGATGGCAGGAGAGAGAGGTCATGAGCAACGATCTCGAACAGCTCACCGCGCTCAACCGCGACTATGTCGCTTCGGTCCAGAACTGCGACGTCAAGCGCTTCGACGAGATCCTGGCGCCGGAGTTCTACTGCTCCAATCCCGACAAGACGCTGGTCGATCGCACAGCCTTCCTGGAACAGACGGCGCGGCCGATCGCGATCCGCAATTTGCACGCGCATGACGTCATCATCCGCATCATGGGCGATTTCGCCATCATCCACGCCGAGACGAGCTACACCATGGCGGACGGCCAGTATGCTACCGGACGATATACCGATTGTTGGGCGAAGCAGAACGGCAAGTGGCTGGCGGTGTCGGCGCACGTGTCACGCTGAGTTGGGCACACAGCCGGCATCCTCAGCGCTGTCATGCCCCGCGAAGGCGGAGCATCCGCTACTCCGCGGCGGTCGTTCACGCAAGTTCCGCCGCGGGTGTTGGATCGCGCGGTCAAGGCCGGGCGATGACACAGTCGTTGTGTCAGCTATCGAACACGATCACGCTGCGCAGCGTCTTGCCGGCTTTCATGTTGGCAAAGCCCTCGTTGATCTCGCTTAGCTTCAGCTTGGCCGAGATCCAGTCCTCCAGGTGCAGCCGGCCGCGCAGGTAGAAGTCGACCAGGCGTGGCATGTCGACGCGGAAATGGTTGGAGCCCATCGAGGAGCCCTGGATCTTGCGCTCGCGCAGGAAGTCGAAGCCGTGCAGCTCGATCTTCTGTCCGAACGGGATCATGCCGACGATGGTAGCGGTGCCGCCGGAGGCAAGCATGCCGAACGCCTGCTCGGCGGTTTCCTTGCGGCCGAGCACCTCGAAGGAATGATGCACGCCGCCATTGGTGAGATCGCGCACCTGCTTCACGACGTCACCATCGGCGGGATTGATGATGTCGGTCGCGCCCAGCTTGGTCGCGAGCTGCAGCTTGGCCGGATTGGTGTCGATGGCGATGATGCGGCCGGCGCCGGCGATCTGCGCGCCGTTGATCGCGGCCATGCCGACGCCGCCGCAGCCGATCACCGCCACGGTCTCGCCGGCCGTCACCTTTGCCGTGTTCACCACCGCGCCGTAGCCGGTGATCACGCCGCAGCCGATCAGCGCGGCGAGATCGAGCGGCATTTCCTTCCGGATTTTGACGATCGCGTTCTCGTGCACCAGCATCTGCTCAGCGAACGACGAGAGGTTGAGAAACTGGTGCAGCTTCTCAGGCTTCGCCCACTGCATCCGGTCGGAGACGCCCGGCAGCATCTTCACCGTCGTGTCGGTGCAGAGCACGGTGCGCCCCGTCGTGCAATTGTCGCAAGTGCCGCAGAAGACCGAGAGGCAGGTGACGACGTGATCGCCCGGCTTGACGTAAGTGACGTCGGAGCCGACCTGTTCGACCACGCCGGCGGACTCGTGCCCAAGCACCGCAGGTAGCGGATGCGGATAGAGGCCTTCCATGAAGTGCAGATCGGAATGACAGAGCCCGGCGACTGCGGTGCGGATCAGGACCTCGCGCGGGCCAGGCTTCGGCAGGCTGATGTCCTCGATGACGAGCGGCTGATTGACTTCATAGAGGACGGCGGCCTTCATCGGTGTTTCCTCATGCTGTTTCGTTGAGTGCATTCCTCACCTCTCCCTATGGGAGAGGTGAAAGGAGCCTACGCCGCCAGAAACAGTTCGCCAACCTCACTCATGGTGGCGTCGCGATCGCCGAGCAGCAGCGCGGCGATCTTCTGCTGCACTGGATTTTCCGTCAGCCGGAACGGATCGCTCGGCAGGACGCGATGGTCGATCACGAGCCGCGACAGCAGCAGCCGGCGCGCGTCGCCGCGCATGTCGTGGATGCGATGCGATTCCCAGGCGAGCGCGACGGCGCTCGCGACATGATAGAGCAGGCTGGTGGCGCGCCGCGCATCGGCCTCGTATTCGACCTTGGCCGCGACCTCTCGTGCGAAGCCGACGGCGCGATCGGTGAGGCGGCGCAGATTATCGCGCCAGGCCTGTGGCACGGAGGCGCTGTCGTCGAGCCGGGCATGCAGATCGGCCGCGAGCGCGGACTCCGCGCCATGACGGCCGACCGCGCGCCGCAGCGCATCGATCGCGACAATGTTGCCGGTGCCTTCCCAGACCGAGCCGAGATGCGCATCGCGCAGCAGGCGCGCGGTGGCGAATTCCTCGATATAGCCGATGCCGCCGCGCATCTCGAGCGCATCGCCGCAGACCTTTCGCGCGTCGCGCGTGGCGCGGAACTTCAGCGTCGGCGTGAGAATGCGCAAGAGCGCCGCCGCATCCTGGCTGCCGGCTTCGGCGCGGTCGAGCGCGTCGGCGGTGAGGAAGCTCATCGACAGCGCTTGCTCGACCGGCAGCATGATTTTCAGCATCTGCCGGCGACCGAGCGGCAGGTCGATGATGCGATTGCCGAACACGACGCGGTTCTTCGCGACGGCAAGCGCGTCGTGATAGGCCCGGCGCATCAGCGCGGTGGATTTGACACCATTTGAGAGCCGCGACGAGTTCACCATCTCGGCCATCTGCACGAACCCACGGTCGAGCTTGCCCACTGCGTAGGCGATCGCGCCTTCGAGCTTGATCTCGCCCGAAGCCATCGAGCGGGTGCCGAGCTTGTCCTTGAGACGCACGATCCGGTAGCTGTTTTGCGAGCCGTCGTCGAGGAAGCGCGGCATCAAGAACAGGCCTACGCCGCGCGTGCCCGGGCCGGCGCCTTCAGGACGCGCCAGCAGCATCACGATCTTGGCGTCGGCGTTCGAGCAGAACCATTTTTCGCCGTAGAGGCGCCAATGGTCGCCTTCCTGCACCGCGCGGGTCGTCAGCGTGCCGACGTCGGAGCCGCCTTCTTTCTCGGTCATGAACTGGCCGCCCTGGGTCAGCTTGCTCATGTCGGTCTGGGTCAGGCCATCCAGATATTTCGCCTTCAGCGCTTCACTGCCGAAATTCGCCAACAGTTTTGCGCAGCCGTCGGTGACGTTGATCGGGCAGCCCATGCCGAATTCGGTCTGGTTGAACAGGAAGGTGAAGGCGTGCTTGGCCACCACGGGATATTTGTCCGGCCAGCCCATGATGCCCTTGCGGATCGAGAGCGCGTGGACGCCGAATTCGCCGAACGCGGCCTTCTCCAGCTCGCGATAGGCCGGATGATACTCGATCCATTGTATGTCGCGGCCGAACTTGTCGCGCTGATGCAGGATGGGCGTGTGCCGGTCGGCAAGCCGCGCGCATTCGTCGAGCTGGCCGCCGGCGAGTTCGCCGAGGCGATCGAGATGCGGCTCGATATGGCGGAACAGCGTGTCCGGCAGATGGATGCGCAAGAGGTCCGTCAGTCCGGGATCGGCGCGGTAGAAATTCATGCCAGTGGTATCGGGTGCCAGCAGGCCGGACGGCTCGACCGCGATACGTGTTGGCGGCGCTGGGATGGGCTTGTGCATGATCGTCCTCTCGTTTCCGCCCGCCGGCAATTTTTTGCGCTTGCCGCTTGGGATGATGTCGATCATGCTCCAGAGGCGAATGCGGATAAAGCCGCAAATCGTCAGGGAGGCATGATCGCCGTGAGGGAGCAATTCACTCTGCGGAATTGTGACCGCCCCCGGCTGGTCGTCCGCGCAGACCATGCTTAGATCAACGGCTCCTTGTCTGCGAGAGATCACGCCATGGAACACCCAAAATACAGGATCGCGCTCATTGTCGGCGCCGGCGAAGGATTGAGCGCCTCGCTGGCAAGGCTCCTTGCGGCCCAGAACATCCGCGTCGCCCTTGCCGCGCGCAAGATCGAGAAGCTGGGCGCGCTCTGCACCGAGACCGGGGCCAAAGCCTATGCCTGCAACGCCACGGAGCCAGAGGAGGTTGAGCGATTGTTCGGCCTGGTCGAGCGCGAGATCGGCACGCCCGATCTCGTCGTCTACAACGCCAGCGGGCGCACGCGCGGACCGCTCGTCGATCTGGTCCCTGCCGATGTCGCGCACGCTATCGCGGTCAGCGCTTATGGCGGCTTCCTGGTGGGCAACAGGCGGCCAAGCGTATGCTGCCGAACAGGCACGGCGCGATCCTGTTCACCGGCGCCTCCGCCAGCGTCAAGGGCTATGCGCAGTCGGCATCGTTTGCGATGGGCAAGTTCGCGCTGCGCGGTCTCGCACAGAGCATGGCGCGCGAATTGTCGCCGCAGGGCATCCATGTCGCGCATTTCGTCATCGACGGCGCTATCCGCAGCGCGACGCGGACCGAGCCGGCCGACAAGCCGGACTCGATGCTCGACCCTGACGCCATCGCGCAGAGCTATTGGAACGTGTTGCAGCAGCCGCGCAGCGCCTGGAGCTGGGAGCTGGAGCTGCGGCCATGGGTTGAGACGTTTTGAGGCGCTGTTTTGAGGCAATAACGTCACAACAATCGTCATTGCGAGCGAAGCGAAGCAATCGAGATATCTTCGCGGAGACAAACTGGATTGCTTCGTCGCCAGCGCAGACTTGCTTCGCAATTTGTCGCGGGCTGCTCGCCATGACGAAGAGAGGGAGCGACATGACCACGGAAACCACCATCGATACCGGTACCAACGAGCTGCTCTGCGTCATCCGCGAGCGCGTCGCTGTCATCACGCTGAACCGGCCGGAGGCGCGCAACTCGCTGTCCGATACGTTAACGCCGGCGCTGCGCACGATGATCCGGAGCTGCGGCGAGAACCCTGATGTCGGCGCACTGCTGCTCACCGGCGCAGGCGAAGCGTTCTGCGCCGGCGGCAACGTCAAGGGCATGGGTGCGCATCGCGATTCAAAGAAGCTGGAGATGTCGCTTGAGGATCGCATCGCCGATCTCCAGGAGCGGCAGCGCCTGCTCACCGGCGCGCTGGTGTCGGTGCGCAAGCCCACCATCGCCGCCCTACCCGGCCCCGCAGTCGGCGCCGGGCTTGCCATCGCCATGGCCTGCGACATCCGCATCGCCGCGCAATCTGCGTTCGTTGTCACCGGCTACGCCCGCATCGCGCTCAGCGGTGATTACGGCATCGCCTGGCTGCTGACCCGGCTAGTCGGCACCGCGCGGGCACGCGAATTGATGTTCACCGGCGATCGCGTCGATGCCGCGCGTTGCGAGGCGATCGGCCTCGTCAATCGCGTCGTGCCCGACGACTTGCTGCAAGCCGAGGCTTTCGCGCTGGCCAAATCGCTCGCCGAAGGCCCTCGCCTCGCGCTGCGCTACATGAAGGACAATCTCGACGAGGCCCTGCTCTTCGACTTCGAGACCGCGCGCGACCACGAGGCCGAGCGGCTGGTGCGCCTCACCGCGACCGCCGATCACAAGGAGGCCGTGCAGGCCTTCATCGAGAAGCGCAAGGCGGTGTTCACGGGGAAGTAGGCCGAAGGAGACTGCGTGAAGGCAAAAAAATGCCCGGCTCTGGCTTCGCCAGGCCGGGCTCGGAGTGTATCAAGCCGAGGCTGAGGGGCTGTCGGCCTGACGGGAAAGAGCGGCGAGGCGCCAGCTCGCACAGGGAATGTCTTTCGGTGCGACCGCGATCTTCTTGTCGAAGCGCACCAGCTTCCAGTCGTCGGGATGATTGACGAAAGCGAAGCCGGATTTGCGGGCGAGCGAGATCATGGTTTCGTTGGAGCGCAGCGTTTCGCCAAAGATGTGCTCGGCGCCCAGCGCAGCGGCGCGGCATTCCAGGTTCTTCAGAAGCGCAGTGGCGATCCCGTGACCGTGCCAGCGGTCGTCGACCGACAGGCCGAACTCGACCGCTGCGGTCTCGGCATGGAGCGCATAGCGCATTTCGGCGACGATAGTCTCGAAGCCGTCGACCATCATGGTCGCGACCACGGTGAAGCGCTCGCGCTCTCCGACATCGAGGAAATCGTGCAGGAGCCCCTTCGGTAATTCGCTGATCGCGCCGAAGAAACGGTTGTAGCGGGACCGCGTCGAGAGCGACCGGAAATAGTGCTGGAGCTCCTCAGTGTCGCGCGGCTCGACGAAGCGAAGCTTGAACGTCTCACCTTCCCGGGTGCGCAGCGTATCGGAATATTGCCTCAGGTCTTCCAGACGAAGCGTACTCATGACACATGCCGCAAAGGGAAAGGGACCGCCGGCGCCCCTGTGATCAGGCGGCGCCGGCCTGGCGGCCGATCAGGCCCGCCAGAAGGGTTTGTCGGCTTCATAAGCCACATCGCTCCAAGTCAGGCCGACGTCCTGCAGATCACGCGCAGTCCAGTTGGTGAGTTCGCGCCGGGTCCGGTAGCGTTCGTGCCAGATATGGAGGGTGTCGCCGATCTGGTGAATCAGGCTCGGCGCATGATGATTTGTCATCGAATTTTGGGTCAAGGTAGACATCTTCAGCTCCTGGAGCTAACCTGACCGCTAATATCTGCTTGCTGCTGCGCCGCGACAAACGACAATTTGTACCTTTTCGCATGAAATAACGTCATGCACCCTGCTGCCAAATGACTGCCAGATTGCCATCCCTGAACGGATTGCGAGCGTTCGAGGCCGCCGCGCGCCATCTCAGTTTCACGCTGGCGGCGACCGAACTGAACGTGACCCAGACCGCGATCAGCCATCAGATCCGAAGGCTGGAGGAGGAACTCGGCATCCGCCTGTTCGTCCGGCAGAACCGCGCGCTGACGCTGACGCCGGAAGCGCGTGACTATTTGCCGGGCGTCCGCGCTGCCTTCAACGATCTCCGGCTCGCCACCGACCGGTTGCTGCGCAAGGACGACGACAAGGTGCTGACCGTGTCGACGCTGGCTTCGCTTGCCGCCAAATGGCTGCTGCCACGGCTGACCGATTTCCAGGAGCAGCACCCCGGTATCGACGTCCGTATCACCACCTCGACCAGTCTTGTCGACTTCCAGCGCGACGACGTCGATGCCGCGATCCGCTACGGCCGCGGCCAGTGGCCGGGCTTGCGCGCCGATTGGCTGATGGCGGACGAGCTGTTTCCGGTGTGCAGTCCCTCCCTGCTGCGCGGCGACAAGCCGCTACGCCGCCCCGAAGACCTGCGAAACCATTCGCTGCTGCACACCTCGAACGCCAACAGCGACGACTGGCGGCTGTGGCTGACGGCGGCGGGCCTGCCAGCCGATATCGCCAGGCAGCCTGGTATCACTTTCGACATGATCTTCATGACCATCCAGGCCGCGATCGACGGCATCGGCGTCGCGATGGGCCGGACCTCCTACGTTCAGGACGACATCGCCAAGGGCCGCCTCGTGGTGCCCTTCAAGATCGCGCTGCCGGCCGATGCCGGCTTCTACCTGGTCTCGCCGGAGGGCCGCCGCGAAGCGCCGAAATTGACCGCGTTCCGGGACTGGATGATCGCCGCAACGCAAAACAAGGCCTGAAAAATCATCAGCTTCCCCGGCAAAACCGATTGACTCGCCTCCCACCCTGCGGGAAGGGGTATGACAGATTGTCGCAGCATCAATCTGTCGCCTTGCCGTGAAGACGAGTTCCGGCCGGCCACGCTTTTCCAAGGGGAGACCGCAATGGCTGGATCAGCCGCATCGACCAATCCACCCGCAATCAAGTCGCGGATCGGCGCAATCCTGCGTGCCACCTCCGGCAATTTCCTCGAGCAGTTCGACTTTTTCCTGTTCGGTTTCTACGCCGCCGCGATCGGCAAGGCGTTCTTTCCCTCCGGCGATGAAACGGCGTCGCTGCTCAACACCTTCGGCGTGTTCTGGCTCGGCGCCTTGATGCGCCCCGTCGGCGCGATCGTGCTCGGCGCATACATCGACCGCATCGGCCGCCGCCAGGGCCTGATCGTCACGCTCGGCATCATGGCCTTCGGCACCGTCGTCATCGCGTTCTGCCCGAGCTACGCGACGATCGGTATCGCGGCGCCCGTCATCGTGCTGATCGGCCGCCTGCTGCAAGGCTTCTCCGCCGGAGTCGAGCTCGGCGGCGTGTCGGTGTATCTTGCGGAAATCGCAACGCCCGGCAATCGCGGCTTCTACACCTCGTTCCAATCGTCGAGCCAGCAGGTCGCGATCTTCGTGGCTTCGATCCTCGGCTTTATCCTCTCCGAAATGATGCCGGCCGACACCGTCGCCGCTTGGGGCTGGCGCATTCCCTTCTTTGTCGGCTGCCTGATCATTCCGCTGATCTTCGTCCTGCGGCGGACGCTGGAGGAGACGCCAGCCTTCCTCGCCATGAAGAAGCACCCGACGGCCAGCGAGGTGTTCGCCTCCGCGCTCGCCAACTGGCGCATCGTCATGCTCGGCATGATGATCGCGATCCTGACCACCACGACGTTCTATTTCGTCACGGTCTACACGCCGACCTTCGGCAAGACCGTGCTAAAGCTGTCGACACAGGACGCGTTGCTGGTCACGCTGCTCGTGGCAGTCACCAACTTCATCTGGAATCCGGTCGGCGGTGCGCTGTCCGATCGCATCGGCCGCAAGCCGGTGCTGCTCGCCATCGCCGGCCTCTCGCTCGTCACCGCCTATCCTGCGCTGCACTGGCTGGTGGCGGCGCCGACTTTCGGCAAGCTGCTCGCGGTTGAGATGATGTTTTCGTTCTATTTCGGCGTCTACAGCGGCACCATGCTCGGTGCTCTCGTCGAGATCGTGCCGGCGCATGTGCGCACCACCTGCTTCTCGCTTGCGTTCGCGCTCGCCGCCGCGCTGTTCGGCACCTTCACGCCGCTCGCTTCGACCTGGTTGATCGAGCGGACCGGCGACAAGGCTTCGCCCGGCTTCTGGCTGATCTTCGCAGCCCTCCTCGGCATCATCGCGGCGTCGACGGTGTATCGCGGCGGCGGCAAGGCAGTACCGACATACGATGCGGTGCCGGAGCCAGTGGCGGGACACTGACGGTCACTCCGGAGGCACGCTCCTTCACCTCTCCCGTAAAAACGGGGCGAAGGAGCACGTCTCCGCTGCGGTTGCAGTTCGAGCTACAATTCCACCACCACGTAGTCGCTCTCGACCTTCACCGGGATAGTCTCCGCGACATACGGCCCCTTCACCACGGTCGCGCCCGGCTCGACATGGGCCGGATAGGCCTTCACGCGGAAGCGGCGAGGATCGCAATAGGACTGGCCGGTGCGGATGTCGAACTCCCAGCCGTGCCAGGGGCAGCGGATGATCTCGCCGAGTTTCGTATATTGGATCTCGCCGGGATCCTTCGATTGCGCGAGGCCGATCAGCGGGCCCTCGCACAGCGCCGCGCCTTGATGGGGGCAGCGGTTCATCAGGCCGAAATACTCGCCCTTGACGTTGAACACCGCGATCGGCCGTCCGTCGATCTCCAGTAATTTTCGCGTGCCCGGCGGAAGCTCGTCGACCGCGGCAATCACATGACGCGCCATATCTGTGTTTTCCGCATGATCTTATCGAAAAACCGCTTCACACTTTTTCGGATCATGCGGCTAGTCCGTAGAGCTTCTTGGCATTGCCTAGATAGAATGCCTCGCGATTGGCTTCGCTGACGCCGGCCGGCAGCACGCGCGAGGGCTCATCATAGTCCCAATGCGGATAGTCGGTCGCAAACAGGAGGCGATCCCAGCCGATCCAGTTGATGACGTCGAACAGCTCCTCGCGGCACTCCGGGTCCTCCATCGGCTGCGTTGTCCACCACACCTGCTCGCGGATATATTCCGACGGCGGCCGCTTCACATGTGGCACCTCACTGCGCAGCCGCTGCCAAGCCTTGTCGAGCCGCCACGCCAGCGACGGCGCCCAGCCGAAGCCGGCTTCGATCATCACCATCTTCAGTTTCGGGAACCGCTCGAACACACCTTCCAAAACCAGACTCGCGAGCGCCGATTGCTGGCACTGCGAATGTCCCACCATCTCCTCGATGTAGTAAGAAGGCCAGCCCGACGGCGTGATCGGATTGCCGCCGAAGCCGAAGGCGTGCACGCCGACGGGAAGGCCGGCTTCTTCTGCGGCTTGATAGATCGGCCAGTAGCGGCGCTGCCCGAGCGGCTCGACGTTGCGGCTGAGCAGCAGCACCTGAACGAAATTCTTGTCGCCGGCACGTTCGCGGATTTCGGCGGCGGCCGACAGCCCATCTTCATTGCCGACGACAATCGAGGCCTTTAGGCGCTTGTCCTTGCTGGTCCATTTGTCGATCTGCCAGTCGTTGATCGCCGAGCACAGTGCGGCCGAGAGTTCGTGATTGCGGATGCCTTGGCCGGTGTTGAGCGGATTGAGCACGCCGAGCTGCACGTTGTTGGGGTCGAGCAGTTGCTTCTGCATGAAAGACAACGAAGAGCCCTGCGGGCCGCCTTCCGGCGGATAGGCGTCGCGGCGCGAGGCGTTGGGCTGGGCCTTCGGATAGGGCGGGCCTTCCATCATGCCCTGATAGGCGTGGACGCCATAGATGTCGAGGTGATGCTGCCAGCGTTTGGCGAGGTAGGGATAAAGCTCGGTGTGGGTGGCGCGGGCCGGATGGATGTCGCAATCCGCGATCGCGGTCTTCGCAGTCAGTGGGGAAGCAGCTTCTGGACTTTCGCGAAACTGGATATTCATCGCCTTGCCTCCTTTGGCAGCGGGCTAAGTCAGGCGGGGATACGTCGCATACGGATTGTCGATCATGATCTTGCGCACGAGATCGGGGGACAGACCTTCGGGCAGCGCGTCCTGGCCGTCAAACTGCCAGTGCGGATAGTCCGTGGAGAATAGGACCAATTCGTCCGACTGCATATGATCAAACAGGCGAATTAATGTCTCCGGTTCCGGCGGCGCATCAAAGGGCTGTAACGAGAAGCGAATGTTGCTGCGCACAATCTCCAGCGGCGCGCGATCGACCCAGGGCGTCTCCATCCGCACCCCGCGCCAGAACTTGTGCAGGCGCCAGAGATAGGGGGCAATCCAGGAGACGCCGGACTCCAGCATCACCATTTTCAGCCGCGGATATTTGGCGAACACGCCCTCGACGATCAGGCTGGTGAGCTGGGTCTGGAACGCCTGGGCCTGACCGACATAATCCTCGATGTGATAAGACCCCCACCCCACAGCAGTGGGCGGATTGTGGTAGGCGGAACCGGCGTGGACGCCGACCGGGAGTTCCAGCCGCTCCGCAGCTTCATAGATCGGCCACAGCGCACGCTTGCCGAGCGGTATGTCGCCCATGACCAGCATGAGCACCTGCACGAAGCGGCGATCTTGCGCGCAGCGCTCGATCTCGGCGACCGCCTTCTCGACGCTTTGCGTGGGGATCACGATCGAGCCGCGCAGGCGCGGATCGCGATCGAGCCACTCCTTCACGAGCCAGTCGTTCAGTGCGCGGCAGAAGGCCGCCTGCATGTCCTCGGAGAACACCATCTGCACGCCGTACAGAGGATTGCAAATGGCGAGCTTGAGCTGGAAAGGATCGAGCACGTGGCGCTGCATATCCTGCAGGCTTTCGCCGGGCTTACCTTTCTCGGGGCGCCAATCGGGCCGCGCCACGATCGGCGAGTTCTGCGGATAGGATTGCGAGACGAGATCGACCATGCCGCGCGTCGTCACCTGATCGCGCCAATAATCGTTCAGGTACGGCAGCAGACTGGTCAGATGCGGCACGGCGGGATGCACGTCGCAATCGACAGCGCCGGCGATCAGGGACGCCATGACATCTCCTTCACGTTTCCCTGTGGAGTTCTTAATCTCGTCTTCTCGCGGGCAGCGCCTAGCCGCTCCGCTTTGTCTCCGCCATTCAAGCAGGCCTGCCCGCCGCCTGCAACTCGGCCAATGCTTCCGTCTATGCTAGCAAGGCTGAGCACAGTTGCGAGGATCAGAGGTGAAGGACATGAAAGAACTCGTCGGCATTGCGGAACAGGTCGCGGCCAAACTGATCGCGCGCAAACAGACGATTGCGGTGGCAGAATCCTCGGCCGGTGGCCTGATCTCGGCCAGCCTGCTCGCCGTGCCCGGCGCGTCCGCCTATTTCCTCGGTGGGGCCGTGGTCTACACGCGCGACGCGAGGCGCGTGCTGATGGATATTTCGGACGACGGCATGAAGGGCTTTCGATCCTCATCGGAGCCCTACGCGAAACTGCTTGCCGAGCGGATGCGAACGCGCTTCGGGTGCGACTGGGGCCTGTCCGAAACCGGCGCCGCCGGTCCCACCGGCAACCGCTACGGCGACGCCGCCGGCCATAGCTGCATGGCGGTGGCGGGCCCTACGGCAGAGGTGATGACGCTGGAGACGGGCAGCAACGACCGGTTCGGCAACATGCAGGTGTTCGCGGCAGCGGCGCTGAGGTTGTTGCTGAAGAAGCTGCAAGCCTGACGCAAGGTAGGGCGATCGCATATGACTTTTGGAGGCGCCTGAGCGCACGCCTCGTCCTTCGAGACGACCGCTTCCAGCGATCTCCTCAGAGCCTGACTCAAAAAGCGCGTGGACGCTATCAAGGTCTGGCTAGACGGCGAATTAGGAGCCTTAGATGGGCGGCGAGCAGCCAAGCGAGCTCGGTAGCGGCAGAGCGTTCGAAGTCTTTGGAGAGGCGCCGGCA
>NZ_JADPKA010000071.1 GCF_023073715.1 Bradyrhizobium sp. 164
GACCTCATCGGCCGCACTCTCTGCCTCTTTACCCCTGAAGAATGCGCCAACTACATCCGTGATTGCGGGTATAATCCGCTTTGATCGCAACTCGCTCTAATGAACACAACCGATCACATCGATTTGGTCCGAACCTCCTTAACGAGCTGCGTGATGAGAGCGCTACGCCTAGTCAAATCCGGAGCCGGGCGCGAGTGTTACGGTCAGACCGTCCAAATTCTCTGTCAATTCAATCTGGCAGGATAGCCGCGAACCTTCCTGGCGCCCTTCGACTACATCCAGCATCGCGTCCTCGATTTCACCGACAGGCTTGAGTTTAGCCTGCCAAGCATCATCGACATAGACATGACAGGTTGCGCACGAGGCGCACCCGCTGCACTGTGCGGTTATATCCAGCCCTGCATCCCGAACTGCACGCATGAGCGTCGGCGCGGATACGTTATCAAGCTCGACCAACCTGCCTCGTCGATCAAAAACCAGAACTTTCATTGGTCGAGTTTCCTAGAAAAAGACCGTACAACGGAGAGAAGGAACGATGAGAGAACACACAGAACAGCGGTGCCTTCTTTGACGGATCAGGACGGAGATCTCGAAGACGACCAATAAGTGCCTTCAGGCACTCTCGCATTTTGAGTCTGGCGAGAGGCATACCGAGGAAGTCGTGGACTCACGTTGAATGCCAAATGATCGGTGGGTGACTTTCGATTCAAGTAGGTCCCAGCACTTAATGCCCTCCCAAATAGCCGAGCCACTTTTTCGCAGGACCTCATACGCAGGAAAAGCATCTCTTGTCGGCAAGCGGAAGCATGAAACAGTCGGCTGAAAATGGCGAGTTCGGAGCAGTGTTCATCTTTAGAGTCCCGGGTCTGATCATTTTGCGCTTGCGATCAGCGATCGTCGTCGTGCAGCAGACCGCATAGTCCAACAATTCTTCCGATTTGGACACAGTGCCCTCTCGCGACCCTCTCGCGAAGCGTTGTTAGCGGCAAATATATGCGAGAGGCGATGCCTAATGGCCGCGAAAAGCCGCCCATGGCGGCAGAAATTCTGCAAGAAAACAGCGGTTGGGGCCTGGTCTCAACCCGGAGCTAGAACGCGGCGATCGCTTGCCGCGCCGGCATCGCGGCCTCGCGCGAGCGACTCACCGAGCTTTCGAGCACTCCATCAACCTCAAGCCGGTCGGCTATATGGGAGATCCGTTCGCCGCTGGTGATGTTGGCGTGCTGCGGTGCGGACTGAAGGATCGACCCCATCTCGACGCACTGACTGTGAACTGGAAAGCAGTTGGTGAGCGGCTTGCCCTGGGTCGCGGCGCCTACGTCGACGGATCGATCATCGGGCGCGGTCCATACCGCGCGTAAGCGGAAGCCGATACCATGGCTTCAGAGTTAGAAGAAATGTGCGAAGGAGCCTCCGGGTTGAACGGAGGTGTGGGATGGGATTGGACGGCAAAAAGGACGTCCATTTGGATGGCTCATGCGTAAGGCACAAGGCTGTTTCTACCCCGCACAGGCGTGCCACGGCCCTGGACAATTTTTTTGGGATATTCCGCTCAGCCTTCAGCTTGACTCGATCCCGACCTTCGAGCGTTCCTCGACCAACGAGTCACGGACGGTGTCATCCGGAGGATGATCTATAAATGGCTGAAGGCAGGAGCCGTTGAAAACGGTCTTCTGCGCCGCACGACCGAGGGCTCCCCGCAAGGGGGCGTAATCTCGCCTTGCCTGTCGAACGTCTTCCTGCAGCATGCGCTGGACGAATGGTTCGAGACCGAGGTGAGGCCGCGCCTTAACGGGGACTGCACCTTTGTCCGGTTCGCCGATGAAGCGCCGATAGCGCTCGACAACATCGTCGACGCCAAACGCGTGCTATCGGTCCTTTGCGCGGTATGGACTCATCCTCCACCACGATCGCGCTCATCACGCGCCGCTCGACCCGACCGAGATGACCGGCACGGTCACGACGATAGGCGTCGCCATGCCAGCGCAGGACATTGGCGATCTCGATGGCGGGTCTGGGCTAGCGGCGAAGAGAGCTCAAATTGGCCATCTCAATACTCCTGTCCGAGGGGGTTGGCTCCAACGCCGCGAGGCGGTGTCTGAAGGAAGCATCTAGCAAACGCGTGAGTCGATGGACAAAAACCCAATACAAGGCGCAAGCGTCGGACAAGCGGGCAACATACCGCGAAGTCCATATCCATTAGGATGCGAAGCGTAGATTCGGCGACAGTGCGCGGAAGGCGGCTGAGCTTACCCCAGGAGATCTGTCCCGTGTCGCTTCGGCGACTGAGAATGCCACGAGTCTTCCTGACCGCGGGGCAGAAGTCAGCAGATGGCGTATTAGGTTATGTCGTCGGCAAGGCTAGTACCTCGTCACAGTGATTATGACTCTTTGGGAGTGGCGGGATACGCGCCTGCCATTTTGGCGCGAGCCTTGTCTGTTGTGAACATCCATTTCATGCGGGAGCGGGCGGCATTTCGTTGTCGTTCCCAGGCGGTGATTTCGCGGCGCAATCGCTTGGGGTCGTCGATCCTGCGATCCAGGCACTGGCCTCGCAGGACGCTGATTTCGATCTCGACCATGTTGAGCCAACTTGCGTGCTTTGGAGTGTAGTGGAACTCGAGCCGTCGCAAAATCCGCCTGGCTTCGGCGGGCGGGAACGCCTGGTAGAGGGCGCCGGCGGAGTGGGTCGATAAATTGTCCTGGACGACCCGGATGATCTCGGCGTTGGGATAATGGATGTCGATGAGATCACGCATGCATTGGGCGTAATCTCGGCTCGCCGCTCGGTGACTTTGACCTTGCGCCAAGGACGATGCACGTCGAGGTGGACAAAGAGATTGACTGTCCCATTGCGACGATACTCGTAGTCGTAACGTTCGAGCTGGCCCGGCTTGGCCGGGATGGACTGACGCACCCCGCCGATGAGTTGCACCGGGCTTTCGTCGAAGCAAACCACTGGCCGTCTGGAGTCGGGCGCCTCGGCATAGAGGTCGAGCACATCCTCCATGCGGGCGACGTATTCGCCGTTGACCTGCGGAACGCACCACATGTCCTTGCGCCAGGGCTTGAGGCCATTCTCGGCCAGGCGCCGCCGAACCTTCTCGTGCGACAGGCTCTTGTGTTCGGTGAGCTTGACCATCGCACCCGCCAGCAGCTTTAGCGTCCAGCGGGCACGGCCCTTTGGCGGACTGGCGCAGGCTGTCGCCACCAGCAAGGCTTCGTCCTTGCCTGTGAGTTTGCGTTCCGCCCCAGGACGCGGCGCTGCGCTCAGCGCCCGCTCCAGATTGCCCTTCACGAAGCGTCGCTTGGTTCGATACACGGTCGAGCCGCTCACGCCGACGCTTCTTGCGATCTACTCGTCGCTGGTCCCGGCATCGGCGGCCAACAAGATCTGCGCTCGGTTGAGCTTGCGGGACGCATGCTTGCCGCCGCTGAGCAGCGCCCTCAGTTCGGTGCGCTCGATTTGGCTAAGTTCGACCCGATAGCGTACATTCATGGCGTGCCTCCTCGTTCGAGGCACGCACGAACAACTGAATCGGATGGCCGGCGTGAGTCCTTCGACAAAACCCTTCACGCCCAAGCAGGGGCAGTATCTGGCTTTTATCCACCTCTATACCCGGCTGCATCGCAGGCCCCCGGCCGAAACCGACATGCAGGAATATTTCCGCGTCAGCCCGCCTTCGGTTCACCAGATGGTGCTGACGCTGGAACGCGCCGGCCTCATCAGACGGCAGCCAAGGACGCCTCGCAGCATCGAGGTCCTCATTGATCCGAAACTCCTGCCGGAGCTAATCTGACTGCCGGACCCAACCTGTCAAAATCACTGTGCAGAACCACTAGTGAGGCACTCCGTCGCCGAAAGGTGGAGGCAACAGATAGGCTGAGCCGGGAACGATGGCTGAAGGCCCGAACGAGAGGAGAGGCAAGTAGGACATGAATCTCGAGAGCGACAAGCGGCTGAACATCCAGTTGAGACTGGACTTCTCATCGGCGCCGACGGGTGAAGCCCGGCAGGCGGGAGGGGAAGACATCGAATCGCTCTCGGTGACGAACGAGCCCGAACGCCCAGCCGACACGCGTCGAATCATGGAGAAGGTATGTGAGCGACAAAACCTGAAGGAAGCATTGCGGCAAGTGAGGAGCAACAAGGGCAGCGCCGGCATCGATGGGATGACCGTTGATAAACTCGGTGACTACCTGAAGCAGCACTGGCCGGTCATCCATAGCAATTGCTGAACGGGATCTACGAACCGAAACCGGTGAGACGGGTGGAAATCCAGAAGCCGGATGGCGGAGGAGTGCGAAAGCTTGGCATCCCAACCGTGCTGGACCGCTTGTCCAGCAAGCGGTGATGCAGGTTCTGCAGAGGCGATGGAATCCAACGTTCTCCCAATACAGCTATGGGTTCCCGCATCGGTCGACGCATCACGCCGTGGCTCAAGCGCAGCAATACATTGCGCAAGGCAACGGGTGGGTGGTCGACCTCGATCTGGAAAAATTCTTCGATCGACTCAACCATGACAAACTGATGGGCCAAATTGCCAAACGGATCGAGGACAAGCGGCTATTGAAGCTCATCCGGGCATTTTTGAATGCAGGGGTGATGGAGAACGGACTGCTCAGTCCGAGCGTGGAAGGAACTCCGCAAGGAGGACCGCTTTCGCCACTGCTAAGTAACCTCGTGCTCGACGAACTCGACCGCAAACTGGAGCATCGGGGACGCCGCTTTGTTCGCTATGCGGACGATTGTAACGTCTACGTTTCGCAGCGAACGCGCGGGTCAGCGGAGCATCTCGCGCTTCATCACACAAAAGCTCAAGCTCAAGCTCAAGGTAAATGAGGCGAAGAGTGCGGTGGCACGACCGCAGGAGCGGACGTTTCTCGGGTTCAGCTTCACCGGTGGTCCAGGCATCAAGCGCACGATCGCGCCGAAATCGCTGGAACGGTTCAGGCAACGAATCCGGGAGATTACGCGACGGGCCAAGGGCGTCAGCATCAAGACGACAATGGAAGAACTGGCCACCTGTATGCGGGGCTGGCGCGACTATTTCGGCTTCTGCGAAACGCCCGAGGTGCTGATAGCCCTCACTCGCTGGGTCCGCCTCCGACTGTGGGCCGCTTTGTGGCGCCAATGGAAAACCCCACGGCGCCGCCGCGCGGCACTCATCGCAAATGGGGTCTCAGGGTGGGCTGCAAGGAACACGGCCGGCACCGGCCGCGGTCCGTGGTATCTCGCAGCAGAGCATACATACTTCAAATCGCTCGGCCTGCCATCCTTGTTCCAATCGTGTTCGCGCAACTTTTTCGAACCCCCGTGTACGGACCCGTACCCACGGTGGTGTGGGAGGGGCGGAGCCGCGAGGCTCCCCCCTATCCGATCAATCCTGATTCTCAACAGACCCGCCAGCCGTGAAACCGGAGGAGTGATCCATTGCATCATTCAGAACTGAAGAAGGGCGAAATGGCCGCGGCCAAAACGATTGCCTCCGCGGCGATCTGCTGTACGCCAAGAGCGATGGCGCGAACGGCGAGCCGCAGAACTGGTTGTTGTTCGGGCCGTGGGCTCCGGCGGCACGCCAACTTTCGTGGCGTGACTGTCGATTACGAGATCGGCGCAGAAATGCTGAGCCGATCACCAGGTCGGATCAATTCGAGGCGGAGACCGCCGACGCGTGTCAGAAGGGGATGTACTACTTTGAGTAGAGCAATTCAGGAATCCTGCATAGTGCCGGGGGTACGCGCTGATTATCTGCGGATACACCGCATATTTTTGCAGGCCATAGACTCCTGGAGTGGCTAGGTTCGAGCAAAGAGCTCAGGGGGAAATCTAGCTTTCTGCCTTTGCATTGACCGGGGTCCTGATTGGAGCATCCTGAATGTGGTCAATGATGGAGAAGCTGCCAGGGGAGTTGCAACCATGTCCATAGCCGCCAACGAATATACTTGGTATCGGCGGACCACCGAGACCGCAGTAGTGGGAGAGTCCAAAAGTGTAGGGCAGATGCTAAATGCTGATGACCCGCTGGTGAAACTTATCGATATCCAGAAAACTTATGATGGCGAGACCTTAGTCGTAAAAGATCTTAATTTGGACATTGCCGGCGGAGAGTTCGTTACCATGCTCGGCCCCTCTGGCTCCGGCAAGACAACAAGCCTCATGATGCTTGCCGGCTTCGAGACGCCTACCCGCGGCCAAATCATTCTAGGTGGTCGCGCGCTAGACAACGTGCCTCCGTACAAGCGCAACATAGGAATGGTATTTCAGAACTACGCGCTGTTTCCGCATATGACTGTGGAAGAAAATTTAGCTTTCCCGTTGAAGGTTCGCAAGCTTGGCAAGCTAGACATAGAAGCAAAGATCAACCGCGCTCTCGAGATCGTCCGACTTGGCGCATATGGCAATCGCCGGCCCGGTCAGCTTTCGGGCGGCCAGCAGCAGCGTGTCGCACTCGCGCGCGCGCTCGTCTTCGAGCCCAAGCTGGTTCTAATGGATGAGCCACTCGGGGCGCTGGACAAGCAATTGCGCGAGCATATGCAGCTCGAGATCAAGCACATCCATGAGGAGCTTGGCGTTACGGTGGTCTATGTGACGCATGACCAGGCCGAGGCACTAACCATGTCGGATCGCATCGCCGTCTTCAAGGACGGAGCCATTCAGCAGCTCGCCACACCTGTTGAGCTTTACGAGAAACCACAGAATGCCTTTGTTGCTCGGTTTATCGGCGAGAGCAATCAGATGCGTGGAAAAGTTACCGCAATAGATGGTCCAGGATGCAGCGTGGAAATCGAGGGCGCGGGTGATGTTCGAGCGCTGGCAATCAATGTCGATGTGGGCGCGCCGACAGAGCTGTCCTTGCGCCCAGAGCGAGTCACACTGAATCCCATGCCGGGCTCAATGCCTAATGTCTTTAGCGCGCGCATCGAGGAGCTAATTTACCTGGGGGACCATGTACGGGTCCGGCTTTTAGCCTGTGGTTGCGACAACTTCGTCATCAAGCTGAATAGTGCTGAGGATCTCACGCGCGTTGAGCCCGGTGCAATCATCACCATAGGCTGGAAAATCGAGGACTGCAGGGCGCTTGGCGTCGAGAGATAGCACTGTTTGCCGAAAACAAGGCTGTGCAACACCGCGTCAACTTGAGGCGGAAAACGAGGGGAGAAGAAGGATGAGAGTTGTTTGCGTGAGCACCGGCCTCATGGCCAGCTTAATCGCAGTTCTGCCAGCTACAAAGCCGGCCTTTGCCAGCGACCAGCTTACATTCGTATCTTATGGCGGAGCTTATCAGAAAGCGCAGCGCCAAGCGTTTATCGAGCCTTTTACAAAGCAGTCGGGCGTTAAGGTCAATGAAGACGAATATAATGGCGATTTAGCGAAAATTCGGGCCATGGTTCAGACCAAGGCGGTTAGTTGGGATGTCATCTCAAGCACCGTCAGTACGGCACGACTGTTGTGCGATGAAGGCGTTATCGAGAGGATCGACTGGAAGAAGCTTGGACTCGACCGGGCGAAGTTCACTGATGCCGACAAATACGAGTGTGCGTTTCCCGAATCAGTTTACTCAGTCATCTTGGCTTACGACAAAGATAAGTTGCCGAGCGGCCCGAAGACAATTGGGGATCTATTCGACACCAAGAAATTCCCGGGCAAGCGAGGCCTCATAAAGTCGCCGACGTGGAATCTTGAGTGGGCCTTGATCGCCGACGGAGTACCGGTCAAAGACGTTTACAAAGTGCTCTCCACGCCCGAGGGCGTCGATCGCGCCTTCAAAAAGCTCGACACAATTAAAGAGAACGTGATCTGGTGGACCTCTAACGCTCAGCCGCCCCAACTTCTGGCTGATGGTCAAGTCGTTATGACGTCAGCCGCAAATGGTCGAATCTATGACGCGAACAAGAACTCGGGCAAGAACTTCGAGATCATTTGGGATGGACAGGCGCTGAGCCTCAATATCTGGATGATTCCTAAAGGTGCTCCGAACCTGGATGCCATATACAAGTTCCTCCACTTTGCGGGATCCCCCCAGGGGCAAACAAACCTTGCGCGGTACATCTCTTATGGGCCTGCCAACGCTGATGCGATGGCTGAAATCGAACCAGCGACGCGAGCTGTGTTGCCCAACACTGCAGATCACATGACCAACGCTTTCGTTACGGACCCGGTCTTCTGGGCGAACCATAGGGAGGAACTGCTTGAGCGCTTTACTGCTTGGCTGGCCAAGTGAGCTATACAGAAAGGAAAGCGAGGAGGCTTTAGACCTCCTCCCGCCCAAGGCGAGCTAACTAAGGTAGGAAGTCGATGGCAATCTCGGACGGCCAAATCTTCGATGAACCCCACGGAATTCCTTTGCGTGTCACGCTGATGCGTGCCGAGCGTCGGCATAGGGTAAAGGCCTTAATTCTCGTTCTGCCGCTAGCTTTCTTCATTCTTATTTTCTTTGTCCTGCCAATAGCCCGGATGTTGGTCAACGCAGTTCACGACGATACCCTTCTGACGCTGTTGCCGCGAACGATATCCGAACTCAGACAGTGGGATGGTAATGGCCTGCCGGATGAGCCAGTTTACGCCGCGCTTGTGGTGGACCTTAAACAAACTATAGACCAAGGGACTGCCGGCGTAATCGGAAAGCGGATGAATTATGAGATTGCCGGTGTGGTCAGCAAGGTGACGTCGAGCGCCCGGAAGGCGCAAGAACTCTCAACTGGTCCCTATAAAGAGGCGCTGATCAAAATCGACGCGCTGTGGGCTCGGCACGACGTCTGGAGTCTTCTGAAGCGCGGAACCTCTCCTTACACATTCTATTATTTGCTGCGGGCGGCCGATTACCAATACGGTCCCAATAGCGAGATTGTTGCTTCGTCACCGGGAAACGCAATTTTCCAAGACGTGTGGTTGCGCACGTTTGGAATCAGCTTCGGGGTGACGCTGGCGACATTACTGTTAGGCTTCCCCGTCGCCTACCTTTTAGCAACACTACAGCCTAAGCATGCCAACCTGCTGCTGATCATGGTGCTCTTGCCGTTTTGGACGTCCTTGTTGGTACGAACGACCGCCTGGGTCGTGCTTCTGCAGCGACACGGCGCCGTCAACGAGATACTCGTGGCGTCACATATGATCTCGCAGCCGGCCGAACTCATTTACAACCGTTTTGGCACCCTGGTTGCCATGTCTCACATCCAGTTGCCATTCACGCTCCTGCCGATTTACAGCGTAATGAAGACAATTTCGCCCAGCTATATCCGCGCCGCACAATCGCTGGGCGCAGGCCCCTTCTATGCCTTTTGGAAGGTGTATTTCCCGCAAACCCTCTCAGGGGTAGCTGCGGGCTGCTTACTTACGTTCATTCTCTGCCTCGGCTACTACATTACACCGGCACTGGTGGGGGGACCGAGCGACCAGATGGTTAGTTTTTTCGTCGCCCACTATACGAACGAGGACCTCAACTGGGGGATGGCCTCGGCTCTGGGCGCTATCCTGCTCACGGCAACACTGACGCTTTACTTTGTCTTCAACAAGTTGGTCGGGATCAATCGAATCAAGCTGGGGTAGATCAATGGCCTTATCGTTGTATGCGTCCCCGCTCGAGAGGAGCTGGTATTACCTACACCGAGTGCTTTGTGGGGGAGTATTCATCTTTCTTGTTGCGCCAACTCTGGTGATCATCCCGCTCTCATTCAATTCCGAACCATTTTTCACTTTTCCAATGCCAGGCTTGTCATTGCGCTGGTATGAGGAGTTGTTCCTGACCGACAGATGGGTGGGTTCATTCTATAATTCGATCTTCGTTGCCGTTATGGTAACTCTTCTCTCAACTGTGCTGGGTACTCTTGCCGCGCTGGGGCTTAGTCGGCCGAAGTTTCCATGGCGCACGGCAGTGATGAGCTTATTGATTTCGCCCATGGTTGTACCAGTCGTAATCACAGCGGTCGGGATATATTTCTTCTACGCAGATGCCAGATTGCTCAATACTTTTACCGGCCTGATTCTGGCGCACACAACCTTAGCAACACCTTTCGTGGTGATCACCGTAACCGCGACCTTGATTGGTTTCGACCATTCGCTGACTCGTGCGGCGGCCAGCCTCGGTGCGCCGCCTGTCACCAGCTTCTTCAAGATCACGCTTCCCCTTGTGCTTCCAGGTATGATCTCCGGCGCTCTCTTCGCTTTCATAACTTCGTTCGATGAAGTTGTGGTCGCATTGTTCATCACAAGTGCAAATCAGCGTACCTTGCCCAAAGCGATGTTCTCCGGCATCAACCAGGAGATCAGCCCGACGATCACAGCTGCTGCAACCGTACTGACCCTGTTCGCGATTGTCATGCTAACCACTGTAGAACTGCTTCGTCGGCGCTCGGAGCGCCTACGAGGGTCTCGGAAAGCAGCTGCCGTAGTATGACTTCCCGTATCAACTTGCAAAGGTCGGACAAAAGGGCCACGTCTATGCGCCGAGAGCTGGGCGATCGTAGCGTCGCTCGTGAACACGGCAAAACTCCATGAGCTCGACCCGCAGGCCTATCTGACCGATGTGCTGGAGCGCATCGTGTCCGGGCGAACCAAGAGCCATCAGCTGCACGAGCTACTCGCCTAAGAACTGGAAGGCGGCGCGCCGGCGCACACCGCAGGCACAGGTAGCGGCATGACCCCACGCCGCCATGAAGCAGCATCGTCGATGGCGTCAGCCGCGATGCCGCTTGCGGAGCTCGAGCGATGGCTCCAGGCTCGCGTCGATCGCCATCTGCCGCCACCAACATTCCCATGCTAGACGGCTATGCCGCTGCGATCGTAGCCGGACGGTGTCGATGAGCCCGCTCGATTGGATCTGCTCGCTGCTCGCCATCGGTGCTCGCGGACGCGGGAGCTCATACCGGTTACCCTTCATCAGGTCATCAGGCCGTGCGATTGTCACGCGCCGGATCGTGAAGTGCGAATTGTCCGGGTCACAGCGCAGATGTGCGTGAACCCGAGGAAGTCGAACGTCTCCGGGCGGCGTTGCCGCCGGCGTGTGCGGCGCTCGGCCGCGTACCGTCCAAACTCCAGAATCCGCGTCTTCTTCTCATTCAGCGAGAGACCAAACTTCGACATCCGCTCACGCAGTACCGATAAAGCGTAGGGCCCCGGACTTTGTTTCGGAGCCCACGACCCTGTCGTCTGCACAGCGAGAGCATTGCGGAAGTCGCGTATCGAGGGACAGCTACGATTTTTGGATGGCGGCGGGTCGTGACAGCAGCCGGGGCGATCTGCCCCGGTGGGCGGCGTCAGGCGGCGTGGAGGGGCGCGGTGGACCAGCGCCTGAGGTTCATCACGGTGGCGGCAAGCTGGAACGCGACCGCGTTCCTGATGAGACCGCGGTATCGGCCGGGGGCGATCGAGCAAGCGCTTCAGATAGGCGAACACTGACTCGATGGGTGCCCGGCGCTTTGAGATGCCTTCATTTCGCCGGATGGCCTATTTTCCGAGACGACGCCAGCGTCTGTGCCTACGCATGATGCGGTCACGGATGTCCATCATCTTAGGTGTACGCATCCGGCGACGGCCCCCAGCTGGGTCGTTTTTGGCGGACGGTTGATCGCGCTTAAGCAGCGTGACGACGCTTCGAGGCTGCCAATTCCAAGGCAGCAGTTCGTCAATGCGCTTGGCGGGGTGATCCGGTAGGCGCGCCAGACGTCGGCAAGCCAAGCCTGAGGGTCGATGTCATTGAGCTTTGCGGTGGCGAGGAGGCTGTAGATGGCAGCCGCACGCCGGCTGCCCTCGTCGGAGCCGGCGAAGGTCCAATTTCTTCGCACTGTTCGACATGCAAAGCCGTCCGTCATCAAGGAAGCGGCTAAATGCATTCCAGCGGCTGAGGCAGTAATTGATCGCCTTGGTCGTGTCGTTGTTGCTGGAGAGCTTGGCGCGGTGCTCGCGCAACCACGCCTCCAGCTCGACGATCAGGGGGCGGCTACTCTCCTGGCGCACACGCAAACGCTCCTGCGCAGTAAGACCGTTGATCTCGCGCTCGATGGTGAACAGAAAATCGATGCGCTTGACCGCCTCGGCCGCGATCGGCGCTTTGCTGAGCCGCGCGAGATCGAAGAACTTGCGCCTGCCGTGTGCCCAGCTTGCGTCAGGACAAGTCCTGGAAAGGAGGAAGAATGTGATCTGAAACTTTTCAACGTGACCCAGAGGGTTCGACGCCCTCCCGGCAAAGGCGGAGCCCGCCAGCCGGAAGCGAGTCTTGCATGGGTGGCGGCAACGTCGCTCGTGAAGCGTAGACAGCAGGTACCTAAGCCCTGTGGCAGCCTCGAAATCATGGTCATGCTGAAGTCTTCGCCGTGTTGGGCGTGGGGGCAGCACCGGGAAAGCCGCTATGGTCAGGCTCACCGGTTCGGCCGGGGTCTCAGAGCAGGGCAGAGGTACGGGATGGGTCTTGGTTGTGTGCAAACAGATAGGTCGGACGCGGCCGTGGTCGCCAATCATTGCAGGCCGCCGATGTTGTCGCGTCGGATCGTCCAATGGCGGCCAAAGTGGGTATCACGACGCGGTATTGCGCTTTTGGACGCACTTTCCGGCCTTCAGGAGGCGCGGATGGCTGCAATCAGGCTCGGTTTTCCGACGATGTTCATCAACCGTGTGAGGTTGTAGGCGAGAACATGCAGCGCCATCTCAGCGGCGACATTCCGTAGGCGCTTCATCAGGAAGTGGGTCGCACCCATACGGGCTTTTATCGTGCCGAAGGGATGCTCGACGGTCTCGCGCCGCGTCCGCATGGCGTCGGGATTGGAATCGAGCCGTCTCTGGACCTCCTCGACCACATGCTCATGCTCCCAGCGCGTGATGCGGCGCTCCTTGGACGGCGTACATTGGCTCTTGATCGCGCAGCCTTGACACGCCGCTGTCGACCAGTAACGGCGCAGCGTCATTCCATGCTCGATGTTGGTGTAGTGATAGGGCAGCAGCTGGCCGGATGGGCAGCGGTAGACGTCCGCATCAGCCAGGTAGGCGAAGTCCTGTTTGCCGAACCGGCCCTCCGCCTTGGCGTTCGACGTCATGGGCTTGGGCAAGGTGACTGCAACGCCGGCCTCTTCGCAGGCTAATATCTCCTCTCCGTCGAAGTAGCCACGGTCGGCGACCGCCTCGAGTTTGTCCATTTCGAGCACTTCTTTGGCTTGCTTCGACATCCGAGCAAGCTGCCCACGGTCGCTGCCGACGTTTATGACCTCGTGCGTAACAATCAGATGGTGTTCGGTGTCCACCGCGACCAGGACATTGTAGCCGACGACACCCGATCCGCGTCCGCTGGTGGCCATCGAACGGGCATCCGGATCGGTGAGCGATATCTGTTGATCCGGCGTGTTGCGCATCTGCGCATCAAGCACTTCCAGGCGGCTCATCTCCTGTTTAAGCCGAGAGATCACTTCCTTGATCCTCGTCGTCTTGATGCTGATCGCTTCCGATGGCTCCTGCCGAGCGGCGCTATCGAGTTGATGCAGATATCGACCGACGCTTTCCTCAATCTGCGCCATCCGCCTCGCCATCTTGGCATGCGTGAAGTTGCGGTCGCGGTTGTACACCGCCTTGAACTTGCTGCCGTCGATTGCGACGCTTGGGGTCTGCAACAGACCCATTTGCCGGCATAGAGCAACGAACTTGGCACAAACCTTCCGGATCGCCGCGCCATTGTCCTTCCGGAAATCGGCGATTGTCTTATGATCGGGAGCCAGGCGGCCGATCAGCCACATCACCTCGATATTGCGGCACGCCTCACGTTCCAGGCGGCGACTGGATTGCACCCGATTGAGATAACCGCAGATGTAAAGCTTCAGAAGGACTGCCGGATGATAGGAGGGCCGGCCCGTCTCGTTGGCGATCACACGCTCAAACCCCATTTCATGCAGGTCGAGTGCCTCGACCGACTGCCGTCCGGCAGATCCGTGAGAAGATAGTGGATGCCGCGCCGCCTAATGGTGCTGATCACGGCCAACGTCCGACCTTCGAAAGCGTGACGCTTGCGCGTGATCGTCACTAAATCCGGAATATCAGGGGGATGGGCAGTCTGTGGCCGCTTCCTTCGACACCATGGACCATGCGCACCTGCGCCGATTCCTCGATCAGCGAGTCACGGACGGCATCGTCCGGAGGATGATTGACAAATGGCTGAAGGCGGGGGTGCTCGAAAAGGGCATCCTACGCCGCTCGACTGGTGGAACGCCCCAAGATGGCGTGATGGCTCCCTGAACGCAAAAGATAACTTTGCGGTGGAGGAGCGGTCACGGAACTATCGGCGGCGCCGCGCTCCTTTCCACCCGGAGGGGTGGGTGGGAGAGGGATGGAGTGGCGGATGACGATCTTGTCGTCGCCAACGAGGACTTCCTTCACGAGAAGGCGCAGCACGCGTCGGCGTTCGATTATATCGAGCTCGCCGACGGACGAGCGCAGGTGGTCGAGGAAGCTCGTCACGGATTCGGCGAGACGCAGACAAACTTCCCGCTCCTTCGATTGGTCTTCGATCGCTTGCAACTCCAATAGGCAAGCCTGTTCGCGGCTGCGCAAATCAGGCATGCGGCTGCGCAGCTCTTCAAGTGAGAGAAGGCTCTCCTGATAGGCCGTGAGGAGACGCTCGATGCGTTTCCGGGAGCGCGCAAGATCGCGGCGAAGCGTTTCCTCCCGGCGCTGTGTGGGATCGGCGTTGCGCGCCGCCTTGAGCCGGCGCTCAAGTTCGTCTTCGATGAGGTTTCGGTCTTCAAGTAAACGCACGATCTCTTTCCATACCACCTCGTCCAGCAAATCCTGGCGCACCGGGCGATTGTCGCAGACCGGCCCGCCGAGCCGGCGCCAGCCATCCGAGCCCAAGCAGCGGTAGTAATGGATAGTTCGAGCGCTCGACCTTGTGGAGGTGCGATAGAGCCCATAGCCGCATTTGGCGCAGCTCAACAATCCTTGCAGGGCGCTCGGCGTGATCGTGCGTCGCGGGGCATGCTTCTTGTTGGCTTCCAAAAGCTCATTCGCCAGTGCGAAGGTCTCTTCGCTGATGATGGTCGGCACAGGGATTTCGATCCACTCTGTGCGAGGAAGCTCATGATTGGCGCTGTTGCGAGGCGCGACACCGCCGCGCAGTCGCAACGGCCGCGTCACACGCATGCGCGGCGCGATCCGAGTCTTGCCAACCAGGCCGTTCCTTTATACGCGGGATTGCGCAGCATCGCCCAAACCGTCGAGCGCTCCCAGCGGCCTGTTTCTTTGGCTGTCGGATCTGGTGCTCATTGAGCAGGCGCGTGATGGCGCCGATGCTGCGGTTTTCTTGCGGTGTAAAGCTCGTAGACCCAGCACACGATACCGGCCTGTCGCTCGTCGATCTCATAATAGGCGGCAGAGTGATCGGTCTTGCGCTTGTAGCGATAGCCAAACGGAGCGCCGGAAAGCACGCTGACTTGGCCTTGAAGGGCGCGATGGCGCTTCCCTCGCGGCGACCGCTCCAGGATTTGCGCGCGTTCATATTCGGCGATCATGCCCTGAAACTGCAGCAGTAGCTCGTCTTCCGGCGTCGCCGCCCGTCTCGAGGGAATGAACAACACCTCGACGCCGGCGCGCGTGAACTCTTCGATAAGAAGGATTTGATGCGCATAGCGCCGGCTCAGCCGATCGGGAGCGTAGACGAGCACGGCTTGGATCCGCCCTTCTGCGGCGAGATCGCGAGGGCGCAACAAGCTCGCGCCGCTATAGCCGTCGTCTTCGATCACCCACTCCGCCGGCACGTCGCAGTTCTGCTCGCGCGCGAAAGCGATCAGCGCGCTCGTCTGACTGGCAATCGTGTTCTCCTCCTTCTGTTTGTCCGACGACACTCTGGCGTAAATCGCGGCGGTTTTCATCTTCGCCTCCCGTCACATCGGCGCCGGCGCGCGCGAAGCGCACCTGATCTGGAACGAGAATTTCGTAAACCTGTTCAAGTTTGGCGGCGACGAGCCGGTCGAACGCAAATTCGAGTTGAACGTCGCGCTTTTTTCGCCGCTCAGCCATCTTCGCGGACAGACGCGAGATAGGCGGCCACCGCCCGGCGCATCACCTCACTTGCCGAAAGCCTGGAAGCCGCCGCATGCGCCTGGAGTTTTTGGGCGAGATCGGCCGGCATCTTCAGGGAGAGCGTCACAGACGGCTGCGGCGCGGAAAGGAGCGGCTCCTTCCTTTTGGCCACTTCGAGATAGCGATAGGCTTGCCGCAGCGACAAGCCGCTTTCGCGCGACAGCGCCAAGGCCGCCTCCGCCATGCCGATTTTCTTCGCGAGCAAGCGTCGCGCCGCCCTCAGCCGCTCGGCCTTCTGCGCCTGCGTCGATCGAATCATATGACATAATGGTATTACCTTTTGCGTCTCAAATCAACAATAGCTCCATCGCGCCAGCCGGTGATGACGCGTTCAAAGCGGAAATTATCTTTTGCGTTCAGGGAGCCATCTCGCCATTGCTTGCGAACATCTACCTGCACTATGTGCTGGATGAATGGTTCGAGCGGGTGGTGCGGCTGCGGCTCAAGGGACGGTGGCAACTGGTGCGATACGCTGATGACGCGGTGATCGCCTTCGAGGATCACCTGTCCGGCAAGCGATTGCTGGATGTGTTGGGTAAGCGACTCGGTCAGTATGGGCTTCAGCTTCATCCGACCAAGACCCGCTTCGTAGACTTCCGGTTCAAGCGCCCGGGTGGGGCGCCATCCCGCGACGGCGGGGACCACATTTAACTTCCTTGGCTTCACCCACGTGTGGGGTCAATCGAGGAAGGGTAAGAATGTCGTCCGGCAGATAAAGGCAAAAGACCGTACGCTCGCGCTGGCATCCGTGATGTAATGGTGTCGGCTCAACCTGCATCGTGCATTCAGGGAACAGCACGCCCACTTGTCGCGGGTGATCCGGGGGCACTCCGCCTACTACGGCATCTCCGGAAACGGCCGACGGATCAGATGGTACCACCACCAGCTCCTGCGGATATGGATGAAATGGCTCGCGCGGGGTGGCCGCCGTAGCAATCTGCCGTGGTCGCGCTTCCGGGCCATGCTCGCGCGATACCCGCTGCCGCCAGCCAAGATCGTCCACCAATATGCCGTTCCCTGAGCCAAGCTTACGCGTGAAGAACCGGATGCGGGAAATCCGCTCGTCCGGGTCTGTGAGGGGCGGGGATGGCGACATCCCCGCCTACTCGGCACGCGGCCTCGATGATTGGGCCGCCCTTGCGATTGGCCTCGTAGAGCCTGCCGAAGCCGGATAGGCGTCAGCCTGCATCAGTCCGGCATAGCCCGCCAGATGCTGCTCACCATTCACCTTTGAAGAAGGGACAGCCATCCAGTATGACCTCGCCAGTCAAAACGGTAGTATCACGTGTGAAGCGACTACGAGTTCGCACTTCGACATGCTCGCCTGCGGGAAGGCGAATATCGAGGTGTGCCTCGCAATGAACGGCTGTGGCGTCCGGACGTGCTGCAGAGGTAGTCGCGCGTACAGACTGCTTGACTCGGACGATCGCTCCCGTTGGAGTGCGAACATCGCTGGTCGAGCCGGTCTTTACTGAAACTCCACCCGTAACCATATCGCGCTCGATCTTCCAAGTCGACGGCTCACCGCTGGGGACGTGCCAAGGCCTACGATTGACCGTCGGATCGGGGAGCGGCAGTGCGGGCCCGTCGATCGGCTCGGCAGGTTCCGGCACGACGGGCAGACGCAGGTGGGAGCCGTGGAGCTGCACTCTTATGGTTGGATTGGTGCGGAGCGGCCAGACCAAAGGGAAATCCGAGCACGAGATCGAGAGCCGCAGCCGGTGGCCTGCGGGCACGAAGTAAGAGGTCACCCAAAGCCCAACTCGGTATTCGGTCAATACGCCTCGCTCAACTGGCTGGGCGCGCTCCAGGGACTCGCGGTGGGCGGCGGATAACCAACCCGTGGTGATCAACTGGGAACTGCCGTCCGGCGCGACGGCGTTGAGCTTGGCAACTAGCTGCAGTTCTTCGCCATCTTCCAGCGTCACCTGCAGAATCGCTTCGGGTGAGCCGGTAATCTCGATTCCCTGCTCGAGAGGTTCGCTTGTGTAGATGAGCGAACGACGATCGTCCTCCGCCTGGTCTTGTGCGAACCCCACACCTAATTGAATTGCATCGGGTAGTGTCGCCGCTGTGCCGACGGTCGGATCGGCGCGGTATGCGTCGCTATCTTCACTCTGCGTCGAGGTTAGACCCAGCGCGTGGCCTGGTTGTAGGTGCCAATCCTGCGTCTGGGTGCGGGCAATTGGCCATTCCCGCTCGTGCTTCCAGCGCTCAGCCCCTTGTACGTACAGGGTGACGCTAGGTTCGTGCGAAATACCGTTCCGCTCACCCTTGACCCAGTGGTCGAAAAATCGACGCAATTCGTGCAGGAAATCGATCGGCGCCCGTGTCGACATGTCGGGATACTGATGTAACCATGGACCGACTAGTAGCTTCTTATAGCCAGCCACGTCCCGGTAAGCATTCACCATGGCTTGAGGGAAGTAGTCGCGCCAACCGCCGATGACGAACGTCGGGACCTCAATCTGCTCTGTCGCAATCGGCTTTGGGTCCTTCGGGTTGCCCTCGGCATCATTGTAGCGCTCATCGAAGTCCCTCATACCATCGCGATCGAGGCGATCGAGACGCCCGCGCCATATATGCATCCACCGCCCATCATGGTCCTGCAGCGTCGGTGGTGCCAGATCGAGCGCCAACATCATCGCCATCCAGCTGACGTTGACCATACAGACCTTGCATCCTCCTGGCGCGAACGCTTCTTCACGCCGACCTGTTCCGCCGTGCATCGGAGCGATCGCCTTCAGATGTGGTGGCCGTTGCGCTCCAACGGCTACCGAAAGGTAAGCTCCATGGGAAATACCCCAAACCGCGACCGAGCCATCGCACCAGTCCTGGGCCGCCGCCCATTCGACGACCTCGGCGGCTTCGCGTCCCTCTTTCTCGTAGTCGAGGGAGGTAACTCCGTCAGAGCTACCACAACCCTGCAAGTCAACAAGTAGTGTTGCATATCCGTGATCCGTGAAATAGCTGCTCGAATACGCAGCCGAGGCGCCGCCGCGATCATCTTTGCGATAGGGAGAGAAAGTCGCGACAACGGGATACTTTCCCGGAGCAGACGGTAGGCGCAGCGTCGCGGCGAGTTGGATGCCATCGTTGAGGGGTATCAGGATGTTTTGCACCCAGCGAACGTCGCGTCTATCTTCCATTGTTCCAGTTCCTCTTAGCGCGATTAGACCCATAGTATCTGAACGTCCGGGAGAAGCTTGGAACTTAGTTTGCACCGGCAACTAATAACGGCGAATCGTGGTTTCGAAGGAGAGAATCTCTGCAAAAAAGTGATTTTCGCGGCAGGAAAGCTGCGTTAATGCTGCGCCGCTGGAATAGGCAATTGCGGAGGGAGCGGAACATCTGGTTTCCTCGGTCGCATCGACCCTCTGGCTAGAAACGCATTTACTCGCTTTACAAGGCTTGCACCGACGGACTGACGGCGAGGATTACGTGCGGCATAAGAGTGGTGATCGTTGCACCGGACGAGCCGCAGAAGATTCTCGGCCCAAGAATCCGGGCACCCGTCGAGGACGGCCGATCCAGTGTCGTCAGATCAGGTCAGATCAGGCCATCTTGCGGAGTTGGCAAAGATAAACGCACGTTATCGATCAACGTTGACCGGACATATCTTCCAAATTCAGACGATTAGCGACAGCAGATGCGGTTCACTCGGATCGGCAATTTATGAAGAGACGCGATGGACGGGCGACGAGCAGGCCCGGATCGTGGCGGAGAGCTTTGAGGAGGGTGCGAACATCTCCGAGGTGGCGCGGCGCAATGGCGTTGCCCGCGGGCTACTCACGGTGTGGCGACACCAGGTTGCGGCGGCGGTGGCCGGCAAGCCACCGAGCTTCGCCGATCCAAATTGGTGCGGAGGGTGGTGGTGGGATAGCTGGCGAGTCCGAGCGGATTTCGTCGGCACAGACGAGGCCGTTGGAGATCGCTGCACCGGCCGCCAAGCTCTCCGGGGTAATCCAGATCGAGATGAGTGGCGCGCGCATTCGGGTCGACCGGGCGTGGATCTGGTGACGCTCGCGACGGCGCTCCGGAGCATCCGGTGATTGCACTACGATCTGACCTCAAAGGTGTGTGCTGGCGGCACAGCCGATCGACTATCGCAAGTCGGTGCACACGCTGTTGGCGCTTGGTGAGCGAAGCGCTGCGTGCGAACCCGTATTGCGGCGACGTCTTTGTGTTCCGCAGCAAGCGCATGGACAGAGTGAAGCTTTTGGCCTGGGACGGTAGCGGCATGGTGCTGGGGCGCTTCACCTGGCCGCCGATCCGCGACGTCGTGGTGCATCTCAGTGCGACGCAGCTCGCGATGCTGCTGGACGGACTTGAGTGGACGCGAGTCTCACCCAAGCCTGTGAAGCAGCCGGCCGTTGTCGGCTGAGAGGTGCGGATTTGACTGGAGCATGTGGCGCGCGGATGTATCGTTTGATCATGGCGATTCGCTCCGACGCTCTTCCGACCGATCCGGCGGCGCTGACCGACATGGTGCGTACGCATACGACGAAGGCCGCCTGATTGACGCATGCGCGCGGGGGCCGGGTCGGCTATGACCGGCGCTGCCTGGAGGTTAGGCAACTTGCTGATCTTTGGGTTCGTCGGCTTGGCGCGGGAGCTTCCACCCCCAGGGCAGCAGTTCGCGCAGACGCGAAGCGGGAAGATCGGCTGTCCGGGCAAAGACGTCGGAGAGCCAGGCTTTGGGATCGACATCGTTAAGACGACAGGTGGTGCTCATCGTCAGCATGATGGCGGCGCGTTCGGCGCCGCGCAGGCTGCCGGCGAAGGTCCAATTGCGCCTTCCCAAGGCCGTTTACCGTTCATTCTGCCCATGTCGGGGAGGATTTCGAGGTCCACTATCGTTGGCATCCCTATTTTGGCCGGATGGTGAACGTGCGTCGTGTGGAACAACGCGCGGCAGGTCAGTTTTTGCGGATCCGAACCCCATTGGGCACGATCATCACGATTCCCGGCTGGATGGTAGATCCAATCGCATGCGCGGAGATGACCTCCGGGCCACCACAAGTTGATCTTGCCGCATTGTCAGAGCTGAAGAGACTGGTCACAGCGCTCGCCATTTCCACAAACTCCCCGAGCGATCGAGTCGCATGGGAGAACGCCGATGAAGCAGGAGCGCGTAGCTGTACGGATTTCAGACGGACAACTGAGCCTGATATTCGAGCCAGACAGGCTGGACAGGATGAACGAGGCGGCGCGGGTGAAGGCGTTGCTGACGCTCGCCCAAATCCTCATGCAGGCCGCCGGCCTGGTAGTCGAGGAGCTCGGTGATGCCCGACACTGACCAGATCCCGGAAGCGCTCTTAAAGCGCAAAGCTGTCGTCTATGTGCGGCAGTCAACGCAATCCCAGGTGATGGCCAATCTGGAGAGCCAACGGCGACAGTACGACCTTGTGGATATTGCGCGCCGGCACGGCCTCTCCGACGTCGAAGTCATTGATGATGACCTCGGCCGTTCGGCGAGTGGAACGGTGGCCCGGCCCGGCCTTGATCGGCTGGTCGCATGGTTGTGCGCAGGAGCCGTTGGCGCCGTGATTTGCTTCGATGCATCGCGGCTCGCGCGCAACGGCCGCGATTGGCATCATCTGCTTGAGTTATGCGGGCTTGTCGAAGCGAGGGTGATTGATCACGACGGCGTTTATAATCCTTGCCTTCCGAACGATCGGCTCTTGCTCGGCATGAAGGGAAGCATAAGCGAGTTTGAGTTGGGCATAATCCGGGCGGGATGCTTGAGGCAGCCAGGGCGAAGGCCAAACGTGGCGAGCTACGCTTATCAGTGCCGTTTGGTTATGTCTGGCATCGCGAAGCCGGTCTGGGCTTGGATGCTGACCTGCGTCTGCAAGGTCGCTGCGCAGTTGGAGAAGAACTGGGAGTGCGCTTTGCGCCGTGTGCGCGAGCTGGAAAATCGCCAGAATAACCATCAGTCATCCGGCCACGCGGGCGATCTCGGCACCTTTGCCGATCTGGCGGATAACCTGTCCGTAGCCTGGAAATCCCCTGGACGATGCGCGCGCGCCAGCAGCTGCTGCGAGCCTTGATCGTCGACATCATCGCGGACGTCGACGATGCGGTACGCGACGTTGTGCTCACGATCCATTGGCAGGGTGGGCAGCACTCCGAGCTTCGGATCCGCAAGCCGCGCTCCGGTGAACACAGTTCCTCCACGGCGGAAGATGCCTTGGCTGTTATCCGCAGCATGGCCGGGCGCTGGTCTGACGAGCACATCGCCGCCACGCTCAATCGGATGGGCTTGCCCACCGGCATGGGTAAGACCTGGACAGCACATCGGGTCAGCTCTATTCGCCGTGTGCGTGGCATCCATGCCTACCGTTCAGCGGAAAAAAAAGGGCGAATGGCTTGCGCAGATCGAGGCCGCAAAAGCGCCCGGTGTCTCAAGTCATATGATCCGCCGCCTTGTCTCCAGCGGCGTTCTTCCTGCTGTACAGGTTGTTCCGCGAGCGCCTTTTCAGATTCGAGCTGCCGATTTGGCGTCCGAGACGGTCAAAACAGCGATCGCCCGAAAGGGTTGCCCGTCTCGCGAAATTGACGCGGACACGCTTCCAATGTTTACAAGCACTTAAAGAAGGGGCTCACAATGACTCAAGGCTTGCGATGCCGCGCAACGCTCTTTCGGCGGCGTTGTTGCTGAGGCAGATCTTGCCATCGTCGAGGAAGCGGGCAAAGTCGGCCCAGCGCCTGAGCATGTAGTTCATTGGCTTCAGGACCTCGGAGGAGCGCGAGAGGGTTTCTCGCTCGCGGAGCAGCCAGTCGTGCATGTCGTCGAACAGTGGCTTGCTTCTCTCCTGGCGCACGGCACGCCGCTCGTCGGCGCTGCGGCCTTTGATGGCATGCTCGATCTCGAACAACGCATCGAGGCGTCTGACCGCCTCCAGTGCGATCGGGGAGACCGGTTTGCCCTTCTGGCCTTCCTGGGCGTTTTTCTCGATGTCGGCCAGCTCGAAGAAGCCCCGCCGCGCATGGGCCAGGCAAAACGTCGGTGTGATCGGCATCGCTTTCTTTTGCGGATCGAACAACGGCTCGAAGCCGCTGTAGCAATCCGGATGCCGGCGAAGGCGGCCAGATGCTTCTGCGGGTGCTCGCCCCGTCGGTCGCTCGAGGCGCAATAGACTGCCGCCGGCGGGGCAGGCCCGGCGAAGGGTCGGTCATCCCGCACATAATGAGATGGACAGTCCCCGCCCTGATAAGCTGCGAAAGAGCACCCAGAAGGAGGACAAGCTATGGCTATGATGACAATTGGGCTTGATATCTCGAAGAGCTGGTTTCAAATCCACTGGATTACGGAGGATGGAGAAGTTATCCGCAAGAAGCTCGCTCGCGGCAAAGTTATCGATTTCTTTTCTCGGATTCCAAGTTGTCTCGTTGGTCTTGAGGCTTGCGGCAGCTCTCATCATTGGGCGTCGTGAACTGATAAAGCTTGGGCACAAAGCACGTCTTATGCCGGCCCGCTACGTACGAGCCTACGTGAAGACAAACGAGGATGATGCTGCTGATGCGGAGGCGTGCTGGGAAGCCGTCCAACGGCCTGGCATGCGGTTTGTCCCTGTAAAGACCGTCGAACAGCAGGGAATCTTAATGCTACATCGCACGCGAGATCTGCTTATTCGACAGCGCACAGGTGCGATCAATGCTCTGCGCGGTCATTTGAGCGAGTTGGGGATCGTGACCGGGAAAGGGAAAGCGAGCGCAAGAGAGCTCATGGGACTCATGAAAGTTGATGAGAGTATCCCACAAAGCGCGCGTAGCGCCCTTTTAATCCTTGTCGATCAGATCGAAGATCTTGAGCTACACATTGAAAGCCAAGAGAAGACGATCCTTGCAACCGCCAAAAGCAGTGAAGTCTGTCGGCGCCTCATGAAGGTGGCGGGCATCGGCCCATTTACCGCTACCGCCCTGGCGGCGTCTGTCGATCATCCACAACAGTTCGCTTCTGCAAGGCATTTCGCTGCCTGGCTCGGATTAGTCCCGAAGCAGCATTCGACGGGGGGTAAAGAGCGTTTTGGCGGTATCAGCAAGCGTGCCGATGGCTACATTCGTAAGCTGCTAATACATGGTGCCCGAGCGGCCGTTCATCGCGGCCGTATCCATCGGGTAGCCAATACCTGGATAACAGAGATGCTCGGCAGGCGTCCCTTCAACGTCGTTACGGTCGCGCTCGCTCACAAGACTGCACCGATCGCTTGGGCCGATCATGGCCAATGGTGAAGAGTACCGCGCGCACGTATAACTGGAACGCGTTCCGTTTGCGAGGGCAAAAGCGGAGTGATGGCAACCGGTCGGACCGGGGTCGGCCAAGCCCGTTGGACCTATCGAGCTTCAGAGCTCGCCAACGTAATTGGGCGCCGATCCGCGGATCTCATCGAGGCTCGTGGCTTTGCCATAAAGCTGGATAGATAGCTGTAAACGATCGTTAGCCGGAATAAAGCAAATGCCTTGCAAAGCGGGGACCGTCCATAGATAGTCCAAATCCGGCCGATATGTGCTTTCCCTCTCGCCAGGATCGGTATCTTGGTGTCGTCGCCGTGGAGCCTGTCGGCACAGAGCACATAGGTTTCGATCAGTTCAAAGAGCGGCCTGACCGCAAAGGCTCCGGCGCCCACGTGGTCCGCCAGCGTCGAGACCGACAGGGCGATCCCCTCACATTTGAAGCGCTGGCTCTGTCGATTTAGTGGCTGATGCTGACCAAATTTGTCGAACAGAATCGTCGCCAAAAGCTGGGGCCTACATAGCTCCGGGGTGTGGCATGGAACAGCGCGGGCGGCTGCGTGATCGCCTCGCGATCCCGACAACTGAACTTCTCCCGGACTGTCGATCCCTTGAACCGGCTTGGATCTCCTCCAGCGTCGAGATCACGCTTTCGCCAAGCTTCGAGAGCTCCGTCGAGCCGCAGCAGGGGCATTGCGTCGGAGCCGGCAGGATGACGCGCTCCCGCTCATGTCATCGGGAAAGGGCTGGCGCACCGGCCACTTGCATTCAAACGAACGCACCGTTTGCGTCTTTACGGTTGCCTTCTCGGCAGCGAGCTCATCTTGTCCGCCTCGAGTTCCTCAAGCTCCAGATCGAGCAGCCGCGCCGACCGCGTGGAGCGCGCGCCGTGCGTCGTAGCTTCTCGATCTCCAGCTTGAGATGGGCAATCAGCGCTTCGGTGCCGTGCGGCGCGGTTCGACCGCTGGGCCGCATTGGCTGCATCGGTTGCAGCATCGCTGCTCGCCTCGACCTTTTCAGCCCGTCGTCTGAGGATCCTGCGTCCGTCGATCACGCGGAGGCGCCTTGTAAGCCGCGCACCCTTAAGCGGCGTCAAAGGTAGGCCTATTGCGGCGGCCGGATACCGCCTGGCAATTGTAGATCCAACGTAAGCAAAGCTCAGCAGCCCTTGAGACTAATCTTGACGCTCCAGACCCCAGAGGCGCATTTGGTCGTGCTCCAGGTGGGCAGAGTCGCCTATGTCTTGCAGGAGGACAACGACCGACGGCATTGAGCAAGAATGGAAGTCCGTCCGTCGACGTGTTGCCGAAGGATCTTTCGAACTTGATCGCATGATCCGAGCTGCCGACAAAGTCATAAAGATAATGGATCCGTTAATGGCTGGACTGCAGCGCGCGGCTGCTTCCATAGGGGCGACCTCCACAATTCATTCACACGATCCGAGTCTGGCGGCATGACCCCCCACACGGTCGGCGTTCCGATCAAGGCGCCCCCTCATGAGCGCCTTGACCGGCTGCATCTGACGCTTCAGGCGGCGTTTTGCTGGACCAATAACCATCTCTTTGAGTTGCTGGCTGCGAACGAGGTTGGGCATCTCTGATCCCGATTGTGAATTTGGTCTCCAGTCCATCTATCCCCGCCAGGTGCGTTTCTGCCCAGATCGTTCATGAAACCGGCGCCAAGATGCGTCTGCCAAGCTATGCCGAATACTTCGTTGCCATCGGCGGAGTTCTTAAGCGTTGAGCTTGATCGGGTGCAGACGCTATCGAAAGCGCCAGATCCCAGACGGAGTTATCCACGTTTAACAACGCCGAGGATTTCCCGCGCCTCAGTTGGCGTTGCCACACTAGCTCCCAGACGCTCAACGATGCCGACCGCATTCTCGACAAGTTGGGCGTTGGATGCTAGCACACCACGTCGAAGGTAAATGTTATCTTCCAATCCTACTCTGACATGCCCACCCATCGTCACTATCTGCGCGACCATGGGCATTTCATCGGAGCCACAGCCAAATCCACCCCAGATGGCGCCCTGGGGCAAAAGCTCCCGCATAGCCTGGAGAACGATGGGAAGAGCCGGCGCACCATTTCCTGTACTGAGGCAGAATTGAAAGAGGGGGCAACCATCAATCGTGCCTTCCGATACTAGCTTCTTTGCGGTTTCAATGTGGCCTAAATCAAAGCATTCCAACTCAGGCTTGACGCCGGCCTTTCGCATAAGCGTCGCCATCTCTCGCAATTCGGACATGCGTGCAACATAGATACGCTCTCCGAATGTCATGGTAGCGCAATCCAAGGTGCTAAGCTCTGGCTGAAGCTTGACCGCGTGGAGACAGCGCCCCGCGGGACTCTTAAGCGTGCTCGCTGTACCGACTTTGATTGGGTCAACGGAGTCAAGAACTAGTTCCCCGTCCATTCCGCAGGTCAAGTTGATGATGACGTCAGTTGCCGCGTCTCGGATCTTCTTCACGACCTGTTCATAGAGTTCGAATCGGTTCGACGCGAGACCGGTATTTGGATCACGCACATGGATGTGAACGACCGCAGCTCCCGCCTTAGCTGCCTCCAGCGCAGCATTTGCAATTTCCGATGGTGTCTTTGGAATGTTCGGATGTTTCGCAAGGACCGCGCTATTGCCCCCAGTTACTGCACACGTGATGACGACCTTCCGAGACATCAAAAACTCCTGTGTTAAGTCCGTTAAATTACCGCTAGTAAGCTATCGGCCCGACTGATTGTTTCGACCAGCACATTGTTATAGGCAGCCCGAGCTTGACGGCGGCTAACGTTTGACTCGATCTCCGCGGAAGGGAGCGCCTTCATCGCACCTCGAAACCGATACATTTTAGATTGATCGGAGACGAGTTTGGGGCTCGATTCGCGTCGACGATGCGGAATTTATGCGAATACGGTCGATTTTTGCAGCCATCGCGCGGTGCGTGCCACTAGCCGAAATTGGTAGCTGGCGTCGAATCCAAATTGTCCTTCGATACTCGTGAACAGATGGCATACGGGCATTCCACTCTAAGCCGCGTTGAACGCTTCGACGGAGCCGTGTTTAGTTCAGTGCGACCGAGGGAAGCTGAGTGTATCCACGCGACGCGACTTGGGAGACCGCACTTCCGGTCCAATCGCCGCACTCAAATGACCCGGGATTCCGAAAGGTTTCTCCCCGCCCAGGCGGGCGGCGTCCTCGAGGCTCTAGACCGAGGACGCACCCGTTTCAAAACTTTTATGGTCAGTTACGAGATGGTCGTGAGCATATGGACAAATGCGGAAGGGCATCATCCGGCGGGCTTCCCCAAGACGAGAAATAGCTACTGATGTTGGCTGTGAACGGAGCTACCCTGCGAACCGCTGGATCAAAGCATAGGTTGAGCGTCTCGACCATACAAACGAGATCGCCCGCGCTTTCGAGGCGATGAAGAAGATGAAATCGCTTCGTGTCCGAGGCAATCAGGGATGTCCGGATTTCAACGCGGGCGCCCAAGCGCAGTTCACGAGCATAGCGAACATACGTCTCGGTCATGACAAACTGAAGATCTGGCTCAGATTGACCACTACCCCTTGCCCGGCGCCAGATCTCGATACTGGCAAGATCGGCTATTCGCTGGTAAGTTAAGAAGTTGACGTGATCGAGCTTGTCTAGCCAGTCCTTCTCGACGACCCCTTCCCAAGTATTAACCCAACTCATGTTCGCTCCCGGCAAGGCGCGTCCTAACTCGCTGCAACTCAGAGCGAATTCCCACGACGCCAGCGTTGCGCAACGCGATCAACTCTGCCTGACCATTTACACCGATTCCCTTGGCAACCTGTTCGGCATATTTCTGCAGCAACGCCTGATCAGGCTGGAAGCTGGCAGGCGCTATATAGCCGCGGTCCATTTCACGACCCAGACTTTCCACGAATTTGCCCCAAAGGGAGGGATCGCTCTTACCGAGAAATAATATCGAAGACAGGCCCATTACTGCCCAGCGGATTGCTGGACCTGCGGCGATCGCCCTGTCTATGGATTCCAGATCGGCTACGCCTTGCGACATCAAATAAAGAACCTCTCGAAGAACGGCGTACTGGATTCGGTTGCCGATGTAGCCGTGGATCTCGCGATCTAGCTCGACTACTTCGCAACCCGTCGACCGATAGAATGCGGAAGCGTGGTCAGCTGCCCGTCGGGCGGCATCGCCTCCGGCGATTTCAACTAGTGGAATAAGATAGGGCGGATTAAAGGGGTGACCGACGAGAATGCGCTCTGGATGCTTTGTCGCCCCACTTCTCAACTTAGAGGAGAGAAAGCCAGAAGAACTCGAGGCGATGACAACATCAGGTGGCGTATGCGCATCAATTTTTGAAAGCAGGGAAATTTTCGTATCAATATTTTCCGGCCCGCTTTCCTGGATGAAGTCAGTACCCGCCAGTGCTTCTTCAAAATCGGTTGTGAAGAACACGCGCGAGGGGGTCGCGCCAGGCGCCATTCCCAGTTCGGTCAGGGCTGGCATTGCGTTCGCAAGGCTTTCTCGGAGATAGCTCTCGCGCTCGGCCGCCTGGTCATACACCGCGACATCGAGCCCAGCCCGCATGAAGTGCGCGGCCCAACCGGCTCCGATCACGCCCCCGCCGACGCAGGTGACCTTGGCAATATTGCGTACGCCCGGTCTATTAGATTGCGACATTCGTTTGCTCCATTTTCATACAGTTCCCGTCGGCGGACAGTTGCATGCCGCCAGTTGACCAAATCCTGAGCCCACCAAAATTCTGGGGCAGGTCTCAACTGAACATTGCTTACCGGTTGACGCTGCTCGATCACGATGTTCTTGCCCAAGCGCCAAACGGCTGCGACACTGGCCAGCTCAGGCGCTGGAAACCTGCGCATGTCGTCATTTGCTTGGGCTCCGACGATTTTCGAGATGGCTGGGAGCCGAAATCAAACGGATGAGAGGCTCGAGCATGAGCTTAGGAGGCGTCGGTGCCCTTTCGAAGTTGAGAACTCCAAGAGGGAGTTTGTAACGTTCAATGACATGAGAAAGAATAGCTCGGACTAACGCTCATTTCCTCTAATCGGGGGGCTAATGGAGTCAAAATTCTGCGCGCTGTCCGAAAATGCGGAGGCTTTCCATATCAGTCTCAGCTTCGATGAAGCAAATCAGATTCAGAAGACAATCTGCGCTACGAGATTTCCAGCCGGCATCAACGTCGTAATCCGTTGGGCGACTTACATGGTTAAACACGCTGACACCTTATCGTTTGTGGTTCGATGTAGAGTGAGTCATTTCGTTCCTGAGATCACTTCTCATGCATATAACTAATGTCGAGTGCGTCCGCAGGAAAACGTCACCCGTGCGGCATCAAACAAAGTTTTTCGTAGTGATGAGCGGCGATAACGACGGACTTAGGCTTTTGAGGTCCGCTAATCTTTATACTTGAGATGGAGTTAAGCCCCGGACGAGCCCATTCACGATAGAGTCTAAGTGGCTGACCTCCACACCAGCAGATTGTCTGACGGATCCCGAGCGGCGGGTGAGGATCTGCACGGGGGGACAAATCGGATGGAGTTCCGTGCTGCGCCTCATGGGAGAGGCGACCTTGCGTCCACACGCAGAGACGCCGCGGCGTTTATAGACAGTCTGCCCGTCACGAACATTCACGGGGCGATGGGCCGAAAAAACGCGATCGTCAGATGGACAAAGGCCGGGGAAGACCACTGTCGTGTTGCTGACCAGAATACCAAGAAAGGAGCTTTTGACGAGGCGGTCGAGGCCTGGCTCTGCGCACTAACAGCCTTTGAAGTTGCCAGACGGTTGACTGATGAGAGGGATGCACAAGGTGGTGAGGGGGCAGCCAAAGTCGACGCCAATATTCAGAGATTCTCATTGCTTCTAGATCAACAAGTGGAGCGCATAAAAATTGCTCGCTGTGATGAGACCGAATTTCTAGGCTACTACTTTCCTGCTAGAAGGGCAGGTGCGTGTTCCCCCGCAGTAATTTGCATTAGCCGCGAACAAGAGAGCGGAGCCATACTGCTCGGGAGGCTCTTGCCCGAGCTGATTGGGCGTGGCATGTCCGTACTTGCGATCTCTCACGAAGATGTCTCAACTCGCTCACGCGGCCAATCGGAAATCTCGCTGTCCTATTGTTTCGATTTCCTCTCAGTTCAGGCTGGCATCGACCCAACTCGGATCGGCGTTTACGGAGATGGATTGTCGGCAATTCTAGCTACTGATTTCGCTGCGTCAGATCGCCGCGTTGGTGCGGCGGTTTGCGACGGCGGCCTGTGGAATTGGACGCGAACTTTGGCATCTGTTGGGTGGATGACGAGGGCAGCAGGTGCAATAGGGGAAGACGTAGTTCCGATGCGTCGCTCGCAATTGGTGCGACGGGTGAGGTGCCCAGTTCTCGTCGTGGCCGGGGGGCGCGGCATCGTCAGTGTACCCGAAGCCATAAAAATACAAGCTGATTGCATAGCGGCGGGCATTGATCTGCAACTGGTCATGCCTCACATGATCCGCGTTCCCGAGGAGGAGGAGGTTGAAAATTTCGTTATCTCCGACAACTGCATCTTTGAGTGGTTGGAGCAGAAGCTCGCACGCACCTCTTCATCTTAGCTGGTCGTCCGTTAAGAAGCCGATTGCAGCGATGAACGGTCGCTGGTGGCTGCGATGAGGGTGGCCAGGAAGAGGCACCAAAGAACCCTCAGCCAGGCGAGGATGCGGCGGAAGTTGTGGCCGACGGCAGAGAGGATGACGTTGGCCGCATCGCCGGCGCGGCCTTTGAGGTAGCAGCGGCCGAGGTGACCATCGGCCTTCAGGTGTTCGATGATGGGTGCGATGGCAGAGCAGCGGCGCAGCTCGCGCTTGATGACACTGAAGACGCCGCGCTTCTGGCCGGCGGGGATTTTGTGCGTCGTGGCCGCGGTATCCCTTATCGACATAGGCCCGCTCGATCGAACAGCCGGTGAGCGTCTGTGCGGTCAAGGACGTCCCGCAAGGTTTGACCATCGTACGGGTTATCGGGCATCGCCCTGGCGTGCAGCACGAACAGGCCACCGGGAGCCCGGCGGTTGTTGGTGACGATGGAGGCCTTCACGCCGAACTCGTAAGGTGCGCTGGCCTTACCCTTGCCGATGCACTCGACCTCCGGAGCATGGAAGGAATACAGCTTCCAGCCGCGCTGGCGCTGCTGCTGCGAGCGGATCTGAGAGGCCTGGCCAAGCGGGAGGGCGAAGGCGTTCTCCAGCACTGCCAGACCTTCGATCTTGCGGCGGATATCGCGGATGATCCGGCCCAGCCGGCTGCGCAGCAGACGCAACTGCCGCTGATGGCGCCTGAACTTTTTGGCATGGGCGTAGCGGGAAGCCATCATGGCCGCGGTCTTGGCAATGCGAAGATAGGACTGCCGCAGCCTGATCCCGTGCTTCCTCGCCGTATCGCTCCGGCGAGGACCGCCTTGCCCGCGGTTTGATGGAGGGTGAAGACTTAGGCGTATGACTGACCATATGCCGATGCCGAAGGTTTCCCGACT
>NZ_JADPKA010000044.1 GCF_023073715.1 Bradyrhizobium sp. 164
ACCCCATCAGGCCTTGGCAGGACAAACTCCCAAGGCCTTCGCCGCTACCAAGACCACCGCGATCCAATCAGCGAATTATTGAACATCGACAGCAATGACGGGGTTGAGAGCGTACGCTACACCAAGTGAACGGACTGAGCCCCGATCTGGCCTAATCGGCGGTCTCGTCCTTCAATCGTACTTCGCTGTGGCGCCACATTCGGAGATCGCCGATACCTTCGATGCGATCGGAGGCGGAAAGCGCCTTCAATCGCGCAGCAACCATTTCGTCGTCGATCGACAATCCAAGTTCCTTGCAGCGATTCACCACAAGCCACGCCATCATGGCGGTCTTCCGCCAAGTCCGCTCCATGACCGAAAAAATGATCTCGTCGAAACGCTGCTCGGTCACTGACGGCGGAAGCTGGACATCATTCCATGTGAGCTCACTGGTGACCGTCGGCTCCTCTAAATCGGCCAATGGCGGCTCCAGATCCGGATGCTGCTCGTAAATCGGCAGGAGCAGCTTGTCCTCCAGAGCGCCGACGATAGCGTTAAGCCAGTCTCCGAGCTCGATCCGCTCGGTCTTGCCAAGTGCTGCAATCGCCATTCGAGCCCGGTCGAGGGCTTCGCAAGCATCAAGAAGATGATCGTTGATCCGGACGGCCCGCTCTCGGTTCATGCGTCCCCCATCCCGGAGCGATTGAGCCCCTATTTCTTCGCGTAGATATCCTTATACGTCTCGCGCAAAATGTTCTTTTGCACCTTGCCCATGGTGTTGCGTGGCAGCTCGTCGACGACGAAGACGCGTTTGGGCATCTTGAATTTGGCGAGTCGCCCTTCCAGGCCCTTCAGCACGGTCGCCTCATCGATGCTCGCGCCGGGCTGGCGCACCAGCACCGCGGTGACGCCCTCGCCGAAGTCGGCGTGCGGCACGCCGATCACGGCGGATTCGACCACGCCGGGCATGGCGTCGATCTCGCTCTCGATTTCCTTCGGATAGACGTTGAAGCCGCCGGAGATAACGAGGTCCTTGCCGCGGCCGAGGATGTGGACGTAGCCCTTGGCGTCGATCTTACCGAGATCGCCGGTGATGAAGAAGCCGTCGGGCCGGAATTCCGCCTTGGTCTTCTCCGGCATACGCCAATAGCCCTTGAAGACGTTCGGGCCCTTCACCTCGATCATGCCGACTTCGTCGCGCGGCAGCTCTTTCCCTGTCTCGGGATCGGTCACGCGCAACGAGACGCCGGGCAGCGGGAAGCCGACCGCGCCGGGCACGCGCTCGCCGTCATAGGGGTTCGACGTGTTCATGTTGGTCTCGGTCATGCCGTAGCGCTCGAGCACCGCGTGGCCGGTGCGGGCCGACCATTCGCGATGAGTCTCGGCCAGCAGTGGCGCGGAGCCCGAGATGAACAGCCGCATGTGCTTGGTCGTTTCGTGCGACAGCGCGGGGTTCTGCAGAAGCCGTGTGTAGAAGGTTGGAACGCCCATGAGCACTGTGGCGCGCGCCATCAGCTTGATGATCAGATCCGGATCGAGCTTCGGCAGAAAGATCATCGACGCCCGCGCGAACAGCGTCACGTTGGTCGCGACGAACAGGCCGTGGGTGTGGTAGATCGGCAGCGCGTGGATCAAGACGTCCTTGTCCGTGAAGCGCCAGTAATCGACGAGGCTGAGCGAATTCGACGCCAGATTGTCGTGGGTGAGCATCGCGCCCTTGGAGCGGCCCGTGGTGCCGGACGTGTAGAGGATCGCGGCGAGGTCGCCGTTTTCGCGCGGCACCGTCGTAAACTCGCTGCTCGCCTTGGCGGCGGCATCCGTCAGCGAGCCCCTGCCGTCAGGCCCGAGCGTCTCGACCCCGGCTTTCACCTTGGCAGCGATCGGGGCGAGGCCCTCGGCCTTGGAGGGATCGCAGACCACCAGCGACGGCTCGGCATCGCCGATGAAGTAGTCGAGCTCGTTCAGCGTATAGGCAGTATTCAGCGGCAGATAGACCGCGCCGGCCCGCACGGTGGCAAGATACAGCACGATATTGGCGACCGATTTCTCCACCTGCACCGCGACGCGATCGCCGGGCTTCACGCCGCGTGCGACCAGCACATTCGCCATCTGCCCCGCGCGCGCGATCAGATCGCCATAGCTGATATGGGCGCCGTCATGCGTCTCGATCGCGAGGCGTTTGGGATCGGAAAGGCCGTCGAACAGGCGGGAAAACAGGTTGGCGTTGGCAGCTTGGTTCATGCAACATTCCTCGCCGGCAAAGGCCGGTCAAAACCGAGGGCTGGATTAGCAAAAACCGCCCCGCAGAAGCAACGGAGACAGTTGGCATGACAAGAAACGGGAAACGCGTGGCCTGGGTCACCGGCGGCGGCAGCGGCATCGGGGAGGCCGGCGCCGAGGCGCTCGCGGCCGATGGCTGGACGGTGGTGGTCTCGGGCCGGCGCCAGCCAGCCCTGGATGCCGTGGTCGCGAAGATCACGGGAGCGGGTGGGACGGCCGAGGCCATTGTGTTGGACGTGTCCAACGCCACGGAAGCCCAGAAGACGGCCGATCAGATCGTCGCCAGATATGACCGGATCGATCTGCTGGTGAACAATGCCGGCATCAATGTCCCCAAGCGCAGTTGGAAGGATATGGAACTGGAAGGCTGGGACAGACTGGTCCAAGTCAATCTCAACGGCGTGCTCTATTGCATGCGCGCGGTGCTGCCGACGATGCGCAAGCAGCAGGACGGCGCGATCATCAACGTCTCGTCCTGGGCCGGCCGCCATGTCTCGAAGATGCCGGGCCCGGCCTATACCACAACCAAGCATGCGGTGCTGGCGCTGACCCATTCCTTCAACATGGACGAATGCGTCAACGGCCTGCGCGCCTGCTGCCTGATGCCGGGCGAGGTGGCGACGCCGATCCTGAAACTGCGCCCGGTGGTGCCGAGCGAGGAGGAGCAGGCCAGGATGCTGCAATCCGAAGATCTCGGCCGCACCATCGCCTTCATCGCAAGCATGCCGGCCAGAGTCTGCATCAACGAAGTGTTGATCAGCCCCACGCATAATCGCGGCTTCATCCAGACGCCGCAGAGCAGGGATTGATTGTCGGCCTGTAGCCCGGATGGAGGCACACTGCCGTAGGGTGGACAAAGGCGCGAAGCGCCGTGCCCACCATCTCTCCGCATTTGAGGAAGCGCAGGGTGGGCACGCTGCGCTTTGCTCACCCTACAGGACCGTCCGCTTTGCACCCTCTCGCGCGCCCCCACACGTAATCCCTTCCCCATAGTTTCACGCATCACAAAGAGTTTTGACCCGAAACCGCAGCGCAAGCCCTCCCGTAATTCGGTCCAACGACGGCACTGCTGCATCACCCCACACTGTCGCAGCCGCCGTTGTTGCCAGCTCAACGCCGGCCATCGCCGGTCTCAATTCAATCGGGAGATCTCCATGTCGAAGCGCATTGCCTGTCTCGCTGCCGCCGCCTTCAGTGCCCTGATCGTCACCGCGACCGTCGTCGCGCCTGTCAGCGCCGAGGAAAGGACCGTCATGGTCGGCGGCGCCGCGATGTTCCCGTCCAAGAACATCGTCCAGAACGCGGTCAACTCCAAGGACCACACCACGCTCGTGGCGGCGGTGAAGGCGGCCGGCCTGGTGCCGACGCTCGAAGGCAAGGGCCCGTTCACGGTGTTCGCGCCGACCAACGCCGCCTTCGGCAAGCTGCCGGCCGGCACCGTCGACAATCTGGTCAAGCCCGAGAACAAGGCGGCGCTGACCAAGATCCTGACCTACCATGTCGTGCCCGGCAAGCTCGATGCCTCTGCCCTCACCGACGGCAAGAAGCTGAAGACCGCAGAAGGCGAGGAGCTGACGGTAAAGAAAATGGACGGCAAGGTCTGGATCGTCGACGCCAAGGGCGGCACCTCGATGGTGACGATCTCCAACGTCAACCAGTCGAATGGCGTCATCCATGTGGTTGACACCGTGCTGATGCCGGCGACGTAATACTGCGCGGTCCTGTTTCATCCCCCGAACAGGAGGCCTTGAGGCGGCGAGCCGGGGGTACCCGGCTCGCTTTATTGTGACCGTGATAGCCTGCCGGTATCGATTCGATGCCGGAAGGGCGTAACGAAAGCGGACGCTTCGGCGTATAATTGCTGTCACGACCTTCAGGACGGAACCATCATGGCGAGCCTCACAGTCAGCGACGAGCAGGTCAGGGCCACTCCGGCCAAAGTGATCCAGCCGGCCTGGGTGCGGATCATGCACTGGATCAATGCGCTTGCCATGATCCTGATGATCCTGTCGGGCTGGCAGATCTACAACGCCTCGCCGCTGTTCGGCTTCAGCTTTCCGCGCGAGTACACACTCGGCGGCTGGCTTGGCGGCGGCCTGCTCTGGCATTTTGCGGCGATGTGGCTGTTGATGATCAACGGCCTCGCTTATCTCATCACCGGTTTCGCCACCGGCCGCTTCCGCAAGAAGCTGCTCCCGATCACGGCGTCCGGCGTGCTGCACGACGTCAGGGCGGCGCTGACCTTCAAGCTCGGCCATGACGACCTCACCGTCTACAATTACGTGCAGCGCCTGCTCTATGCCGGCATCATAGTGGTCGGCGTGCTGATCGTGCTCTCGGGCCTCGCGATCTGGAAGCCGGTGCAGCTCTATTATTTGGTGATGCTGTTCGGCGATTATCCAACCGCGCGCTATGTGCACTTCTTCTGCATGGCCGCGATCTGTGCGTTCCTGATCGTTCACGTTGCTCTCGCGCTGCTGGTGCCGAAGAGCCTACGCGCGATGATCATTGGTCGTTGAGAGGGAGGAGATCATGGCCAAGCGCTCATTCCTGATCCCCGGCGTCGACAAGCGATTGCTGATCAAGGACTCCATCAAGACGATGCCTGATGTCACCCGCCGCCGCTTCATCGCGGGCGGCGCCAGCTTAGGGGCGCTGACGCTGCTCACCGGCTGCGACGTCGTCGATTCCTCCTCGGCCGAGGAGATGCTGAAGCAGGTCTCCAAGTTCAACGACGCGGTGCAGGCCTTCATCTTCAATCCCGATGCGCTGGCGCCGACGTTTCCCGAGAGCGCGATCACCAAGCCGTTCCCGTTCAACGCCTATTACGATCTCGACGACGCGCCCGACGTCGACGGCAAAGACTGGAAGCTCGAGGTGCGCGGCCTCGTCGACAACACGAAGTCCTGGACGCTGGATGAGCTCTACAAGCTGCCGCAGGTCACGCAAATCACCCGCCACATCTGCGTCGAGGGCTGGAGCGCGATCGGAAGCTGGACCGGCACGCCGCTGCGCGATTTCCTCAAACTGATCGGCGCCGACACGCGTGCGAAATATGTCTGGTTCCAGTGCGCCGACAAGGACGGCTACAACTCGCCGCTCGACATGCGCAGCGCGCTGCATCCGCAGACCCAGATGACATTCAAATACGCGAACGAGATTCTGCCGCGCGCCTACGGTTTCCCAATGAAGATCCGCGTGCCGACAAAACTTGGCTTCAAGAATCCGAAATACGTGGTGTCCATGGAAGTCACCAACGACTACAAGGGCGGCTATTGGGAAGACCAGGGGTATAATTCGTTTAGTGGGAGCTGATTGAGGCTGTCATTCCGGGGCTCGCGAAGCGAGAACCCGGAATCTCGCGCCACAAACCTCTGGATTCCCGGTTCGCGCTGCGCGCGCCCCGGAAACGACGATTATGCCGACGCCACCTTGCGCTGGCACAGCGCCGCCAACGCCCCCAGCGCCAGCAGCGCCGCCGATACGTTCAACGCGTAACTCAAGCTCCCCAGCGCATCGGTGATCGCGCCGACCACGATCGGCCCCAGCGTCTGGCCGACGCCGAACGAGATCGTCATCGCCGCGATCGCGGTCGGCCACATCTCGGGCGGATAGTTGAAGCGCACGAAGGCGGTGGTCGAGCCGACCACGGCGAAGAACGCGACGCCGAACACCACCGCGGAGACCGCAAGCCACGCCGGCGAATGTCCCAGCATCGGCAAGGCGGCTCCTAACGCGTTGGTGCCGAGAATGATGGCGGTGGCAAGCCCGCCGCGATCGAGCGCCAGCACGCCGCGCCAAACCCATGGCGTGACGAAGGCGCTCAGCCCGATCAGGCTCCAGAATGCGGCCTGTGCCGCGGCCCCGCCGCCGCCGTCGCGCACATAGGCGATCATGAAGGTCATGTAGGCGATGTAGCCGGCGCCGAACAGGAAGTAGCCGGCGAGATAAATCAGCACCGGCAGAATCGCAAACGACGCGTGGCTGCCTTCCGAGAAGCGCGCACCGCTTTCGATCCGGATCAGGAACAGCGGAATCGTCATTGCGACGGACAGCAGCGTCAGTGCCCACCAGACGATCCACCACGAGCCTGGCCCGAAATATTGCAGCGTGAACGGGGCGATCAGCCCCGAGGCGAGAATGCCGATGCCCGGGCCGGCGTAGAACAGGCTCAGCAGGAAATTGGCGCGCTCCGGGCGCGACTGGGCGATGGTCGCAGCCAGCGCGCCGCCGGCGACGAAGCCGGCCGCCGCGCCCAAGCCCAGCACGAGGCGCGCAAGGCTCAGCGCAACGAAATTGCCGGATAGCGCGCAGGTGGCGAGCCCGGCGACGCAGGCCAGGGTTCCCAGGCGGATCGCCGCCGACCAGCCGACCCGCTGGATCAGCCGGGACGCCACCAGCGCGCCAACGAGGTAGCCGACGGCGTTGATGGTGTTCATGAACCCGGCCGCCGAGTAGGACCAGTCGAGGGTCTCCCGCATATCCGGCAGCACCAGTGCATAGGCAAAGCGGCCGATCCCAAGCCCGACCGTCGCCGCCAGCGACAAGGTCAGGATCAGCCGCGCGGGATGCGCGTAGGGCGGCAGGCGGTCAGGGGCGTGCAAGGAGTACTCCGGCCGCGCGAGTGTGGCAGGCTCCATCCGTTTTGCACAGCCGGCTCCCCGGCAATGGTGTCTTGCCAAGCGCGCAACGCCGCTCTAGCACTCCGGCCGAAATTCATCCCCTTCGTCATGCCCGGGCTTGACCCGGGCATCCATCTTTTCAAGAAGGCTGGATTGCCGGGTCAAGCCCGGCAATGACGAGGAAAAACTGAGGATACGACCATGGCGACCCATAAACTGCTGCTGCTCCCCGGCGACGGTATCGGCCCCGAGGTGATGGGCGAGGTGAAGCGGTTGATCGATTGGCTCAATTCGGCCGGCATCGCCAAGTTCGAGACCGATACGGGCCTTGTTGGCGGCGCAGCCTATGACGCGCACAAGGTGTCGATCTCGGAAGGCGACATGGCCAAGGCCAAGGACGCCGACGCCGTGATCTTCGGCGCGGTCGGCGGCCCGAAATGGGATGCCGTGCCCTATGAGGTGCGCCCGGAGGCCGGCCTGCTTCGCCTGCGCAAGGATCTCGCTCTGTTCGCGAACCTCCGTCCCGCCATGTGCTACCCGGCGCTGGCCGATGCATCCAGCCTGAAGCGCGAAGCGGTCGAGGGCCTCGACATCGTCATCGTGCGCGAGCTCACGGGCGGGGTCTATTTCGGCGAGCCCAAGACCATCACCGATCTCGGCAACGGTCAGAAGCGCGCCGTCGATACCCAGGTCTACGACACCTATGAGATCGAGCGCATCGCCCGCGTCGCTTTCGAGCTTGCCAAGAAGCGCAAGAACAAGGTGACGTCGATGGAGAAGCGCAACGTCATGAAGTCGGGCGTGCTCTGGAACGAGGTCGTCACGCAAGTTCACAAGCGCGAATACCCTGACGTCACGCTCGAGCATCAGCTCGCCGATTCCGGCGGCATGATGCTGGTGAAGTGGCCGAAGCAGTTCGACGTCATCGTCACCGATAATCTGTTTGGCGACATGCTGTCCGACATCGCGGCGATGCTGACCGGATCGCTCGGCATGCTGCCCTCGGCCTCGCTCGGCGAGGTCGACGTCAAGAGCAAGAAGCGCAAGGCGCTGTACGAGCCGGTGCACGGCTCCGCCCCCGATATCGCCGGCAAGGGCCTCGCCAATCCCATCGCGATGATCTCGTCCTTCGGCATGGCGCTGCGCTACTCCTTCGACATGGGCGATCTCGCCGACAAGGTCGATGCCGCGATCGCCGCCGTGCTGGCCAGCGGCCTGCGCACCGCCGACATCAAGTCGGAAGGCACCAGAGCCGCCTCGACCACGCAGATGGGCGAAGCGATTTTGAAGGAATTGCAGAAGCTGCATGGGTAGATGCCGTCATTCCGGGATGGTCCGAAGGACCAGAGCCGGAATCTCGAGATTCCGGGTTCGGCTCTTCGAGCCGCCCCGGAATGACGGCCCAAACAAAATGGCCGGGCGTGAGCCCGGCCATTTTGATTCGGTCGACGGTCCGCTTCAGTACAGCGGGAAATTCTGCGGGTAACCGCCGACATCCTGCGGCGGCGAGAGCGGCTGGCGGTCGATCGGACGGTTGAGGTTCTCGCGGGCGAAGGACGGATAGCCCACCGCCGGCGGGAAGGCGTAGTCGCTGAACTTGCGGTCGCCGGGATTGACCTCGGTGCCGCCGTCGAGCCAGGAGCGCTTGCTCACATAGATGCGGGTGCGGCCCTGCTGGTAGACCGCGTTGGGGCCGCTCGGTCCGTAATAGTGTCGGCCGCGCTCGTCATAGCGCTTGGTCTTGGTGTCGGCCGAAGCCGGCGAAGCCAAACCGATCGCAGAGGACATGGCAATGACGACGCCCGCCGCAAGCAAGGTCGCCAATTTGTTCGCCGCAGAGAAATTCAAGCTCATCACGTCCCCTTCAGGCGGCAGGCCGCCAGTCGATTTCACCCCATACTAGCCCGGCCGGGGCAGACGCAACTAGGTCAATTGGGTCACACCAGCTCGGAATAATCGCGCGTGCCGGCAAAAGTTGCATCAATACCAGCCACTTGAGCTTGATGCGGTCTTGAGCGTGATCCGGAAAAGTGTGCAGCGGTTTGATCACGCTCAAACAACAACCTAAAGCGCCCCGCGCAATTGCGCGTTGGCGGCGCCCAGCAGCCAGTCCGGTGATCCCGGGGAATCGCAGGTGCGGCGCTTCAACTCGGCGCGGGCGAACAATTCGGCCAGCCTTGGCTCGTTGCCCGAGGTCAGCAGCGTCAACCGGTTCAGCGTGCAGGCAATCGCCGCGCGCCGGGCGGGCAGGGTGTTGCCCTGGCAGGAGAAGCCGGAGATCTGCAGCGCCGGCTCCTCGCTGCGCTTGAGATAGCCGAGGCAAGCCCGCGTCCCCTCCGCCGCGCCGACCGGCCGGAACAGGGCGACCGGACCGAATTTCGTGTCGATCAGGCCGGCCTGCTCCAGCGTGCTCGTCGTGCTCAATCCCATTTCCACGGCCAGATCCGCAATCGCCGGACGAGCCACGTCGAACTCGCCGCCTTCCCGGTAGATGTCGAGCTCGGCCACGGGCTGGCCGGCCTCGTTTGTCCAGCGCAGCACGTCCCTGCGGCCGCCTTCGGGATGCCGAAGGATGGTGTAAGAGGCTGTTTTCTCTGATGAATCGATCCGGCTGATGGCGAAGGCCGGGTGCGAGCGGTCGGCCACGCTCCAGGCTGGCTTGTCCGCCGGCTCATCGCCCTGCAAGTCGGGCAGCTGGCCGAGCGCCGCGAGGGCGAGGATGGCAAACAGGGCGAGCGCCCCCACATAGGCGATTCAGGCGCGCCAGCGTGCCGACGACCTCATCGGCGAAGGCTGCAAGCGCCAGATGGATCTGGGTGGGGCTAACGGCCGTGCTGGCCTCAGGCGACTGCATCCACGGCCTTCAGGCATGGTCCAACGTTGTCTTGAGGCCGGTTCTCGCATAGAAGCGCTGCTCTTCCTGTTTAAGCGTCAGGTTCAGGAACGGGCTTTTTCATCGGAGAGTGAACGATGGGTTACAAAGTCGCAGTCGTCGGCGCGACCGGCAATGTCGGACGGGAAATGCTCAACATCCTGGACGAGCGCAAATTCCCCGCCGACGAGGTCGTGGCCCTGGCGTCGCGCCGCAGCGTCGGCGTCGAGGTCTCCTATGGCGACCGCACCCTGAAGATCAAAGCGCTCGAGCATTACGACTTCTCCGACGTCGACATCTGCCTGATGTCGGCGGGCGGCTCGGTGTCGAAGGAATGGTCGCCGCAGATCGGCGCCGCCGGCGCGGTCGTGATCGACAATTCCTCGGCGTGGCGCATGGATCCGGACGTGCCGCTGATCGTGCCGGAAGTGAATGCGGCTGCGACCGAAGGCTTCAAGAAGAAGAACATCATCGCCAACCCGAACTGCTCAACCGCGCAGCTCGTCGTCGCGCTCAAGCCGCTGCACGACAAGGCGACCATCAAGCGCGTCGTGGTCTCGACCTATCAATCCGTGTCGGGTGCCGGCAAGGACGCGATGGACGAATTGTTCTCGCAGACCAAGGCCGTCTACACCAATGACGAGCTGGTCGCGAAGAAATTCCCCAAGCGCATCGCATTCAACGTCATCCCCCACATCGACGTCTTCATGGAGGACGGTTACACCAAGGAAGAGTGGAAGATGATGGCGGAGACCAAGAAGATTCTTGATCCCAAGATCAAGCTCTCCGCCACCTGCGTGCGCGTGCCGGTCTTCGTCGGCCACTCCGAGGCCGTCAACATCGAGTTCGAGAACCCGATCAGTGCGGACGAAGCTCGCGAGATCCTGCGCAAGGCGCCGGGCTGCCTCGTCATCGACAAGCAGGAGCCCGGCGGCTACGCCACCCCTTACGAAGCGGCCGGCGAGGACGCCACCTATATCAGCCGCATCCGCGAGGACGCGACGGTGGAGAACGGCCTCGTGCTGTGGTGCGTGTCCGACAATTTGCGCAAGGGCGCCGCGCTGAACGCGATCCAGATCGCGGAAGTCCTGATCAACCGCAAGCTGATCAGCGCGAAGAAGAAGGCGGCGTAAAGTCGAGCTGCCGTAGGGTGGGGCAAAGGCGCGAAGCGCCGTGCCCACCATCTCTCCAGATTGCGACAGAAGTGGTGGGCACGCTCCGCTTTGCCCACCGTACAAGAGTGGTAGCCTACGCCACGCTTTGCGCGCTCCTGAATTCCTTCGCGGCCTTGTCCAGCACGAACAGCGTGCCCTCGGCCACGCCGAAATAGGCGCCGTGGGTCTGCATCTGGCCGCTCTCCACCGCCTTGCGCACGAACGGGAAGGTCATCAGGTTTTCCAGGCTGCGGAACACCGCGGCCTTCTCGATGCGCTCGACGAACTGCGCCATGGTCTCGTGCTCGCGCTGCTCGACCACCTCGCCCGGCTTGATGAACATCTGCATCCATTTGCCGATGAAGTCGCCCGGCGTCAGCGGCTCGCTCTTGTCGATGAAGGCACGGATGCCGCCGCATTGGGCGTGGCCGAGCACCACGATGTGCTTCACCTTCAGCACCGTCACCGCAAATTCCAGCGCCGCCGAGACGCCGTGTGCGTTCTCGTCAGGCTGATAGGTCGGCACCAGGTTGGCGATGTTGCGGACGACGAAGAGTTCGCCCGGCCCGGCATCGAAGATCACCTCGGGGGAGACCCGCGAGTCGCAGCAGCCGATCACCATCGTCTCGGGCGACTGTCCTTTGACAGAGAGTTCGCGATAGCGGTTCTGCTCGGTCGGCAGCCGCTGGGTGGCGAAGGCCTTGTAGCCTTCCAGCAAATGCTTCGGGAATGTCGTCATGCCTATGCCTAATCATAGACCGCAGGGGCGAACAAGCCTTTCGAATAGGCAGGCCAGATGCTATCGGCTTCGGTCAGAGGACTGACGAGGAAGGAACGCTCGCATGACCCGCCCGCGCCGCAGCCATCTGTTCATGCCCGGCTCCAACCCCCGCGCGCTGGAAAAGGCGCGCAATCTTCCCGCCGACGGCCTCATCCTCGACCTCGAGGATTCCGTCGCCCCCGAGGCCAAGGCGGTGGCGCGCGACGGCATCGCCGCCGCGATCGCCGCCAAGGGTTTTGGCAAACGCGAGGTCCTGATCCGGACCAACGGCCTCGACACGCCCTGGTGGGCCGGTGACGTCGCGATGGCTGCTAAGGCGTCCCCGGACGGCATCCTGGTTCCAAAAGTTTCAAGCATCGAAGATCTCGATACGATCGGCCGGAAGCTGGCCGAGCTTGGCGCTGCGTCGACCGTGAAGGTCTGGGCCATGATCGAGACCGCGCGCGCCGTGCTCCATGCCGAGGAACTGGCCGCCGCCGGCCGCGATCCGTCGAGCCGCCTCGCAGGCTTCGTGTTCGGCCCGAACGACATTTCGCGCGAGACCCGCATCAGGATGCTGCCGGGCCGTGCCGCGATGATCCCGATGATCACCCATTGTATCCTGGCGACGCGCGCCCACGGCCTCGAAATCCTCGACGGCCCCTATAGCGACATCGCCAATGCCGACGGCTTTGCCACCGAATGCGCGCAAGGCCGCGATCTCGGCTTCGACGGCAAGACGCTGATCCATCCCTCGCAGATCGATGCCTGCAACGCGATCTTCACCCCGCCCGAAGAGGAAGTCGCGCGGGCGCGAAAAATCATCGCGGCGTTCGAATTGCCGGAGAACGTCTCGCGCGGCGCGATCCGGCTCGACGGCGCGATGGTGGAGCGCCTGCACGCGGACATGGCGCGGCGCACGATCGAGATCGCAGACGCAATCGCGGCGATGGGGAAGGGCTGAGCCATGGGCGCAGCCCGCTGCGTCCTCCTCGATCTCGACGGAACGCTGGTCGATTCCCAGCCGGGCATTGCCGCGAGCTGCCTGGCTGCGTTGCGTGCGCTCGGACATGAGCCCGGCGACACCCTCGATATCAAGCGCTTCATCGGACCGCCGCTTGAAGACATATTACGGGCGTTGCTCGCCGCCTACGGTGATGACCGCATCGAGTTAGCCGTAGCGGCCTATCGCCAGCATTACGGCGACAGTGGCCTGCTCGGAAGCGAGCTCTATCCCGGAATCAACTGGGCGCTTGAGGAGATGCGAAGCGCTGGATTGCGAATCTATCTCGCGACATCGAAGCGCGAAATCTTCGCGCGGCGGATCCTGGAGAATCTGAACTTAGCGACGCATTTCGACGGCATTCATGGCTCAGTTCCCGGCGGCGTGCTGGATCACAAGCCTGAGCTGCTCGCCCATATCCTATCCAAGCACGATATCTCTGCATCGCACAGCCTCATGGTCGGCGACCGCCGCCACGACATCAATGGCGCTCACGCGGTCAAGATACGCGGCCTCGGCGTGCTCTGGGGATATGGCACTCGGGATGAGCTGGAAACAGCCGGCGCGGATCAACTGGTAGAGTGGCCCGCGGATCTTGCGCGCGCGGTTTTATCGACGCTGAACCGATAGGCTCCGGTGCAAGCTGCCTCGGCGCGGCGCCAGATCGGCGCGGTCAAGCGACTCCAGCGTCGAAGCGTTGGCGCAATAACCGTGGCAATTTGCGCCGGTGCGTCGGCATGTTCGCAACCGGGCATGATGCTCCTCAGCAAGCGCTCGAGTGCACGGGCATCTATCCTCAGCACCAACTGGCGACAGCCGCCGCGAAGTCGACGTTCCTGTGATTTAGGTCACACAATCCGGCTGGTTGCCCCGTTAAATTTGCGCCGTTTAAATACGGCTTCCATCCTTTCGATATGGCGAGTGGGGTTCTTATGCTCCGCAAATTATTTTATTGCTTTGTCATTCTTGCCCTCGCTGGCCCGGCAGCGGCTGTCGATCGCGTCAAGGACGACACGAGCCCTGCCATTGCAGCCGCCTCGGAGGCGATCCGGCGAGATCCCAAGGATGCGAACGCCTACTACAACCGGGGCAACGCTTACAGCGCTAATGGCAACAATGATCGTGCCATAGCGGACTACACGGCAACGCTCCGTCTCGATCCGACGCATGCGCACGCGTACTACAATCGCGGCAACGCTTATAGCATCAAAGGCGACACGGAGCGTGCGATCGCGGACTACACGGCGACAATCCGGCTCGATCCGGCCTATGCGAACGCGTACTACAATCGAGGCAATGCCTACAGCAACAAAGGCAACACCGACCGCGCAATTGCTGACTATAGCGAAGCGGTTCGCCTGCAGCCCACCAATGCAAACGCCTATTTCAACCGCGGGAATGCATACGGCAGCAAGGGCGACACGGACCGCGCCATTGCAGATTACACAGAAGCGATACGCGTGGATCCCACGTACGCGAACGCGTATGTCAACCGCGGACTGGCCTACGAGAAGCGCGGAGATTTCGCCAAAGCAAGGACCGACTTCAATGCCACGCTCGGATTGAGCCATGGCGCCACAAGATGGGCCCAGGACAAGGCTCGCGAGCGGCTTGCTGTCCTGCCTTCGCCGCGGCCAGCAACGATATTGGTCGAGAAACCCAGTGTGGCGCCGGCTGTGGTGGCGTCCGGGGCTGCGAACGGCGATCGCCGCATCGCTCTCGTGATCGGCAATTCGGCTTATGAAAACGTCGCCGCGCTAGCGAACCCCGTGCGGGATGCAAGCCTCGTCGCCGACGTGCTGAAGCTCACTGGGTTCGAAGCAGTTACCCTGCTGACCAATCTCCGCAAGGATGCGCTGGTGAATGCCCTGCGCGAATTCGCAGCACGTGCGGAAACGGCGGATTGGGCCGTCGTGTATTATGCCGGGCACGGCATGGAGGTCGGCGGCGTCAACTATCTCATTCCGACGGATGCCAAGATTGCCGCGGATCGCGAAATCGGATTTGAAGCCGTTCCGGTTGATCAGGTTCTCAATGCGGCGGAGCGCGCCAAAAAGCTGCGCCTCGTCATTCTCGATGCCTGCCGCGACAACCCATTCGCAAACCAGATGAAGCGGACGATGACGGTGGCGTCGCGTTCGGTATCGCGAGGTTTGGCCCCGATCGAGCCAGAGGCGGGAACGCTGGTGGTCTACGCCGCCAAGGACGGCGAGACCGCACTTGACGGTGACGGGATCAATAGTCCGTTCGCGGCTGCCTTCGTCAAGAACGTTCCAACGCCGGGCCTCGAAGTCCGCAGGCTCTTCGATTTCGTTCGCGACGATGTCATGGAAGCGACCGGTCGTCGGCAAAAACCCTTCAGTTACGGCTCGATCTCCGGCCGACAGGACTTCTATTTCGTGGCTGCTAAATGATCTTCAAACGAAGGGCAATCTCAGTGCCCAACGCGGACTTGCTTGCGGGAGAGCCGCCTTTGGAGCGCACTTTCTACGCGGCCGCTATCCGAACCGCTCCGCCGCCCAGGCATACAGGCTGCCCGGAATCGGCTTTTCGCCGCCACGGCCCTTGGGCGAGATGTGCAGGCCGATGATCTCGGGATTGGTGACGAGGCCGAGATAGCTCGATGGATCGAAGAACAGTTTTGGCTCGGCATGCACGGCGTAGAACGATTGCTTGGGTAGCGCGTAAGCGAGCTCGCCGGTGCGACGCGCGAGCGCGGTCAGTGCCGCCGGTCCGTAGATCGCCACGCGAATGTCCGAGAGACGGTTCGAGCCGCCGCGGAGGCGGCGCATCGCGAAGGTGACGCGGTGGCGCACGGACAGCCAGTTCGGCGTCAGTTCCTCCTGCTCCATCAGCTCCTCGAAGGCCGCGACGATGCCGTGCCCGGCCGGCAGGTAGATCACGGAATTGCCGAGTTGGCGCGGCCGCTCCCAGGCGAAATAGGGTTTTGCCGGATCGATCTCGACGGGCTTCAGCAGCAGCACGTCGGCATCGAGCCAGAGGCCGAGGCCCTTCGCCATCAGCTTCATGCGGAAGAAGTCGCTGAACTGCAGCGTGGTCCAGTCGCGCCAGCTGCCGTCCGGCTGCGGCGGCCGCAATCGTTCGGAGAAGGCGTGCGGCAGGATCGCTTCGGCATCCGCATTCGCGATGCCTGCAGGCAGGCCCGGAATGGTGTCGAAGCTATAGACCGTGACCTTGTGGCCGGCAGCCAGCTGCGAGCGCAGACAGGTCTGGCGCAGGGCGTCCATCGGACCATGCCAGAAGGTGACGATGTCGGGCAGCATGCGCGAGCTATAAGGATAGTCAGAGCAAAGAAAAAGCCCCGGCGCGGTCAGCACCGGGGCTCGAACCAGAAAAGCGATCTCAGGCCCAGGCGCGTTCGCGCTTGAGCTTCTCCTCATAGCTGTCGATCGAGGCCTTCTTTTCCATCGTCAGGCCGATGTCGTCGAGGCCGTTGATCAGGCAGTGCTTGCGGAACGGATCGATCTCGAATTTGACCTTGCCGCCGTCGGGACCGCGGATTTCCTGGTTGGGCAGGTCGATCGTCAGCGTCGCGTTGGCGCCGCGCTCAGCGTCGTCGAACAGCTTGTCGAGATCTTCCTGCGAGACGCGGATCGGCAGAATGCCGTTCTTGAAGCAGTTGTTGTAGAAGATGTCGCCGAACGAGGTCGAGATCACGCAGCGGATGCCGAAGTCGAGCAGCGCCCAGGGCGCGTGCTCGCGGCTCGACCCGCAGCCGAAATTGTCGCCGGCCACCAGCACCTTGGCGTTGCGATAGGCCGGCTGGTTCAGCACGAAATCGGGATTCTCGCTGCCGTCGTCCTTGTAGCGCTGCTCGGAGAAGAGCCCCTTGCCAAGGCCGGTGCGCTTGATGGTCTTGAGGTACTGCTTCGGAATGATCATGTCGGTGTCGACATTGATGATCTTCAGCGGCGCCGCGACGCCTTCCAGCGTGGTGAACTTGTCCATGGTTGCGCTTCCCGGATGGGTCTAGGGGAACAGGTGTTTATCGCGATCGGGCTGGAAATCCTAGGCCGAATTCGGCAGATCTCGTCTGCTGGCGGGTTTGAGGCTGGACTGGTGCGGCATCGGGATTGCACCTCTCCCGCTTGCGGGGGGAGGTCGACGCGCGCACCGCGGCGGGTGGGGGCTCTCTCCTCTAGGGGACTTTCCCGCTGTGGAGACACCCTCTCCCCAGCCCTCCCCCGCAAGCGGGCGAGGGAGCGCACCGTCTTTGTGCGGCCCTCAATCCGCCTTCGCCTCAATCGCGGCCATATCGTCGTCCGACAGACCGAAATGGTGGCCGATCTCGTGGATCAGGACGTGGCGGACGATGTGGCCGAGGGTCTCGTCGTGCTCGGCCCAATAGTCCAGGATCGGTCGACGGTAGAGCCAGACCATGTTGGGCAGCCGCGCCACGTCGCCGAAACTCTGCTGCGGCAGGCCGATGCCCTGGAACAGGCCGAGCAGGTCGAACTCGCTCTCGCATTGCATCTCGTCCAGCACCTCATCGGTCGGGAAGTCGTCGACGCGGATGATGACGCCCTCGCAGAGCTTGCGAAACTCCGCCGGCAGGCGCTCGAAGATGTCGTGCGCCGTCGCTTCCATCTCGGCCAGTGAGGGCGCTTTCAATTCCGTCCACATGGGGTTCTCTTACCGCGGGTTCCGCGGCGATGCATCTGGCTTTATAAGCCCGGCGAGGTTGACGAGCGCCGCCAAAACGGGGAGCGTGGGACCTCGAATGGGACGTTTCAAGTGGGCGGAAAAATGCGAGCGAAAACAGCGCTGACGCTACTGTGCATGGGGTTGTTTTCGCAGTTTTGCGTTGGCGCCGAGGCGCAGACCGCCCCCGAGATCCGTCTCGCCCAGGCCGCCTCGCCGGACGACGTTCCCCCGCCGCGCAAGCGGGCCCCGGCACGCCTGCGCGTCACGCCCTATTACAGCCCGGACGGTGTCTATCCGCGCTACAATCCGGGCCCCGACGCAGTCCGCGTGTGCAACGCCACCTATGTGCAGGAGTACCGCCCGAGCGGCACGGTGATCGTGCCGCGTGTGAGCTGTTACTGGCGCCGGGGCTGATGCCAGGTTCACTGCCCGCGCCAACGAACGGTGGCCTCGTGGGGGTCGTCATGGCGAGATGGATTGCATTAGCCGTTGCCGTCGCGCTTGCCGCCGGTCTGCCGCGCGCTTCCACTGCGCGAAGGGTGCCGGAGGCCGCGGCCGGGATCGCGGTTTTCGATGTGCGACGACACGCGCGAACCCATGACATGGTGCGGCCGGCTGCGCGCCATGATCCACGCTATTACGCGCGGCCGGTCCACTACCGTCCCTATCCCTACGCGGTGCCTGCTCCCTTCGTGTTCGGCTACGGGCCGTGGTGGTGACGCGTTAGCGGTCTGGCGCAAATCCCTTGACCAGAAGTACCGTCGCCTGCGCACCCGCTTTGCGGTCGCGCGAGATTTCCTCGTAGTCTGGTGCGTTCGAGAAGGCGAGGAACGCAGCCTCATCCGGGAATGACATCATGACAATCTTGTCATGCGGCCATGCGCCTTCGAGCACGCGCGGATGTTCGTCCGCGGCGAGCAGCTTTCCGCCATACTTCTTGAACACGTCGAAGAAGCGCGCCTGATAACGGTCATAGGCCGCGCGGTCTGTCATCTTCAATTGCGCAATCGCGTAGACAGTCATTTCCAAAAAACTCCTTCCGTCGCGGCACTGCGTCGCATCGCGAAGCCCAGCGTCGTTCATTCATGGGGCGTTCACATCGGTCTCCTCAGTCTAATCCAGGGAGCGACCGCAATTGAACAGCGTTTGGCGCGGCCAAGACGTCGCGCCGCAACTGCGCTGTCCAGATTTAGGGAGGATTCTATGCTGAGGACATCAGGTCTCAAGGCAAGCCCGATGCGCTTGCTCGGAATTGCGGCCGCCACGGCGCTGATGCTGTCGGCCGGCACCGCGCGTCGCGCTGAAGCACTCACGTTGATCAATCCGGCCACGTCGCCCGCGACGAAGGCTGCAGCCGACGATCTCGTCACGCAGGTTAGCCACGGCGGCGGGCACGGCGGACATGGTGGCGGCTTTCACGGCGGAGGCTTCCGCGGTGGCGGCTTCCATGGCGGCGGAGGACATATCGGCGGCTTCCGCGGCGGTGGATTTCGTGGCGGCCATATCGGCGCCTTCCGCGCCGCGCCGGCCTTTCACAGCCATATCGGCGGCTATCGCTATGGCGGCGTTCGCTACGGCGGCTATGGCGGCTATCACCGTCACTGGGGCTATCACCGCCCCTATTACGGCTACCGTCACTTCCACCGGCGCTATTATTATGGCGGCTATTATCCCTACTACCATTATCCGCGCCGCTGCCGGATCATCTGGACCTATTACGGCCCGCGCCGCGTTTGCCGCTGGCCCCGCTGGCACTATCCGTACCGGTATTGGTGATGTGAGTTAGCACCGTCATTCCGGGGCGATGCGAAGCATCGAACCCGGAATCTCGAGATTCCGGGTCTGGCGCTTCCGCGCCACCCCGGAATGACAGCGTGGCCTACAGCCAATCCTTCAGCTTCCACGACGCGGATTTCCACCGCCGCAAATTCTCAAGCTTCCATTGCCTGAACATCGCCGGCGGCCAGCGGCTGAGCTTCGAGGTTTCCTCGACCTCGGGCTTGGCAACGATGCGCAGCGGCGTTGCGCGCCGGCGGTGCTGGCGCGTGGCCTCGCTGATCAAATCGACATATTCCGGCTTGTCGGCCATGGCTTGCGTCCTCGCGAAATCCGCGAGGACGCAATGTCGGCGCTGCCGATTAAGGGCAGCTTGCCGCGATCGCTATAATTGCAGGGAGCAGCTCAGCGCCAGTCCCTGACGTCGACGAAGTGACCCGCGATCGCCGCCGCTGCCGCCATCGCCGGCGACACCAGATGGGTGCGGCCCTTGAAGCCCTGACGGCCTTCGAAGTTGCGGTTCGAGGTCGAGGCGCAGCGCTCTTCCGGCTTCAGCTTGTCCGGGTTCATGGCGAGGCACATCGAGCAGCCCGGCTCGCGCCACTCGAAGCCGGCCTTGATGAAGATCTTGTCGAGACCTTCAGCTTCGGCCTGCTCCTTCACGATGCCCGAGCCCGGCACCACCATCGCATTGACGTGGCCAGAGACCTGCTTGCCTTCCGCGATCTTGGCGGCGGCGCGCAAATCCTCGATCCGGCCATTGGTGCAGGAGCCGATGAAGACGCGGTCGAGCTTGATGTCGGTGATCTTCGTTCCCGCCGTCAGGCCCATATACTTGAGCGCACGATGCTTGGAGATGCGCTTGGCCTCGTCCTCGATCTTGTCGGGGTCGGGCACGATGCCGGTCACCGAGATGACGTCCTCCGGGCTCGTGCCCCAGGTCACGATCGGCGGCAGCTTTGCGGCGTCGAGCCGCAGCTCGTGGTCGAAATGCGCGCCTTCGTCGGAACGCAGTGTCTCCCAATAGCGCATTGCCGCGTCCCAGGCCGCGCCCTTCGGCGCCTTCGGCCGGTCGCGCAGGAAGTCGTAGGCCTTCTGGTCGGGTGCGACGAGACCGGCGCGGGCGCCGCCTTCAATCGACATGTTGCAGACCGTCATGCGGCCTTCCATGCTGAGCGCGCGGATCGCTTCGCCCGCATATTCCAGCACGTAGCCGGTGCCGCCGGCGGTGCCGATCTCACCGATGATGGCCAGGATGATGTCCTTGCCCGTCACGCCGTCAGGCAATTTGCCATCGACGGTGACGCGCATGTTCTTCGCTTTTTTCTGGATCAGCGTCTGCGTCGCCAGCACGTGCTCGACCTCGCTCGTGCCGATGCCATGCGCGAGCGCGCCGAACGCGCCGTGCGTCGAGGTGTGGCTGTCACCGCAGACGATGGTGGTGCCGGGCAGCGTAAAGCCCTGCTCGGGGCCGATGACGTGAACGATGCCCTGGCGCTTATCGAACTCGTTGTAATATTCGATGCCGAATTCCTTGGCGTTCTCAGCCAGCGCCTTGATCTGCTCGATGCTTTCCGGGTCCGGGTTCGGCTTGGTGCGGTCGGTGGTCGGCACGTTGTGATCGACGACGGCGAGCGTCTTCTCGGGCGCGTGCACCTTGCGACCCGTGGCGCGCAGGCCTTCGAACGCCTGCGGCGAGGTCACCTCGTGCACCAGGTGGCGATCGATATAGAGCAGGCAGGTGCCGTCCTCGGCTTCGTGCACCAGATGGTCGTTCCAGATCTTGTCGTACAATGTGGTCGGCTTGGACATGAGCGTCAGCTCCGAAGGAATGCTGTGTAAGCGGATAGGCGCACTTGGCGCGTGGGCAACAAAATCGTCGGCGCAGCTTTTAAGCTGCGCGCGTAAGCTCTGACGTTGCCGAGGTCGCGAAGCGTCCGAAGAACCGGCCAGGCAGCCGCGAGCGATCGTCGATGACGATGCGCTTGACGGGGGCGAGGCTGGTCAGATCTGGAAACATTCTAGAGATATATAGCACGCGGAAGTTAAAGCGCGAGAGCTTAGCGGCGTCGTCATTGCGACCGCAGCGAAGCAATCCAGAAATGCGTCCGCGGAGACAGTCTGGATTGCTTCGTCGCAAGGGCTCCTCGCAATGACAGCGCGGGGAAACAAAAAAAGCGCGGAGCCGAGCCCCGCGCTTTTCGAAACTTGCCTGGTGGCGAAGCTTACTCGCCGACGGCAGCCGCGCGGTCCTGCTTCTCGACGATGCGGGCCGACTTGCCGCGAAGGTTGCGGAGGTAATAGAGCTTGGCGCGGCGCACCTTGCCGCGGCGCACCACCTTGATCGAGTCGATCATCGGCGACATCACCGGGAACACACGCTCCACGCCCTCGCCATAGGAGATCTTGCGCACGGTGAAGCTCTCGTTGAGGCCACCGCCGGAACGGCCGATGCAGACGCCTTCATAGGCCTGCACGCGGGTGCGGTCGCCTTCGACGACCTTCACGTTGACGATCACCGTGTCGCCGGGGCCGAATTCCGGGATGTCCTTGCCGGCGGACAGCTTGTCGAATTGCTCTTGTTCGAGCTGCTTGATCAGGTTCATGGGTAAATCTCCATCGGCGCGCCCAGCCTTTTCAACGGGGGCTGCGCGAAATTCGTCTATCCAGCCATTGCGGATGTGGCCGCTCCTATAAGGCAAGCCGGAGCGTTTGTCACCCGTCCGTCTTGTTTTTTGGCGTTTTTTGGCGCCCGGCCCGATTCGGGGCCTTGCTCGGGATCTGGGCCCACAAATCCGGCCGCCGGGCCGCCGTCAACGCCTCGGATTGCGCCCGCCGCCAAGCCGCGACCTTGGCGTGGTCGCCGGAGGTCAGGATCTCCGGGATCGGAGCCCCTTCGAACAGCTGCGGGCGGGTGTATTGCGGGTATTCGAGCAGGCCGTCCGAAAAGCTTTCCTCGGTTCCCGAGGTCTCCTTGCCCATCACCCCCGGCAGCAGCCGGACGCAGGCGTCAATCACGGCTAACGCGGCGATTTCGCCCCCGGACAGCACGTAATCGCCGATCGAGACCTCCTCCAGGCCTCTCCCGTCGATTACCCGCTGGTCCACCCCCTCGAACCGTCCGCAGACGATGAGAGGGCCGGGACCCCTGGCCAGTTCCACAACGCGGGCCTGGGTCAATGGCCGACCGCGCGGGCTCATCAGCAGACGGGGCCGATCCGGGCTGATTTCAGCGGCATCGATGGCGGCGGCCAGGACATCCGCCCGCAGCACCATGCCCGGCCCGCCGCCGGCCGGGGTGTCGTCGACGCTGCGGTGACGGTCGGTGGCGGAGGCCCGGATGTCCCGCGCCTCGAGTTGCCAAAGCCCGCCCGCCAGCGCCCGGCCGGCCAGGCTCACGCCGAGCGGCCCGGGAAACATGTCCGGAAACAGCGTCAGCACCGTCGCGCGCCAGGGTGAGGGGGTGGTCATTGCATCTCAATTACCTTCGCCGGGACGACTAGCGGTAGGGTCCTCGCCCTGAATCTCCTGCGGCAGGGCGATGACCACACGCCCGCCGGCGATATCGACCTCAGGCACCACCGCGTTGGAGAACGGCAGCAGCAGCGTCGTGCCCATGAGCGGAGCGATCTCGATGATGTCGCCGGCGCCGAAATTATGGATCGCGAGCACGCGGCCGAGCGCCTCGCCGCCCGTGGTGACGGCGGCGAGCCCGATCAGGTCGGTGTGGTAATATTCGTCCGCGTCGGTCGCGGGCAGCTTGTCGCGCGGGACGTAGAGCTCGATGCCGTTGAGCCGTTCGGCCTCATCGCGGGTCGTGACCCCCGTGAACGTCGCGACGAGATGATCTTTGGCCTCGCGCGCCGTTGCGACCTCAAACTGGCGCTTGCCGTCCTTGGACAGCAGCGGACCGTAGCGCCTGATAGCAAAGGGATCTTCGGTGAAGGTCCACAATTTGACCGCACCGCGCACCCCGTGCGCGGCGCCGATCCGCGCGACGCAGACCAGCGCCGGCATGGTCTGGCCTTAACCCTTCGCGGCGGCTTCGGCCTGCGCCTTGCGCTCCTTGCGCGGCACGGCCTTCTGCGGGTTGTTGCGCGCTTCGCGCTTCTTGACGCCGGCGGCGTCGAGGAAGCGAGACACGCGGTCCGACGGCTGCGCGCCCTTGGCGACCCAGGCCTTCACCTTCTCCATGTCGAGCTTGAGGCGGGCCTCGTTGTCCTTCGGCAGCAGCGGGTTGAAATAACCGAGACGCTCGATGAAGCGGCCATCGCGCGGAAAGCGCGAATCGGCGACGACGACATGATAGACGGGACGCTTCTTGGTGCCTGCACGGGCGAGGCGGATAACGACGGACATCAAGTTCTCCTTCAAAGTACAGTCTGTTGGGTTGATTGGTATTCCGCGTTGCGCGGGACGCTTGCGATCCCGTGCGACGAATTCCTCATTTCTTCTTGCCCGGGAAATCGCCGAGGCCCGGCAGCATCGGCTTGCCGCTGAGCCCAGTCAGTCCGGGAACGTTGGGCAGGCCGGTGCGAAGACCAGCCGGCAAATCCTTCGGCAGGCTCGGCAGGCCCTGTCCGCCGCCGCTCTGCATCTTCTCCTGAAGAGCCTTCATCTCTTCCGGAGACGGCATCTTCATGCCGCCGCCAAAGCCCATGGCCTGCGCGATGCCGGCGAGCGGGCCGCGCTTGCCCGAGCCCATGGCCTTCATCACGTCGGCCATGTTCCGGTGCATCTTCAGGAGCTTGTTCACGTGCTGGACGCTCTGGCCGCTCCCTGCAGCGATGCGCTTCTTGCGGCTCGCTTTCAGGACGTCGGGGTGACGGCGCTCCTCGCGCGTCATGGAATCGATGATCGCGACCTGGCGCTTCAGGATCTTGTCGTCGATGCCGGCGGCCGCGATCGGGTTCTTCATCTTGGAGATGCCGGGCATCATGCCCATTAGCCCGCTGATGCCGCCCATGTTGGACATCTGCAACAGCTGCTCGCGCATGTCGTTGAGGTCGAACTGACCCTTGCGCATGCGCTCGGCGGTGCGCGCGGCCTTCTCGGCGTCGATGTTGGCGGCGGCGCGCTCGACCAGCGAGACGACGTCGCCCATGCCGAGGATGCGGCCGGCGATACGATCAGGATGGAAATCCTCCAGCGCATCGGTCTTTTCGCCGGTGCCGATCAGCTTGATCGGCTTGCCGGTGACGGCGCGCATCGACAGCGCGGCGCCACCGCGGCCGTCGCCGTCGACGCGGGTCAGCACGATACCGGTGAGGCCGACGCGCTGATCGAACGAGCGCGCGAGATTCACGGCGTCCTGGCCCGTGAGGCTGTCGGCGACCAGCAGCACTTCATGCGGATTGGCCGCGGCTTTGATCGCGGCCGCCTCCGCCATCATCTCTTCGTCGAGCGTGGTGCGGCCGGCGGTATCGAGCAGCACGATGTCGTAGCCGCCGAGCTTGCCGGCCTCCAGCGCGCGCTTCGCGATCTGCGGCGGCTGCTGGCCTGCGACGATGGGGAGCGTTGGAATGTCGAGATCGCGGCCGAGCACGGCCAGTTGCTCCATCGCCGCCGGGCGATAGACGTCGAGCGAAGCCATCAGCACCTTGCGCTTGTCGCGCTGGACCAGGCGGCGGGCGAGCTTGGCGGTGGTGGTGGTCTTACCGGAGCCTTGCAGGCCGACCATCATGATCGGCACCGGCGGCACGGAATTGACGTCGATGGTCTGGCTTTCGGCGCCGAGCGTGTTGATCAGCTCGTCATGGACGATCTTGACCACCATCTGGCCTGGTGTGACCGACTTGACGACGGTAGCGCCGATCGCCTGCTCACGGACGCGTTCGGTGAAGCTGCGCACCACCTCCAACGCGACATCGGCCTCCAGCAGCGCGCGGCGCACCTCGCGCATCGCGGCGTCGACGTCCTTTTCGGTCAGCGCCCCGCGCCCCGTCAGACGATCGAGGATGCCGCCAAGCCGTTCCGACAGATTGTCGAACAATGCACTTGTCCTGTTGCTGCGCCGTGAGGGGGCGCTTCGTTATTCCCGTGTCATGCCCGCGAAGGCGGGGCATGACCTCTTCCTTGGACAGACGATCTTCCAAACACCTTTGCGCCCGAGGGCGCACAGCGCTGTCGGGCGTTGACCTCCGGCCTCCAGGGCCAGTCGGCGGGTCGAAAAGAAAGCCTTTCCGAGAAAGTGGCGGGGTTAAACGCCGCTCACGCCCAAAAGTCAAGGAAAGTTAGGGTGCCGCGGCGCCTTTGCCAGGACAAGGTCCTGAAATTTAGTGCCCTTTTGCCGGGTGGTTCCATTTCCTAGGGCTGCCCATATAGAAGGCCATGACTGACCTCCGCTATCATCCCTGAGCCGCCGTGCCGATCACCCGCCGTCGCCTGTTCGGACTGCTTGCCGGGGCCGGCGCGCTCGTCGCAATTCCGTCCCTTTGGATGTCTCGCATGAAAACCTATGATGGTCCGGCCTCCGACCATTTCAACGGTCTGCACTTCTTCGATCCCGACGGCGCGCCGCCGAAATCGCTTCGAGAGGTGCTGCGCTGGCAATTCGGCGGCAAGCGGCAGCGCGCGGAATGGCCGGATTGGGCCCCCAGCCCCCATGCCGACACCCCGCCGGCGCGGGTCGACGGCGACAAGGTGCGGCTCTCCTTCGTCGGCCACGCCAGCTGGCTGATCCAGACCGGCGGCCTCAACATCCTGGTCGATCCCGTCTGGTCGATGCGGGTCTCGCCGGTCGCCTGGGCCGGGCCGAAGCGGCACAACGATCCCGGCATTGCCTTCGAACGTTTGCCCAAGATCGACGTCGTGCTGGTCTCGCACGGCCACTACGATCACCTGGACATCTCGACGCTATCGCGGCTCGCCAAGAACTTTGCGCCGCGCGTCGTCACCCCGCTCGGCAACGACGTGACGATTCGAAGCTGGGATCCCACGATCAAGGTGGAGGCGTTCGACTGGCACGACCGCGTCGAGCTCGGTGGCGGCATCGCCGTGCATCTGGTTCCGACCCGGCACTGGACGGCGCGCGGTGTGTTCGATCGCAACAAGGCGCTATGGGCGAGCTTCGTGCTGGAGACGCCGGCCGGCAAGATCTACGTCGTCTGCGATTCCGGCTATGGCGAGGGCAGGCATTTCCGCCGCGTCGCGGAGAAGCATGGGCCGCTGCGGCTTGCGATCCTTCCCATCGGTGCCTACGAGCCGCGCTGGTTCATGCGTGACCAGCACATGAATCCGGAAGATGCCGTGAAGGCGCTCGCGGATTGCGGCGCGCAGGAAGCGCTCGGGCATCATCACGGCACGTTCCAGCTGACGGATGAGGCAATCGATGCGCCGGCAAAGGCGCTGGTCGAAGCGCTGGATGCTGCGAAGATTCCGCAAGAGCGGTTCGTGGCGATGCTGCCGGGACAGGTGGTGGAGATTTAGCGTGCCGGCAAACTGCTCGTGCCCCGGAGGTGCATCCGGGACACCAGTCATTGCTCTTTCGGCTTGATCGCCCAGCTCACATTCACCGTCACCGTCAGCGTCTCCTCGCCGGGCGCGACGGCTGCGGGTGCAGCCATCGGAGCCGCAGCGACGCGGCCTTTGAACAGCGGCACCGGGCCGCCACCCTCGGTGACGCTGAGCGGCGCCCCTAGCGTGACGCCGGTGGCTTTGGCGTAAATCTCCGCCTTGCGGCGGGCATCAGCGACTGCCTGCTCGCGCGCATCATCGAGCAGTTTCGAGGCCTGCGTCACCTCGAAGGAGATATTGCCGATGTCGTTGGCGCCGGCGCTGACCAGCGTGTCGATGATGCCTGCGACTTTGGTCACGTCGCGAATTTTCACGGTGACACGGTTGGAGGCGCGGAAGCCGACCACGGGCGAGGCGCCGGTGGATTTGTTCTGGCCGTATTGCGGCTGGAGCGACAGGCGCGAGGTCTGATAATCCTTCTCGGCAATCCCGGCGCCCTTCAGCGCCAGCAGCACCTTGCCCATCGCGGCGTTGTTGGCATCGGAGGCTTCCTTCGCCGTTTTGGCATCGTTGGCGACCCCGGCGTCGATCTGCGCGAGATCGGGGGCGGCGGAAATCGTGGCTTCGCCGCTCACCGAAATGGCTGACGGAAAATCGTCGGCGCGGGCGGGGGCCGCCAGCAGCGTTGCGGCGAAAACGGCGGCGAGTGGAGCAAAAAGGACGGCAAGCTTTTTCATCATTCTCACTTCAGCGGCACGAAAACGTTGATCACGAGCTTGTCCTCGGCCGTCTTCAGGGGATCGGTGAGGTACTCCTCGATGAAGGTATCCTTGGCTTCCAGCCTCTTGTCGTCGAGGTGATTGGTGATCGCCTCATAGGTGTTGTCCATGTTGTCGTAGGAGCCGCGATGGACGAATTTAAGCGCCTTGCCCTCCGGCGATTTGCCGATGCTCATGTCCTTGGGCAGGTTCTTCGGATCCTGCTCGACCGGGATCTCGGCGAGGAAGGTGAAGCCGGTGTCGTCGGTGGAGGTGTAGACGATCATCGAATTGCCGGCATGCTTGATGCCCTGCTTGTCCAGGAGCGTGTTCAGCGCCTTGAAGGCGTCGATCAGGGTGTCGAAGGCCGAGTCCCAATTGGCAGTGCCCTTGACCATCACGACCTTCTTGGGCTCGAGCACGGTCTCGAGGCCAAACGGATCGGCAGTCTGTACCGGGGCGGGGGTGGCGGCCGCCGCCCCCGCCCAACCCC
>NZ_JADPKA010000057.1 GCF_023073715.1 Bradyrhizobium sp. 164
AGGGCATCGGTTACCAACTGAGCTGTCATGGCGGCGCTCATCGACCAACCCACCACCCGGCGTGAGAACAGGTCGATCACCGCTGCGACGTAGAGCCAGCCCTCGGCCGTCCAGAGATACGTAAAGTCGGCGATCCACTTCTGGTTCGGCCGCTCGGCGGCGAACTGCCGGTCAAGGAGGTTCGCCGGCACGGTCTCGAGCTGTCGATCGCCGCTGTCCTTCGGCAAGCGCCGGCGTCGCGGCCGCGCCCGCAAGCCTTGCAGGCGCATCAGCCGTTCGATTTGGTGCAGGCCACAGTCCGCCCCATCGGCGAGCAGATCACGCCACACCCGGCGCGCACCATAGGTGCGGTCGCTCGCCATGAAGCTGGCCTTCACCTTGCCGCCGAGCTCTTCGTCGCTGCGGGATCTGGCGCTGGGCGAGCGATTCAGCCAGGCATGGAAGCCCGACCGCGACACCCCCAGCGCATCGCATAGCCATGCCACCGGCCAGATCGCCCGGTGCTTCGCGATGAAGACGAACTTCATGTCGCTTCCTTCGCGAAGAAGGCTGCGGCCTTCCTAAGAAACAGCCGGATTGGCGTC
>NZ_JADPKA010000091.1 GCF_023073715.1 Bradyrhizobium sp. 164
GACCAGCTCCGACGACCCGAGCGCTCCCAGCAGAGCACGCCGATCAAAGGGGTCCCTTTTGGATGCCGATAGGGGGTCCCAGTCGAACGCCGATTGACATAGCTCCTCGTTCCGCGGATCTCATCGAGGCCAGCGGCCATGTGCCGCGCGCAAAGGCCGGACATATGACCGCACCGTTCCAATGTGTGAAATCGACTGCAAAAGCTCTTGCCACGCGGGCCGTTCCACATATGGGGGCAAGGTCAACCGGCAAATTCCCGAACGACACATCGCTTCTAGGTTTGCGTCGTTTCATCTCCTCGAGATAAACCGTATAATCGTCCTTCGCCAATATTCTTGTCGGCCTTGCCGTGAAACGCTTCCTGAGCGAATGGTGCCGTAGCTCCATTGTACATGCCCATTCCACCGCTCCGAAGAGCGCGTTCTTCGGCGAGCGTAGCGAACAGCACGCCATGCATCCCCAGATCGACAACAACGGCCTCACCAACTTCGCCTACCCTCGCCAGGGACGAAAACCCAATTGTGCGGTTCAAACGGCCGGGCGCAAGGATCGTCAATTGACTCACGCTCGAACCCGATCGCTCACCTTCCGGGGTTTCTACGACAAGGGTCAGCCGTGACCTAAGTGTGGTCGTCTCGCCGCGAAATGCCCACCAGCCAACCGCTATGATCGCGACTGCGGCCACAAGCATTGCCAAACATCCGTTAGCGCGGCCGCTCATCCTGCCCCCTGCGTTAGTCGACACCACAGCGTAGGAGCATACCAAACGAAAATTGCACGTCTGCAGAACCACGATCTTGAGTAGTGACTGATCATTTACCGTGGTTAAGGATCAGTTGCCGCTAATAGGACGCGCCTGCGCTTTGGTTTGCTTGACCGCTTTTGGCCAGACGGGAAATTGCGGAGAACCGGCCAAATCGACGCGATTGACCCAAATCGGAAGTTGACGGAAAAAAGCTGGATGATACCGGGGGCTTTGAATGGCTGGCGAGGGTGATCAGTATTTCGCGACGACAGGGGCACTCTGGTCGAAGGGGCAAGCTACCGTGAGACGGGGTTGAACGTCGTCAATTCACGTTGCGCAATCCCAACGCTTGATTTTGGCGAGGTCGCGCTGGCGCGCCGCCAATGACTCGATTGTCCAGCAGAACGGGGTGATCCATGCAGCAGCTTGATAGTCCCCGCGATCGCAACGTCGTGTCGAACGGACCATAGAGCTTTGGCGCATTAGCGAGTCGCCGAAATCGCCTGTGACCTCAGCGCGAGAGAGCGCTGAGGTTGGCAGGCACCTGTCGGAGCCGCAGGTGCCGGCCATGCGTGGTGGGCGTCGCCGAACTACATGGCAACTGCCGAGTCTTAGTACGCATTGCTGTAGGTGTACGGGTAATAGCTACACCCATTTCCATACGAGTACCCATATCCATACGGGTAACAGTAGGCGTAGTCGTCATACGGGTAGCCGAATCCGAATCCGAAGCGGCGACGCCCGAAATCGCGATCATGGAATCCACGACCACGAAATTCGCCGCGGCCACGAAATTCCCCGCCATGGAATCCGCCGGCCATCCGGCCGCCACGGAATCCGCCACCGCGGAGGTCGCCGGCCACGCCGCCATGGAAGCCACCGCCACCAAAGCCGCCGCCATGGAAACCGCCACCACCGAAGCCACCGCCATGGAAACCGCCACCACCGAAGCCACCGCCATGGAAACCGCCACCACCGAAGCCACCGCCATGGCCTCCGCCGATACCACCTCCGCCACCGCCGTGGCCTCCGCCTCCTCCTCCTCCGCCGCCGCCGCCACCGCCGCGAGCCAACGCCATCGTCGGCGCAGCCAGGCCAACAGATGCAACGGCCAATAACGCGATTGCTGTCTTACGCAACATGATCATCCTCCTTGAGGACTATCGCTCCCAACCTCAACACCCATCGGAGGTGGCAATCGATCGAGAGAGACGCTACTGGCTTCGACATCACTGTTGCTCAACTCCGCGCGAGCGCCTGATCAAATTCAAACTCAGAAAGTAAATTCAAATTCAGAAAGCGCGTCGCGCGCGTTGCTCGATTCAAGCGATTCCACAGTTGCAGATGTAACTTGATCCTGGAATTTCGTAACAAAAAAGCTGCCGAGTTGCGCCACGTGACTTCGATCTCGCGCTCCAACTTCGCGAAGGTCTATGTGACAGGTGGTCCATGCAGCAGCTTGAATGTCCCCGCGATCGCAGCGTCGTGTCGAACGTTGCTAAGGAGGTGATGCGGAACCGGCAAAACCGGGCAACCGGCACTTCCGAGATTACCCCCAAGGCCGACGCAAGGCCCTATCCGCCTTCTCTGCGGTGCGATACCATTAGCGTAGACCTTCTTGCTGCGATGCACGACTCCGGTTTTGGCCCATCGCGTCAGTTTGCGGCACCGCTCGAACTCGGGCGCAAACGGAGCCTTGAGGACGTTTGCCGTCCATTCTGACGGACTACCTTCGGCGCGATTGACCCACTCGGACATTGCGCGCTATCCGCCCGAGGGCTACTGCTGGTCCGATTCTAACATTCCCGTCGCTTCATGGCTCCTAGAGCTTCAAGCCGTCGCTATACCGGCAAACAGGTTCTTCTTGATGATCGCATGGATGCCCCAATTGCCATCGACCACCTGCGTGACGCCGAAGTCGACTCCGATGGACATGAGCGAAATCGCCTCGTCCTCGGTCAATCCCTTGGTGGTCATCAGGAAGCTACGCATTTTACGAAACGCATCCCTTAGCGCGAGATCGATCGAGGATTTCTTGTAGATGTCCTGCTGCGCCGTAGGGCCGAGCTCCGCGAGATAATTGGGGAAGCTGAATCCGTGCAGAACCCATTCGTCCTGCGTCTCAAGCAGCGGGTAATTCAGCCCGGCGAGCGAACCGCTCAGTGAATTCTGCTTGTGCAGGATAAGCTGGAAGGTCCCGGTCAGCGACATTTCGATGGCGGTGCCGCACAATTCTGAATCGCCTTGCGCGGCGTGCGAGTCGCCGACTGAGAACAAGCCGCCTGGCACTGCAACCGGATAGTACAGGGTCGCGCCCTTGCCGATACGCCAATTATCGATGTTGCCGCCGAAATAGCTCGGCGGAATAGAATCGACGATGTCGGCTTCTTTTGGCGCCAGGCCCATCACTCCGAAATGCGGTCGGATCGGGATGCGGACGTTTTTGAGGATGTTGTGGTTCTCTTGCACGATCGAATGGTCGACCGGCACGCCGGGATAATCGATGATCTTGTGGACGACACCATACGGATCGGTCTGAGGCACCCAGCGGAAGTTGTAGACCGCGTGTGCCCAGTTTTGCTGCCCGCTGGCGTCGATTTCGTAGATCGTGCACACCTCGCGCGGCTTCGGTTCAGTGAGCAGATCATTGTAATGAAAGCCCCACCAAGCCGCCGCGTTGCTGCCGAATGACTTGCCCGGGTAGGCCGGGTTAGCGCAAGGCCGGGGCTTTACATCCATGATGCGGACTTCAATGATATCGCCCGGCTCGGCCCCGCGAACAAAAACCGGACCGGTCAAGATATGCACGCCGAAGCCTTCGCCTGCGCCGCGCCCGAGCTGCTTGCCGTCGATCGGGCCGGCGCCACGGCGATTGACGCCTTTCTTATCCTTGCTCCAAAGATAAATGCTCTCAATACCCGGATCGCCTTTGACCATACGTTCGACGTCGTCGCCGGCGTGGTGGGTCACGGCCTCGATGGTGATGTAATCGCCCGAATCCACTTCGAGCTGAGGCTTTAATAGTTTGCTGAAATAGCCCCAATGCACCGTGTCCGAGTTGGCCGGCAAGTAGTGGTAGGTCGGCTGGCCAGGCTTGGTCTGCGCCGATGCCGGAGTGGCCAGCGTGCCGCTTGCAGCCCATGCGGCTGCGCCACCGCCCGCGACGAATGCGCTCTTAACGAATGCGCGCCGCTCTTGGTCGAGGTCCTCAAGGAGCTTCTGTCGATGCAGCTCAAATCGCGGGCACGTTTGATCATCGCCTGCACACATGATGGTGACTCCTCTCTGACAAATTAGCCGGCAGGAGGTGGCTTGGTGACGCGCAAGAATTGAGCCTCAAGCCAAACTCGCCTCGCTTCGCCCACGCATAAAATTCAATGCTCAAATTTGCTTCACGGCAAGCGATGTAATCCGGCAGTCACACTGTCCAAACGCCACATCACTTGTCAAATGAGGTGTCTCGGCGCGGCCGACGACCTGGGGCTGCCGCGCACGGCGTGACAGGCGCGATTGAGCTGGCGCGTGGTCATCGGCTGCACCGGATCGCGGCCCGGGAACAACCAGCCCTGCGGGCGCGCCGCCTTCCAACAGGTCCGGAGCAGATCGAGCAGGTGTGGTGAGAGCATAACGTTACGGTCCTTGCCGCCATTGCCCTGCTCGAGGCGGATGATCATCCGCTTGCTGTCGATGTCGGCGACCTTGAGCGAGACCACCTCGGCGGCGCGCAGGCCGGCACCACCATAGGCCACGCTCAGCGCCGCCTTGTACTTCAGCCCCGGCGCGGCATCGAGCAGCCGCGCCACTTCCTCGGGGCAGAGCACCACCGGCAGCTTGCGTGGCTCGTGAATGACATGGGTGTGCTCGACGATCTCGTGGCGCTTCAGCGTGACCTTAAAGAAGAACCGCAGCGTCGAAACGGTTTGATTGATGGTCGGCACACCAACGCCGCTCGCCGCCAGATGCAGCTGGTAGCGGCGCACGTCCTCGAAGCTCGCCGTATCCGGGGATCGCCCGAGAACGGCGAAGTTCTTGACCCTTTGCACATAGTCGTGTTGGGTCTTCGGCGCGAACTTGCGGATCGTCATGTCTTCGATCATGCGCCGGCGCAACGGGCTCATAGCCTCGTCGGTCATGGGGATGCTCCTGTCTTGGGTGAAGGTTGCGAACCCCTCATCTCAAGACAGGACGCCCCGTTGCGCTATCCTCTGGGCTCAATCGCCCGCCGCAGCGCGCTACCGCGCGAGCGGTTTAGTCCTCCGACCATTAATGGACATTAGAGGCAACTTACCAGCCAGCTGCAGTCATGTTATGATAGCTGAAGAACCGCCTGACGCACTACCGCCTGACGCACTGCGGTCATTCGCTTACCGGTCATCGGTCGAGTCCTCCCGTTGCGCTCAAACGGTCGACGTGAATCGTGAACCTCTTGGGGAGCGCACGATCCGCCAGTGTTTTGGGACAGCAAGGCCTCTCAGAGAGTCCTTGAGGCCATGGAGCAAACGCAACGCCATCTATTTATCCCTGAGCGATCTTGCTCCCTCGCATACGCGGACAGACCGATACCGATCGGACTCGGGCAGACCATATCGCAGCCGTACATCGTGGCCTTGATGACCCAGTTGGTCGAGGTCGCGCCCGATCACGTTGTGCTCGAAGTCGGTACGGGTTCCGGCTATCAGGCCGCCATCCTTGCGCACCTGGCGCGAAAGGTCTGCACCATCGAGATTATCCCCCAACTGGCCGAGGCCGCCGCAAAAGCACTAAGAGACCTCGCGTATGACAATGTGAGCGTCAGACTTGGCGACGGCTATGATGGCTGGCCCGAATGCGGTCCTTTTGACGCCATCGTCGTGACTGCCGCGCTCGGGCAGCCACCGCCGCCGCTGATTGAGCAGCTTAAAATGGGTGGCCGACTCGTCATGCCTGTGGGATCCGGTTACACCACTCAGCAGCTCACGGTCGTCGAAAAAATCGCGCCCGGCAAGACGACGACGCGCGCGGTCGCCCTCGTGCGCTTTGTTCCCTTTACGCGTTCACAAAACTGAAAGCTCCCAACGGTCCAGTTCTTGCGGAGCAGGACTTTGGGGCCGTCTAGGTCGACGCCTTGCGCACTTTTGGAAGGCAGCAATTGGCCCATTAGGGACATGCCGCGCACGGCGACGATGTCTGTTTATATGGGTAGAGCGGAAGTCGTCGGTGCGCGGGCAAACTGACGCGAATGATCCGAAGCGGGAAAGAGCAGCACCGTTGACCCAACACGTCGAGCTTTCCGCCGACGCTAACGTGTCGCAGCCACAGACATTGCAGTCGCCTTGCGGAAAGGACGGAAACGTCTGAAATTCAGGGGTCTCTTTGAATCCTGTTCCCGCGCCCCGTTGAAGTCGCGGATCCGGCAGATTGTTTTCCTCCGCCCGATTTTGGAGCCCATTATGGCGACATTCACGCGATCTCAAAATCTACTGGGTTCCGTTGGCGCCGCCGCGCTCGGCGGAGTTGCGCTGGCGGCGCTGCTGGCCGGGAGCGGCTTTATCCTCGTGGACGCGCGAGCAACCGCCGTGGACATATCGCTGCCGCTCGTCGGCCCCGATGTTCCCATCTGCCGCGCGCCGGCCGCGACCGGCTCGCCAAACATGATGTTTCGCCTGGCTCAGACGGAAGTGCCACGCGCCGAGATGAGTGCCGCCAGCCCCGCGCTGGCATTCACGGACACCGAGCCGCCGCTGTGGACCGACATTGGCTCTACCACCTGGAAGATCACGACCGCGAACGAGCGCGCGCAGGCTTATTTCGATCAGGGCCTGCGTCTTTCCTACGCATTCAATCACGATGAGGCGCGGCGCGCGTTCCGCATGGCGCAAAAACTCGACCCTGACTGCGCCATGTGTTTTTGGGGCGAGGCGCTGGTGCTCGGTCCCAACATCAATCTTCCGATGCCGGAAGACGCGGCCGCGCCTGCCTACGCTGCCGCGCAGAAGGCGAAGGCGCTTGCCGGGAAGGCGAGCCCACGCGAGCAGGCGCTGATCGGTGCTCTGGTGGCGCGCTACGGCAGCGATCCGAAGGCCGCGCGCGCCCCGTTCGACGCGGCCTACGCGGCCGAAATGGCAAAGGTAGCAAAGCAGTTTGCGGAGGACGACGAAATCGCCACGCTCTATGCCGAGGCGGTGATGGATATCAGCCCCTGGGACTACTGGAAGCCGGGTGGCCGTGACGCCAAGCCGCAAAGCGCGCCGATCGTGCCGACGCTGGAGCGTGTGCTGGCTCGCAATCCCAATCATGCCGGTGCAATTCACCTCTACATCCATGCCGTCGAGGCGTCCGACCGGCCGAAGCGCGCCGAGCCTTATGCCGATCGGTTGCGCGGCGCGATCCCCGGTGCCGGCCACCTCGTCCACATGCCGAGCCACATTTACTATCGGGTTGGCCGGTATCTCGACGCGCTGGAAGACAACAAGACGGCGGTCAAGGTCGATGAAAAATACCTGGCCGAGACCAACGCGCCGATGGGAGTCTACCGGCTCGGTTATTATCCGCATAACGTGCACTTCGTGATGGCTTCGGCGCAGATGGCCGGCGACGGCCCGACCGTGATCGCCGCCGCGCAGAAGCTCGGTCAGCTTATTCCCAGCGAGGCTGCCAAGGGCATTGCGATGGTGCAGCCGGTCAAGGCGGCGCCTTACTTCGCGCACGCGCAGTTCAGCACGCCCGAGACCATTCTGGCGCTGCCGGATCCCGGCGATGCGATTCCCTATGTCAAGGCAATGTGGCTCTACGCGCGCGGCGTCGCGCTGGTGGCAAACCGTGACTTCGCGGGCGCTACTGCCGCGGCGAGCGCCATCGAGACGATCGAGCGCACCGCGGAGTTCAAGCTACTGAAGGATTCAGGCGTCCCGGCGCAGGAGGTGCTCCGCATCGCGCGCACAGTCATCCTCGCACGCGTAGCTCAAAACAAGGGCGACCATCGCACCGCCATCATCCGGTTCGAGCGGGCGGCGGCATTGCAGGACGCATTGGCCTACACCGAGCCACCCTATTGGTATTATCCGATCCGGCAGTCGCTTGCCGCCGCCCTGCTGCAGGCCGGCCGTTACGCCGAGGCGGAGCGGCAATTCCAGCGCGCGCTCAGCCGGGCGCCCGCCAATGGCTGGTCGTATTACGGGCTGGCGGAGCTGCACAAGTCGCGCGGCGATGCTACCGCGGCCCGCAAGGCCCAGGCTGATCTTGCCAGAACTTGGATCGGTGACCGCAAGCTGTTGCAGATTTCGAATCTCTGAAGCGTGCGACTGATTCGTGCCGCCTCCGTTCCTGGGCACTTTTCGGACATCTCGAAGATGGGCAGATGTCCGTTCTCGTAGGTAAAGCGGACGAAGCCGCATCGACTAGCCGATCTCGCCTTTTGACCCTGAGCCGCCATTCACAGGCAGCACGCCACTGCTTAAACCGGCGCGGTTCAGGTCTCCGCAACGTTCGGCGATCAGCCATCCGTCGATGCCTCCGGGCAGCTTGACGTCCGTGATGAGAACGTCGGCGATAAAACGGCCTTTGGAGAGACTCAACGCGCGGAGGGCTGATTTTTCTCAAACTGACACCGTTGAGCATAGGTCTAGAAGATCGCTAGCTAGACGTTTGTTGATTGGAGTTGCTACCTAAAATCATCTCGACATCGCAGAGCGCGCCATTGATCTCGGTTTATGCGGAACCCCAATAATCCACGGGTTTGGAACGCCACATCACAATGCCTGTTGACCTGCAGAAATGAAGTCGCACCCCCATTTTCTTGGAGCGTCAGATGAGTAAACGCAAACCGGCGACAGCGCCGAAGCGCGCCCGCAATCCGAAATTGGCCGCGCGGGCTCAACCGAACAAGCAAGCCATTGTTCGAAGCCAGAAAGAGGATTTACTTCGCTCTGTTGCGGCAGTCCCGATTGAGACGCCTCTTGGGCTTCATGATGATCCTAAAGAGCCTCGGCTGGATGCCTTACCCGATGACCTCAGTCAGAGAATGACGGGTCGCGATCCAATGAAAGGCTTTGCTTTAGTGACGGCAAACATGCAGGCGTATGAAGCGAAGCTTCTTGAAATTGCCGGGGCCAACGCGCAATTAGCTTTTGAATTCGGCCTCAGACTTGCGTCGATCAGGTCACCAACTGAATTTTTCGGCGTCATTACGGAGTTTACAAACAGGCGGTTCGATATGTTCGGGCAGCATTCGAAAGAACTGGCGGCATATCCGTTCTGGCGCATCAATCCGCCCCGAGAGCTCACGGCTCTGCCGGGACGATAACTGGCGGCAAAGGATGGTCGCAAACGCGGATCACGCACGCGCCGATCACGGTTGGTTGCTGTCGGCTTGGGAGCGCGGCTCACAACGACGGAGTGGAATCAGTGCTTGCCATCGCGAATAAGTTGACACCATGTCCACAACTGAAACCGTGCTGCTGATCGTTTTGGCCGGACTTGTCGTTCTGATCCTCGCCAACATCGCGTTTCAGGTGGCAGCGGAGCGAAACAATCCCCCGATCGGCGTCTTTACCGATTGCGACGGTGTGTACCTCCACCATATCGAACGGGGCGATGCCGCCGCGCCTTGCGTGGTCCTGTTTCACGGAAATGGCACCATGGTTCAGGATCTCGTCCTAAGCGGTTTGGTCGACCGCCTGGCCCAGAATTATCGCGTCGTTTGCTTCGACCGTCCAGGGTTTGGCTACAGCCACCGTCCGCGCACACGCATCTGGACGGCCACAACGCAAGCCGCCTTGTTCGCGAAGGCTCTTGATCAGCTTGGCGTGCGCAACCCCGTGGTACTTGGCCACTCCTGGGGAACGCTGGTGGCGATCGCTCTGGCGCTGCGAAGCGGTTATGCCGTGAGTGGGCTGGTGCTTGTGTCCGGCTACTATTTTCCAACCGCTCGGCCGGACTTTTGGCTCATGTCAGTTCCGGCACTGCCGCTGCTCGGCGATCTGATGCGCTACACTATCTCGCCGATCATATCGTGCGCCATTATGCCGAAGCTGATGCGCACCGTGTTCGCGCCGCGCGCCATCCCGCCGGAATTCAAGAACGAATTTCCGATCTCGTTGGCTCTCCGACCCAAGCAGTTGAGGGCGGCCGCCGAGGAGAGTGCGTTCCTTATTCCAGCTGCTGCGCAGTTGCGGCTTCAATATCGGGATATCCGGTGTCCGGTTAGGATCGTGCATGGAAAGGCTGACCGGCTCATCGAGGCCGACCAGTCGCGCCGCCTCCACGCGGTGTTGCCCCGCTCCTTGCTTCATCTGGTCGAGGATGCCGGTCACATGGTTACCTATGCAGATGCGGCGGGAATAGCGGATGCCGTGGCGGCGCTGGCGCCCACCGCACCGGTGAGGACCGCATAGGCTTTCTTGTTGCATTGCGGGCGTCCGCGGCGTCCGGTTTGTGGGCTAGACGAGACCAACCTAATGGGCGGAGCAAAGTCGCGCTTTGACCCGTTGCAGACTAAAGCCAGGTGCGTAGACTGAATCCCCATGCGGCAGCAAATCGGTTACATCGCCCTTCTTGTTCGCGACTACGACGAAGCCATTTCCTATTTCACCCGACGCCTCGGCTTTGACTTGGTTGAGGACACTAACCTCGGCAACGACAAAAGGTGGGTTCTAATCGCTCCATCGGGCTCTCAAGAAACCCGCATCCTGCTGGCGAAAGCGGTTACAGCTGGTCAAACGCAACACATTGGTGATCAAGCTGGAGGCCGCGTGTTCCTCTTCTTGCACACAGACGATTTCTGGCGCGACTACGAAGCCTATCGCTCAAGGCGTACTGTTTCGGGAGGAACCTCGCGTCGAGTCGTACGGAATCGTTGCGGTCTTTGATGATCTCTACGGAAATCGATGGGATCTATTGCAGCTGACGCGATAGTTCTTACGAATCCTATGTGAACAGCCGCATCTCCGTTGCTATACCACGGCAGCTATTGACCCGTTGCCGAAGAGGGCCTTCACCATCGACAAGTTGGCTCGCCGGGATAGACCAGACGCTGCTCGGCTCGGTCCTGCACCGTGCAGTGTTGCGGCGCATATATCGAAACCAGCCAAATGAAGAGACGGACGGCCGCCATAAAGGCAATCATCCCCCACATAGCGAGCCATTTTGGAGCGTACCAAGTTGGCTCGCCGTTGGGACCCTATTGCATAGCAACGCGCTCGCTTACGATATGCCGGCCAAATAGCGGTTTAACCCGACGACCACCGCGACAGCGAAGAAGACGTAGTCCGCTGTACCATGCTTTCCGCATTCCAAACACCAGCCGAGACTATCCAAAGAGGGAGAAGCAATCCATTCTTGTTTAGATGGAGCCGGTCGCTTGTTTAGATGGAGCCGGTCGCGTCTACTTCTTTATGGTTGCTGCTAGATTGACCGGACGCGATGACCGCTTCTGGTTCAGGCGGGTTCGTCGGCGCAAGATTGCCGCAATGCAGCGTGGCCGCTTCCCAATCCATCTCCGGTCCCATTTGACTTGCAGGTGGTGCTGTTCGCATCTCCTGCGCATCCCTATGTCTGATATAATTGATCTCTGCCGGGTTCATCCAAAAAAGGCCCGCATGAAAAATTGATCCCCGGAGGAGTACTGCCGTCGAAATGGCCGCGGGCCGGCGGTTTTACTCAATGAGCAATCATCCACAGGGGAAACGCCATGAAACGTCGTCAATTTCTAAGTACGGCAGGTGCCGGCCTCGCCGCGTCTGCCGCCGTTGTTGCGCCAGCCATCGCCCAGTCGATGCCTGAATTAAAGTGGCGCTGCACCACGAGTTGGCCGAAGTCGCTGGATGTGCCTTTCAGTGCATCAGAGACGATCGCGAAATATGTTGCGGAAGCTACCGACAACAAGTTTCAAATTCAGCCCTTCGCAGGCGGCGAGATCGTGCCTGCCTTGCAGGCTGTCGATGCAGTAAGCAACGCAACCGTCGAAATGTGCCACACCGCCGCCTATTATTTCATCGGCAAGGATCCGACCTTCGCACTCTATTGCTCGGTACCGTTCGGCCTGAACTCGCGCCAGCAGACTGCATGGTTTCAGGATCACGGCGGTCAGGACATGCTCAACGAGTTCGGCAAGAAGTACAACATATACGGTATTGCGGGCGGCAATACCGGCACTCAGATGGGCGGCTGGTTCCGCAAGGAGATCAACAGCGTCGAAGATCTCAGCGGATTGAAGATGCGGATCGGCGGTTGGGCGGGCAAGACCCTTTCAAAGCTCGGCGTGGTTCCGCAGCAGATCGCAGGCGGCGACATCTATCCCGCATTGGAAAAAGGCACGATCGACGCAACCGAATGGGTCGGTCCCTATGACGACGAAAGGCTCGGCTTCTACAAGGTCGCAAGGTACTACTATTATCCGGGCTGGTGGGAAGGTGGCACGGCGCTGCATTTCTTCATCAACCTGGACAAGTGGAACGCCCTGCCAAAGGCTTACAAGTCGCTCCTCGCTCTGGCCTGCGGCTATGCCAACATGGACGTTCAGGCGCGCTATGATGCGCGCAATCCGGCGGCCATCAAACGGCTCGTCGCCAACGGGACTCTTCTGCGTCCGTTCAGCCAGGCGGTGATGGAAGCGTGCCTAAAGGCTTCGAACGAGGTCAATGCGGAAACCTCCGCGTCCAGCCCTGATTTCAAGAAGATCTACGATTCGCAAGTGGACTTTCGAAACGACGAGAATCTCTGGTGGCAGATCGCGGAGTATTCATATGAAACATTCATGATCCGCATGCGTTCGAAGGGCTGAGCGAGCCGCGCCGGCCCTTCGGGATACTCTTATCAGCTTCAGCCGGAAGGAAGCCGGCCGTCGCGGCCCGATGGCGGGCCGACGGACAGCATTCGTGCTGACCGCGTCGATGATGGCACGCTTCAAGAACTCGGTTGTCTTCTGCGGTCAGCAGCAGATCGCTCTTCGGATTGAAGTGGTCTTGTCTTGAAAGTTCGTCACGTTAGTCGGATACTTGATAGGATCCCTTGGGCCATTATCAATCCGAGGAGGACGACCATGGCGATTCAGATCGTGATGGACCGCACCGGCGACAGCCATCACCCTTTCAACCCCCGCGACCTGCAGGAAGTGGCGAAGGCGGAGCAGCGGTTCTATGAGCTGACGAATGCCGGCTTCACCGCCGCGGTCCGGACGGGTCCCGGTCAGATCTCGCAGATCCGATCGTTCGACGCCAGTGCGGATGAAACCCTCTTTTTCCCCAGATTGATCGGCGGCTAGCCGCTCATGTTCGGCTTTCGGCCGTCGGCGTCGGGCGTCCGGTCCCGCACGAGAGCGGCGCGAATGCTCTTCATCAGGCACGGCGCCGAGCGCACACCAGAGGGGCGGTCGCTGCTGCTCTTGCGGCGTTGGCTATCGCCCGCGCAGCGGGAGCAGTTCGCAAGGAGGGGCTACTTCGAGGTTGTCGGAAGCGAAAGTGGGAAGCGGTACCGGATCCACGCCGGGACATCGGTGAACGTGTGCGAGATTGACGATAGAGGCCGCGTGCGGGAGGGGCTGTGCTTCATGCCGATCGGCGCGCTGCCGATCGGAGATGTCATGCTTGCCCAGAAGATTGCGTTGGAAACATCCGAGGGCAAGGCGCGCGCCGTGGCCAGGAGGTTCACGCCGAGCACTTTCCAGTTCAGACAAGCCCGACCTCTCGGTTGAGGCCACGTACCTCGTCGCACCGCTGCACCAACTTCAACTCGGCACTTGAGAGCTGGCCCGTTCGCTTGTCGTTGGCGTTGCTGGACCGCTGGGCTTGCACACGTTGATGGGCGAGAGACGGCAAGATCAGATAGCAACATGATTACGTGTATCTCGAACCATCATTGCCCCTTGCAAACTGATTGCACGCAAGACTTGAGCCGTGGTCCTTGAGCGGGAGTTGGCTGTAACCATCGCCGCCTTCTAGTCCAAAGGCGCAGGTCCGGCCGGCGTCCCTGTTGTCGGCTCATCGAGGTAGACCGGAAGAAACCGGGGGAGCCGCCGACCGGCGCTCATGACCCATCTGAGACATTAGGCGTTGGACCTAGAACAGCGTAGCGTCCACATGCGGTCGAACGCTCAGTTCATATTTGCTTGTGGAGGTTACATGAGGACGGTTTCTTTCGCGGCAGTGGGCATCTTGGCCGGTATAATGCTGTCGTCGGCTGCGACCGCAGCTGAGTTGAGGGTTCTGGCTGGCGGCGCCATGACAGCGGTGTGGGCAGGTCTCAAGCCGAAGTTCGAGCAAACCTCAGGCCACAAGCTTGATATCTTCTTCGGCACCACCTCGAACTTGATAAAGGAAGCGACTTCCGGCAAGCCGTTCGATGTGGGCGTCGTGCCGGTCGAGGTGATGAGGGACGCCGGCGCGCAATCACACTTCGCAGCCGGGCCGACGCTGGACATAGCTCGTGTCGGCCTCGGTGTCGCGGTTCGCGCCGGTGCGCCGAAGCCCAACATCTCCACGCCCGAGGCGTTAAAGGCTGCCTTGCTCAAGGCGGAATCGGTCGCCTCGATTCCGGAAAGCGCAACTGGCTATTTCAATCGCGAAAGTATTCGAGCGTCTCGGCATCACCGAACCGATGAAAGGCAAGATGAAACCGCAGCCGACGCCGGCACAGGTCGTTGCTGTGGTCGCCAAGGGCGAGGCTGAACTCGCGCTGTTCCTGATGAACGTCTTGACGGCGCCGGGCCTCGACGTGGTTGGCCCGTTCCCCGCTGATTTGCAGCAGGATGTCGTATTCACGGCCGCGCTCGGTGCAGGCACGAAGGATGCCGCTGCCGCGAAGGCGCTCGTGGACTACCTGAAAACGCCGGACGCCATATCGGTGATCAAGAGCAAAGGTATGACGCCGGGCTGAAGCAATCAGCTGCGTCGTGGCGCAATGATTTCCATTCTGCCAAAGCGGATTGGCGCATGTCGGCTAATGCGATTGCGATTCTCACGGTGAAAAACCGGACTCCTGGCCCGTTGGCACAATTATTCATTGAACATGCGAGAGCTGTAGCAAAATCGTTGACGACGTGATCTGAGTGCCCGCTCTGTTCAACGATTGTCGACGCCTCTTGAGTTCGTGATGTCCGCTTCGCGTCAGCCTTTATCCCGTTATGGAGGTCCCCTGTTGGCCCATCGCTTCACTCAGTGCGATGCAGCGGCACTTCCGGAGTTTGGGGTAGACCGGAAGTGGCTGGCAGACGGCCAAACCGACGCGATTGACCCAAAGCGGCCGGACTGAATCGTCGGCATTGCGAGAGACTTGTAGCTGGCCTCGGCCCTGCTTCCGTGGGCGCGTCCTAATTAGGTCGGCGGCCCCGCCCCGCGTTACGGATCGAGCGAAGCAAGATAGGCTACGATCGCCAGCATGTCGTCCTGGTCGAGGTTGTTGACCACCTGCGCCATCAGCGGGCTCCACTCGCCGCTCCGCGCGCCATGCCCGAAATCGTAGAGCTGGCGAAACATGTAGCTCGGTGAGCGGCCGGCGATGCTCGGCAACGGCCCGAGACCCTTGAGCTCCGGCCCGTGGCACGGGGCGCATGCGACCGTCTTTCCCGACCCGCCTTTCACCAGTGCCTCGCCTTTCGCTATGGTGCCGACCGGCACATAGGCGGTGAAGGTCGAGCGGGGATCGCGGCTCTCGAAACGGTGCAGGTCGTCGGGAATTTCGAGAATGCGTTGCCCAAGCGGCTCACGTTCACCGCCCTCCACCGCTGCCCAGAGGAACGCCGCGATGTAACTTTTCGGCGCGGTATTGCTCTCGACCACCTTGATGCGCTTGCGCGGCTGGAGGCCGGAAAAATAGTCCGCCGCTGCTTCCACTTCCGCATCGGTGATCGGCTTGGAAAGGGCGATCATCAAGCTCGTCGGCAGACGGCCAGCGACGGCGGTGCTGCGCACGCCGCTCTTATAGTCAGCCATTTGTCGGATGATGTAGCTCTTCGGAAGACCTGCGAGGTCAGCGTTTTCCGGACCCCCAGGCCCGTCGGCGCGGTGACAAAACCCGCAGGCGAGCACGTCGGGCTTGCGGCCGTTGGCTACGATGTCCGGCAGCGGCCGATGGTCGCCCGGGTGCCAGATCGGTGCGACGAATCGGTCCCGGAGCTGGCTCCAGGTATACCCGGCCGTGCTGTTCGGCACACGCACAACGTTACCGTCATCGACCGGCGGCTTGTAGTTGGGATTGTTCTCCGGATAAGCCCACCGTGGCGGCGAGTCGCCCGCTGTGGCCGTCGTGATGGATAGCGCCACGCAAACTGTTGCCGACGCAAAGAAAGTTATAGCGATTTTCAGCGCGCCCTCGAACCTGTTCATGATTAGGCCCTCATGCTTCTCAGGCGGTGTTCCGCGGCGGAACACACACGGACGGCACTGCAAAAAGGCGATCAGTGGAGAATGCGATGCCCGCCGAGGGCACATGCTGCTCGTCACAATAGACGGGGACTTCGGCACATCCCGTTGAGCAGCTCCATAGTTACGCTACATCGATCACATGGTGGAGGAAAGAGGCTTGACTGATCTTGGCCCACAGCGTCGGACCTCGACGGTTGCCTTGGTGTCTGCTGCTTGCGGGTAGACCGGACGTGGTCGCGCGCATACTCACTCGACGTTCCTGACCCGGAGCCGTCATTCAGAGGCGCACGGCTTCACGCCACGACTGAAACCAGCGAGATGCCGTCTAAGGCGATTTGGCCAAGAGACCTGCGATGCTCGTATGCAGAATTAACTGCTGGTACTTGGGATCGGGTTCTTCGGCTCGGAGCTGGCCGTGGTCTCTTGAAGTATTGCTCTGGCGGCCTGTAGATCCGGAGTTCCAAAACCCTCGGTGAACTGGCTGTAGAGCGGGGTAAGCAGGTTGTGAGCCTCGCCGCGCCGACCCTGTTCGGTCCACAATCGTGCAAGGCGTGTCGCTGCGCGCAACTCCCACAACTTGGCGCGTTGCTCGCGCGCGGTTGCGGCCGCATGCCCGAACCGTGCTTCCGCGGTGCTCGCATCGGCCTTCGGCAGCCGCAGCATCAGCTCGCCCATCATCCGATGCAGCTCGGCCTCGAACCATCGCTCGCCGGTTTCTTCCACTCGGGCCAGCGCTTCGGTAACAAGATCCAGGCCTTCGTCCACTGCGCCGGACCGGCCGTGGACTTCAGCAAGCAAGCTTCGGAAATAGGGCACCAGGAAGCCCGCTCCGGTGGCCTGCCACATCGCAAGTCCCTCTCGGATCTGCGCGATACCAGCCCCAAAATTCCCAGCCTCGCCCAGCGTCCAACCGCGAATGATGACGCCGGCTCCGAGGAAGTGTGGGGAATCCTGCTCGGCTGCAAGCGCGATCAGCGCATTCGCCCGATCTCGGGCCTCGTCTTGATCCTGGCGGAGCTGCGACAGGATGCAGCCGTAAAGCAGGGCATAGCCGAGGGTGTTGCGGTGGGACAATTCCTTCGCGTCCGTCAGTGCCTCTTCGCTCCTCGCCTTTGCCTGCTCGGGATAGCCGAGGGCGAATAGTCCCCAGGATAGAACGGACAGTCCCGCCACGCTTGGATCCTGCGCGAACAGGAAGGCAAGCGACCGATGGACGGCCCGATCGTAGATAGCGAGCGTCCGCTCCAGATGGGCGCGAGCAGCCACTAACTCGCCGCGAAGCAATTCAGCGGTTCCGACGATGCGGTTGCCAATGGTTTCGGCGGCCGCATCGTTCTGTTCCTGCGCGCGGCGGAGTAAATTCTCGCCTGCAGTTCGACCGGCCTCGAGCTCCGCCCTCACGACGTGAAAAACCCACTCCCCATAGAGAACAGGAAAAAAGTCGCAACGTATCGCCGAGGCGCTCGCACAAATCTCGGGCCCGTGCGTTGGTCCGCCCGACCTCCGGTGCGGCCCAACCCTTCGCAGCCATCAGGGCGACACCGAGGGCGACCTGCAGTTCGAGTTCTCGCCGCCATCGTGCGGCGTCGTCGGCGAGAGCAGGGATCAGCTCAAGCCCTTTGGTCAGTTGCGTGATCGCCTCTGCTGTGGCCGAGCGCGCGATCTCTGATTGTCCCGCCCTCAGCCAATAGTCGATCGCCGGTTCGGCCAGCCCCGCCTCCATGTAATGGTGGGCCAGAAGTTCGGGTTGCGCTTGCACTGTCTCCGGAAGATGCTGCTCGAGCGCGGCGGCGATCCGGGCGTGCAAGCGCTGCCGCTTCGCGCGCACCAGGGTCGCATAGGCGGCGTCCTGCACGAGCGCGTGCTTGAAGTTGTAGGTCGCCTGAGGCGGCTGCCCGCGCCGGAACACCAGGCTCGAGCCGACGAGGTCGTCCAACGCCGCCTGCAGCTCGCTCTCCGGCAGCGCCGTCGTCATCACGAGGAGTTCGTGCGAAAATTCGCGGCCGATTGCGGCCGCGACCTGGGCCACCTCACGCGCCGGGGCCAGCCGGTCGAGCCGGGCCAGCAGCGACTCCTGCAGCGTGGTTGGGATCGCCATCGGCGGCAGTGGCCCCGCGAGCGCGTAGTGATCGCCCTCATCGCGGAGCAGATTCGCCTCCAGCACGGTCCGCGTTAGTTCCTCGACGAACAGGGGCACGCCATCCGTCTTGGCGACGATCTGGTCGAGCACCGCAGGCGGCAGCGCCTTGCCGCCGCTCAGCCGCGCAACCATGGCCGCGCTCTGCCGACGGCTCAAGCGGCTGAGGGTCAGCGCGGTGACATGGGCATAGTGTGTCCAGGGCGGCTCGAACTCGGGCCGGAAGGTGATGAGGACGAGCACGGGGGCGCCTTGCACCCGGTCGACCAAAAGGTCGAGCAGCTCGAGCGAGGTCGGATCTGCCCAGTGCACGTCCTCGTACAGGGCGAGGACGGGCCGGCGCGCTGCGAGGCCGAGCACCTGATTGACCAGCTCCTCGAGCGTTCGCTCCTTCTGCCGATGCGGGCTCATGTCGAGCGGCGGGTAGCGCGCATCCGTCTCGAGCGACAGCAATGCCGCGAGCAGCGGGGCCACCGCGGTGACATCATCGATCGACAGCGCAAGCAGCGCCTCGAGCTTGTCGAGCCTCGTTGCGGCGGGATCGTCCGCGGCGAAGCCCGCCGCCCGCTCCAGCAGGCCGATCACCGGATAGAGCGGGCTGGTTTGATGGTGCGGTGAGCAGTAGTGGCTCAGGGGCGTATGCGGCTCATTCTCAAGTCGCCCGCGCAGCGCCCGCACGAGGCGCGACTTGCCGATGCCAGGCTCGCCCGCCAGCAGCACCACCTGGCCTTCACCCTCCTTGGCTCGCTCCCAGTGCTCGAGCAGCAGGCCGATCTCATTGTCCCGACCGACAAGCGGCGTCAGCCCAGTTCCGTGCAACGCCTCGAACCGGCTCTCGGCGCTGCCTTCGCCGACCACGCGCCACGCCCGCACCGGAACGGGAAAGCCCTTCAAGATCTGCATGCCGAGCTCGGCGAGCTCGAACAGCCCGCCAATGAGCTCCCGGGTGCGAGCGGAGATCACTACGGTGCCCGGCTGGGCCAGGGTTTGCAGCCGCGCCGCGAGGTTCGGCGTGTCGCCGACCACGGTCTCCTCGCGCGCCGCGCCTTCGCCGATCAGCTCGCCGACAACCACCGGGCCGGTGGCGATGCCGACACGGGCCGCGAGCTTCTCGCGATGCGCCGATCCCAGTCCGAGCACCGCCGCGACCGCGGCGAGGCCGGCCCGCACGGCGCGTTCGGCCTCATCCTCGTGAGCGCGCGGATAGCCGAAATAGGCCAGCACACCATCGCCCATGTACTTCGCCACGTGCCCTTCGAACCGCGCGATCGCGCCCGCCACCGCGCTCTGATAGTCTCGCAGGACTTCGGCCATTTCCTCCAGATCGAGCCGTGCTGCGAGCGCGGTTGAGTCGGCCAGATCGACAAACATCACCGTGAGCTGGCGGCGCTCAGCCTGAGGTCCAACCGACGCCGCGGCGGGTGCGGCCGTGACAGGGATAGTCGCCGGAATTGAGCCGGCGCGCAGGGCGGCGACGGCGGCGAGCAGCTTGCGGCGATGGCCGATCGAGGTGACGCCGAGCCCGATCAGATCCTCGGCCGTAAGGTCCATGAGGACCTCGGCGTCGATGTCGTTCTCCCGGAACGCCTGCTCGTACCGTCCCAGCCCCAGATCACGCAGCCACGCCGCGACATCCATGGGCGTCTCCCGGCTCGATCGTCCTCAGAGCGCTAGATGCTCCAGCCTACCTCAAAATGGCACGCGCGGGGCGCGGTGAAACGTCATGAGCTGACTGCGGAGGAAGGGCAGCTTCTGGCCCAGGCCGTGTGAAAATCCGGCAACTTGGGGAGCTCCGGCGCATTTCGGGGCCGCCGAGCTTCCAATTCGGTGGAATCGAGCTCCTGTCATTTCGGTGGCAACCAGGAGCTTCGTGTAGGCGCCGATTTGGTCGCGCAGAGGCCGGCCTCACGCCTGCATCGCCTCCAGCAATCCGCCTACGCCTACAATCATGATCACGCGCTTCATGTTGTAGGCGAGCACGTTGAGCGCCATCTCGGCGGCCACCTTTGGCAGCTTTTTCGTGAGAAAGTGCGTTGCTCCCATCCAACACTTCATCGTGCCGAAACTTCATCGTGCCGAACGGATGCTCCGCTGTCTGACGGCGGACACCCGTTGCATTGGGGTTGTGGTCGAGCCGATCCTGAACTTTTTCCAGAACGGCCTCATGCTCCCAGCGTGAGATGCGGCGCTCGGGACCTGTCGTGCACTGAGCTCTTAGCGTACAGGTCTTGCAGGTGCTTGTCCAATATCGGCGCAGTGTCTTTCCGTCCTCTACGTTCGTATAGTGATAAGTTAGCCGCTCGCTGGCGGGACAGCGATAAACATCATTGGCGGCGACATAGATGAAGTCCTGTTTGCCGAATCGGCCAGCAGCCATGGCGCCCGAAGTCATCGGCTTCGGCAACGTCACCGTGATGTCGGCTTCCTCGCAGGCCCTGATCTCCTCGCCATCGTAATAGCCGCGATCTGCCACGACTTCGATCGTTTCGACAGCCATCTCGTCGCGAGCCTGCCTGGCTATGTTGGCGAGTTGGTGTCGATCGCTGCCCACGTTGGTCACCTCGTGAGCCACGATGAGATGATGCCGCGTATCAACTGCAATCTGCACGTTGTAGCCAACGATCCCGGTGTCCTTGCCACTTGTCGCCATCGAGCGCGCGTCAGGATCAGTCAGCGAGATCTGCTTGTCCTCACTCTCTATCATCTCCGCGTTGATCGCATTGAGCCGGATGATCTCCTCCTTGAGCTTCTTGATCTTGCCCTTTAACCGCTCAACCTTCGCCTCCGGCACCGCGTCGCCATGCCGATCAGCGGTCTCGAGCTGCGAGAGATAGCGGGCGATGCTCTCATCGATCCGCTCAAGACGCCGCTTCATCTTGGCCTCGGTAAAGTTCTTGTCCCGCGCATTGACAGCCTTGGACTTTGACCCGTCAATGGCGACGCTTGCTGCACTGAATAGATCAAGCTTGCGGCACAGTGCGACGAACTCGCGACAGACCTCACGAATGGCCTTGCCATTGTCCTTGCGGAAGTCCGCAATGGTCTTGAAGTCCGGCGCCAGCTGCCCGGTCAACCAGATCATCTCGATATTGCGCTGGCATTCCCGCTCCAGCCGTCGGCTCGACGGCACGCGATTGAGGTAGCCGTAGATGTAGATCTTGAGCATCATGCCGGGATGGTAGCCGGGGCGCCCCGTGTCGAGTGGCTGAACCCGAAGCCGTCGCTGAGCAGCCGCATCGACGGCCACGCGCGCGCGATGAAGGATTCAGTCGTTCGGGCGCAGGGCCGCTTCGGCGAGCTGCATCATCCGCTTCCATCGCTCACTTGTCGGGCCGCCCATTAGCAGGAAGTAGCGGACGATCGCGATCGGCAGCCAGGCCTCCATCGCTTGCTTCAGCGCCGCTACCGGCGTGCCGGACAGCCGGGCGTATTCAGATTGCGCGGCGGCATTGACCGCAAGCGGCCGCTGCGGATTGTCGGTGACGTCGAGGGCAAACTCGGTCAGGCTGATGTGAGTGAACCCATGATCGAGGGCCGCTGGCGCGCGGATTGAAAAGGTCCAGTCGATCAGCCGCGGACCGTCCGCCGTCATGATCACATTTTGGAGGTGTATGTCGCCATGGCACAGCCCGTCCTCCGGCTGCTGCAGGCGGTCGATCAGCGCGAGGATGCCGGAGGCGATGTGCTTGGGCACGACGTCGCCCGAGTGCCTGAATGCGGTGTCCATCCAGCCGCGCAGATGGAAGGCCTCCGCTGGCGGCGACATCCTGTGTACGGATAGGCCGAGGGACGCAAGGATCGCACCCGCCTGAGCGAACGTGACGGCGCCGCTGCGCGTGACTTGCAGCAGTGTCGGTCCGTCGAGACGGCCGAGCACGATGCCGAAGCGTCCATCGAGCGTTCACCTCGCCGAACACCTCCGGCGCTGGCACGCCGGCGGCGAAGACTGCCTCGGTCATCCGCACCTCTTGCTGGATGAGCCGCGGCGGGAAACCTTCCTTGAACAGTTTTACGACCTGACCGGGCGCCCAGACGTGGATGTCCGCTGTGCCGCCCTGGTTGATCTTCTCTCCGAGGGCTCCCCGCATTGCCCGTCCTCCCGCCGGTCGCGACCAAACACCAACGGCGGGCAAAAGAGAACCCTCCCGCGATCTTAGTTGTCAGCCATGATCGTGGCTTGTCCCCGGCCGCAGCGTTTGCCAGAATCGCGAAGCGACGCGCGGTTTGAGACAAGCTCGGTTCTGGCCCGTAGCCGAACAGCGGCAGGGCGTGGCAAGTCGCCTGTCGAGGGTAGACTGGACACGAGAAGGCTCGTGCCCCCGATCGCCGTGCTGAGTTTCTGAGATATGGCGTGCTCCTGTCTTGAACGCCCCTGCCAGCTTCTCGCACTGGCAGGGCCGGAGCACAGCCGGACCAACCGATTAGCGGTCATGTTGCCCTGGGGTCGCTACTGTGAAAAAGTGTGAGCCTTGGAGAATGAGATAGGGCTTCGACACGCCGCGCGATGTACCAGCGGCAGCAGATAGAACATCATCTGATTTCGACCGGGAGGGCAGCGTATGGCCTCAAAGTGTCTTCAGAGAATGCTAGGAATCGCACTATTTGCCCTCGTCGTTGTCCCAGCGGCGACGGCGCAAGGACAAGAAATTAAGGTAACACTCTTAGGGACAGGATGCCCTCCGGCCGTTATGAATCGGTTCGGACCGAGCATCCTCGTCGAAGCGGGTGGACAGAAGTTCATTTTCGATGCAGGCCGCGGCGCCCTTCAGCGGCTCAACCAGATCAAGATTCCCTGGCAGGATGTAAACGGCGTCTTTCTCACCCACCTGCATTCAGACCACGTCGTCGGCTTCCCGGATCTGTGGCTAACCGGTTGGCTTACGCCGGGCCGGGATCGGCCACTGCAGGTCTGGGGACCCAGAGGGACGAAGCGCATGATGTCGCTCCTCGAGCAGGCATTCGAATATGACATCAGGATTCGCCTTTACGATGACCGAGCGGCACCAGACGGCGTAGTCATTCTCGCCGAGGACATCACCGAGGGGCTCGTATATGAGAACAGCGGTGTGAAGATCACCGCGTTCGAAGTGGACCACACGCCGGTGAAGCCCGCGTTTGGTTATCGTATCGACTATTCAGGTCGGTCTGTCGTGCTCTCCGGAGATACCCGCACCTCTGAAAATCTCATCCGACACGCGCAGAATGTTGATCTCTTGATTCACGAGGTCGCCTCGCCTGAGACGTTCCAGCGGGTTGGAGTTCCACCAGCGCGAACGACAAGTGTTGTCGCCCACCATGTCACGCCAGAGCAGGCTGGAGATGTGTTTACGCGGACGACGCCCAAGCTCGCGGTGTATTCACACATCGTGCTGCCGAACGCAACCGAGCAGGATCTGATTCCACCAACGCGGAAGACTTACTCCGGTCCCTTGGAGCTCGGTGAAGATCTGATGGTCATCGACGTCGGCGAGAAGGTTGAAGTCCGAAGACCCGCCAAACCTTGACCCCGGCGTAAAATCCAGCACTGACATGATTGAATCAGCTCGGGCCAATTTGCTGCGCCGCGTGAGTCCGGTTCTCGTCCTTAGCTGTCCTTCGTCTTGAGCGTGTGGACGCCGGCTTTCCGGTCGCAAGCGGAAGAAGGACGGATAGTGTCGGCAAGACGGCTTGTGACCCAACGTGGACTCGGGCTGTCAAGCCTGCGGTTTATTGATAGCTGCAACGCAACGTCGCATGGCGGAGCTTACATCACCGGGATATTGTATCTACCTTGAGATGCAGGGGGTCATCATGCACTTAGCACTCAAAGCCCTTATATCCGGCCTCATTCTCTGGCCTTGGCATTTGGCACCAGCTATCGGAGCTGATGTCAAACAGGTGAGCGTCAACGGCACGCAATTCGCCTATATCGAGGCTGGGCAAGGTGATCCCGTTGTTTTGGTGCACGGCGGACTTCAGGACTATCGTTTTTGGAATGCGCATGTTCCGGTGTTCGCGAAAACCTATCGTGTCATCGCCTATAGCCGGCAGAACCACTTTCCGAACGCAACGAACAAGGATGGTCTCCCTGATGCCGCCGCAGACGTTCACGGCGAGGATTTGGCCGCCATCCTGGCCGGGCTCGGCGTAAAGCGAGCTCATATAGTTGCTCACTCGGCCGGCGCACATGCTGCGCTGTTCTTCGCTTTCAATCACCCTGAAATGGTGCAAACGCTGATCATCAATGAACCCCCGGCCACAGGTTTGCTCGCCGGAGCACCCGGAGGCGCGGAGATCTTGAAGGAATGGAACGTTCGGTTTGCGTCCACACGGGACGCGTTCCGAAATGGCGAGATCGATGCGGGGCTGCGGCTGTTTGCCGAAGCTGTGGGCGGACCCGGCACCTACGACCGGCGGTCCGAGAGCGATCGCAAGATGATGTCGGACAATGCGCTGTCTTCCGTCGCGGACGTGATAAGTACCCGCCCGCGTCCGGTGTTCACCTGTGACATGGCAAAGCGCATTTCGGCGCCCACGCTTGTAACGAATGGTGAGCGCAGTCCCGAGTTCTTCCGGCGCATCGTGGACGAACTGGAACGATGCCTGCCTCAACGAACTCGGGTCAAAATTCCCGACTCATCTCACACCGTTCCGGGAGAAGCCCCGCACGCCTATGACGAAGCCGTAGTTGCCTTCATCGCGAGCCACTAACAAAGTGCGGCTGCTCGTGTGCTCTGAGGTGCCTTAGTCTGGTGACCACCGGAGCGCTCTAGCTCTCTCTTTCGCCCCGTCCACCATTGGTGAAGTGATTGAATGAAGCAGCGCGACTTCCGGTACTGGGCCCATGGCTGACTGTCTGCGCGATAGGCGCGGCGGCCGCTGCCGGACGGTGAACGGACCACCCTGGTGCAGGCTGCCGAGGACAGTCTTTGGACCCGCAGCGGACGCACGGATCAGACGATAAATCCACGATAAAGTAGGTCTGGCATCCTGCACTGTACCAACGAAGCGGAAACCTTTGCGCGTCTATGTTCTGATCAACTGCTGTTTCTCGCCCGTGTCGCCGCTTGCGATCGGGGCGGCATGAGGCGAGTCAGCGCGGCATCCGAGACGACGCGACCATTCCAAATGCCAGCGATGAGCTCGTCCTTACTGACGACGCATTCCCTGTTGCGGGTCAAATACTTCTGAAGGTCGAGCATCTGCGGCATAACAGAGATCGTCTCGGCTCCCTGCCGCAGCTCCGCCGGTTCGTATCCAGCGCAAAATCGGAAAAGGAGCAAAGCAAAAATCGAAACGGAGCAAAGCAAATGCGTCCTCCTACGGCACGATCGCACCTAACGAGCTGGGATGTAAGCAGATGGTAAGAAGAATGGAAGCCGTTTGTAAAGCGCTTCCTATGACCTCGGTTCATCCTCGTGCGCGGCTGAACAGTATGAACTGCTTGCCGATCTCGCGTCACGAGGGAGGGCATCATGAGGCGGATGGTTGCGCTGACGGGGGACGTCGCTGGAGCGACACTCTTGCTCTGTGTCGCATGCGTTCTCGCCTCTGCGAACCGCGCTCACGCTCAATGCTCGGCGCGTGATGTGTTGCATAGGCAGTTGATACTCAAGGCGACGGCCGTCGGCCCGACACGGATGGGTCCAGTGACGTCCGTTTCGGATGTTGCCGGATGGAAAACAATCAGCATCGGAACGTTCCCAGATACGTTCGCTCTAATTACCGCACTGAGAGTGTGACCTTGCCCCCATATGTGGAACGGCCCGCGTGGCAAGAGCTTTTGCAGTCGATTTCACACATTGGAACGGTGCGGTCATATGTCCGGCCTTTGCGCGCGGCAC
>NZ_JADPKA010000067.1 GCF_023073715.1 Bradyrhizobium sp. 164
ATCGGCCGCTCCTTCCAACTCAGGAGCCACCTTCAGAATCGATTTCTGCCCAATTCGCAATGCCTTACAGAGAACGCTCACATGCGATTCCCCTGCCCTAGAGGGGGAGGTCGCTTCGCATGCAGCGTAGCGAAATGCGAAGCGGGGTGGGGTGATCTCTCGGCACGGGCACTGTTCGTGGGGAGAGATCACCCCACCCGCTCGCGCTGCGCGCGGTCGACCCTCCCCCTCCAGGGGAGGGTAAGAAAAACTAGCCGCCGGCTTCGCCGAAACGAACGTCCTCGAGCAATGACGACGAGATGCTCGGGACCTGGTCGCCTTCGCTGGCGCGGGAGATGGCGACGCGGGTCTTGTTGAAGACGCTTTCGGCGCTGCTACCTTGCGCATTGAGGTTGTTGAGAAGCTCGCTGACGAGCACGCTGTGCTCGCCCTTGCCGTCGTCGACGACCTTGCCGGGCGAGGCCGAGGAGAGGATCAAGGCGTTGTCGGCCGCGCTGATCGGCGCGAGGCCGTGGCTGTAGGAACGGAAGCGGCGCTCGTAAGGGTTACGGCGAGAGGCGTCGACGACGACGAGCTTGGCCTTGGCGCCCTGCTCCTTCATCATCTCGAGCACGCCGTCGATGGAGACGCCATGGCGACGGACGTCGCTTTCCTTCCAGATCACGGCATCGATCGGCAGCATGTAGCTCTCGCGGCCGGCCTGCACGCCGTAGCCGCCGAAGAACAGCATGACGACGCTGTCGCGATTGATCCGGGACTTCAGGCGGTTGACGGCGCGGACCATGTCGTCCTTGGTTGCGTCTTCCACCATGTCGACGTCAAAGCCGTTCTTGCGCAGGGACGACGAGAGCGCGCGGGCGTCGTTGATCGACTGCGTCAGCGGCGCGTTGGCGTCAGGATAATGTCCATTGCCGATGACCAGCGCCAGATGCGTGGCCTGGCCGATCGAGCCCGTGATCTGGTCGGTCGAGACGGCTTTGGCGGCATCGATCGCCCGCATGTTGAGAGCAGCATGGGCGCCGATCACGAGCGACACCGTGCCGATGAGGGCGGCGGCGACGGCAATCGTGCGTCTGGAGAGGTCGAGCTGCCTTACATTCATCTCGGTTCGTTCCTGTGCCAAAGACCAGCCAAGCGCGCGCACACTGTTTGAGTAGCGCGATAGCGTCTTTAGGTTTGAGGGATCGGCCGGGGATGTGCCCCCGAATTGCGCGCAATTTGCGGCGCCGCACCAAACAAACCTTTAACCGCATATAGGCTCCCGGGCAATAGATTGCTCAAAATTCGAGCTAAGTCGCTGAAGATGTTAGTAATCCTCCGACCTGGATTTATCCATTTTTTGCTCCCCGTAGCCTTCCGGGGCGGCATCAGGCAGCCTTCGTCCCGGCTTTTTCTGTGACTCCCATCACATTTGTATTTCCTGCGAATCCGGGTAGCTTTTTCAACGACTTGCAGGGGGTGGCGCGCGGCTGGGAGCGTGCCGGCCGGCCCCCGGCCCATGCCCCGCGACCAGGTATTTCATGAGCTTTCAATATTTTGCCGGCGCCGCCTGCCGGGCGCTGACGGCGCGGAAGGACGGCCCCTCGCTTTACGAGGTGTGCGATCCCGTGCTGGCGGCTCAGGCCAGCGGCGATCCGCATCTGGCCAAATTCTACAAGACTGCGCTCGGCAATCCCGCGCTACGGATGCTGCTGCGACGGGCCGGACTGCCCGAGCTGCGCGACGAAGCGAGGCTGACGGCGCTGCGCCAAGCGCTCGCCCATGCCCGCGACGAGGCCGAGCCCGACTGGGCGGCCGTCGGCCAGCCCGTGGCCGATCTCGTCGACAGCATCGCGCTCGACCATCCCAGGCCGCCGCCGGCCATGTTCGTCGGCAAGGCGCCGCAACAATCGCAGATCGACGGCGTGATCCGCGACTGCGCACAGCACCTGCTCGGCTCGTACCGCAAGAACGGTTTCCTGCCGACCTACGCCGCCTTCAACCTGATCGGTGATCCCGATTGTCGCGGACGCGAGCTGATCATGGCGCTCACGGGCCTCAACGCGCGCGGCTACAAGAACTCCTCGCTGCTGTTCAACCTCGCCCGCGTCTTCATCGCGCGTTCGCCGGCGCGCGCCGTGGTCCATCCGCCCTGGCGAGGGGTTGCCGAGCCGATGTGGGAGCCGGTGCAGATCCGCCACCGCTCGGCCTATTACGATGCGTTCTTCATCGAGGCGCTGCTGAGCTATGTCGAGACCGGACTGGCCTCACCCGCCGACAAGGTCGCGGCAGAGCGCGCGATCGCCAATATGGTGGATTTCTGCATCAATATCAGCCGCGAGGAGGTCGAGGGCATCGACGGCGCGCGGTTCAATGTCATCACGGCGCTCGCGCCGGCACCGCATCCGCGCTTCTCCCGCTTCTTCGCCCAGATCAAGCAGGATCTCGGCTTCGGAATCTACGTGCCGGATTGCGACACCACGGCCTGCTCGATCTCGGCAGCGACGCAGGCCGGCTGCACCGATCCGATCATCGACCAGCCGCTCTTGGATTTCTACGCCGGCTACCAGGTCCGCGCCGGCGTCAACGCGCCGCGCGTGACGGTGCCGCTGAACGACCATATCGACTACGAGGGTGGCGTTGCGACCTGGATCGACAATCTCGCGGGCGAGCGTCCTTACGGCAACGATCTCGATCCGACGCTCAATCTCGACGTTCTCGAGGTCAGCTTCCGCAACCTGGCGCGCTGGAAGATTCTTGAGACGCCATCGCGGCTCGCCACCGTGCATCGCATCATCGGTTTTCAGAAGCGATTGGCGGCCAGCGGCGCTTTCGCCAATCCGCGCTCGCACGTTTATTATCTGCCGGAGCTCTACAGTGCCTATTTCGGCCGTTGTTACGCAGCGTTCCTGGCGCTGCCACTGGCGGCGCAGGCCGCGATCGATCCTCACGGCGATTTCGATTTCATCCGCCACCGCGTGCTGTCCTACGTCAAAGGCGAGTTGATGGCCGCCGAGATGAACGCGTTCGACGCCGCACTGGCGCTGATCGCGCTCGGCCATCTCGGCGCCGACCCGCGCGCCTTCGCGCCGGCGCTGAACGTGATCGTCGCGGGCCTCGGCGAAGGCGGACGCCGTGGCCCGTTCCGTGCCTATGAATGGAACAAGATGAAGACACCGACGCGAATTCTGGTCGGCGGGCCGGAGGTGACGTCGGCCTTCGTGCTGATGGGGCTGGCGGTGGCCCGGCGAGCGATGGTGGGGCGGGGGTGAGCTGGTCTCGTGCCCCGGACGCAGCGCAGCGCTTCTTCAGCGGTGCGCTGCAGAGCCGGGGCCCATGTCACCAAGAATTATGTCCGTGATTTTCTGGGTCCCGGCTCTGCGCAGCAGCGTTTCACGCTGCAGCGCGTCCGGGACACGAGAGTGGTGAGCCGCCACAATGACGGGAAGTTGAAAGCCCATCTGTTAGGCAGGCGCTGGCCGAGTGGCCCAAAGCTGACCACAATCGCGGGGTCTATCGAGATTTTCATCACACGCGGACCGGCATGTTGCGAAAAGTCCTGATTGCGCTGTTCTTGCTCGGCTTATCCTTGCCCTCGCTGGCGCAGGCCGCCGACATCACCGGCATGGCAAAAGTGCGCGCCGGCGATACGGTGGTGATCGGCAACACGCGGGTGCGGCTCGGCGGCATCGACGCCCCCGCGCTCGACCAGCTCTGCCTCAACACCAAGACCGAGCGCTGGACCTGCGGCGTCGCCGCACGTGACGAGCTCGCCAAACATACCGAGGGCAAGAGCTGGGTGTGCCACACCCGCGCCATCGACCGGCGCGGCCGCACCGTGGCGCGCTGCGAGGTCGGCGGCGAGGACATCCAGAAATGGCTGGTGCGCAGCGGCTGGGCGCTGGCCTACACCCGCATGTCCCATGATTACGACGCGGACGAAGCCGCTGCACGGGAGGCCAAGGCCGGGATGTGGCAGGGCGCCTTCATCGCGCCCTGGGACTGGCGCGTCCGCAACAAGAAGACGGCCATCCTGGGCGCCACCAAGCCGCCCGACGGCGCCCATGCGGTGCTGCTCGCCTCGGCCTCGGGACCGGTCGCGCCTTCGCCTGATTGCACCATCAAGGGCAACGTCAACAGCGCCGGCGAATGCATCTACCACCAGCCGAGCAGCCGCTGGTACACCCAGATCAGGATGAAGATCAGCAAGGGCACCCGCTGGTTCTGCTCGGTGGAAGAGGCGGAAGCCGCGGGCTGCCGCGAGACCAGGAGATAAGCGCTACAGCCCTGCGTTTAACGTGCTTTTCTATGGGCGCGCCGCCGCGTAAAAGTGTGATTCAGCGACCCACCAGCTTGTCCTCCAAAAACAAGGACCAACAGCAATGACCGTTCGCGCGGGCCGGGAATTTCTGGCCATCCCCGGGCCCACCACGATGCCCGACGAGGTGCTGCAGGCGATGCACCGTCCGGCGATCGACATCTACTCCAAACAGATGACCGACCTGACCGAGGGCCTGCTCAGTGACATCTCGAAGCTGTTTTCGACCGAGGGCAAGTCCTACATCTACATCGCCAACGGCCACGGCGCCTGGGAAGCGGCGCTCAGCAACGTGCTGTCGCGCGGCGACAAGGTGCTGGTGCTGGAGAGCGGGCGTTTTGCGATCGGCTGGGGCAATGCGGCGGCGCTGATGGGCGCCGAGGTCGAGGTGCTCAAGGGCGACTGGCGCCGCGCGGTGCGGCCGCACGAGGTCGAGGAGCGCCTGCGCCGCGACAAGGAGCACACCATCAAGGCGGTCGTCGTCGTCCAGGTCGACACGGCCTCTGGCGTGCAGAACGACATCGAGGCGATCGGCAAGGCGATCAAGGCCAGCGGGCATCCCGCGCTGTACATGGTCGACACTGTCGCCTCGCTCGGCTGCATGCCGTTCGAGATGGACAAATGGGGCATCGACGTCGCCATGTCCGGCTCGCAGAAGGGTCTGATGACGCCGCCGGGCCTTGGCTTCGTCGCCGCTAATTCGCGTGCGCGCGAGGTGCACAAAACAGCCAACATGGCGACGCCCTATTGGAGCTGGAGCGAGCGCGAGGGCACCGAGCACTATCGCAAATATGCCGGCACCGCGCCGGTGCATCTGCTGTTCGCGCTGCGCCAGGCGATCGATCTCCTGCACGAGGAAGGACTGGAGAACGCGTTCCGCCGCCACAGCCTGCTCGGCGAAGCCGCGCGCCGCGCGGTCAACGTATGGTCGGAAGGCCAGGTGCTCGGCTTCAACGTGGCGGAAGCCAGCGAGCGCTCCAACACCGTGACCACGGTGACCATGAGCAACGGCCATGATCCGGCCGTGCTGCAACGCTATTGCAAGGAGAAGTGCGGCGTCGTGCTCGGCACCGGCATCGGCGATCTCTCGGGGCAAGCCTTCCGCATCGCCCATATGGGCCATGTGAATGCGCCGATGCTGCTCGGCACGTTGGGTGTGATCGAGATCGGGCTCAATGCGCTGAAGATCCCGCACGGCAAGGGCGGGCTGGAAGCGGCCGTCGCGTATCTCGGCGAGGAAGTGGCGGTGTAGGCGCGCTTTGTCCTTCTCCCCTTGTGGGAGAAGGTGCCGCGCGTAGCGCCGGATGAGGGGTTGTCTCCGCGAGCAGTACCGGCAGACGGACTCGAGGGTAAAAACCCCTTACCCGTCTCGCCGCGACGCGGCGTGAGCCATCCTCGCCCACAAGGGGAGAGGGGAAGATCAGCGCTCGACGCGATACGCCTCGACCTGCGCTTTCAGCTCATCCAGCGATGCAGTCGGCTTGCTGGGATCAACCACGTACTCCCCACTCGCCAGCCACTTCAGCACCTTCGCATCAATCACCGGCGAATGGTGGATGACGTCGCTGTAATTGCGGAGATCGTGCGTCACCTCCTTGATCGCGCGGAAATCGTGCAGGCGCACGTTGGGAAGCTGCGTCAGGACTTGCGCATTGCGTGCGGTGAGATCGGTGACGATCTTCAGCGTCTCGGGGGATGCATCGCGCATCGCGACGAATTGCAGGATCGAATAGGGCGGGAAGTAGATGTCGAAGGTCACGTCCGGATGGCGCGTGATCAGGCCGACCGCATCGCACTCGAAATGCCGCACCATGGCATCGTAACCATAGCCTTCACCGAGGAAACGGCTGCGCGCGGGAGCGGTGATGTAGGCGAAGGCGGCAAGCGTCCGCTGCGCATTGTAGCCGCTCGCGACGTCAAAATCCCGCGGCAGCGCGTAGATGTCATCGACGTCGGACAGCGCAAACCTAAGGGGGAGATAGGGCGCCGCCCGGGTCAGCGGCTCTCGCAATGGCGGGACCGATCGCAGCAATGCGAACCCGGATTCCTTCACCATCGCAGCGCTGAAAAGATAAGACCCGATCCCCCTGGCCGTCCTGCGATAGAGATCGACGGACAGATAGGGATCGGCCTCGATGTCGGCGGCATCGATAAAGATGAAGTCGTCCATCGCCCAGATCACCCGCTTTGCGCCGCGCTCGATGGCCTGTTCCAGCACAAAAGCCTGCTGGCGCGAATTGGAGCCGGTCATCGCCAGCTTGAGCGAACGGACGCCGAGCGCACGATCGATCTCGCTCTGGCGGAAATGGATCGCGAGTGAGGTGCCCATGAAGGCGGTGTCGAACGACTGGCTGCGGATCAGCCCGGCATTCTGCACGCGCGTGTCCTCGGAATAGAAGGCTGCGACGAGGTACGAAGGGCGGAACAGTTGCAGGGGATCGACGACGTAGTTGAGTGCCGCCGCGCCCAGAACGCACGCAATGCTCGCGAGCAGAAGACGCCTTAGGTGTGTGAACGGCGTGCGCATCAGAACCGGAAATAGATGAATTCGCTGTGGCTCTGGATACCCAGAATGCCGAACGCGAGCACCAGCGATGCCCCATAGAGCACCAGCGGCCGCATCCGCCCTGCCCGCAAGTGCTCGCCGACCCTGCGGCTGGCGTGATCGTATCCCATGATGCCTTGCGTGTTCGGCGCCAGCCACACCAGTGCGGCGTAAATCGTGACCTGCACCAGCGCTGCGATCTCCTCGCGGCCGAAGACGATGTTCGAGAGATCAGCCATCGCGTGGAGCACCCGCAACGCCCAGGCAACGCTCTCGGCGCGGAAGAACACCCAGGCGACGACGACGGCGAGGAAGGTCAGCACTGCGCCAGCGATGCGGACCGGCCTCGCAAGAAGCGATGGAACGTCCGGCACCAGCGCGTTGAAGGCATGATTGATGCAGAGATAGGCGCCGTGCAGCGCACCCCACACCACGAACGTCCAGGCCGCGCCGTGCCAGAGCCCACCGAGCAGCATCGTGAGCATCAGATTGACGTAGCGCAGCATACGGCCCCTGCGATTGCCGCCAAGCGGGATGTAGAGATAGTCGCGCAAGAACTGCGACAGCGTCATGTGCCAGCGCCGCCAGAACTCGACGATGCTGACGGCCTTGTAGGGCGAGTTGAAGTTCACCGGCAGGAAGATGCCGAACATCAGCGAAATCCCGATCGCCATGTCGGAATAGCCGGAGAAGTCGAAATAAAGCTGGAGCGTGTAGGCGAGCGCACCACACCAGGCCTGGTCAAAGCTCGGCGAGCGCGTCTCGAAGGCGAGCGCAACCAGTGGCTGGATGCCGTCGGCAAGACACGTCTTCTTGAACAGGCCGATGGCGAAGATGATGACCCCGCACAGGATCAGATGCGCATCCGGAAGCTTGCTCTCCTTCCGTTCGAATTGCGGGATCATGTCCTTGTGATGGAGAATCGGTCCTGCGATCAGATGCGGGAAATAGGTCACGAACAGCGCGTAGTGCGGCAGCGCATAGGCCGCGACCTGCCCGCGATAAGCGTCCACCAGGAACGCAATCTGGGTGAACGTGTAGAAGGAGATGCCGACCGGCAGCAGGATGTGGACCGCGAAATGCGTGCCGACCAGAGCATTGATGTTCTCGGTGACGAAGCCGGCATATTTGAAGATGCCGAGCACGAGGAGATCGCCGATGACACCAAGAGCGAGCGCCGCCTTTCGGTGCGGCGACGTGAGCTTCGCCACGATGAGGAGATGGCCGACGCCATAGTTGAAGGCGATCGAGATCAGCAACAGGGCCAGGAATTGCCAGCTGCCGATGGCGTAAAAAGCGAGCGAGGCCGCCGCCAGCCAGATCACCGGCGCCAGATTGCTGCGCCGCCCGAGCCAGAAGTAGCCAGCCAACACGGGCGGCAGGAACAGCAGGATGAACGGATAGGAATTGAACAGCATCAGGCTGCACCGGCGGCGGGGATATGGGCCGTAAAGCATACCAGGGCGAGGTCAACAACCCGGTGAGCTGGCACGGTCCTTGCCGCTAGCTGCGCTAGCAATTCGCGGTCCCGTCGCCATATGATGCGCGACCTGCCGCCGCCCATGGCCGTCATTGCCGGGCTTGACCCGGCAATCCATCACTCCGAACTTCGTTCTTGATGGATGCGTGGGTCAAGCCCGCGCATGACGATCTGGGTTCCGACGAGACATGAACGAGGATCGAGTGACACAGGCCAAAACACCTTCCCAGCCGCCCGTCGCCCCGCGCCGGCCGCATTCCTTCACGCGGCACGGCATCACCGTGACCGACGACTATGCCTGGCTGAAGGACGAGAAGTGGCAGGAGGTTTTGCGCGATCCCAGCGTGCTCGATCCCGACATCCGCAAATATCTGGATGAGGAGAACGTCTACACCGAGAGCCTGCTTGGCCACACCGCCACTCTCCAGAAGACGCTGGTGCGCGAGATGCGGGGGCGGATCAAGGAGGACGATTCCAGCGTGCCCTCGCCCGACGGTCCCTTCGCCTATTTCCGCCGGTTTCGCGAGGGCGGGCAGCACGAGCTGTTCGGCCGCATGCCGCGCGACGGCGGCGAAGGTCAGATCGTGCTCGACGGCGACGCACTCGCCAAGGACCACAAATACTTCAAATTCGGCGGCAGCCGGCACTCGCACGACCACAAGCTCCAGGCCTGGAGCGCCGACACCAAGGGCTCCGAATATTTTTCGATCCGCGTGCGTGATTGGGCTACGGCTAAGGACCTTGACGATATCGTCGAGGAGACCGACGGCGGCATCGTCTGGAGCAAAGATTGCAAGAGCTTCTTCTATGTGAAGCTCGACGACAATCATCGGCCGATGCAGGTGTGGCGGCACAGGCTCGGCACCAAGCAGGCCGACGACACACTCGTCTATGAGGAGCAGGATGCCGGCTGGTTCACCCACCTGCACGAGAGCACCAGCGGCCGCTTCTGCGTGATCGCCGGCGGCGACCACGAGACCTCCGAGCAACGGCTGATCGACCTCGCAAATCCCGAGGCGCCGCCGCGCCTGGTCGCAGCGCGCGAAGAGAGCGTGCAATATTCGCTGGCCGATCGCGGCGACGAGCTCTTCATTCTCACCAATGCCGACGACGCCATCGACTTCAAGATCGTCACGGCGCCGCTCGGCGCGCCCGAGCGCAAGACCTGGCGCGACCTGATCCCGTATCGTCCCGGCATCTACATCATCGACCTCGATCTCTATGCCGGACATCTGGTACGGCTCGAGCGCGCCAATGCGCTGCCGGCGATCGTGATCCGCGATCTCGCCTCGAACGAGGAGCACGCCATCGCCTTCGACGAAGCCGCCTATTCGCTGGACACGATGGGCTCCTACGAATTCGAGACGACAAATCTGCGTTTCGCCTATTCGTCGATGACGACGCCGTCGGAGGTCTATGATTACGACATGGTCAAGCGCACCCGCACCTTGCGCAAGCGTCAGGAGATTCCGTCCGGCCATGATGCCGCCGACTACGTCACTACGCGCATCATGGCGAAGGCGCATGACGGCGCCGAGGTGCCGGTGTCGATCCTGCATCGTCGTGGGTTCACGCTGGACGGCTCGGCGCCGCTGCTGCTCTATGGTTACGGCTCCTACGGCATGGCGATGCCGGCCTCTTTCAGCGCCAACCGGCTGTCGCTGGTCGACCGCGGCTTCGTCTATGCCATCGCCCATATCCGCGGCGGCGCCGACAAGGGCTGGGGCTGGTATCTCGACGGCAAGCGCGAGAAGAAGACGAATTCGTTCGACGATTTTGCCGCCAGCGCCCGGGCGCTGATTGATGCGAAATACACCAGCGCCAAACGCATTATCGGCCATGGTGGCTCGGCTGGCGGCATGCTGATGGGCGCGGTTGCCAATCGCGCCGGCGAACTGTTCGCCGGCATCGTTGCCGAAGTGCCGTTCGTCGACGTGCTCAACACCATGCTCGACGACACGCTGCCGCTGACGCCGCCGGAATGGCCGGAATGGGGCAACCCGATCGAAAGCGAGAAGGATTTTCGCACCATCCTGTCCTACTCGCCTTATGACAATATCGCGGCGAAGGACTATCCGGCGATCCTGGCGATGGGCGGATTGACCGATCCGCGCGTCACTTATTGGGAGCCTGCGAAATGGATCGCGCGCCTGCGCGCGACCATGACCGGCGGCGGCCCGGTGTTGCTGCGTACCAACATGGGGGCCGGCCATGGCGGCGCCTCGGGCCGCTTCGACCGGCTCGATGAAGTCGCGATCGTCTACGCATTCGCACTGTGGGCGGCGGGGATGGCGGAAGCGTGATCTTCTGCCTCTCCCCCTTTCCGGCAACCATATGGCGTTTAGCGCGACCTGAGCGCGCGCCTCGTCCTTCGAGGCGCCCGCTTCGCGGTCTCCTCAGGATGAGGCTAGGCAGCGTTGGTACTCGTTGAACTGCCGCCGCACACTCGCTTCCTCATCCTGAGGGCCCGCCAACGGCGGGCGTCTCGAAGGATGGCCACAGACGAAATCGCTCCTATGTGCCATTGCCAGCGCAACGGGAACAAGCGAAGAAATTAGCGCCCGTTCTTCGTCCGCCACTCCGCGAAATCAGTCAGCGTCTGCGGGTCGGTCGCGGGGTAAAGACCAAAAATACTGCGGCCTTTGCCGACTTCCTCAGTGACGAAGTCCTCGAATGCCGTCATCTCAAACGTCTCGTTGGCGATCTCGTCGGCGAGATGCGCGGGGATGACGATGACACCGTCGGAATCGCCGAGAATGACGTCGCCGGGGAACACCGGCGCATCGCCGCAGCCGATCGGCACGTTGATCTCGATTGCCTGATGCAGTGTCAGATTGGTCGGCGCCGAGGGGCGGTGATGAAACGCGGGGAAGCCGAGTTTCGCGATCTCGGCGGAATCGCGAAAGCCGCCATCGGTGACGACACCGGCGACGCCGCGCTTCATCAAGCGAGTCACCAGGATCGCTCCTGCCGAAGCCGCGCGCGCGTCCTTGCGGCTGTCCATCACCAGCACCGCCCCGGGCGGACAATCCTCGACCGCCTTGCGTTGCGGATGGGAGCGGTCCTTGAAGACGTCGATGGTGTTGAGATCCTCGCGCGCCGGCATGTAGCGCAGCGTGAAGGCCTCGCCAACCATGGTCGGCTGGTCGGGACTGAGGGGATGCACATCCTGGATCATCTGGATGCGCAGGCCGCGTTTGAACAGCGCGGTGGCGACCGTGGCGGTGGAGACGGATTTGAGCTTATTGCGGGTGGCTTCGGAAAGTTTGGTCATGGCGTGCTTTCTCTCGTTCGTCATTCCGGGGCGCGAAGCGAGCCCGGAATCTCGAGGTTCCGGGTTCGATGCTTCGCATCGCCCTGGAACGACGGTGAAACTAGAAAATCGAAGGCTCGCCGACCGGCGCGCCGAAATCTGTCTCGAGGAAGTCGAAGTCGCAGCCGTCATTGGCCTGCTTGATGTGTTTTGTGAACATCCAGCCATAGCCGCGCTCGAAGCGGGGCTCGGGCTGTTTCCAGGCGGCGCGGCGCTTTTCCAGCTCGGCTTCGGAGACATCGAGATTGATGGTGCGCGCGGCAACGTCGAGCGTGATGCGATCGCCGTTCCGGACCAGCGCCAGCGGGCCGCCGATATAGGACTCAGGCGAAACGTGCAGGATGCAGGCGCCATAGCTGGTGCCGCTCATGCGTGCATCCGAGATGCGCACCATGTCGCGCACGCCCTGCTTCACGAGTTTTGTCGGGATCGGCAGCATGCCCCATTCCGGCATGCCCGGTCCGCCCTGCGGCCCGGCATTGCGCAAGATCAGGATGTGATCCTCGGTGACGTCGAGATTGGGATCGTCGACCGCCTTCTTCATCGCGGGATAATCGTCAAACACCAGCGCAGGTCCGGTGTGCTTGAGGAAGCGCGGCGCGCAGGCGGAGGGCTTGATGACGCAGCCGTCGGGCGCGAGATTGCCCTTGAGCACGGCGAGCGCGCCTTCCTTGTAGATGGGATTGTCGACCGAGCGGATCACATCGGCATTGTGGACCTCGGCGCCCTCGATGTTCTCGCCCAGCGTCTTGCCGGTGACCGTAACGCAGTCGAGATGCAGATGCGGCTTGATCTGGCCCATCAGCGCCGGCAGGCCGCCGGCATAGAAGAAATCCTCCATCAGGTACGTATCGCCGCTCGGCCGCACGTTAGCGATCACAGGTACCTTGCGGCTCGCGATCTCGAAATCGTCAAGGCTGATGTCTTGGCCGGCGCGGCGGGCCTGAGCGATCAGATGGATGATGGCATTGGTCGAGCACCCCATCGCCATCGCGACCGCAAGCGCGTTCTCGAACGCCTGGCGTGTCTGGATCGTCTTCGGCGTCAGATCCTCCCACACCATCTCGACGATGCGGCGGCCGCATTCGGAGGCCATGCGGATGTGGTTGGCATCGGCGGCCGGAATCGAGGACGCGCCGGGCAGCGTCATGCCGATCGCTTCCGCGATCGCCGTCATGGTCGAGGCCGTGCCCATGGTCATGCATGTGCCGTAGCTGCGGGCAATGCCGGCCTCGATGTCGAGCCAGTCCTTGTCGGAGATTTTTCCGGCGCGGCGCTCGTCCCAATATTTCCAGCCGTCTGAGCCCGAGCCGAGCGTCTTGCCCTTCCAATTTCCGCGCAGCATGGGACCGGCCGGCAGATAGATCGCCGGGATGTTCATCGAGGTTGCCCCTAGCAGCAGCGCCGGCGTCGTCTTGTCGCAGCCGCCCATCAGCACCACGCCGTCGACGGGATGGCTGCGCAGCAATTCCTCGGCGTCCATCGCCAGCAGATTGCGGTAGAGCATGGTGGTGGGCTTGAGCAGCGATTCCGACAGCGACAGTGCCGGCAGCTCCAGCGGCAGGCCGCCGGCCATCAGGATGCCGCGCTTGACGTCGTCGACGCGCGACTTGAAGTGCATGTGGCAGGGCTGCGCATCCGACCAGGTATTGAGGATCGCGATGATCGGCCGGTCCTTCCACTCTTCCGGCGCGTAGCCCATCTGCATGGTGCGAGAGCGGTGGCCGAACGAGCGGAGATCGTCGGGCGCGAACCAGCGCGCGCTGCGGAGCTGGTCGGGCGTTTTCTTGTTGTTCTTGGTCATGATTGGGTGCCCCATTTCTGGACGGTGTTCCGCTCGATGGCGCGGAAGATCAGGTTCTCGACAAAGAGCCCGATGATGATCACGGTCAAGAGGCCTGCGAAGACGGCAGGAATGTCGAGCAGATTGCGGTTCTCGAAGATGAACCAGCCGAGGCCGCCCTGGCCCGAGGACACGCCGAACACCAGCTCGGCCGCGATCAGCGTGCGCCAGGCAAACGCCCAGCCGATCTTGAGGCCGGTGAGGATCGAGCCGAAGGCCGCGGGTATGAGGATCTTGGCGACGTAAGGCAGACCGCGCAGGCCGTAATTGCGGCCGACCATGCGCAGCGTGTTGGACACGCTCTTGAAGCCGGAATGGGTGTTGAGCGCGACCGGCCACAGCACCGAATGGATCAGCACGAAGACGAGACTGCCGTTGCCGAGGCCGAACCAGATCAGCGCCAGTGGCAGCAGCGCGATTGCCGGCAACGGGTTGAACATCGCCGTCACGGTCTCGAGGAAGTCGGTGCCGATGCGGGTGGAGATGGCGAGCACGGTGAAGATCGCCGCCAGCACGATGCCGGCCGAGTAGCCCATGAACAGCACCTTCAGCGAGGTCCAGGCCCGCATCGGAATGGTGCCGTCCTTGACGCGCTCGAACAGCGTGACGAAGGCGTCGTGCAACGTCGGAAACAGCAGGGGATTGTCGAGGGTGACGCCGTAGGCCTCCCAGACCGCCGCGAGGAACAGGATAATAACGGTCTTGCGGACGAAACCGTCGTTCCACAGCAGCTCAGGCACGCTGAGCTTGCGCTCGACGTCGCCGGCGCCGGTAGATGCGGCAGCCGAAGCGTCGCGCAGCAGGATTCTCGCTTCACCCATCAGAGACTCCCTCAATGCGCCACGGCTTCGGAGGCGAACAGGAGATCGTGGATCTCCTTCTCGAGCCGGCCGGCGCTGCCGTCGCCATTGGAGACCTTGTCGACATCGACCACCTCGGCCTTGACGCGGCCGGGATGCGGCGACAGCAAGAGGATGCGGTTACCGATGCGGATCGCCTCCGCGATCGAGTGGGTCACGAACAGCACGGTGAACTTGGTTTCGCTCCAGAGCTGGAGCAGCTCGTCTTGGCAGGTCCGGCGCGTCAGCGCGTCGAGCGCGGCGAACGGCTCGTCCATCAGCAGGATGTCCGGCTCCATCGCCATGCCGCGCGCGATCGCGACGCGCTGTTTCATGCCGCCGGAGAGCGTGTGCGGATAGGCATCGACAACGCGGGTGAGGCCGACCTTTTCGATATAGGCTTGCGCTTTCGCCTCGGCGTCCTTGCGCGACAGCTTTCTCGCAGTGAGCAGCGGGAACATCACATTGGCGAGCACGGTCTTCCAGGGCAGGAGCTGGTCGAACTCCTGGAAGATCATCATGCGGTCGGCGCCGGGACCAACGATCTCGCGGCCGTTGATGGTCATGCGGCCTTCGCCCGGAATCATGTAGCCGCCGACGGCCTTGAGCAGGGTCGACTTGCCGCAGCCGGAGGGACCGAGCAACACGAAGCGATCGGACCGATCGACGGTGAAGCTCACTTTTTCCGTGGCGGTGACGACGGCACTGGAGGTCTTGTAGCGCAGCGTCACGCCGCTGACGTCGAGCAGTGCCATCAGTTGCCCTTCAGATCGTGGGCGACGGGAAGATAGTAATCCGTCCAGGCCTTGGGCTGATTCTTCAGCGTTCCGGTCTTGTAGAGATGGGCGGCGAATTTCATCGTGCCCTGCGGCTCGAGATTCCACTCCATCATGCCGGGCTCCTTCAGGAGATCGAGCAGCTCTTCCACCGATGTCTTGTCGCCGGTGATCTCCTTGTAGATCTCGACCGCCTGCTTGGTATCGCTGCGGATCAGATCCTGCGCTTCCTTGGTGGCGTCGCGCACGGCCTGGATGATTTTTGGATTGGCGTCGGCAAACTTCGTCGTGGTGAAGAATTGGGCCTGGCTGAGCGGGCCGCCCATCACGTCGGGCGACGACAGCACCACATGCGTACCCGGCACGTTCTTCAGCTCCAGGAAGGTGAAGGGCGGGATCGAGAAGTGGTTGTGCACCTCATGCTTGGGGTTGGACAGCGCCGCATAGGCGTCGGGGTGACCGAGCTGCACGGTGCTGGCATCCAACTTCGACCATTGGTCGGCACCAAAAGCCTCGGCGGCCGCGATCTGAAGCACGATCGCCTGGGTCGAAACCTTCACGGTCGGCACCGCGATCTTGTCGCCCGGGCCGAAATCCTTGATCGACTTAATGTTGGCGTCGCGGCTGATCAGCGTCATCGGCTGCGCGGAGGTGGCGACGATGCCCTTCACGCCGCTGCGGGTGCGATCCCACAGCAGCAGCAGATTGCCGGTGCCGGTGTTGAGGATGTCGACGCCGCCGGCGAGCAGCGCGTCGGTCTGCGCCCCGCCGCCGGAGAAGGTGATCCATTTGGTGGTGACACCGGATACGCCGAGGGAAGCCGCGTGCTTCTCGATCAGCTTCAGCTTCTCCATGATGTGGCTCGGCATGTAGAAGATGCCGGGCTGACGCGACAGCGCGATTTCGGACTTCTGCTGAGCCTTGGCCGGCGAGCCCGCCAGGGTGATCGCGGCGATCAGGGCGATGGCTGCAAACCCACTCTGCAATTGCTTCATCATTGTTCTTCGTTTCCTCCGGCCGCCATTGACGTGCGATGCCATTGCCATTGATGCACTAATGCATTAGTGCATCAATGGCAAGCCCGCCGGAGCCGTCGCCATGGAATCAACCCATCCCGCACCCCGTGCCGCCGCCCGCTCCGGCGCGCGGCTCGACCGGGCCCGGCAGGCCGCGCCGCAGGTGTTCGAGCGGCTGCGCAACGCGATTCTCGCGCTCGAGCTGCCGCCAGGCGCGCCGCTGTCGCGCACCGATCTCGCAGCGCAATTCGGCGTCAGCTCGACGCCGATCCGCGACGCCCTAATGCGGCTGGAGGAAGAAGGGCTCGTCGACGTGTTTCCGCAGCACGCGACCGTGGTCAGCCGGGTCGATGTCGGTCGCGCCGAGCAGGCGCATTTCCTGCGCCAGGCGCTGGAGCTCGAAATCGTCCGTCTGCTCGCGGAAAGGCATGACGCGGCTCTCGTCATCCGCCTCGACCACGCGATCGCGCTGCAGCAGCAATTCGCCAAGGCCGGCGACTTCGAGAGCTTCATTGCCGGCGACAATGATTTTCACGCGCAGCTCTATGCGGCCGCCGGCAAGCAGGAGCTCTGGACGCTGGTGCGCAGCCGCAGCGGACATATCGATCGACTGCGACGGCTGCATTTGCCCTCGCCTGGCAAGGCCCAGAACATCGTCCGTCACCACAGACTGATCACGCGCGCGATCGAGGCTGGAGACGCCGAGGCCGCGCAACAGCATTTGCGCATGCATCTGTCGGGCACGCTGAGCGAGCTGGACAAGATTCGAAGCCGCTATCCCGAGTATCTGACCGACTAGGAGTCCCGGGCCCCTTATGCACGAGAGCATGCATATAGTTGGCGGGATCGGTTGGCCTCGAACGGAATGGTGTCGCTCGCGAAGCGCTTGCAGGCTGGGCAGAATCCGCGCAACAATTTCGTGTTTGATGATTTGATTTGGGCCGCTGGGAATGTTCCATCCGGTCCGGAGGATTTCAGACGTGGCCAACATCCTGATCGTGGATGACGACGCGGCCGTGCAGATCACGATCCGGCTGCTCCTGGAGAGGGCCGGTCATCACGTCACCGTCGCCGGCGATGGCCGCAAGGGACTAGCGCTGTTCGAGGCTAGCCGGTTCGACCTGTTGTTTCTCGACATTTTCATGCCCGGCATGGACGGGCTGGAAACGATGCGCCACATCCGGGTGCTGGCACCGGCCATCCCGATCATCGTCATTTCCGGCCGTTCGGCCGCGCCGGACGCCTATGCGGAGCCGGATTTCCTGAAGATGGCAACCAAGCTCGGCGCAGAGGCAAGCCTGCAAAAGCCGTTCCGACCAGGCGCGCTGCTCGCGGCGGTCGATGGTTGCCTAGGCACGGCACAGGCGGCATCGCTGGGGAATCCGGATGTCAGCACCGGCCAGCGATGACAAGGAGCTTCATTCCGTTACAGGCCGGAACAGGCGCGGCCATTCGGGAAGCGGTGTGAATATCCCCATGACGCTCGCAACGCGGCTTGCCATCGCGATGATCCTGCTGGTGGCGGTGACCGTGGCCGCAGTCGGATGGTTGGGCTATCGCAACACCACCCAAGCCGTCATTCCGCGGGTGCTGGAACGCGTCGAAGCCCAGTCACGGCTGCTGGCAACCAATCTCGAATCCTACGTTGCCGGCGCGCGCGGCGACCTGCTCGGCTACCGCTCGGCCGCAGCCATCAACGGCCTGATCCGCGCTCGCATTGGTGGAGGCATCGACCCATCCGACGGAGTTTCGGAACAAACCTGGCGCGAGCGCATCGCCGCGCGGCTCGCCGCCGAGATCGACGCCAAGCCCAGCTACGGCCAGTTTCGCATCATCGGTCTGGACGACGACCAGCGCGAGCTGGTCCGCGTCGATCGCTCCGGCCCGAATGGAAAGGCGCGGATCGTCCCCAGCGACGAATTGGAGCGCAAGGGCGAACGAACCTACTTCCAGGAGACGATTCGACTGGCGGCGGGTGAAATCTATGTTTCCCCGATCAATCTCGCCACGCGCCAGGGGGGAACCACCGCCTCCCACGTTCCGACGTTGCGCGTCGCCACACCCCTGTTCACGTCGGACGGCAGGCCGTTCGGCATCATCATTGCCAATATCGACATGCGTCCGGCCCTCGAGCGCGTCCGAGCGACGGCTGCCTCAGGAGGAGAGATCTACGTCGTGAATTCGCGCGGCGACTATCTCGTCCATCCCGATCGCACGCGGGAATTCGGCGCATTGCATGATCGTCCCAACGACTGGCGCAAGGATTTTCCATATTTTGCAGCCTTGGCCGGGACGCTGGAAGGATCCACGCGGCTCATGACCGACGGATCGGGCCGCCCGAGCGGGGCTGCCATCGCGCCGGCGCTGCTCGTGGGCAAGGAATGGGTTGCGATCATCGAGACGATTCCCCCGCCGGTGTTCGGCCTCGTGCCGGCAGCCATTCAAAGAACGTCCTTGCTCGTCGGCGGGCTTGCCGTGCTCGCTGCAGCTTTACTCGCGGTGCTCCTGGCGCGCTCGCTGACGCGCCCGATCGGGCGCCTGACCGCGGCCGTGGAAGCCATCGGCGACGGGCGTCCCGCGGACATACCGGTCGATGCCAGCGGCGAGACCGGCGTGCTGGCACGGGCCTTTGCCCAGATGGTTGAGGAGACCCGGGCGAAAACGGCCGCGCTCCAACGCGAGATCGAGGAGCATCGCCGCACCGAGGCAGCCCGAAGCCATCATGCGGCGCGCGAGCGCTTGTTCAGCGCCGCAGTGGAATCATCCGACGATGCGATCGTGATGCAGACGCTCGATGCGATCATCACGGGCTGGAATCCGGCTGCCGAACGCCTCTACGGCTATTCGGCGGACGAGGCGATCGGGAAATCCACCGCGATCATCGTACCTGCCGATCGCCGCGAGCAGGGCAAGCTCTATTTGCAGCGGATCGCCCGGGGCGAACCAATAGAACGGTTCGAGACGGTGCGCTTGCGCAAGGACGGCACTCCGGTCGAGATCTCGCTCAGCCTCTCGCCGATCAGGGGACCGTCGGGCGAGATCGTCGGTGCCTCCGGATCTGCGCGCAGCCTCACCGAGGCGCGGCGGGCCGAACGGGCGCTGCAGCAGCAGCTCGAGGAGCGGCGGCAGATCTTCGAGACGTCGCAGGACCTGATCATGGTGATGGACGCGCACGGCCACATCGCGCAGATCAGCCCGAGCAGCGAGGCCATTCTCGGCTACCCGCCGGAGGAGATGATCGGCCGCAACGGCGCCGACTTCGTTCATCCCGACCATCTGGAGCAGTCTCGCCAGAACATGCGCGTGATGCGGCGCGGTGAGCGGCCGAAGCTCGCTGATACGCGCTGCTTCCACAAGAACGGACACGAGGTCTGGCTGTCCTGGCTCGGCAACTGGTCCGAGCAGGCGCAGCGCTTCTTCTTCGTCGGACGCGACATGACGGAGGCGCGGCTCGCGCAGGAATCGCTGCGCGAGAGCGAACGTCTCGCCCGCAACATCGTCGAGACCTCGCTCGATGCGTTCGTGCAGACCGACGAGACCGGCAGCATCCTGAACTGGAATTCGCAAGCCGAACGGCTGTTCGGCTGGCGCCGCGACGAGGTGCTCGGCAAGAACACGATCGATCTGATCGTCGCCGAAAGCGAACGCGAAAGGGTCTGGACCGGCCTGAAGCACTTCCTGGAAAACGAGGGCGACAGGACGTTGAATCGGCGCCGCGAGCTAATGTGCCGCCGCCGCGACGGCAAGGAGTTCAGGGCCGAGCTCAGCGTCACCGCGCTGAAGCGCCGCGAGGGCCTGCTGTTCAACGTCTTCTACCGCGACCTCACCGACAAGATCGCCGCCGAGGAGCGCATCCGTCATGCCGAGAAGATGGAGGCCGTAGGCCAGCTTACCGGCGGCGTGGCGCACGACTTCAACAACATCCTCACCGTCATCACCGGAACCATCGAGATCCTGGCGGAGGCGGTCGAGAAGGAGCCGCAACTCGCGGCCATCACCAAGATGATCGACGAGGCGGCCGCGCGCGGCGCCGATCTGACCCAGCACCTGCTCGCCTTCGCGCGCAAGCAGCCGCTCCAGCCGCGCGAGGTCGACATCAACTCGCTGATCGTGGACACCGCGAAACTGCTGCGCCCGACGCTGGGCGAGCAGATCCAGATCGAATCGGCATTCGAGGACGAGAGCTGCGTCGCGATCGTCGATCCCAACCAACTCACCACTGCCATCCTCAACCTCGCGCTCAATGCCCGCGATGCCATGCCAGGCGGCGGCAAGCTGATCCTGGAGACGGGCGCCGCCTATCTCGACGAGGTCTATGCCAGCGCCAACGACGTACCGCCGGGGCACTACGCGCTGATTGCCGTGAGCGACACCGGCACCGGAATCCCTGCGAACTTGCTGCCCAGGGTGTTCGATCCCTTCTTCACCTCGAAGGGCCCGGGCAAGGGCACCGGACTCGGACTCTCAATGGTTTACGGCTTCATCAAGCAGTCCGCTGGGCACATCAAGATCTACAGCGAGGAAGGCCACGGCACCACGATCAAGATGTACCTGCCGCCGGGCAAGACACCGACGGCGGTCGGCGAGGGTGTGACGGCGGCGCCAATCGAGGGCGGGCACGAGACCATCCTTGTGGTCGAGGACGACCGGCTGGTCCGTGACTACGTATTGGCTCAGCTGCATTCGCTGGGATACGTCACCTTGCAGGCCGCGAACGCGGCCGAGGCGCTCGCGATCGTCGCCGCAGGCAAGCCGTTCGACCTCCTGTTCACCGACGTCATCATGCCCGGCAAGATGAACGGACGTCAGCTCGCCGACGAGCTCCAGAAGACCCGCCCCGATCTCAGGGTAGTCTACACGTCCGGCTATACCGAGAATGCGATCATCCATCATGGCCGGCTGGATGCGGGCGTGCTGCTGCTGGCCAAGCCTTATCGCAAGTCCGATCTGGCGCGGATCATCCGAAAGGCATTGAGCGAGTGAGGCATGTTCGCGTGTCCCGGACAAGTGCGCAACGTAGAACGCTGCGCCGCACAGTCGGAACCCAGAACTTCTTGCGATCAGTTGAAAAGATGGACACCGGCTCGGCAGCGCATCACTGCGTGACGCGCTGGGTCCGGGGCACGAAAGAGAGATCTCGTCCTACGACGCGCGCTGGGCTGCGGTCATCACGATGCGGATCAGGTCGGCGGCATTGCGCGCGCCGAGTTTCTTCATGATGTTGGCGCGGTGGTCCTCGATGGTACGCGGGCTGATGCCGAGCGTACGGCCGGCTTCCTTGTTGGATGCACCGGAGGCGAACTGCTCGAGCACCTCGCGCTCCCTGCGCGTCAACGGCTCGCGTCCGGGGAAATGCAGCGAACCGAATTTCGGCGACGCGTTCTCCGCCTGCCGTCGTGCATAGGCGCCGATCGCCTCGTCGAGTCGGCCGACAATCTCGCTGCCGCGGAATGGCTTCTCGATGAAGTCGAGCGCACCGCTCTTGATCGCGCCCACCGCCATCGCGATGTCGCCCTGCCCGGAGATCATGAAGATCGGCGCCGGATAGTCCTCGCCGTGCAATTCCTTGAGAATGTCGAGGCCCGACTTTCCGGGAATATGCACGTCGAGCAGGATCGCAGCCGGTGTGCGGTTTCGCGCGACGGAGAGCAGCGCTGCGCCGTCCGCAAAACAGATCACCTCATAGCCCGCCGCCTTCAACACCATCGACAAGGTGTCGCGAACGGCAGGGTCGTCGTCGACCACGAAGATTTCACCGCGAGAGCTTTGTTCGGCCATGTGCCACATCCGGTTGGCATGAAGGACTCGCGTCCGCGCCAACCGTTATGGCGTTCGGCGCGGATTCGGCCCACCCGTATTTGTACGGGACACGGACTTAACGCACAAGTAGCGGCATGGCGCCTAATTGCAGGGGACGGAGAATATCCATGCTAAATTTGGCCGATACGCCGCCGTTGGTCGCAACGCCCGAAGTCGAGAGCCGTGAGCTGATTGCGGCTGACCTTCGCTTGCTGATCGCGCAGATCGAGACCAGCATGCGCCGGATCGCCGCAGCCATGGATCAAGAACACGGCGATGATCCGGAAAGTTCCGCGGACGTCTTCATCCTCGACGACGTCACGCCCCCATACGCCACCGCGAGCGCCGCCCTCGGCGCCTGCCGGGCGGGGCTTCGCCACGCCCTGCAATGCCTATCGGAATCCAGCGACGCGTAGCATCGCGATCAGCGCGGCGGCGCAGCAGCCGCATCCGATCGCATGGCAGCTCCGCAGCTAAAGCGCGACGAGATCAGGATCAATCGTCATCGCGCTTTAGGTTGTTGTTTGAGCATGATCTTTTCGGAAAACCGCTTCGCACTTTGCGCTAACGCGGCCCTTCGGGTCCGGATCATGCTTCAGGCGCGGTGCCGTTCCACGATCGCCTCGGTGGCGACACCACCCCAAGTGTGGATTGCGGGCAAGCCCATCGCGGTCTTGCTGAGATTAGCCAGGCTGATGCGCAGGGCCGCGAGATCCAGCGGCTTCGGCAGGCTCTGGAGCTCGATCCCGACGGAACGGGCGAAGCTGCGGGCGGCACTGCGGCGCTTGCCGTCCATACCGCTGATCACGATCACAGCGCCGGCGAATTTCGCCTCTTTCATCTCGCGCAGCACGTCGATTCCGTCGCCATCTTCCAGCACGAGATCGAGCGTCACGCAGTCGAAGCGCGCGGCGCGGAGCTTCTTGATCGCTTCCGCCACCGACGGCGCCACGGTGACTTCGTGGCCGGCCTGCTTGGCGGCGACCGTGATCAGGCTGCGCTGCGTGGCGTCGTCATCGACCACCAGGAGCTGAAGCGCACGCCGCTCGGCGACGTCGGGCAGGTTTGACGGGATCGGAGAGAGAGAGCTTCTGGGCATTGCCGTATCCTGAGATTGAGACCAGCAATGGCTACACGGCTCGCGCTTAGACGACGTAAAGCTGCTTCGGCAAATTGGTTCGGATGTTTCAGCAAATGTAAAGCAACGTGGCGGAAAGCGCGGCGGCAGCCACGCCCTGATCAGGCCGCGGCGTCATGGCCGCCGGCCGCGCCGCGCTTCTTCCGGTTCTTGCCACGCAGGAACTGGATGTCCATCTCGGCGCCGTTGACGCGCACCAGCTCGCAGCGGCGGTAGGCGAGGCCAGTTGACGACAGCAGCAGGAAGAACTCTTTCAAGTTCAGCCCCTGGATCGAGCCTTCCACCGTGAGGATGGCGTCGGTATCGGAGATCGCGTTGAGCTTGCAGTCGCGCCGCCAGGTACCGTCGATCGCCATGATGCAGACGTCATAGCCACGGCTGAACGTCACGCGCTCCGCACCTTTTCCATCCTCGGCCATGCTTAGCGTCCTGCCATCACCGCGAGGCGGGGGGCCGCGCCGGCCAGAGCCGGCTTGGCTGCCGCCGTGCGCGGATCGTTCGGCTTGTAGAGGCCGCGCCGTTCCGCAATCGGCCTGAACGTGTCGGTCAGTCCGACCACGGTCTCGGCTGCACCCAGCACCAGGAAGCCATCGGGCTCGATCTGGCGCGCCAGACGGTTGAAGATGTTGATCTTGGTGTCCTGGTCGAAATAGATCAGCACGTTGCGGCAGAAGATTACGTCGAAGGTGCCGAGCTGGGCAAAATCGTGCAGCAAGTTGAGCTGCCGATGCTGGATCATCGCCCGCAATTCGGGATTGATCTGCCAGGTCTCGCCGGTCTGCTTGAAATATTTGACCAGCATCTGGATCGGCAGGCCACGCTGCACCTCGAACTGGCTGTAGACCCCGGCCTTGGCCTTTTCCAGCACCTCCTGCGACAGATCCGTCGCGATGATCTCGATGCGCCAGCCGGCGAGGGCCGCGCCCATCTCCTTGAGGCACATCGCCAGCGAATAGGGCTCCTGCCCGGTCGAGCCGGCGGCGCACCAGATGCGCACGCTGCGGCGGCCGGCGCGCGCCTTGATGACCTCGGGCATGATCGTGTCGCGGAAATGATCGAACGGCACCTTGTCGCGAAAGAAGAAGGTCTCGTTGGTGGTCATGGCTTGGACCACGTCGGTGATCAGCGGGCGCGAGCCGGCTTGCAGCTTCTGCACAAGCTCGGCGATGCCGGAGAACCCGGCCTTGCGGGCGAGCGGCAGCAGGCGGCTTTCGATCAGATATTGCTTGTCTGCGGATAGGTCGAGACCGGAATTATCCTTTAGGAACTTGCGCAGATACTCATACTCGGTCGGCGTCACTGATGGCCTCTTCGAAACTGTACACGGGACACTCTGGCCAAAACACGCGGGCCAGACATACTCAGACCATGGCTTGCCCGACCGGGATCAAACCAACTTCAGCGAATTTATCGGCGATAATGTCCTTGTCGAAGGGCTTCATGATGTACTCGTTGGCGCCGCCGCTGAGCGCCTGGGCGATATGAGCCACGTTGTTCTCGGTGGTGCAGAACACCACCTTGGGCTGGTCGCCGCCGGGCAGGCGACGCATGTGGCCCATGAACTCGAAGCCGTCCATCACAGGCATGTTCCAGTCGAGCAGCACCGCATCGGGCAGCTTGCGCTGGCAGATTTCGAGCGCCTTCGACCCGTCCTCGGCCTCGGTGACCTCGAACTCGAGACCTTCCAGGATCCGGCGCGCGATCTTGCGCACGACACTGGAATCATCGACCACCAAACACGTCTTCATTTCGGTTCTCCGGCTTCGATGTTTCGGTTGGCTCACGCAGCCATTTGCACTTTGGTTTCGAGCTCGAGGACGCGATCGACGTCGAGGACGACCATGAGCTGGCCGTCGAGGCGGTGGACGCCGCCGGCGAGCTTGGCCATGCGGGGGTCGAGGTTGA
>NZ_JADPKA010000035.1 GCF_023073715.1 Bradyrhizobium sp. 164
GACGGCCGCTACCCTCCTAGCCAAGAAGATAGCACAAGGCTGTTTCTACCCCGCGCAGGCGCGCCACAACGCTGGACAGTTTTTTAGGATATCCCGCTCAGCCTTCAACTTGGCGACCTCACGGCGCAACCGCTCGATCTCCTGCTGCTCCGGTTTCATCTGCCCCTGGCCGGGAAAGGCCTGCACCGGATCGGAGCCGAACTCTTTCACCCATTTGCGCAGAACGTTCTCATGAACGTCCAGGTCGCGACCGGCTTGCGCCACCGATACCCCACGTTCCCTGACCAGCTTGACCGCCTCGACCTTGAACTCGCGACTGAACTTCCGTCTCTTCATCGCCCACCTCCGGCTTCATGAAACACCTAATCCTGGTGTCCATCAAACCGGCAGCAGCTCAGTTTAAATGGATTTACTTTGCTTGATTAATATTTAAACTAAGGGGATTCTGATGGTTAAATTGATTGTCGCTGTCGCTTTCATAATGAGTGTAACGGCCGCTCAAGCGCAGCAAGGCACCGCACCCAAGGCCGCGCCAAACCAAGCAAAACTCGAAAAATGCAGGCAGCTTGCAAAAGAACGCGGCTTTGGTTCCGGAATGGAGAACGCCAAAGGCGGTAACAACATGCGGTCTTTCGTAGTGGCCTGCATGCAAGGGAAGCAAAGCTAGACGCTCTGAATCTCGCTGTGTACTGGAGTCAGCTCAATCCGCGAGCCTATATCCATCTGCGAAACAGCGACGCTTCACATTTAGGCATCGATTGCCTCACGTTTGTCATGGCGTTTTCGCTTCGGCAGCGCAAGATAGAAGCGCTCATATAACTGGCTGCAGGCCGACGCGATGATCAGACAAGCTGTCCGCATGCTGGCTACGATGTATTGCGTTTGCACCCAACCAGCCCATTCAAGTATCGAGACCCTGGAGGTCGTGCCTCCCCTTTCCTTCCCGCTGATCTGCATCCAGTATCCTGAAGAATCTCAGGAACAACCCGACCGACGGATAACGAACTTCCAATCTCGAGGGCAGCGCTGGCGGGAGCTCAACCAAATCAACTCGACCGTCATTGTGCCAAAGAAACAGGTGGCCAGTCAGCTTGATCACGACTGGCAGATCTTTCCTTTTGATGGAAACTGCAGCGACTATGCCGTCACAAAACGCCATTTGCTGCTTCGCGCCGGCTGGCCAAGTTCATCGCTTCTTCTCGCGGAGGTGATCATCCGCGCAAGCGGAGAACATCATCTTGTCCTGCTTGCACGAGAAGGAAGGAGTGTCTTCGTTCTCGACAATCTGAGCACGATCGTCATCGAACTGAACGAAGCCTTGGACAAGTACGTTCTTGTGCGCACAGAGTCGGATCGGGCTCCCCGGCGCTGGGTGCGCACGCTTGCGGCGTTTTAATGGCGGGGCTCGGCTCTCGATCTCAGCGGCTGCGTTTGCGGGTTGCGCTCTCAGTCGCCGAAGATGTGTGGCCGCTTGGGGCCAAGCCCCGACCCAAAGCCATCCTCCTCGGGCCGTTAACATTAGCAGGTAAACAGCCCAAGATTGCTGAGCGTTCGCTAGCAACGAGGCAAGCTTTTGGGTAAGAACATCTGCCAAATTAGACGAGATTTGCATGACCAAAAAAAGCGAGCACTAATCACGGGCGTTACGGGGCAGGACGGCGCCTATCTCGCTGAATGGCTTCTTGCGAAAGGCTATGAAGTCCACGGCATCAAGCGGCGAACCTCGCTGTTCAACACCGATCGCATCGACCACCTCTATCTCGATCCGCACGAGCCCGACCCGCCGTTTCGGCTCCACTACGGCGACCTGACGGACTCCTCCAGCCTCATCAGGATTGTCGGCCAGGTGCAGCCAGACGAGATCTACAATCTCGCTGCCCAGAGCCATGTGGCCGTTTCATTTGAGGAACCCGAATACACGGCCAACTCCGACGGCCTGGGCACTCTGCGGATTCTCGAAGCTATGCGGATCATCGGCTTGGAGAAGAAGGCGCGCTTCTACCAGGCCTCGACGTCCGAACTCTATGGGTTGGTCCAGGAGATCCCTCAGAAAGAAACCACGCCTTTCTATCCGCGCTCACCGTACGCGGTTGCTAAACTTTACGCCTACTGGATTACAGTGAACTATCGCGAAGCCTATGGGATGTATGCTTGCAACGGCATCCTGTTCAATCACGAGTCTCCCGTCCGGGGCGAGACGTTCGTGACCCGCAAAATAACCAGGGCGCTAGCGCGACTCCATTTGGGATTGCAGGAACGCTTATACCTCGGAAACCTCGATGCGCTGCGCGACTGGGGCCACGCCCGCGACTATGTGGAAATGCAGTGGCTGATGCTGCAGCAGGAGACGCGGACGATTTCGTCATCGCCACCGGCGTGCAGCACTCGGTGAGAGAATTCGTGGACGTGGCAGCCAGCGAAGTTGGAATGCGTATCCGCTGGGAAGGCACGGGAGTGGACGAAAAGGGATACGATACCAAAACTGGGAAGTGCATTGTCTCTGTGGATCCACGGTATTTCCGCCCGACCGAAGTCGCCACCCTTCTAGGTGACCCCACCAAGGCAAAACAGAAGCTCGGCTGGGAGCCAAAAACTTCATTCGAGAGCCTGGTTGGGGAGATGATGAAGGAAGATGTTGAATCGGCGAAGCGGGACGAACTGATCAAGCAGCACGGCTTCCGCTACTTCGCGCGACACGAATAGCCTGTCGGTAGGTCGTCATCGCGATTGATGAGAAGCAAGTAAGCGCTCTCGCGGCGCTTACTGTTGGCTGCTTTTGCCCAAGCGACGTCATCGCGGTGTCATCCCTCTTTAGGCAAGCGAACCGCATCTTCCACCGGCAGTGGGGCATGAGGCGTTAGAGACCGGACCGACGTCTCGCTGCTCTTGCCAAGACCCCAAGGTTTCCAAGGAGATGTCTTGCCGCTATCGCCGCACTCTTGCCTTCGGTGACTTCCTGGAGCTTATACTCAAAGTAGTCGGGCAAGACGCGATCCAGATCGAAGGGGTTGGTTAGCGACGAATAACCTTCGGGGCAACAATCGCCGCGACAAAAAACGAGAAGGTTCTGTCGATACCAGGGCCGAATTCGGCTGTCGTCATATATTTGCGGTCGGACGCAATCGAAGGCGCTGTAACCATGGCCGCTGAAACGTTCTGCCCAGTAGGATGGCCACTGCTCCTTCAGGTGGTTTCTGCCGCCTTGCCCTTTGACTGCAGCAGAGAACAGTACGATTGGTGCAGCGGCCACGAGCGCGGAAACGAACTCGTTCGCGCTACTCTCGGGCAAATGCTCGGCCACCTCTAACGAATACGCCAAATCGAATTTCGGTGATGGATCGAAGGTCCATGGATTTGAACCTTTCCGACGGAATTTTGAGTTGATCACGAGGCACATAGTCGCCGTCAATTCCGAGATAATCGCTCACACCGTTCGTAGCGAATTCGTTCAGCCAGGCGCCGACACCGCAGCCGACGTCAACGACCGAATTGACTTTGAAAATTCGAAGTACCAGTGGGACGATCACCGACGCAGGTTTGAAAGACCCGCCTGACTGCTCCTTGAAGAACTGCGCACCGTAATGCCATATCGAACACCCAACCCTCCGGACAACCAAGGCTGCGCCATGTCGGCGCATAACGTCAAGCCCGTCACTCATTGGAGTTTGCAGCAAAAATTTGACCTGTGCGATCGAGTTCCGCACTGCAACATTTGTGGTACACGACCTCGGCTCGCAGATCGCCCTCTCAACTTCGCGCGCTGCAATGACGCGGGCTCTATCGCGGCAATACTGCCGGAAAAGGCCTTCCTTCTTTCTTCAATTGATCTTTCACCGACTTTGAAGCACGTGGGCAACATCGCGTACTTCGTTGAATGCGTCGCCGCTTTGCCGCCATTGTTTCCAACGGAACACTGGCGTGCTTAGCACAGAGCGGGTTGACCTCCCCTCATGTGGAGGTCAAATGGCCGGGTGGGCTGTTCAGGCGACAAGCACAGGCGAACTCATTATGCTCACGGCGCCGCTACGCTTTGCCGGCCGATTGCGCCGCTACATTTCCCGCCGCCTTTACGGCGATCCCGACTCCTATCTTGAATTATGTTCCGGCGTGATTCATGTCGGGGCAAATGACCTCTATGCCTGACACAAGCTCAAGGTGGCGTGGATAGAACCTGTCCCGGAGCAATTTGAAATGCTTCGACAAAACATCCGTTCGCTGCCTGACCAGCGGGCAATCAACGCGTTGATCGCCGATACTGATGGCAAGCCCTATACTTTCCATGTCTCCAACAATGATGGCCTGTCATCGTCCATTCTTGATTTGCATGACCACAAGGACATTTGGCCGGATGTGCACTTCGTCCGCGACATAACGATTCGTTCTTCGACGTTGAAAACGGCTCTTGAAATGTGGCAGGTCGATCCCGGGCAATACAATGCTCTCGTGTTGGACACCCAGGGCTCGGAGTTGCTGGTTCTGCGGGGTGCGCAAGAAATCTTGCGGCAATTCAGATTCATCAAGGCCGAAGCGGCGGACTTCGAGTCATACCGGAATTGTGCGACCGTTGATCAAATACGCTCGTATCTGAAAGCTTTTGGCTTTCAGGTGAGACGCGAGGACCGGTTTGCGAAACGTGCATCTGGTAGCGCCTACTTCGACATTGTTCGAACGCGTCTGAGGCTGAGGTCATGACGCCAACCTGCCGGCTTTGGTCCGAGCGGATATTATCTGCTGATTACTTCTCCGCGCCTGGCGGGTCAGGCCCGACTTCTCCTTCGCGCATCCGCCGACACTAGCCCCTGCCTCGCCGCCGCCCCACGAACAGCCGAAAACGGACAAACTCCGGAACGAAATGCGTGGTACTGATTGTTCGCGCGTTTCTAGATGCAATGTGCACAGCAATAGACATGCAGCCCGTATCGCGAGCGGCGACCCATTTCAGAGCTGATGTCGAGGGGCTGAGGGCGATCGCAGTTCTATCGGTGGTCGCCTTTCATTACGGAGTTCCGGGCTTAACCGGCGGATTTGTCGGTGTAGACGTGTTCTTCGTCATATCCGGCTTCCTGATCACGCAACTTCTGCTTCGGGAGATAGCCGCGACCGGGAAAGTCGATTTGCTTAGCTTCTATGGTCGCAGGGCTAAGAGACTCTTGCCTGCCGCCTTGGCGGTCACGCTAGCGACCTTGATGATTGGATACTTCGTGTTGGCGCCGTTTGAGCAGAAGGAGATGGCCAAGTCGGCCGTAGCTTCAGCGCTGTATGCCGCCAATGTTTGGCTCCTCCGCCAATCCATGAACTATTTCGCCCCCGAAAGTTCGCTCAATCCCTTCCTTCATACGTGGTCGCTTTCAGTCGAGGAACAATTTTACTTGGTCTGGCCCGCGTTTGTCCTCATTGTCGGTCGTTCCAGCCAAAAGATCATCCTGCTAGCTTTGCTGATCGTAGTGTTCGGATCGTTCGCTGGCTGCATCTACCTGACCTACGGCAAGCAAGCTTGGGCGTTCTATCTCGCGCCCCCTCGGGCGTGGGAGTTTGGAGCAGGAGCTCTGATCGCAACAAGACCCTTCGAGCGCTGGGCAAAGCAGCCAGGCTCGAGTTCAATCGTTGGATGGTTGTCATTCGCACTTCTCATCCTGTCATTCTTTGTTATCGACGGCTTCATGGCGTTCCCGGGAGTCGTTGCCGTTGTTCCGGTGGCAGCTACGGCACTGCTGCTGCTCACGGGGAACAATCCTGCTGGACCGTCGGCTTTGCTCAGGACGCATCCGTTTCAGTTCTTCGGTGCCCGGTCCTACGCCATTTACCTCTGGCATTGGCCGATTGCAGTTCTTGGTACGGTAGTTGTTGGCGGTACTGCACTGGCCCATTGCCTTTTCTTCGTGATGACAGTCGTTCTCTCCTCGCTCAGCCTCGCCTGGCTCGAATACCCCATCAGAGCTAGTCACTGGCTGGCACAACGATCTGTACGATCAATTGCCATAGGCGGTGCCGTTACGTTAACCGCCACAGTTGCCGGCATCCTTTCGTTCGCCATTGCGCAGTACGTCACGAATGCCGCGCAAGCGAAGATAGTTGCCTCAACCTCCAAGTATTCACTTGCGAGCGAGAGTGGTTGTCTGGCTGGGTTCACCACACAAAGTCCCATCCGCTGCGTGTTCGGCCCATCCAACTATACAAAGACAATTGTGCTGTTGGGAGATTCTCACGCCGATCAATGGACGACCGCGCTTACAGCCATTGCCGAACAGAGAGGATGGCGGCTTATCACTTATCTTAGGGCCTCCTGTCCTATCGCTGATATTCCCGTTTCCGAGGTCTACAGTTTGCGACTTCGTCGGCTTTCGCCCCAGTGCGCGAGCTGGCGCGAGCAGGCAATCGCGATGATAAAAACTCAAGATAGCCCGGACGCGATACTGTTGGCGCAGTTTTCGAGCGGAAACGTCAAGGGACCATTCACCAATCTGGGACCTCACGCAGTGAGCATTGAGACCTGGGAGCGTGGATTATTTGGAGCGCTCAAGGAACTCGAACCGGTCAACGCCAAGCTCATTGTGATCCGCGACAATCCCACTCCTTACCACCCGGTCGGCAATTGTCTTGCTCGGGCGGAATGGCGGCGCTTACCATTTAGCACCTGCAGTCGCAGTCTTTCGCTCACTACAAGCAACGAAGTGTTCGAAGCAGAGCAACGTGCCGTCTCGTCTGTCAACCACGCGCGCATGATCGACCTAACATCGTCGATCTGCACAGGCTTGGTATGTCCGGCCATTCGCGACGGCGTCGTTGTCTATAGAGACGCGAACCATCTCACAGTCGATTTCACACTAGTGCTTATGGATCGTCTCGCCGCAGAACTAACAGCCGCCCTCTGAGGAAGATCCTGTCGGTCAAGCATCGCAGCGAGCGAGATTCGGGTATGAGCGCTCATCGCGGCGCTTACTTCAGGCTAGTCTCGGTCGACAAAGCTATCGCAGCGCAGCTGGTTGAGGCCAGGGCCCCTCATGGCACAGGAACCGCATCCTCCACCGGCAATGCAACGTTGTCGTTAGCGCCTGCCGAGCCGCTTTCCTCTTTCCCAGTTGAGTTGGGCTCGCCTGCAATGCTTCCGCCCACCGCCGAACGATGGTCCGCCGATCCCATCGCTCGAGGGCGCGCTTTCGTCCTTCATCGCCGTAACGCCGGCGGAGTGCGGGCGACTCACTGAGCTGGCAGACCGCAACTTCCAGAGCGGACAAATCTCCCGGCGGAATCACGAGACCGGCGCCGGTCACTTCCGCCGCCAGCCCCGTACCTTCTTCGGCCATCGCTATGACCGGCCGCGCGGACGCGAAGATCGCACCAAGTTTCGAGGGCAACACCAGATCGGCCGCCTCGGCCTTCTGCGGAATGAGATGAAAATCGGCCGTCGCCATCAATTCGTTGAAGCTCTCGTTGGGCTGAAGTCCAAAAAAATGGACGTTGGAATGTCCGGCGCCCATCTGCTCGAGTCTCGCTTTGTGCGGCCCCTCGCCGGTGAGAATAAAGTGAACATTTGGATGGCTTTGCTCCAAGCTGACCGCAGCCTCTATTACGAGATCGAGCCCCTGCTTATTCGACATCGTTCCAGAGTAGAGCGCAATAATATCGCCCTCGCCAAGGTTTAGCTGCCGGCGGTATTTTGTCATTCGTGATCCGGGGCAGACCGCGCTGGTATCAATCCAGTTTCTGACCTCAAGCGCTTTGTTGGGCGCTAGCCCCTTGATTACCAGGCGCAGCAGCATCGCCTCAGAAATAGTTGAGACGCGATCGAAGGATTTGAGGATTGCAGCTTCCGTTCTCAACATCCACTTGCGTAGTGAATGGTTGCGCAGGAGACCAAGATCATAGGCCGCGTCCACCTCGAAGTCCTGCACATGAAGCCATGATTTGGCACCGACGCGACGAGCGACGAACGAGACGAAGGCAGCCGACATCAGCGATGGCGCGACAGCGATCATAACGTCTGGTCGCCAGCATAGCGCCTCGAAGAGGACCGGCCCCGCGCTCGTGAGCGCGAACGAACCGTGAGGGACCAGCCGTTTAAACTAGCGCCGGAGGGATGTCCGGGCACGTAAATCGGCGCACGTGTTACTCGAACGCCGTTGACATCTCTCGATCTGAAGTACGACGAGTTGAACGCCGGGGGGATCTTCCAGGCCGGATAATAGGGAGGCGCCGTAATGACTTTGACTTCATGACCTTCGGCAGCCAAACTTTCGCAGAGTTCGGCGTTGTATTTCGCCACGCCGATCAGATCTGGGGCATAGTTGATGCCGACCAAGAGAACACGCATTAAGCCCCGCCCAAGTCAAAGTTCAGAATAAAAAGCTTTGTTGTAGTCTAAGTAGTCTACTCAGCGCGTTGCGCTGACTTCCAGATGACGTCCGTAGCCTTCCAAGAAATCTGCGTATGCGGCCGCGAGACCGGCCTGCAAAGCGACGTTCGGTCGCCAACCAAGCTCTCGAATTCTCGAACTATCCAGCAGCTTGCGGGGCGTTCCGTCAGGCTTGGAGGTATCGAACGCGAGCTTGCCTCGATAGCCCACGACTTCCGCTACGGCCGCCGCAAAGTCTGCGATCGATAACTCATCACCACTACCGACGTTTATCGGCAGGTCGCTCGAATAATTCTTCAGAAGGAAACGCAGGCATCGGCGAAATCATCGACGTTGAGAAACTCGCGAAGTGGCGTACCGGTGCCCCATACGGAGACGCTTGGCGCATTGGCGATCTTGGCTTCGTGGAAGCGCCGGATCAGCGCTGCAGGGACGTGACTATGGTCCGGATGATAATTGTCGCCGCGGCCGTAGAGATTGGTCGGCATCACCGAGATGAAATCATCGCCATACTGCCGACGATATGCCTGGCACATCTTGAGGCCGGCAATCTTGGCGATCGCATACCACTCGTTGGTCGGCTCAAGCGGTCCCGTCAGCAATTCGCTTTCGGCGATCGGCTGCTTGGCGTGCTTGGGATAGATACAGGATGAGCCGAGGAACAACAGGCGCTGCACGCCAACCGTGTGACTTGCGCGGATGACGTTCAACTCCACGGCAAGATTGTCGCAGAGAAAGTCGACCGGGAAACTGTTGTTGGCTGCGATACCGCCGACCTTTGCAGCGGCGTGCACCACAACGTCGGGACGATTGGCCTCGAGCCATCTGAGCGTGGGCTCTTCTTTCGTGAGGTCCAGCTCACGCCGATGGGCAACCAGCAGGGTACAATTCTCTGATGCAAGCCTTCGGACGAAGCTGATCCGACCATGCCGCGGTAACCCGCGACAAAGACACGTTTGCCCGTAAGATCGTAGGTTGAAGCCCCTGTCATCGTATCCTCTAGCAGCGGTCGATTGGCCGGATCACCACTCTCAGGAGATCCAGCCACCGCCGCCTTACGCAATCACGCTGCCGATGCAGCCCCGCCGTCAGGTAACACAATCTTCACCATGCGAAAGCCTATCCCGGCCCGACAAAGATATTCATGGTGAACCTGCGCTGCGCGCACAAAAGAGCAGCACTCTCCGAAACAAAAATGAGCAAGGCAGCCACATGAGCTGTGCGGCTGCCTTTAAATCTTTGAAAGAAACGGCGGCCGCCGCTCCTTCAGCCCAAGCTCAATATGCCCGACGTAGGACAGGACCGACAGGCGCGCAAACGCGGTCCATGTACCAGCCATAAGGCGTCTCGACCCGCACCAAGGGGCAACGGCGCACCGGCACATAGCGGTATGGGTACGGCTGCGCCCAGAACGTAACAGGCGTCGCCTGGCTATCGCCCGTGAGCAGGGCTGCCGGTGCGGGCATCTGCATCGCGGCGCTTGCTCCGCTCGCTGCGCCGAGGGAAACAATCGCGGCCAAAAGACCTGCTCGCATCAACGTCTTAAACATCCCAAAAAGCTCCTCGCCCCTACGGATTTGATCCCCGCCCCGCGCCCGCCAGACCCCGCCAACCGACTTCACGGGTCGTAAACCACTCCGCGACTAGCCCAAATAGTGAACCGAACTTTACCAAGGCCATCGGTAGAAATGCAACCGATGCCACGGTGGCCCAAGGCCGTTTGGGTCGATATGGCGCACAGGTGTGGCTTCTTGGTCCTACTTTTCCTCGCTCCAGGCACCCGGGGCAGCGAGGTCGGGTGAACGGCGGTACACATCCCGAAGGAACTGGTAGTTGACCGTCTGAGCCAGTGGCACGTCTTCCTCGCCGAGCTTGGCGAAAATGAGAATATCCCGGAGCGTCCGCCAGCGGCTTTCGTCGTAATCGCCAATACGACCGCCCGTCGGCAACACCAACGGCCGCTGCTGCTGCAGCTCGAATTTCAGCCGCTGAGGGCTCAGCCTGGCCGGGCCGGCGCCGGCGAGAACGGGCACGCTCCGTGCATAGTCCGCATAGGCAAATTGCCATCCTCGAATGAGACCCTGAAGGGCGTCGGCGATCACGGACGGCTGGTCATGGACGAGATCATTGCTCGCGAAGTAGACCTGGCCTGGGACATGGATGCCGTAGTCTTGCGGCTTGATGACATTCAGCTTCACGAAAGTCGCACTGGAGGGATCGGGTTGCTTGTCGATTGCGGTGATGATCGCATCCACCTCTCCGGCCCTCAGAGCCTCGAAGCTATCGCGGTCGGGCACCTTGGTGATCTGGCTTCGGGGAAGCCCGAGCTGCGCCATCATCGCATCAAACACGACGTCTCCCTCACTCGCCCTGCGGTATCCGACCCGCTTTCCGACGGGAGGCCAAAGGCGCATCGTTCTGGGAAAGCTTTGCTAGCTTTAGAGGAAACAATCGATCGGATAGATCTTCACATCAACGTTGAGGCGGCTATTCCGGCTCTGCGCCCGAAAGGCGTAGAATAGCCCAAGATTGTCACGCCCCGGATCGAGTTTTATTCCAGGGGTTAATTCATCGGGCGGGACCGGGACGCCTATATGCCGGCTGACGGCGGAAATCTCGATCCGTCCCTCCCCTTCACCAAAATGGCCGCCGAGCTGGGTCACGGTGACCTTGGGCAGGCCCCGCCGCTGATGGCAGACCTCCTCCTCCCATAGCTTGGTCTGCTGGACCAGCGGTTTGCGCGAGCTGTCTGGGACAACGATATCCGGGAACGACGGGCGCAGCATCCCGAAGAACCTGCTCTCCTTGGAGTTCGCCGACAGCCGGACAGTGAACGAAAGCTCCCCCTTAGCCCCGCGAAGGCGCGACAACATCGGCGCATCAGGTTCGGCGGAGACCATCACGTCGATGCGATGGCGAACGCCGAGCTCCCCTGCAGCAAGGACCTTCCCGACCGGTGCAAGCCCGACGGCAGCAGCGACGAGAGCCAGAAGATGCCAGAATGCTCGAAAGCGCATGAAACCCCCTGCAACACTGCGGGGTGACCTATCGGCGCGCCGCGCTCAGTGGCGCCTTGATCCAAATCCCGAACTCGTAGCCGCAGCAGAACCGCTTCGATTGCTAAACGAAATGGCACCGGGACAAGGCCCCGGTGCCATCGCTTTGGTCGATCAAGTCGGCGTCTTACGGCGCCAACTTGACGTTGTTGCGGAAGATCAGCGCATTGTTCGAGAGATTCACGGCATCATTGCCGGTCGCCATGATCACGCGCAGGTAGTTCAGGAACTTGGCAACTTCGACGTTGCGCGAGTTCGAGACGTAGATGATGTCGCCATTCTTCATCATGACCTTGGTGGCGAGGAAGAAGCCACCGGGATCGCGGAAGTTCACGTTGAAGATGACCGGGACCGTCTCTGACGTGTACTTGCTGACATCGATGCCGAGCTGAGCTGCAACCTCGCGCGGCTCGCGGCGATAGAGATACACGGCAGCCGGATCGGCTTGGCCATCCAAAAGACCACCGGCCTTGCCGACGGCTTCGCCGAGGTTGATGCGCCAGGCATCGAAGTTGAACTCCCCGCTCTGGCCGCTGGCACCGAACGCCAGGAACTTCTGCTGCTCGCGATAGACATAGATGCTGTCGTCGGGCCGAACATAGATATTGTTCTCAGGCGCCATCACGAGATTCTCGAACGGCACGGTCGCCCGGCGTCCGCCGCGCTCCAGCATGACCCAGGTCTCGAAGCCCTGGCCCCTGATGCCGCCGGCGCGGGTGATCGCGTCAAGCACGCGATCCTTCGCACCCGCCGCGCTCGCCGGAAAACGGACGGGCGTGTTGACTTCACCCAGCACGCTGATGAGCTGGGTACGCTGCGACGACATCGCGACGACAACCTGCGGCTCGATCGCGCGATTGGAGATCTTCTCCACGATAGCCCGCTGGATTTGCACCGCCGTAAGGCCGGCCGCCTTGACCTGGCCGGCATAAGGCACGGTAATGAACCCGTCATTGTCGACGGATTGATCAGGAATCGTTACGAAGTTACCCGGACGGACGCCGGCTTCCGCCGGGATGAACAGACCGCCTGCAGCGGCTTCGAAGATGGTAACGCTGACGATGTCGCCGACGCCGAACACGATGCTGGCCGGCGGCCGCTTGTCCGTGAAGGCGCCCGCGAGTCCCTTGGGCTCATGGGTGTGCAGGATCTTCACCGTGGCCGGATTGAGTGGCACCAACTCGTAAGCCGGCGCGTTTTCAGTCTGGATCTTGTTGTTAACGTCGTCCGTCAGCGGACCGGAGCCGGGATTGGTCGAACACGCCCCCAGCGCTAGAGCGGCCGCCAGAAATGCCGGCTTCAATACATAAGTCTTGGCAATAGATGACATGAATCGCGCCCGAGTCCCCAAGTGACATAAATTGGTACGGCCTAGGGGGCGGTGCGACAAGGGCTCCGGGTGGTTAACGGAGCGATCGGTCGGCTAGTGTTGCGTGCGGGACACTCTTTGGGGCTTGGTTTAACCCTTTGTGACTATTTGTTGTATTTCGTGTGCCCGTCGGCGAGCAAACCGCCCAAGTCGAGGGCTCGATGTGTCGAGCGTAAGGCTTCTTGACCTCGCGGCGGTCTGCTAAGGCTGGGCCATTGAGAGGAGGAATCCCCATGTCCGGTCTTCTTCTGATCCCGCTGTTTGGCAGGGTTCCCTCCTTGGCGCCGCCGATCGCCCACGGGGCACTGCCGCCCCATGTCCTGGCAGCGTGGGGCTCTCCTGCCACGGCGCACCGGTTGTTGCGGTGGCCACCCCTGCCCCTGCTTCCGTCTGGAAATTCACCCGGACACAAGGAGCGAAGGACGGCGAGAGCTTCGCCGCGATCATGAAGACCGCGGACACGATCCAGTCGATCCGGACTTCGCCGGCTTGACCGTCCGGTGTGCGCCGAAGGGCAAGATCGACGTGCTGGTGGCCTTGATCCGGCCCTTCCCGCCCCGGAGCCACCCCGAGGTGACCATTGCCGCGAGCGGCGGTTGCACCCTGACCTTGACGCCAGCATGGCCGCCGCGGGGCCGCCGTGCTGTTGCCTGGCGAGGTCCCCTCCTTTGCCACCGGGAAATGGCAGACGACGCCCTCGCTGTCCGTGGTCGTGCGGGAAGGCGACAGCGAGATCAAAGGTACGGTGGCTCTCAATGGGCTGCGGGAGGCGTATCATTCCCTGCTGGCAAATTGCAGCCAATAGGCCAAATTTAGCCTTACAACTTAAGGGTCTTTTTAGGGGGAAAACCTAGGGTCCGGAGCACGGAGAGTGTTTCGGATGACCGCGTTTTTGATTTTCAGCTTTCTCGTTGGTGCCGTGCTGGGCCAACGCTTTCGAGTCTTGGTGCTGCTGCCGTTGAGCTTCGTCCTGATGCTCGCCGCCGTCCCGGTCGGCTTGATGCTCGATCTCAGCGTGATCGAGAGCCTGAAAGGCGCGGTGATCGCAGCGATCGCCCTGCAGGGCGGCTATCTCTTTGGTTCGGGGGCTCGCTTTGGCCTTGCTGCCGCTCGCGCCGGCCGCGTCTTCGCTCGCCCGGTCAAGGCCACCCGCTGATCGCGCCAATCATCGCTGAGACGAAGCCGCGCGCGCGATCGGTCATGTCTTAGGTGTTCGTCCGAAGCAGGCCTCTGTTTGAAAACCCACCGCCCGCTAGTATGGTGGCCTGACCGTTTCAGGATTCCCTTCGAGCGCGCCGTTTGTCCCTCGCTTATTTTGCCCTCATCGTTTCCATCGTTTCCGCTTCCGCTCTCGAAATCACCGGCGCCAAGTTCGGTGCGCAGCTCGGGACGATGGCCGCAGCGCTAAGCTTGCTGGCAGCTGCCTCGAGCACGCGAAAGGCCGACTATGAGCACTATGTTCGCGCGACCTCCTGGGGCCGCTGGATCCTGATCGCCATTCCGCTGTGCATCGCGGCTCAACTCGCCCCGCTTCCGCTGGGCTGGGCGCACCCGATCTGGGCCAGCGCTCACGACGTCCTGGGTGGCCGGTCGCTCGGGCCCGTCACCGCCGATGTCGGCTTGACGGTGAATTCGCTGGTGTTGGCGGTGCGGCGATCTCGTTGCTCGGCGTCACCATCCCGGTGGTCCGTAGCCGCAGCCGTGCCGAACTGGTTCTCTTTGTGCTAAGCGGAGTAACGGCGGTCGCCGCCTTGATTTTGGATCTGCATCGGCTCTCGCCGGCGCTTGCTGCAGCCGTGCCCCATGACCTCACGATGACTTTGGCGGGCCTCGGTCTCATGCTCAATCTGGCGGTCATGCAGCTCGCGGCTGAACGGGCCGAAACCCGTCACTCGGTCCTTCGCTCGGTCGCGATCGGCCTGTGCGGCCTTGTCGGGGCCCTGGCCAGCGCAGCCGCGCTCTTTGGCTTGGCGGAAACGAACAGCGCGATCGCAGCGGCCTTTGGCGTTGTGCTGATCCTGCTGATCCTCGTTATCCGCAGACTGTACCTGTCACCATTGGCCGCGAGCGCATTGTCGCTGGCAGCCCTGATCGGCGCGGCGATCGTCCTGACCTTCCTCTTCGAGAAGAGCCCCGGACCAATCCTCCTGCGGATCGTTCCGGAGATGGCGACCGAGACGAAGGCCGCGCTCGAGCGCATGTTGGCCGATACACGCTGGTTCGGCGCCGGCGCCGGGACCTTTGCGGCAGTGGGCAGGATCTATCAGAGCGACGCCGGAGCTTTTTTGGCCGCACCCTCGGCGGCCATGGCCGTCTTTGCGGGGATGGGATGGATCGGCCTGACCGCCATGATGGCGGTGAGCCTGATCGCTTTCGTCCGCCTGTTCTTCGGCGCCTTGCAGCGCGGACGCGACTCGTTCTTTCCCGCGGCGGCTGCCGCCTGTGTTCTCTTTGCGCTGGTCCAGAGCTTTGCGGGTCCCGGATTGCTGCGCCCGGCGGCAATCCTGTGTCTTTCAGTGATCGTGGGACTAGGCCTGTCGCAGAGCGTCAGCCAATCCTCATCACGATAGAACGCGGGGTGGTCAGACGGCGCGATCGCCGAGAGAGGCCCAGTAGTTCGGGTTCTTGGGCGACTGAATGCGGACCCAGCGATAGGGCTTCTTTGACCAGGGCATGATGTGGCCGGAAAGATTGTCCAGCACGAGATCGCCTGAGAAGGTGCGCACCACGACCACGAGGTGATGCTCGCCCCAGGTGGTCACGACCTCGCTCAACAGCACCGCGCGCGCCGGGAAGCCCTTGGCGATCAAATCATGGCGTTTTGTCACAGCGTAGTCGTTGCAGTCGCCGCTGGTCGGATGCAATAACCACTTCTCGCCGCGCAGCCCTTCCAGATTGGCCTCGGGACGGATCGCGCTATTGACCCGCTGGTTGACCTCTTGCATTTGCGCCATGCGCTCGGCCGTGAGCTTCAAGCGACCGCCCCTGAACACGATCTGCTGCGGCCGCGGCTTGCATTCATCCTTGTACTTCAGGCAGAACATGGTGAATGCCATCGGCGCCAGCGTGGGCTGGTCGAACTTGATGTACTGGATGGCACCGCGCAACCCCAAGGGCGCGCCGACGAAAGCCGCTTCCGCTTTCTGCTGCACCCCGGCAGCAACCACGATTGCGGCCAGAACCGCCAGGAACTTTACCACTTTGCGCATGTCGCGCTCCCCGTTCTTGTTGAGGAGACGCTACGCGAGATGTCTTGAAATACGGCTCAAAGGCCGCACGATCCTTTAATCAAAATGCGGCCCAATCGGTCGGAAACAATTAAGAATACCGATGTGTGGCTTGTTCTGCTAAGAGCGGTCACGACGTTCCGCTCGTGACGCTGGATGCGATTCGACCGACCTGATGGACCTTTCCTCACGCTTTCGAAAGAAGACCAAGCCTCGGCTTCCCGATGGCGTTCGCGTCTATGCGATCGGCGATGTGCACGGCCGCGCCGATTTGCTTCAATCGCTGTTAACTGTCATCGATGCCGACCTTGCCCGCTCGGCCCCCCAACGCGCCATTCAGGTCTTTCTCGGCGACTATGTCGACCGCGGCCCGGATTCACGCGGCGTTCTTGATCTGTTGATCGCGCGCTCGAAATCTCACGAGACAGTTTGTCTGAAGGGCAATCACGAAGTCTTCCTGCTCGAGGTGCTCAAGGATCCCGCCCGCTTGCAGGAGTGGCGCCACTATGGCGGCCTCTTGACGCTGGTTTCCTACGGCATCACGCCGACCATGAATCCGTCCGCGGAGCAGCAGGTCGAACTGATCGAGCGACTGAAACGCGCGCTCCCGCCGGAGCATTTGACCTTCCTCCAGCAATTGCGCTCGTCCTTCACCTGCGGCGACTTCTTTTTCGTCCATGCCGGCGTCAAGCCGGGCGTCGCGCTCGATCGTCAGAAGGACGAGGACCTGCTCTGGATCCGCGACGAATTCCTGAACTGCGAAGACCGCTTCGGCAAATATATCGTCCACGGTCATACGCCGGTCGGCGCGCCCGATATCCGTCCGAACCGCATCAACATCGACACCGGCGCCTACGCGACCGGAAACTTGACGCTGCTAACGATCCAAGGCGATAGTCTGCTCGCAATTTAGGCTCTGGCTGGACCTCGGTCCTCTCGTTCGCTCGCCCTCACCGGCTCGTCAATTCCATCATGAACCGCATCATCCTGCTTCGCGTCGTCGGCATCTGCACCGCAACCGCGCTGGCGCTTCACGCCGGCATGGCGTTCTACGGCGATCTCATACGGCCGAACTTTCGCGCCAGCGATTTGTTCTCGGGCGAGATCCCGCCCGACAAGGCCAAGCTGGCGGCCGCCGGCAGCCTGGCATCTTTTTCATGGGATGGCGACCTGCTGGCGAATTACGCGGCAGCGACGGCCGCTGACGTTCTTCACCGTCCGTCAACCGAAGCGGGCGGGCGGGCCAGCGAAAACAAGGCAGCTCAAGGCGCGGTCGTAGCCGCCTTGAAAGTCTCACCGATCAGGCCTGCGCTGTGGCTCACGCTCGGCACGCTGCAGGCACAGGCCGGCGAGGCGGTAACGCCCGCAGTGAAAATGTCCTACTTGACCGGTTCGGTGCCGATCGACGTTGCCTTCTCTCGCGTCCAGATTGTCACGTCGAGCGCGGCCGCGACCGATGAAGAGATCAAGCTGCTGGCGCAATCCGACATCCGGTCGGCTCTGGCCAATCGCTCTCGTTACGAGCCACTGCTGATCGCGGCCTATGTGCAGGCAACGCGGCAAGGCAAGTCGCTGCTGCTGGAGACCACGAAAGTGACCGATCCCAAATTCAACGAGATTATGCGGCGATACTGAACCTGTATGAGCTTCGTCGCCATCGCTCCTTGGGCTGCAGCGAAATTCTCAGCGCACCGATTTCGGGTTGACCGGCACAAAATCCTGATCGCGGCGCGGTTGGTCGGATCGGCCCTGGTAGACGAACATGCCCTTCTTGGTCGCGACGATGTCGCCGCGTTGCAGGCTCTCGTCGCGGAAGAGACGTTCGGTCGCGACAAGGTCCGGATCTTCCGGAATCGGCTTGTAGAGCTCCGGATGCTCCCGCCGCTCGCGCGAGACGTCCGTGGCCCGGCGCCGTGCGTCCTCGATCCGCTGCCGCCATTCCTCGCGCGAGACTTCGGGCTCGCTTGGTGGAAGATAGTCGCTGAGCGAGGGCTCCGGTTCGGTCTGAGCGAGACACAACGAGGGGCTGGCGAAACCAAGACCGAGCGCACCGGCAACAATTATGACCGCCCGAGACGGCGCCCCAAACCATTTTCCCTCGTGATCACGCCGACCTGTTCGCAACTTGATGACTCCAGGCAGAACGATAAGGACGACCATTGGCCATTTCGTTATCTTCAGCTCTTCAGTCTATACCTTTGCGAGTAGCAAGAAAGCCGGTTCGCGGGCAGACTTTCTACTTTAGTTCGCAGGGATTTCAGCACGTGGTTCGGGACGCCCGGCGGCAGGCCAGATCGAATACCCGCAACTCATCGATACTAGTATGAAGCGGACCGGTCGATCAGCGCCGGAGGTCACTTCGTCCTATGGTCGGAGCGCGAGAAGATCTTCTATGGCCTCGACCAGAAGCTCTTTCCTGACGCTAGCTACATCGACATCACGCAGGTTACGCGAGCGTAGGATTGATCACGCTGACCTATGTCGAGGTGCGGACCAGTCAGCAGCACCACTTCGGACTTTGGAAATGTCCGCTTCCGGGTCAGCGGAATGACGCTTAAGTCCAGCAACTTTCCCGCCGGTGCCGAAATGACGCCCGGAAGCCAATGAGGGAAGCGCAATGGCGCCGACAAATTCACCCTGCTGATCTCGGGCAAGAACCGTCACCATGCAGGAATATCGACAGTGGAGGCGAGGTGAATCCCCGACAGCGGCTATGACGCCTTCCTTTGAGAAAGGGGATCATTCAGAGCAGCCGAGCAAATCGGTGTCACAGGCCTGGAGCGAGTGAGTCCCTTGTGATCGACGCCTCAGTAACGCTCCATTTGGATGCTCATTGACAGGCGACAGCCGAAGGCCGGCCGATGCCTGGAAGAACACTCGAAGAACAGCTTGACCGAATTTGCCGCGAAATCGACTTGTACATAGAAGCAGACAGGTCGGAGAGATATCGCTTCGAGCGAGAGTCTCTTCTGTGGACTGCCTCAGACCGCATCGAGTGGCAAGAAACTCGAACTGGCAACACTCAACGCCTGCGCGAACTGATTGAAGAGCGTGACATTCTGCTCAAACAGCTCCGCAGCCGCGCATAGATACTAATCGAAGGAACCTATCATTTGATCGGAGGGCGCTCACCGCAAGGCAAGAGCTGAGAACGAGACCGGAACTGGCCAATGCGTCGCCATGCCCGCAATGCCGGTATCGCTGATTGGGCCTCAATGCCACCTTTGTCTGCATTCGGCTTCTCGCTTCCCAACGGCCCCTTACTGCCGACGAGGACAACCTCTTACCCGGTCCGAGCGCCTGTGAGGCTTCCTCTTGGTCTTTTGGAAAGAGCTAAGGCTCAATCTCTCCAACTGGACAACACAGGGCGAGCTTTCCGCTCCCCAGCCGAGCCGCCAACACAATTACCGCCTGCTCGACTCGCTGCCCCGAGTTCTGTTCCCGTAATAGGGCCGGGCAGAGCCGCTCGTCACGGGGGGCTCGATTCGGCTCGGAATATTTCGCGTCGCCGTGGAGGGCGACGGCTGCGGTGGGTTGACAATGATCACATTGCGATTGGGCGTCGACGGATCGTTTACGCCCTGGGCCCAGGCGGCGGCCGGCACGACAAGCGCGAATATGATCAAGACTAAGCGTTTCATGTGCGACATCTCCCGAGCAGGAACGTCAGGGAGGCGAACACCGTTCCTTCACGGTTGCTTGCCTTTACCGAGGCACGGCAATCAGCTTGCCATCCCTCCAGACGCCTTGGGCCGCCCTTCCGGCAGGAAGGCTCCCCGTCACATTTCGGACCGCGGTAGGCCGGGACGCGGCTTGGGTAGTTTGCGCCTTTTTCGTAGGCGTTGTGATGATGCTGGAACTGGTGGTGTTGGCCTGATCTTTGATCCCTTGCGCCGAAGCGGGCTGAACCAGGAGGGCCAAGAAACTGATTGCCGTCAAAACGCCGCGCATGGTCAAACACCGGAAAAGATGAGCTCGGCGAAATGTCACAGGTTTTTGCCCAAAAGCAAGCTCTTCGAGACGATCGCGCAGGACCTTTGCAGGCCGGATCATGAGCGCGATCCACCGCCGCACAGGCATGCGAATGAAAAGGCCTAGCGAAACAGCCCTATCCGGGTTAGTTGATCAGCCTTGATGACCGAGCCCGGCGACACTGCAGCCAACGCCCCGGGGGCGACCGAGATCAAGGCCGGATTTGTCCGCCTGCTATCGGGCCGGATCCGCGAAATCTCCGACGATCCCCGGCAGATGCGGGATGTCGTTTACGAGTTGGCCCGTATCAAGCTCCTGGAACAATTCACCCACGCCGACGCGCAGGAAGCGCGAGCGCTCCAGCAAGTCCTCGAACGCGCCATCGGGGAGGTCGAACGGTCCTTTGAGCAAAGCGCGACGTCCTCACCGGCAAAGACTGCCGCTGCGCCCGCGCCCAATTCTCCGCCAGTCAACCTCCCCGTTCCTCCGCCCATTCCGACGCCGCCGGCTTTGGCTTCACCGGCCGCCTTGAACGCTGCGGAGGCGCCAAGCCGTCCCGCGGCTCAGGCAACCAAACGGCGCGCGGCCTTGAACTCTCTCGTTCGATTGACCGCCATCCTCCTGCTCATTGCGGGCGCCGGGATCGCGGCTGCCTATTGGCCACGGCTGCTGCCTGAGCGCACCCCGAAAAGCTCGGAAACTCAGCCGACCGCCATCCCGACTCCCTCAATGGGAGATACCGGTGAACGGAGGCCGGAAAGCCCAAAGGAGCCGGCGCAAGCTGCGCAACCCTCGATGCCCTTGCCGACGACCTTCGGCGTTTACGCCTTGAGCGAAGGCCAGCTGCATGAGCTCAAGCCGGTGCCTGGAAAGATTCCGGACCGTCGCGTCGCGATTTCGGCAGCCATCAACACGCCGAGAGCGACCATATTGACGGACGGCGACGTCAAATTCATCGTGTTCAGGCCCGACGGGGGTGTTGACGCAAGCGGGACCGAAGTTCGGGTGGTCGCGAAAGTCTCCCGGGCGATGGGCGTCGATGCCACGGGGAAAGCCGCCATGGTCAGCGCCGGCGATTCCTGGGTCATTCGCAGCATGTCCTACCCCTACAAGGTCGGTCCGGTCGAAGACCAGCCGAGAATGCTATTGCTCCAACCGGAGCAAGACGGCTTTACGCTCGCCCCCGGCCGCTACGTCGTGGTGATCAAGGGCATGGGCTACGACTTCACGGTGGCCGGAACGGTCACTGATCCCAATCAATGCGTCGAACGCATCAATGCAACGAACGGCGCGTTCTACTCGCCCTGCCCGCCGCCCCGACGCCAGCCGTAGCCGCCTTGTTCTTATTTGGCCGGCTTGTTGTCCTTTGGCGCGTCCGCCGGCATGTCGTCGACCTTGCCGTTGTTGGCGACGCATTTTTGGAAGTATTCGCGCTTATCCTTGGCCGTTCCCTTGGTGCTCCCCGCCGCAGGGTTGCCGATTTGTCTGGGCGGAAAGGCCTTGGCCAGCGCCGCATCGCATGCGCGCGCCACCTCGGCAGTGATGGCCGAAGCCGTCGCCGGCGCGGCCAGTGTCAAAGCACCTGCCAGTCCAATCAACGTCCGCAAATTCTTGACCGGCACCTCGTCGCTCCTTCAATTCGTGGATTGCCGAACCATAGCAAAAAGGATCGCAGCACCAAACGGCAAAGCGGTGCCGAATTGTCACGCCGCCGTACCCGCTCGGCGCAGGACTATGCATGTGAGAGTGTTTCCCCTGGGGCCATCCTTCGAGACGCCCGCTTTTAGGCGGGCTCCTTCAGAGCCTGACCGAAAAAGGGTGAGCGGTTTTGGCCGGCTTGTGATTCCTTCGGATTTGCAAAGATTCGAGGGAGGACACCATGCCGTGGACCAAAACCG
>NZ_JADPKA010000056.1 GCF_023073715.1 Bradyrhizobium sp. 164
GCCGCGTTCACAGGCCGAACATATGACCGCACCGCCATTCCTTGTTCAATCAGAGAAAGACCTTGCAGCCCGGGCCGTTCCACATATGAGTCAGAGCCCCTTTTGGATGCCGATAGGGGGTCCCAGTCGAACGCCGATTGACAACTACGGCAGGCCGCACAATTATCCAGCGCTCAACGGCTTCTACCGCGACGTGCGTCGGACGTGGATACGCTGTCTGAGACGGCGCAGCCAGAAAAGTCGGCGCATGGGTTGGTCGGAGTTCGAGATTGACGGCACGCTTCCGTCTGCCCGTTCCACGCATCACTCGCACTTGGGCGCAGGCGCGGATATGACGCGGGTTACCCTCGGGAAGAGCCGGGTGCGGGAAATCCGCCCGCCCGGATCTGTGAGGGCGAAAGCCAAATGGCTGAGCTACTCGACCACGACCCGTCGCGTCCCAAGTTGGCGACGCGTCCCGAGCCGCGTTACCGCCAATCCGCATCTCCCTCCATCAGGCGAATTCCGGATCGGAACTATTCAACTCGGCATGGCGTAGTTGCTGGTTCTAGCGATCAACGCTTAGCAACTCACGACTTGCTCGCGCGAGTTGGCCTGTGGCATGGTGTCCGACTTTCGAAAGCCTCTGCGAGCCGCAAGACGTTCGCGAGCAGGACATTTCCTTGCTGGGCAAGTATCGATCCCGGAGGAAATTGGACGCCATAGATCGGCTGATCGCGATGCCCGCCCACTTGCGCCTAGGGCGAGAAGATGGGGCAGGCGGCGGGAATCCTCAATCACCCAGAAATGGTAATGGCAAAGCTATAGGCGAACTGACCGAAAGCATTTGGCTTCACCGCCAGCGCTTCTCCTCACCGTCGTAGGCGCCCGAAAGCGGATCACTGACGGCCACCAGCTCACGCTTGAGCACTTTATTACTGGACGCCGTTCTAGGAAGTGCCGAAGTAAAGGCAATGTACCGCGGCACCTTGAATGCGGCGAGGCGCGCGCGAGCGTGCTCGAGAACGCGTTCCACCGACAGATCGGTCGGCTCGAAACCTTCCTTGAGCTCGAGGTAGACCTTGACCTCCTCGCCGCGCATATCATCGGGAACGGGCACCGCCGCGACATCTGCGATCTCAGGAATCTCGCGGATGACGGTTTCCACCTCGCTGGCGGAGATGTTTTGGCTCCAACGACGGATCATATCCTTCTTACGTCCTACCACCCAATGAAAGCCGAGTTCGTCGCGGCGTAACAGATCACCCGTCTTGAACCACTCCCCCTCGAAGTACTCCAGTTTTGGCCGATTCCAGTAGCCTTTCATGATCCCTCGGCCCTTTACCCATAACTCGCCGACATCGCCGACCGGCGTGGGTGAGCCATCTTCGTTCATCAACCGCAGCTCCCGAAATGGGGAGCGGATCCCTACCGAGCCGGAATCGTACATATCCTCCAGGTCTTTAGATAGTTGCGTACCGTATCCAATTTCTGTCATCCCGTAGGCAGGAACGCCGCCCACACCAAACTGGTCACGGAATCGGCGTATCGTTTCACCACTCCAGCTGTCGTACTGCGAGACCTGCTTCAGGCACCTCGGTACGTCAGCGGCTGTTTCTGCTATCAGCATGGGCATCGTGCACCACTCGATGCAGTACGCCTTGATCCAATTGAACAATCGCGACGAGCTCTTTTCCGGCGACACATAGAGCGTGTTGTCGGACGCTACATACAGCGTGCCGCCTTGTCGATATGACTTGAGAGTGTACCATGGCGCCAAAGTATAGAAGAAGTGCGACCAGCACAGATATCTCTGGTACGGCTGATAGTCCAAGTAGGCACAAGCATACGAGCTCACGCCCCAATAATCGTGCGTCAACATGCAGCCCTTCGGGAAGCCAGTCGTGCCTGAGGTGTATTGGATGTTCAGCAGGTCGTGAGGGAGAACCTCCTCGTCCACCGGCTTATCCCCAATGCCTTTAACCAACTGATCTAGGGTAGTAGCCGCCGGGGAGGCGGGCTGCCCAACGAGGAGGACACGCTCCCTAGTGAGGTCACGCGGCCAAGGGTCCATCGCGGAAAATGCCGGCCACGCGGACTCGTCGACGATGGCGCATTGCACCTGGGTATCGTTGAGAACATATTCGATCTCTCTCGCCGTGTAATGGATGCTGATCGGGACAATCACGGCACCGAGCTTTGCGAACGCGAACCACAAGATCGGGAATTCGATGCGATTTGGCAGCATCACGCCGACGCGGTCCCCCTTTCGCACTCCAAATGCGCGTAGCGCCTGTGCATGGATGTTTGACCTACGGTCCATTTCGGCGTAGGTCGCTCGCTCACCGCGTTGGAAGAAGTCGATCGCTGTGATCGAACCGTGTGTTCGCGCCCGCATCGAAACCAGCTGTCCGACGGTGATGGATTCATACGCGGCTTCAAGCGACTCAAGCCTGTACAAGCATTTTGTCACGCGCTCCTGCAGCTCGCTCGGTGTCGATTTCGTATGGTGCGTCATTGAAGCATCTCGCGGGTTAAGAGGGCAAACGTCGGGCACATGGATGAAGGCGCCCTTCTCGTCCAGGGTATGTAAGAGCATCACGGAGAGCTACGGTGTCTTCGTGATAAGAGTCCCCACGTTACCAGCAATCCGCATGCCAAAAAAAGAGTACGAGCCCCGCTTGAAGAGGCTCAAATTTGTGTGCTTCGATGCTCTATCGGGGGAATCTTACACGTTCGTGTCAGGCTCTGAACCACACGTCCTTAAGTCGACGCGGCTGAATACGACAACAGGGCGTTTGAATGGCGTGTAGGCGCGGCTCAATGACCAAAGGCAGTGATAAATGCGACAATAACTCGGCCTCGTAATTCGGGTCTAGCAGCAGATGAAATGAACCCCGGTCTTGGGGAGTGTATGCTTAGTTGGAAAGGCTGCTTCGTTTGATAGACAGCGCCCATTATGACGACGAGCACGGTGCCCAAGATGCCACGAGTTTGGAACCGTTTCCTCAGTGTATTTACTGTTGCACCTCGTGGCTATCGCCGCTTTTCGGATTGCCTTCATGCCGGAGCGGTAAATCGGAAAATGGAACAGTTGCGCCCAGCACCTATTCCGGCTGGCCGCACCGTCAGCGACGTCACTTCGTCACGCTCATCATTGCCAATGTCAGAATTGCCAATGTCAGGGCGCAAATTGCTAGGTCGTTATAAGGCTCCGTCCCTGTGTGCCTCCAACTTTGGCAAATGGGCCGCGCATCTACTGTTACGAAACTGTGACTCAGGACATTAAGCATTAGTGGCTTCTCTTCCTTTTCGCGCCGCTTGTAAGACTAGCGAAGGAGGGGCTGATCGAGACTACCTTGCTTCGAGTGGCACGCGGATTGCTGGACTAGGGACTACCCTGCCGCCTGTCGACAGGAGTTCCCTGAGAGAGCGCTCGATTATCAATGTCAGGTGCTGTTTACGCTAGGAAATCGAAGGCCGTGAACTTCATGCAGATATCGTCATCCCGCTTTCCTCGACGCAAGTCTAGCTTGGAGCGCGGAGGGAGGAAGCAAATGAATCCGAGGTGTTCATCGCTTTCGCAATCACAGGGTGGCGGGAGTGCGGATCAGATCGAGCCGTATGCCATCAAAGCAGTAGCGGCTGCGGTTCACATTAAAATGCGCGATTTCGGAACCCGGCGGGGCTCGCGAAATAGTCAGTTGGTCAAGAATGGGTCCAGCACATCCAGCAGTCGGATCTAAAATTCGGTGTTCAATCTTGCCGGGCTCATGGTCGGCGAGCTCCTACTTGGTGGAGTGGCCTCGCCGATTTAGTTCGATAGGTAGCTGGCACGACGGTGAGCTCGCTCGGTCGGCTAACAATGCCTACCGTTCGCGCAGCGGGAGGATCAAGGCCCAGCTGCCGCAGCGTATCGAGGGCTTCGGAGTGGGTGAAGAGCTCGAAGGAGGTGCGCGAGAAGGTCAAACTCCATTTTCATCTCTGAGAGGCTAAAGTTCATGGCTGAAAGTTCTATGTTAGTGTCCAATAGGCTACCGCGGGCAGTCGGACTGCTGGGGACTGGGGTAATCGGCAGTGGGTGGGCTGCACGCTTCATCCTCAACGGAGTAGACGTGCGGGTATATGGTCGGTCTACTGGTGCGGTCGAGCGCGTACAGGAGCGGTTAGCAAAGGCGCGGCGGGCATGCCGGCGATTAACGGGGGTACCGCTGCCATCCGAGGGATCGCTGTCAGTGGTGAAATCGATAGCAGACGCGGTCCAGGAAGTGGAGCTGGTGCAGGAGTCTGCCCCGGAGTGCCTGGAAGTCAAGCAGCAGCTACTCGCGGAAGCCAGCAGGGCGGCGGCCCCTGGCACGTTAATCTGCTCCTCAACGTCAGGTTTTCGTCCGTCGCTGCTGCAGGCGAAGACGGAGAACCCGGAGCGCGTGCTCGTCGCGCATCCGTTCAACCCGGTGTACTTGGTGCCCCTCATTGAATTGTGCGCAGGACAGCACACCGCGCCAGAGGCCGTGGCGCAGGCGGCCGAGATCTACCGGGTGGTGGGGATGCACCCGCTTTTCGTGCGCAAAGAGGTGGAAGGTTTCATTGCGAACCGGCTGCAGACGGCGGTGTGGCGTGAGGCGCTGTGGCTGGTACATGATGATCTGGCCACCGTACAGGAGATTGATGACGCGGTCCGATACTCATTCGGACTGCGTCAGCCGATTTTTGGACCCTTTCTGACTTACTTCGTCGGCAGTGGGCAAACTAGCTTCCGTAGCTTCTTAGAGAAATGGGGGCCTGGGCAGAAGTCATGTTCGAAGCTCGAAGAGGTGCCTGAGTACACTGATGCTTTCCTGCACAAACTCACCGAGCAGTCAAACGCGCGGGCATTGACCGAGAACCTAACGATTTCCGAGTTCGAACAGAAACTCGACGAGGGTATCGTCGCCGTGCTGAATGGATTGCGCTCTCTGGATTACGGTGCGGGTGAGACTCTCTCGCGCTGGGAACAGGGCCTGCGCGACCGTGTCCCGTAGCTCATTACCGCGTCGGGCGCGGCGCCAGCGTGCAAGTGCTCAGGCTGAATAGCCATCGGAGTTGCTAGAGCGCGATTGCGTCATGTTGAAGCGTATCCGGCGTTGACGAGGTAGTTGGCGCATTCCTACGGCGTGAAGCAATCCAGCAAGACGCCGATGCGCTTCCAGGTTGCCTCTACAGTTCGCTCGGCTGCCTTTCGGGGCAGGGTCTTGAGCTTGGAGAAGACTTGCTCGATCGGATTGAGGTCGGGGCTGTAGGGCGGCTGGAAGAACAGCTTTGCGCCGGCGGGGCGGATGGCGCGCCGCAGGGTCTTTCCCTTGTGGCTGCCAAGATTGTCGATGAGGACAATGTCGCCGGGTCTGAGGGATGGCACCAACACCTGTTCGAGATAGTCCAGGAAGCTTTCGCCGTTAATCGGCCCGTCGACCACGCAGGGAGCGCTGATGGTCTATGGGCTGGAGTTCACAGCCGAAGGCCTTGGCTCGCCGATGCAGATTGTTGATGATCGCGGTATCGGGGTTCGTAGTAGAACGCGCCGGATCTACATAGTCCATCCCGTGTTGCACCGCATTGTAGAATAGCACTGCGATCTTTCGCGCCGTAGCGGTCACGGATTAGGCCTTGCCAATGCGTGCCGAGAGCCGTCTGTAGAAGGCGCCTAGCTGTATCGGTTCGTTCCACGGTTGCCGCAGCAAGCCGCAGCAGCGCCGCAGCCCGATTCCCCGAGCGGCGCGTGCGCGCAGAGAGCACTTTGCCACCGGGGATCTTGTTGCTCGGCGCCAAGCAGAGCCAGGACGTAACGTGTTTTGCGCTCGGCCAAGCGGAGAGGTCGTCGCCGCACTGAGCGATGAGCTTAAGCGCGAGGTAGGGGCCGAAGCCATTTATCTGGGTAAGATCCTTGCCCGGGAGCGCGAAGAGCGCTGCGCGAACATCAAAAAGCAATGAATTCTGTTGCGGGGATCTGTTCTGACGGACCGCAGGTAATTTACCTCCTTTGCGACCGCGACGGACGCTCAGTTCCTTCAATACGGCCTCGATCCGAACCTGGCAGGCAAATGCCTTCTGTTAGTACGTGTCGTAGAGAGGGAGGGCCTGTTCGAGAGCGAACAGGTGCTCAACGCGGTGGCTACCGGCGTGCGCTTTCTCAATCGGGGAGTGTCAGGAGTTTTGTGTAAGGGATTTCTGTGACGGGTGAAGTTGGTCTCCAAGCATCAAGAACGAGGCATCGGCGGCATGGCGGGCAAATTTGCTTGGCCGTGCCGAGCGGTCAAGTCCCGAAGCCGCGCAGCGGCGCGCCGCAGGCGCGGGACTTGACGGCGACGGTGCGGACCAAGCGATCATGAACGCTGCCGTGATGCGGTTTGTCATCGCGTTGTTCCTGGAAAACGGTCGCCGAACTGGATGGCGAACTGGCTCATCGCGGCGGTCCATTCGACGGCGCGCCGCAGCGCAGGCCGGCATTCTTGATTGCGAGATAGAGCAGTTTCAGCGCCGCATCATCGTTGGGGAAACTGCCGCGGGTTTTGATGATCTTGCGCAATGAGCGGTGCAGCGCCTCTACCGCGTTGGTGGTGTAGATCATCTTGCGAATGCCCGGCGCAAAGGCGAAGAACGGCACGACGTAGTCCCAGGCTCTGCGCCAGGCGGCGTCGATCGCCGGATAGCGCTTGCCCCATTCGGCCTCGAACTCCTCGAGCCGGACGCGCGCCGTGTCGGCGTTCTCGGCGTGGTAAATCGCCTTGATCGCCGGCAGGATCGCCTTGCGATCCTTCCAGGACACGAACGCCAGGCTGTTGCGGATCAGGTGCACGATGCAGGTTTGCACGATGGTCTGCGGAAACACCGAGGTGATCGCCTCGGGAAAGCCTTTGAGCCCGTCGACCACGGCGATCAGGATATCGTTGACGCCCCGCGCCTTGAGTTCGTTGACGACCTTGAGCCAGAACTTGGCGCCTTCGGTCTGCTCGATCCAGAGCCCGAGCACGTCCTTCTCGCCGTCCGGATTGAGCGCCAGCGCCACGTAGACGGCCTTGTTCTTGACTAGGCCTTCGTCGCGGATTTTGACCCGCAGCGCATCGAAGAACACCACGGGATAGACTGCCTCGAGCGGCCGGTTTTGCCATTCCCGCACCTGGTCGAGGACCGCGTCGGTGACCCGGCTGATCAAGTCGGGCGAGACCTCGGTGCCATAGAGTTCGGCCAGGTGGCCCTGGATCTCCCGCACCGTCATGCCGCGGGCATACAGGCTCAAAATCTTGTCGTCGAAGCCGGTAAAATGCGTCTGCCCCTTGGCGATAAGCTGCGGCTCGAAGCTGCCGGCGCGGTCGCGCGGCACCGCAATCTCGATCTCGCCATCGTCCGTGAGCATCGTCTTCGAGCGTGCCCCGTTGCGGCTGTTGCCCGTGCCACGGCCGGCCGGGTCGCCCTCTCGTAACCCAGATGCGAGCTCAGCTCGGCGCCCAGCGCCCGTTCGATCAAGGCCTTCTTCAGCTGTTTGAATAGCCCATTCTCTCCGGTCAGGTCCTCGGGCTTCTCGTAATTGGCAAGCAGTTGATCAAGCAGTTCAGCGGTGATTGTCGAATCAGGCATGTGAGTCTCCTTAAAGGTAAACTCACAGAAACCTACTTACACATCCTTCCTGACACCCTCTCTCAATCGTCTTGATACTCGCGTGGTAACGCGATCACGCATGCGCGTCAGCACTGCCGGATTGCGCTAGCCGGCAAGGATCGCGCGGATAATCCGCAAGCCGGTCGAACCGGTAATATCGGTGAGTTGCACGTTCATCTCAGTCAAAGCTTTCTGCATATGTTGGATATGAGAGACCCCATACTCCAGCAGACGCTCACGCTGACGCAGGTAGACACGCAACTCAGCTATATGACCTTTCGGCCGAAAGCTTGCGCGCAGAAGACCGAAAGCGTGAAGTCGCTGCAGCCCACTGCGCATCATTGACGTCTGTGTTGCGACCGGGCACGATGTTTGGCATCGCGCGCATTGACAATGAACACCACAAACCCACGAGCGTCGAGGAGCTCAAAGATCGGGATCCAATAGACGCCGGGCCGCCATCGAGTCCACGCTCTCGCGCTCACCCGCAAGATCAATCCCGTGCAATAGTCACGGACCGGTTTCGTTCGCTCCGCGTAACCGATTGCACTGCCAAGCTCCGCAAACTGCGCGTTTCGCTGTCCCCCAGCTAATCGAGATTCATCGCGCCGTCCGCGTGCCAAACATCGAATCTCTACAAATGTTTGATTCTCGGTCGCAAATGACTGCGACCGGTTGACTCAGTAGTACTAACCTGACGCTGGAGCGCGACAGTCTGCCGCAAGACCGAAGGCCTGCGCCTCTCACGCACATTGTGAGCGCTACTCAGCCGGAAGCCGCGCCTGCTGCCCCTCGATAGAGGGCATGGCGACAACGCGAGGGCCCGACGTGCCCTAAGGACGTTCGAGTTTGGCTGGTCGCCTCTGGCCAGACACCCCGTTAGCTGTGCCCTTTGTGCCAAGTCCGGTCTATCAAAATGGAGTCCCACTCGTTACCAGGGTTGATAGTGTCTCAATTCGTTATAATGACGTACCTTCAAATTTTAGGTCGCCTAGTTCGCTATGGTGCTGGCTCCGGCGATCAGCAGGCCAACGGATAGGTCGCGTCCGTTGGGTAGCGTTGCTTTGTCGAACTGAACTCAAAGGTCCAATGATGCCCAGCACAATACTGAAACACAAACAGTTGCGAGAGCGCGTCGAGAATTTGATGGGCAAGATCGAGGCACTCGAATCCGCTTATGAGACGATGACGGTCGGTCAACTTGTTTCAAGGAGAGCAATAACGCACGGATCAACGACAGCAATCGACGTTTTCGAGCGCGGTGAACGCGCGACCTACTCCGAAATGGACGAATTGTCCAACAAGTATGCATGCGTGCTCCGCGTATTCGGCATACGAAAGGGCGATCGCATTGGAGTGATGCTGTCGAATCGCCTTGAATTCCCGATCCTATGGTTTGCAATTGCAAAACTCGGTGCGGTCATGGTCTCGATAAACATGCGCTACACGCCGAGAGAGATAGAATTCATCTTGAGCGATGCACAGGCCAAGTTCGCGATCGTAGACGAATCCGCATGGTCAGTATTCTCAGCCATGACGCCTTGGCCGGCATATCTCACCAAGGAACGAGCAATTGTCGTTGGACAGCCGGCCGGCAAGGTAGCCACCACCCTCGATGCATTGCTCAAAGGCATCGACAGCTCTTTGGTGGAGGAGGATATCCGTCCCCACGACCTGTTGAACATTCAGTATACTTCAGGCACGACAGGGTTTCCGAAAGGTTGCATGTTGACGCACGACTATTGGAGTGTGTTCTCATACCAGGCGGCCGCGTGGGACGAGCAGCAGTACCAGAGGTTTCTCTCTGGGCAGCCCTTCTATTATGTGGATGGGCCATGGCATCTTCTGCAGACGTATCGACAGGGTGGTACGCACTACCTGGCGCCGCGGCTCAGTTCGACTCGATTTGTTGGTTGGCTCAAGCAGCACTGCATCGAGTGGTGCCAGTTTCCAGAGCTGGTGGCGCGTCAGGCGGAGGCCACCGATGAAGACGGAGTGACATGCCTGAAGCAAATCCTGAATTGGGGCTGGGGTCCTGATACCGTGCGCCGGTTCCGAAAGCGGTTTCGAGTGCGCACGCAGGAAGCTTACGGGATGACAGAGATCGGCTTCGGCACCCGCATGGCGAACGAACTCGACGAGTTGGCCGACTCGGGTTCAGTGGGGATTCGCGCACCTTTTCGGGAGCTCCGACTGATGAACGAGGATGGCAGCCTCACGCCCGTTGGTGAGATCGGCGAACTGTGGGTGAGGGGGCGCGGAATGTTCAGCGGTTATTGGAACAATCCGGAAGCAAACGTCGCCTTGTTTGAAGGCGAATGGTTCAAGACCGGTGATCTGATGCATTGCGATGAACTAGGTTTTCATTGGCTGGTGGGGCGCACGAAGGACATGATCCGCCGTTCGAGCGAGAACATCGCGGCACGCGAGGTAGAGTCGATCATTCGTGAGCTTCCCGAGATTGCGGATGTGGCTGCTGTGCCAGTTCGCGATGAGAAGCGGGGTGAGGAGGTCAAGATTTACGTCGAGCTGAGACCAGGTGTCACGCCAGACGATTTGGCCGTGAAGCGCATTCTCGAGCACGCCCGGGCGCGCCTTGCCGTCTTCAAGGTGCCGCGGTACATAACGTTCAGTCCGGCGCTTCCAAGAACCACGTCTAGCAACAAAGTGCTCAAGCGTGAGCTGATGGCCGTAGCCGATCCGCTTGCTGGTGCTTACGACGCAGAGGAGAGGCGCTGGCGCTGAACCGTTCTTCACCCAATTGGCACAGATACCAAAGGCCTATCAGGACTACCTCCTGCGGCTTCTACCCGTAACGCTTCTCAGCGAGGTGCGATCGTCCTCCGGCAATAGCAACCACTTGCCTGCCCTATCGGCAGAGCCACTGCGAACTTCGCCGCCAATGGATGGTTATCGACTTAGCCCCTCTCGGCGCCGCTACAATAACGCGCCACGCTCCGAAGACTCGTTTGATTTGGTAGCGACTCAAGGGAGTAGCCAATTGTTAGTTCGCTTGAGCCCGTGTCGCCGAGCTCCCCGGAAATTGCACAATCTCAGTTTGATCGCTGTCGCGCGAGCACAGCTGAGCGGACCGTTGATATCCTTGCTCGATAAAATGGAGCATGAGATGCAACGGTGAATATCTTCGGGTAGATTGCAGCTGGCCCAACCGTGTCGAATCGTCGATCCGTACTCTGATGAAACCGATAGGGCTAGTCTCATGGCAATTCACGTAGGCTCTACGACGGGCCACTTCTCTGCTAGGAGCAACAGTCGACGGACAACATCCGGTCATCGTCGGAGTGGGCGATCGATGTCATCGAGGCGCAGCGATCTTTTCAGTCGTCCTGCGCCCAGAGCACAACTCAATTCCCCCTTTTTGGCAGACTTGAAGAAACGCTGTCTGAGATGTTGTGCGCGCGTGTGATCGCCGTTTCCAGTATTGGGCTCGCTAAGCTGAGCGGGATGCTCATCCTAGCGTCGGGTGAATTGGCGGGCGGAAGGGAGTTCTCGCTTGCCTGTCAAAAGCAGTGGCTGATGAACCACGGTTAAAACGATCACCTACAACGACATCGACACTGTCGAGCGGTTGTGCTGCGAATATCCGGTGGTGGCATATGTCTGCTACGGTGTTTACTCCATGAGAGAGTTTTCGTCGATCAAGGATCTGCGTCAGCTTCAGGAGCGCCATAGGCTCTTTCCTTATATCGACGTTGCGCATTGGTATATCGGCCTTCGGACGCCCGGGCGAAGGATTCGGCCGCCCTCAGTCCCTGCAATGTCTAGCCGAGCGGAAGATTGTAGCAGGGTCACTGGCGAACCGATTCGGCGCATCAGGCGGAATGTTGATGCTTGGAACGGCCGGCCACGAGGCGTTGTTTTGACGACAACTCATTCCGATGCTTGTTCGGTGGCACTCAGTCTAGGGGCGATTGGCTGGGCTTGGGTCGTACAAAATTCATCGCTCGGCGAAGCAAGGCGAACGGTAGGGACGATTGGGCAACGGGTCGACCTCACCGGGCAAGAAAGCTCACTTCCGATTAGAATGACCGTCGTTGGATCGGAGATGAATGCGCCAGCAAGTCTCAATCCTCTCTCCTGTCGATCGGCTAAAGCGGGCGCTGATTGAGGCTCGCGATTGCAGACCGAAGTTCCTTTCGGGCGCGGTCCCAACCAGCATCGAGATCGCGAAAAAAGGCGGCTTTTCGGTCGATGGCATTTTCGAGCTCGTCGAGCGCTGCTGCAACGGCCCTCGGGGCCGGGCCTCCCCCTGCTCGAGCTGCTCTAGCAATTGCCCTCGGAGTCGGCGAAATTTCGGGATTAAGCATCTCGCTATCTTGCGCAATCGCCAACAAACTTGTTGCGCCACGTTCGATAGCAATCGTAACTAGTTGCCCGACACGATTGTGAGCGGCTCGAAAATCGAGACCATGGTCGATAGCGAGGTGGGTCGCCGTTTCCATGGCATTTACGAACGAGGTTTCGAGCATTGCGGATGCTGCGTCTTCGGCGATGATCAAGCCCGAGAGACACAGGCGGATGAGGCGCGCCGCCGCAATGGAATGGTCGATCCCAGGCCAGACATTGCGCGTAGCCTCCGTTCCGACCGCGACGCAGTTCGTGAAGGGCGTGCTATGCATGGCCGTGACTGCGGCTACGAAACAGCCAACGATCCCGCCTGCTTTTCCTTGGACCTGCTCGAGAAGGAAGGGGTTGCGCTTGTGTGGCATAGCAGAGCTAGATCCGACTAGTTCGTCTGGCAGAGTGGCTAATCCGTGATCGCCGACCCACAGCAGCAACGTCTCGGCAACGCGGCTTAGAGATGATCCTAGAATCGCGCAAGCTGCCAGGACGCGAAGAACCAGGTCTCGAGAGGCCACGCTGTCAATCGAGTTAAGTGGCGGGCTCGAGAAGCCAAGCAGCCTGGCCGTCAACTCCGGGAGGATGGGCAAGGTCGTGCCGCCGCCGGCGCCGGCCCCGAGGCAGGAAAGGTTGAGAATCGGATGCACGGCCACAAGCGCATCTAGATCGCGCGCGAGCACGCTGGCGAAGGCCGTCAGATGGTGCGCAAAAGTGGATGGCAATGCTGGTTGACGGTGGGTGTGCAGCGGGAAGACGGTCTCAAGGTGCTCGCGAGCCAGACTGCACAGCAGTCGCAGAAGCCTTAGTAGTTCGTCTGACAACTCTTGATACGGCGTTCTCAGCTTCAGTTTCAACAGGGTCGCATTGATATCGTTTCGGCTTCGGCCAAGATGTAGATTGCTGGCTTCGTTGCCAATTACTGAACGGAGATGATCCTCATAAGCGAGATAGGAGCCACGGGGGGCGGGGCGACCTGCAATGCTCTGAAAGGATTCAGCTTGCAGTCTGTCGAGCTCGGTCAGCACTTTTAGGGCGAGAACGCGGTCGATCAATCCTACTCGCTCAAGCATTATGGCCTGGGCGCGATCGATATCGGCGTAGAAGGGTAGCTCGTCCTTCGCTGCACGCTGTAGATCACTGTCAAAAACGATCTCGCTGGCTTCAGGATGAAGAGTCGATTTGATGCGGCCTGTGCTCTGCAAGGATATCTCCTCATGCACCAAGGATGAAAGCGACGGCAGCTTCGGCGCGCCGTGCAACAGAAGCAGGGTCGTCGCCAACTGCAATGACGTGACCGATCCGGTCGCGGAAATCGTTTTGACGCCTGAACTGGATTGGGAGAGTTTGGTACAGTACGAACTCCGTCACTCCGAAGCGGTCGACGAGCTGCTCGCAATTCGGAGGAAGGGCGAAAAAGCCGTCACGCTCCGGAACGATGAATCGTATCGAGCCGTGTGCGTCTCTGGTAAAAGCGGGCGAGGACATCCCGAGCAGGCTACGGAGGACCGCGAGCACCGGGTCAAAACCCGTTGTGTAACGAAAAAGGGTGGGGATCGAACCGCCAGCAAGGCGTGGATTGACCTCGATTACCGTGACACAATCCTCGCCGACCCGGAGTTCGACATGAGCTGGTCCTTTCACGTGCCCGAGAACTTGGATGGCACGAAGCGCCTCATTTTCGATCTTCCCGCGCAACCTGAACGAGATCGGCGCTGGTATATCATGTCCAGTTTCAACGAAATGCGGCAAAGGTCCAAGGTGTTTGCGCGTTACGCCGATAATCCTGCTATCGAGAATCTCGACTGAATACTCCTCGCCGGCGACATACGACATAAGAAGAGCACTTGGCTGGATAGGGCGGCCACGCACGTCATTCGTGGTCCGGAGTAACTTGCGCAAAGCATCATTCGCGCCTGTTTCGGTGTTCGCCAGGGTGACACCGATGCTGCCGGTCCCGTTGATCGGCTTGGCTACTGCAGGTAACCCGATTTGCGTGATCGCGTTGCCGATATCGCGCTCCGCTCGCACTGTCGCGCTATAGGGAACGCCGATACCTGCCATCCGCAGGGCGGCGGCCTGGCGATCCTTATCTTGACAAAGCGCGATTGCACTCGGATCCGGACCGCTAAGCCCGAGCCGCCTGGCTTCCAGCGCTGCTGTGTAAAGGTAGAAGTCGCTGGAAGTAGTGAGCAGCGCAATCGGCATGTTCGTTGCGACGCTTGCGATTACACCTCTAACGTCGGTTTCTGAGGACGTGTCGCAAGTGCGTAGCTCGAGGCCCGAAATGCGACTCAGAAAGGAATAACGTTCGGGTGACGCCGTAACAAAGATCGGAACAAGCCCAAGCTCTTGTGCGCGCAGAATAAAGTCGGCGCCCGAGCCCGTCGTGTTGGATTCGATGAAGATCGCAGCTGAGTTGGTCACTTGTGTATACTTAAATTGGGGGAAGATTGATCACCCGTTACCGTGGTCAACGAGCGACGGCTCCAGTTGAAGCGGCACCAGCCGCTATCAGCATGAAGCGGGTGATGGACAAGGACAGGCTCGGTCGCGGCGAGTGCGGCCTGATAGCCGTTGGCGGACATCCACGTGGGATCGTAAACGTTGTGCTCATAGCGATTGCTGTCGTCTGGAAAGACGGCGAGCACCTTGCTTTTGGTATAGCGCTCGGCGTACCACTTAGCGACGAGATAGGCCGCCCCGCTCGTCGGCCCACGCCTTAACGAAGTTTCGCGATGAAGCCGGTGCGCAGCCTGATATGCTTCGTTAGCGCCGAGCCAATGGATTTCATCAAAGGCTTCGTGGAACAAGTTGCCTGGTAGAATGCTGTTGCCGAGCCCCCGCAAATCACGCCGACCCGCCGGTTGGCCGAACAAAACGCTACCGAAGGTGTCGATCCCGATGAGTTTCATTTCGGGAAAGAATGCGCGACAATAGCGGGCAAGGCCACAGGATGAACCTCCGGATCCTACAGTTGCGACCAGAATGTCGATCTTGCCGAAGTGCCTTATCGCTTGCTCAGCTGGGCGCGCATACGAAAGATGGTTGCCGAGGTTGTCGTACTGTCGTGACCAGATAGCTCCGGTCCGATCCATAAAGTCGAGGAGCGCCTTTTTACGAAGCTGCTGGACGTTCGCGTCGGACGCTGTCGCCTCGACGAGGTGAACTTCAGCGCCTAACTCCTCGATCGTGCGTTTGAGGGGGGGCTCGATGGCGCGGTCGCCGAAGATGTGTAACCTCAGCGAGAACTGCATGCAAACGATGGCGAGACCGAGAGCCATTGTTCCGCTCGACGTTTCGACAATCGTCGTGTTGGAATCGATTGAGCCGTCGCGAAGGCCTGATTCGATGATGTTGAAGGCAGGAAATACCTTCATGACCCTGAAATCGATCGCCGCCAGGTTTTCTGGCCGCAGTGAAACGATCTTGAGAGGCGCATGGGCGTCGATGATGTCGGAGAGCGCGTGCGCCATCGTCTATCCTCAATAGGGAGTCGAGAAAGTGCGGAGGATATCGAAGCCAAGGCGACCGATCGCGGATTTAGCCTCATCCAGTCGGCTGCGAAGGTCGGCTAAATGCGGGTCGAAGATCAGGCCGGCGACCGTACCGCTATGGGCAACAACAATACCGGCCGATCCCGTGTCTTCCTTGATGCGGAGGAGTTCGTCAAACTTCGGCTTCTTGAGCGGATTCTGCAGGGCGGTCTTGCTCTGTATCGCGGAGAAAGTCGCCACGCGACCGGCGAGTGCGACGCTCTGCTCTGCGATCGCACGCTCCAGGACGGCCAATGCGCAGCCGAAGGCGGCGATCTGATCACGTGAGTAGCGCGCTCGCGGTAGGCGGTCGGTCGCAATGCCCCCATTGGCCGCGCCGGTGTCAAACCCTAAAATGTACATTTGTGGGAGAGGGCCGTTAAATAGTTGGACAACTTTTCCCATTCGGTGAGCGAAAAGAATGGTGCTGCTTGTGCAGTCGAACATCAGCGAGTCGCACGCATGCTCAGCCGCCACCGCAAGCTCCGCCTGAAGATGGGGCGCCAGAACCACCCGTGATCCCCGATAGGCTGCGACGCACTTAGCGATCGCACGGATAGAGGCCACTACGCCGCTCGTCGACGAGCCCATGCCGGCGCCTTCCGGAACAAAAGTCATGACCTCAAGAGTGGCTGCCATATTCCTCAATCCAAAAGCATCGAGGGCAAGTCGAGCGGCGAGCTCACATTTGTAGAAGTGACTTGGTGTCATTTGGATGCCGGTGCGGCCGACTTGCGGCACAAACTTCCCGATGCGGCTCGGCTCCAACGTCGCACGGGCTTCCGACCCATCGACGTGCGGCATGTGAACTGAAACGAGCGCGCGCACCGTGCGGCGGTCCACCCCTTTCTCGATGGCGAAAGCCCCCTGGAGCAGCTCGCCGAAGTGAGGGGGGCAGGTTGCCACCCCGCATGGCTTCGCGACAGATTGGGAGCTGGCAATCCTGCCGTCCCCTGGAGTTCTTGAAATCATCTCCATCATATCGCTGCTCTACCGCGGCCGCGAGAACGAGGAGTGCGCGGCTTCCGTTGGAGATGGCATAGAAGTCGATGGAAACGGTATTTCATCCTGTGATGTCCGTTATGAGAGTGTCATAGAAATCAACCTAGAGCGTCAGCTGCATCACTGCCGTCTGATTACCTACGTGGATAGAAACCTCAATCCATCATGCTCCGTAAAACGATGTCTTTTAATCTATGATTGTGGCCATGACGGCGTCGGGCTCTTTGGTGACCGCATGCTGCGCGTCGTAGCATGCCGGACGGACTTAATGGATTGGTATCCGAACATTTAGCAAGGCGTACAGATGCGCGCACCTACCAACAGAGGGAGTTCGCGCGTCCGAGCGCGTTCGGCGGCCGTCGGAACATACGAACATGTCCGATAAACACTGGCGTTGCCTGGCTTTCACGTCACAATATTGAACGTCGAGCAGCGCGTGATCGGATCGAAGCCCAATTCTGCAATTACATCTTCGTTGCAGTTATTGGCGTGCGAACTTGACTTGGAAGATCGCCAGTAACGGGTGGGAGCGCTGATTGACTCTGTCGGCTGCAGCCGTACAGTAGAGGCAGCGAGCAAACTACGCACATCTTCAAAGAGGGTGGTCCGGCAAGACAGAGCGGAGTCATTTTCATATCGCTTCAGATGTGGTGGGAATAGTGCTGTCATGGTTCCCCATCCAATGTCTGCAGACCGATTGCGCCTGTTCGAATGCCTCCTTTTTGCCTGAGCTCAGAAATCGCGCACAGTTAGGCGGCTCGTTCTCCGCGGAGAAGCGCACGCTCTAGGCAGCTTCTATTTCGATCCGATCAGCTATCCGTTCGCGGTCACCGGTCTCATGTGACGAGTACGGCCTCCTCCTTACGCTCTAAGCTCTGTCGCAGCGAGGATGACCTTGCCCCACGGGCTTAATCCAGTTTGAAGTTCGTTCTGGCCCCACGCGAGGACCGGAGCATGAAGCGCAGCCGTTTTTCGGAAGAGCAGATCATCGGGATTTTGAAGGAGCACGAGGCTGGCATTTCAGTTGCCGATCTGTGCCGGAAGCACGGTGGCAGTGACGCCAGTATCTACAAATGGAAAGCCAAATTTGGCGGGATGGAGGTCTCAGAGGCCAAGCGGCTGAAGACGCTGGAGGATGAGAACACGCGGCTGAAGCGGCTTTTGGCCGACGCCATGCTGGACAATGCGGCGTTAAAGGACCTCCTGGGAAAGAAGTGGTGACGCCCGCGGGGAAGCGGAAAGCTGTCGCCCATCTCGTGGACGCCCACGGGATGAGCGAACGGCGGGCGTGTAAAGCCATCGGCTGTTGCCGCATGACCATCAGATATCGGACGACCCGGGCGGACGACGCGGCCCTACGCCAACGCATGAGAGCGATTGCCGAGGTGCGCCGTCGCTTCGGCTATCGGCGCCTGCATGTTCTGCTCAAGCGAGAGGGCTATCTGGTCAACCACAAGAAATTCTTCCGGCTCTACCGGGAAGAGAAGCTCGCAGTGCGGCGCCGTGGCGGCCGCAAGCGAGCAACTGCGACCAGGGCGCCGATGATGGTGCCGATGGCCCCCAACGATCGCTGGTCGCTTGACTTCGTATCGGACCAGCTCACCGATGGCCGCCGCTTCCGCATCCTGACCGTGGTCGACGACTGCACCCGCGAGTGTCTGGCACTGGTGGCCGACACCTCGCTCTCCGGCGCGCGGGTGGCGCGGGAACTGGACCGGCTACTGATTGAGCGCAGCAAGCCGAAAATGGTGGTCAGCGACAACGGCAGCGAACTCACCAGCAACGCTATCCTGACCTGGGCCGATCAGAGCCGCGTCGCACGGCACTACATCGCGCCGGGTAAGCGCATGCAGAATGCCTTCATCGAGAGCTTCAACGGTCGGCTGCGGGATGAACTGTTGAATGAGACGCTGTTCACGTCGCTGGCCCAGGCCCGCATCGCGCTCGGATGTTGGCGGACCGACTACAACGATGCGCGACCACACTCGCAGCTCGGATGGAAGACGCCCTCCGAGTTTGCCATCACATGCCACCCGCGACGGGATCTGGCGCTGCGCTATGTCGAGGGCTCCGCGCCAGCTCCCGTCGCTACCGCCGCCCAACCGGGCAAATCCACCCGCCAGGGCGAACTCAGGACTGGATAAAATTTGGGGGCAAGGTCAAGGAAGCTCTCCTTCTTGTAATCCTCGAACGTTCGGGCCGTCGCCTCTGATCGGTGGGATCGGCCTGACTTGTCAAGCGGTCGATGGTAGAAGCGAGTGGCTCATCGGAGTTATGTTCAATTGAGGACATCCTGTTTGAAGCCCGACCAACCGGCGACAACCGTTTACTCGACAGCCTGGGAGGCGCTTCGAGACCGCTGTGTTACCTCTGATGGAGGCCAAGTCTTATTGGCACGCAGATTGCTGGGGAGGCTGAGGAATTACGTCATTGCGGGACGATCTCGCTCCGTTCCGAAGGAGTTCAAATGAAACACTCTCCGTTCACTCAAATAGCTGACGCGGGCAACGCACCAGGCGAATTGACGGCCGCTGGAGATCTCTCGCCTCCGTTGTCATCCGCCCAATCAGAGCCATGCCGCCGCACTGTGGTCATGAGATTTATAGAAGGCGATCGCAGGGTTGAGGAGACGGAGCTGCAAGCCCGTAGCATCACACGTCATCATGTCACAAAATTCTACCGCCAGCAGATCGCCAACAGTGGTTACTACGAGCAGCTAGAACGTATTGTGGAGCCCTCAGTGAAGGAGCTCGATAGTCCGGGCGTTCTGGACACGAGTGGCGAGCATGACAACACCGTGGTGCGTGGACTTCAGCACAAGTACGCACAGACCGGATTGCTGCTGGTGACCAACCGTTGTGCCTCATACTGTCGTTTTTGCTTCCGCAAGCGACTTGTTGGCCGAGAATCAGGCGAGATCGTACTAGATGTGGCGCAAGTTGGTCAGTACATCAGCTGCCATCCTGAGATGACAAACGTGCTGCTGTCGGGAGGCGACCCGTTTGTTCTTAGTACGGCAAAGCTCGACGAGATTCTTGCTCATCTGCTCTCGATTCCGCATCTAGCTTCCATTCGAATCGGCACGAAACTGTTCGCCTTTGAGCCAAAGCGCTTCGAGGATCCCGCTCTACCTGCTCTCTTCCAACGAATACGCGATGCCGGGAAGACCGCGGTGGTTGTCACGCACTTCGATCACATCGGTGAGATCTCGGTCGATGCTGAGCGAAGTATCCGATCCTTGCGTGCACAAGGAGTTCAGTTCCTCAATCAATCTGTGCTTCTTGCAGACGTAAATGACAATCCGGAGATCTTGGCAGATACTTTTGCAAAGTGCCACCAAATCGGCGTCCGCCCCTACTATCTCTTTCAAGCAAGGCCGGTGAAGGGTGCGTCCCATTTTCGGGTCCCGCTTCGTCGCGGAATAGAGATCGCGAACGGCGTCAATCAACGTCTGGCGGGCATAGAAAAGACCTTCAAATATATCATGTCGCATTACACCGGGAAGATCGAGATTCTTGATCTTGGTGATGATGGACGAATATATATGCGATATCATCAAAACAAGATCCCTGACAAAATTGGAAAGGTCTTTTCGAGGCAATACGTCGAGACCGCTTGCTGGTTAGATGATCTGTCGGAGGATGATCGATTGAAGAACTAGAGGGATGCCGCGGGAAGACGTGAAACACCTCCGTATCGGTCCGGGGGAGGATCAAGCCAAGGGTCAGTGGATCCTAGGATGCGGCCTCATCTACTCCGCTGCAAACAATTTACCGTCGTCATCCAAGAACGGGACGCAAGTGGTCTGCGGTAAATGGGCGAATTAGTTTGGGAACATATGCTGTCGTGCCGAGTGAGCCGGGTTGATCGCTGTTGTAGGATCGCAGTGCACGAAGGCTAGGTAGCGAGCGGGATGAAATGCGAGACTTGAAGTCGCTAGAATTGAACAGCCACCTTGATACGACCTCTCCGGCCAATTTCAGTCGAGCGCCGGTTCCATTGCTTTGACGGTGGATGGCCGGAGGATTATCGACTTTTACTCAGAAGGCGGGTCGCTAAACTATGGCCACAACAACCATCAATTCAGGGATGCTATTCTCCAGTATCTAACGTCAGATGCAGTGGTCAACGGGTTCAACATGGCTACTTCCGCCGAACTAAAGTTTGTGGATACATTCCTGTCGTGCTTCGCGAAGGGGGTTTGCTGCCATATCATTTCGAGTTCACTGGACCAAGTGATGCCAATGCCATTGACGCAGCTCTAGAGCTCTCACGCAAAGCCACAGGACGTCAGGAGATCGTTTTCTTCACCTGTGGACAGAGCAGCGTGGGTCCGGGATCCATCGCTCTGGGCGGTGGCAGGCTTCGCCGTAATGCCGTTGACGTGTCCCTACGCGGACTTACTCTTGCCCCGTACGACGACTATCTTGGACGCGTCGGTAGCACAACCGACTATTTGCAAAAGGTGCTGCTTGATCAGTACATCGGCATTGATCTTCCGGCGGCCATTCTGGTCGAAGCTGTACAGAGAAAAAGGGGCATGAACATCGCTCGCAAAGAGTGGTTGCTGTCTATCCAGACAATGGCGAAAGGGACTGGCGCCTTTCTGATACTAGACGATAGGGAAATGGGCTGTGGCCGGACAGGCCAATTTTTTAGTTTCGAATTCGCAGGCTTGTCGCCGGATATTATAGTGACGTCGAATTCTCTCAGTGGCTGTAGTCTGCAGTTGTCAATGCTCTCTTGATTAAAGATGAGATCGCCCACAGGTGGTCTGTACAGCGTGCCGATACAGAAAGCGACCTCGCGTTTGCAGCTGCAACGGCTGCCATAGATATTTATTGGCGCAACCGCATCTTTTCGGAGGAAGTACAGCGCATGGGAAAACTTGCGCGCCGCCGGCTCGATGCCACTGCATCATACCAGGGAGACAGTTCTTCTGTTCGGGGGAGGGGGTTGGCGCTAGGATTTGCTTGCCGGAGGTCGGAAATCGCGGAAGCGACCACACGTAACGCGTTTCGCCAAGGGATTATTTATTAAATGATGCGCTTTGGCTGATGAGGTCATACAATTTTTGCCGGCACTCACGATTGACAGCGAGACTCTCAATCAGGGCCTTGACATATTTGAGGAGGCCTTGGCAGAGGCTCTAAATTGAAGAGGGAAGTTGAGACGTATCGCTCCGGCGAGGACCGCCTTGCCCGCGGTTTGATGGAGGGTGAAGACTTAGGCGTATGACTGACCATATGCCGATGCCGAAGGTTTCCCGACT
>NZ_JADPKA010000050.1 GCF_023073715.1 Bradyrhizobium sp. 164
TCACCCTGACACCACCATCTCCTTGCGCCTCAAGCTCAAGCGCGCCGGGTGGAACGATGCCTTTCTTTTTGAGCTCCTCGGCCACATGCGATAGCCCTGACCCTCAGGGGGAGGGTAGGAGGGGCAGTCGCGCGCTCCTTCGCTACTTTTGCGGCGGGCCGAGATCGAGCGGCGGCAAGTCGATCTGCGGCACTTCGATCTTGATCGTGCTGGGGTCGATGTTCGATTGCACGCCCTTGTAGTGCATCACCATCGAGGGGAACGCGATCACCAGACCTACCATGATCAACTGAATCACGACGAATGGCACCGCCCCCCAATAGATCTGGCCCGTGGTGACAGGCTCCATTCGCTTGCCGGTGACGCGATCAGTATATCGATCCTTCGGGGCGACCGATCGCAGATAGAACAGCGCAAAGCCGAATGGCGGATGCATGAACGAGGTCTGCATGTTGACGCCGAGGATGACGCCGAACCAGATCAGGTCGATGCCGAGATGCTCGGCGGCAGGTCCGAGCAGCGGGATCACGATGAAGGCCAGCTCGAAGAAGTCGAGGAAGAAGGCCAGCACGAACACGAACGCGTTGACGAAGATCAGGAAGCCGACCGGGCCGCCGGGCAGGGAGGTGAGCAGGTGCTCGACCCAGACATGCCCGTTGACGCCGTAGAAGGTGAGCGAGAACACGCGGGCGCCGACCAGGATGAACACAACAAAAGCCGACAGCTTGGCGGTCGATTCCGTGGCCTGCCGGATCAGGTCCCAGCTCAGCCGCCGCTTTGCGGCACCGAGGATGAGGGCGCCGGCGGCACCCATCGCGCCGCCTTCGGTCGGCGTCGCGATGCCGATGAAGATCGTACCCAGCACCAGGAAGATCAGGAACAGGGGCGGCACCATGACGAAGGTGGTCTGCTGCGCCATCTTCGAGAGGAAACGGAAGCCGGTGAGCTTGTCGATAACCCAGTTCAGCACGGCGACGACGAAGGCGAAGATGATACCGTAGAACATGCTCAGCACGACGTAGTCGGCGCCATGCGTGCTCGAACTGCGCATCATGAACCATCCGAACACACAGCTCGCGAGGAACAGCATGCCGAGCGAGACCAGGCCGCGGCTGCCGTCCTCCTCGCGGAAACCGATGGCCTCCTTCGGCAGGCCCGGCACGGCCTTCGGGAAGATCATGCTGACGAGGAAGGCATAACCGGCGTAGAGGGCGGCGAGCACGAGGCCCGGGATGAAGGCGCCTTCGTACATGTCGCCGACGGACTTGCCGAGCTGGTCGGCCATCACGATCAGGACGAGCGAGGGCGGAATGATCTGCGCGAGCGTGCCGGACGCGGCGATGACGCCGGTCGCTACCCGGCGGTCATAGCCGTAGCGCAGCATGATCGGCAGCGAAATCAGCCCCATCGAAATCACCGAGGCGGCAACCACGCCCGTCGTCGCGGCCAAGAGCGCACCGACGAACACCACCGCGTAAGCAAGTCCGCCGCGGATGGTGCCGAACAATTGGCCGATGGTGTCGAGCAGGTCCTCGGCCATGCCCGATCGCTCCAGCACCAGCCCCATGAAGGTGAAGAAGGGAATGGCGAGCAGCGTGTCGTTGTTCATCACGCCGTAGACCCGCTCCGGAAGGGCCTGGAGGAAGTCGGGGTGGAATTGGCCGAGCTGGACGCCGATGATGGCGTAGAACAGGCCGACGGCGCCGAGCGAGAATGCCGCGGGATAGCCGAGCAGCAGCACGACAACCAGCGACGCGAACATGATGGGCGCCATATTGGCGATGATAAACGCGGTCATGATTTCCCCTAAACCGTCGCCAACGGCTACTTCTTCTCGATCGCTTCGACGAGATGCTCGACTTCTGCCTCGAGCGCCGACACTTGGGATTCATGCGGATCGGGCATCAGTCCGCGCATGACTGCCATCCGCTTGATCAGCTCGGAGATACCTTGCACGAGCAGGAGAGCGAACCCGATCATGATCAGGGCTTTGGCAGGCCATTGCGGCAGGCCGCCGGCATTGCCGGATTGCTCGTTGATGTGGAAGGAGCGCTGGAAGAACGGCACGCCGGTGATGATCATCACGACGCACAGCGGAATGAGGAAGAACAAGTGACCGATCACGTCGATCACGTTGCGGGCCGTCTTCGGCAGTGCGTTGTTCACGATATCGATGCGGATGTGCTCGTTGTCGAGCAGCGTCCATGACGAGCAGAGCAGGAAGACGATGCTGAACAGCACCCATTGCAGCTCGAGCCACGAATTGGAGGACGTATCGAAGGTCTTGCGGATGACGGCGTTGACCGCCGAGATGATGACTGCGAGCACGATCAGCCATGCCAGGCGTTTGCCCGTCCAGCGCGTGAACGCGTCAATCCTGCTGCTCAACTTTAGGAGCGCTTGCAACGATAGGTCCTCCCCCGATTGTGCCCCCGGCCGTCTTGACTGCGCCGAGTTGGCGCGTGGCTTGTCTCGCCGCGCAGGCATGAGGCAGCCGCACCAAACCAGCGGGCGTGCCGCCAGTCAATTGGAAGTTTGTTGATAGTTAAGGGGAAATAATACCCGCGAGCAGGTTAAGGGCTACCCGCCGGTGACGCTCATATGCCTGGAGACGCTGGGACGGTTGTGGCGGCGGTCGATAATGAAATCGTGGCCCTTGGGCTTGAGCCCAATGGCACGATCGATCGCATCCGCAAGCAGCACATCCTCGTTCGATGCACGCAGAGGTTTACGCAAATCGGAAGCATCCTCGTGGCCAAGGCAGGTGTGCAGCGTTCCGGTGCAGGTGATGCGCACCCGGTTGCAGGATTCGCAGAAATTATGGGTCATTGGTGTGATGAAGCCGAGCTTGCCGCCGGTCTCGGCGACGTTGACATAGCGCGCGGGTCCGCCCGTGCTCTCGGCTAGGTCTGTCAGCGTGAATTGCTGGGCGAGACGCGCGCGCACCAGGGACAGCGGCAGATATTGGTCGATCCGGCCCGAGCCGATCTCGCCCATCGGCATGACCTCGATCAGCGTCAGGCCCATGCCCTTGCCATGGGCCCAGCGCATCAGCTCGGGGAGCTCGTCCTCGTTGAGGTTCTTCAGGGCCACCGCGTTGATCTTCACGCTGAGCCCTGCGGCGCGGGCGGCTTCGATGCCTTCCAGAACCTTGTCGATCTCGCCCCAACGGGTGATCTCGCGAAACTTCCGGGGATCGAGCGTGTCGAGCGAGACGTTGATGCGGCGGACGCCGCAATCGGCGAGCTCCCGCGCATGCTTCGCAAGCTGGGTGCCGTTGGTGGTCAGCGTCAGCTCATTCAAGGCGCCGCTGGAAAGATGCCGCGACAACGAGCGCACCAGCATCATCACGTTGCGGCGGACCAAGGGCTCGCCCCCGGTGAGCCGCAGCTTCTTCACGCCCTTGGCGATGAAGGCCGAGCAGAGCCGGTCGAGTTCCTCCAGCGTCAGCAGGTCAGCCTTGGGCAGGAACGTCATGTCCTCTGACATGCAATAGAAGCAGCGCAAATCGCAACGGTCGGTCACGGACACGCGCAAATAGCTGATGGTCCGCCCGAACGGATCGGTCATGGGGCTCGACAGCGCGGCGAGGGGACTCGCTGTAGCGAGGGGGCTCGCGGAAGATCCGTTCATACGGGAAGCCTTGTACTTCGGGCAGCTTGCGCACCGACGCTTCAGCGGTGCTCTGGAAGCAATCTAAGCATCGGAGAGGCAAAGGACAATCGGGTCGATAGGTCAGCGCCTCCCGCGCTTGGCTCGGGGGACGCGGCCCGCGCGGCGTCCGCCGGGCTGCGGCTGCCGCAGGTTTCGGCTTCTTGGGCCGCTGCGGCTTACGGACCGGTTTGGGCGGAGTGGCCGATTGAAGCTCTGCAAATCCCGGATTTGGCGCGGTGATGGAGGCCACCTTCTGCGACCAACCGCTACATCGCCCAGCCGGACCTAAGGCGTGCCGCTTGGGCAGGCAACCACGGCTGCGCATCGATCACGCAGAATTGCAAGGAATAACTCAGATTTATCAGGGGTTTGCTGGAGCCTGGGCGGTCATCAGGCTGCGCGCTGCGGCGGGCAGGTCACGCATGTGATGGATCAGCCGGTCCGGCTTCAGTTCGGCGATCGGCACGTCCGTATAGCCGAAGCTGACCCCGATCACGGGCACCCCGGCCCGGCGGGCCACGCCAACGTCGGTTCCGGCATCACCGACCATGATGGAGGCTTTGACCTCCCCGCCGGCGCGCGCCACGGTCTCGCGGAAAATGGTCGGGTCCGGCTTCTGGACGCCGAACGTGTCCGCGCCGCAGATCGCCGCGAAGCGGCGGCTGAGGTCGAGCTGGTCCAAAAGCCGCTTCGACAGCCATTCCAGCTTGTTGGTGCAGACCGCGAGGCGGTGGCCTTGGGCGGCAAAATGGTCGAGCGCGGCCTCGAGCCCCTCGAAGGGGCGGGATTCCACCGCGATATGATCGGCGTAATAGGCGATGAAATCCGCCGTCATCCGGTCCATGTCGGCAGTGGTGACGGTGCGCCCCTCGGCCTCCAGGCCCCGCTCGATCAGTTTGCGGGCCCCGGCGCCGATCATGTTCCGGGCCGAGGCCATCGGCACCGGCGGCAGCCCTTCGCGGTCGAGCACGTGATTCAGCGCGGTGATCAGGTCGGGCGCCGTATCCACAAGCGTGCCGTCGAGATCGAAGACGATGGTGTGAGGGAAGGTCATGGGCGAAGCGCTACCGGCCCGGTCGTATCGAAGCAAGGGGCGGGACCATAAGATCCGCTTATAGACCTGATCCCAGACCCTGTTCTCCGGGAAAAAACGAGGCTACATAGGCCGCCGCAACCGGCCACACCCGGCGGCACATTCTCGATTCAAGGCGGGCGCAAACGTGAACATGGACCAGTTGAAGCGGCAAGCGGCCGCGCGCGCCCTCGAGGAGGTGCGTGACGGCATGCAACTCGGGCTCGGCACCGGCTCGACCGCAAAACATTTCGTCGAGCTGCTCGGCGAGCGCGTCGCCGCCGGGCTCAAGGTGATCGGCGTACCGACCTCGGAAGCGACCCGCTCGGACGCCGAGCGTTGCGGCGTGCCACTGACCACGCTGGACGAGATCGACCATCTCGACATCACCGTCGACGGCGCCGACGAGATCGATCCCGAGCTCAACCTCATCAAGGGCGGCGGCGGGGCGCTGCTGCGCGAGAAGATCGTGGCGGCTGCGTCGGATCGCATGATCGTGATTGCCGACGAGAGCAAATGGGTGCCGACGCTCGGACGCTTTCCGCTGCCGGTCGAGGTCATCCCGTTCGGGCTTGGGGCAACGCGTCGCGCGATCGAGATTGCATTTGCCGAATGCGGCGTTTCCGGGCAGATGGCGGTCCGCAAGGCGAAAGACGGCCACGTTTTCGTCACCGATGGCGGCCACTGGATCGTCGATGCCCAGCTCGGACGTATTGTGGATCCATCCGGCCTCGCCAACGCGTTGAGCGCGATTCCGGGCGTGGTCGAGCATGGGTTGTTCATCGGCTTGGCCGGCTCGGCCGTTTTGGCGGGCGGCGAGGGAATCCGCGTGATTGAACGGCGCAAGCCGAAAGGAGACTTGGAATGAAGATCGTGTTGAAATTCTTGCCGGCTGCGACCCTCGCTGTGGGACTGGCGCTTTCGGCCGCCCCGGCAATGGCCCAGCAGGCCGCGCCCAAGGCCGCCGCGCCGGCCCAGCCGAAAGCCTCACCTGCGGCGATTGCGGCGGCCAAGGAGATTTTGCAGATCAAGAACGCGACTGCGATGTACAGCGGCGCCGTGCCCGGCCTCGTCGAGAAGACCAAGATCGCGCTGATCCAGCAGAATCTCAACTACCAGAAGGACCTCAACGAGGTCGCGCCGATCGTCGCCCAGCAGCTCAACGGCCGCCAGAACGAAATCGGCGAAGGCATGGCGCAGATCTATGCCAGCGAATTTACCGAGCAGGAGCTCAAGGACCTCGTCACCTTCTACAGGTCGCCGCTCGGCAAGAAGCTGATCGAGGCCGAGCCGCGCGCCATCGGCCTCAGCATGGCCTTCATGAACTCCTGGGCCCAGAACTTCTCCGAGACCGTGATGGGAGCCTTCCGCGCCGAGATGCGCAAGCGTGGCAAGGAGATCTGAGCGCACCTATCTGATAGGAGTCCTAAAGCGCGTCATCGCGCTCTGGGTTGTTATTTGAGCAAGATCTTTTTCGGAAAACCGCTCCACACTTTCCCGGATCATGCTCTGAAAGAGGTCGGAGTGGACAATGGCTGAATTCGACGTCGACCTCTTTGTCATCGGTGGCGGCTCGGGCGGCGTGCGGGCCGCCCGCATCGCGGCTGGTTACGGCGCCCGCGTGATGATCGCGGAAGAGTACCGCATGGGCGGCACCTGCGTGATCCGCGGCTGCGTGCCGAAGAAGCTGTTCGTGATCGGCTCGCATTTTCGTCATGAGCTCGAGGACGCCGCCGGCTTCGGCTGGACAGTCCCGCCAGCCACCTTCGACTGGCCGACGCTGATCGCCAACAAGGACAAGGAGATTGCGCGGCTCGAGGCGGCCTACACGGCCAATGTCGAGAAGTCGGGTGCGCAGATCGTCAAGAGCCGGGCGGTGATCGAGGATGAGCACACTGTCCGTCTGCTCGAGAACGACCGCAAGATCACGGCGAAGTACATCCTGATCGCCACCGGCGGGGCGCCAAACCATGGCGCGGCGATTCCCGGCATCGAGCACGTGATCTCCTCCAACGAGGCTTTCCATCTGAAAAAGTTGCCGAAGCGGATCGTGATTCAGGGCGGCGGCTACATCGCGCTGGAATTCGCCGGGATCTTCGCCGGCTTCGGCTCGGACGTCACGGTGATCTATCGCGGCGACAACATCCTTCGCGGTTTTGACGAGGATGTTCGGACCCACGTTCGCGCCGAGATGGAGAAGCAGGGCATCACCATCCTCACCGGCTGCACCGTGACCAAGGTCGATCGGCACGGCGAGGAGTTCACCACGCATCTGTCGAACGGGTCGAGCCTCGCCTCCGATCAGGTCATGTTCGCGATCGGCCGCCATCCTGCGGTGGCCAATCTCGGCCTTGAGAACGCCGGCGTCGCCATTAATCCGAGCAATGGCGGCATAGCGGTGGATGGTTTCTCGAAGAGCTCGGTCGACAGCATCTATGCGATCGGCGACGTCACCCACCGCTTCAACCTGACGCCGGTAGCGATCCGCGAAGGCCACGCCTTTGCCGACACCGTGTTCGGCAAGCGCGAGGTCAGGGTCGATCATGCCAACATCCCGACCGCCGTGTTCTCGCAGCCGGAGGTCGGCACCGTCGGCCTCACCGAGACGGAGGCACGGGCGCAGTACAGCCACGTCGATATCTACAAGACGACGTTCCGCCCCATCAAGGCGACGATGTCGGGCCGCGACACCCGCATGCTGATGAAGCTCGTCGTCGACGGGGCGACCGAGCGCGTGCTGGGCTGCCACATCGTCGGCGATGCCGCCGCCGAGATTATCCAGGCGGTCGCGATCGCTGTGAAGATGAAGGCGACCAAGGCCGATTTCGATGCGACGATCGCGCTGCACCCGACCGCGGCCGAAGAGCTCGTTACCATGCGCACGCCGAGCGCACGCCACGTGCGCCAGGCGGCGGAGTAGCCTTTCGACTGTGAGGTCTCGGCCTGTGAGGCCTTGACGTTATGTTCATGTTTTGTTCTTATGCTGCGATCGTCAGGGAGGCAGCCATGGACAACCGTATCAACGAAATCCGCAGAACCATACGAGCGCTCCGGGTCAGCATGCTCGAGGCCGAGTCCATCATGCGTGAGCAGGTCAATCGGGACGAGGACTGCAGCTTCGTCGCGCAGGAAATCCTCAAGATGCGTTCGGTCATGAGCCTGCTCGTCAAGGAGCGTGCAACGCTCGGCGATGACGAGCCGATCCTCGTCAACTGCCTCTATCTCCGGCGACGCCGGCAGCCGCGAAAATCATCGGCTGATCGCCTCCCGGAGCCGGCAATATTCCACCGCAACGCGTGGCGGCGAGGATCTGACCGGAACGGGGCGACCGCTCATTCGAGCGACTGACGGGCAGCCCGCTCAGGCTTGCCGGACGGGCTGTCCGCCCACTTCGCCATGTCCGTCGTTCGCACGTCGATGCCTTCGCACCAGAGGCAGCTGAGCTCCGCGCGGCCCTTGGCCGAAAGCATCGGGACAAGTCCATGGCCGCAGCCGGGGCAAGACGTGACGCGATTCATGCGTTCCTCCGATGCCCGAATTCAAGACGACATTTCGTTGCCGAAGCTTGCCCGGGCGTTATGACGGAGCAGGAACGCTGCCAGTCGGAGCGCTCGTCCCTGAGATGGTCGAGGCTGCGATCCAGCGCGAAACTGCCCCGATGTCCTCGGCATGTTCGCGATAGGCGCGAAGCTGGAATTCTGCGGAGCTGCCGCGCGCAACGATGGTCCGACAGTGCTCGACCTCGGCGGCGCAGTTCAGTGCCGCTGCGTCCCCAGCGATGTCGTCGATCACGCGGGAGAGCAGCTCCGAGATCGTGACGGGCCCGTCCTTCGAGGCGAAGATGCAATCGGTGCCGTAGCGCTGGGCGCGCCATTTGTTTTCGACCGCAATCGCGCGTTCGACCGCGGTGACCTCCTTCGACAGGTGGGGCCGCAGGTAGAGGTGCCGTGTCAGGCAGCGATAGAGCGAGGCGATCGCGACGGCGTCGTCGATGAAGGTGCAGGTGTCGGGCGCGCGCAGCTCGAGGGTCGGGTGTCGCATCGAAGGTCGCATCGCCCACCAGATGTGGCTCTCGTCGGGAATCACGCCCGAGCGCTGCAACGCGCCGACATAGTCGTCGAAGTCCTGCTTGCTTTCGAACAGTTCGGGCAGGCCGGTGCGCGGCAGCTCGGAGTAGGCGGCGAGCCGGTAGCCCTTTAGTCCGGTCTTGTGCGAATTCCAGAATGGGGACGAGGCGGAGAGCGCGATGAACAGCGGCAGATGCGGCAGCATCGCCCGCATCACCGCCATGCGCTTCTCGGGATCTGGCAGCTGGACGTGCACATGCATGCCGCACATCATGTTGCGGTGGCCGATGCTGCGCAAATCCTCGATCATCTCCTCGTAGCGCGGTTTCGGGCTGGGCTGCGACATGCGCCAGACCGCGGTCGGATGCGTGCCGCAGGCCATGATCACGAAGCCGTATTGCGCGGCGACGTTTGCGACCTCGCGGCGCAGGAAGCGGAGCTCTTCGCGCGCGTCATTGACCTCGACGTGAATGTTGGTCGCGACCTCGAGTTGGGATTGCAGCATTTCCCGCATCGCCTGGCCGCCGGTCGACCAATTCGCCGATTCGAACAGCTCGTTGGGAGTCTCGATCGCGACTTCCAGGCTGCGACGATCGGCGAGGAAATATTCCTCCTCGATGCCGAACGAATATTCCGCCGCCTTGCCGCCTCTGCCGGCGGAGCGAATGACGAAGTGCTGCCTGTCGTCGGACGGATCAAGCCGCAGCAGTTTCAAAACGTCTGAAGCAAATGTCATTGTCCCACCCGGCCGAGGTATTTACCTGCCGGCAACAATTCTTCTGGATGGAACGGGTTCCGCGTCGCACTCACCCGTAATTGCAAGAGTGAACGGAACAATCTTCACGCTTTCGGACGCGCGCGCGATCAGCGTGTGATTCGGCGGCACTTCGGCCCAATCCTCGTCCTTGTCGAACGGCTCGGACACGACGACGACCTGGCCGCCGGCCTCGCGGAAATACAGCGTGTTCGCGGCATCGTTGACCGCAACGCGGAACGCGTAGAGATCGTGGCCGTTGGCGATCGCGCTCGTGAAGCGCAGCCGTTCGCGTAGCTGGCCTTCGTTGACGAGACTGACGAGGGCTTGCAGCACGCGGTGCGTTGCGCCGAGCGGATCGCTATCCAGACCCGCGCCCATCATGGCGAGGAATACGGCTTCCGAATCGGTCGTGCCCAGCCGCGATGGGTAATAAGGATCGGGGATCAACGCCTCGACCCTGCGCCGCAGCCGATTCCAGCTCCCGACGAATCCATTGTGCATGAACATCCATTGGCCGCAGGCGAAGGGATGGCAATTCTGCCGTGTCACCGCCGTGCCGGTGGCCGCGCGCACGTGCGCGAAGAACAAATGCGAGCGCAGATGGCGGCAGAGATAGCGCAGGTTCTCGTCCGACCAGGCCGGGCGCGTCTCGCGATAAAGGCCTGGCTCCGGATGCTCGCCGTACCAGCCGAGGCCAAAGCCGTCACCGTTCGAACCCGCCGTCGACTGAAGCGAGCGGATGCTCTGCGCGACCAGCGAATGCTCGGGCTCGGTGACGTAGGGCTCGAAGGACGTCGTCTCGCCCCGGTATGCGATCCAGCGGCACATGAGGGATCCTCTCGGGGATGTGTCTTGAGCTGCACCAACAGTTCTGACTCCCTCATGGTTCCCGGTGATGCCGGGAGCGCGACCAAGGCCGGCTTCGTTGCTAGGATGCGAGAAAATCGAGATGGAGATCGAGATGAATGATCGAGCCAAGCTAGCCGCGCTCAAGCGCCATTGGGATGCTTCGGACGCGAGCAATTTCGAGGCGGAGCATGACATTTACTGCGAGGATGCCGTGCTCGACTATCCGCAGTCCGGCGAGCGCATCCGCGGTCGTAGGAACATTCAGGAGAGTCGATCCGCGCAGCCGAACAGGAAGCGATTCACGGTCCGGCGGATTGCCGGTGGAGGCGATTTCTGGGTGAGCGAATTCGTCCTGAGCTATGATGGGGTGCCGTCCTACGTCGTGAGTATCATGGAATTCCGCGAAGGCCTGGTGGCGCACGAAACGCAGTATTTCGGTGACAGGTTCGAGCCGTCGCCCTCGCGTGCGCATCTCGTCGAGCGGGGAGGATGAGGAGCACTTGGCCAGGGGCATCCATTCATGCTGGCTCGCGATGCAACGAGCGCCAACCCGACACCATCGCCCTGAGGTGTGTGACCGCGCGGCGCATGGCGTCACTTGGCGAGCCACGAAAGATCGACTCCAGCCCACTTCCATGGCCATATGGAACCCAATGCGGCGGCTAGTCGCAGCCGTATCGCCTTGATTCCGACAGCCCCGTCTTTATCTCTGAGAGGAACAAGAATCCGGGCCCCTCTGGCGAGGACGGCGACAATGTCGGCAAACCTCGTGATGTCGGATGACCTGTCCCGCGCGAATGCGATGGATCGGCCGATCGTCGGGCCTTCTTCGGTTCTCTCCGACCAGTCGTTCCATCGCAGCTCCGTGCGGCCATTTCGCAAGCTTAGGGAGCAACGATGTCTGACGCCAAGCATTCAAATCCGATCGAGATCGAGATCGCCGATCCGTCCAGCCTGAACGAGCAGGCTGCGGCGGCGCTGGTCATTGCCGGCGCGCTCGTCGCCGTGGCCGACCGGCGCGTTTCGCCGGTCGAGCGCGACGAGGTGATCCGCTTCATTCGCGATCGCGGATTGGCGCCTCATATCGAGGACGAAAGGCTATTTGGGATGTTCGACACACTCGCCGAGCGACTCGAGGAGCCGGATTTTGCAAACGTCGTGATCGATACGCTGCGGCCGGTCTCGGACATGCCGCTGTCGTCGCATCTGATGGAGTTGTCGGAGCGCGTCGCCGCTGCCGACGAGGACGTGCATCCGCATGAGGTGCAGGCGATCAAGCTGTTGCGCCTGCTGACGCTGGCCCTGCCGCGTGCAAAGCAGGTCGCACCGGGTGCTGCGCGCGCCCAACAGCCCGTGGCGGCAGAGGAGTGAGCATGAGCGCAGCTTCGGACGAGCCTACGAATGGGGCCACGGGCCCCGCCAGCCAGTTGGCCGGCGGCGACCCGCGTCTCGACAAGCTCGTCCATCGCTTGCCGCCGCGCATGGGCGACGCCGTCACCTATCTGCTCAAGCCGTCCAGCCGCTGGATCAGGATTCCCTCGGGCCTGCTGCTCATCGTCGGCGGCGTGCTCTCCTTTCTGCCGGTGCTCGGCGTCTGGATGCTGCCGCTCGGTCTTGCATTGCTGGCGGAAGACGTGCCGCTGCTGCGCTCCTCGCGCGCCAAGGTCCTGGATTGGGTTGAACGGAAGAAACCGCACTGGCTCGATCCGTCTGCACCGAAAAACGATCAATCATGACAGAATTCATCACCGCCGATGCTCTGACCGCGCTGTTTCAGGTCATCCTGATCGACCTCGTGCTGGCCGGAGACAACGCCGTCGTCATCGGCCTTGCCGCGGCGGGACTGCCGGCCGAGCAGCGCCGGCGCGCCATCGTCGTCGGCATTGTCGCCGCCACGGCGCTCCGCATCGTCTTCGCCGGCGTTGCGACCCAGCTCCTGCAGGTGATCGGCCTCCTGCTCGCCGGCGGCGTGCTGTTGCTGTGGGTCTGCTGGAAGATGTGGCGCGAGCTGCGCGAGCAGTCCGCGCATTCGCGCCAGCTCGCGTTCGAGTATGGCGGCGGCGCGGGTGCTGCGCCGGCGCAGCGAAAGACCTTTGGTCAGGCGGCCTTGCAGATCGTCGCCGCCGACGTCTCGATGTCGCTCGACAACGTGCTCGCGGTTGCGGGCGCCGCGCGCGAGCATCCCTACATCCTTGCCTTCGGTCTGCTATTGTCGGTGGCGATGATGGGCGTTGCGGCCGACCTGCTCGGCCGCGTGCTGCAGAAGCAGCGCTGGATCGCCTATGTCGGTCTCGCCATCATCGTTTACGTCGCCTTCGAGATGATCTATCGGGGCTCGCTCGAGCTCGCGCCTGTCATCGCGAGTCTGTGAGGCGCTTCCTATTTGCAATCCGGAGTGATCAATGACGTCTGAACCGAAAGCACCTTCGGCGCATGCCGCGGAGGGGCCGCAGATCGGCCCGTTTGCGCAGCTCATCTTTGGTTCGCGCTGGCTGCAAGTGCCGCTCTATGTCGGCCTGATCATCGCGCAGGGCGTTTATGTGCTGCTGTTCCTCAAAGAGCTCTGGCACCTGGTCTTGCACTCGTTCGACGCCAGCGAGCAGCAGATCATGCTGGTCGTGCTCGGGCTGATCGACGTCGTCATGATCTCGAACCTGCTGGTGATGGTGATTGTCGGCGGCTATGAGACCTTCGTCTCCCGCCTGAACCTGACCGGGCATCCCGACGAGCCGGAATGGCTCAGTCACGTCAATGCCAGCGTGCTCAAGATCAAGCTGGCGATGGCGATCATCGGCATCTCCTCGATCTCTCTGCTCAGGACCTTCATTGAGGCGGGCAATCTCGGCACGACGCGCAGCAATTTCACCGAGAGCGGCGTGATGTGGCAGGTGCTGATCCACCTGACCTTCATCATCTCGGCGATCGGCATCGCTTGGGTCGATCGCCTCAGCGAGAGCGGCCATCGCAAGGAGGCAAGCCACGGCTGACGAATCCGGCCGTCCGATACCTCCCGAGCGGCCAAGCCTGGGCCCGCCTGGTCGCTTGGTCGGGCGGGCTCCCTTTTCCGGATCGATAAAATTGCCTGCAATCCGCACAGTAGCGGCAAACCCTGCGAACAAGAAGCGCGCGGCTTTAAACCTCGACTTTGGAACCAGCGTGCATCCTCCCGGCAAAAGGGCAGGGCATCCTCATGTCTATTCTCAGGGAGATCGTCGCCGCAGTCGCAGGAGTGTACGCGCTCCTGTTTCTCTGCGACGCATTGTTCGGGGTCGGCGAGGCACGCTTCGACGAGGCCTATTTCCGCACCAGTTTCTACGCGCCGCGGCCGAAGGAATTTCGCTTTGCGAGCGATACGCCGCCGGCGGTGCGAGTTAGCGACGCATTTGCGCAATTCGCGCCGGGCGAAGCCAGGCTGAACAGGCGTTACTCGTCTCTGACGACGATCATTCGCTGACGTCATTCCCCCTAGGTCTGGGTCCATTCCGCGACGCCGCCCCACCTTGTATCGCGGTGATCGGGGCGGTGGCGCCGACGTCGAATGGCTTGACCGTCAACACCTCCGGTTTGATCGCCGACCGTTTCCCAACAATTGCGAATTTGACTTTGGCCGCAAGGGTTTGCAATGCGGAATGGATTTACAACTGGCGGGACGGGGCCAGCCTGTGTATAAGGCGGCCCTCGCAACCCACAGATCAGGTTGCGCTTTTTGCTTCACGGAGAGATTGCGATGTCCGAGCGGTGGACGCCCGAGTCCTGGCGCGGCAAGCCGGTGCTACAGGTGCCCGACTATCCCGACGCCAAGGCCTTGGCCGACGTCGAGGCGCAGCTTGCGACCTTTCCGCCGCTGGTGTTTGCCGGCGAAGCGCGCAATCTGAAGAAGGCGTTGGCACGGGTTGCGGCCGGCGAGGCCTTCCTGCTCCAGGGCGGCGACTGCGCTGAGAGCTTTGCCGAGCACGGCGCCAACAACATCCGCGACTTCTTCCGCGTGCTGCTCCAGATGGCGGTGGTGCTTACTTACGCCGGCGCCGTCCCCGTGGTGAAAGTCGGCCGCATCGCCGGCCAGTTCGCCAAGCCGCGGTCGTCGCCGACCGAAAAGGTGAACGGTGTCGAGCTCCCGAGCTATCGCGGCGACATCGTCAACGACATCGCCTTCACCAAGGAAGCGCGCGTGCCGGATCCGCAGCGCCAGCTGATGGCCTACCGCCAGTCGGCCGCGACGCTGAACCTGCTCCGCGCCTTCGCCACCGGCGGCTTCGCCAATCTCGGCAGCGTGCATCAATGGATGCTCGGCTTCCTGAAGGATAGCCCGCAGTCCCGCCGCTACAAGGAATTGGCCGACCGCATCTCGGACGCGCTCAACTTCATGCGCGCCTGCGGCCTCGATCTCGAAAGTCATCCCGAGCTGCGCGCCACGGATTTCTACACCAGCCACGAGGCGCTGCTGCTCGGCTACGAGCAGGCCCTGACCCGCGTCGATTCCACCACCGGCGACTGGTACGCGACCTCGGGCCACATGATCTGGATCGGTGACCGCACCCGCCAGCTCGATCATGGCCATATCGAATATTTCCGCGGCATCAAGAACCCGATCGGGCTCAAATGCGGCCCGTCACTTAAGCCCGACGAACTGCTGAAGCTGATCGACGTGCTCAACCCCGACAACGAGCCGGGCCGGCTGACGCTGATCGGCCGCTTCGGCTCCGACAAGATCGGTGAGCATCTGCCCAACATGATCCGCGCCGTGCAGCGCGAGGGCCGGGTGGTGGTCTGGTCCTGTGATCCCATGCACGGCAACACCATCACCTCGACTTCGGGCTACAAGACCCGCCCCTTCGACCGCATCCTGTCCGAGGTGAAGTCGTTCTTCGCGGTCCACGCCGCGGAAGGCACCCATGCCGGCGGCGTGCACCTGGAGATGACGGGCCAGGACGTCACCGAATGCCTCGGCGGCGCCCGCGCCATCACCGACGAGGATCTCAACGACCGCTACCACACGGTCTGCGATCCCCGTCTCAATGCTGAGCAATCCATCGACATGGCTTTCCTGATTGCCGAGCTGCTGAAGCAGGAACGCGCCGGCAAAGCCAGGCCGATGCCGGCCGCAGCGGGGCTCTAGAACCTTGCTGCGAATTTGGAAGGCCACGATCAATTCCCGGAACGGTCTGGCCTTTGCGTTCCGCTCGGAGCAGGCCGTCCGCGAGGAGATCTTTGTGCTCCTCCTGTCGCTGCCGCTGGCCTGGTTCATCGGCGCGACCGCGATGCGCGCGGTCGAGCTGGTCTGTGCAGTCGCCTTCGTGCTGGTGGTCGAGCTGCTCAACACCGCGATCGAAAAACTCGCCGACCGCCTGACCATGGACCACGACAAGCAGATCGGCCGGGTCAAGGACATGGGCTCGGCCGCGGTCGGCGTTGCGCTGCTGATGGCTGGCGCGTTCTGGATCTTTGCGCTCATCGAGCGATTGGGTTTCGTCTAGCGAGGATCGAACAAGGGCGGTCCATGACCGAACGTCTCAACGCATTCGCGGTCACGCTCGCCCAGCTCAATCCGACCGTGGGCGACATCGAGGGCAATGCTGCGAAGGCACGCTCGGCGCGCGCGCGAGCCGCCGCCGACGGTGCCGATCTCGTGCTGTTTCCGGAATTGTTCATCGCCGGCTATCCTCCGGAGGACCTGGTGCAGAAGCCGGCGTTCCAGGCTGCCTGCCGCGCCGCGATCGAAGGCCTCGCGCGCGAGACCGCGGACGGTGGTCCGGCGATGCTGGTCGGCACGCCCTGGGTCGAGGAGGGCAGGCTTTACAATGCCTGTGCGCTGCTCGATGGCGGCCGTGTCTCCGGCTTACGCTTCAAATGCAATCTGCCGAACTACGGCGTGTTCGACGAGAGGCGACTGTTTGCGCGCGGACCCGCAGCAGGACCCGTGACCGTGCGTGGCGTGCGCATCGGGGTGCCGATCTGCGAGGACATCTGGCTGGAAGAGTCCGAGGACTACGAAAACGTGATCGAGACGCTGGCGGAGACTGGCGCCGAGATCATCCTGGTGCCGAACGGCTCGCCTTACGCCCGCGACAAGAACGACGTTCGTCTGTCGGTCGCCGTGGCGCGCGTCACCGAAAGCGGCCTGCCGCTGGTCTATCTCAATCAGGTCTGTGGCCAGGACGAGCTCGTGTTCGACGGAGCGTCCTTCGTGCTCAATGGCGACCTCTCGCTTGCGGCGCAATTACCGGCGTTCGAGGAGAGCGTGGTCACGCTGCGCTTCACCAGGAATGGTGACGACTGGCGCTGCACCGGGCCGGTCGCCCAGCAGCCCGAGGGCGACAAGGCCGATTATGCCGCCTGCGTGCTGGGCCTCCGCGATTACGTCGCCAAGAACGGCTTTCCAGGCGTGCTGCTGGGCATTTCCGGCGGCATCGATTCCGCGCTGTGTGCGGCGATCGCGGTCGATGCGCTCGGCGCCGATCAGGTGCATGGCGTAATGCTGCCTTATCGCTACACGGCACCACACGCGATTGCGGATGCCGGCGAGCTCGCGGGCCATCTCGGCATCCGCTACGAGGTTTTGCCGATCGCCGAAGCGGTGAACGGGTTCGAGACGATCCTGTCCGGCATCTTCAAGAATCTGCCGCCAGATATCACCGAGGAAAATCTCCAGGCCCGCACCCGCGGCACGCTCTTGATGGCGATCTCCAACAAAACCGGCTTGATGGTGGTGACGACAGGCAACAAGTCGGAAATGTCGGTCGGCTACGCCACGCTCTATGGCGACATGAACGGCGGCTTCAATCCGATCAAGGACATTTATAAGACGCAGGTGTTTCGGCTGGCGACACTGCGCAATTCCTGGAAGCCGGAAGGCGCGCTCGGACCGGCCGGGGAGGTCATTCCGCCGGATATCATCACGCGGCCGCCGACCGCGGAATTGCGCGAGAACCAGCGTGATGAGGATTCTCTGCCGCCCTACGATGTGCTCGATGCCGTCCTGGAGCGTCTGGTCGAACGCGAGGAGCCACTTGATCACATCATCGCAGCCGGCTTTGACCGCGAGACGGTCACCCGCATCGACCATCTCCTCAACGTCGCCGAATACAAGCGCCGCCAGGCCGCACCCGGCGTGAAAGTGACACCTAAGAACTTCGGTCGCGACCGCCGCTATCCCATCACCAACCGTTTTCGTGACAAGGGCGAGCCCTTGCCGGCGGCGGATGAGGCGCTGGTGTCACGTGGTAGCAAGGCGTCGATCGACGCGTTTGAGGGGTGACTCTTCTAGATGCCCGCCTCGCGCGGAATGACGGTGAGAACTCGGGTTGCCGCTACGACGGGGTTGCGAAGAAGAGCACGCGAAGGAAGTGGGTGTAATCGGATTCGAGCACCATGATCGACACAAATACCAATACCACGACCGGCGGCAGCAGGATGGCGTAGGCCAGGGCCAGTCGCTCCCAGGCCATGTGCATGAAGACAGCGACGATCAAGCCGGCCTTCAACACCATGAACAGCAGGATCAGCGACCACCTCAGATAGCCATGTAGGCCAAAGTAGTCGACGAGGTAGGAGCACGTGCTGAGGACGAACAACCAGCCCCAGACCACGAGGTAGAGCTTGATCGGGTGCTGTTGACCCTTGGCGTGAACGGCCCCCGTTGCGACTGCGCCATGCACCGGAGCGTGAAGTTGTCCTTCCATGTGTACCGCCGCGTTTGTCATGCGCCGACCTCACCAAAGATAGAAGAATGCAAAGATGAACACCCACACGAGATCGACGAAGTGCCAGTACAGGCCCGTGATCTCGACGATCTCGTAATACCCCTTGCGGCTCGTGAAAAAGCCGCGCCTCTCGACGTCGAAATCGCCGCGAAAGACCTTCCGCGCGATGGCGATGAGGAAGATCACACCGATCGTGACATGGGTGCCGTGAAAGCCCGTGATCATGAAGAAGCTCGCGCCAAACTGCGGGGCACCCCATGGATTGCCCCAGGGCCGGACGCCCTCCATGATCAGCTTGGTCCATTCGAAGGCCTGCATTCCAACGAAGGTCGCGCCGAAGGCTGCCGTGGCCAGCATTAAGGCCGCGGTTCTGACGCGATCGCGTCGGTAGCCGAAATTGACGGCCATCGCCATGGTGCCGCTGCTGCTGATCAGGATAAACGTCATGATGGCGATCAGAATCAGCGGAATGTGCTTGCCGGCGATGTTGAGAGCGAAGACTTCGCTGGGATTGGGCCAGGGCACGGTCGTCGACATGCGCGCCGTCATGTAGGAGAGCAGGAAGCAACTGAAAATGAAGGTGTCGCTGAGGAGGAAGATCCACATCATGGCCTTGCCCCAGGACACGTTCTTGAAGGCGCGCTGATCGGACGCCCAGTCGTCGGCGACGCCGCGCCAGCCCTCAGGCCGCGCAGGCGATTGGCCCGGATTTGTGAGCACGGTCTCAGCCATCTGGTCTCTCTAGCTCAGCAATTGGCGGCAGATGTTGACGAAATCGTCGGTCCAGCCCGTGAGAAGACCGAGCAGGACAAGCCAGACCAGCAGCAGGAAGTGCCAGTAGATGGCGCACAGCTCCACGCTCAAGCGCATGTTGGCGATCTCGGTGCCGCGCCACATCTTGGCTGAGGTTCGGCCCAAGGCCACCAGACCGCCTGTCAGATGGAGCCCGTGCACTGCGGTCAACAGGTAGAAGAAAGAATTCGCCGGATTGGACGCCACGAGATATCCGGCAGCCCCCAGCCGTTGCCAGGCCAGGAGCTGCCCGGCGAGGAAGATCACGGCAGACGCTCCGCCGGCGAGCAGACCGATCATGGCGCCTTCAGCATCGTGTCGGCGCGCGGCCACGTACGACCATTGCAGCGCGACGCTGCTCAGGACCAGGACTCCTGTGTTGACCCACAGCAGTCGCGGTATCGGCAGCGGCCGCCAGTCCACCACGCTCATGCGCATCGAGTAGGCGCTGATGAAGAGGACGAATAATGCGCTCGCGACGGCGAGAAACACGCCAAGTCCGACCTTCGCTGCCGGCCAGGTCATGGTATCGCCGCCCGGGAAGTTACCGACCGGGCCTTCCTCCAGCCATGGCTTGGCCGTCAGCCGCTGCTGCGATAGCCACCAACCGGCGATCACCGCAAGCACAGCCAGGAAGAGGATGACGGCGCTCACGAAGCAGCTCCCTGAATGAGCTGCGTCGCGCGCGGCGGCTGGTTCTGCGGAATGAAGTCCTCTGCGGCGCCGGGCACGCTGTAGTCATAGGCCCAGCGGTACACGACCGGGAGCTCCTTGCCCCAGTTGCCGTGCCCTGGAGGGGTCTCCGGCGTCTGCCACTCTAGCGTCGTCGCCCGCCACGGATTGCCGCCTGAGGCCTCACCTTTGAACAAGCTCCAGGCAAGATTAAACAGGAACACCATCTGGCTGAAGCCGACGGTCAAGGCCACCACGGAGATGAAGGCGTTGAGTGAATGGGCCGAGGATGGGATGAATGTCGCATCGCCGAGTTCGAAATACCGCCGCGGAACCCCGAGCAGTCCAAGATAGTGCATGGGGAAAAAGATCAGGTACGCGCCGAGGAAGGTGACCCAGAAGTGAAACTTGCCCAAGGCCTCGTTCAGCATCCGTCCCGTGACCTTGGGGTACCAATGATAGATCGCGCCGAGCACGACCATGATCGGCGCCACGCCCATCACCATGTGGAAATGCGCGACCACGAACATGGTGTCCGAGAGGGGCACGTCCACGACGACGTTGCCGAGGAAGAGGCCGGTGAGCCCGCCGTTCACGAAGGTGATGATGAAGCCGAGGGCGAACAGCATCGGCACCGTGAGATGGATGTCGCCGCGCCACAGGGTCAGCACCCAGTTGTAGACCTTGATCGCGGTGGGGATTGCGATGATGAGCGTTGTGGTGGCGAAGAAGTACCCGAATTGCGGGAACATGCCGCTCACATACATGTGGTGCGCCCATACGATGAAGCTGAGCGCGCCGATGGCCACGATCGCCCAGACCATCATACGGTAACCAAAGATGTTCTTGCGCGCATGCGTGCTGATCAGATCGGAGACGATGCCGAAGGCGGGCAGGGCGACGATGTAGACTTCGGGATGGCCGAAGAACCAGAACAGGTGCTGGAAGAGCAGCGGGCTGCCGCCACCATATTTCGACAGCGTGCCCATCTCGACGAGCGAAGGCATGAAGAAGCTGGTTCCGAGCAGGCGGTCGAGCAGCAGCATGACCGAGGCAACGAACAGGGCAGGGAATGCCAGCAACGCCATGACGGTCGCCGTGAAAATGCCCCACACCGTCAGGGGCAAGCGCATCAACGTCATGCCGCGGGTGCGGGCCTGGAGTACCGTTACCACATAATTCAGTCCGCCCATGGTGAAGCCGATGATGAACAGGATCAGGGACGACATCATGAGAATGATGCCCCAATCCTGCCCGGGCGTTCCGGAGAGGATTGCTTGCGGCGGGTATAACGTCCAGCCGGCGCCGGTGGGGCCGCCGGGCACGAAGAATGTCGAGGCCAGCACCAGGACTGCGAGCAGGTAGACCCAGTAGCTCAGCATGTTCACATAAGGGAAGACCATGTCCCGCGCGCCGACCATTAGCGGGATCAGGTAGTTGCCGAAGCCGCCCAAGAACAGCGCGGTGAGCAGATAGATCACCATGATCATGCCGTGCATGGTGATGAACTGAAGGTATTGGTTGGCATCGATGAAAGAGAAGGTGCCGGGGAATCCCAATTGCAGCCGCATCAGCCACGATAGCACCAGGGCCACCAGCCCGATCGCCGTGGCCGTCAGCGAATACTGAATAGCGATCACCTTGGCGTCCTGCGAGAAGACATATCGTGTCCACCAGCTCCTCGGATGATAGAGCTCGACATCAGGTACTTCGGCAGGCGGGATGCCGGGGATCCCTTCATATGGAATATCGACCACAGAAACCTCCTCGGTCGTTTCCATCGGGGGAGGCGTTGGCCTCATGCACCCGATCTATCTTTGCGGCGGCAGCTTGCTAGTTGCCTCCGGATTGGAACGTCGCCTTCACGACGGCCTTCGCCGGCGACAATTCTGCAAACGTTTTTTGTTGCTCCAGCCAAGCGTGATATTCACGCTCTTCGTCGACGATGACCTTGGCCCGCATCTGATAGTGAGCAGCGCCACAAAGCTCCGCACAGAGAACATCGAACGTTCCGGTTCGGATTGGCGTTATCCAGAAATAGGTCACCATGCCTGGAACCATGTCCATCTTGGCCCGGAATTCGGGCACGTAGAAATCGTGCAGGACATCAACCGAGCGGAGCAGAACCTTGACCGGCTTTCCCACTTGAAGGTGCAGGTCGCCGTTCTCGATCACGACGTCGTCCTGCGCGTGTTGGTCGTCATGATTGAGCCCCATCGGATTGTCGGAGGCGATGTTGCGGACGTCGGATGTGCCCAATTGCCCATCCTTGCCCGGAAGGCGGAAGCTCCATTGCCATTGCTGCCCCATGACCTCGACCTCGGTGGCATCCGCAGGCACCGTCACGAACTGGTGCCAGACCACGAGGCCAGGCGCCAGCATGGCCGCGACGCCGACGCCGGTTCCGACGCTCAGCCACCATTCGAGCCTTTTGTTTTCCGGATTGTAATCGGCCCGTCTTCCCTCTTTGTGGTGAAAGCGGAAGACGCAGTAGGCCATGAAGGCGATGACCGCGACGAATACAAAGCCCGTGATCCAGAACGTGATGTTGATGGTGTGGTCGATATAGGCCCAGTTAGTGGCGATCGGCGTCCACCACCACGGGCTGTAGAGGTGAAACAGCACGGAGCCAATCGCGACCAGCAGCAATATCAGTGCGACAGCCATCCTGATCCATCCTTGCCATTGAAGGCTACGGATACGAATCCAGGGCGGAGCTCATGTCGGTTGCGATGGCTGGCCTTTCTCGTTGGCGTTCATGCCATCTCCGGCCTCTTGCTTCGCCCATTCCACTGGTCGCGAAATCAAAGGAACGCTCGCGACCATCAATCTCATCGGAGCTTAGGGCGTCTGTGTCTAAAATGATCCCAGCCTAAGCCGGCGTCAATAGAGCATATTTTCGTGTCGACGCGGCGTGGGCGTTGCCGTCGTCGGGCACGACCAAGCATCAGGGCATCAGGTGCGCTCAGCGTCCGGGGTGATGCAACGCACAATCAGCCGCACAATTCACCCAACCGTGAGTGCAGCCGTGCCCCGCGCGCGCTAAGCTTGTGAGGCAGGTCGCGGCGGGTTCCGTCCGGCCAGGCTCGTTCGCTGAACCTGGGTTGCCGTACCCGACCCATCGCGTTTCCTGCTTATCCGGCGGACACGCGTGGCTGGAAAGCGCGTGTCATCGAAACCGCGATTTTCAGCACGGGAGGGTCCGTTCATGGCCACTCTGTACTCCCACGACATCAGGCGGCACGTATTCGGCGAAGCGGCCTCCTATCCCATTCGCAAGATCAGCTTGTCCGACCTGTCCGAGGCCCTGCGCCTGGGTTGGGGGGATTTCCAGGCAATGCCGAGTCACGCGATCATCGTGTGCGTGATTTATCCCGTTCTCGGTCTCGTCCTGTTCAGGATGGTGCTCGGCTATTCGGTGCTGCCGCTACTGTTTCCGCTGGCCGCCGGCTTTGCCTTGGTCGGGCCTTTTGCCGCCATCGGTCTCTACGAGCTCAGCCGTCGTCGCGAGCGCGGCGAGGAGGTCGATGCATGGGATGCGTTCAAGGTGCTGCGCGCACCCTCGTTCGGCGCCATGGTAGAACTCGGCGTGCTCCTGCTGGTCCTGTTCGGGGCCTGGATCGGTGCCGCGAACGCAATCTATGTCGCGATCTTCGGTCACGCGGCGGCCGCAAGCATTCCCGACTTCGCAACGCGCGTGCTGACGACACCGGAAGGCTGGTCGCTCATCATCGTCGGTTGCGGCGTCGGCTTCCTGTTTGCGGTTGTCGCGCTGTGCGTCAGCGTCGTGTCATTCCCGTTGATGCTCGACCGGCATGCGACTGCGATCGACGCGATCCGCACGTCGCTCCGAGTGGTGGCGGCGAATCCGATTGCGATGGCCGGATGGGGCCTCATTGTGGCAGCGCTGCTCGTGATCGGCTCGCTGCCGCTCTTCGTCGGCCTTGCTGTCGTTCTGCCGGTGCTCGGTCATGCCACCTGGCACCTCTACCGGCGGGTGGTCGAGCCGAATCCGAACCCACCGGACGCACCGCCCCCGCCCCGGAAGGGAAGGCGCTACGCAGCAGACTTTCCGGCCAATCTCTTCCCCTGGAGCCGCGAGGGAGAGCCGTAACGGCCGAAACGGCCGCGCCGGCGGCCGCCTGCGCGGAGCATGACAGAAAGTAACGGCCTACTTCTGCTGCTGCGGCAGGAAGGTCGGGCCGACTGAACGGATCGGCTTATTCTCGGAGTTAGCGGTGGTGCCGGTATCCGCCGGCGACGTCGTGGCCGGCGTATTGGCCGTCGTCGGCGCCGAAGCTGCGCCCTTCTTGGCATTCGCAGGCGTGCCCTTGTTGAGCCGCTGCTGCTGCATCTTCCTGGCGCTCTCTTCGGTGACGATGATGTCGCCCTGCTGCTCGACTGCGGCCTTGTCGTCCGCCGATTTCAACGCGTCCGCCCAGGTCTGGCCTGCGGCCTTGCAGGAGCAGGATGGGTTGAACTCGCTGCGGAACTTGAACGCTGTCGGCAGCGCCGTGTAGGGCTGGCCGCCGATCGAGACCGCCGAGTTCATGTCTTCGCCGGGATTGCGATGGGTGTAGAGCACGGCCTCCGCGGCCGGGCACAGCGCCTTGCAGGTTTTCTCGTCGTCGGGGAAGCGCGCCGGCACGGTCGCAAACGAGATCGGAAAATAGGCGCCGTCGCAGGTGCGCACGCACACGGTGCGAAAGGTGGCGGATTGCGGGCCGAGATCGGCGGGCGGAACGGCTTGCGGATTGCCCGCGTTATTGCCGCCAAACAGATTGCTGAGGAAGTTGCCGCCGCCTTGCGACTGCGCCGCGTTGGCATATTGCGGGCCGCAATTGTTCTGCGCCAGCGCCGCCAGCACCGAACGGCGCTGATTGTCGCGCTCGGGGCTGAAGCCGCCGGGGCCACCGCCGCGCAGGCGCTCGAGATTGCCAGTGATCTGATCCAGATTGGCGCGCATCTGCTGGATCTGGGTGTTGACCGGGCCGCATTGCGCGGATTGGCCGCTGAACAGCGAGAAGAAGCCGGAGGAATCGCAGCCCATGCGCTTGGCCTGCATGGTGACGCGATCGAGCTCGGCCTGCTGACGGGTCTGGGAATCCTGGTAGCGGCGGATCTGCTCTTCGCGCGCGGGGTCACCACCGCCGCCGCGGTCGAGTGCGGCGAGCTGGCCTTCCAGCCGCACGCACATCGGATTAGGGCCGAGCCCGTTCTGGGCGGGCTGAGGCGGCGGTCCCGGAGGGCCGACCTGCGCGAAAGCGCCGGTGGCGAGCACGACCGTGCTCAAGAGCACGGTGCAGACAAGGAGGAAGCGGGCACGGGGCAGGGACAACAATTCAGGCATATCCGCCATTCTAGCGAGGTCACGGCCCAATGTGACTTGGGAAGCCGAAGTGACTTGAGGGCCGAAGCGCGCCCTCCCATAGCCGCTTCCTGCGGCATCGTCACGTCGTTTCAGGGGCCAAAGATTGGGCCTAAGGTCCGCCAGTTCCGAGGGAATTCAGCGCTGGCAGGTGATTGCGACATATTCGTCGCAACGGCCATGGGAGCAGTTTGCGCCGGATTTGGGGACGGAGCCGGTAATTTCGTCGGGATCGACCCGGCGATAGGCCGAGGCCTGGGCAAAATCCCGTGACTGGCAATAGGTGCGCGCGACGGAGGCGCCGCATCTCTCGCCCTTGGCCAGGCACTGGTCAACTCCATAGCCGTCCGCCTGGTTGGCAATGATGAAGACGCGCGTCTCGGCGTAAGCGCTGGCTGCCGCAAGGGTGGAGGCGCACAAAATCAGGACGAGCAAGGATCGCATGAAAATACCCGTGAAAAAATGGAACCGCCAGTTCCAGAATGGGCTCAAGTGGTTAAGGATCACGAACCAGCAGGGCGAGCCGCGTGCTTTGCGGAGATAAAGCGGCGCTTTCGCGGCTCTCTTGACGCGGAGCCGCCTCATAGCCCATATGTGGCCGCATGAACGGTCTCCTCGCCATTTGCGCCATTTGCCGCGAGATTACGAGCTAGCGATTCGCTGGCTGGAGCCGTCTTTTCTCAAAAACATTGAGAGCCTTGGACGCCCGGCCAACAGCCGACGGGTATCCATATGGAATTGCGCCTCTACGATACGCTGAGCCGGGAAAAGCGGACCTTTGTACCGCTCGATGCCAACATCGTGCGCATGTATGTCTGCGGACCGACCGTCTATGACTTCGCCCATATTGGCAATGCGCGGCCGGTGATCGTGTTCGACGTGCTGTTTCGGCTGCTGCGCCATCTCTATGGCGAGGCGCATGTCAAATATGTCCGCAACATCACGGACGTCGACGACAAGATCAACGACCGCGCCGCGCGGGATTTTCCCGGCCTGCCGCTGAACGAGGCGATCCGCAAGGTCACGGAGGAGACGGGCCGGCAGTTTCATGCCGACGTCGATGCGCTGGGCGCGCTTCGACCGAGCGTCGAGCCGCGCGCGACCGAGCATGTCGGCGAGATGCGCGAGATCATCGAAAAACTCGTCGCCGGCGGCTTTGCCTATGTCGCTGAGGATCATGTGCTGTTCTCGCCGCAGGCAATGAACGCGGCCAATGCCGGCCTGCCGCGCTACGGCGCGCTATCCAATCGCTCGCTGGACGAGATGGTCGCCGGCGCCCGCGTCGATGTCGCGCCCTACAAGAAGGGCAACACCGACTTCGTGCTGTGGAAGCCATCAAAGCCGGGCGAGCCGTCATGGCCATCGCCGGCGGGCATCGCCGCGCAGGGACGCCCGGGCTGGCACATCGAGTGCTCGGCAATGGCCTGGAAGCATCTCGGCGAGCATTTCGACATCCATGGCGGCGGTATCGATCTCGTGTTTCCGCATCACGAGAACGAGATCGCGCAGACCTGCTGCGCCTTCCACCAGCAGCGCATGGCGAACTACTGGATGCACAACGGCTTCCTGCAGGTCGAGAGTGAGAAGATGTCGAAGAGCCTCGGCAACTTCATCACCATCCATGAGCTGCTTGCGGATTGGCCGGGTGAGGTGCTGCGTCTGAACATGCTGAAGACGCATTACCGCTCGCCGATCGACTGGACCATGAAATCGCTGGAGGAGAGCGCCAAGACGCTCGACGACTGGTATCGCGTTGCGGCCGACGTCGAATCCGGCAGGCCGGCAGCATCCGTGGTCGAGCCGCTGCTGGACGACCTCAACACGTCCCTTGCGATCGCGGCGCTGCACGGCTTGCGCGGCAGCGACGTGAACGGCTTGGCGGGATCGTTGCGGCTGCTCGGTTTTCTCTCCGAGAGCGCTGCGCAATGGGAAAGCCGCAAGCAGCAGGCGAGCGGCATCGATGCGAAGGAAGTCGAACGCCTGATCGCGGAACGGACGGCCGCCCGTCGTCGTAAGGACTTTGGGGAGTCCGATCGCATCCGCGATCTGCTCGCCGCGATGGGCGTTGCGATCAAGGACTCCAAGGAAGGCACGACCTGGGAGATTGCGCGATGAAGCGGCCCGACACGCCTTTTCCGCGGCACTGGCTCTACTACATCGCGCTGAAGATCGCACTGCTCGGCGCGGCCGTGGCGATCGTGCTGAAACTCTATGGGATGTGGTGAAGACCATGGGACAGACTTTGCCAAAGCCCGCACTCAGGCCGTTCCTGCCGGCCGACGTGCCGGTGCTCGCCGCGATCTTCACCGCCAGCATCGAGGAGCTGACCGGCGACGATTATAGCGAGGCGCAGCAGCAGGCCTGGATGGAGACGGCGGAAAGCGAAGAGTTCGGCAAGCGGCTCGCCGCCGACCTGACCCTGGTCGCGACGCTGGAAGGCTCGCCCATCGGTTTCGCCTCGCTGCGCGGCAACGATCATATCCGCATGCTCTATGTGCATCCCGGAGTGAGCGGGCAGGGCGTTGCGACCATGCTGGTCGATGCGCTGGAGAAGCTTGCCGGCGGCCGCGGTGCGACGAGCCTCTCGGTCGACGCCAGCGACACCGCACAGGGCTTCTTCGCCAAGCGCGGCTACACCGCCCAGCAGCGCAACAGCGTCACCGTCAATGATGAGTGGCTCGCCAACACGACCATGAAGAAGACGCTTGGAGCGCCGCAATGAGCAAGGAGCGTCTCTATCTGTTCGACACCACGCTGCGCGACGGCGCGCAGACCAACGGCGTCGATTTCACGCTGGCCGACAAGCAAGTCATCGCGGCGATGCTCGATGATCTCGGCATCGACTATATCGAGGGCGGCTATCCCGGCGCCAATCCGCTCGATAGCGAATTTTTTGCGACCAAGCCCAAGCTTAATCATGCGCGCTTTATCGCCTTCGGCATGACGCGGCGGGCCGGGCGCTCGGTCTCCAACGACCCTGGTGTCGCCGGGTTGCTGGAAGCAAAGGCCGACGCGATCTGCTTCGTGGCGAAGTCATCGGCCTATCAGGTGCGCGTTGCGCTGGAGACGACGAAGGAGGAAAACCTCGCCTCGATTCGCGACAGCGTCGCGGCTGCGAATGCCGCCGGCCGCGAGGTAATGCTCGACTGCGAGCACTTCTTCGACGGCTACAAGGAAGAGGCGGCGTTCGCGCTCGCCTGCGCCAAGGCCGCCTATGAGGCCGGCGCGCGCTGGGTGGTGCTGTGCGACACCAATGGCGGAACCATGCCTGACGAGGTCGAGGACATCGTCACCGAAGTGACGAAGCACATCCCCGGCGATCACGTCGGCATCCATGCCCATAACGACACCGAGCAGGCGGTGGCCAACTCGCTCGCTGCGGTGCGTGCCGGCGCACGGCAGATCCAGGGCACGCTGAACGGCCTTGGCGAGCGCTGCGGCAACGCCAATCTCTGCTCGCTGATCCCGACGCTGAGGTTAAAGAAGGGCTTTGCCGACGCCTTCGAGATCGGCGTCACGGCCGAGAAGCTGGCAACGCTGGTCAAGGTCTCGCGCACGCTCGACGACATGCTCAATCGCGTGCCGAACCGGCATGCGGCCTATGTCGGCGAGAGCGCCTTTGTCACCAAGACGGGCATTCATGCCTCCGCCGTGCTGAAGGATCCACAGACCTACGAGCACGTCCTGCCGGAACTGGTCGGCAACCACCGCAAGGTGCTGGTCTCCGACCAGGCCGGACGCTCCAACGTCATTGCCGAGCTCGATCGCGCCGGCATTCCTTACGAGAAGAGCGATCCGAAGCTGACGCGCCTCGTCGAGGAATTGAAGGCGCGCGAGGCGGCGGGCTACGCCTACGAATCCGCAAACGCCTCGTTCGAGCTCCTGGCGCGCCGGACGCTCGGGAAGGTGCCGCACTATTTCGAGGTCGAGCAGTTCGACGTCAATGTCGAGCAGCGCTACAATTCGCATGGCGAGCGCGTCACCGTCGCTTTGGCCGTGGTCAAGGTCGACGTCGCCGGCGAGCGCCTGATTTCAGCCGCCGAGGGTAACGGTCCCGTCAACGCGCTCGACGTCGCCTTGCGAAAGGATCTCGGCAAGTACCAGACCTACATCGAGGGCTTGAAACTAATCGACTATCGCGTGCGTATCCTGAACGGCGGCACCGGTGCGGTCACGCGCGTCCTGATCGAGAGCGAGGACGAGAACGGCGACAGTTGGACCACGGTCGGGGTGTCTCCGAACATCATCGACGCTTCGTTCCAGGCGCTGATGGATTCGGTGATCTACAAGCTGGTGAAGTCGGGGGCGCCGGCGTAGCTATCAGGGAGTCATTCCGGGGCGGTCCGCAGGGCCGAACCCGGAATCTCGAGATTCCGGGTTCACGCTTCGCGTGCCCCGGAACGACAGCGGAGAGGGGGAGCGCGACCAATGATCGATCACATCTCCGTCGGCGTCAGCGATCTCGATCGCGCCGCAAAATTCTACGAGGCCGCGCTCTCCGCGCTCGGCCTCACGCGCCTCGTGACGCGACCGCGGACGGTCGGCTTCGGCAAGGCCTATCCAGAGTTCTGGATCAACTTGCGCGAGGGCATGCCGCACGTCCCGCCGGAGAGCGGCGTGCACATCTGCCTGCGGGCGAAGACGACTGATGAGGTCGATGCGTTTCACGCCGCCGCGCTGTCCGCCGGCGGTGCCTCCGATGGCGCGCCCGGCCTCCGCCCCCACGATCGCGTGCGCTATTATGCGGCGTTCGTCAGCGATCCCGACGGCAATCGCATCGAGGCGGTGACGTTTCCGAGCGCGTAATCCTTACAGCCGGCGTGCCACTTCCGGAGCCATCTGCTTTTCCGCCTCGGCGACCTGGGCGGCGGCTGCCTTCAGCTTCGGTAAAATATCCTCGACGCGATCGGCCTTGAGGATGTCGATCGACAGGCCGGCGCGGATGAACTCGGTCTGGCGCATATGCGACAAGAGCGAGAACAGCGGCTCCCAGAAATTGTCGATGTTGGCGAGCAGCACCGGCTTGGCGTGACGGCCGAGCTGCTTCCAGGTCATCTGCTCGACCAGCTCCTCCAGCGTGCCGACGCCGCCCGGCAGCGCCACGAAGGCATCGGAGCGTTCGAACATCAGCCGCTTGCGCTCGTGCATGTCGGGGGTGACGATCATCTCCTGCACCCGCGTCAGCGCGTTCTCGCGCAGCCGCAGGAAGTCGGGGATGATGCCGGTGACGGTGCCGCCGTGATCCAGCACGGAGGTCGCGACCGCGCCCATCAGGCCAAGCGAGCCGCCGCCATAGACCAGGCGGATGTTGTTCTCGGCGAGCGCCTTGCCGAATGCCTTGGCACCTTCGGTAAAGTTGGGATTGGTTCCGGGGCCGGAGCCGCAATAGACACAGACGGTTTTGATTGTGCTCATTGGTGCCATGATGCATTGCAGCGAAGAGGCGTCAAGCCAAATCCGTGATTCGGTACTCCCGGAAATCTACCGGCAAATAGCGACAAACAATCGAAGATTCGCCATCTGGCGGGGTGCGCTGGCATCGGGAAGGCTCTATATGACGGGCGAAAATCGCAAATCGTAACGCCGCCCGCATCCGGCGGGCTTTCAGGCTTTTTGATGGACCAACCTCAATCGTTCGACGGCGCCGACGTTCCTGATCCTCCCGCGGGGCAAGGGCTGGAGCGGGCCACGCTGATGGGCACGCTGGCGCATCTGTGGCCCTATATCTGGCCGGGCGACCGCTTCGACCTGAAGATGCGGGTGGTCTGGTCGCTGGTGCTGCTGCTCGCCGCAAAGCTGATCACGCTCGCGGTGCCGTTCAGCTTCAAATGGGCGACGGACGCGCTGACCGGCGCCAACACGGCGCCGGTGCAGGCGGACAATTGGCAGCTCTGGGTTATCGCCCCGCCGCTGCTGCTGACCGCGAGCTACGGCGCGATGCGCATCCTGATGGCCGTGCTGACGCAATGGCGCGACGGCATCTTCGCCCGCGTCGCCATGCATGCAGTGCGCAAGCTTGCGACCATCACCTTCATTCACATGCACGAGTTGTCGCTGCGCTTCCACCTCGAGCGCAAGACCGGCGGTCTGACGCGGGTGCTCGAGCGCGGCCGCGAGGGCATCGAGGTCATCGTGCGCATGGTGATCCTGCAGCTGATCCCGACCATCGTCGAGGTCTCGCTGCTGATGGCCGTGCTGCTCTGGCAGTTCGATTGGCGCTACGTGGTCGCCACTCTGATCACGGTCACGCTCTACATGTATTACACCTACATCGCGACCGAGTGGCGGATCGGCATTCGCCGCAAGATGAATGATTCCGACACCGAGGCGAACACCAAGGCAATCGACTCGCTGCTCAACTACGAGACCGTCAAATATTTCAGCGCGGAGGCGCGCGAGGCCCAGCGCTATGACAGATCGGTGGCGCGTTACGAGGAGGCGAGCGTCCGCACGTATACTTCGCTCGCGGTGCTCAATACCGGCCAGGCCGTGATCTTCACGCTCGGCCTGACCGCGACCATGCTGATGTGTGCGATCGGCGTGCGCAACGGCACCAACACGGTGGGCGATTTCGTGCTGGTCAACGCCATGATGATCCAGCTCTACCAGCCCCTGAACTTCATGGGCATGGTCTATCGTGAGATCAAGCAGGCGATCATCGACATCGAGAAGATGTTTGGTGTGCTGGGCCGCGAGGCCGAGATCAAGGACGCGCCCGATGCGCAGCCGCTGGTCGTCTCCGCCGGCACCGTGCGCTTCGAGGACGTGCGCTTTGCCTATGAGCCGACGCGGCCGATCCTGAAGGGCATCAGCTTCGAGGTGCCGGCCGGCAAGACGGTCGCGATCGTCGGCCCCTCGGGTGCGGGCAAATCGACGATCTCGCGGCTGCTATTCCGTCTCTATGACGTCTCCGGCGGAAAGATCTTGATCGACGGCCAGGATCTTCGCGACGTCACGCAGGCCTCGCTGCGCGCGTCCATCGGCATGGTGCCGCAGGACACCGTGCTGTTCAACGACACCATCCGCTACAACATCCGCTACGGCCGATGGGACGCCAGCGATGTCGAGGTCGAGGAGGCGGCGCGGCTGGCACAGATCGACCATTTCATCCGCTTGGCGCCGATGGGCTACGAGACCCAGGTCGGCGAGCGTGGCTTGAAGCTCTCCGGCGGCGAGAAACAGCGCGTCGCGATCGCGCGCACCGTCTTGAAGGCGCCGCCGATCCTGGTGCTCGACGAGGCCACCTCGGCGCTCGACACCCACACCGAGCACGAGATCCAGGGCGCGCTTGACCGCGTGGCCAAGAACCGCACTTCGCTGGTGATCGCGCACCGGCTCTCGACCATCGTCGGCGCCGACGAGATCATCGTGCTGGATCAGGGCCGTATCGCCGAGCGCGGCACCCACGCAAAGCTGCTCGCGCAGGGCGGCCTCTATGCCAGCATGTGGAACAGGCAGCGCGAGGCCGAGGCAGCGCGGGAGAAACTGGCCAAGATGGCCGACAGTAGCGAGGCACCCAACCGGGAGCCGCCGCCGGTCAATGATTCCCTGACGGCGCCTGCGGCGGCGGAGTGACCTTGTCTCGGGTGCCAACTCTGGCCTAAACAACTCCACCGCGCGGGACGGCCCCGTGCGCCGTCAACCCTTCAGCGGCAGAGAGCGATGTCCATTCTCGATTCGATCCAGCGTCAGATCCCGCCGATCCACAAGGAGGGCTATCCCTTCATCGGCGGTTTCGCGCTGGCAAGCCTGATCCTATTCTGGCTGTGGTCCCCTCTGGGGTGGATCGGCACGATCCTGACTGTGTGGTGCGCGCTGTTCTTCCGCGATCCCGTCAGGGTCACGCCGGTGCGCGAGGGGCTCGTGGTGTCGCCGGCTGACGGCCGCGTCTCGATGATCACCATGGCGCTCCCTCCGGCCGAGCTCGGGCTCGGCGACCGGCCGTTGCCGCGCATCTCGGTGTTCATGAGCGTGTTCAACTGCCACGTGAACCGCAGCCCGATCGCGGGCAGGGTGGACCGCATCGCCTACCGGCCCGGCCTGTTCATCAATGCCGAGCTCGACAAGGCGAGCGAGGACAATGAGCGAAACTCGCTGGTGATCACGACGCCCACGGCGCGGATCGGCGTGATCCAGATTGCCGGCCTCGTGGCCAAGCGCATCGTCTGCTTCGTCAAGGAAGGGCAGGCGATTGGCGCCGGTGAGCGCTTCGGTCTTATCCGCTTCGGCTCGCGGCTCGACGTCTATCTGCCGGTCGGTACCAAAGCGCTGGTATGGGAAGGGCAGACCGCGATCGCTGGCGAGACGATTTTGGCCGATCTTGCCGGGGACGACGCCAGCCGCACCTATCGCACCAATTAACCAATAAGTCGTTCCAGGAAGCCGTTCCGCCGCAATGGCGGAGGGGAGCGCGGCTTGCTATATCTCGCCTTGAGGTGAGGACGAGCCATGACGCCCTACGATTTCAAAGATCCTGACGCGCGCCGGCGGCGGTTCCGTCCGATTCCGGTGCGGATGCTGGTGCCCAACGTCATCACGCTGCTGGCGATCTGCGCCGGCCTGACCTCGATCCGGCTGTCGATCGAGGGGCGGATGTCGCTCGCGGTCTATGCCATCGTGTTCGCGGCCGCGCTCGACGGCATCGACGGCCGCATCGCGCGCATGATCAAAGGCCAGTCCAAGTTCGGCGCCGAGCTCGATAGCCTCGCCGATTTCGTCAATTTTGGCGTTGCGCCCGGCCTGATGCTGTATTTCTGGCAATTGCACGAGCTCGGCAATGCCGGCTGGATCGCCGCGATGGTGTTCGCGATCTCGGGCGGTCTGCGCCTTGCCCGCTTCAACGCCACGATGGATGATCCGAACAAGCCGGCGTTTGCGGCCAATTTCTTCACCGGCGTGCCGGCGCCGGCCGGCGCCATCACCGTGCTGCTGCCGATCTATGTCGCGTTCCTCGATCTCGGACGCTGGCCCGCGGCGGTAACGGCAGGCTACACGCTCTTGATCGCCTTCCTGATGGTGTCGCGCCTGCCAGTGTTCTCCGGCAAGACCAAGCGCATGCGCGTGCCGCCCGAGCTGGTGCTGCCGGCGTTCGTCGCCGTCATCGTCTTCATCGCGCTGTTGATCGCCTATCCCTGGCACGTGCTGTCGATCGGCACGGTGCTCTATCTGCTCTGCCTGCCGCTCGGCTACAAATCCTACCGCGATCACGCGCGGGCGATGGAAACCACCGCGCCGGCGGGAGGTGAGGTCGCGTCACCGCCTTCGGCGCCGACGCTGGCGAATTTGTCCGAGCCGCCGCACGACGACGACGACCGGCCCGGACGGCTGCACTAAGCGGCCACACGCGGATATCTGCCATGAGTCCCGCTGAGTTGGGTTGATGCCTGATCTCGGCTATATCGCCCTGTGACGGCGGCACCGCGCCAACAGCGGCCGCCAATTTGGGAGAGAACGCCGTGACCAATTCCGCGACCGGGCCGCTGCCCGCTTCCGTCCTCGAAGCGCTGGGCCGCTATGATACGCCGACGATCTGCAATGCCATGGAGATCGTGGCGCCCGAGCGCCGGCTGATCGGCTACACCACCAAGCAGCTTGTTTGTCCGTTCCCCGATCTGCCGCCGATCGTCGGTTATGCCCGCACGGTCATGATCCGCTCGGTGCTGAAATCCTCGCTTCCTGCTGAGGAGCAGTCCAAGCGCCGCATCGACTATTACGAATATGTCGGCACCGGCCACGGTCCGCGCATCTCGGTGATCCAGGACATCGATGGCCCCGACGTTGGCTATGGCGCGTTCTGGGGCGAGGTGCAGAGCAACGTGCACAAGGCGCTGGGCTGTCTCGGCGTCATCACCGACGGCTCGATCCGCGACATCCCGCAATGGGCCCCGGGCTTCCAGGCCTTGGCAGGCTCGATCGGGCCGTCGCATGCCTGGGTGCATGCGGAGAGCTTTGGCGGCGAGGTGCGTGTCGCCGGCATGACCGTTAAGTCGGACGACCTGATCGATGCCGACCAGCACGGCGCCATCGTGATCCCGATCGACGTCGCGGCAAAGCTGCCCGAGGCAGCCGAGCTCTGCGGCCGCCGCGAGACCCCGATCCTCGAGATCGCCCGCAGTCCCAACTTTTCGCTGGAGAAGCTGAAGGCGGCGCTGAAGCGCTCGGCGGAGATTCACTAGACGCGCGGCGGAGCGGCCTACGGTCGGGGCACCGACCGTGGGCCGCCTTGTTCCGTCAGAAACAGGGCAGCCTGATCCGGCTCGCCGAACACCGCGGCGGCGCATCCGATCAGGGTGAAGCCGCCCGCAAGGTCCCACAAGGTGATGTCGTCCGCATTGTCCGGGAGATGGATCAACCGCGCCGCGATCACGGCGAAGGCGGCCTCGACAAAAAGCAGGGCGCTGAACGCTGGCAGCACCAGCTCCGGCTCGAGCAGATGGAGCGCCAGTACCGCCGGCAGCGCAGTGAGAAGACTGAACAACGTCAACATGGCAAATGGGCTCCTGCGATGGAGCATGCCGCATAGCTACAGAGTACCGCATGATGGCGCGTCACGGATGTGACGCAGGGCCGCAGTTGGAGGAAGCGCAATGAGGATGAAGGGCAAGACGGTTCTGATCACCGGCTCGACCGACGGCGTCGGCCGCTACGTTGCAGGCCGCCTGGCCAAAGAAGGTGCGAGGGTCCTGATCCATGGCCGCGACGCGGCGCGTGCGAAGACCTTGAGCGACGAGATCGTGGAGGCCGGCGGTATCGCGCCGACTTTCTACCAGGCCGACCTGTCATCGATGTCGGGCACGCGTGCGCTCGCGGAGGCCGTGAAACGTGACCACCAGCGCCTCGACGTCCTGGTCAGCAATGCCGGCATCGGCTCGCAGAATGACGGCCCGCAGCGGCAGGTCAGTGCCGAGGGTCACGAGCTGCGATTTGCCGTGAACTATCTCGCCGGTTTCCTGCTCGTCCATCTGTTGCTGCCATTGCTGAAGGCGGCTGCGCCGTCGCGCATCGTCAACGTCGCCTCGCTCGGCCAGCACCCGATCGAGTTCGACGACGTCATGATCACCAGGGGCTACAGCGGTTCGCGCGCCTATGCGCAGAGCAAGCTCGCTCAGATCATGTTCACGATCGATCTGGCGCAGGAATTAAAGGGCACCGGCATCACCGTGAACGCGCTGCATCCCGCGACCTACATGAACACCACGATGGTGCGCGCCGGCGGGATCACTCCGATGTCGACGGTCGAGCAAGGCGGTGCAGCCATCCTCCACCTCGTCGAGGGCGACGACGTCGCTGATCGAAGCGGATTGTTCTTCAACGGTATGAACGAGGCACGCGCAAATCCGCAGGCCTACGATGCCGACGCGCGCAAGCGCCTGCGTGCGCTCAGCCTGGAGCTGACGGGGTTATCGTCCTAGCGACCGTTATGGTTAGCGAAGTGTTGAGATTCCCGCCGCCCACCAGGAATCGCAGCGCCTGCGGCGCGCCGTACCTCGCTGTCCAGACTTAACCTTTACGCGGCTTTAAGGGCGGCGCTCTAGGGTTCCGATGCGGTTCGGGGTTGGGCCGCGCCAGCGGCCAGGACGGCCGTTGTCGTGTACGCATTGGAGTCTCCCATGGATATCATGACGAGCGTCGGGCTCATTGCGGGCACCATCGTCATCGTTGCGATGATCTTCATGGGCGGCGATCTCCACATGTTCATCTCCGAACATGCGATGATCATCATTTTCGGCGGCTCGATCTCCGCCACCATGATCCGCTTTCCTCTCAGCGCGCTCCTGCATGGCCTTCCGCTCGGCGCCAAGTTCGCTTTCACCATGAGCCGCCTGTCGGCCCACGACCTCGTCGACGAACTCGCCCGCATCGCCGAGATCGCCCGCAAGCAGGGCCCGGTCGGCCTGGAAAAGGTCGAGACCGACGAACCCTTCCTCGCCAAGGGCATCCGCTACGTTGCCGACGGTTACGACCTCGACTTCATCCGCGACAATCTCGAGCGCGACCGTGACAACTTCCTGATGCACCTCGACGAGGGCAGCAAGATCTACCGTGCCATCGGCGATTGCGCCCCTGCCTTCGGCATGATCGGTACCCTGATCGGCATGGTGCAGATGTTCGCCAACATGACCGACCCTTCCAAGCTCGGCCCGTTCATGGCGACCGCGTTGCTCGCGACCCTCTACGGCGCGCTCGTCGCGAACCTGTTCTGTTTGCCGATCGCCGACAAACTTCACGGCAAGCTGCTGGATGAGGAGACCAATCGCACCCTGATCATCGACGGCATCCTGATGATCCGCGACTCCAAGAGCCCGACCTTGGTGCGTGAAATGCTGCTGGCCTATCTGCCGGAGAAGCACCGTCACGCCGACGGCGAGCCGGTGCCGGCCTGATCGCGCGCGCCGGGATCTAGACCATGGCCAAGAAGAAACGCGGCGATGCGCACGGCGGCGGTCACGGCTGGTTCGTGACCTTCGCCGACCTGATGGGCCTGATGATGAGCTTCTTCGTGATGCTCGTCGCGTTCTCGACCCAGGACGCCAACAAGTTGAAGATCGTCGCCGGATCCATGCGCGACGCCTTCGGCGTGCAGAGCGAAGCGCGCTATGCCGGCATCGTCGAGTCCGACGGTCTGCCGACGCGGCCGCGGCTGAAGAACGTCGACCATATCCAGCCCGAGGAAGCTTCCAACACGCCGACGCCCGACCAGGATGATCGCGACCGCACCTCGGGGGCGAAGATCAAGGTCGACCGCAATTTCGCGCTCGCCGCGGCCTCGCTGCGCCAGGCGTTGCAGGACATGCCGGAACTGACGGAAATGTCCAAGCACATCATGTTTGAAGAGACCAAGCAGGGCCTCAACCTCGAGATCGTCGACCAGGATGGCCGCTCGATGTTCGCCGACGGCTCCAAGGTGCCTTACGACCGCACCCGCCGCTTGGTCGAGAAGCTCGCGATCCCGCTCAAGGCGACGCCGCTTCGCGTCTCCATCGCCGGCCACACCGCGGCGGGATTTGTGCCGGTCCGCAGCGACTACGGCGCCTTCGACCTGTCGGCCGACCGCGCGAATGCCGTGCGCCAGATCCTCGAACGCGAAGGATTGCCGCCGTCGCACATCTTCGCTGTCTCGGGCAAGGCGGACACCCAGCCGCTGTTTCCGGACGATCCCTCGCTCGCGGCCAATCGGCGGGTGACCATCACCCTGATGCGGGAAGATCCGCCACTGCCGCCGAATCTGAAGCCGTAGGGACTTGCGCTACCATCTTACCTGAGGCATCTCGTCGCGCTGCGGCGAGCGTGACCGCGCCGTCACAGCATCCGGCTCGGCGCCTGCTATGGTGGTGAGCCGGTTGACAGGCCCGCCGGAAGCGTCAAAAGGCGCCGGATCAAATTCAGGGACGAAGCGTTCTCCACCCTCATGACGGCGAGCATCACATCGACCGAGACCCAGGAAGGGCCGGTCACATCAGGTTTTTGGGCCCTTACGCTCGGGAGCATTGGCGTCGTCTTCGGCGATATCGGCACTTCGCCGCTCTATGCCTTCCACGAGGCGGTCAGAGGCGCGGCCCATGGCGAGCCGGTCTCGCGGGTCATCGTGCTCGGCGTGCTCTCGCTGATCCTATGGGCGCTTCTGATCGTCGTCACCGCCAAATACGTCCTGCTGCTGCTGCGCGCCGACAATAACGGGGAGGGCGGGACGCTCTCCCTGATGGCACTCGGCCAGCGTGCGCTCGGGCGGCGGAGCTGGTTCCTGCTCGCGCTCGGCGTGGTTGGCGCCTCCATGTTCATCGGCGATTCCATGATCACACCGGCCATCTCGGTGCTGTCGGCGGTCGAGGGTCTCAAGCTCGCAACCCCTGCGTTCGAGCACTACGTCGTGCCGCTCACGGTGCTCATCCTGGCATTGCTGTTCGCAGTGCAGAGCAAGGGCACCGCGCTGGTCGCCTCGGCGTTCGGGCCGGTGATGGTGGTCTGGTTCACCGTCATCGCGGTGATGGGAGCTGTCCACATCGCCGACGACCCCTCAGTGCTGGCGGCGATTAATCCCTATTACGCGGTGCAGTTCGTGCTGTCGCACGGCACGATCGGCCTTGTCACACTCGGCGCCGTGTTCCTGGCTGTGACCGGGGGCGAGGCGCTCTATGCCGATCTCGGCCATTTCGGGCGCAAGCCGATCCAGTCAGCCTGGATGTTCTTCGTGCTGCCGGCGCTCCTGATCAACTATTTCGGGCAGGGTGCGCTGGTGCTGTCCGATCCCAGCGCGATCGAGCATTCCTTCTATCGCATGGTGCCTGAAAGTCTGGTGCTGCCGCTGGTCGGGCTTGCGACTGTCGCGACCGTGATCGCTAGTCAGGCGGTAATCACGGGCGCCTATTCGCTGGTCTATCAGGCGGTGCAACTCGGCCTGCTCCCTCGCTTCGAGGTGCGCTACACCTCCGAGACCCATGCCGGCCAGATCTATCTGCCGCGCGTCAACCGGCTGCTGCTGATCGGTGTGATGCTGCTGGTGCTGCTGTTCCACACCCCCAGCAATCTGGCTTCGGCCTACGGCATCGCGGTCTCCACCACCATGGTCGCCGACGGCATCATGGGCTTCATTGTCATCTGGAAATTGTGGAACTGGCGCGCTGCCACGGCTGCGGCCGTGATCATGCCCTTCGTCGTCGTCGACCTAAGCTTCTTCAGTGCCAATCTGCTCAAGCTGCTCGAAGGCGCCTGGGTGCCGCTGCTGTTCGGCGTCGCCATGGCGGGGACGATTTGGACCTGGCGGAAAGGCTCGGGGATCCTGATCCAGAAGACGCGCCGGATCGAGGTGCCGCTGGACGATCTGATCCGAAGTCTGGAGAAGCGGCCGCCGCATATCGTCAAGGGCACGGCCGTATTTCTGACCAGCGATCCGTCGTTCGTGCCGACGGCGCTGCTGCACAATCTCAAGCACAACAAGGTGCTGCACGAGCACAACGTGATCCTGACCATCGAGACCGCGCATACGCCGCGGGTCGACCTGTCCGAGCGATTCCGCATGGAAAAGATCAGCGACAAGTTCTTCAAGGTCCGCTTGCGCTTCGGCTTCATGGAGCAGCCGAACGTGCCGAAGGCGCTCGCGATCGCGCGCAAGCAGGGTTGGCAGTTCGACATCATGTCCACGTCGTTCTTCGTGTCGCGACGATCGCTGAAGGCCTCGGCCCAGTCGGGCATGCCGCTGTGGCAAGACCACCTCTTCATCGCGCTGAGCCGGTCGGCCAACGACGCCACTGACTATTTCCAGATTCCCACGGGGCGCGTGGTTGAAGTCGGGACCCAGGTCACCATCTAAATGCAACTGCCGGAGTCATGCAAATTTGCATGCCTAAGGCCCGGAATCGGGCTATGCTATGCCGGTAGCGCAGGACTATAAGCCGCGCGCCCTTCCGCCATTGTGCAGTGAAGCATTTTAGAGGCCACCAGGCTCTCCATGACAAGCGACGTAGCAATTTCGGCCCCGGAAACGGCGGCGGCCAATGGCGATGCCCATACCACGGCTCGTTTCGGTGCGCTGACGCTCGGTAGCATCGGTGTCGTCTATGGCGACATCGGCACCAGCCCGCTCTACGCATTCCGCGAGGCCGTGATGGCGGCTTCGGGGGCGGAGGGGCTACCAACGCCGGCGGCCGTGCTCGGGGTGCTGTCGCTGATCCTGTGGGCGCTCATCGTCGTGGTGACGCTCAAATACGTCGTGATCCTGCTCCGCGCCGACAATAATGGCGAGGGCGGCACGCTGGCGCTGATGGCGCTGGCCCAGCGCGCCGTCGGAACCGGCGGAGCGACCGTCGTCCTGCTCGGCATCATCTCCGGCGCCCTGTTCTACGGCGATGCCGTGATCACGCCCGCACTTTCGGTGCTGTCGGCGATCGAAGGCATGAAAGACGTGACGCTGCGGTTCGAGCCCTACATCGTGCCGCTGACTGTGGCGATCCTGGTCGGCCTCTTCGCCGTGCAGTCGCGCGGCACCGCCCGGGTCGCCGCCTTCTTCGGCCCGATCATGTGCGTCTGGTTTGCGGTGATCGCCGCGGCGGCGGTCCATCCGATCATCGCGCAGCCGGAAGTGCTGTACGCGCTGAATCCGCTCTACGCCGTGTCATTCATGCTTCAGCATGGCGTCATCGGCTTCGTGACCTTGGGCGCGGTGTTCCTGGCGGTCACCGGTGCCGAGGCGCTCTATGCCGACCTCGGCCATTTCGGCAAGCGGCCAATCCAAACGGCCTGGTTGTCTATCGTGCTACCATCGCTCGCGCTGAACTATCTAGGGCAGGGGGCGCTCGTCCTCAGCGATCCCGGGGCGATCGTGAGTCCGTTCTTCCAGCTCTTCCCGCAAGGTTTTATTCGCGGCAGCATGGTGGTGCTTGCCACCATGGCCACCGTGATCGCGAGCCAGGCCGTCATCACCGGCGCCTATTCGCTGACGCGGCAGGCGATCCAGCTCGGACTGCTGCCGCGCTTCGAAATTCGCCATACGTCAGAGGCCCATTCCGGCCAGATCTTCATCCCGCGCATCAACCAGCTGCTGCTGGTTGCGGTGGTGCTGCTGGTACTCCTGTTCCGATCCTCCAGCGCGCTCGCCTCGGCCTACGGCATCTCCGTCACCGGCACCATGGTGGTCACGGCGATGATGGGCTTCGTCGTGATCTGGAAGGTCTGGCGGTGGTCTGCGTTCGCCGCCGCAGCGCTCATCGTGCCGTTCCTGTTTCTCGACCTGACCTTCCTCGCCGCGAACCTGCTCAAGGTGTTCGAGGGCGGCTGGGTGCCGCTGGCGCTCGGCGCGCTCATGATCATCCTGATGTACACGTGGCGGCGGGGCAGCCGGCTGCTGTTCGACAAGTCGCGCAAGCTCGAATTCCCGCTCGCCGACCTTGTGGCGATGCTGGAGAAAAGGCCGCCGCAGCGGGTGCCCGGCACAGCCGTGTTCCTGACCTCGGACCCACTCAGCGCGCCGACGGCGCTGATGCATAGTCTGAAGCACTACAAGGTGCTGCACGAGAAGAACGTCATTCTCACTATCGACACCGCGCAGACCCCGCGCATCGACCCGGCCGACCGGGTGCGGCTGGAGCAGATCTCACCGACCTTCTCAAAGGTGACGCTGAAATTCGGCTTCATGGAATCGCCCAACGTGCCCAAGGCGCTGGCGATCGCGCGCAAGCTCGGCTGGCAGTTCGATATCATGTCGACCTCCTTCTTCCTGTCGCGGAGGGCGCTGAAGCCGGCGGCCCATTCCGGTATGCCGCGCTGGCAGGACCGGCTGTTTATCTCGCTGAGCCGCTCGGCGAACGACGCCACCGACTATTTCCAGATCCCCTCTGGCCGCGTGGTCGAGGTTGGAACGCAGGTCACGATCTAGGCAGGCAAACCAACGCTGCGCTTCAAGTCGCTGCGATTTAGCTTTAACTTGCACCGCTCAGCTCAAGCCATTGTAGCGCTTGATTTTCGTCGGCCGAGAGGCGAGGTTGCCGCCGACCGGGTGCCCCGGCCAATAGGCGCGACGTTGGAGGATGATGTGGCAAATCAGGTACAGGATCTGACCCCGGACGAGGTCTCCAAAGGTGTCGCGGAAGGCCGCTATCTGCTGGTCGACGTCCGCGAGCCGAACGAGGTCGAAGCCGAGGCCTATCCTTACGGCGTCGTGGTTCCGCTCTCGACCTTCGATCCCAAGGCGATCCCGGATCCCGAAGGCAAGCAGGTCGTGTTCGCCTGCCGATCGGGCAAGCGCTCGGTGACCGCCTCGCTCGCGGCGCAGGCGGCGGGCCTGCCTTACGACAAGCATCTGGCCGGCGGCATGCTGGGCTGGAAAGCGGCCGGTCTTCCCAGCAAGGTTGGCGGCTGAGCTCGCGATGACGACCAAGAGCTCGTCGCTAAACAAGGTCTTCGCCGACCTTCCCGTCACCATCTTCGAGGCGATGTCGCAGGCCGCGCGCGACAATGCCGCAATCAATCTCGGCCAGGGTTTTCCTGACGATCCCGGCCCCGAGGACATCCGCCGGGCCGCGGCTGATGCCTCTCTGCACGGCTACAACCAGTACCCCTCGATGATGGGCCTGCCCGAGCTGCGCCAGGCGATCGCAACCCATTACGGGCACTGGCACGGGCTCAAGCTCGATCCGATGAGCGAAGTGATGGTGACCTCCGGGGGCACCGAGGCGCTGACCTCGGCAATTCTCGCGGTGGTTCAGCCCGGCGACGAGGTGGTCTGCTTCCAGCCAGTCTATGATTCCTACCTGCCGATCATCCGACAGGCGGGCGGCACTCCGCGCCTCGTCCGACTCGAGCCGCCGCACTGGCGGCTGAATGAGGACATGCTGAAAAGCGTCTTCAATTCAAAGACCAAGGCGGTGCTGTTCAACAACCCTTTGAATCCCTCCGCGGTGGTGTATCCGCGCGAGGACCTCGAGCTGCTGGCGCGCTACTGCCAGGAGTTCGATGTCATCGCGATCTGCGACGAGGTCTGGGAGCACGTCACTTTCGACGAGCACAAGCACATCCCGCTGATCACCATCCCCGGCATGCGCGAGCGCACGATCAAGGTCGGCTCGGCCGGCAAAATCTTCTCGTTGACGGGGTGGAAGATCGGCTTCGTCTGCGCCGCGCCGCCGCTCTTGCGCGTCGCCGCCAAGGTGCACCAGTTCTTGACCTTCACCACCGCGCCGAACCTCCAGGCCGCCATCGCCTACGGCCTCGGCAAGCCCGACGACTACTTCCTGTCGATGCGCAAGGACCTGACGCGGAGCCGCGACCGTCTCACCAAAGGGCTGGAGAGCCTCGGTTTTCCTGTGCTGAGGTCGCAAGGCACCTACTTCCTCACGGTCGATCTGTCGCCGCTCGGGCTGAACGAGAGCGACACCGAGTTCTGCTGGCGGATTGTGAAGGACTACAAGGTGGCGGCGATCCCGGTGTCGGCCTTCTACGAGCAGGACCCGGTGACCTCGGTGGTGCGCTTCTGCTTTGCCAAGAAGGACGAGACGCTCGACACAGCACTCGAGCGGCTGTCGGATGCGGTGCGCGGGCGCAAGAGGTAGAAGATGACGAACGTCGGCCGCTTCAGGCTTTGCTTCGCTCTCGCAATTGCCGCAGCGCTGACGTTGCTCTCCGCCCCTGCAAGTGCGGAGGAACGGGTCGTCAACTTCTACAACTGGTCCAACTACATGGCGCCGGAGGTCCTTGAGAACTTCACCAAGGAAACCGGCATCAAGGTGGTCTACGACACCTTCGACGCCAACGAGACGCTGGAGACGCGCCTGATGGCCGGCAAGTCCGGCTACGACGTCGTGGTGCCCACCGCCTATTTCCTGCAGCGCCAGATCAAGGCCAATATTTTCCAGAAGCTCGACAAGTCGATGCTGCCTAACTTGGCCAACGCCTGGCCCGTGGTGACCGAACGCCTCGCGATCTATGATCCCGGCAATGTCTACGCCGCCAACTACATGTGGGGTACGACGGGCATCGGCTACAATGTCGCCAAGGTGAAGCAGATCCTGGGGCCGGATGCGAAGATCGACAGCTGGGACATCGTCTTCAAGCCCGAGAATTTGACCAAGTTCAAAGACTGCGGGGTGCACATGCTCGACTCCGCCGACGACATCTTTCCGGCAGCGCTGAATTATCTCGGGCTCGATCCGAACTCGACCAACCAGGCGGACCTGGAGAAGGCTGCCGACGTCGTGGCAAAAGTCCGCCCGTCCGTGCGCAAGTTTCACTCCTCCGAATACTTAAGCGCGCTCGCTACCGGCGAGATCTGCTTCGTGGTCGGCTGGTCCGGCGACATCATGCAGGCCCGCGCCCGCGCTGCGGAGGCCAAGAGTGGCATCGAGATCGGCTATGCCATTCCGAAAGAGGGTGCGCAGATGTTCTTCGACAATCTCGCGATCCTCGCGGATGCCAAGAACGTCAAGGAGGCCTACGAGCTGATCAACTATCTCTACCGCCCCGATGTTGCCGCCAAGAACTCGGACTTCCTGTCCTACGCCAACGGCAACCTCGCCAGCCAGAAACTGGTCAACCCAAAGATTTTGAACGACAAGAACATCTATCCGGACGAGGCGACGCTTTCGAAGCTCTTCGTCATCACCGCGCGCGAGCCGGCGACGCAGCGCATCATCAATAGACTCTGGACCAAGGTGAAGACGGGGCGGTGAGGAGCACACCCGTCATTGCGAGGAGCGAAGCGAAGCAATCCAGAATCTCTCCGCGGAGGCACTCTGGATTGAATCGTCGCTTCGCTCCTCGCAATGGCGGCGTAACTACCGCCACCTTCTATGCAGCCACAGCCATTGCTCCGGATGCTCGCGCACCCAGCTTTCCACCACGCTCGTGATCGCCTGGGTCGTGCCCTGGATGTCGATCTTGCCGTCGGCATCGCGCACCGGCTTGATCTCTTCGGTGAGCTCGCCGCGAAAGCGGCCGTCGGGCAGGCGGATGATGCGCACACCGTGGATCGGGCACTCGACCTGGCGCAAGAGGCGCGCCAGCATCGGGTTGGCGCGGGTCTTGCGGCCGAAGAAGGTGACCTCGACGCCGGCCGTCAGATATTGATCGATCAGCATCGCGACGTGCTTGCCGTCCTTGAGCGCCTGCGCGAGCCGCAGCGGCGCGTCGCGGCCTGCCGGGATCAACGTGCCCATGTTGACTTGGCGCATCTCCTGGATGATGCGGTCGGCGGAGGCGATGTTCGGTCGGCGATAGAGGATCGCAGTATCCAGCCCATGCGCGACGGCGGCGAGCGCCGGCAATTCCCAATTGGCCAGATGCGCGGCGAAGATCAGCGCCGGCTTGCCATCGTCGCGGATCTGGTCGAACAGCTCGATGCTGCGCGGCGACAATTCGATCCGGCTCTTCTCGGGGTGATCGCGGTCGTAGTCCCAGACATGGTCGATATGGGCGAACTCGGCGCCGACGCGGCCGAGATTGTCCCAGACGCCCATCAGGATCTGTTCGATCTCCTCTGGCGACTTCTCCGGAAATGCCGCAGTGAGGTTGGCGCGGCCGATGCGATGCTCGCGCAGACGCGGGCCGATGAGCTTTACGACGCGCGCGAAAAAGTCCGAAGTCTTGACCGGATCGAAATAGCGCGTGGTGCGCAGCAAGCCGACAGTCGCGGCGCCGATCAAGCTGCCGCCGAGCGATTTGGCAGCCTCCCGCGCGCGGGCCTTCGTGCTCGCAGTCAGCAGTGCCATGCGTCCGGTCAGGCCGGTTCGCGGGTCAGGATCAGCGAGGCGTTCTGGCCACCGAAGCCGAACGAGTTCGACATCACCGCGGTGACGCGGGCATCGCGGGCCTTGTTGCCGACGACATCGAACAGGATCGTCGGATCCGGGGTCTCGTAGTTGATCGTCGGCGGGATACGCTGATGCTCGAGCGTGAGCAGCGAGAAGATCGCCTCGACCGCACCGGCGGCCGAGATGGTGTGGCCGACCATCGACTTATTAGAGGTGACCGGAATCTTCTGCGCGAGCTCGCCGAACACTGCCGACGTCGTGTTGAACTCCATCTTGTCGTTTTCGGGCGTCGCGGTACCGTGCGCGTTGATGTGGTCGATCTGGTCCGGCGTCATGCCGGCATCGGCCAGCGTCTTGTTCATGCAGCCGATGATCGGCTTGCCGTCGGGCGAGGAGCGGGTGCGATGGAAGGAATCGGTGAGCTCGCCGCAGCCGGCGATCACGCCGAGGATCTTTGCGCCGCGCGCGGTCGCCGCCTTGTAGCTTTCCAGCACGAGCGCGCCGGCGCCTTCGGCCATGACGAAGCCATCGCGGTTCTTGGAGAAGGGGCGGGAGGCCGCCTGCGGCGGATCGTTCTGGGTCGAGAGCGCCGAGAGTAGCGAGAAGCGCACCAGCGCCTCCGGATTGACGGTACCGTCGGTCGCGACGCACAGCGCAGCGTCGGTCTCGCCACGCCGGATCGCCTCGACGCCGAGCTGGATCGAGGTCGCGCCCGACGCGCAGGCCGTCGATAGTGAGATCGGCGAACCCTTGGTGCCGAAAGTCTCGGCGAGATGCGCGGCGACCGAGCCGAACATGAAGCGGTGATGATAGTCGCTGTACTTGCCGCCGCCGGAGATGCGCAGGAGGTCGTCGTAGTTGAAGTCGGTCTTTCCGACGGCGCGGCCAAGCTCGCGCCGCTGCGGCCATTCGACCTCGACCGGCGCGACTGCGAGGAAGAGGGGACCGGGGAAATCCTCCTTGGCGCCGATGCCGGCCTGCTCGAGCGCTTCCTCCGTCACCAGCTCCGCCATCCGCTCGGAGAGGCCGGTGGAGGAGAACGGATCGACGCTGACGAAATCCACCGTACCAGCCATCGTGGTCTTCAGGCCGTCGACCGGAAAACGCGTGATAGTGCGGATGCCGGATTCGCCGGCGACCAGCTTCGCCCAATTGTCGGCCTTGCCGGCGCCGAGCGAGGTCATGATGCCCATGCCGGTGACGACGACGACGGGACGGCCGAATTTGTCGCGTGGTGCAGTCATTTCGACCCCCTGAGCTAGCTCACTGCCTCGATCAGCGCCATGCCTTCGCCGCGCCAGTGTCCGGCCCCTATCACCACGATCTGGGTGGGCGCGCCCTGCATTTCAATCTCGGTCCCGGTGGAATCATTCGGCGGGAACAATGCACCGCGCGAGATCGACAGTGCGGCCAGGGCAATTCCGAGCGGGAATTGCGTTTCCATGGTGTGGCCGAACATGGTGCCGGTCGAGCGCACCGGCAGATCCGCATGGCCCCTCAGGAAGCTGCGCTCTTCCGAGGTCGCGGGCTCGGCGCCGGTCGCGCCTGATATGATCGCGGCCTTGCCCTCGCGCTTGGGCAGCTTTTCCCAAAGCTTCTCCAGCGTCGAGGCCATGTCGCCAGGCTGCTTGCGGCGGGCAAGGTCGGCGACGACGCTGGTGAGCTTGGCGAACGGCTTTGCGCCGCGCGCCTCTGCATGCGCCTTCGACTCCAGTACCAGGAAGGCGCCGGCCGAACCGAGCGCGAAGCCGGGACGGTCCTTGCGCGCCCACACCGGAGCGAACTTGTCCTTCAGGTTGAAGTCGCCGAATTCGTAGAGGACCATCAGGTCCTTGCGTTCGCCATTGTGCGAGCCACCGACCAGCGCAATGTCGCTCTCACCCGAGGCGATGCGCGCGAGCGCAATGCGGGCGGCGTCCGCGCCCGCGACCTCTTCGCCCATGAAGGTGCGCGAAGTGCCGCCGAGACCATGGACGATGGCGATGTTGCCGGCGAGCAGGTTGGAGAGCTGGGCCAGGAACAACGTCGGCCGCAGGTCGCTCATCAGCCGTTCGTTGAGGAAGCCGGGGGCGTTGGCGCCCTTGGCCTCGGCCGTGAGCACACCGGTGTCGACGTTGAGATCGCGCTCGCCGCCGCCTGCGGCCACCACCATGTCAATCTTCGACAGGATATCCTTGTTGCCCTTGATCCCGGCGGAATCGAGCGCCAGGCCCGCGGCATAGGTGCCAATACGCTGCCAGGCTTCCATCTGGCGCTGGTCGCCCTTCTTCGGAATCTGGCTGTCGAAAGAGACCGGCATCAAGGGATGCACGATGTAGGGCGCAAAGCCCTTCTCGTCGACATTGATGCGCTTCTCCTGGAGCGCAGCCCAGTTGGCGTCGAGCCCCTCGCCGAGCGAGGTGGCAAGTCCAATGCCGGTGATCCAGACTTCCGTCTGGGCGGGCTTCGTCGCGAAGGTGTCGGTCATGGCGAAACGGCCTGTTGCGGAAAGCCGACGCGTTTGGCGATTGCGTCCATGTGTCCGCGCATATCCGCATTGGGAAAGGGAATCTGCGTGAAGGTGAGCGTCGAATTCGCGCGCAGCTTGCCGCCGACCCGGATCTTGGCTTCGGTGACCGCGTAACCCGAGCCTTGATGGGACAGGGTCGCCTCGATGCTCATGACATCACCGGGGTAGACCGAGCCGCGGACCTTGGCCTCCTTCACGGCGGCGAGGATCGGCATGCGCTCGAACTTCAGCACGCCGAGCTGAAGCCAGCCCGAAGCCTGCGCCATCGATTCGATCAGGAGCACGCCGGGCATCAGCGGATAGCCCGGGAAGTGTCCCTCGAAGATGGTGCTTGCGTTCGGAACCTGGGCCTCGACGACAATCGTCTTCTCGTCGACGTTTAAGTCGACGATCCGATCGATCATGTGGAAGTATTCGAGTTGCATGGCCGCGCGCTTAGGCGCCCGCGCCCTTGGCCGCGACGAGCTCGTCGATGCGCGCGCACAGGTTCTTCAGCACGAAATACTGCTCGGTGGTCGCCTTGCCGTCGTTGACCTCCTGGGTCCACTTTTCAAGCGGCAGCTTGATGCCGAACTGCTTGTCGATCGCGAACGCGATATCAAGAAAATCGAGGCTGTCGATGCCGAGATCATCTATGGCATGGCTATCCGGCGTGATCGTGTCGCGCGGGATGTCGCAGGTTTCAGCGATGATCGTGGCGACCTGATCGAATGTGGAAGACATCACTAAGCCTTTGATATATTGCAGGTATTTGTCAGATTCCAGAGTGGCACGGTGGGTGGGCATCGCGCCCCTGATGACGCCCTCAAACCCCCCTCTGGCCGGGTCGAAAGCCCGTATATCGGAGCGCCGCCCTGAGTTCAATGGAGCCGGCCAGGCGCGGAGACAGGGCTGGGGATGCCCGCCACGGGCCGTCCAGTGAGGGACCGCCGGCAAGGCGCGCCTAGATGTGCGGCGTCGTGATCTTGACGCAGTCGCGGCGGCCCATCAGCACGCAATCCTGAGTCCGGCGCAGGTCGGCAATACTCACGGCGAGCCAAATCCCGATCGCGGTCAGCGCGATGGTGAAGGCGAGCGCCGCGATATTGGCGAGCATGCGGTGGCGGAAATCGTCCGGTCCGGTGCGGGGCTGCTCGTAGCGCGATAGGTCGAGCGGCTCCGGCGCCGCGCGCAATGACTGCACGGTGCCGCTGCCCCGGCGAACCATGGCGGAAGGCGAGGTGCGCGGCCTGAATTGGAGCACCCGGTGCTCGTCATCAGAGCTTATGGGCCGCTGGCTTTTCATAGGGCAGGGGATCACTCCGAAGCAGCGATTTTTAAATAGCATACGTGATGAGCGCGTTGCAGAAAATCTTCTCAACGCCCAGATGCATTTCCTATTCGCACTATTTTGCATAGCGCGCCGCCAAGCGTCACGAGCCGGCCGTAAAGTGGTCAAGAATATGCGGTTGCGTTGCAATATTGGCCGGGGAACTCACGCGTGCTCTCGTCCACATCGGCTTGTGATCTGCGCGTGCAGCCCAACGCCTTTGCCGTCGCTGGGGCGATGGCATAGTCCAGGGAACCTGTTCCGCCAATCGCAACCAAGTGAGAGACCGTTCGAGATGACAAATACGCGCGAGCCGAGAGTGCACCCGGTCCCCATCCTGTCGCTGCGGCCGACGCAGATGACGGTCGGCATGCGCGAGGTCAAGGAGAAGCGCAAGCGCTGGCGCGAGCACGACAAGAAGAAGCAGGCCGACCTGCTCGGCAAGCACATGATCCCCGTCGTCTACGGCCCGGACCAGCGCTATTACGTGATCGATCATCATCATCTCGGCCGCGCATTGCACGACGAGGGCATCAAGGAGGTGCTGGTCACCATCGTCGGCGACCTCAGAATGGTCGAGCGCGAGGCGTTCTGGGGCGTCCTGGACAACAAGCGCTGGGTCTATCCCTACGACGCCAAGGGCGAAAGGCGGCCGTTCCGGGACCTGCCGAAATCGGTGGCCCACCTCAAGGATGACCCGTTCCGCAGCCTCGCCGGCGAGCTCCGCCGCATCGGCGGCTTCGCCAAGGATACGACGCCATTCTCCGAATTCCTGTGGGCCGACTATCTGCGCCGAAAACTCTCGCGCAAGCTGGTCGATGCCGATTTCGACAAGGCGCTCGAGAAGGCCATGTCCTCGGCTAGAAGCAAGGATGCGATCTATCTGCCCGGCTGGTGCGGGCCGGCGGACGAGGATTAGAGGCACATGGATACTGCACCGCAATCCGACCTCATCACAGCCTCTTGAGCGAAATCATTTTCCGCCCGCATGAAGCGGTCCTGAAATAGAGCCGTCCCATCCTTTGGGGCAATCGGGCTCACACGGGAGGCAAGAATGCGCCGTCTGGTTTTCGCTGTTGCCCTGCTCGCCCTTGCGTCAGCGGGGGTTTCGGCCTCGTTTGCGGCAGTTCACCATGCCAAGACATTGACGTTGACGTTTGCCGAGCGCTTTGCTCCGGCACTCGAGTTGATGGCAAAGCGCTAGCGGCATAGCGCTTCGTAGCCGCACGCAATGCATCACCGCGACCCCTGCTCGTACGGAGTCGCTGGACCCTGCGGCGGAAGGTGAGCGCGCGGCGAGCGCACGGCGAGCCGAAAGCGCCTAAACGCTGCTTTCAGGCTTCTGCTCGGAGGCTGTTTCATGCAGCAGTTCCTCCTGGCCACCGAGCATCCGGTGCAGCCAGCGCTCGACGCGGCGGCCGACCGTCAGCAGAACGAAGGCGAACGCCAGCGCGGCTGCGACGATCTTCCATTGTCCGGTGCCGCAGACGATGCCCAGACAGGCAGCGAGGAACGTGCAAGCCGCACTGGTCAGGCCGCTCACGCGAAAACCTTTGCTCTCGTGGACAATGACGCCGGCACCGAGGAAGCCGATCCCGGTCAGGATGCCCTGGATCACCCGGCTCGCCGCATCGGTGATTCTGCCGGGCTCGGCGAACTCGACCGCGAGCAGCACGACGGCCGCGGTGGAGAGCCCGACGATGCCGAGCGTCTTCAGTCCGATCGGCTTACCTTGCAGATCGCGGTTCAGGCCGATCGCTCCGCCGGCAAGCGTGGCGCTGCCGAGACGCAGCACGATTTCGGGCCAGTCGAGCTCGGTCATTGCCTGTCGATCACTTCTTCGGCAGTCGTCCCATCAGATAGAACTCCTCGTTCGGGCGCATGCCCGTGAAATTCGCCAGCCGATTCGAAAGTGCGAAGAAGGCGGAGATCGCAGCGATGTCCCAGATGTCGTCGTCGCTGAAGCCGTGCGGCGCGAGTGCTGCGAAATCGTCCTCTGAAATCCGCTGCGCCTCGGCCGAGACCTTCATCGCGAAGTCGAGCATCGCCTTCTGCCGCGGCGTGATGTCGGCCTTGCGGTAATTAATCGCGATCTGGTCCGCGATGAGCGGATTCTTGGCTCGAATGCGCAGGATCGCGCCATGCGCGATCACGCAATATTGGCATTGGTTGGCCGCCGAGGTCGCGACCACGATCATCTCGCGCTCGGCCGTGGTGAGGCCGCCGTCCTTCTCCATCAGTGCATCGTGATAAGCGAAGAAGGCGCGAAACTCGTCGGGACGATAGGCCAGCGTCAAGAACACGTTCGGCACGAAGCCGCTCTTCTCCTGCACGGCGAGGAGCCGCGTGCGGATGTCGTCCGGCAGCGTGTCGAGGGCGGGGGCGGGGAAGCGTTGCGCGGGCTTTGTCATTTGCACGGACTCCGGCTTGGGGGCGGCAAACATAGTCGATGCGGGCGGCCGTCTCAACGTGCTGCATATTCCGTGGGGCGCGCCCCGGACGCAGCGCAGCGCTTGTCCAGCGGTGCCCTGCAGAGCCGGGGCCCATCTTTCCGAGAGTGCGGTGCGTGTGGCGTGGGTCCCGGCCCTGCGCAGCAGCGTTGCACGCTGTAGCGCGTCCGGGACACGCGCGGCCTTACCTCAACGGCTTCTTCAGCAGCGAGAAGCGGTCGGGATCGAGGCCCATCGACGGTTGCAGCATCGGCGCTTCGAGGCTGGACAACGTCTTGGCGGGAGGGGCCGAGAACAGTGGATCGTTTGGCACGTCGCGCTGCGAGGTGGCGCCGCGCCAGCGTTCGAGCACGGCGCTGACGAAATGCATGTCGTGACCGGAGGTGACCGAGGGCACGCTGCTGATGGTGGCTTCGCCGCGCGGCAATTGATGCGGCGGCACCTCCTTGAAGCGCAGCCGCGTCGGCAGGGCGACGCCTTCCCCGAACGCCAGCACTTCGCGGGTGCCGAGCGAGGGCACGAAGGACAACAGGTTGGCGGCCGCGTCCGACACGGCGGCGCGGAGCAGCGCTTGGTCGCGCTCGTTGGCGAGACGCATCGTGAACAGCGTGTTGCACTGGGAGATGATGGTGGCGTCGAGCTCGGCCGGGCGCTGGGTGATGAGGCCGAGATAGACGCCGTATTTGCGGCCCTCTTTAGCAATGCGCGAAACAGCCTTGCGGGTCGGCCCGAAGCCGATGTTGCGGTCGGCGGAGGCGTAGCGATGCGCTTCCTCGCACACGAACAGCAGCGGCGAGACGCCGTCGCTCCACAGGCCGAAGTCGAAAGCCATGCGGCAAAGCACCGAGACGACGGAATCGATGACCTCGGCCGGGAAGCCGGCGAGCTGCATCACCGTCATCGGTTTGCCGTTGGCCGGCAGGCGGAACAAATGGCTGATCACCTCGGCCATGGTGTCGCCGCCAACATTGGCGTTGTCGAACATGAAGGCGTAGCGCGGGTCGTTGCGGACGGCCTCGATGCGCGAGATCAGTTTGTGATAGATGATGCGCGACGAGCGGTTCTCGAGCTTGCCCATGCGCTCGTCGATCAGCGAGATCAAGTCAACCAGGCGATACGGCACTGGCGTGTCGGCGGTGTAGCCGACCTGCTTGGGATCGATGCGCTTGAGACCGATGCGGTCGGCGTTCTGGTACTGGGTATAGACGCCCTTCGCGATCGGGATCACCTCGGCGAGAATGTCGAGCTCCTCAGGCACGCCCGCGCGGCCGCCGAACAGCACGTCGACGATTTCCTCGAAGTTGAACAGCCAGAACGGCAGCTTTAGATTCCGCGGATTGAGCACTAGCGCGCGATCGCCGAAGCAGCGGCCATATTCGTTGTGCACGTCGAGCAGGAAGATGCGCAGGTTCGGACGCGCCTTCAGGATCTCGTTCAGCAGCAGCGAGACGCCGGTCGATTTGCCGACGCCGGTCGATCCCAGCACCGCGAAGTGCTTGGACAGCATTTCCTCGACGTCGACATAGGCGACGACCGAGCGGTCCTGCTGGAGGAAGCCGACATTGATCTGGTCCGACCCGATCGGCGCGTAGATCGTGCGCAACTCCTGGCTCGTGATCAGGTCGACGGCATCGCCGATGGTTGGATAATTGGTGACGCCTCGCTGGAATTTCGGCTTGTCGGTGGCGTTGAGGATCTCACCAAGCAGGTCGACCGAGGCAATCGCAATGTAATTGTCGCTAGCCGACAGGTTTTCGCAGGAGACCTCGGTGATCATTGCGACGATAACCGAGTTTGCGCAGCGGATACTGACGAAGCGGCCGACGGTCGCCCGAACCTCCGAGACCGGCATCCGGCTTTCCGCCAGAAGCCCGACCCGGGCGAGCGATCCGCGAACCGAAATCACGCGTCCAAAGGATGTCACAATGAATGAACCTGGCAAGAGCAACGGGTTTGGTCCGGACTATGCGCAGCCGTCGCTGCACAAACGGTTAAGCCGCAGGCGCGGCCGCTTCGTTAAATCCGCGGCAATCCGGCCGAAAGGTGGTTTCCTATCCGCGTTGAGAGAAGAAATGGCAGGAAAAAGCTACATTGGGAGGTTCAGGAGAGCCGAAGGCGGTTAAGGAAGGCTTTACCATTGGAGGCAGTCAGGGTTCCGCCGTTCGGGAGTAATTGTTCCCGGGAGCGGCGCGCCCTCCCGTTGGAAGATGTTTGATTTGTTGACGAGACCTAATGATTTGTACATTAGTACAAATGAACCGACGGCTTCAGTGTCCGCCATGGCGTGGGCGCATCGCAGTCTCACGCCCGATTGCGGGATTCGGTCCTGCGGATCGCAGCCAACGCTGACGGCGACGTTTGGAGGGAAGCATGCAGCCCGAACCGATCCTCGATCTCGCCCATCTCGGCCACATGGAGCTCTTGACGCCGAAGCCTGATGAAAGCCTGAAGTTCTTCGTCGATGTCATGGGCATGACCGTGAGCGGGCAGAACGGCGAGTCGGTCTACTTGCGCGGTTGGGACGATTACGAGCGCTATTCGCTCAAGCTCACGGCCTCGAAGACCTCGGGCATGGAGCACATGGCGTTGCGCGCGCGCAGTCAGCAGGCCTTGGAACGCCGAGTCGCCGCGCTGAAAGGCTCCGGCTTCGATATCGGCTGGATCGACGGCGATATGGGGCAGGGGCCGACCTTCCGCTGCCGTGATCCTGATGGACACATCGTCGAACTCTATTACGAGACCGAATGGTATCAGGCGCCGCCGGAGCTGAAGCCCGCACTGAAGAACCAGGCCCAGCGCTTTCCGGCCCGCGGCGTCAACGTGCGCCGGCTCGACCATCTCAACTGCCTCGCCGTCGACATCAAGGCCAACCGCGAGTTCTTCGAGAACTATCTCGGCTGCCGTCTCACCGAGCAGATCGTGCTGAACGACGGTCGTGAAGCCGCGATGTGGCTGACGATGTCGAACAAGAGCTACGACTTCGCCTATTCGCTCGACCATTCAGGCACGCCCGGCCGCTTCCATCACGTCACCTACGCGCTCGACAGCCGCGAGGAGATTTTGCGCGCTGCAGACATTTTCCTGGAGAACGGCGTGCACATCGAGACTGGCCCGCACAAGCACGCGATCCAGCAGACCTTCTTCCTCTACGTCTATGAGCCTGGCGGCAACCGCGTCGAGGTCGCCAACGCCGGCGCGCGTCTCATCCTCGCGCCGGACTGGAAGCCGATCGTGTGGACCGAGGAGGAGCGCAAGAAGGGCCAGGCCTGGGGCCTGAAGACGATCGAGTCGTTCCACACGCATGGCACGCCGCCGGTGGAGATCAAAAAGCACGCCTAATTTGCGGATGCGCGTGCGCGCGCGATCGTCTCGCGCACGCCGGTCCAGGCCGGCTTCTCCGGTGCGAACTGCTTGCGCAGAAAGGTGACGAGCTCCTCGACCTGCGCGTCGCTCAGGCTGCCCTTGAAGGCGGGCATGTAGCCGAGATCGCTCGACACCGGATCGGCAATGCCGTGCAGGATCACCTGCACGAGATTGTCCGAGCTCGCGCTATGCAGATTGCTGTTGAGCGCGAGCGAGGGCCTGGTGCCGAACAGCGGCGGGCCGCCGACCTCGTGGCAGACCGCGCAGGCGCCGACATAGAGCCGCGCGCCCGTGGACGCGCCGACAGTGACTTGCGTCGCGTTCTCGAGTTTTGTTGCGAGCGCGTCTTGCATTTGTCCGTCGCTCGCGGTGTCATTGAAGGAATTGAGATAGACCGCCATTGCGCGGATGTCCTGATCGGACAGGGCCTTGAGGTCCCGGACGATCGGCGCCATCGGGCCGGCCGCGACGCCGTGATAGCGCGAATGACCAGTGCGCAAGTAAGCGAAGAGTTCGTCCTCGTTCCACGGAATAGGTGCGCGGGAGAGCGAGGTCAGGGCCGGAGCTTCCCAGCCTTCGGCAAAGCCTCCGGCGAGATAGGCCTGGCGCTGCTCGGCACCGAGTGCATTGCGCGGCGAATGGCAGGCGCTGCAATGGCCGAGACTCTCGACTAGATAGGCGCCGCGATTCCAAAGCTCAGACTTCGCGGGATCGGGCTTGAATTCATCCGCCTCGTGAAACAGCGCGTTCCATCCCGCGAGCAGTGGCCGAAGATTGAAGGGGAAGGCGAGCGCGTTGGCAGGCTGTGTCGCGCGCACCGCAGGCTGTGCCATCAGGTAGGCATAGAGCGCCTGCAGGTCGGCCTCGCTGGTCTTCGAAAAATGTGTGTAGGGGAAGGCAGGATAGAGCTGCCGTCCGTCGCGATGCACCCCGTCGCGCATCGCGCGCTCGAAGGCGGGGTAGGACCAGGCGCCGATGCCGGTCTCGACATCGGGCGTGATGTTGGTCGAGTAGATCGTGCCGAACGGCGTTTCCAGCGCACGGCCACCGGCATTGAGCGCGCCTCGAACCGTCGTATGGCACTCCGCGCAATTGCCGAGCGCCGCGAGTTGTTCGCCGCGGGCGATCGTTGCCGCGGAATAGACCGACGCGTCGGGTTGGGCGATGGGTGCGATCGCGCGCCCCGGCAGCAGCGCCGCGCCGACTCCGATCGCGGCGGTGCAGACGGCCGCGATCGTCGCAAAGATACCGGCGCGTTGGGCGAACGGATTCTCCCAGATGCGGGATGGCGGCGGGGTGGCCGGCGCGGGCAGGGCCTGCGGCGCGGCCGCCGCATCGCCGTGCAATCCCCTGAGAATGCGTTCCGGCGTGAATGGCGGCTCGCGAAAGCGCACGCCGGTGGCATCGAAGATCGCATTGGCGATCGCCGCCGCGCTCGGCACTGAGGCAGATTCGCCGACGCCGAGCGGCGGCTGGTCCTGACGCGGCAGCATCAGCACGTCGATCTTGGGCACGTCTGGGAAGGGGATGATCGGATAGGCCCCCCATTCGCGCGCTGCCACCGCGCCGCGCTCGAACGAGACCTCCTCCATTAGCGCGCGGCTGGTGGACTGGATGACGTTGCCGTGAATCTGGTGACGCACGCCGTCCGGATTGATCATCAGGCCGGAGTCCTGTCCGGCGACCACGCGCGTGATGCTGACGTCGCCGGTGCTTTTGTTCACCGCGACGTCTGCAACCCAGGCCGACCACGCCGCGCCATAGCCGGGGAACTTGCTGTGGACGTAGAGCGCATAAGCAAAGCCACGCCCGTGCACGATCTCGCCGTCTTTCTCTTCGCGGACCGGTCGCGGCGTCCAGCCTGCGCGCTCGGCGACCGCATTGACGAGGTCAACGGCGCGCTGATCCTTCAGGTAGCGCAGGCGATACTCGATCGGGTCGACGCCGGCCTCTGTCGCGGCCTCATCGATATAGGATTCATGTGCAAAGGTGTTCGGCAGCGCCGAGACGCCGCGAAACCAGGACGCGCGCACGATCGGCGGCATGTCGTGGGCGACGACGCGCATGTGGTCGTAATCGTAAGGCGGAATAGCGGTGCGGTCGCCCATCTGGAGCACGGCGGGCTCGGGCGAGATCCGCCCGGTCAGCAGCAGCGCCAGGGTCGGCGCGGCGTTCGAGGGGTAGCGCGTGGCGAGATCGTAGGCAGCGATGCCGCCGCCGGCGTCGAGGCCGCCATTGACGTCGATGAGCTGCGCGGTGCCCTTGGGTTCCCAGGCGTGCTCCTGCTCGCGCGTCAACTGCACGCGCACGGCCCGGCCGACCGCGCGCGACAGCAGCAGGGCGTCCGCCGTGACGTCATCGGCGCAGTTGCGGCCATAGCAGCCGGCGGCCTCCAGCCGGATCACCTCGATCTCGCTCTCCGGACGCTCGATCAGCAGCGCCAGATCGCTGCGCAGCACGTGCGGGTTCTGCGTGCCGGACCAGACGCGGATGTTGCCATCCTGGAAGTCGGCGACCGCGCAGGACGGGCCGATCGAGGCGTGCATCTGATACGGCCAGACATAAGTGCGCTGCATCGGCTTGGCCGCGCCCGATATCGCCGCGTCGACGTCGCCCTTGTCGATCAGCGTGCGCGGCGTCGATGGATTGGCGCGCAGCGCGCTCTCGACATCAGCGAGATCGGTCAGCGCGGGTGTCGGCTTCCAGCTCACCTTGAGCTGCTCTGCCGCCCGGATCGCATTCTCCTCGCGCTCGGCGACCACGCCGACGAAATCACCGATGCGCACGACGGCAACCAATCCGGGAATGTCGCGCACCGACGCCTCGTCGAGGGCGATCAGGCTGGTGCCGACGAACGGACCGGCATCGACGCCGGCATAGGGCGGACGCACCACGCGGCCGTGCAGCATGCCGGGCACGCGGATGTCGTGCACGAAAGTTAGCTCGCCCGTGGCCTTGGCCGGCAGGTCGACCCGCGGCACCGACTGGCCGACGATGGCATAATCGCCAACCGCCTTGACGACGACGTCATCGGCAAGCTCCAGGCTGATCGTCTCGCCGCCGATCAGTTCGCCATAGCTGACGCAGCGATTGTCGGGCCCGCGCACGAGACCGTCGTCGATCTTAAGCTCGGCCGCCGGCAGTTCGAGCCGCTCGGCCGCGCGTGCGATCAAGAAGTGCCGCGCCTGGGCTGCGGCCTTGCGCAAGGGCACAGCCGTGATCTGGATCGTCTCGCTCGCGATCGTCGCGCCCTGGTTCGGCACCAGTGCGGTATCGCCGAGCACGATGACGACGCGCGCAAAGGACACGTCCAACTCTTCGGCGACGATCTGGCCGAGCGCCGTGCGGATGCCGGTGCCGAGATCGACATGGCCGTTATAGGCTGTGATCGAACCGTCCGCGGTGATGCGGACATAGGTCTCGGTTGTGACCTCGTCCACGGTGCGCAAGACGACGAGCGAACCGGATGGCCGCTCAGCTCCGTTCGAATGGGAGGAGACCATCAATCAGCGGCCTCGGTGAGCTGGCCGGAGGCGCGCATCACCGCGCGCAGGATTTCGACATGCGTGCCGCAGCGGCAGAGATTGTAGCGCAGTGCCGCCAGCGCTTGCTGTTCGGTCGGCCGCGGATTGACCGCGAGCAGCGCCTTGGTGGTCATGATCATGCCGTTGAGGCAGTAGCCGCATTGCGCGGCCTGCTCGTCGATGAAGGCCTGCTGCACGATGTCCGGCTCGTCGCGCGTGCCCAAGCCTTCGAGCGTCACGATGTCGCGGCCATCGCAGCCACTCACGGGAATCACGCAGGAGCGTGCCGCGGCCCCGTCGATCAGGACAGTACAGGTGCCGCATTCACCGAGGCCGCAGCCATATTTCGGCCCGTTGAGCGCGAGGTCGTTGCGCAGCACGTAGAGCAGCGGCGTGTCTCGCGCCGCAGTGACCTCGTGGATCCTGCCGTTCACGGTGAGGCGGATCGGTGTCTGCATCATCCTCGTTCCCAAGCCCTGTAAACACGCGATTTGTAAGTCGCGACGATACCGTTTGTACACAAACGTGCAAGCCGTCATGCCGCACTGCAGCGCGACTGCCTCCTTTGTGGACAGGGCGGATAGGCATATGAGCTTTTATGCGGCAGGTGCACCTTTTGCGCCGCACCGCCGCTTGACAGCCATCGGGACCGCGCGCAACATCGTTCGTATACGAATGATAACCGCGGTGTCTGCTGGCTCTGACATGGTGATGGAAACGACGAGCGCTGCCATCGACAAGATACGCTGCGATGCCTGTCCGGTGATGTGTTATATCAAGCCGGGTGCGGCGGGAGCTTGCGACCGCTACGCTAACCACGACGGCAAGCTCGTTCGCGTCGATCCGCACGTGATCCTGGAGCGCACCGTCTCGCATGGCGGCAAGCTGGTGCCGTTCAGCCGGACCGAAGACTGGGACGGCAAGATCGTCCACGAGCCTTCAACCTTTGTGACGGCGATCGGCGCGGGCACGACCTATCCCGACTACAAGCCGGCGCCATTCATCGTCTCCGCGGAGGTCGACGGCGTCGACATGGTGACTGTGGTCACCGAGGGCATCTTCTCCTATTGCGGCGTCAAGGTGAAGATCGACACCGATCGCTATCTCGGGCCGGAGACCGCGACCGTTCGCGCGCAAGGCGAGGCGGTGGGCCACGTCACCACCAGCGAATACGGCTCGCAGATGCTCTCGCTCGGCGGCGTGCATCATCTCACTGGCGGCTCCAAGAAAGAGGGGCGCGTCACCTGCGACACGCTGATGGATCTCGCCAATTGCAAGGCGGTCGAGCTCACCATCGACGGCGGCGCGACCGTGGTGGTGCAGGCCGGCCAGCCGCCGATCGTCAACGGCGTGAAGGAAGAGCGCATGCGGGTCGGCTGCGGCTCGGCGACGATCGGCATGTTCGCCAAGCAGTGGCATGGCAAGGTCGACGAGGTCGTCGTGGTCGATGACCACATCACTGGCGTGCTGTCGGAACATCAGGCCGGCAAGCTGCTCGACATCGCCGATACCGGCATCAAGATGAAGGGCCGGCGTTCGACGCCCGGCCGCTATTTCCAGGTCGCCGAGCCCGGCACGGGCTGGGGGGGCACCAACATCTCGGATCCGCTCTCGATTCTCGGGCCGTTTGATGCCAAGCAAGCCAAGCCCGGTCTGACCATGCTGATGGTCTCCACCACCGGCGAGCATTCGTCCTATTATGTCCTCGACGAGGCTTTGAAGCCGGTCGAGACCGAGATGCCTGATGACCTGAAGTTTTCGGTCGAGCGCATCCAGGAGAATTGCGAGCCGGCACTCTGCACGGTGCTGTTCATGGCGGGTGCCGGCGGCTCGTTGCGCGCCGGCGTCACCGACAATCCGGTGCGGCTGACGCGCTCGGTTAAGGACGCACTGACGCGCGTCACCAGCGGCGGCGCGCCGGTCTATGTCTGGCCCGGCGGAGGCATCACCTACATGGTCGACGTGACGCAGATGCCGGCGGGTGCGTTTGGCTACGTGCCGACGCCGGCGCTGGTCGCGCCAATCGAGTTCACCATGATGCTGTCGGACTATGCCGCGCTCGGCGGTCACATGGATCATGTGAAGCCGCTTTCCGAAGTGCAGAGCGGTGACGACGTCCGTCAATTGCCCTGGCAGAACCCGATCCCGGGACGTCGGGCATGACACGGCGCCCGCAAATCGCATTCCTGTCTGACGGCCGGCGGCTGCATTTGCAGGATGGACCGATTGATTTGATCGTGGAGGCGAGGGGGCCTGCGGACGAGGTGCGCGCGGCCTATGAGGCTGCAGCGTGGCGGTTCACCGGATTGTTGGATGAGCTCTGCGCGGAACTGCCGGAGCTGCGGACGGCCGCTGAGGAGCGGACTTCGCTGAAGGGCGTGGTCGCGCGGCGGATGCATGCCGCTGTGTCGCCCTACGCGGCTGATTGCTTCGTCACGCCGATGGCCGCCGTTGCTGGCAGTGTGGCGGAGGAGATCCTTGGCGCAATGCTCGGAGCCGCGACACTCAATCAAGCCTACGTCAACAATGGCGGCGACCTCGCGCTTCATCTTGGCGAAGGCGAGCATTTCTCTGTCGGTCTGATGGATCGCCCTGATGGCTCCGGCGTGATGCGGACCATGAGGGTCGATTCGGCCGACCCTGTACGCGGAATCGCGACCAGCGGACGCCACGGTCGTAGTTTTTCGCTCGGCATCGCCGACGCGGTGACGGTGTTGGCTGCAACGGCATCGCAGGCCGATGCGGCGGCCACGATCATCGCCAACGCGGTGGATCTGCCGAGACATCCGGCCATCATCCGCAAGCCCGCCAACGAGCTTCAGCCTGACAGCGATCTCGGGGCCCGTCTTGTCACCCGCGAGGTCGGCAAGTTGTCGCACAATGAGATCGCGGCCGCGCTCGAATCTGGCGCGGAATGTGCACGGCATTTATTCGATCGCGAATTGATCGAGGGTGCCGTATTGCAGCTTTGTGGTGATATGCTTGTCATCGGACCAAAAGATATCGAACGGCAACGATCGCGCCCGCCTATGCTGGAGACTGCGGTTCATGCCTGAACAGGGAAGTTACTTGAGGAAACAATCATGAACGCGATCATCCGCAAGATCGTCACCGTCCTCGAAGAGACCCAGATGGAGATGGGACGTCAGGTGTCGCCGCCGACGCGGCGCGCCGCGGCGATCGCCGTGATCGAGAATCCCTTTGCGGGGAAATATGTCGAAGACCTTTCGCCGCTCGTCGCGATTGGCGAGGAGCTGGGCGAGCTGCTATCGAAGCGCGCGGTGGCGGCGCTCGGGATCGATGGCGCAAAGGTGCAGAGCTATGGCAAGGCCGCCGCCGTCGGCGAGAACGGCGAGCTGGAGCACGCCGCCGCCATTCTTCATCCGAAGATGGGTGCGCCGGTGCGAAAAGTGCTGGGCAAGGGCGCGGCGCTGATCCCGTCGTCGAAAAAACGCAGCGGCCCGGGCACCACGCTCGATATCCCTCTGGGGCACAAGGACGCGGCTTTCGTACGCAGCCATTTCGACGGCATGGAGGTACAGATCAACGATGCACCGCGGGCCAATGAAATCATGGTCGCGGTTGCCGTCACCGACAGCGGCCGTCCACTGCCGCGCGTCGGCGGGCTGACGGTTGCGGAGATCAAGGGCGAAGACGGTTTGAGATAGCGCGTCCGGAGAACCGGGCACGGGTTCTCCGATCAGATCGTTTGCGAAAGGCAGAGAAGTTCAAAACTGGAGGTTGGGATGCGAGCAAGAAACGTTTTTGTCGGCGCGGCCTTCGCGCTTCTGGCCGGCGGCATGGCCCATTCGGCCCTGGCGCAGGACATCAAGATCGGCGAGATCAACAGCTATTCGCTGTTGCCGGCCTTCACCGAGCCTTATCGCAAGGGATGGCAGCTCGCCACCGAGGAGATCAACGCGGCCGGTGGCATCAACGGCAAGAAGCTCGTCGTCATCTCCAAGGACGATGGCGGCAAGCCGGCGGATGCGCAGACCGCTGCGAATGAGCTCGTCTCGAGCGAGGGCGTTGCGATGCTCGCGGGCACGTTCCTGTCGAACATCGGCCTCGCCGTCAGCGACTTCGCCAACCAGAAGAAGGTGTTCTTCCTCGCGGCCGAGCCGCTGACCGACGCGATCACCTGGTCGAAGGGCAACAAATACACCTTCCGCCTGCGTCCCTCCAACTACATGCAGGCGGCGATGCTGGTGGAGGCAGCCAGCAAGCTGCCGGCGAAACGCTGGGCGACGATCGCGCCGAACTACGAATACGGCCAATCGGCCGTCGCGGTGTTCAAGAAGCTGATGTCGGAAAAGCGCCCGGACATCCAGTGGGTCGACGAACAGTGGCCGCCGCAGGGCAAGATCGACGCAGGTCCGGTGGTGCAGGCGGTTGCCGCCGCCAATCCGGAAGCCATCCTCAACGTCACCTTCGGCGCCGACCTCGTCAAGCTCGTGCGCGAAGGCAACACCCGCGGCCTGTTCAAGGGGCGGGAGGTCGTCTCCTTCCTGACCGGCGAACCGGAATATCTCGATCCGCTCAAGGAGGAGACGCCGGAGGGTTGGATCGTCACCGGCTATCCCTGGTACTCGATCAAGACGCCAGAGCACGACGCGTTCCTGAAGGCCTACCAGGCCAAGTACAACGACTATCCGCGCCTCGGCTCGATCGTCGGTTATCAGACCATCAAGTCGGCAGCGGCAATCCTGGCGAAGGCCGGCTCGACCGATCCGGAGAAGCTGATCGCCGCGGCCGAAGGCCTGTCGATGCCATCGCCTTTCGGCGAGATCACCTTCCGCAAGATCGACCATCAATCGACGCTCGGTGCCTATGTCGGCAAGACCGCGCTGAAGGATGGCAAGGGTGTGATGGTGGATTCGTCCTACAAGAAGGGCGCGGACTATCTGCCCACCGATGCCGAGGTCGAGAAGCTGCGGCCGAAGGATTGATTATCTTTCCCCTCCCTCTCCCCGCTCTTCGTGGGGAGAGGTGACCTCAACCTCTACCCGGACCGCCGATGGCCTTTTACGTCGCACAGTTTCTGACCGGTCTCGCCAGCGCAGCGTCGCTATTCTTGGTGGCCTCGGGCCTGTCGATTATCTTCGGCGTGACGCGGATCGTGAATTTCGCGCATGGCGCCTTCTACATGATCGGCGCCTACATCGCCTTCACGCTCACCGAGCGACTGTCGGGTGCGTTCGGCTTCTGGGGCGGGATCGTGCTGGCGGCGCTGGCGGTGGCGATGATCGGCATCATCGTCGAGATGGTGCTGCTCCGGCGCATTTATCATGCGCCCGAATTGTTCCAGCTGCTCGCGACGTTTGGCCTGACCCTGATGGTCGAAGATCTCGTGGTGCTGATCTGGGGACCCGACGACCTCGTCGGCCGCCGCGCGCCCGGCTTCAAGGGCGCGATCGATTTTTTCGGCCAGAACATTCCGAGCTATGACCTATTCCTGATCGTGCTCGGACCCGTCGTGCTCGGCATTCTCTGGCTGCTGTTTCAGCGCACGCGCTGGGGCGTGCTGGTGCGCGCCGCAACGCAGGACCGCGACATGGTCGCCGCGCTCGGCGTCAATCAGAAATGGCTGTTCACCTCCGTGTTCGCAGTCGGCGTCTTCCTCGCCGCTCTCGGCGGCGCGCTTCAGATCCCGCGCGATGCCGTGCATCACGCCATGGATCTCCGGATCATCGTCGAGGTCTTCGTCGTGGTCGTGATCGGCGGCCTTGGCAGTATCGTCGGCGCGTTCGTTGCGGCGGTGCTGGTGTCCGAACTCAACGCCTTCGGCATCCTGATCTTTCCAAAGATCTCCATCATTCTGGTCTTCCTGGTGATGGCAGTGGTGCTGATCGTGCGGCCCTGGGGCCTGTTCGGCAGGCCCGAGGCGGCTGCGCGCAAGACGCCGGGCCTCACCGTCAATCCCTGGCGGCCATTGACGCCGAATGAACGGCTGGCTGCACTTGCCGCGCTCGTCATCGCAGCGACGCTGCCGCTGTTCGCCGGCAATTACGCGCTGACGGTCGGCTCGGAGATCGCGATCTTCGTCATCTTTGCCGTCAGCCTGCATTTCTTGATGTCGGTCGGCGGGCTCGCATCGTTCGGCCATGCCGCCTATTTCGGGCTTGGCGCCTATGGCATTGCCTTCCTCGCCAAGATGGCGGGGCTGCCGATGATCGTGTGTCTGTTGCTCGGCCCGCTGCTCGGCTGCCTGGGCGCGGCCGTGTTCGGCTTCTTCGCGGTGCAGCTCTCCGGCGTCTACTTCGCGATGCTGACGCTCGCCTTCGCGCAGATCGTGTGGTCGATCGCATTTCAGTGGGTGGACGTGACAGGCGGTGACAACGGCATTCTGGGCCTGTGGCCGTCGAGCTGGGCCGCGAGCCCACCGCATTTCTACTGGCTCGCGCTCGGCGTCGCGGCGCTCGTCACGATCGCGCTTCGAGCCATGGTGTTCTCGCCGTTCGGCTATGCGCTCCGAGCAACGCGTGACTCGACGCTGCGCAGCGAAGCGATCGGCATCGACGCGAAGCGCATCCGGTGGACGGCCTTTGTCATCGCAGGAACCACCGCTGGGATCGGCGGCGCCCTGTTCGCCTACCTCAAGGGCAGCGTCTTCCCCGACAATCTCGGCATTTCGCTGTCGGTCGATGCGCTGGTCATGGTGCTGCTCGGCGGCGTCGAAACGGTGTCGGGCGCGGTGATCGGCGCCATCGTCTACAAGGCTTTGAACATCTGGCTGATCAGCCAGACCGACTTGTCGAAGCTTGTGCTCGGCGGCTTCATCATGCTGATCGTCGTCGTCTTCCCCAAGGGAATCGTTGGCATGCTCGAGATGCTGGCGCAGCGCCGTAAGAAAGCATCGCCGCCGGCATCTCCCTTGCTTGCTAAGCCGATCGAGTCCGCCGAATGAGCGTCGCACCCCCACTTCTCGCGGTCGAAGGCCTGACCAAATCCTATGGCGGCATTCATGCCGTGCGCGGCGTGTCGTTCTCGTTGCGTGCAGGCGAGATTCTGGCGCTGATCGGCCCGAACGGGGCCGGCAAGAGCACCTGCTTCGACATGCTCAACGGCCAGAACAAGCCGGACTCCGGGCATGTCCGCCTATTAGGTGAAGAGATCACCGGCAGGAAACCGCGCGAAGTTTGGCGGCTCGGCGTCGGGCGCACGTTCCAGATCACCGCGACCTTCGCCACCATGAGCGTGCGCGAGAACGTGCAGGTCGCGTTGATATCGCACGGAAAGCAGCTGTTCAATCTGTTCGGCTCGGCGCCGAAGTTCGACCGCGGCGAAGCCGGTCGGCTGCTCGAGCTGGTCGGCATGGGCGGCTACGCTGATCGCCCCTGCGGCGAGCTCGCCTATGGCGACCTCAAGCGTCTCGAGCTTGCGGTGGCGCTCGCCAACCAGCCAAAGCTGCTCTTGATGGACGAGCCGACCGCGGGCATGGCGCCGCGCGAGCGCGTCGACCTGATGCGGCTGACCGCGCAGATCGCGCGGGAGAAATCGATCGGCGTGCTCTTCACCGAGCACGACATGGACGTCGTGTTCGAACATGCCGACCGCATCATCGTGCTCAACCGCGGCGCGCTGATCGCCGAGGGCTCGCCGGCCGAAGTGCGCGGCAATCCGCAGGTGCAGGCGGTCTATCTCGGCGAAGGCCTCGTCTATGATGCCCGCCATCGCGAGGGAGCCTCGGCATGAAGCTGAAGGTCGAAGGGCTTAACAGCCATTATGGCCCGGCGCATATCCTGTTCGACATCGGCTTCGAGGTCGGTGAGGGCGAGGTCGTCGCACTGCTCGGGCGCAACGGCGCGGGTAAGTCGACGACGTTCCGCTCCATCGTCGGCCTCGTCGCGCAGCGAACCGGCCGCATCATGTTCGAGGGCAAGGATGTCTCGGTGCGTCCGACGCACGAGATCGTCCGCGAGGGCCTGGGCTATGTGCCGGAGGAGCGGCGCATCTTCACAGACCTGACCGTTGAGGAAAATCTCGAGGTCGGCCGCCAGCCCAAGCGTCCGAACGCGCCGCACTGGACGCGCGAAAAACTGTTCGCGCTGTTTCCAAACTTGGGTGAGATGAAGAATCGCTCCGGCGGACGCATGAGCGGCGGCGAGCAGCAGATGCTCACCATTGCGCGCACGCTGATGGGCAATCCGTCGCTGGTGCTGCTGGACGAGCCTTCGGAGGGCCTGTCGCCGAAGATCGTGGAGCAGATGGTCGATGCCATCCTGACCATGAAGAAAGAGGGCGTCAGCATCGTCGTCTCCGAGCAGAATCTGCATTTCGCGCGGCTGATTTCCGATCGCGCCTACATCATCGAGCGCGGCCGCATTTGCTTCGGCGGCACCATGGCCGAACTCGACGCGCGTCCGGATATCCGCGACGCGCATCTGTCGTTGTGAGGGTGGGGAACGGATGGCGAGAAGCGTTACGGCGAAGAAAAGCGTCAAACCGGCAAAACCGCCTTACGTGCTCGACGAGCAGGTCGGCTTCATCCTGCGCCAGGTCTGGCAACGCCACAGCTCAATCTTCTCGCGCGATATCGGCACCAATTTGACGCCGACGCAATGGGCAGCGCTGTCGAAGCTCGCTGAGACCGGGCCGTGCTCGCAGAACCAGCTCGGACGTCTCACGGCGATGGACGTCGCGACCATCAAGGGCGTGATCGACCGCCTGACGGCGCGCGGCTTGACCGAGACGAGCCAGGATCCGGAAGACGGACGCCGCTTGCTGGTCAGCCTGACGCGCGCGGGTCAGCAGCTTGCGGAGAGGCTAGCGCCGAACGCGCTCGCGATCACCCGCGAGACGCTCGCGCCGCTGGATGCAAAAGAGCGCGAAACGCTGATGGCGCTGCTGAACAAGCTGCGGTGATCGTTTCCGTCATTCCGGGGCACGCGCATTGCGCGTGAACTCGGAAACCCGACGCTGTTGTGCGAGAGTCCGGGTTTGCGCTCACGCGCGCCCCGGAATGACGGCCACTGCCGTCACTTCGTCACCAGCTCCGGCACCTTGCCCGCCGGCGGGGTATTGCGGCTGCGCTGGGTGCGCACGATGCCGTCGATGATGGTCATGCCGATGCCGGGGAGGTCGCCGAGCTGCACGCTCTCCAGAATGGTCTTGCCCGGCGAGTGCTGCGCCTTGTCCATGATGACGAAGTCGGCGGAGCGGCCGACCTCGATCAGGCCGCAATCGAGCTCGCGCATGCGCGCGGTGTTGCCGGTGGCAAGACAGAAGGCGATCTCGGCCGGCAGCTCGCCGAGCGAGGACAGCATCGACACCATGCGCAAAATGCCGAGCGGCTGCACGCCGGAGCCGGCCGGCGCGTCGGTGCCGAGGATGACGCGGTGCAGATCGCCCATCTCGCGCGCGGTGCGCAGCGTGAACAAAGCCGAGCGCTCGTTGCCGTTGTGCACGAGCTCGAGGCCGCGCTTGCAGCCCTCACAGATGCAGCGGATCTGGTCGTCGGGGAGCGCCGTGTGGCCGCCATTGATGTGGCCGACCACGTCGGTGTCGGCTTCCAGCACCACGTCCTTGTCGATCAGGCCGGAGCCGGGGATCGAGGGGCCGCCGGTGTGGATGGTGCTCTGGATGCCGTATTTGCGCGCCCAGCCGACCATCTTGCGTGCCGTCGGGCCGTCCTTGACGCCACCGAGACCGACTTCGCCGAGCAGCTTGACGCCATTGGCGGCCATCTCCTTGAAATCCTCTTCGACCATCTCGCATTCGATCACCGGCGCGCCGGCGTGAACCTTCACGCCGCCGGGGCGCAAGGTCCAGAACGCGCGCTGGGCGAACACCGCCATCGCCTTGAGGCCGACGACGTCGCGGGGGCGGCCGGGCGTGTGCACTTCGCCGGCCGAGATCATGGTGGTGACGCCGCCATGGAGGTAGCTGTCGATCCAGTTGATCTGGTTCTGCCGCGGCGTCCAGTCGCCCGCAACAGGGTGGACGTGGCTGTCGATCAGGCCCGGCGCGACCGTGGTGCCGTGGGCGTCGACGATCGTGGTCGCGCCTTCCGTGTCGACGTCCTTGAATCGGCCGATGGCGGTGATCTTGCCGTTCTCGGCAACGATGGTGTCGCCGTCCAGGATCGGCTTTTCCAGGGCGCCGGACAGGATCAAGCCGATATTCCGGATCACGAGCTTCGAGGGTCCGGTGGCCTGGGGTGTGTCATGCGCCATGGAAGGGGCTCCTTATTCCTAGCTGCAATGCTTTCGATCTTGGGCAGCCTTGACCGCGGGATCAAGCCAGATTATTCATTAGTATACGAATGATTGTGTACAAACGACGCATAGCTGCCCGCCTCGGAACTGCGTTGGAAGCGACAGGGAAGGTGTGATGAGCAATTACAATCAGGAAAGTGTTTTGAGCGTCCACCACTGGACGGACACGCTGTTCTCCTTCAAGACCACCCGCAGCCCGACCTTCCGTTTCCGCAACGGCGAATTCACCATGATCGGCCTCAAGGTCGGCGAGAAGCCCTTGCTACGGGCCTACAGCGTCGCCAGCGCCAATTACGAGGACACGCTGGAGTTCTTCTCGATCAAGGTGTCGGATGGTCCGCTGACCTCGCGGCTTCAGCATTTGAAGGCAGGCGACGAGATCATCATCAGCCGCAAGGCCACCGGCACGCTGGTGATCGACAACCTGGAAGAGGGCCGCAACCTCTACCTCATCGGCACCGGCACGGGTCTCGCGCCGTTCCTGAGCGTGATCAAGGATCCTGAAACCTACGAGCGCTTCGAGAAAGTGGTGCTGCTGCACGGCTGCCGGCATGTCAACGAGCTCGCCTATGGCGAGATGATCACCGAGACGCTGCCGAAGGACGAACTGATCGGCGAATACATCCGCAATCAACTGATCTACTATCCGACCGTCACGCGCGATCCGTTCCGCAATCGCGGCCGCATCACCGACCTCATCACCTCGGGCAAGCTGTTCAGCGACATCGGTCTCCCGGCGCTGGAAGCTGCCCACGACCGCGTCATGATCTGCGGCAGTCCGGCCCTGGTCGCGGACACGCGCGTGCTGCTGGGTGAACGCGGCCTCATGGAGGGCAATCACGGCGAGCCGGCCCAGTTCGTGGTCGAAAAGGCCTTTGCCGAGCGTTAAAGCCCATTTCCGTTCCGATGCGCATCGGAACGGGGCTCCAGATTCTTATTTTGACGCGTTTTCTTTACGAGGACCGGTATCGACCTCCCTCGAAAACGTTCTAGGCCCGTAATTCCTGCCCAATAAGGTCGCATTTTCGCCGCCGGGCGCCCGTTGCGGCGTCGATTCGGCGCACGATACTATGTGGGAGCGAATCAGCGGAGTTCCCACATGGTTGCGGACAGCGACAGCAACATCGCCTGGCACCGGGTCCAGTTGAAGAAGAACCGCGCCGAGTTGAAGGCGCTGGAGACCGCGCGCTTCACGATGGGCGAGATCGCCTCGTCGAAGCGGAACGGTCAATCCGAGAAGACCATCGCGGAACTCAAGCGCAAGATCGCGCAGTCCGAGCGCGTGATCGCCGATCGCGATAAGCGCACGCGCCGACCGCTCGCGACCGACCTGCAAAGCCTCAGCAATGTCAGCTGGAGCCATTGGGACGCCTACACGCAGCAGCGCAAGACCGGGCAGCGATCTCCGGGACGGGGGTAGGCGTGTCTCTCGACACCTGCGACTGAAGCGGAGGGCGCGCTCCACCCTTGCACGGCCCGCGCCGTGCACCATCTCGGTGAGACGCCAGCAATCACTCCGGTGAACCCATGACAGCGCGCCTCGATTTCACCAGCGAGGCCTTCTTTCGCGATCCGCCCAAGGCGATTGCGACGCTGCGCATGTCTGGCCCCGTGGTCGCGACGCGATTTCCTCTCATCGGCGACGTCTGGATTACCACAACCCATGACGCCACCGCGCAGGTCCTGAAGGACGGCGCGACGTTCACGTTCCGAAGGGAGGATGGCGACGTCGCTGGTCTGCGCTGGTGGATGCCGAGATACGTCAAGACCATCGCCAACAACATGCTGACGATGGACGAGCCGGATCACACGAGGCTCCGCGGCATCGTGGACGAGGCCTTTCGTCGGCGCGCCATCGTCGCGATGGAGCCGCGCATCCGTACTATTGCCGACGGTCTCGCCGACGAGCTCTTTGCGAACGGAAGCCCGGCCGATCTGGTTCAGCGCTACGCGCGTATCCTGCCGCTTGCGGTGATCTCCGAACTCCTGGGCCTGCCTCCGGCCGACCGTCCGAGATTCATCGCCTGGGCCAACACGATGTCCTCGCTGACCAATGTGGTCAGCTTTTTCCGGCTGCTGTTCGCGTTCCGCAAGATGCGTGCCTACCTCGAGCGGCAGTTGCAGATTGCACGTGTGCAAGGCGGCGAAGGCCTGATCGCAGAGCTGGTTCAGGTCGAGCGCGAGGGCGGCCAGATCACGCCGGACGAAATGGTTTCGATGGTCTTTCTGCTGCTTGCGGCCGGATCGGAGACCACCACGCATCTCATCAGCGGCTCGGCGTACGAACTGCTCCGGAATCCCGGGTTGCGCCATTGGCTCGAAGAGGACTGGAGTCGCGTCGGGCTTGCCGTCGAAGAGTTCCTGCGCTTCGTCTCGCCAGTGCAATTCTCAAAGCCGCGCTATGTGCGGCGGGATCTCGACGTCGAAGGCGTGCGCCTGAAGAAGGGCGATCGCGTCATGGCGATGCTCGCCGCGGCGAACATGGATCCTACGGTGCACGATCGTCCGGAACGCCTCGATCTCGCGCGCAGGCCGAACCGGCACATCTCGTTCGGGACGGGGATCCATTTCTGCCTCGGCCACCAGCTCGCGCGCATTGAGGCGGCGTGCGCGCTCGAAGCGCTGTTCGTACGATGGCCAAAGCTTGGCTTGGCCGTCGATCCGGCAGAGGTCCGCTGGCGCAGGCGGCCGGGTTTGCGTGCGATTGCGAAACTTCCCGTCTCAACTGAGGGCCCGCGGAACAGAGGCGCGCGCGGAGCTATGATTGATCGTTCCCTCACCGCGGCGGGCTCAGTCCGCGATCTTTCGGAAAATCTTTGCCGAACGTGATCAGTCAGGAACGGTGTGCCGCTGGTCCTGTTGTCATCAGGACCTCGAACGCGGCGACGAGTTCCTTGGCCGCATCGCAGGTCACCGTCTTAACGGAGACAAGATCATGGCCAGCAAGATGCCACCTGTTCCACCGGATAATCAGAGCCCGAAGGGAACTGGCGACGCCAAGCAAGTGTCGGCGGATCGGACCCCGCACGGCCAACGGCGCGTGGAAAATCCGGACCAGCAGGGACAGCAGGGCAACATCAAGCAGAACACGACCAATCAAGGCTATCAGCAAGATCGGTGAGGAGGACGACGTTCATGTCGACATCCATCAAGACACCAAACAGCATTCGTCAGGGCGGACCTGGCGCTTCGCACGAGAATGCGAAGGCCCCGCTGGAAGTGAAGAAACCGCCGGCGGACGATTTGCAGCGCAGTCACAGCCGGATCTCCGGCGGAGGCGGCGAGCGCGATTCCCATCACAGACACGATGAAGCCGGAAAGGGCGGAGGCAGGTAGCTCATGAGCAGCAAGCAACCCAAGTTGTACATGCCTAGCGAGAAGGACATGCGCGAAAATCCCCTGATCGGAGGATCAAAGGGAGCGACAATGGCGGGTGCGTCACCCGACGATCTCGAAGATGCTCTCGGTGAGAACACAATCGAGGGCGATCGCGAGAATGATGTGGGCGTCGGCGGCGGCATCGACAAGGACGTCGCACATGGCGGCGCGCACCGAAGGCGCCGGTAGTCCGGAGAACAGCAATGCAAGGCAAAAAGACCCACGAGCAGCAGGTTCGCATTCTCGAGCGCAAGCCCGATGTTCCCGACGCGCGGGAGCTCGATCAGGCTATCGGCCATAATGCCGAGGACGCTGCTGTTCATCGCGCGCGCTCGGAAGCCAGGCACAGCGAATACGCAGTAAGTCGCGGCGGCCTCAATCAGGAGAGCGATCACAACAAGCACAATGATTCCGGCCAGAGCGGCCACAAGCCGCCGAAGCCAATGCCGGCGCAACAAAAGCACTAAGTCTTCGGAAGATCACTGCAAGAGGAGAAACCGATGCCAGCAGGGCACGGCAGCAAGACGCACTTCAGATCGGGAATGCATGGCAAGGGCGATGGCACTGGCGCCATGGCCGAAATCCCGAAGGACAAGATCGGCGACAACATGGTGCTGTCAAACCGCGACAAGGCACAGCATTCGGACATCCGCGGCATGGATGGCAAGTTCATCCAGACCGAGCAGTATCAGGACCATGCAGCCAACCGGCTCGACGATGAGCCGGAGACCGAGACCTGAGAAGTGGCGTTCCTCCCGACCAACTCGCGGACCGGTTTCAGCCGGTCCGCTTTTTGGTCGGTGTCAGATCGCGCTCCCAGCCGAACACGGATCGGCCGTCGAGGTCGGGCGAGGCAGCACGCTCGCCGGCGATGTAGGCCTCGACCGAGGGGCCCTGTGCGGTCCGCTCCAACCGCCGCGCCTGGTCGTCGAGGCGCTTGATCGCCTGCATTTCTTCCTCGCGTCCCAGCTTGGCGTTCTGAATCGCGCCCTTCAGCACTTGGATAGTTTCGTCATAGACCTTGATTGGAACGGGATAGGGATGCCGGTCCTTGCCGCCATGGGCGAGCGAAAAGCGCGCGGGATCGTTGAAACGATAGGGTGCGCCGTGCACGACCTCGGCGACCATCGCAAGTGAGTGCACGGTGCGCGCACCGACGCCGGGCGTCAGCAACAGCTCCGGGAAATCGACCGGGCCGCGCTCGGCCGCCGCGGCCAGCGTGCCGTGCAGGCGTCGTGCGAACACGTCCTTGGGGCGAACGTCGTGATGCGCGGGCATGATCAGATGCGGCAGTATGGCCTGCGCCGGCTCGAGGCCGGTGAGTCGTTCGAACTCGGAGACAATGCGATCCGGGCCAAGACCTCTCAACAGCTCGAGCTGCGCGGTGCGCGAGATATCGGCGCGATGGTCGGTGAGGTTGACGATCTCGCCTTGCTTGGGACCGTCGATCGCAGTGTGGGGCGTATCGACAAAACTCTTCAGCGCCTCGGAATGCCAGTGGTAGCGGCGGGCCTGCCGCTTGTCGCCGTTCATGCCCTGCTGCACCACCGTCCATTTGCCCTCTGCGGTGACGAAGAACCCATGGAGATAGAGGTCGAAGCCGTCTTGCACAGCCGCGCTGTCGACCTTCGCCACCAGGCGGCTGGCACGCGTCAGCATTGCGCCGTCCAAGCCGACACGCTCGCCAAGCTGCAACAGCTCGTCCGGCGTCTTGCGTGAATGCTGGCCGCGGCCGCCACAGACATAGATGCCGAGCTCGTCCTGGAGCGGTCCGAGTCCACGCTTCAGGGCGCCGATCACGGAGGTCGTGATGCCGGAGGAGTGCCAGTCCATCCCCATCACGGCGCCAAACGACTGGAACCAGAACGGATGCGACAGCCGCTGCATGAACGCGTCGCGTCCGTAATGATGCACGATCGCCTGAGTGACGATTGCGCCCAACGAAGCCATGCGGCTTGCCAGCCACGGCGGAACACGTCCGGTGTGCAAGGGAAGATCGGCGCTGCCGCTACGTCGGGTCATGGGCGCCCTAAATTAGCTCAGTTCGGCAGCGGTTGCACCAGCGGAATGCTGCGTTGCACGAGATAGGGGAGCGAAGCTGGGCGGCAGGCGTTGAGCGCTGACGCGTACGTAAGGACAGGGACAGCAATGAATTGGCAGACCCTTATGGCCGACATCGACAGGATGTTCGGCTGGATACCGTCATGGTTCATCGGCCTCGGCTTGGTCGCCGGCGCGATGATGCTCGCTCTGTCGTTCTATCGGTTCGCTGTTTGGCTGCTCAATCGCGCTTTCGGAACCCGGCTTCCGCTCCTGAGTGTGTTCATCGAGCGCACGTCCGGCCCGGCCCAGCTGGCGCTGTGTCTGGCTGCCGTGGCACTGGTCCTGCCACTTGCGCCGCTCGACGATACGATCCGCACGCCGCTGATGCGCCTGTTCGTCGTCGCCGTCATCGCCTTGATCGGCTGGATATCGATCCGGATCGTCGACATGAGTGCGGCGCGATACTTGCAGAACTTTCGCGACGTCACCGAGAATTTCATCGCGCGCAAGCAAGTCACGCAAGTCCGCGTGTTCAAGCGTGTCACCGACACCATCATCGTTATCATCACAGTCTCCACCGCGCTGATGACGTTCGACTCGGTGAGGCAATATGGCGTCAGCCTTTTCGCCTCCGCCGGTGCCGCCGGTATCATCGTCGGTCTTGCCGCGCGGCCGCTGCTGAGCAATCTGATCGCGGGCTTGCAGATCGCCATCACCCAGCCGATCCGCATCGAGGATGCCGTGATCATCGAGAACGAGTGGGGATGGGTCGAGGACATCGCCTCGACCTATGTCGTGATCCGGCTGTGGGATTGGCGCCGTATGGTGGTGCCGCTGTCCTATTTCATCGAAAAGCCGTTCCAGAACTGGACGCGCGACACCGCCTCGCTGATCGGAGTGGTCGGGCTCCATGTCGATTACCGTGCCGATGTGGCGCGCATCAGGCGCTGGCTGGAGGAGGCGGTGAAGCAGTCCAAGCTCTGGGACGGCGCCGTGGTCAATCTCCAGGTGATCGACGCAGATTCGCGCACCATCGAGCTTCGCGCGCTGGTCAGCGCGCGCAATGCGCCGCAATCCTGGGACCTGCGCTGCGAGGTCAGAGAGAAGCTCGTGGCCTTCATCCGCGACGAGATGCCGGAGGCACTGCCGCGCGAGCGTGCGATCCTGATCCCCTCGGGTGACGATGATGCCGATTTGCCGCGGCGCCCCGCGCCGCCGGAGAAAATGCGGGCGAGGGCCCATAACTGAACGGCGCGTCCCTTCTTGCTGGGCGGAGGCTGGCCACTCGCGCGTCTTCGCCGTCGGGGCGCGCGGGCGTGCTGAGCAGGGCGCTGCCCGAGGCGCCTAGTGCGATTCTCGTGCGAACAGCCTCACTGGGCGCGGATGTTGGCGGCCTTCAGCAACGGCTCCCACTTCGTCGCCTCGGCATGCATATAGGCGTCAAAGTCCTTGGCGGAGGAGCCAACCGGGGTGGCGCCGATCTTGCCGAGCGTCGACAGGACGCTCGGATCCTGCAGCGCCGCCTTCAGGTCGGTTTCGAGCTTGGCGACGATCTCCGGCGGCATCTTCGCCGGACCGAGCAGGCCCCACCAGACCGAGACGTCGTAGCCGGGCACGCCGGCTTCCGTGACGGTCGGAACATCCGGCAGCGCCTTGGAGCGCTCGGCCGAGGTCACCGCGAGTGCGCGCACCGGCCCGCCTTCGAGCTGGCCGATCGCTTCCGCGAGCGGATTGATGCTGAGCGGAATCTCGCCGGCGATCACCGCCGTCAGCGCCGGTGCGCCGCCCTTGTAAGGGATCGCCACGATCTTGCTGCCCGACATGTATTTGAGCAGTTCGCCGGCCAGATGCGCCGAGGTGCCGTTGCCGGACATGCCATAGGAGAGCTTGTCCGGCTCCTTCTTCGCCGCAGTGAAGAGATCGCCAAGCGTCTTGTAGGGGCTGTCCTTGGCGACGACGATCGCGAGCGGCGAGGAAGCGATCTCGGTGATCGCGGTAAAATCCTTGAACGTGTCGTAGGGCACGCTCGGATAGATGAACTGATTGAGAGGATGACCGCTCGCGACCAGGATCAACGTGTATCCGTCCGGCGCGGCCTGCGTCAGCGCCTGCGAGGCAACGATGCCGCCTGCGCCCGGGCGGTTGTCGATCACGGGCTGCTGGCCCCAGGTCTTGGCCAGCGCCTGGCCCAGCGTGCGCGCGAGCACGTCCACCGCACCGCCCGCGGCGTAGGGGACCAGAATGTGGACCGGCTTGCTCGGATAAATGTCGGCGGACTGCGCGGCGCCGCCCGCCAGCAGCAGACCGGCACACAGCATCAAACCGCCGATCTTTTTGTTCAAACCCAGCATTTCCCAGCACTCCTTGAGGGCATTCGGCCGCCTGCCGGCGGTCTCCAGGCCATTGCGGACACCGCCCGTTGTTTTTGTTGACGAGACTTGATCTTTTGTACGATAGTACAAATCGTATGGTACGCAAGTCCACCAGCAAGGAAACGGCCCGCAAGCCGAACATGCGCGAGGCGATCCTCGCCGCGGCCGAGGAGCTGTTTGCCACGAACGGCTTCAATGCTGTGTCGGTGCGCGACATCGCGCAGGCTGCCGGGGCCAATCCCGGCAGCGTGACCTATCATTTCAAGACCAAGGACGGCCTACTGCTGGAGATCTACCGGCGCCATTGCGGGCCGATGAATTTGCGCCGATCCGAACTGCTCGCGGCCGCCAAGCGCGTGCGCGATCTCCAGGATCGGCTGGAGGCGATCGTGCGCGCTTATGTGGTGCCGGCCTTCACCTCGGGCAGCGATCTCGCCGGCGGCGGCGCGCGCTTCACGCGGCTGCGTGCCGTGATGTCGGCGGAAGGCAACGAGGTCGCTCGAAAAATCATCGCGCAGACCTTTGACGACACCAGCCACGCCTTCATCGACGCGATTCACGAGAGTCTGCCACACATTCCGCGCACCGACATCGTCTGGCGCAGCCATTTCCTGCTGGGTGCACTCTATTATTCACTGGTGACGCCGGAGCGCGTGTCGCGCCTGTCGCGCGGTGAGGCCGACGGCGGCGATGCAGCCAATGCCATCGAGCAACTGGTGCAGGCCACCGTTGCCTCGTTCCAGGCGCCCGCGCTGGATCAAGCCGCGCCGGTGCGGCGGCGGCCGGTCGTCAGCAGCAAGACTTGAAAGAAGCCGCACGAGGGGAGGCGCGGCCTTACGCTTCCACTCGCAAGTGGACCATGTGACGGGGTGTTGAGGACATGAATAGGCGGGAGTGCTTGCATCTCTTGACTGGCCTGGCCGGCGCGGCGCTTGCGAATGAAGCACGCGCGCAAGGCGCCGAGCCGAAGGCGATCCCCACGATCGCGCCGCCGCATGCAAATCCCAAGACGCCGTCGTTCAAGCTGCCAGCGAAATCCTGCGATAGCCACACCCACGTTTTTGGGCCGGCGTCGCGTTACCCCTTCGCGGAAAAGCGCCCCTACAACACGGCCGATGCGCCGCTGGAGGCATTCCGCAGCGTGCACGAGAAGATCGGGGTCGAACGCAGCGTCATCGTCAATGCCACCGTTCACGGCACCGACAATCGCGTCGTGACCGACGCCATCGCCCAGAGCGAGGGCGCGTACAAGGGCATCGCCAATGTCAACGACGAGATGACCGAGAAGGAGCTGGCGGCGCTCGACAAGGCAGGCATCTGCGGCTGCCGCTTCGCTTTTCTCAAGCGCCTCGGCGGCGTCGGCGACATGGGAAAATTCCAGCGCATCGTGCACCGGGTCGCCGAGCTCGGCTGGCACGTCGACCTCTATTTCGAGCCGGGCACGATTGCCGAATTCGCGCTCATCCTTTCCGCGCTGCCGACGCCTTACGTGATCGATCACATGGGAACGGTCCAGGCCGCGAAAGGTCTCGGCGACCCCAGCTTCACCGCGCTGCTCGATCTCCAGAAGAAGGACGATAAATGCTGGGTGAAGATCACCGGTCTTGAACGTGCGTCAGCGGCCGGCAAACCGTTCCATGATGCAGTGCCGTTCGCCAAGGCGCTGATCGACAACGCACCCGATCGCGTGCTGTGGGGCACTGATTGGCCGCATCCCAACGTCAAGATCATGCCGAACGACGGTGAGATCGTCGACCTCATCCCGCTCTACGCGCCCGACGCAAAGGTCCAGCAGAAGCTGGTGGTCGACAATCCCGCGCGCCTGTTCAAGTTCAGCTGAAGATCATGATGTACACGCCGACCATTCCGCCGCCAGACCCAAACACGCGCAGGCCGATATTCAAGCTGCCAAGGCTGGCTTGCGATGCCCATTGCCATATCTTCGGACCCGGCGCGAAATATCCGTACGCGCCGGACCGCTCCTACACGCCGCCCGATGCGCCGCTGGAAAAATTCCGCACGCTCCATGCCAAGCTCGGCATCCAGCGCGCCGTCATTGTCAATGCCAGCGTGCACGGCACCGACAACACGGTAGCGCTGGACGCTCTCGCGCAGAGCAACGGTGCCTATCGCGCGGTCGCAAACATCGACGACACCATCACCGAGCGCGGGCTTCGGGTGCTGCACGAGGGCGGCTTCCGCGGCTGCCGCTTCAACTTCGTCCGCCATCTCGGCGGCGTCCCCGATAAGAGCGTGTTCGACCGCGTCATCGCCATGGTCGCGCCGCTCGGCTGGCATATCGATCTGCATTTTGACGCGATCGACTTGCCCGAATATGCCGACATGCTGGCAAGACTGCCGCTCAGCTACACCATCGACCACATGGGACGGGTGAAGACCTCCGATGGGCTCGACCAGCTTCCGTTCAGAATTTTGGTCGAACTGATGCAGCGCGACGAAAAATGCTGGGTCAAGATCTGCGGCTCGGAGCGGGTGTCCTCGGCCGGTCCGCCGTTCACGGACGCGGTGCCATTCGCGCGCAAGATCGTCGAGACCGCGCCCGATCGCGTCATTTGGGGCACCGACTGGCCTCATCCGAACGTCAAGGTGATGCCAAACGACGGTGACCTTGTCGACCTGATCCCGCTGTTCGCGCCGGAGCTGGAGTTCCAGCAGAAGATCCTGGTCGATAATCCCGCGCGCCTGTTTGGGTTCGACCAATGACGGCGCTCGCGATCGAAAAGCCGCGCGGCCGCGCCTGGTGGAAGGAGCTCTGGATCCAGGTGCTCATCGCCATGGCGGCCGGCATCGCGCTTGGGATCGCCAGTCCCGAGGCGGGCGCCAAGATGCAGCCGCTCGGGGATGCCTTCATCAAGGCGATCCGGATGCTGATCGCGCCGATCATCTTTTGCACCGTCGTGCACGGTATCGCGCACATGGCCGACATGGCGCGCGTCGGGCGCATTGCGGTGAAGGCGATCGTCTATTTTGAAGTCATGACCACGATCGCGCTGATCATCGGTCTCGTCGCGATGAACCTGCTCAAGCCCGGCGTCGGCATGAACATCGATCCCGCCAGCATCAATGCCGGCGCGATCGAGCCCTATGTCAGGCAGACCGGTGCGATCGGCTTCGTGCCGTTCCTGATGAACATCGTGCCCGTGACGTTCGTCGGCGCCTTTGCCGAGGGCAACATTCTCCAGGTGCTGTTCATCTCCGTACTGTGCGGCTTTGCTCTGGTGCAGCTCGGCGAGCGTGCCGCGCCGCTGGTGCATCTGATCGACATCGCCGCCAAGATGGTGTTGGCCGTCGTTGGCTTGGTAATGTGGGCGGCGCCGATCGGCGCGTTCGGCGCTATCGCCTTTACGGTCGGCAAGTTCGGCGTTGGCTCGCTGCCCTCGCTCGGCAAGCTACTGGGGGGCTTCTATCTCACCTGCGTGGTCTTCATCATCGTGGCGCTCGGCCCCGTGGCGCGGCTCTGCGGCTTCTCGCTGGTCAAACTGATCCGCTATATCTGGGAAGAGCTGCTGATCTGCATCGCCACGACATCTTCGGAAACGGTGTTGCCGCGGATGCTGACCAAGCTGGAAAAGGCCGGTTGCGAGAAGAGCGTCGTCGGACTTGTGATCCCGACCGGCTATTCCTTCAATCTCGACGGCACCTGCCTCTATCTTGCCGCTGCTTCGGTGTTCCTGGCGCAGGCGACCAACACGCCGTTCGGCCTTGCCGAGCAGATCGAGCTGCTGCTGATCCTTCTCGTCACCTCCAAGGGCGCGGCGGGGATTGCGGGCGCCGCCTTCGTCGTGCTGGCGGCGACGCTGTCGGCCACCGGCACCATTCCGGTGACAAGCGCTGCGCTGGTGCTCGGCATTCATCGCCTGATGTCGCAGGGGCTAACGCCGACCAATCTGATCGGGAACGCGGTTGCGACGATCGCAATTGCCAAGTGGGAAGGCGCGCTCGACAGCGAGCGCCTCCGGCATGTGCTCGACGGTGAGGAGCAAGCGGCCGCCGCGGCTTGATGAACCGGCTTCCTGCCTGAGGCAGACGGCCTTTGATGCTTACGAACGAAAGAGGGAGCTTGTCCCATGAAAACCGGTCTCGTGATCACCGCCCATCCCGGCGATTTCGTCTGGCGCGCCGGCGGCGCCATCGCGCTGCATGCGAAGAAGGGCTATCGCATGAAGATCGTTTGCATGTCCTTCGGCGAGCGCGGCGAGAGCCAGTTCGCCTGGAAGGAGAAGGGGGCGACGCTGGAATCGGTCAAGGCCGGCCGCAAGGACGAGGCGGAGCGGGCGGCAAAGCTGTTAGGTGCCGAGATCGAGTTCTTCGACTGCGGCGATTATCCGCTGAAGCTCACTGAGGCGCATTTTGATCGCATGGTCGACATCTACCGCGAGCTCGATCCGAGCTTCGTGCTGACGCACGCGCTGGAGGACCCCTATAATTTCGACCACCCCAACGCTGCGCATTTCGCGCAGGAGACCCGCGTGGTCGCGCAGGCGATGGGCCACAAGCCCGGCGCGCAGTACAAATACTCGGCGCCGCCGGTGTTCCTGTTCGAGCCACACCAGCCGGAGCAGTGCAACTACAAGCCGGACCTGCTCCTCAAGATCGACGAGGTCTGGAAGGCGAAGTACGAGGCGTTCCAGATCCTGGCCGCGCAAAAGCATCTGTGGGGCTATTACGAACGCGTCGCGCTCAATCGAGGCATCCAGGGCAGCCGCAACACCGGCGTGCCCATGACCTATGGCGAGGCCTATCAGCGTCTGTTTCCGACCGTCGCGGAGGAACTCGCATGAAGCCGGTCGTCGTTCGCAACATCAAGCGTGCCGATCCCGCCGGCATGGCGGAATACGGCGTTTCGACCGTACATGAAGCCTATGGTCGCATCGGCCTGATGAAGCCATATTTGCGGCCGGTGTGGGCGGGCGCGGCGATTGCGGGTCCCGCGGTCACCGTGCTGGCGCAACCCGGCGACAATTGGATGATCCATGTTGCGGTTGAGCAATGCAGGAAGGGCGACATCCTGGTCGTCGGCTGCACCACCGACAATACCGACGGCATGTTCGGCGAATTGCTGGCGACCTCGCTTACGGCGCGCGGCGTGCAAGGATTGATCATCGATGCCGGCTGTCGCGATGTCAAAGCGCTGCACGAGATGAAGTTTCCGGTGTGGTCGCGCGCAGTCTCGGCCAAGGGAACGGTGAAGGCGACGCTCGGCTCGGTCAATGTCCCCGTGGTCTGCGCCGGCGTCAATGTCGATCCCGGTGACATCATCGTGGCTGACGACGATGGCGTCGTCGTGGTGCCGAAGCGGTACGCCCCCGAAGTCGCCGAGAAGGCGAAAAAGCGCAATGCCGATGAAGGCGGCAAGCGCAAGCGTCTCGCCTCGGGCGAGCTCGGCCTCGACATGTACAGCATGCGCGACGCTCTTGCCAAAGCCGGGCTCGTCTATGTCGACAATCCCGAGGACGTTTGAGGCAAGGCAGGAGCGGGCGGATGGATCGTCTCAAGCTGAAGGCCGTGCTCGGCAGTCATCCCCATGTCCAGGCGGTGAAGAGCGGCGCGCTCCGCTCCGACCTGTTCGATCTCGACTTCATCGAGTACAGCCCGACCAACACCGCGTTCAAGCCGATGGTGCGCGAGCAGGCCTTCGATGTCTGCGAGATGGCCATCGTGACCTATCTGATGGCGAAGGCGCACGGCAAGCCGCTGGTGCTGCTGCCGGCCACCATGCTCGGCCGCTTCCAGCATGCCTACGCGCTGTACAATCCCGCGCGAGGAGCGCTCGGCCCGTCCGACCTCGAGGGCAAGCGCGTGGGCATTCGGTCCTTCACGACGACGACCGGCGCCTGGATCAGGGGCATTCTCGCCAACGACTACGGCGTCAATCTCGATAAGATCCGCTGGGTGACGTTCGAGGATCCGCATGTCGCCGAATATATCGACATCACCGAGCGCGCCCCGAAAGACAAGAAGATTCTCCAGATGCTGGTCGACGGCGAGCTAGACGCGGTGCTTGGCGAGAGCTCGGTCGATCCCAAGCTGAAGCCGCTATTCCCCGATCCGGCCGCGGAAGCCGCCAAATGGTATGCCCGGCGCGGCGTCGTCCCGGTCAATCATCTCGTGGTCGTGACCGAGCAGCTCGCCAAATCGCGTCCCGACGTAGTCACAGGCATCTATGATCTGCTCAAGCGGAACAAGGAGCAGGTGGGACCTGCGGCCTCGCCGGACCTCATTCCGTTTGGCATCGAAGCGAACAGCAAACCGCTGGAACTGATCGTCGACTACGCGTTCCAGCAAGCGCTGATTCCGCGCCGCTATGCGGTCGAGGAGCTCTTTGACGAAACGACACGAGGGCTGAACTGATGGCGGATCCGAGGCGATGGCAGATCGGGCTGGTTGGCTATGGCGAGGTCGGCAGGATCTTGGCCGAGGATTTGCGCCAGCAGGACATCAAGGTATCTGCCTACGACATCAAGCTCGGAGGCGAGCAGGGCGCTTCGCTGGAGGAGCATGCCGCGAAATTCGGTGTGGTGTTCGCAGGCTCTCATGCCGACCTGACGGCGAAGTCCGATTTCATCATCTCCGCGGTCACGGCCAGCCAGGCTGTTCCGGTGGCAAAAGCCTGCGCGGGCGCGATCAACCAGGGCACCTGGTTCCTGGACTTCAATTCGGCTTCACCGGGCGCCAAGCAGCGCGCTGCTGCGCTGATCGATGGCGCTGCCGGTCGCTATGTGGAAGGCGCAGTGATGACTTCGGTGCCGCCGTATCGCATCAAGGTGCCGTTGCTGCTCGGCGGCGCTGGCGCGAGAGAGCTCGAGCCGCTGCTGAATGCGATCGGATTCGCGGCAAAGGTTGCCAGCGACAAGCTCGGCGTGTCCTCCGCGGTGAAGATGTGCCGCAGCATCATGATCAAGGGCCTGGAAGCCATGGTCATCGAAAGCTTCACCACGGCGCGCGCCTATGGCGTGGAAGATGCCGTGCTGGCATCGCTTACGGAAACTTTCCCCGCGATCGACTGGGAGAAGCAGGGCGCCTATTTCTTCCAGCGCGTGATCGAGCACGGCCGCCGCCGGGCCGAGGAGGTGCGGGAGGTCGCCGAAACCGTTCGCGAGGCGGGGCTGACGCCCTGGTCCGCGCAGGGCACGGCCGAGCGGCAGGCCTGGGTGGCTGATCTCGCCGATGAAGGATTGTTCGGCACCAAGGGCACCAGCGAGTTCGCCCGCAGCGCTGACTGGCGCACCGAGGCGGACCGGATCCTCGCGAAGATCAAGCGCGCAAATAATCAGCTCAAGATCGTTCCACGGAGCTGAAAGCTCACGACCTGGTCGCGGGCGCGTTCGATCAGGTCGATCAGATTCCTGGACTTGCGGGCGAGCTGCTCCGTGGCCGGTTGCGTGCGGAATTCGGCCAGCACCGCGCGAACGCATTTGTTGGCGGCGTCGAGCGTCCAGAGCGTCCGGTTGACATCATCCTGCGTCCGGATCCCCGAAATATCGAGATCCGACAGAACGTGGCCGATGCCGTCGAGCCGCTTCACCGCCGTGTCGGTGGGCGTTCCGGCCTGGTTGGAATGCTGGTCGATGCTGCTGAATGCGCTGAACATATCGATACTTTCCCGATCGCACGCAAATGATCGGTCCGAGGTCTAGTTATGATCAGCGCGACGGGCCTCGCAATGCGTGGAGTTACGGTCCGGGATTCTACCGAATTGAATCAGCGGTAACATTGAACGGAAGCAGTCAGTAGTCAGGCCCGTTTCCCGACAATCCTACCGCTGCAAGCGGCGGGCCGGCCTTGGCGTGGTCGGAGCGACCCTGCGGTGTCGCGACATCAGCTCTGGGGGCGGAACAGATTCGGCCGCTGCCGCTCAAATGTCTGTCGGCCAGCCTTGAAGCCCATCACCAAGTCAGGCAGCTCCGCGACGGCGAAGCGGCTGTCTTGCGTATCGAGCACGACGAGATCGGCGGGGTTGCCGACCTTGATGCCGTAATCGCCAAGGTTCATCAGCCGCGCCGGCAGCTCGGTCACGAGATCGAGGCAGGTGTCGAAATCGCTCACGGCGGCGTGGGCGACGTTGGCATAGAAGTTTGCCATCCGCAGCAGCGAAGCGTCGCCGAACGGCGTGAACGGATTGAGGACATTGTTGGTGGCAACCGAGCACACGAGCCCATTGTCGGCCAGCTTGTGGGCGAGCGTCAGACCGCGCGGCGCATTGTGGGTGGCCTCCCGTCCCATCAAATAGAGATCGGTGGCGGGCAGCACGGTCACCGCAACGCCTGATGCCGCCAGCTGCGCGGTGGCCGCCTTCATCCGCTCGGGCGGCAGTGCCGAGAGCTTTGTGGCGTGGCCGATCGCGACGCGTCCCCCATACTTGCGCCGTTCGGTCTGGCGGCAGACCTCGTCGAGATGCCACCAAGAGGGATCGAGATCGAAATCGAGATGGAGATCGACATCGGCGTCGAACGTCTCGGCGAGATCGAAGATGCGTTCGAGATGGGCGTTCGGGTCGGTATCCATATAGGGACAGCCGCCGATCACCTCGCCGCCGTCGCGCAGCGCCTGGATCAGCAACTCCTCAGCTCCGGGGTCGTTGGTCAGGCCTTCCTGCGGGAAGACGCAGAGCGACAGGTCGATCGCCCAGGCATAATCGCGCTTCAGCGCCTTGACCGCCTCGAAGCCGCGCAAGGCGATGCGCGGATCGATCTCGACATGAGTGCGCATGCGGGTCGTGCCGTGCACGATCGCGCGCTCGAGAACCCGGGCGCCGCGGGCATAGACGTCCTCGACGGTGAAATCGCGCTTCATCCCGGCCACGGCGCGGATAGCGTCCGAAACACTGCCGTGATCGTGCCCACAGCGGCCGAGCAGGCAGGCTTTGTCGAGATGGATGTGGGTATCGACGAACCCGGGCAAGGCAAGGCGGCCGCCGAGATCGACCTCGGGCGCGTCGCAGGCGAGCTTTGGCTCGATCGCGGCAATACGCCCGCCTTTCACGCCGATATCGACGGGTGCGGCGGATGATCGCAACTGCGCGTCACGAAAGATCAGGTCGAAGGCGGACTGGGTGATCATGGCTTCGTCGGATTTTGCTGTCAGAGCCTAGCGGAAGCTGCTGGGGCGGGCAGTACCGAATTGTGTGCAGTTCTGCCGCTAAATTGTTCAAAAAATATGCATGCAGTTCACGGCGCGAGCTGTAAGATGTCGAGAGCCGGAGAACCCGCTATGTCCGCCTTTGCAAAAGCCGAACTGCCGATGACCGATGCCAAGATCGTCGAGGCCTATCTGACGGCCTCGATGAAACCCGATCCAGATGCCGCCGCGACCTATATGAAGCCGGGCACGGTGATCACATTCACCGGCGGACGTGAGTTCGATCATCCGCGCGGTCCGACAGCTTTCAACGCCAAGCGCTATCGCTGGGTGAAAAAGAAGATGGACCGGTTCGATGTCTGTGTCTGTCCCGGTGCGGACGAGACGATCGTCTACAGCGTTGGCACGCTCTATGGCGAGTGGATGGACGGCACGCCGTTCGAGGGCAATCGCTATGTCGATCGCTTCGTCGTCAAGAGCGGGCAGATCGTCAAGATGGACGTCTGGAACGACAGCGCCGAGCGCATTCTGGTCCAGCGCGGCATCGAGGCCTAACTCCTGCGCGCGATTTTCGGCAGCTTAACGACGCGGTCGCTCGCCACCTCATCGGCATAGGGCGCGAGAATGTCGAGGAGGTCACGGCCGCGTAGCGGGGCAGGGGCGACTAATGCCCGATTGGCTACGGAATCGAGGTGATGGTGCATCAATTCCATCACCTTGGCTTCGTCGCCTTTGGCGAGCGCAGCAATGATGGCGCGGTGCTCGTTGATCGCGCATTCCGTCGAATGCGGCCGGCTGTACAGCGACAGCGTCAGGCAGCAGCGATAGGCGACCTCGCTGACATAGCGCACCAGGATCGGACTGTTCGTCATCTGCGCGAGCAGGATGTGAAATTCGGTGGCGAGCCGGATCGAGACCGCATCCGTGCCGCCGCGCGCCCGGTCCTCGGCATCGACGTGCGCGTTCAGCTCGGCGATCTGGCTTTTGGTCAGCTTGCCCGCGAGCTGGCGGACCACGAGCCGCTCGAGCTGGATGCGGATGTCAAAGGCATCTCGCGCCTCCTGCCAGCTCGGCGTCGCCACCACCGCGATTCGGTTGCGGCGCAGCTCGACAAGGCCTTCGGCGGCGAGCTGCCCCAGCGCGTGGCGGGCAATGGTGCGGCTGACGCCAAAGCGCTCGCCGAGCGAGTCCTCAGGCAGCTTTGCGCCGGGTTCCAGCGCCTGCTCGATGATCGCGCGCCGTAGTGCGCGGCAAATCACGCCGACCTTGTCAGATGATTCATAAGTCTTGCTGGTGGGGCGCGCCGCCATTCGGCGAATCCTTCGGAGTAGGGTCGCAGCCCTCTCCTTAGCACACCCTGCGCTGATCCAGCGCTTCAATTGCATGCAGTTTGGTGTCGCGATTGCCTAAATCGGGACCACAATTTTGGTACGCTGTTCGGTAAGTTGCTTAATTCTGCGGACGTCGGCGACTGGCATCTAGCTTGCATACACTTTGGCTGTGATGCGCATGCAGCCCAACGCCCAATTTGACCGCCAGCCTGTTCCTGACGGCTTCGGTCCGATCGCCATCCAGCTGTCCGAGGCCGCCGTGACCTTCGGGCGCGGCGACCGGGCCGTGTCCGCGCTGTCGAAGACGACGCTCCGGATCGCCGACGGCGAGTTTGTCGCGCTGGTCGGCCCGTCGGGATGCGGCAAATCGACCATCTTACGTCTCGTCAGCGGCCTGGTGCAGCCGACCAGCGGCGTCGTCATCGTCGGCGGCCGCGAGGTGGCAGCGCGGGCGATGCGGGTCGGCATGGCTTTCCAGAATCCGACCATGCTTCCGTGGATGACGATCGAGCGAAACATCATGCTGCCGCTGAAGATCGTCGAGCCGTTCCGCTCCAACTTCCGCAAGCTGCGCAAGACCGAATTCCGCGACAAGGCCAACGCGCTGCTGGAGCAGGTCGGCCTCAAAGGCTTCGGCAATCATTATCCCTGGCAGCTCTCCGGCGGCATGCTCCAGCGCGCCAATCTCTGCCGCGCGCTGATCCACGAGCCGCGCATGCTGCTGCTGGATGAGCCCTTCGGCGCACTCGACCAGTTCACCCGCGAGGAGCTGTGGACGATCCTCCAGAATCTCTGGATGACGCGCAAGCCGACAGTACTGCTGGTCACGCACGATTTGCGCGAAGCCGGCTTTCTTGCGAGCCGCATCTGCGTGATGAGCGCGCGTCCCGGCCGCATCCTCGACGACAGCCGGGTCGAATTCGCGCGGCCGCGCACGGTCGCCATGACCTTCGAGCCGGATTTCGTCGCGTTGAACCAGAAGCTGCGCGCCTTCATCGAGGATGCGCGCAGCGCGGCTGAGCAGGGGGCAGGCTGATGTTCGGGATCGATGTCAGGCAGAAGGCGTGGTCGGCGGGACTGATCGTGCTGTTCTTCGTCGCCTGGGAGCTGTTCTGCCTGATGACCGGCATGTCCGACCTGGTGCTGCCGCGGCCCTCGCAGGTGTTCGTGACCCTGTTTCAGCGTTTCCCGGTGCTGTGGCCGCACATCGTGCAGACGCTGGCCACCACCATGTTCGGCTTCGTCCTCGGCGTTGCGCTCGGTGTCGCCCTCGGCGCCGTCATCGGCGTCTCCAAGACGGCCTATGACACCTGCTATCCGCTCCTGATCGGCTTCTCCTCGATCCCCAAGGTCGCGGTGGTGCCGATCTTCGTGCTGTGGTTCGGCTCCGGCACGGTGCCCGCGGTGCTGACCGCGCTGTCGATTTGCTTTTTCCCGATCGTTGTCAACATTGCCACGGGTCTGGCAACCACCGAGCCCGAGCTCGAGGACGTCCTGAAGGCGCTCGGCGCCAGCAAGTTCGACATTCTCTGGAACGTCGGTCTGCCCCGGACCATGCCGTTCTTCTTCGCATCGCTGAAAGTCGCGATCTCCTACGCCTTCGTCGGCGCGGTTCTGTCGGAGACGGTCGCCTCCAACCGCGGCATAGGCAACGTCATGATGACCGCGTCCTCCAATTTCAACGTGCCGCTGGTGTTCGCCGGGCTGTTCGTGCTCGCCGGGCTCGGCGTCGCGCTCTACGCCGTGTTCTCGCTGATTGAAGGGCGGGTCACCGGCTGGGCCACGCGCAAGAACGACGTGATCGCCACCTGATTTTCAAATCGTCACGCAACGGAGCTTGAGGAGATCTCGATGTTGAGAAACGTAATTGTCGCGCTGCTGGGATTGGCCCTATCCGCTGGCGTCGCCATGGCCGAAGACACCACGATCAAGTTCACGCTGGGCTGGAAGACGCAAGGCAGCGACGCCGCGTTCTTCTACGCCAAGGACAACGGTTACTTCAAAGAGGAAGGCCTCAACGTCGTCATCGACCAGGGCGAGGGCTCCGGTGCCACCGTCACGCGTGTCATGTCGGGCGCCTATGACGCGGGCTTCGGCGACGTCAACGCCATCATCCAGAACGCCTCGACCAAGCCGCAGGAGGCGCCGATCATGGTCTACATGATGTGGAACCAGCCGCCGTTCGCGATCGTCGCCAAGAAGTCAAGCGGCATCAACACCATCAAGGATTTCGAGGGCCGCACGCTCGGAGGCGCGCAGGGCACGCCGACGACGCGGCTGCTGCCGGTATTCACCCGCAAGAACGGGCTCGATGGCGAGAAGATCAAGATTTCCAATATGGCGCCGAACCTCCAGGAGCCGATGCTGATCAAGGGCGATATCGACGCAGCGCTCGTCTTCAATATCACCAGCTACTTCAACCTCGTGCTCAACCGCCAGGACCCGGACAAGGATTTCAAGTGGTTCTCCTTCGGTGAGTACGGCCTCGATCTCTATTCCAACGGCGTGATGGTGTCGCGCAAGCTGATCGCCTCGAATCCGAAGGCTGTCGCGAGCCTCGTGCGAGCCATCAACAAAGGCGCGATCGCGGTGGCCAAGGACCAGAACGGCGGCATGAAGGCGGCGCTCAACTACGACAATCTCATCAATGCGGATGTCGAGAAGCGCCGGCTGCAATATTCGTTCGAGAAGCTGATCGTGTCGCCGGAGATGAAGGAGATCGGCATCGGCGACATCAAGGATGACCGCATGACGCGCGCCATCGCCATCGTGGTCGAGGGTTACCAACTCGCCCGCGCGCCGACGCCGGCAGAGGTGTTCTCACGCGAATTCCTGCCGCCGCGCGCGGAGCGGGAGTTGGTGTACACGGCCAACTGATCCTTGGAGAGACGGTGATGGCCGCGGAAATCTCGGCGTCCAGCCTGTTCCGTGGTCCTGACCGCGGCGTTGGCGACAATGTCGTGCTCCGGCACGACGGTGGGACGATCACGGATGTCTCGGAAGGAGCGGGGACCGCCAGGGGCCGGCGCTCCTTCGTCATTCCCGCCTTCGTCAACGCCCACGACCACGCCCGCGCCACTGCGTCATCCTTCGGCGCCGTCGGCATGCCTCTGGAAAGCTGGATCCTGCGGACTGCACTCGGCACGCCGGTCGACCCATATTTGGCCGCGGCGTCCGCATTGGCTCGGTCGGCCAAGGCGGGCTGCGCGGCCGTGATGGTGCATTACACCCGTCCGAGCGGCATGATGCCCCTGCTGGACGAAGCCAAGGCCATTGCAAGAGCGGCGTCCGACGTCGGCATCCGCATTGCTTTTGCGATGGCGGTGCGCGACCAGAACCCGATCGTCTATGGCGATGCCGAACCGGTGCTCTCGGGTCTCTCCAAGGACGGTCGCAAGACCATCGAAGATATCTTCGTCCGCGCACCGATGTCACCGCGGGCCTATATCGAGCTGACCGACGCGATTGCCGCTGCCATCGCCGGCCCCATGGTCGACGTCCAGCTCGGGCCCGCCGGCGTGCAATGGTGCTCGAAGCCGCTGCTGGAAGCGGTGGCGGAAAGCTCGGCGCGGACCGGCCGTCGCATCCATATGCATCTCCTGGAAACCGTGTACCAGCGCGCCTGGGTTGATCAGCACTTCCCGGATATGGTGAGCTGGCTGCGCGACATTGGCTTTCTCTCGGAACGGCTGACGCTGGCGCATTGCATCTACGCCCGGCCGGATGAGCTGGAGATGATCGCGGCGGCCGGCGCGCGCATTGTCACCAATTTCAGCTCGAACATGCATCTGCGCTCGGGGCTCGCGCCGATTGCCGCCGCCCATAAATGCGGCTGCGCCATTGCGGTCGGCGTCGACGGGCTGGCGCTGGACGAGGATGACGATATTCTACGTGAGATGCGGCTGGTGCAGATGGTTCATGGCGGCCTCGGGTTCAAGCAGACTTGGACAGCGGCCGAGATGTTTGCTCTCGCCATTCGCAACGGCCGCCGCGCGACCGGTGCGCCCGGAAGTGGCGAGTTGGCCGCCGGCAATCCCGCCGACTACGTCGTGGTTGATCTCGACCGGCTCGACCGTGACCAGATCATGCCCGTCGATCCCATGGTACTGCTGTTTGCACGAGGCAACGCGTCGCTCGTCAATGAGGTCGTCGTCGCCGGCAGGACCATCGTGAGGGATGGCGCCTGCGCCGGCGTCGATCTGCCGGTGATCGAAGACGAACTGCGGGGCATGTATCGCGCCAATCTCGGAAAGTTCGCGAACTTCCAGCGGACGTGGCTGCCGTTGTCGGAGCGACTGTCCGGCTGGTTCGAGCAGCAGCTCACCTGCGGGTAAAGGGGGCATGACGCTTTCCTGGCGCTGCGGTACATCGAAAAGCGCGATAGCTGGTAGACGGCACCTGATCTGGTGATCGTTCCAGCTCTGGGCTATCACCTTGTATGATTGCGCGCCGGCGCGATGATCTCTTGAGGAGCCCCCGATGCGTCTACCGACTATTCTCCTGGCCGTCACATGTGTTGCAGCCGCAGCTTCAGCCGAAGACCTGTCGGGCACGCTCCAGAAGATCAAGGAGACGAAGAAGATCACGCTGGGCTATCAGGAGGCCTCGGTCCCGTTCAGCTATCTCGACGGCAACCAGAAGCCGGTCGGCTTTGCCATGGATATCTGTCTCAGGATCGTCGACGCCGCGAAACGGGAGCTCGGCATGCCCGACATCGCCATCGACACTCTCGCGGTGACGTCGTCGAATCGGATTCCGCTGATGGTGAACGGCACGCTCGATCTGCATTGTTCGGCGACCACCAACAATGCCGATCGCCAGAAACAGGTCGCCTTCACCAACACGCATTTCCTCAGCGCGACGCGGTTCGCGGCGAAGAAAGCCGCGAAGATCAACACCATCGACGATCTCAAGGGCAAGGCCGTCACCGCAGTGGCCGGATCGGTCAACCTGACGCAGCTCGCCAAGGTCAATACCGAGCGCAATCTCGGCATCAACGTGATGCCGGCCAAGGACCAGGCCGAGGCCTTCCTGCTGCTGGAGACCGACCGCGCCCAGGCCTACGCACTCGATGACGTGCAGCTCGCGGTTGCGATTGCGCGTTCGAAGGAGCCGCAGCTCTACATGATCAGCGAGGAGGCGTTCTCGAAGCCGGAGCCTTACGGGATCATGCTGCGGCGGGAGGATGCGCCGTTTAAGGCACTCGCCGATCGCGCCACCGCGGAGCTTTATGCAAGCCCCGAGATCGAGGTGCTCTACAAGAAATGGCTGCAATCGCCAACGCCACCGAACGGACTCAACTACAACGTTCCGATGTCACCGGCCTTGCGCAACGCGTTCAAAAGGCCGAGCTCGAGCGCCGATCCTGATGTTTATGTGGTGAACTGAGGCGAGGGCAGCTTTCACCTCTCCCGTAAGAAGAGGTGAAGACAGTGCGCCTGGCTGAGGATCAGCTCGCCAGCGAGCGCTGATATATCGCGACGTTCCGCGACGGTGGAGGTATTGGACTAACGCAGCGAGCAGATGGATCACGCTTGGCTTGGGGAAAACCAGCAACAAGCGTTTCAATGCCAAATCGTAGGGCTAATCCTGATTGGCGTATGTGAGTCGGAGAAGCTGTATGGGCGTTTGGTTTTTAGTCCTAGCAGCCTGCGTCGTCGGCACGTTGCTCCTTTTGGCATTCTGCCGATAGGGCCGACAGCGGATGCACTTGTTGCTGCGAGGCATCAGCGAGCCGCTGAATAGCGGTTCCAGGCCCGATCGCTTTTGACTGTGCATGGATGAGCGCGTTCACTTCCGGGATTGGAGGCGGACGTGAGTTGGTTGTTTGCGTTTCTCATTGCGGCGAGCGCAGTCGTTCTGATCGCTCATGCGATTGATGCGATGCGTTCCTGATATTCGCGGCGGTTCGGGTCGCTTGCTATGCAAGCGACGAGTGTCAATTCGAGGAACTTGACCTGTAGGTCAAGGTTGTCACAGCGGGAGGAATACGATCATGCTTGCATTCTATCTGCCGATTATAATCTTCGGAGCGATACTCGAAGGAATTTCGAAGCAGCGCGCATCTGCATCCATCCAGGAACCGCCAAGCGTCGATTAGACTGCGATCCCAATGCGTAGACCTTCGGTGCGCGCCAGCGGCTTCAGCTCCTCGACGGCTAGACCTTCCACGGTCCAAGTTCTTCGGCCTCGCGATAGAAGCGCTCCTCGTTCGGATAGATGTGCCGGTCCATGAAGCTCTCGAGCTTGCGATTGAGCTCGACGGCTTTTGGCGACATCGGGTAGAGCATCTTTCGTCTCCTTGATCGGTGGACGTCGGCTGGATCAGCCGATTTCGAGATAATCGGGCCCCGGAAGCTTGGGGAAAGGCGCGGTCGGCAACGTCTGGTACCAGAACGCGACCGAGGCGATGTCATCCTGCAATGGCAGGTATTTCGCCTCCGTGACGCCCGGCAGCCAGCCGAGCGCCTGGATGGTCACGCGCAGGTCGGAGCGGAAGCGCACGGGATCGGGGATGTGCCAGCGATATAGGCCGAAGCGCTGTTGCGACTTGTAGACACCGTCGGGGCGGATCACCTGCGGTAGGCCGGCATAGGGCGTCGTGAACTCCTGGTAGCGCGATCGCTGCGCCGGTCCTTGGCCGGAATGGGCGACATAGGGATCGAAATTGTAGGCGCCGCAGAAATAGTCCTCAGTGCCGGTGCCGCAAATCGTCGGGAATGCGCTGTCGCCGTCGATGTAGAATTTGATCTCGCCTTCGCCCCACCAGCCATTGTTGTTGACGCCCCAGGCCATGTAGGTGCCGACGTAATGGCCGGCGCCGCTGATGCCGTCGAGGATGGTATAGACTTCCTTGTACGGCAGCGGATTGGTGCGCCTGAACTGGGCATGGAAATAGGCGCAATCCTCGGGGACGTCGGTCAGGGTGTAGTTGATCTGGTAGTAGGCGGTGAGCTGCTCCTCGCTGCGGTTCTCCAGCGTGACGCGCGCGCGCCTGCGGAACGGCATCTCCCAGTAGCAGTTGAAGGCGCGCCCGGGATTGACGCAGACAGCGAGCGAGGACACCTGCGCAAACTCTTCCCATCCGCAGGCGAAGAAATCGCCGGCTGGGCATTCGACGCTCGGCAGCGTTTGATCATCCCAATATACGCGCAGGATCGAGTGACGCAGGCGTCCGCGCGCCAGCGTCATCCAGATCTGCTGGACTGCGCCCTGGCCTTCGATGTCGGCCAGCGTGAAGGTCGCGCCGGGCTCGATGACGACGTAGGGCGAGACCTTCCAGCCCTGGCCGAGATCGCGGGCCTGACGCGCAGCGGGGCCGTCGACGGACATGCCGCCCTTACCCTTCTCGCCGGTAAAGTTCTCGGGGCTGATTGAGCGCGTCTGCGCATGCGACAGCCGCGAGAGATTGCCGAGATGCAGGCCTAATCCGGAAAACGCCATGGGATCCTCGATGAGGGGTTAGCGACACCCGGATATATCGCCTGCGGATTAACCAAAAGGTGAAGACCGCGCACGGAATGAACCCAGGCCTGATCGGCCATCGGTTCAAGCGACGCGGTATTCCCTGAACTTTTCGCGCAGCGCGGATTTGAGCACCTTGCCGGTGCCGGTCATCGGGAATTCGTCCAAAAATTCGACCGCGTCCGGCAGGCACCAGCTCGCAATCTTGGGGCGCATGTGGTCGAGCAGGGCCTTGCCGTCGACGGTCGCGCCCTTCTTGCGGACGACGAGGAGCAGGGGACGCTCCTGCCACTTCTCGTGCGATATCGCCACCACGGCGGCCTGAAGCACATCGGGATGAGACAAGGCGACGTCCTCGAGCTGGATTGAGGAGATCCATTCGCCGCCGGACTTGATCACGTCTTTGGAGCGATCGGTCAACGTGACGTGGCCTTGACTGTCGATCACCGCCATGTCGCCAGTGATCAGCCAGCCGTCGCGGTCGAGGCCTTCGTCGAGCTTCATGTAGCCGGAGGCGACCCAGGGGCCGCGAGCGCGCAGATGGCCGACGGTCTTGCCGTCGCGCGGCAATTCATTTCCGGCATCATCGACGATGCGCAAGGTGGTGCCGAAGCAGGCGCGGCCGGACACCTGGCGCCGGTCGAACTTCTGCTTGTCGCTGAGGTGCTCCGAGCCCGGCCGCAGGCCCGGCATCGAGCAGCCCAAGGCCTCGGTCATGCCCCAGGCCTGGACGTAGTCGATATTGTAGTCGCGCTTGAGCTTCTCGACCATCGCGCGCGGCGGCGCCGAACCCGACGATAACGTTGCGCGCAGCGTCGAGAATTTGTTGCCGGTGCGCCCGAGCCAGTCGAGCAGGATCAGCCAGAAGCTCGGCACGCCCGCCGACAGCGTCACCTTCTCGCCTTCGAGCAACTCATAGAGCTTGTCGGGCTCGTAATTGCGGCCGGGCAGCACCAGCTTGGAGCCGGTATAGGGCGCGGTGAACGGCATGTTCCAGCCGTTGCCGTGAAACAGCGGCGCCATCGGCATCATCACCTCGCGCACGCCTTCGACATGGCCCGGCAGGAAGTCGAAACTGCAGCAGGTCATGGTCTGCAAGATCGCGGCGCGGTGCGAATAGATCACGCCCTTGGGATTACCGGTCGTGCCCGACGTGTAGCAGATGGTGGAGGCGGACTTTTCGTCGAACTCGGGCCAGGCGAAGCTGGCTTCCTTCTCCTTGTCCAGAAGCTCTTCATAGCAACGGAGGTTCGGCAGCTTCGTCTCCGGCATCCGTTCGCGCGAGGACATCACGACGTAGGCCTCGATCGTCGATAGTTGCGGCGCGATCGCCTCGACGATCGGCAGCGTGGCACGGTCGATGAACAGCAGGCGGTCTTCGGCGTGATTGATGATGTAAACGAGCTGTTCCGGAAACAGCCGCGGGTTGACGGTGTGCAGCACATAGCCCATGCCCGGAGCGGCATAGAACATCTCGAAATGGCGGTGCGTGTTCCAGGCCAGCGTGCCGACGCGGTCGCCCTTCTTCATGCCGAGCCGCTTCAAGCCCAGCGCCATGCGCTTGATGCGCGGATGGGCATCAGCATAGGTGTAACGATGGATGTCGCCTTCGATCTCGCGCGCGACGATCTCGGCCTCGCCGTGGTAGTCGGCGGCATACTGGATCAGGCCGCTGATCAGGAGCGGCATGTCCATCATCAACCCCTGCATGGTCTCCTCCACAGCCACGTCGTTGCATGGCCTACGCTTGTGATTGCGCGCGAGGTTAACGGAACGCCGCGCGACGTTCACGCAAAAAAGAAGGCGCGTGATTGCATGCCGCACTTTTTCAGGGCTAACTTCAAGCGAACGGCCGGCGAAGTGGTGTTTGCCGTGGAGGAGACGAATGTCAGCGGAAAAACACAAGACCGGTGCGGCGAAGGAATCTAGCGTCGATATCTCCGCCCTCCGTGCGCGCTATCGCGACGAGCGCGACCGCCGTTTGCGCAGCGAAGGCAAGGCACAATATGTCGAGGTGACCGGCGATTTCGCTCGCTATCTCGACGATCCCTGGGCCGATCCCTGCCTCACACGCGCACCTGTCAGCGAAGCGACCGAAGTTCTCGTCGTCGGTGGCGGCTTCGGCGGCCTCTTGTGCGGTGCGCGCCTTCGCGAGGCCGGCGTTGACGATTTCCGGATCGTGGAAAAGGCCGCCGATTTCGGCGGCACCTGGTACTGGAATCGCTACCCCGGAGCTGCTTGCGATACCGAAAGCTACATCTACCTGCCGCTCCTGGAGGAGACCGGCTACATGCCGGTGCGCAAATACGCGCGCGCTCCGGAGATCTACGAGCACTCCCGCCGCATCGGTCGTCATTTTGATCTCTACGCGCGTGCGCTGTTTCAGACGATCATCTCACGGATGGAATGGCAGGAGCAGGAGGCGCGCTGGCTGGTCGAGACTGATCGTGGCGATCGCATCTGCGCGCGCTTCGTCATTCTCGCCGGCGGTCCGCTGAGCCGGCCGAAGCTGCCCGGCATTCCCGGCATCGAGACGTTCAAAGGCCACAGCTTTCACACCAGCCGCTGGGACTACGCGTATACTGGCGGCACTGCAGAGGGCGATCTCACCGGCCTCGCTGACAAGCGCGTCGGGATCATCGGCACCGGCGCAACCGCCGTGCAATGCGTGCCGCATCTCGGGCGCTCGGCAAAGGCGCTTTACGTTTTCCAGCGCACACCGTCCGCTATCGGCGTTCGCGACGACCGTCCGACGGATCAAGCCTGGGCGCAAAGCCTCAAGCCCGGCTGGCAGCGCGAGCGCATGGACAATTTCACCGCGGTCATCTCCGGCGAACCGGTCGAACGGGATCTGGTCCAGGACGGTTGGACCGGGCTGCTCGGCGAGATCCTGCTGGCGCCGCGCCGCCAGCCCCAGCCGGTGACCTCGCTGGAAGAGGCACTCAGGGTGATCGAGCAGGCCGACTACCGCAAGATGGAGGAGATCCGCGCCCGCGTCGATACGATCGTGCAGGATGAGGCGGCCGCGGCGGCGCTCAAACCCTGGTACAAGGCATTCTGCAAGCGGCCGTGCTTCCACGACGAATATCTCGACACCTTCAACCGTCCCAACGTGCATCTCGTCGACACCAAAGGGCAGGGCGTCGAGTGCATCACCGAGAATGCGGTCGTGGTCGACGGTAAGGCCTACGAGCTCGATTGCCTGATCTATGCCAGCGGCTTCGAAGTCGGCACTGATTACGCCCGCCGCATGGGTTTTGAGGTCTATGGCCGCGATGGCGTCAGCCTGTCCGAGCGCTGGCGCGACGGCGTCAAGACGCTGCACGGCTTCTATAGCCGCGGCTTCCCGAATTGTTTCCTGATCGTCACGGTGCAGGCCGGTCAGAGCGCCAATTTTCCGCACATCATCGACGAGCAGTCGCAGCACATTGCCTATGTGATCGCAGAAGTGCGCAGGCGCAAGGCGCGAACCCTGGAGCCGACGCTCGCCGCCGAGAAGGCCTGGGTCGACGAAGTCGTCAAGGCCGCGCTCGGCCGGCAGACCTATCTCGCCGAATGCACGCCCGGCTACTACAATAATGAAGGCGTGTTCGATCCGATCGCGGCAAGAAACAGCCAATATTGGCGCGGGCCGGTGGCATTCCTGCGGCTGCTCGACACATGGCGGAAGGAGGGTAATCTGGCCGGGCTGGACTTGTCCTATGATCGCGCCATGGAGTCGGCGCCTCCGAGCGGGTAAGATTGCGCCGCAGATCGGTACAGGACGGGAGATAGTGGATATGATCAGGGGCAGGGCTGTTGCGGGGGCGGCTTTTGGCGCGATGGTGCTGCTTGGTTGCCTGGCACCTACGGTCGAGGCTGCGCAATGCGGCAGCTCGCCGGCGGGCTTCGAGGCCTGGAAGCGCGAGTTCAGTCAGGAGGCGCAGGGCAAAGGCATTGGCCCCACCGCGCTTTCGGCCTTAATGCAGACCAATTATGCCAGCGCCACCATCGCCGCCGATCGCGGCCAGCGCAGCTTTTCCCTGACGCTCGACCAGTTCCTTGCCAAGCGCGGCGCCGCCACCATCGTTGCCAAAGGCAGGCAGCTCAAGCAGTCGCAGGCCGCCTTGTTCGCCTCGATCCAGCAGCGCTACGGGGTGCCGCCCGGGCCGCTGATCGCGATCTGGGGCATGGAGACCGGTTTCGGCAGCCAGCGCGGCAACCAGAACATGCTGTCGTCGATCGCGACCCTCGCCTACGACTGCCGCCGTCCCGAATTCTTCACCGACCAGCTGTATGCCGCCTTGAAGCTGATCGACCGCGGCACGCTTTCGGGATCGACCCGGGGCTCCATGCATGGCGAGGTCGGCCAGACCCAGTTCATGCCCAAGAACATCCTGGCCTATGGCACCGGCAATCTCGAGGTGGCTGCCAACGCACTGAATTCGACGGCGAATTTCCTCAAAGCCCATGGTTGGCGCGCAGGAGCCGGTTACCAGCCGGGCGAGCCGAACTTCGCCGCCATCGAGGCTTGGAATGCTGCCGGCGTCTATCAGAAAGCGATCGCGCTGATGGGCCGGCAGATCGATGAGGGAGGAGGGGCGGCAGCATTGCGCTAAGCCGTTCAGCAAGGCGTGATGCGTCGATGCGAGAAAGTTGTTGCCATCAGGAACTGAGGGCACGAGGTTTGCTTTGATCAGGTTCAGGGGTGGGCATGAGGAGACTCAATATGGCAACCCAGATCGTGATGGACCAGACCGGCGATACACGCCACGAGTTTGATCCTGGCAATGCCGAAGCGCTGGCGCGAGCCGAACGGCGCTTTCGGGAGCTGACCGGAGCCGGCTTCACTGCGGCGCTGCGAACCGGGCCCGGCGAGGTCACCCGTATCAGATCGTTCGACCCGACCGCGGAAGAAACGCTATTCTATCCGCGCCTGGTTGGCGGTTGATCTGAGCTGCTCATGATTGCGGCAGTTTGGCTCCGCGCGCCGGCGCGTGCGCGTCTGCATGCGCTGCGTGAACTCTATCGGCGCTTCTTCGGCGAGAACACGCCGGATGCCCGTGGCCGCCGGCTGCTCTCCGAATGGCTGTCGCCCGCACAATGCGCGCAATTCGAGGAGCACCGGTATTTCGACGTCGTCGGCTGCGACACCGGCAAGACCTATCGCATTCATTACGGCACTGCCGCCAACGTCCACGAAATCGACGGTGAAGGCCGAGCGACCATGGGGTGGTGCTTCGTCCCGTCAGGCTTCCTCGTCCCCGGCGACGTGATGCTGGCGCAGAAGATCGCCCTTGAGACCGACGAAAGGGGAGCGCTTGCGCTCGCCAATCGGTTTCCGCCGGCAACGCATTCGGAGCACTTCTACCGGCGCCCATTCTAGCGCCGGAAGGACATGGATGCGCCTGATGCTCACCTCTCCCCAACGCGGCGAGGTGAAGTAAGCTTGACGATGTCGGTCAGGAGTGCGTGGTGCGGTAGGCATCCAGCGCATGCGCAGCGAAGACGCCAACACTGCAAAGGGCAAGCAGGGCAGAGATCAGCTCGATCATAGCACGTCCTCCCCCAGCGGCTGGGCGACGAGATTCTGGCAGCATGAATATTCGTAGATCAGGTCGAAGAGGAATTGCATGGTGGCCGTCCCTGTATTTATTTTGACAACCACTTAACCGGCCATCTGTTTCAGGCATGTTTCGTCGCATCGGGAAAGGGGTTTCGCCGGGAACCCCCGGGGCCGGTTTGTGCGCTGCGGTCCCGCTATTGCTCAAGCCTTTGAACCGTGACTTCGCAGGCGGTGCATCAGATTGCGAGGCAAAATCATGGCGCAGGTCGAATGGTTCGACGATCTCTCGGTCGGAATGCGGTTCAGATCACCGGAGGTCGAGGTCACCGAGGCCGACATCAAGCGGTTCGCTGCCGAATTTGATCCGCAGCCGATGCATCTCGACCACGAGGCCGCCAAGGAGACCCTGTTCAGGGGGCTCGCTGCCTCGGGATGGCACACCGCCGCAATTGCCATGAATCTTGCGATCCAGACCCGACCTTTTGGTCCGCATCCGCTCATCGGCGCGGGCGTCGATGGCCTGCGCTGGACGATTCCGGTGCGGCCCAATGACCGCCTCCATCTGGTCGGGGAGGTCATGAACCTGACGCCTTCGAAGTCGAAGCCGCAGGGCATCGCGTTGGTGAAGTGGACGATGTTCAATCAGAACGATGAGGAGGTTTACACCTTCACCCCGATCGCGATCGTGCCGCGGCGGAGCTGAGGCCGCCGGCGTCACCATTGACCTCACGCCGCGCCGGAGATGCTTCCGGGCGGCCGGCAGAGGTGGTCACCTCGGCCCCGGGGAAGAGCTGGAGGCAGAGATGAAACGGTTCCTTTTCGCAACTAGCTTGCTCGCGGGTGCCTTGAGCACCGGCGCGGCGCCCGCGCAACAATCCAGGGCGGGCGACTGGACCATCGAGAAGCGTACGCAGGATACCCATTGCAACGCGAGCCGGGGCTACAAGGATAAGGACGACGAGGACCGCGACTACGTCATCGTGATCACCTATTCCGACAAGGCCATCGTGATCGTCATGATCTACGACGGCTGGGAATGGGACAAAATCGGCGAGATCCTCCGGGCCGACGTCGGCACCGATGACGCCGACATCATGAAGAAGGCGAAGTGGGAGGTCATGGACAAGACCACCGTGCGCGGCATCTTCGAATACGATCAGTCGATCATGGACCGGCTGTCGAAGGCCAAGCGTCCCGCGCTCGATTTCGAGGACGATGAGGATGACAGCATCGAGATGCAGATCCCGCGGGCCGGCGAAGCGCTGGCGGCGTTGAAGTTCTGCGAGGAGAACAGGAAGTAGAGACCTGATACCGGCAAAGAGCCGGCGAGCCTGCTGATGATGGCGTGCAGCATCGGCGTGCAGGCCACCCATTTGTGGGCGCTCCGGCGCAATATTCGGTCGGCGAAGGTCTTCGTCGACTTGGCGATCAGCCTGCCGGCCTGGTTCGCGGGATCTGGGCTCGGTGTGATCGCGTCCACCGCGTCAACGAGACGGTCTTTCGCAAGACCGTGCTCGTTCTGTTGCTGGTATCGGGGATTTCCTTGATCTAGTGCCCCAAACCCTGAACCGGTGCCGCGCTGGTGTCGCTGCCGTGATGCGTCAGCGGCTTCATGCCGGTGACGGTGCGTAGCAGCACATAGAACACCGGCGTCAGGAACAGGCCGAACACGGTGACGCCGATCATGCCGGAGAACACGGCAACGCCCATGGCGCGCCGCATCTCCGAGCCCGCGCCGGTGGAGAGCACCAGTGGCAGCACACCCATGATGAACGCCATCGACGTCATCAGGATCGGGCGCAGCCGTAGCCGGCTCGCCTCGATCGCGGCGCGGAGCGGCGTGCGGCCTGCGAACTCGAGCTCGCGCGCGAATTCGACGATCAGGATCGCGTTCTTGGCCGAGAGGCCCACGAGGACGATCAGGCCGATCTGGGTGAAGACGTTGTTGTCGCCCTTCGAAATCCAGACCCCGAACATCGCGGCCAGCAGGCCCATCGGCACGATCATGATGATCGAGAGCGGCAAGGTCAGGCTCTCATAGAGTGCGGCCAGCACCAGGAACACGAGCAGAATGGCCAGCGGAAACACCCAGACGCCGGAATTGCCGGCGATGAACTCCTGATAAGTCAGATCGGTCCATTCGAAGGCAAAGCCCGGCGGCAGCACTTCCGCGGCGATCCGCGTCGCCGCCTCCTGCGCCTGGCCGGAGGAGAAGCCGGGAGCGGCGGCCGCATTGATGTCGGAGGACAGGAAGCCGTTGTAGCGGATCGCGCGCTCCGGCCCCGCGCTCTGGCGGATCGTGAGCAGCGCCGACAACGGCACCATGTCGCCCGAGGACGAGCGCACCTTCAACTGCGTGATGTCGTCGGCGCGAGCGCGGAACGGCGCGTCAGCCTGCACGCGGACGGAATAAGTGCGGCCGAACTTGTTGAAGTCATTGACGTAGTAGGAACCGAGGTAAATCTGAAGCGTGTTGAACACCTCCGTCACGGGCACGCCCAATTGGAGCGCCTTGGTGCGGTCGATGTCGGCGAACAGCTGGGGCACGTTGACCTGGAAGCTCGAGAACACGCCGGCGATCTCCGGGGCCTTCTGCATCGCCGCCATGAACGCCTTGGTCGCCTCGTTCAGCGCCTCATAGCCGAGACCGGCACGGTCCTCGATCTGGAGCTTGAAGCCGCCGATGGTGCCGAGACCATTGACCGGCGGCGGCGGGAACATGGCGATAAAGGCTTCCTGAATCCCCGCATATTTCTTGTTCAGATCGGCCGCGATGGCGGGGCCGCTGAGCGAAGGGTCCTTGCGCTCGTCGAACGGCTTGAGGGTCGAGAACACGATGCCGGCATTGGAAGAGTTGGTGAAGCCGGAGATCGACAGGCCCGGGAAGGCGACCGAGCTCTCGACACCGGGCTGGGTCAGCGCGATGTCACTCATCTTGCGGATCACCTCTTCGGTGCGGTCGAGGGTGGCACCATCGGGCAGGCGGGCGAAGCCAACCAGATATTGCTTGTCCTGGCCCGGCACGAAGCCGCTCGGCACCTGCTGAAACAAGAGGGCGGTGAGGCCGACCAGGACCACGTAGAGGCCCATCACCGCGGCCTTGCCCGAGATCACTCTGGTGACGCTGCCGCTGTAATTCTCCGAGGAGCGCGTAAAACCCTTGTTGAAGCCGCGGAAGAACCAGCCGAGCGTCTTTTCGAGGATCAGCGTCAGCTTGTCTTTCGGTTCGTTATGGCCTTTCAGCAGCAGCGCCGACAAGGCCGGGGACAGTGTCAGCGAGTTGACCGCGGAGATCACGGTCGAGATCGCGATCGTCAACGCGAACTGCTTGTAGAACTGCCCGGTCAGGCCGGAGATGAAGGCGAGCGGCACGAACACCGCGACCAGCACCAGCGCGATCGCGATGATCGGGCCGGAGACCTCACGCATCGCCTGATAGGTGGCATCGCGCGGCGATAGCCCCGCCTCGATATTGCGCTCGACGTTCTCGACCACGACGATGGCGTCGTCGACGACGATGCCGATCGCGAGCACCAGGCCAAACAGGCTGAGCGCGTTGATGGAGAAGCCGAACACATGCATCACTGCGAATGTGCCGACGATCGACACCGGCACGGCCAGAAGCGGGATGATCGAGGCGCGCCAAGTCTGGAGGAACAGGATCACGACCAGCACCACCAGCGCAATGGCCTCCAGCAGCGTGTGGATGACCGCTTCGATCGACGAGCGCACGAACTGGGTCGGGTCGTAGACGATCTGATAGGACACGCCCTCGGGCATGTTCTTCTTGATCTCGGCCATGGTGGCGCGGACGTGGTCGGAGATCTCAAGCGCGTTGGAGCCCGGCGCCTGGAAGATCGGGATCGCGACCGCCTGCTTGTTGTCGAGCAGCGAGCGCAGCCCGTATTCGGACGCGCCAAGCTCGATGCGAGCGACGTCGCGTAAGCGCACCACTTCACCACGCGCGCCAGTCTTGACCACGATGTCGCCGAACTGTTCTTCGTTCGCGAGCCGCCCTTCGGCATTGACGGAGAGCTGGAGATCGATGCCCTTGACGTTCGGGGAGGAGCCGACGACGCCGGCGGCGGCTTCGACGTTCTGCGCCTGGATCGCCCTCACGATGTCGCTCGCAGTCAGGCCATGCTCGGCGGCCTTCTGCGGATCGACCCAGACCCGCATCGAATAATCGCCGGCACCATAGAGCTGCACGTCGCCAACGCCGTCAATCCGCGCGAGCCGGTCCTTGACGTTGAGCACCGCGTAGTTGCGCAAATACGTCATGTCGTAGCGGCCGTTCGGCGACAGCAGGTGCACGACCATGGTGAGGTCGGGCGACGATTTCTTGGTGATGATGCCGAGCTGGCGCACGACGGCGGGCAGGCGCGGTTCGGCCTGCTGCACGCGGTTCTGCACCAGCTGCGTTGCCTTGTCGGGGTCGGTGCCGAGGCGGAACGTCACCGTCAGCGTCATCGCGCCGTCAGTGGTCGCCTGGCTCGACATGTAGAGCATGTTCTCGACGCCGTTGATCTGCTCCTCGATCGGCGTCGCCACCGTCTCCGCGATCACCTTGGGGTTGGCGCCGGGATAGGTCGCGCGTACCACGACGGACGGGGGCACGACATCGGGATATTCCGAGATCGGCATCGCGAACAGCGAGATCAGGCCGGCAAGGAAGATCAGGACCGACAGCACGCCGGCAAAAATAGGACGATCGATGAAGAATTTTGAAAGATTCATGGCTTTGCCCCTGGGCAATGTCTTCCCGCGTCTCCGACCCCCTCCGCCGTCATTCCGGGGCGCGAGCGAAGCCCGCGATCCCGGAATCTGAAGGTGAGATGGTCGGAGTTTCAAAATGTCGAGATTCTCAGGTGCGCGCGTGCGCACCGTAGTTCGTGCTACGCGCACCCCGGAATGACAGACACTAGCGTTGCACCACGTCCTGGTTGCTGTGGTTGGATGCCTGCTGCGGCCCTCGCGCGCCCATCGCTGCCACCTCCGTCTTGAGCAGGGCGCCGGGACGCACGCGCTGCAAGCCATTGACGACGACGCGGTCGCCGGGCTTCAGGCCCGAGGTGACGACGCGGAGCCCATCGACGGCGCCGCCGAGCGTGACCGGCCGGTAGACCGCGCGGCTGTCGTCACCGACCGCCATCACGAACTTCTTGTCCTGGTCGGTGCCGATCGCGCGCTCGTCGATCATGACCAGCGTCTGCTGCTTCGGTTGCCCCATGCGCACTCGGGCGAACTGGCCGGGGATGAGACGGCCGTCCTCGTTGGGGAAAACCGCGCGGACGCGGATGGTGCCGCTCTGACCGTTGACCTGGTTGTCGATCAGCTGGATGTGGCCCTTCGCCGAGAGGCCGCCGGAGGTCGTCATCTCCACCGGGATCTGGTCGAGCTTGCCGCGTTGGCCGGAGCCGTCTGCAATGGAATTCAGCGCGCGCAGCACCACCTCTTCGTCCGCGTCGAACGAGGCGTAGATCGGATTGACCGAGACCAGCGAGGTCAGCACGGGAGAGGCGGTGCCGGCGGCGACGAGATTGCCGACCGTGACCTCGATCTTGCCGACGCGGCCGTCCACAGGCGCGCGCACCTCGGTGTAGCCGAGATTGAGCTTTGCGGTCTGCAGCGTTGCCTCGGCCGCCTTCACGTTGGCAATCGCTTCACGACTGGCATTCTCGCGCTGGTCGTAGTCGCGCCGCGTCACCACGGCGTTGCCGACCAGCTGCGCGCCGCGCTCGAGCTCGCTCTGGGTAAAGACAACGCGCGCCTTGGCGGCTTCGAGCTGGGCGTTGGCCTTGTCGACCTCCGCCGCGTAAGGCGCCGGATCAATCTTGAACAGCACGTCGCCGGCCTTCACCAACGCACCTTCCGTGAAATTGGTCGACAGGATCGCCCCCGCGACGCGGGGGCGCAGCTCGACTCGGTGGATGGCCTCCAGCCGGCCGGAGAAATCGTCCCACAGCACAGTTTGCCGCGGCTCGATCATCGCGACGGTGACGGAAACGGCTTGTTCGGCTGCGGCCGCCGGTGCGGTCGCTTGCGCCGCGTGAAAGTAGCGGCCGGTCGCGATCGAGCCGGCGGCGGCGAGGGCGCCTACGATGGCGACGCCACCGAGGAGGCGGCGGAAACGGCCGGTGCGGGCGGTATTTTGGGAGGGGTGCATTTGCGCGCTCCAGATATGTAGTGTTCACTACAGATGTGGAGCTGGATGCCGCAGTGCAAGATACTTATGTATCATTCACGAAGAAAATTGTACGTCGATACCGCGACGATTGGAAGACACAAGAAAAAGAAAGCCAGAACAACTAGATAAGATCAGGCGTTAGGTCACTACAGGGCGCCAATTCCGAGGAGACAGGCACATGGGCATGGGACGCCCCCGCGAATTCGACGCCGAGACGGCGTTGGATCAGGCGATGGAAGTGTTTTGGCGCCATGGTTATGAGGGCGCGACCATTGCCCAGCTCACCGAGGCCATGGGCATCAATCCGCCGAGTCTCTACGCCTGCTTCGGCAACAAGGAAGGCCTGCTGAAGGCCGCGCTCGACCGCTACACCAAATTGCGCGCCGTCTGGATGGACGAGGTGGTCGCGGCACCCACCGCCCGCGCCGTCGCCGAGCGGATGCTGATGGGCATCGCCGACAAGCAGACCGATCCGGCGAATCCGCCCGGCTGCCTGCTGGTGCAAGGCGGCATCGCCTGCGGTACGGGCTCCGAGAACGTCCCGTTCGAGCTCGCCGCCCGCCGCGCCCAGAACGAAGACCAGCTCCACGACCGCTTTGTTCGCGCCAAAGCCGAAGGTGATCTGAAGGAAAGCGCCGATCCCGCCGCGCTCGCGCGCTACGTCTCCGCCGTCGCGGTCGGCATGGGCGTGATGGCGTCCTCGGGCGCGGAACGCGAGGCGCTGCGGCAGGTGGCAAGTGTCGCCGTACAGGCGGTCGAGGCGCAGTCGGAGCGAGAGTAGAGGCGAGCGGGACGGCTCTGTGGTGAACGTCGATCTGTCCGCGCGACAGCGAGCGAGATTGCAGAACGGCCACTTAGCTCAGGTCGTGTAGGTCCTTTCCAAGCGGCGGTGTCAGATGAAACGTCGAGAATACGACTTCTAGCCCTGCCCGTTCCGGTGTGCAGGCCATGGGCCCCACAAGATAGGAGCTCGCTGCCGGAAACGGTGCTAGCCGCATCAGAGGCCAGTACTTGCCGTCGGCCGAAACTTGCAAACGAAGGACGCCGTTGGCGACGGTCGCGCGCACCCAAAAATCGCCAGCATCATGCTCATAGGATGCCGTGGCCCAGTCCGATCGCTCGTTGGTTAACACGCTCGCGAGCATGGCGCGGTCGTCCGAGAGTTCGATCCCGGCCTTGACCCAATGCTCCGCGTCGACGCGCACCATGATGCCCGCCTGATCGTAGAGCGCCTGGAAGTCGCCCTGAACGCGTAAACTGGCGGTGAATGCTTCGCCGGTTGGAAAGCCCAGGAAATGCCCGCTGTCGCGATTAAAGCCATAGTGGGTCTCGCGCCAGAAGTCGGTGCCTTTGTCAGTGATGATCTTTAGGCTCTCGCCCTCAGCCGTCCATCGTTCCGGTTCATTCAGCCACACACCGTCGGTTCTGCGGAGAGTCATCTCTAACCTCGATTGCCGACGCCTGCCGGACTCAATCCATCTGCCGGACAAGCGTGGCGTTGTGCAAACCGAGATCGAGCGCGGATTAAATGCGCTGCCTCGCGTCTTCGACAATTGACCTGATGTCGAAGCGCGCGCGTTCGAAGCGGCGATGCCTTCCGAAACGTTAACGGCGTCGGCGCGATGTCGGATTTCACGATCGGCGATCATGCAAGTCTGTGCCTGTTTTGCCCGACGAGTCAAATGGCCTGGCTGAACGCTTCGGCCTGAAATTCATCAATGATTTGTACTGTGCATGGGGTTGTTTTCGCGTTTTTTGTTCTGAGCCCTCCGGCCACGGCATCAGCGGTCAAGTCTCCGCATGGATACGGTAACTCCTAAGGGTTTTTACACACAGTTCTGGCACGCTCCGTGCGTCAAGATCCGCAACCTGTATCGTCGCCTCTCGTTGCGGGCACGAAAGACGCGGCCGGCGGAGACCGAGGGGCGTGAGCCATGACTGCACCTGCTTCCGACGCCGGGCGCGCGAACGGAAGGGTCGTGCCGATCCTGCTGGGCGTCGTGCCGTTCAGCCAAATTCCAAGGACGAGCGCAGCCACGGCCTGTTCGGCGGTCTCATCAGCGCGCCCTGCCATCTCGCGGTGAGCGGCGCCATGGCGATCGCGGCGGTGCTGCCTGAAGCGACGCAGGCGCCGAGCAATTGGGTTTATCTCGGCCTCTGCACTGTTGGGGGCACGCTGCCTGCGATCGCGCTGCCCTCAGCGGGCCACGCCACACAGACTTAGAGGAAGGAACCAAATCATGACCTCCGTCGGTATTCGCGGCACGTTCTTCGACTTCGTCGACGATCCCTGGAGGCACATCGGCAACGAGCAGGCCGCCGCGCGCTTTCACCAGGACGGCCTCATGGTCGTCACCGACGGCGTCATCAAGGCGTTCGGCCCGTATGACAAGATTGCCGCCGCGCATCCGGGCGTGCAGATCACCCATATCGAGGACCGCATCATCGTCCCGGGCTTCATCGACGGCCACATCCATCTGCCGCAGACCCGGGTGCTCGGCGCCTATGGCGAACAACTGCTGCCGTGGCTGCAGATGTGGATCTATCCGGAAGAGCTCAAATACAAGGACCGCAACTATGCCCGCGAGGGCGTGAAGCGCTTCCTCGATGCGCTGCTGGCCTCCGGCACCACGACGTGCCAGGCGTTCACGAGCTCGTCGCCAGTGTCGACCGAGGAGCTGTTCGAGGAGGCAGCCCGCCGCAACATGCGTGTGATCGCGGGCCTCACCGGCATCGATCGCAACGCCCGGGCTGACTATGTCGACACGCCCGAGAACTTCTATCGCGACAGCAAGCGGCTGATCGCGCAGTACCACAACAAGGGCCGCAACCTCTATGCCATCACGCCGCGCTTTGCCTTCGGTGCCTCGCCGGAGCTGCTGAAAGCGTGTCAGCGCCTCAAGCATGAGCATCCGGACTGCTGGGTCAACACCCACATCTCCGAGAACCCGGCCGAATGCAGCGGCGTGCTCGTCGAGCACCCGGACTGTCAGGATTATCTCGGCGTCTACGAGAAGTTCGATCTCGTCGGTCCGAAATTCTCCGGGGGCCATGGCGTGTACCTCTCGAACAACGAGTTCCGTCGCATGTCGAAGAAGGGCGCCGCGGTGGTGTTCTGCCCGTGCTCGAACCTGTTCCTCGGCAGCGGCCTGTTCCGCATTGGCCGCGCCACCGATCCGGAGCATCGCGTGAAAATGTCGTTCGGCACCGACGTCGGCGGCGGCAACCGCTTCTCCATGATCTCCGTGCTCGACGATGCCTACAAGGTCGGCATGTGCAATAACACGCTGCTCGACGGCAGCATTGATCCGGCGCGCAAGGATCTCGCTGAAGCCGAGCGCAACAAGCTCTCGCCGTATCGCGGTTTCTGGTCGATCACGCTTGGCGGTGCCGAAGGCCTCTACATCGACGACAAGCTCGGCAATTTCGAACCCGGCAAGGAGGCTGATTTCGTCGCGCTCGATCCGAACGGCGGGCAAGCCGCGCAGCCCTGGCACCAGTCGCTGATCGCCGAGGGCGGCGGGCCGCGCACGATGGACGAGGCTGCGAGCATGCTCTTCGCCGTGATGATGGTCGGCGACGATCGCTGCGTCGACGAGACCTGGGTGATGGGCAAGCGTCTCTACAAGAAGAGCTGAGGCGGCTGCTCATGAGCGCATCTCCTGATACGGCCGGACAGCCGGTCGCCCTCGTCATCCAGCGCCGCATCGCCGACGACGGCTTCGCCGCGTTCGCGCGGTGGAACGGCGAGGTCGGCGACGTGCTCAAGGCCTGGCCCGGCTTCCTCAGCCAGGAGGTGGTGCCGCCGCAACCGCCGGCGCATGTCGACTGGGTGACGATCCTGCGCTTCGCGAGCCCGGCGGCAGCCCGCGCCTGGCTTCAGAGCGATGTGCGGGCGCGGCTCATCGCGGAGGTGCAGCGCTTCTTCGTCGGTTCGGAGGATGTCCACATCCTGCCCGACACCGGCGTGCCGCGCGAGAGCGCAGTCTCTGCCGTGATCTCTTTCAAGGTGCCGGACGGACTCGAGGACGCCTTCCTCAAATGGCAGCAGCGCATTCAGGCCGCGGAGGCCGAGTTCAAGGGATTTTTGCGCCACAAGATCGAGCGACCGATTCCGGGCCTGCACGACGAATGGATCATCATCCTGTCGTTCGACTGTGATGCCAACCTCAATGCGTGGCTGGACTCGCCGTTGCGGCAGTCGCTGCTGAGGGAAGGCGAGCGCTTCAACGCCGGCATGAGCGTGAAGCGGGCGAGCTACGGCTTCAATTTCTGGTTCCCGGCCGGCAAGGCGGCGGAGCAAGGACCTGGCCTGATCTGGAAGAGCAATCTCATCGTCCTTCTGGTGCTCTATCCCGTCGTCTACCTCTGGGGCTACTTCATCAGCGCGCCGTTGATCGACAGCCACGGCGTGCCGGTCTGGCTGTCGCTCTTCGTCGGCAATCTCGTCAGCACCCAGCTGCTCGGCTGGTGGCTGGTGCCCGCCGCCTTCAAGGCGCTCGATTGGTGGATCGCGCCGAAGGCGAGGATCGGACGCCAGATCGCAGGATACGCACTCCTCGCCGCGCTCTATGCCGCGTCGATGGGCTTGTACGCGCTGCTGCTCGCATGGCATTGGGGGCGGTGAGACCGTCCACAGCTGGACACGTGAGACCATGTTCGCCCTGACATTTCTCGGAACCTCGGCCAGTGTTCCGTCGGCGGAGCGTAACCATCCGGCGCTCCTGGTCGAGGCGGCGGGCAAGCGCGTTCTGGTCGATTGCGGCGAGGGCACGCAGCGCCAGTTGCTGCGCGCTGGCGCCGGCTTTCGGCGGCTCGACCGCATCCTGCTGACGCATGCCCATCTCGATCACGTGCTCGGCATTCCCGGTCTCTTTTCAACGCTGGGGTTGCGGCAGAGCGCCGACATGATGACCGTTCATGCAGGGCAGCGCACGCTCGACCTCGTCGTCCGCCTGCTCGCAAGCCTGTGGGGCGCGGGCAGGGCGCCGATCGCGGTGGAGTTCGCGCCGCTGACCGAAGGGCAGGTCATCGATGCCGGCGCCTTCACCATCGGCTGCTTTCCGGTTCGCCATCGCGACACCGACAGTTTTGGCTTCGCCTTCCAGAGTCCCGCCCGCCGCCGTCTTCGGCCGGAGCGCCTTGCTGAGCTGGGCGTTCCAGACGGGCCGATGCGGGGAGAATTGGCTGCGGGACGAGCAGTCGTGCTCGCTGATCGAACCATCGACCCGGGAGACGTCCTGGGGCCGCCGAGCGGCGGCAGGAAGCTCATCGTGATCGGCGACACCGAAACGACCGAAGACCTCTCCAAATACGTTTCTGGCGCCGATCTGCTGGTGATCGAGGCAACGTTCCTCGATCGCGACGCATCGACCGCGCGGGACTATGGGCACCTCACTGCGCGCGATGCGGCTGCATTTGCGGCCGAAACCGGCGTCGGCCAGCTTGTGCTCACGCATCAGTCGGGCCGCTATGACGACGATGAGGTCCTTGCGGAGGCAGCCAGAATTTTTCCGAACACCCGGATAGCTGCCGACTTCGACCGCATTGCCGTCTAGCACTCGCGACGGCGTTCAGGTCGTCAATCCCGACTTGATGGCGAGGTCCTGCACCTGGCGCGTCACCTGCATCAGGCGCGGGAGCGCCTGATCGCGAAAGGCCGGCATGTCCATGCGCACCGCATCGATGGTGACGCTCAATCCCCCGATCGCGAGCCCCTGAGCGTCGAAGATCGGCGTTGCCAGCGTGCGCAGGCCGTAGGCGTTCTCGCCGTCGGAGACGGCGTGCCCCTTCTTTTTCACCTGGTCGAGTCGGGCGAGCAGGGCGTCGAGGTCGGTGAGCGTTCGCTCCGACAGCTTGACGCGCGGTCGCGACTCCAGCCGCTCGATCTGCTCGTCCCGCGCCAGATGCGCCAGCATGACATGGCCGAGCGCGGCGCTATAGGCCGGGATTCGCGTGCCCGGCCGGCGATCCATCTTGTGACGATCGAGGCCCGCGCCGACCCGTGCGAGATAGACCACGTCGCCGCCATCGAGGATGCCGAGCGAGGCCGCATCGCCGACATCAGGAACGAGGTCGCGCAGCAGCGGCTCGACGATCGGCCGCAGCGATCCGTGCGACAGCACGGTATAGCCGAGGTCGAGACAGGCAACGCCCAGGCGAAACCGGCGGCTCTGCGGAACGGCCTGAAGGTAGCCAAGTTCGATCAAGGTCTGGATCAGGCGGAATGCGGTGCCGCGATCGAGGTCGGCCCGTGCGGCAATCTCACTCAGGGTGAGCTCGAAGGCTTCGCCGGTGAAGCTCTTGAGCACGGCAAAGGCCTTGCCGACGGATGCGACGTAGTTCTTTGGATTCGTTGCGCCAGCGCCCGGTACGCGTTTCGTGGCCTTCTTTTCGACCTTGGGCACGTGCGAATGTCTCGCCATGACATGTCCCCTTGACGTGGCGGCAAGCTGATTTTACCACGGGCCAACTGCATAACAAATGTTCGCATTCCGAACAATATCGATTTAAGGATGGGAGGAAGTTTGTCGACATCATCGCTGCACCCTCATGGCGTGTTCTCCGCCGCGCTGACGCCGCTCGACGCCGAGCTCGCTCCCGATCATGCGCGCTTCGTCGCGCATTGCCGCTATCTGCTCGACCAAGGCTGCGACGGCATCGCGCTGCTCGGCACGACCGGCGAGGCGAACTCGTTCTCGGCCGCCGAGCGCATCGCGCTGCTCGAAGCGGTGGTGGCCGCCGGCATCGCGCCGCAGCGGCTTCTTCCGGGCACCGGTGTCGCCGCGCTCAGCGAGACCATCGCCTTGACGCGTCATGCGCTCTCGGTCGGCGTCGACACCGTGGTGATGCTGCCGCCGTTCTACTACAAGGGCGTCACCGACGACGGCATTTTCGCATCCTACAGTGAGGTCGTGCAGCGCATCGGCGATGCCAGGCTCAGGATCGTGCTCTATCACATCCCGCAGATGTCAGCGCAGCCGATCTCGCATGCGCTGATCGAGCGATTGCGTGCGGCCTATCCGGCGACGTTCACCGGCATCAAGGATTCCTCCGGTGACTTCGTCAATATGACCGCGATGGTCGAGCGCTTCCCCGGCTTTTCGGTACTGGTCGGCGCCGATCCGTTGCTGCTGCCGCTGCTCCGCAAGGGTGGTGCCGGCTGCATCACCGCGACCTCCAATCTCGTCGCGCGCGACCTTGCCTATGTCTATAAGCATTTTCGCGACAGCGACGACGACGCCGCCCTCAAGGCGGCGCAAGCGCGTATCGTCAAGGCGCGCGAGTTGGTTTCGCGCTTCGCACAGATGGCGTCATTGAAGGCGCTGGTGGCCGAGCGCACCGGCCATGCCGGATGGCAACGGCTACGTCCGCCGCTGGAATCCTTAGCGTCGGCCCAAGTGAAAGAGCTGCTTGCGGATGCCGCCGCATTCGCAGCCGCCGTTTAGTCGCGACGCGGCAGCGAGGCGATCCGATGTCCGACTCCTTCCAGGATGCGCTGCCCGGGCTCGCTGACATCGTCGGCGACAAGCACGTCATCCCGTCCGGACCCGACCATGAGCCCTATGTGGTGGACTGGCGCGGTCGCTATCACGGTCGCGCAATCGCGGTGGTGAAGCCCGCCTCGACCGCCGAGGTCGCCTCAATCGTCAAATACTGCGCGGCAAGGCAGCTCGCGATCGTGCCGCAGGGCGGCAACACAGGCATGTGCGGGGCCGCGACGCCGGACGATCGTGCGGGCAATGTCGTGATCCGGCTCGACCGTCTGCGGGCCGTGCGCGACGTCAGCCCGCTCGCCAACACGATCACGGTGGAAGCTGGCTGTATCCTCGCCGAGGTGCAGAACGCAGCCCGTAGCGTCGATCGCTATTTTCCCTTGAGTCTGGGTGCCGAGGGCTCCTGCCAGATCGGCGGCAACATCTCCACCAATGCCGGCGGCACGGCCGTGCTGCGCTACGGACCGACACGCGATCTGGTCCTCGGGCTCGAGGTCGTGCTGCCCGACGGGCGTGTCTTTAACGGCCTGCGCGCGCTGCGCAAGGACAACACCGGTTACGCGCTCAAGCAGCTCTTCATCGGCGCAGAAGGCACTCTCGGCATCGTCACGGCGGCGGTCCTGAAACTGTTTGCACCGCCGCGCAGCTTCGCGCTGGCGCTGCTGAAATTGCAAGGCGTCGAGCAGGCGCTCGAGATCATGCAGCGCCTGCGCGGCACAGTCGGCGACCGGCTCGGCAGCCTCGAGATCATGTCGCGCTCGCAAATCGAAGCGATTGCGCAGACCGTGCCGCATGTCACGATCCCATTCGAGCTGACGACGCCTTGGTATCTGATCGTCGAACTGACCGACACGCTCGCAGGCGTTGACCTCGACGAACCGCTCGCCACGGTGCTCGCGGCAGCGATGGAGGCCGGGCTCGCTGAAGACGTGATCTTCGCGTCCAACCTTGCGCAAGCCAAGGCGATCTGGGTGGTCAGGCACAGCGTGTCCGAAGGCAACAAGCGCAGCGGCTATGTCGTGTCGCATGACAGCGTGGTGCCGCTGGAGAGGCAGGCGGCCTTCGTGACCAATGTCGAAGCCCGGATCAAGGCCGCCGTCCCGCATGCGCGCGTCGTGATGCACGGCCATATCGGCGACGGCAACATCCACGTGATCGCCCTGATTGACCGCGCGCGTTGCCAGGATGGCGCTGCCACGGCCGCGCTGGTGGCGGAGATCAACGAGATCGTCGACGACGAGACCGCCGCGCAGGGCGGAGCCATCAGTGCCGAGCACGGCATTGGCATCACCAATTGCGGCCGCCTCGCTCGCGTTACTGATCCCCTCGACATCGAGCTGATGCGTGATATCAAGCGCTTGCTCGACCCGAATGGACTGATCAATCCGGGCAAGATCTTTAGTGCCGGAGGCGCGCGACGATGACGAGCGTCCGCCTGCTTGCCGACGATCTCTCCGGTGCACTCGACACCGCGGCGGAGTTCGTCGGTCTGTGCGGGCCGTTCGACGTCACCTGGCTACCTGCGCCTGCAGTACCGAACAGTCGGAGCCTCGCGATCGATAGCGGTACCCGCGAGCGGTCGAAAGCCAAGAGCGTCGAGATCGTTGGACGACTGGCGCCGCAGCTCCGCGGGGCGACGATCGCCTACAAGAAGGTCGATAGTCTCCTTCGTGGCGCGTGGGCGGCCGAGCTCGGCGCCTGCCTGCATAGCGGCGATTGGGCGTCCTGCGTAGTCGCGCCCGCCTTCGACTATCAGGGGCGCCGCACCGTGGATGGCCAGCAATTCGCGCGCACGCTACAAGGCGAGTGGCATCGCGTCGGCGACAATCTCCTGACCGAGCTGCGGCAGGAAGACATCGAGGCGCGGCAGGGCGGGGCCGATACGCTATCGCAGGGCGGCGTTCAGGTTTTCGATGCCGAAAGTGATATCGACCTCGATCGTATCGTCCAGATGGGACGGCGGATGCCAGGGCCTGTGCTGTGGTGCGGAAGCGGTGGGCTCGCCGGCGCGCTCGCCCGCAGCCATCGCGCCGAGGCGCCGGGCCAATTGAAGCTGCCGGTGCTGGGGCTGTTCGGCTCGGATCAGCCTGCGACTGCGTCTCAGCTGGCCGCGTGCGGCGCGGCAACCATCGCACTTGCGGAAGGCGGGAGCGCGGCGCCTGTCCGGCACAAGCTTGCCGATGACGGCGTGGCACTGGTCAAATTCGCTCTCGCCGAGGGCCTGGCCCGCGCCGAGGCGGCGCGGCGGATTGCGCGCGAAATGTCGGCACTGATCGCGGCGCTCGAACCTCCGGGCACGCTGATCGTTGCCGGCGGCGAGACCCTGAAGGCGGCGTGCGTTGCCCTTGGCGCGCATGCGCTCCAGGTGACGGGACGTATTGTGCCGGGACTGCCGCGCTCGATCTTGCAGGGCGGCCGTTGGGCCGGCGTCGACGTCATCTCGAAATCCGGTGCATTCGGACCAAGCGAGCTCTGGCGCGATCTACTCCGGGACAATCATTTGCTCAATATGGGGAGCCCGACATGACCTCTTGTCATCTTGCCATCACCATGGGTGATCCCGCCGGGATCGGGCCGGAGATCATCGTCAAGGCTTGCGTCGCGCTGAAGGACCGGATCACGAAGGGCGATCTGCGCCTGTTGATCATCGGCAGCGGCGCGGCGCTTGATGGCGCGAGAGCGGCACTCGGCGCCAATGTCGCCATTCCCGAAGTCAGTGTCGAGGACCCCGACTGGTCCAATCTCTGTTTTCTTCAGGCCGACGTCGAGGGCGACCCGATCAGGCCTGGCGTGCTCAGCGCCGATGGCGGCCGCTTTGCCTACAAAGCGATCGAGCAGGGCGTGCGCCTGACGCAGGCGGGCCGCACCGCCGCCATCGTCACGGCGCCGCTGAACAAGGAAGCGCTCAACAGGGCCGGCTATCATTTTCCTGGACATACCGAGATGCTCGCACATCTCACCGGCGTGCGCGGCTCGGTAATGCTGCTGGCCCATGGCAACATGCGCGTCAGCCATGTCTCGACCCATGTCGCGCTGGAGGACGTGCCGAAGCGCCTGACGCCGGAGCGCCTGCGCATGGTGATCGACCTCACCGATGGCGCGCTGCGCCGGCTCGGCATCGAACGGCCGAAGATCGCGATCGCTGCGCTCAACCCGCATGCCGGCGAGGGCGGTCTGTTCGGCCGGCAGGACATCGACGTCTCGGCGCCGACGATCGCCAGGGCGGTCGCCGACGGTCTCGACGTCGTCGGCCCCGTGCCTGGCGATACCATTTTCGTCAAGCTGCGCGCCGGCCAGTACGATGCCGCGGTCGCGATGTATCACGACCAGGGCCACATCCCGGTCAAGCTGCTCGGCTTCCAGGTCGATCCCGCGACCGGCCGCTGGCAGGAGCTCTCCGGCGTCAACATCACGCTAGGCCTGCCGATCATCCGCACCTCCGTCGATCACGGCACCGCCTTCGACATTGCCGGCAAGGGCATAGCCAACGAGCACAGCCTGATCGAGGCCATCGATTATGCCGAGCGGCTGGCCGCAGGCGCTTCCGCATCCAAGTCATGAGATCGAACACGATGACCAACGCCTTCACGCCCATTGAAATCCTCCGCCCGACTGCGATCGAGTTCGGCTGCGGTACAATCGCCGCCGCAGCGCGTTTCGCCGAGCGGATCGGCGCCAAACGGCCGCTGGTGATCTCGGACCCATTCAATGCGCAACGCGTCGATACGCTTGCGTTGCCGGGCTCAGTGAAGGTGTTCGGCGATGTGAAGCCCGAGCCGGACTTGCCCAATCTCGAGAAGGCTGTTGCCATGGCGCGCGACGCCAAGCCCGATCTCGTCGTCGGGTTCGGCGGCGGCAGCGCGATGGATCTGGCCAAGCTGGTCGCGGTGATGTGCACGAGCGACGTGGCTTTCGCCGACATCGTCGGGTCAGAGAAAGTGGCCAGCCGCAACGTGGCGCTGATGCAGATTCCCACCACGTCGGGCACTGGCAGCGAAGCCGGCACCCGCGCGCTCGTCACCGACCCCGTGAGCCAGAACAAGCAGGCGGTGCAGAGCCGCGTCATGCTGGCTGACATTGCCATCGTCGATCCGGATCTGACAATGACCGTGCCGAAGGAGGTCACTGCGGCGACTGGCGTCGACGCGCTGGCGCATTGCGTCGAGGCTTATACCAGCCGCAAGGCGCATCCGATGATCGACCTCTATGCGCTCGAAGGCGCGCGCCTGGTTGGGCTGTATCTCAAGCGGGCGGTGGCCGATGGTGGCGATCGCAAGGCGCGCGCGGGCCTGGCGCTGGCCTCGCTCTATGGCGGCTATTGCCTGGGACCGGTGAACACGACCGCCGGCCATGCGGTCGCGTATCCGCTCGGCACGCGTCACCATGTGGCGCATGGGCTTGCCTGCGCGGTGATCTTCCCGCACACCCTGGCCTTCAATATGCCGGCCGTGGAGGCGAAGACCGTCGCGGTGCTCCAGGCGCTTGGATTGCCGAAGCAGGGCGATGCAAAGCTGGCGTTCGACGCAACCTACAAGTTCTGCGCCGATCTCGGTATCGAGATGCGGTTGTCGGGGCTCGGCGTGTCCAGGGACGACCTCGGCGTGATGGCCGACGAGGCGTACGCCATTCGCCGCCTGCTCGACAACAATCCGCGCGATCTTAGCCGGGATGCGATCCTGCACATGTATGAGGTCGCGTTCTAAAGCATGATCCGGAAAAGTGTGTAGCGGTTTCCGAAACGATCATGCTCAAACAAAAACCTAAAGCGCGATGCATCACGCTTTAGCCATCCCCGCCGCTCGTTCGCGGCAGCCAATCAACAACACTGAAAACAGAGGAAACTTCGATGAGATCGCTGTGGCTTGTTCTTGCCTCACTCATGCTGCTGGCGGCGTCGCCGGCCAAGGCCCAGGACGGTTATCCGTCCAAGCAGGTGACGGTGATCGTGCCCTTCGCCGCCGGCGGCACCGCGGATATCTTCGCGCGCATGGTCGCCAACGATTTGCAGGTGAAGTTCGGCAAGCCCTTCGTGGTCGAGAACGTCGGCGGCGCCGGCTCGATCCTCGGCGTGACGCGGTTAGCGAGGTCGGCGCCGGATGGCATCACGCTCGGTCTTGCTAGCACGTCTGCGCTCGCAATCAACCCCACGCTCTACGGGCCGAAGCTCAGCTATCAGGCGGACAAGGATCTTGCGCCGGTCGCCCAGATCAGCGTCGTGCCCAATGTGCTTGTCGTGAACCCCAACAAGATCAAGGCGCGCACCGTGCCGGAGCTGATCGCCTATCTGAAAGCCAATCCGGACAAGGTCTCGTTCGGCTCGGCCGGCGTCGGCACCTCGCAGCATCTGGCAGCCGAATTGTTTCAGCAGATGACCGGCACCAAGATGGTGCACGTACCCTACAAGGGCTCCAGCCAGATGCTAACTGACCTGTTGAGCGGCCAGATCGATCTCGCCTTCGACAACGTGCCGCTGCTGTTGCCACAAGTGAAGACCGGCCAGCTCGCGATGCTTGCGACCGCAACGCCGAAACGCGCCACTTTCGATCCTGAAGTGCCCGCCGTCGCCGAATTCCTGCCGGGCTTCGAGGCCGTGGCCTGGCACGGCTTCTTCGTGCCATCAGGCACACCGAAGCCGATCGTCGAGAAGCTCTCGGCCGAAATCCGCGTCTTCATGCAGCAGCCGGAGACGGTGCAGAAGATGGCCGAACTCGGCGCCACCGCGGTCGCGGTGGATTCCGAGCCCTTCAAGGCCTACATCGTCTCCGAGACCGAGCGGTGGAAGAAGGTGATCGAAGCCGCGAACATCAAGCTGGACTAAGCGCCTAAGGCGCTGGCGACGTTCGAGACGTCTGCGGGCCGGACCGTGACCCGATCGCCTCATGCGGTCGGGCGCGGTCCTTGTCGCCGCGGACTCCGACCTCTCGTGCCATCGCCCGTCGAGACAACCCAGTACCGCAGCGCTTGCCAGCCCAGAGCCGAGCGGGTAGAACGCTGCCACGCCTGAGCCGTGATTTGCGCCAAACGCGCTTCCGGCCACGGTCGAGCAAGTCGACAAGTCCTTGAATTTGTTCGACTATTCCGGTGGGGAATGGTGTAATGGTAGCACAACAGACTCTGACTCTGTTTGTCTTGGTTCGAATCCAGGTTCCCCAGCCAATTCCGGGCGCTTTTTCCCAGACTTAACCCCCCGGCCTCTCTGCGGCAGGGACCAAAATTCGTTGACGGCACCATCGATCGCGACCGTTTGCCTCATCTGAAAATCGCGTTTCGTGTCGGATCGCAGTGCGCCCCATCGTCCTCGGACCACACACAACCGAAGGAGATCCGTGATGCCCTATGTCGATGGTTTCGTGCTGGCCGTGCCGAAGGACAAGATCGAGGCCTACAAGGCGCTGGCGACGACCGCCTGCGCGCTCTGGCTGGAGCACGGCGCGCTCGACTATGTCGAATGCATCGGTGACGACGTTCCCTATGGCGAGCTCACCTCGTTTCCGCGCGCGGTCATGGCGAAGGAGGACGAGATCGTGGTTTTCTCCTGGATCGTCTACCGCGACCGGGAGACCCGCGATGCCATCAACAAGAAGGTGATGGCGGACCCGCGGCTCAAGTGCACCGACATTCCATTCGACGGCAAGCGCATGATCTATGGCGGCTTCTCGACGCTGCTTCGGGCAGGCGACATCGCGACCTGACGGCGCTCGTTACTTGATCTTGTCGTAGGCCGCGGCGAAGTCGTTGAGTGGCATCGGGATCGCGATCGTTTCCTTGGCCATGTTCTGGAAGGAAACCTTCAACTGCTTGCCCACCCGCAAGGCGGCGAGCAGATCCGGCGCGACCGGCGTCGAGGCGTAGCAGCCGCGGTTCTCGCAGGTCTGGATCTCGAGATCGAACGTCTTGCCCTCGTCGACCTGGAGCTTGGCGCCGACGGGCAGGTTGAGGCCGAGCGGCAATTGCAGCAGCGCGATCGGCGTGCGGGTGTCGGGCGCGATGCGGATGTTGATCAGGATGACGGTCTGGCCGGTCTTGGTCAGTACAGCGTTCTGCTCCATTGCGCATTCGAGCGGCGCGTCGCGGCTCGCGCTGGTGCAGCGCACGATCCAACCGGGCTGGCCCGGAGCGCCGTCCGCCTGCGCTTGCGTCGGGACAGGCGCGGGATGTGCGGTCGAGGTAGGCGGAGCGGCGTTCTTCTTGGCGCCCTGCTGGGCATACGCAGCGCTGGTCGACAACAAGACAGCGGCGAGGGCGACAAGTCTGGATTGCATGAACATGGCGAAACCGCGTTAGCGTGAACCGTGAGTCCCGCTGTAGCGTCGCGAGAGGTGCGGTGCAAGCTTACTCGGCGGCTTGCTTGACGGTGCTGTGCTCGGGCGCCTCGTCGCCTTCGCCGTCACCCGAACGGCCCCAGGTGGAGAACCAGTTGTTGAGCTTGTCGAGATAGAGATAGACCACCGGCGTGGTGAACAGCGTCAGCGCTTGGCTGACGATCAGGCCGCCGACCATGGCGTAGCCGAGCGGTTGGCGGATCTCGGCGCCGGTGCCGTGGCCGAGCATCAGCGGCACGCCGCCTAGCAGCGCGGCCATCGTGGTCATCATGATTGGCCGGAAGCGAAGGAGCGCGGCCTGGCGGATCGATTGCTCCGGCGTCTTGTGTTCGTCGCGTTCGGCGGCGATCGCGAAGTCGACCATCATGATGCCGTTCTTCTTCACGATGCCGATCAGCAGGATGATGCCGATCAGCGCGATCAGGCTGAAGTCGAAGCCGGCCGCCATCAAGATCGCGAGCGCGCCGACGCCGGCCGAGGGCAGGGTCGACAGGATGGTGATCGGATGGATATAGCTCTCGTAGAGGATGCCGAGGATCAGGTAGACCACGACGAGCGCGGCGAGGATCAACAGCGGCACGGTGCCGAGCGATTGCTGGAACGCCTGCGCGGTGCCCTGGAAGCTCGAATTCAGCGTCGGCGGCGCGCCGAGCTCGGTCATCGCCCGCTGCACGGCTTCCGTGGCCTGGCCAAGCGCGGCGCCTTGCGCGAGGTTGAAGCTGATCGTGATCGCCGGGAACTGACCCTGATGGCTGATCGAGAGCGGGCGGACCGGATCGGTGGTCCAGGTCGCGAAGGTCGACAGCGGCACCTGCTCGCCGGTCAGCGGCGATTTCAAATAGAGCTTGTTCAGGCTTTCGAGATCGCCCTGCATCTCGGGCAGGATCTCGAGGATCACCTTGTAGGTGTTGAGCTGGGTGAAATACTGCGTGACCTGCCGCTGGCCGAAGGCGTCATACAGCGTGTCGTCGATCATCTGCGGCTGGATACCATAGCGCGAGGCGGTGTCGCGGTTGATCTTGAGCTGGACCGTGGTGCCCTGCGTCTGCTGGTCCGTCGCGACGTCGCGCAGCTCCGGCAACGTCTGCATCTTGGCGAGGATCTTCGGTGCCCAGTCGTTGAGCTCGGCGAGATCGGCGTCCTGTAGGGTGAACTCGAACTGCGTGCGGGTCGGCCGGCCGCCGAGCCGGACGTCCTGGGCCGCTTGCATGTAAAGACGGGCGCCCTCGACCTTGTCGAACTGCGGACGCAGGCGCGCGATGATCTGCTGAGCCGATGCCTCGCGCATATCGCGAGGCTTCAGTGTGATGTACAGGGCGCCATTGTTGCCGGCGCGTCCGCTGCCGCCGATCGCCATGGCAACGCTCGCAACGTCGGGATCGGCCAGGATGATCTTGCCGAGCTGCTCCTGGCGTCTGAGCATCTCCTTGAAAGAAATGTCCTGCGAGGCTTCGGACGTGGCCGTGATCAAGCCGACGTCCTGTTGCGGGAAGAAGCCCTTCGGGATCAGAATGAACAGGTAAATCGACAATCCAAGCGTGGCGAAGAAGATCGCGAGCGTGGTGCGGCGCCAGGCCAGAGCGTGGTCGAGCACATATTCGTAGCCGCGCAACATGCCGTCGAAGGCGCGCTCACTCCATTGGTAGAACTTGCCGTGGGTCACCTCGCCATGCGCGCGCAGGAAGCGCGAGGCCATCATCGGCGTCAGCGTCAGCGACACGAACATCGAGACGAAGATCGTCATCGCCAGCACTACGGCGAATTCGCGGAACAGGCGCCCGATGATGCCTCCCATCAGCAGCAGGGGAATCAGCACCGCGACCAGCGAGATGCTGATCGAGACGATGGTGAAACCGATTTCCTTGGAGCCCTTGAAGGCCGCCGCGAGCGGGGATTCGCCTTCCTCGATATAGCGGGTGATGTTCTCGAGCATCACAATGGCGTCGTCGACCACGAATCCGACCGCGATGGTGAGCGCCATCAGCGACAGATTGTCCAGCGAATAGCCGACCACCCACATCAAGGCGCACGCACCCAATAATGCCAATGGCACCGTCACCGTGGGAATGACGGTGGCCCAGAAGCTGCGCAGGAAGATGAAGATGACCATGACCACGAGCGCGATGGTCAGCAGCAGCGTGAACTGGACGTCCTCGACCGCGGCACGGATCGTGGTGGTGCGGTCGCTGATCAGCTCGATCTTGATTGCGGGCGGAATAGCGGCCACCAGCCTGGGTAGGGTGGCCTTGATGCGGTCGACAGTGTCGATGACGTTGGCACCGGGCTGCTTGAAGATCACCAGGAACACGCCGCGCTTGCCGTTGGCCCAGGCCGCCTGCTTGGCGTCTTCGGCGCCGCTGACCGCCTGGCCGATATCGCGGATTCGCAAGGGGCCGCCATTGCGATAGGCGATGATGACGTCGTTCCAGTCCTTGGCGTGGGTGAGCTGGTCGTTGGCGTAGATCGTGTAGGCGCGCTTGGGCCCGTCGATATTGCCCTTCGGGCTGTCGACGGTGGTAATGGCGATCTGGCTGCGGACGTCCTCCATCGACAGGCCCTTGGCGACGAGCTTCGCCGGGTCGATTTGAATGCGGATGGACGGCTTCTGCTGGCCGCCGATGAAGACCTGCGCGACGCCGGAGAGCTGGCTGATTTGCTGGGCGAGCTGGGCGTCGACGGCGTCGCTGACGCTGGTCAGCGGCAGTGTCTCGGAGGTGGCCGACAGCAGCAGGATCGGGGCGTCCGCAGGGTTGACCTTACGGTAGGTCGGCGGCGAGGGCAGGTTCTTCGGGAGCTGGCCGCTGGCGGCGTTGATCGCCCCCTGAACGTCGTTGGCGGCGCCGTCGATGCTGCGATTGAGGTCGAACTGGATGGTGATCGACGCCGTGCCCAGATAGCTCGTCGAGGTCATCTGGGCGATGCCGGGAATTTGGGCGAATTGCCGCTCGAGCGGTTGCGCCACCGACGAGGCCATCGTCTCGGGGCTGCCGCCCGGCAGGTTGGCGGTGACCTGGATGGTCGGGAAGTCCACCTGCGGCAGCGGCGCAACCGGCAGCAGGGGATAGGCGACGAGGCCGACGAAGAGAATGCCGGCCATCAGCAGCGAGGTGCCGATGGGATAACGGATGAAGAGTGCCGAAATCCCGCCCTCGGTCATTCCTGTCGCACCTTGTTCTGGGCCGGATCCGAGCTCGCCACCGCTGTCGAGACGAGGCTTCCAGGCTGCACCTTGAACTGACCGCCGGTGATGACCTGCTGCCCGGGCGTGAGGCCTTCATCAATGACCGAACGTCCATCGATGCCATAGCTGACCTTGATCTTGTGCACTTCGGCCTTGTTGTCCTGATTGACGGTATAGGCGTACAGGCCGTTGGTCGAATGCTGGACTGCATCATCGGGAACGACGGTCGCATCCCTCAGCGTCCGCACCAGAAGACGCGTCGAAACCGACTGGCCCGGCCACAGCGAGTGGTCCTTGTTGTCGAACACCGCCTTGAGCCGAATAGTCCCGCTGCTCGCGTCGACCTGGTTGTTGATGACGGCGAGCTTACCTTCCGCCAGCGTCTTCTTGCCGTCGGTGGTGAAGGCGATCACCTTGAGCGCGCCGGCCTTCTGGCCTTCGCTGATATAGGGAAGCTGGTCTTCCGGTGCCGTGAAGATCACGGCGATCGGCTCGACCTGCGAGATCGTGACGATGCCGGTCTGCGTCGATGCGTTGACGATGTTGCCAATGTCGACCTGGCGCAGCCCCGCGACGCCCGTGATCGGCGCCTTGATCTGGGTGTAGTCGAGCTGGGTCTGGGCGTTGGCGATCGCTGCTTCGTCGGCGGCGATCTGGGCGGTGAGCTGGGCGACGGTGGAGCGCTGGGTATCGACCCGCTGTGCGGTTGCGAATTCGCCGAGCCTCATAGCGCGCTGGAGTTCGAGATTGGCGTTGGCGAGGTTTGCCTCGTCCTGCGCCTTCTTGGCCTTGGCCTGATCGAGGGCGGCTTGATAGGGGCGGGGATCAATCGAGACCAGAAGCTCGCCTTGCTGGACGATCTGGCCTTCGCGGAAGGCGAGCTTGTCGATCTGACCATCCACCCGGCTGCGGACTTGGACGGTGTTGAAGCCCTGAACCGTGCCGAGACCGGTCAGATAGACCGGAAAGTCGGTCTTCTGGACCGGGGCAACGCTGACCGGGACGGGCTGCGGCCGGGGCGGAGCTTTCTCGGCTGTCTGGGTCTTTCCGGCCCCAGGCGAGCCGAATTTCTGCCAACCATAGTAACTCGCGGAGCCCACGGCCGCGATAATCAGAATCCAGAGGATCGGCCGTGTTTTTTTCATATCGGCTCGGCGGCTCTCGTGCCCCCAAGCTACGAATTATGGGGCAATCATAGGGTTCCAGCGCGCTTGTATAATACACGCCAAGTTTAAGTGTAAACAGCACTATCGGTCGAGAATCCTAAACAATTGGAAAGCTTTGCACCCCATGCAGCAGTCTGGCGCGGCGGTGTGCAATGCTGCTTTTTTCCGACTCGAACGATCCGCGTGCGAGCGCTGCCCAATGCCCCGGACGCCGTGTGTGTGGCGCTGGGGGACAACGCGGAAAGCCACCAGGTCGGCAGGTCACGAGAAGGGTTCTAAATCGCGCGCAGCCCGTTTCGGTTGTCAGGAAAATCAGCATCGGTCATATCGGCGCCGCCACGAATGGAGCGCAGCGATGGACGAATTGAACGGCAAGCTGATCGCGTGTCAGATTCTGATCACGGGGCTGATCGCGCGCGTCGCCAACGAGCAGCGCGATCCCTTCCGCTTTCTCACCGACTTCCGCGACGAGATCAAAGCCGTCGTCAACGGCGTCAACATCGCGGGGATGGGCAACACCGATCGCGTGCGTGCGGTCGCGCAGAAAACTGTCGACGAATTGTTCTCGCTGATGAAGCCGCCGAGCAGCGACTGATGCCACGAGCACGACGCCGATTTCGCGGCGTTTTCGCGCTCGTTTTAGAACGACTCCAATCTTTGGTTAGAATGATTTCAAACAGCAGTTTAGAATCGTTTTGATCTGGACCTATTCAAGCGTTCTCGCGGCGTGCTCGCATTGACCCGCTATTTTGTGGCCGATACCACAGCCCATCGTTCATCGAAGTGAATGAGCGAACAGGAAGATGGGGCGTTTGGTAATGGGGCAGGTGGTCGCACCGAAGTCGTTGCGTTCGGTCGTAGCGTTCAACTCAATGGATGAGAAGTCCGCTGGCATTTCCGGCAAGAAGGTTTCAGCAGTCGCGAGCTTGATTGCGGTGGCGTCGGTGTCAAGCGGCGCAGAAGCACAGCAGTCGAACCTGCCGCCGGTGACGGTCGATGCTCCGGTCCAACGTCCGCGTCCGGTGGCCTCGAAGCCTTCGCCGGAGCAGGTCCGCGCCCGCAACGCGCTTCGCCGCGCCGCGCAGCGGCAGCAGGCAGCCCAGCAGACTGCGCCCTCCGTCCCCGCGGGCGAAGTGGACCGCAATCCGTATTCCGATCCGGCGGCGCCGTACAAGGTCGACCACGTCCAGGCTTCCGGCAAGTTTCCCGAGAAGATGCTGAACACGCCCAAGACCATCACGGTGCTCAGTAAGGAAGTGCTCGAGGACAAGAACGCGACGACGCTGAAGGAGATCGGACGTTCGACCGCGGGCGTCACGCTGGGCTCGGGCGAGGGCGGCAACGCGTTCGGCGACCGCTTCTTCATCCGCGGTTTCGACGCGCGCAACGACGTCTTCATCGACGGCATCCGCGATCCCGCCGTGTCCATCCGCGAGAACTTCTTCACCGAGCAGATCGAGATTCTGCGCGGACCGGCATCCTCCTACGCCGGCCGCGGCACCGCCGGCGGCGCGATCAACATCGTCACCAAGCAGGCCGGCGACGTCAACTTCAAGCGGATGGACAGCGAGTTCGGCACCGATCAGACCAAGCGCGTTACGCTCGACGTCAACCAGGTCATCGATCCGACCTTCTCGGTGCGTGCGGGCGGTTTGTTCCAGGACGCCAATGTCGCCGGGCGCAACTACGTGACCGATAATCGCTGGGGCAGCTTCATCTCGACGAAGTACACTCCGACCAGTGACATCAAGATCACAACGAACTACGTCCATACCGACCTCAGCGGCTATCCCGATTTCGGCGTGCCTTATTACAAGCAGGGCAACGTGCCGGTGACCTCGGCCGGCATTCCGCGCGAAAACTGGTACGGCTTCCTCAAGCGCGACTTCCAGACCGCGCGGCAGGATTTCGGCACCGGCACGATCGAGTACAAGGTCAACGAAGCCATCACGCTGACCAGCAAGGTGCGCGGCGAGCATTCACTGCTCAACTACATCGGCACGCTGCCGCAGAACCCGAATACCACCAGCCCCAACCGGCTGCTCTGGACCACGACGGCGAGCGCACAGAGCCGCTACCAGAACGTGGACGTGTGGGCCAATCAGAACGAGGCCACGTTCAAGCTCGACACAGGAGGCGTCAAGCACACCGCGGTGTTCGGCGTCGAATATTCGAACGAGAACATCTCGATCGACCGTTATGCCGGCCTTGCGTCGGAACTGTCCGGCTCCGGATTCACGAGCAACGGTGCTGTCCAGGGCGTCAATCTTTACTCCCCCCAGTTCACCTACATTCCCTTCGGTATACCGTCGCTAATTGGAAATCCGACGCGCTATGGCGTCAACACCAGCAGCGTGTATGTCATGGACACCGCGAATTGGCAGGACACGATCATCGTCAATGGCGGCGTCCGCTACGACGGCTATAGCCAGAGTTCGTCGACCAACGCGGCTTATCTGAAGCAGAACGCCGACCTGGTGAACTACAACGTCGGCCTGGTCTACAAGCCGATGACGATCGGCAGCCTCTATGCGGCTTATGCAACCTCTGCCAATCCGTTCGGATCAGAGCTTGATGCGACCGCTACCGATTACGGTGGTGTTCCGCCCAACACGGCCGTCTTGCTCGGGCCCGAACGCAACAAGGCGATCGAGCTCGGCACCAAATGGGAGCTCGCCGATCGCCACCTGCTGGTGACCGGCGCGCTGTTCCAGACCACCAAGGACAATGCGCGCGAGACCAATGCCGCGGGCTTGCTCACCTCCAATGCGGCCTACCGCATCCAGGGCATCGACATCGAGGCCGAAGGCAAGATCACTGACCGCTGGAGCATCTTCGGCGGCTTGGTGCTGATGCAGTCGAAGGTTACGCAGAGCAACATCCCCTCCAATATCGGCCTTCAGCTTGCCAATATTGCCCACCAGTCGTTCAGCATGCTGACCAAGTACAAGTTCGACGGCGGCTGGGAACTGGGCGGCCAGGCGGTGTACCGCTCGAAAGTCTATGGCGGCACGTTCGCGGCCAACACCAACGAGCTGCCGAGCTATTGGCGTTTCGATGCCTTCGTCGAGAAGAAGATCGACCAGAACTGGACCATGAAGTTCTACGCGCAGAACCTGACCAACAAGCTCTATTACGACTCATTCTATCGCAGCAACGTACCGTTCGTGGCGGTCGCGCCGGGGCGGGCGTTCTACATCGTGACGACAGCGAAGTTCTGATCATGTTGACGTGCCTGCCTGGCGTTCTCAGCAAGGATGATGTGGCGGATTTCCGCCGCATCATGGATGCCAGCGACTGGGAGGACGGCCGCTCCACCGCCGGCGCGCAGTCGGCGATGGTCAAGCGCAACGAGCAATTGCCGCCGGATGGCGAAGTCGCGCGCAAGCTCGGCAACCGCATCATCTCGGCGCTGACGTCGAACCCGCGCTTCATCGCGGCGGCAATCCCGCTCCAGATTTTCCCGCCGCTGTTCAACCGCTATGCGGCGAGCAGCGGTCACCATTTCGGCCTGCACGTCGACAATGCGATCCGCGGCGACCGCCTGACCGGCCTTCGCATCCGCACAGACCTGTCGGTCACGCTTTTCCTCGCCGAGCCGGAAGAGTACGACGGTGGCGAACTTGTGATCGAGGACACCTACGGATCGCACGAAGTCAAGTTGCCAGCCGGCGACTGCGTGCTCTATCCCTCGAGCAGCCTCCATCTGGTCACTCCGGTGACGAGGGGAACGCGGGTTGCGTCTTTCCTCTGGCTTCAGAGCATGGTACGGGACGATCAAGCCCGAAGCATGATCTTTGACCTCGACACCGCGATTCAGGCGCTGGTGGAACGGCTCGGGCGTGACGATCCCGAAACGGTCAAATTGACGGGTATCTATCACAACCTCATTCGCTACTGGGCCGAAGTATGAAGATCATGACCTTCCAAGCCAGCCTTGCCGCCGCCGCGATGCTGGCCGCCGCCTGGCTCGCATCTCCTGCTTCCGCCCAGATACAAACCCCGCCGGCGCCGGCGCAATCGACGGCTCAGCCGGCCCCGGCCGGTGCGCCGCCAGCGGCTACCGCACCTGCTGCCCCGGCACCTTCGGCTTCGACCGCAACCGCGCCCGCTGCTGCGACGGCGCCCCCCGCGACCGCCGCTTCGACCGCCAAGCCCGATGCAGCGGCCGCCATCGCGCCGGCCATGAAGGAATTGTCGCCCTGGGTGATGTTCATGTCGGCGGACGTCATCGTGAAGGCGGTGATGATCGGGCTCGCCTTTGCTTCGCTGGTGACTTGGACCGTCTTCATCGCAAAGTCGATCGAGCTGTCGGTTGCTTCCACCAAGCTGCGCTCGGCGCTGAAGAAGACCGCAGAGGCGCGCTCGCTCGCGGAAGCCCAGATGGCGCTCGGCACTAAGGAGGGCATCCTGCCATCCTTCCTGACGGCGGCCCTGCGTGAGGCGCGGATGTCGGCCGGCCTGTCAAGCGATGCCGGCATCAAGGAGCGCGCCGCTTCGAGCTTTGCCGAGATCGTGCGCGCGGAACAGCGCCGCATCCGCATCGGCATGGGCGTGCTCGCCACCATCGGCTCGACCTCGCCCTTCGTTGGCCTGTTCGGCACGGTCTGGGGCATCATGAACAGCTTCATCGGCATCTCGAAGTCGCAGACCACGAACCTCGCCGTGGTCGCGCCCGGCATCGCCGAGGCGCTGCTCGCCACCGCAATCGGTCTCGTCGCCGCGATCCCCGCCGTCATCATCTACAACCATTTCGCGCGCGTGACGAAAGGCTATCTCGAGCTCGTCAGCCGCGCCTCGGGCGCTGCGGGACGGCTGCTCTCGCGCGATCTCGATCGCAGCCACGGCAGCGTGCATTCGCGCGCAGCGGAGTGAACCATGGGCGTTTCGCTCGCAGACAACGACGGCGAAGACGACGATTTCTCGGAAACGCATGACATCAACGTCACACCGTTTATCGACGTCATTCTGGTGCTGCTGATCATCTTTATGGTCGCAGCGCCGCTCTCGACCGTCGACCTGCCGATCGATCTGCCGACGTCGAGCGCGACGCCGCAGAAGAAGCCAGACAAGCCGACCTATCTCAGCATCAAGCCCGATTTGACGCTTGCGATCGGAGAGAACCCGGTCCATCGGGCGGAGCTGATCGGCACCCTCGACGGTCTGTCCGACATGAGCAAAGACAAGTATGTCTTCCTGCGTGCCGATCGCTCTGTGCCGTATGGCGAGTTGATGGGGGTCATGGAGCTCTTGCGCTCAGGCGGCTATACGCGGGTGAAGCTGGTCGCGCTGGAAGGCGCTCCGGGGGCGCCCTCGGCAGGCGCCGCTCAGCCTTAGAGGCGCACCATGTCGAACGAACCCAGACCATCCAGGAAGCTTTGGGTCTTGGCGGCGGTGGCGGCGCTCGCGCTTCATCTGGGTGGTGCGGCGCTCGCGCTGGCGCACCTGCAAGCCGATGACGGCGACGACGGTCTGGGTGCGGCCGGCGCCGAGTTCGCCGTCGAGGTGGCCTCGCCAAAGGCGCCCGATACCGACCTTCCGCCCGGGCCTGACAGCGAAGCGATGCAGGAGCAGCAGGCGCTTCCCGAGCAGAAGGCTGAGACCAAGGAAACCGAGCTGCCAAAGGATCAGTCGCAACAGGTCGACGATCCTGATCGGGTCGTCACTGAGAACATCTCGAAGAAGCCGCAGGACGAGGATCCGAAGATTGCGGCGGTCGAAACTCCCGCTGCCGAGGCCTCGCCGAAGTCGGTTGCCACGGCACGGCAGGCACTCGATGAAGACGCGCGCGAGGCTGAGAAGGCCTTGGCGCCGGTGCTTGGGCTTGGCAAGGACATCCTGAAGATTACCGCGGACTGGAACCGCAAGATCAGCGCGCATCTGACGGCCCACAAGGTCAATCCGGAGGGCAAGGAGCCCAATAACCAGAAGGTCAAAGTGAGCTTTGCGATCAACCGCAGAGGAAACGTGCTTTCGGTCGAGGTCGTTGAGTCGTCCGGGGACGCGGCTTACGATGCGGCGGCAGTCTCGATTGTCCGTAAATCCGATCCCATTCCGCAGCCGCCCGCCGGGCTGACAGAGGACCGGTTCGAGCGCACCGTCGACATCATTTTCACGCCACCGGACGCGAAGAAAAAGAAGAAGACGGCTCAGCGCCAGTAGAGCCGGATCCCGACATAGACCACGATTAGACAGGCAAAGATCAGCGCCACCGGCAGCGGCCGTTTCTGGGTTCCGGCGAATGCCGTCGCCCCGAAGGCGGCGGCCTTCTTTGGCTTGGGGGTCGGGCGGCGGAAGGCGGTAACATTATCCGCCGCCGTTTCAGGCGGACGGGGGCGGACGTCAGGCGGCGTTCCCGCTCCGCCCATCTCGGCATAGTAGGCCTTGTAGATCGCGCCGATGGTGGCCTCGGTGGCTTCGCCCTCGCTCATCTCCGCCAGCAGGTTCTTGTAGCTCGCGAGGAACTCCTGGGCTTCCGCAGGCAGCGCGGACGCCCCGTTGAGCTTGGCCATCATCTTCCATGTGGCAAAATCGGCGCGGGCGCGGGTGTCGGCGCGTCGCGCGATCAGCATATCGGCAGCTTTGACCAAGTCGGCCTCTGGCCCTTCGGCTTGTGTTCGGGTGTCGCTGTTCAACTACACATTGCCGGTCAGGAACAGAACAGCCTGAATCACATAACCGGTCAACGTTCGCAGTATTGCTGAAATAACATCAAGATTTAGACCGAACTGCGAACCCGCCAGCGGCAGCAGGATCAGGAGGCCGATCAGGATCAGCATCCCGACTGGCTCGAGCCGGGCCAGCGGCAAGGCAAGCCGCTGCGGCAACAGCCCGACCGCGACCCGACCCCCGTCAAGCGGTGGGATCGGCATCATGTTGAACACCGCCAGGATCGCGTTGATCACGAGGGCATTCTTGAGGTTGTCCGCAACCCATTTCGCCGAACTCGCGGGCACCAGTGGCAGGGCATGAAAGGCGAGGGCGGCGGCGAGCGCCAGCAGGACGTTGGTGACGGGCCCGGCCAGCGCCACCCAGACCATGTCGAGCCTGGGGTTGTTCAGCTTGCGGAAATTGACCGGCACCGGCTTGGCGTAGCCGAACAGGAACGGCGAATGCGCAAACAGCAGCATCGCCGGCAGGATCAGGGTCCCGAACGGGTCGATGTGGCGGAGCGGATTGAAGCTGACGCGACCGAGCTGCGAGGCTGTGTTGTCCCCGAGCTGATGCGCGACGAAGGCGTGCGCAGCCTCATGGAAGGTGATGGCGAGCAGCACCGGCATCACCCAGACGGATAGATCATAAAAAGAAATGTTCACCAGCTCATCCGTTTCGGCTTCTGCCCGCGCGCCTCCCAAAGCAGGCCGTATAGGGCCACAACCCTTCACAATCTACCGTTATATGGCGTTCAATTCCGAAATTCCCCGTTGCAAATGGTCCGCGAGAAGGCCGCCTGCCGATGATAGGTGGCGCGCGCGGTGAAGGCGAATTTCCGCCGGCGGCAACGGCGGCATGCCGTCACAATCGGACAGCACGCGAAGGCTCGCCGGCAAGGTCCCTGCTTTCACCACCGTCACCGCGAGGCCTTGAGCCGCAATCGTCTCGACTGCTGCGAGCGTCCGGCTGACATAGGCGAGGCGCCAGGGCACGCCAGCCGTGTCGAGCGCCTCCGCAGCCCATTGCCGGAACAGACACCCTGGCGGGTAGAGTGCCACGGGCAGGGGATTATGCGCCGCGGCGCGATAGGATGAGGCAGCCGCCCAGACCGCCCGCTCACGCCTCAAAAGCTCGCCGTCGCCACATCCTTGCGGATGCATGGCGATGACAAGATCGTAGGCATCGCCGAGCCGCGCCGGCATCGTCGCGGTCAGTCCCGTCTCGATCTCAATCCGGACCAGTGGATGATGCTTGGCAAAGCTCGTCAGCAGGGGCGGAATGACGATGGTGCCGTAGTCGTCCATCACGCCGAGGCGGACCACGGCTTCGGCCTTGCGTGCGCGAAGCGCCCCGACCGCCTCCGCGTTGAGCGCGAGAATGCGCTGCGCATAGGCGCGCAACTCTTCGCCTGCCGCGGTCGGCAGGACGCCGGCCCTGGTGCGCTGGAACAATCTTGTGCCGAGCCGCTCCTCTAAGCGCCTGATTTGAACGCTCACCGCCGATTGGGTCCGGTTGAGGACGTGGGCCGCGCGGGTGAACGAACGATGCTCGGTGACCGCGAGAAATGCCTTCAGCAGATTGGGATCGAGATCTGGTGTGGTCATGATGTAACGTTATCCCAGCATGACGGAAAATCCATTCCCCGTTTCGACGCGCCTCTTATGCTGCCTTCGAAGCATTGATGGGAGCAATCGTGACCGAGATCTCTGGCGTTCTGGCTGCCGTGCTGTCGAGCGGCCTCGGCGGCACTTCGATCGGCGCCACGCGCTATCTCGTGAGTATGCTCGATCCGCTCGCGATCGGCTCGTTCAGGTTCGGCATCGGCTTTCTCCTGCTGCTGCCGCTCACGCTGCTGCGCGGAGACCGCTGGCCGGGGCGAGGGGACCGGGTCGCCGCGATCGGGCTTGGTCTTTTGTTCTTCGCCCTGTTCCCGATCCTATTCAATGCATCGCTGATCTTTACCACCGCCGCGCGCGGCGCGCTCGGTTTGTCGACGCTGCCTCTGCTCTCGCTGGTGATGGGGGCTGCGCTCGGCGCCGAATCGCTCACTTGCCGCAAGTCGATCGGTGTCGTAATTGCGACGTTTGGCGTCGCCCTTGCGCTTCTCTTCGACTTGGCTTCGGCGCCGTCGGGCGCCTGGCGTGGCGATCTGTTGATGATCGCTGCGGCCGCGTGTATGGCACTTTACGGTATCTGGTCAAAGCCGCTGATCCGGCGTTCCAGCCCGATCGCCTTCACGACCATGAGCATGGCGGCAGGCGCGACGTGCCTCATCCTGCTCTCATATGTACGCAGCAGTTTTGTGCCGGTGACCGGCTTCGGCACACCGCAATGGCTCGCGGCGCTCTATCTCGGGGCCTTCGGAGCCGCGCTGACCTTTTATCTCTGGGCCTTCGCGCTCGAGCGGACCACGCCGACGCGTGTCGCGATCTCGGTGACGGTCAATCCGATCACGGCATCGCTGGTTGGCGCCTATTTGCTGCACGAACCGCTAAGCTGGAATCTGGCGGCCGGCATCGTCGCGGTGTTTGTCGGGATATGGATTGCGACGACGGACCAGCGTGCTCAGGCGGTGAGCGCATCCGTTTCAAACCAGGCCTGACATCAAGCCGGGATCGTGGTCTGATATTGCGTCAGGCTGTCGTCGAGCTTCAGCCAGGCAAGCTTTTCCGAGACCCAGATGTGCTCGGTGGGCGCGAAGGCGTTGCGATCATCGAACGTGGCCAGCGCGACGCCGGCGAGCGTACCGTTGCGGCGCCAGGCGAACAGCCGCGTGCCGCACCGCTTGCAGAACACGCGGTCGATGTTCTCGGAGGAGGCGAAGCGGGCGGTATCGCCCTCGACGCTGAGCGCGCGCTGGTCGAATTGCGCGCGGGCGAAGTAGGGCGAGCCCATTGCTTTCTGACAGATGCGGCAATGGCAGATGCGGACGTTGAGCGGTTCGCCCTCGGCCTTGAACCGCACCGCGCCGCAGAGGCATCCGCCTTCCCGGATCATGATGTCCTCAATAAGTTGCGCGACCGCCAGAGATATCGAAGACCGCGCCGGTGGAGAACGCGCAGTCCTCGGATGCGAGCCAGGCCACCATCGCGGCCAGCTCTTCCACCAGCACGAAGCGCCCCTTCGGGATTTTCGACAGCATGAAGTCGATATGCTGCTGCGTCATCTGGTCGAAGATCGCGGTCTTCGCCGCCGCCGGTGTCACCGCGTTGACAAGGATGTCGTGGGCGGCGAGCTCCTTGCCGAGCGATTTCGTCAGTGCGATCAGACCGGCCTTGGACGCCGAATAGTGCGAGGCGTTCGGATTGCCTTCCTTACCGGCGATGGAGGCGATGTTCACGATGCGCCCGTATTTCTGCTTGAGCATCACGGGCACGATCGCCTTGGAGACGATGAAAGGACCGTCCAGGTTGATGCGTAGCACCTTGCGCCATTCCTCGATGTCGGTCTCCCAGACCGGCTTGTTGACGCCGGCGATGCCGGCATTGTTGACGAGGATGTCGATCTTGCCGAAAGCGCCGAGCGTGGCATCGCATGCCTGCTCGACGGCTGCGGTGTCGGTGACATCGACCTTAAAGACGCGGACGCCGTCGCCGATCTCCTTCGCCGTCTTCTCGGCCAGCGCGGCATCGAAATCCCAAATGGCGACCTTGGCGCCGGAGACGACGAAGCGCTCGGTAATCGCGCGGCCAAAGCCCTGCGCGCCGCCGGTGACGACAGCGGCGCGGCCGTTGAGGTCGATCTTGTTCATGAGACGTGACCCCTGAACATCAGAGCATGTAGCCGCCGTCGACGACGAGGTCGACGCCGGTGGTGAAGGCGCTTTCGTCACTGCCGAGATAGACCGCCATCGCCGCGATCTCGTCGGCGGTGCCGAGGCGGCCCATCTTCTGGCGGGAGATGAACATCTCCTTGCCTTGCGGCCCCTGCGCGGCGGCGCGGTCGAGCATCGAGGGCGTCTCGACGGTGCCGGGACAGATGCTGTTGCAGCGGATGCCCTTGGTGATGAAATCGAGCGCGACCGCGCGCGTCAGCAGCGACACCGCCGCCTTCGACGCGCTGTAGACGTAACGGTTGGCCGGCGGCCGCAGCGCCGCGCAGGACGAGATGTTGACGATGCTGCCGCCGCCCCCTGCCAGCATCTCGGGCAGAAACGCCCTGATGGTCCGGTGCATCGACTTGACGTTGAGGTCGAACGAGAAGTCAAAATCCTCTTCCGAGCACTCCAAGATCGTGCCGTGGTGCACGAAGCCCGCAGCGTTGAGCAGGATGTCGATCTTGCCGACGCGCTTGGCGAAGGCGTTGACGTCGGCGGTGTTGCGGACGTCGAGTTTTGCGACTTCGGCGACGCCTTCCTTGGTGAGGCTCGCAATGCCGCTCTCGTTGATATCGGTGGCGATGACGGTCGCGCCCTCACGCGCGAATGCGACGGCGCAGGCACGCCCGATGCCTGCGGCTGCAGCGGTGACGACGGCCCGCTTTCCCTTGAGGCGGTCTGCCATGTTCTTGTTCTCCTTCGTGTAGTTTCAATGCCAACCCACGTCATTGCGAGGAGCTCTTGCGACGAAGCAATCCAGGCCATCTCCGTGGAGATATCTCTGGATTGCTTCGCTTCGCTCGCAATGACGGTGTGGCTGCTAGTGGTTATCTCTTGCCACGCCAAAGGTGCCGGCGACGTTCTGATAGCGCGTGGCGAGCTCCATGCAGGCGCCGGTCGATTGTTGGCCGACCGTATTGCGATAGATCTCCTGCCACGGCGTCTGGTTCGGCGGATGCTTGAAGCCGCCGCTGGCCTTGAGCTCGGCATGGCGCTTCTTCAGTTCCTCCTCCGAGATCAGGATGTTGGCGCTGCCCTTGTTGAGGTCGATGCGCACCTTGTCGCCGGTTTTGAGGATGGCGAGCCCGCCATTGGCCGCCGCTTCCGGCGAGGCGTTCAGGATCGAGGGCGAACCCGAGGTGCCGGACTGGCGGCCGTCGCCGATGCAGGGCAGGGACAGGATGCCGCGTTTGATCAATGCTGCCGGGGGCTGCATGTTCACGACCTCGGCGCCGCCGGGGTAGCCGATCGGCCCGGTGCCGCGGATGAACAGCACGCAGCGCTCGTCGATGTCGAGCGAGGGATCGTCGATGCGCTCGTGATAATCCTCGGGCCCCTCGAACACGATGGCGCGGCCTTCGAAGGCGTTGAGGTCCTTGGGGTTGCTGAGATAGCGGTCGCGAAACTCCTTGGAGATCACGCTGGTCTTCATGATCGCGGAATCGAACAGATTGCCCTTTAGGACCAGGAAGCCGGCGTCCTTCACCAGCGGCTTGTCGTAGGTCCAGATCACGTCCTTGTCAGGCGCCGGTGCGTTCCTACAGTTCTCGCCGATGCCGCGGCCATTGACTGTCACTGCGTCCTCATGGATGCGCTTGTGCTTCATCAGCTCGCGCACCACAGCCGGAACGCCGCCGGCGCGGTGGAACTCCTCGCCGAGATAGAAGCCGGCCGGCTGCATGTTGACCAGCAGCGGCACGTCGTGGCCGAATTTCTGCCAGTCGTCGATCGAGAGCTCGACGCCGATGTGGCGGGCCAGCGCGTTGATGTGGATCGGCGCGTTGGTCGAGCCACCGATCGCCGAATTGATGACGATGCAGTTCTCGAACGCCTTGCGGGTCAGGATGTCCGAGGGTTTCAGATCCTCCCAGACCATCTCGACGATGCGCTTGCCCGTCTCATAGGCGATCTGGCCGCGCTCGCGGTAGGGGGCGGGAATCGCCGCGCAGCCCGGCAGCGAGAAGCCGAGCGCTTCGGCGAGCCCGTTCATGGTCGAGGCGGTGCCCATGGTGTTGCAATGGCCGACCGAGGGCGCCGAGGAGGCCACGATTTCCATGAACTCTTCATAGTCGATCTCGCCGGCGGCGAGCCGCTCGCGCGACTTCCAGACGATGGTGCCGGAGCCGGTGCGCTCGCCGGCATGCCAGCCGTTCAGCATCGGGCCGCCCGACAGCACGATCGCGGGCAGGTTGACGGTCGCCGCGGCCATCATGCAGGCCGGCGTCGTCTTGTCGCAGCCGGTGGTCAGCACCACGCCGTCGAGGGGATAGCCGTAGAGGATCTCGACCAGGCCGAGATAAGCGAGATTGCGGTCGAGCGCCGCGGTCGGACGTTTGCCGGTCTCCTGGATCGGATGGGTCGGGAATTCCATCGCAATGCCACCGGCCTCGCGGATGCCCTCGCGGACGCGATGGGCCAGCTCGATATGATGGCGGTTGCAGGGTGAAAGATCATTGCCGGTTTGCGCGATGCCGATGATCGGCTTACCGGATTGAAGTTCGGCGCGGGTGAGGCCGTAGTTCAAATAGCGCTCCATATAGAGCGCGGTCATGCCCGGATTGTGTGGGTTGTTGAACCATTCCTGCGAGCGAAGGTGGCGGCGAGCGCCGTTGCCGGCAGCGTGCCCATTGGTTGGCTTTTTTGTCATTGGTCTCTCCTGCAATGCAAACGCACTGGCGTCCGTCTCAATCTGTCGGCTGGTGCGATGCCCAGCGGCGCGAGCGATGGTCTGCCGGCCCGCTGGCGGGTCATTTCCTCACAAGTACGATACTAATCTTGGCTACTTGGTAACGCTACCATTTTGTTGGCGGCGCCGGCTCCGGAAGCGGCTGGTCGATTGTCCGAACGCCGCGACAACGAGCTTTGACGCTCGATCACCTTGAAGCCGAGGTCGAGCACCGGTTGCTCGGGCCGCCGTCCATCGATCGCGTCGATCAGCATGGTCGCGGCCGTTTTCCCCATCTCGTAGCGATTGGTGCGCACGCTGCTGAGGGTGGGGACGGCTGAGGCCATGAATTCGAGGTCGTTGAATCCGACGATCGCGATCTGCTCCGGGACGGCGATCTCCCGGCGCCGGCATTCAAACAGGACGCCGAGCGCGAGGTCGTCATTGGCACAGAACACCGCATCGATGCCGGGGTCCCGCGCGAGCAGGTCGGTGAACAGGGCGCCGCCGAGCGTCACCGATGTCGGCGTCGCCGTCGTCACGACGAGCCGCTGCTCGAACAGGGCGGCGTCCTTCATGGCCGAGACATATCCATCGAGCCGCCGCTGCACCCGCGGATCCATCCGCGCGCCGATGAAGCCGACCTTGCGGTGACCCTGCGCGAACAGGTGGGCAACTGCCGCGCGCGCAGCATCATGGTGCGAAAAGCCGATCATCATGTCGACCGGATTGGGGCCGATCTCCATGATCTGCACGATCGGGCAGTCGGCAGCCTCCAGCATCGCGCGCGATTCTGTGGTCTGGTCGATGCCCGTGACGATCAGCCCGGCCGGCTTCTGCGCCAGAAACAGGCGCAGCAGCTTCTCCTCCTGGAGGATGCTGTAGCGGGTGTTGGACAGCTGGATCGAGTAACGGCTGCCTTCGGAGGCGTCATAGATGCCGCGCAGCACGTCGGAGAACACGTTATTGGTGAGGGATGGGATCAATACACCGATCACCTCGGTGCGTTGCGAGGCCAGCGCGCGTGCAGCAAGGTTCGGCACATAGCCGAGCTCCTTGGCGGCGCTCTCGACCCGCGTCCGCTTGGCAACCGACAGTGCTTCCGGATTGCGGAAGAAGCGGGACGCCGTGATCGGGCTGACGCCGGCAAGCTCGGCGACTTCCGCCAGCCGGATTTTGCCTGACTTGGTGCGTTTTCGACCCATTGCTGCTCTTAACACAGTCACGGTCGCAAACAAAGGAACGTTGACAGCGCTACCAGCAACGACTAACCAAAGACAAATTGCCAAAACCGCACAAACTGCCGACAATGTTGCCCGCTATGATCGGGCCTGGTTCGGTAAAGTCTGAAAAAGCAAGACGGTCGCGGCGCGAAGGGCGTCGTCGACTTTCGAGGAGGGAGCTAGATGTCGTCTGTGCAAATCCGCGACGTGCGGAAATCGTTCGGCAATTTTGAAGTCCTGCACGGCGTGACCATTCCGATCGAAGACGGCCAGTTCGTCGTTCTGGTCGGCCCCTCCGGCTGCGGCAAGTCGACGCTTCTGCGCATGCTCGCCGGTCTCGAGAACATCACCTCCGGCACGATCTCGATCGGCGACCGCGTCGTCAACAATGTCCAGCCCAAGGAGCGGGACATTGCGATGGTGTTCCAGAACTACGCGCTCTATCCGCACATGACGGTGGCCGAGAACATGGGCTTCTCATTGAAGCTGCGGAATGCCAGCTCGGACGAGATCAACAAGCGCGTCAAGCGCGCCGCCGAGATCCTGGCGCTGTCGCCGCTGCTCGATCGCTATCCGCGCCAGCTCTCGGGCGGCCAGCGTCAGCGCGTCGCCATGGGCCGCGCCATCGTGCGCGATCCGCAGGTGTTCCTGTTCGACGAACCCTTGTCGAACCTGGACGCCAAGCTGCGCGTCGCCATGCGCACCGAGATCAAGGAGCTGCACCAGCGGCTGAAGACGACGACCGTCTACGTCACCCACGACCAGATCGAGGCCATGACCATGGCCGACAAGATCGTCGTCATGCATGACGGCATCGTCGAGCAGATGGGCACGCCGCTCGAGCTCTACGACAAGCCCGACAACCAATTCGTCGCCGGCTTCATCGGCTCGCCCGCCATGAACTTTCTCAAAGGTCATGTGCGCGTCAACGGCGTTGCTACCTTCGAGGGACCGAACGGTGTCAAGCTGCCGCTCAAGACTGCGCCGACGGCGTCCGACGGCCGTCCTGCCGTCTATGGCGTGCGGCCTGAGCATTTCACCATCGCCGATGACGGCGCCGAGGCGGAGATCATCGTGGTCGAGCCGACCGGCTCGGAGACGCAGGTGTTCGCCAAGGTCGGCGGCGAGCAGGTCGTCGCGGTCTTCCGCGAGCGCCACCAGTTCAACCCGGGCGACAAGGTGCGGCTGAAGCCCGACCCGTCGCTGGTGCATTTGTTCGACGAGGCCACAGGCAAGCGCCTGAACGCCTAGCGTAAGACGTAAGACAAGAAAAAGCATCACAGGGAGGACGATATGCAAGACTTTACCCGCCGGACTCTGCTTCAAGGCGGAACGGCTCTGGCTGCGACCGGCATGCTGACTGGGCCGGCACTGTTCGATTTCGCCAAGGCCTGGGCGCAGAGCGCGCCCTGGAAGGCGGAGCCCGGTGCCAAGCTGACCGTGATGCGGTGGAAGCGCTTCGTGCCGCAGGAGGACGATGCGTTCAACGCGATGGTTGCGGCGTTCAAGGCTGCGACCGGCACCGAGATGAACGTATTCAGCGAATCCTTCGAGGACGTGCAGCCGAAGGCATCGGTTGCGGCCAATACCGGCTCAGGGCTCGATCTCGCCTGGGGCTTGCACACGCTGCCGCAGCTGTTCCCCACCAAAGTGCTGAAGATGAACGACGTCGCCGACTATCTCGGCAAGAAGTATGGCGGCTGGACCGATGCGGCCGCCAAGACTTGCAAGCTCGGCGACGATTGGCTCGGCATTCCCGTGGCGACCAACGGCGGTTACATGACCTACCGCAAGTCGGCGATCGACAAGGCGGGCTTCAAGGAGTTTCCGACGGACTTCCCCGGCTTCCTCGAAATGTGCAAGGCGCTGAAGGCGAACAACACGCCGGCCGGCTTCGCCCTCGGGCATGCCTCGGGCGACGGCAATTCGTGGCTGCATTGGGTGCTGTGGGGGCACGGGGCCTACACCGTCGATCAGAACGACAAGATCATCATCAATTCGCCGGAGACGGCGAAGGCGCTGGAATATTGCAAGGCGCTGTACGAGAACTTCATCCCGGGCACCCCGTCCTGGAACGATTCCTCCAACAACAAGGCGTTCCTTGCCGGCGAGCTCTATTGCACGGCGAACGGCATCTCGATCTACGTGGCCGCCAAGACCGATGCGACCAAGAAAGAGCTTGCCGCCGATACCTATCATGCCCTCTGGCCGGTTGGTCCGGTCGGCAAGCCGACCGAGCTGCAGCTGGCGCTGCCGATCCTCGCCTTCAACTTCACCAAATATCCGAATGCGGCGAAGGCGTTCGTCGCCTTCATGCTGGAGAAGGAGAACTACGAGAAGTGGCTGGATGGCGCGCAAGGTTATCTGACCCAGACCTTGAACGCCTATGAGTCGGCACCGATCTGGACGGCGGATCCGAAGAACGCCGTGTTCTCGCAGGCCTCCAAGCGCACGCTGCCGGCGTCCGGCATCGGCACGGTCGGCGAGAAGGCGGCGACGGCGATCGCCGATTTCATCGTCGTCGACATGTTCGCCAATTACTGCACCGGCGCCAAGGATGCGAAGGGCGCGATGGCGGAAGCCGAGCGCCAGCTGAAGCGCATCTATCGCTGAGGGTCACGGAGCGGGCGGCCGTCCGGCCGCCCGCTCGTCAACATTTCGATCAGGGATATCGGGCATGGCTGATGTCGCAATTCCCCGGGCCAAGCCTCAGATGAGCGAGGCTAGCGCCTGGACCCAGCTCAAACACAATCGAAATTGGCTCGGCTTCTGGTTCATGGTGCCGGCCATGGCGTTCCTGATCTTCTTCCTGGCCTATCCGCTGGGGCTCGGCATCTGGCTGTCCTTCACGGACACGCGTATCGGAAGGGTCGGGCACTTCATCGGCACCGAGAACTACGAGTGGCTCTGGGACGATTCGATCTTCTGGCTCTCGGTGTTCAATACGCTGCTCTACACCTTTGTCGCCAGCGCTCTCAAATTCGCGGTCGGACTCTATCTGGCGCTGCTGCTCAACGAGCACATGCCCTTCAAGGCGATGCTGCGCGCGATGGTGCTCATCCCCTTCATCGTTCCGACCGTGCTCTCGGCACTCGCCTTTTGGTGGATCTTCGACTCGCAATTCTCGATCATCTCCTGGTCGCTGAAGCATCTCGGCCTGATCAGCCAGAACATCAATTTCCTGGGCGACACGACCTGGGCGCGTATTTGCGTGATCTTCGCCAATATCTGGCGCGGCGTGCCGTTCGTGGCGATCACGCTGCTCGCTGGCCTGCAGACCGTCTCGCCGTCGCTCTATGAAGCAGCAACGCTCGACGGTGCCACGCGTTGGCAGAATTTCCGGTACATCACCTATCCGCTGCTGACGCCGATCATCGCTGTCGTGATGACCTTCTCCGTGCTCTTCACCTTCACCGACTTCCAGCTGATCTGGGCGATGACTCGCGGCGGCCCGGTCAACGCCACCCACCTGATGGCAACCTTGTCCTATCAGCGCGCGATCATCGCCGGGCAACTGGGCGAGGGGGCCGCGATCTCAAGCGCCATGATTCCATTCCTGCTCGCTGCGATCATGGTTTCCTGGTTCGGCTTGCAGCGTCGCAAGTGGCAGCAAGGGGAAAGCAATGACTGATCTCCCCACCTCGCGGATCGATCTCAAGGCCGTGCTGCATGGCTCGGCGCCGACAGTCGCGAAGGATGATCACAGCGAAGGCATGAGCTATCTGCAGTCGGTGCCGCGCCGGCTGGTGACGCTCTATCTGCCGCTTGCGATCATCGTCGTCGTCCTCCTGTTCCCGTTCTACTGGATGGCGCTGACCTCGGTGAAGCCCGACGAGCAGCTGCTTGATCTTGACAAGTACAATCCGTTCTGGACCTGGAACCCGACGTTCAAGCACTTCCACAAGCTGCTGTTCGAGAGCTACTATCCGTACTGGCTCTGGAACACGATGTACGTGGCGATCTGCGCCACGGTGCTCTCGATCATCGCATCGGTGTTCGCGGCCTACGCGATCGTGCGGTTGCGCTACAAGGGTGCCAATCTCGTCGGGGGGCTGATCTTCCTCGCCTATCTCGTGCCGCCGTCGATCCTGTTCATTCCGCTCGCCACCGTCGTGTATCAGTACGGCCTTTTCGACTCGCCGCTGGCGCTGATCCTGACCTATCCGACGATACTGATCCCGTTCTCGACCTGGCTGTTGATGGGCTATTTCAAGACCATCCCATTCGAGCTCGAGGAATGCGCGCTGATCGACGGAGCGAGCCGCTGGCAGATCCTGATCAAGATCGTCGTGCCGCTCGCAATCCCCGGCCTGATCTCGGCCTTCATCTTCTGTTTCACGCTGTGCTGGAATGAGTTCATTTACGCCCTGACGTTCCTGCAGTCGACCAGCAACAAGACGGTGCCGGTCGCGATCGTCAACGAGTTCGTCGATGGTGACATCTACCGCTGGGGTTCGCTGATGGCGGGAGCATTGGCCGGCTCGCTGCCGCTCGTCATCCTTTACGCCTTCTTCGTGGAGCATTATGTGTCGGCGATGACCGGCGCCGTGAAGGAATGATCGCGGGGCTTGCCGAGGACGCGTTGGGAGCGGCGCGCTCCGGCCAATAAGAAGGAGTAGGCTCTTGCACATTCTGGTTCTGGGCGCCGCCGGTATGGTCGGCCGCAAACTCTGTGAACGGCTGCTGCGCGACGGCCGGCTCGGCAAGAGCGACATCACGAAATTGACCATGCACGACGTGGTCGAGCCGAAGAAGCCGGAGCGGGCCGGCTTCCCCGTCGAGACCGTGTCCGGCGATTTCGCCGTGCCGGGCGCAGCCGAGAAGCTGATCGCCGGCCGTCCCGATGTGATCTTCCATCTTGCCGCGATCGTCTCCGGCGAAGCCGAGCTCGACTTCGAGAAGGGCTACCGCATCAATCTCGACGGCACGCGGATGCTGCTCGATGCCATCCGCCTCGTCGGCGGTGGCTACAAGCCGCGCGTGGTGTTCACGTCCTCGATCGCGGTGTTCGGCGCGCCGTTCCCCGATGCGATCGGCGACGAATTCTTCCACACGCCGCTGCTCAGCTACGGCACCCAGAAGGCGATCGGCGAACTCCTGCTCGCCGACTATTCGCGCCGCGGTTTCCTCGACGGCATCGGCATCCGCCTGCCGACCATCTGCATCCGCCCGGGCCTGCCGAACAAGGCGGCATCGGGCTTCTTCTCCAACATCCTGCGCGAGCCGCTCGCCGGCAAGGAAGCGATCCTCCCGGTGTCCGAGGACGTCCGTCACTGGCACGCGACGCCACGCTCCGCGGTCGGCTTCCTGCTCCACGCCGGCACCATGGATCTCGCCACGGTCGGCCCACGCCGCAATCTGACCATGCCGGGCCTGTCCGCGACAGTCGGCGAGCAGATCGCGGCCTTGAAGCGCGTTGCGGGCGAGAAGGTCGCCGCGCGCATCAAGCGCGAGCCCGATCCCTTCATCGTCGGCATCGTCGGCGGCTGGCCGCGCAATTTCGATGCGAAGCGCGCGCGCGAGCTCGGCTTCACCACCGCCGAGAAGAATTTCGACGACATCATCCGCATTCACATCGAAGACGAGCTCGGCGGCAATTTCGTCGCCTGATCGCGCACTGAGCGGGTCATATGATGGCGAGCGTTGCTTGCATCGGCGAATGCATGGTCGAGCTCCGGCAGGCCCAGGGCGGACATTCGACCGGATCGTCCGCGGCGCAAGGGCAGGGCGGCGGCCTGTACTCGCGCGGCTTCGGCGGCGACACCCTGAACACGGCGGTGTACTTGGCGCGGCTCGAGGTGAAGGTCGACTATCTCACCGCGCTCGGCGATGATGCCCTAAGCGATGAGATGGTCGCAGCCTGGACTACCGAGGGCGTCGGTACGCGGCGCGTCGTGCGGTTGCCGGGCAAGCTGCCCGGTCTCTACATGATCCAGCTGGATGCAAAGGGCGAGCGCCAGTTCTTCCACTGGCGCGATAGCGCGGCGGCGCGGCAGCTGATGAATTTGCCGGAGACCGACGAGCTGCTCAACTCGCTGATGAGCTACGACATCGTCTATCTCTCCGCGATCACGCTCTCGATCTACGACGCGCCCGGACGCGAGCGCCTGTTCGCGGCGATCAAGCGCGCGCGCCTGCTCGGCACCCGCTTCGTGTTCGACACCAATTTTCGCGCGCGCGGCTGGCCGGGCCGCGATGTCGCGCGCGAGGTGTTTGCCACGGCCTTCGCGGCCGCCGACATCGTGCTGACCTCGATCGAGGACCTGCTCGCGCTCTACCCTGGCGAAAGCCACGAGCAGCTGATCGCCCGCATCCCTGCTCCGGAGCTGGTATTCCGCCTCGCCGAGCCGGTGAGCCTCCTGCGCTTTCCCGGCGGCACCAACGAGGTCCGCGCCGAGCCCATGACCAAGCCGGTGGTGGACACCACGGCCGCCGGCGACAGCTTTGCCGCGGCCTATATCGCCGCCCGGCTCGCCGGCTCGGAGCCGGTCGAGGCCGCCCAGGCCGGGCATCGCCTCGCCAGCCTCGTGATCTGCTATCCTGGCGCCATCATTCCGGGCTATGCCATGCCGCCGAAGAAGCGGCACCGGCCGGCGGCCTCTCGCCAGGCGACCAAGTGAAGAAGCGACCACAACGATGACCACGAGTGCCCAACAGAATCACCTTGTCGCGCTGTTCAAGGCGGCGACCGTCATTCCCGTCCTCACCATCGAGCGTATCCAGGATGCGGTGCCGCTGGCGCGTGCGCTGGTTGCCGGCGGCGTCCGCACGCTGGAGGTGACCCTGCGCACTCCTGTTGCGATCGAGGCAGCGAGGGCGATGATGTCTGAGGTCCCCGAGGCGCTCGTCGGCATTGGCACAATTCTCAATCCGGCCGACTTCACCCGCGTCGAGAAGCTCGGCGTCAAGTTCGGCATCAGCCCGGGTTTGACCCCCGACCTCCTGAAGGCCGCTGCCGACAGCGCCCTGCCGTTCGCGCCGGGCATCGCGACCGCCTCCGAGCTGATGATGGCGCTGGCCCATGGCTTCGACGTCGCCAAATTCTTCCCGGCCGAGCAGGCCGGCGGCATCAAGGGCCTTCGCGCCCTCGGCGGGCCGTTCCCGAGCGTGCGGTTCTGCCCCACCGGCGGCATCAGTGAGGCCAATGCGGCGACCTGGCTTGCCGAGCCCAACGTGGTCGCTGTTGGCGGTTCCTGGTTGTGCCCGACGGCCGAAATCCGGGCGGGGAACTGGGCCGGCATAACTGCCATCTGCCAGCGCACCCTCAAGGCCCTGAAAGCCGCGTGAAGTCTTGCTATCCCTGGGCTAAGACTTAGCTCAGGAAGAGGCCCCAGGGAGAAATGACCATGACCGCCAGCATCGTCGGATGGGCGCATACGCCGTTCGGCAAGTTCGATACCGAAACCGTTGAAAGCCTCGTCACGCGCGTCGCCAACGAGGCGCTGGCGGATGCCGGCATTTCGGCTGGCGATGTCGACGAGATCGTGCTCGGCCATTTCAACGCCGGCTTCTCGCCGCAGGATTTCACCGCCTCGCTGGTGCTCCAGGCCGACCCGAAGCTGCGCTTCAAGCCGGCGACCCGCGTCGAGAACGCCTGCGCAACCGGCTCGGCCGCCGTGCACCAGGCCTTGCGCGCGATTGCCGCAGGCGCCGCCAAGATCGTGCTGGTCGTCGGCGTCGAGCAGATGACGCGCACGCCGGGGCCCGAGATCGGCAAGAACCTGCTCAAGGCGTCTTACCTGCCCGAGGACGGCGACACGGTCGGCGGCTTCGCCGGCGTGTTCGGCAAGATTGCCAGCTCCTATTTCCAGACATACGGCGACCAGTCGGATGCGCTGGCGCTGATCGCGGCCAAGAACCACAAGAACGGCGTCGCCAACCCCTTCGCCCAGATGCGCAAGGATTTTGGCTTCGACTTCTGCCGCGCCGAGAGCGAGAAGAACCCCTATGTCGCCGGTCCCCTGAAGCGCACCGACTGCTCGCTGGTCTCCGACGGCGCCGCCGCGCTGGTGCTGGCCGATGCCGAGACCGCCAAGACCATGAGCAAGTCGATCGGCTTCCGCGCCACCGCTCACGCCCAGGACTTCCTGCCGATGAGCAAGCGCGACATCCTCCAGTTCGAGGGCTGCACCGTCGCCTGGCAGCGCGCGTTGGAAAAGGCGGGCGTGACGCTCTCCGATCTCTCCTTCGTCGAGACTCATGACTGTTTCACGGTCGCCGAGCTGATCGAGTACGAAGCGATGGGCCTGACGCCGAAGGGGCAGGGTGCTCGCGCGATCAAGGAGGGCTGGACGCTGAAGGACGGCAAGCTGCCGGTCAATCCGTCCGGCGGCCTGAAGGCCAAGGGCCATCCGATCGGGGCCACCGGCGTCTCCATGCATGTAATGACCGCGATGCAGCTCGCGGGACAGGCGCCCGAGGGCATGCAGCTCAAGAACCCAAAACTCGGCGGGATCTTCAACATGGGCGGTGCGGCGGTCGCCAATTACGTTTCCGTGCTGGAGCCGTTGAAGTAAGCTCAGTTCTGAAGGTGGGCAAAGGCGCCTACGCCCACCTGCTTTCTTGCGCTAGATGATGGTGGGCATGCTACGCTTTGCCCACCCTACGGCTCCTGATTGACTTTGCGGGAAATGCATCATGAGCAATGACTACGAAGACTCGCTGTCGATGGACGCACTGAACCATCGCATCGCGATCCTCGAGGACAATATCCGCCAGCTCATCGAGCAGGCCGCTGCCGCCTCGGGTGAGCAGAACGAGTCGCGGATCGCCGACCGCATCAATCAGCAGAACGACGAACTCGACCGTCTCATCAAGATCCGCGAATCCCGCCAGAAAAAATAGCGGGCGATATCGCCGCGGATGCATGCCGCCATACGCCGGTTGCCCTTGCGCGAGCGACGGCGCTGCCGTTAGCTGAACCGACATCGCAGGGCGTTTGAGCCCTGGGCAATGGGGAGCAAGCGATGGGGCCGCTGAAGGGCATCAAGGTCATCGACATGACCACCGTGCTGATGGGGCCTTATGCAACCCAGATGCTCGGCGACTACGGCGCCGACGTCGTCAAGGTGGAATCGCTCGACGGGGACGTCACCCGGCTGATCGGCCCGATGCGGCACGCCGGCATGGGCCCGGTGTTCCTCAACACCAACCGCAGCAAGCGCTCGATCTGCCTCGATCTGAAGAAGCCTGCGGGGCGCGATGCCGTGCTGCGGTTGCTTCGGGGCGCCGACGTTCTCGTCTACAATGTCCGGCCGCAGGCGATGGCGCGGCTTCAGCTCGGCTACGATGTCGTTTCCGAGATCAATCCACGTCTCGTCTATGCCGGCGTTTTCGGCTTCGGCCAGGACGGGCCCTATGCCGCAAAACCCGCCTATGACGATCTGATTCAGGGAGCGACCGGGCTGCCGGCGCTGATGGCGCAGACCGGCGACGGCGTCCCGCGCTACGTGCCCAACGCGCTGGTCGATCGCATCGTCGGCCTCACCGCGGTGGGCGCGATCTGCGCCAGCCTCGTGCATCGCGACCGCACCGGCCGCGGCCAGCGCGTTGACATCCCGATGTTTGAAACCATGGCCGGGTTCGTCATGGGCGATCACATGGGCGGGCTCACCTATGAGCCGCCGCTCGACAAGGGCGGCTACGCCCGCCATCTCTCGCGCGACCGTAGGCCTTACAAGACTTCAGACGGCTATCTCAGCGTCATCGTCTACAACGACAAGCAGTGGGAGAACTTCTTTGACGCGACGGGGCGCGCCGATCTACGCGCCGATCCTAAATTCGCAACCTTCGCCGGCCGCGCTGCCAATATCGACGTCGTCTATGCCGAGCTCGCGCGCATTTTTGAGACGCGCAGCACGGCCGAATGGATCGACCTGCTGACCAAGGCCGACGTGCCGGTGATGCCGATGCACGACCTCGCATCGATCCTGCACGATCCACATCTGGAAGCGACGAATTTCTTCCCGGTCGTGAACCATCCGACCGAGGGGCCGATCCGCAGCATGAAGGTGACGGCCACCTGGTCGGAGACCGAGGCGGTGCCGGTTCGGCTCGCGCCGCGGCTCAACGAGCATGGCGCGGAAATTTTGCGCGAGATCGGTTATTCCGCCGACGAGATCGCTGCCATGATCCGCGATGGCGTCACCGGATCGGCGCCGGAGTAGGGAAACGACGATGACCACGGCTCTCTCATCCGTCATTCCGGGGCTCGCGAAGCGAGAACCCGGAACCTCGAGCTTCCGGGTTCGGCCCTTCGGATCGCCCCGGAATAACGAAGAGGAAAAGTGAGACCCATGAGCTTCATCACCGGCGTCGGCCTCACGCCTTACGGCAAGCACGAAGGTGCATCCTCGCTCGACCTGATGAGCAAGGCTGCGCAAGCTGCGCTCGACGATGCCGGGCTGAAGCGCGCCGAGATCGACGGCATCCTCTGCGGCTACTCCACCGTCTCGCCGCACATCATGCTAGCGACCGTCTTCGCCGAGCATTTTGGCATCCGCCCCGCTTACGCCCACGCCGTTCAGGTTGGCGGCGCCACGGGTCTCGCGATGACGATGCTCGCACATCACCTCGTCGAGGCGGGCCTCGCGCGCCACGTGCTCGTGGTCGCCGGCGAGAACCGCCTTACGGGCCAGAGCCGCGACGCCTCGATCCAGGCGCTGGCGCAGGTCGGCCATCCCGATTACGAGGTGCCGCTTGGCCCGACCATTCCCGCCTATTATGGGCTGGTCGCCACCCGCTATATGCACGAATACAGCGTGACCGAAGAGGATCTCGCCGAGTTCGCGGTGCTGATGCGTAAGCATGCGTGCACCCATCCTGGCGCGCAATTCCATGATCCCATCACGGTCGCCGACGTTATGGCCTCGAAACCGGTGGCGATGCCGCTGAAGCTGCTCGACTGCTGTCCGGTGTCCGACGGCGGCGCTGCATTCATCGTTAGCGGCGAGCGGACCGGGGAGGCGGGCGTGCGCATCCGTGGCTGCGCGCAGGCCCACACCCATCAGCATGTCACGGCCGCACCCGGCCTCAGCGAACTCGGCGCGGAAATATCGATCGCGCGCGCCAAGGAGGCGACGGGCCTTGCGATCTCGGACGTGCGCTACGCCGCCATCTACGACAGCTTTACGATCACGCTCGCGATGCTGCTGGAGGACCTCGGCCTCGCCGGCCGCGGCGAGGCTGCGGCCCGTGTACGATCAGGCCATTTCAACCGTGATGGCGCGATGCCGCTGAACACCCATGGCGGCCTGCTCAGCTATGGCCATTGCGGCGTCGGGGGCGCCATGGCGCATCTGGTCGAGACGCATCTGCAGATGACGGGACGGGCGGCGAATCGGCAGGTGCGCGATGCCTCAATCGCGCTCTTGCACGGCGACGGCGGCGTGCTGTCGTCCCATGTAAGCATGTTCCTGGAGCGGGTGCGATGAGCGAGCGTCTGGGCGATTGGACCAAGGGCGAACAGGCTATCACCTATCAAACCTGCGCCGCCTGCCGCCATGTGCAGTATTTCCACCGCGCCTTCTGCGCCGCTTGCGGCGTGTCCGATCCGCACGAAGAGCGCGCCAGCGGCAAGGGCAGGGTCTACGCGATCTCGCTGGTCTGCCGCGCTGCGACGCCGGAGACGCGCGCGCACGTGCCCTACAACATCCTGCTGGTCGATTGCGATGAGGGTTTTCGCCTGATGGCGCACGGCGAGACCGGGCTGGCCATCGGCGATTCTGTCACCGCGAGCTTCAGGCTCTTTGCCGGAAAGCTCGTGCCGTTCTTCACCAAAGAGGCGTGAGAGAGAAGCGGGATTCGTCATTCGGGGGCGGTCCAAAGGACCGGGCCTGGAACGGGATTCTGGGCCTGGCGCTGTGCGAGGCGCCACCCCGGAATGACGAAAACTCTAAACCTCCAACTAAAGCGCGATGAGATTAGGATAAATCGTCATCGCGCCTTAGGTTATTGTTTGAGCATGATCTCCGCGAAAACGCGTTCCGCGCTTGTCGCGAGGGAAAACCGCTACAATTTTCCGGATCATGCTCTAACGCCCGTAGAACAAGATGCTGGCGATGACGAGCATGGCCGTCACGGCCAGCATATGCGCGAGCGCTCCCGAGGCCGCCCCCTTGGTGGCTTCCTTCATGCCTTTTTCTCCCTAGACTTGGGCGTGACTCATCGTTGCGCGGCTTGCGCACCCGACGGCCAATTGTTTTACTCGGAACACCCCACTTACGAGTATCCGCCGCGATCTGTCCCCACGCGGCGAATATCGACTGTGTCAAGGTTGATCAGCAATGCGGCGGCAATTTGACTCGATGATGTTGCTCCTGCGTCAGCGCAAGAATAGAGTTTCGGGGAGCTCTCGCCGGCAACGACAAAAAGCATCAAAATCTCCGAGAAGACTTCAGGAAAATCATGGCCCGCATCAATTACAGCGACCCGTCCAAGGCCTCCGACCGCACCCGCGAAATCCTCGACAAGAATCGCAACGCCAACATTTTCCGCATGATGGCGCACTCACCGAGCTATTTCGAGCAGTATTGCCGCTTGGGAGGCGCCATCCGCCACAAAGGTGAGCTCGATCCGGTGGTGCGCGAGCTTGCAATCACACGCACCGGCATTCTGTGCGAGGCGCCCTACGAGATCGTAGCGCACAAGCGCATCGGCAAGAATGTCGGGGTCACCGACGAGCAGAACGAGGCGCTTGAGAATTGGCAGGCCGCGAGTTGCTTCAACGAGGTGCAGCGCGCCGCGCTCGCGTTCACCGACGAGATCGTGAAATCGAACAAACCGACGGACGCGACCTTCAAGGCGATCGCGTCGAAGCTGACACCGGCCGCGCTGATCGAGCTCCAGCTCTCGGTCGGCTTCTACATCATGACATCAAAGTTTTTGGAAACCTTCGAGATCGATCTTCAGCCGGTCACGGAAGTGGTGGGCTGATCCTTAGGAGCGGCGAGGGATGCCGATGACGATCGATGAATATGCGGCTTGGGCCGCGCGCATTGGGAAAGTCGAAGAGCATCCGTCCAACGAGCGGCTGTCCTATCTCGGCCTCGGCCTTGCCGGCGAAGCCGGCGAGGTCGCCGATCACATCAAGAAGCTGCTCCGCGACGGCTGGCTGGATCAGGCGGGTCTCGTCGATGAACTCGGCGATGTCGTCTACTACTGGGCTTGCCTGTGTGCGGCCACAGGCCAGCAGCCATCCGACGTGCTCAAGGCGAGCGCAGCCAGGATCAACCGGCGCCTAAGCGAGGCCGCGAGCCGCTGAGCCGGTTCGGATCACCTCTCCCCGTCGCGGAGAGGTGAAGAACCGCGCCCAGCGCTACGTCGACGTCAAAATATCCACCTTCGCGTTCGCCACGATCAGGCGGTCGGCCAATAGCTGCGCCAGATTGCGCATGATGCGCTCGCTGGCGTGCGGGTGCTGCTCGCGGAAGCGCTCGAAATCCTTCAAGGCCACCTCGAACGCGGTCGCCGCCATGTCGGCGAATACGTCGGCGGACCGCGTTGCTTCCAGCAGCGCCATCTCACCAAAGGCCATGCCTGCGGTGAGCGTTGCCAGCCTGACGCCATCGGGCAGCGTGACGTGGACCGCGCCGCTGCGGAGGAAGAACACGGCATCGGCGGGATCGCCGGTCGTGACGATTTTGGCGCCGGACGGATAAGTCCTGACGGTGCAGATTGCGGCGAGATCGCTCAGCTCGTCCTCGCTCAGCCCCGCGAGCAGCGGCTGCTCGGTAAGCTCGGTGGTCTCGTGGAAGTCGATCGAGCCGCCATAGCGGTAGACGATCTGGTCTTCGGCCCATTCGATCGCGGTGTCGAGCAGGTAGAAGTCGCGGACGTTCTTCAGCTCCGCCGTCCATTCCCGCAAGCTGTCCCATTCCTTGGAGGCGCGCCTGACGCCCGACAGCACCACCGTGACGTTGAGTGCGGCGAGCTCTTCGAACGTTTCGGCGATTAGCCGCGCTCCGGCGCGCGTAGTGGAGGGGACGCGATGCAGATCGAAGATCACGAATTGCGGCCGCGGACGGCCTGCAAGCCGGCGCGAGACGTAGTCGACGGCCGACAGCGACAGTGTTCCGACCAGCTCGATGACCCGCACCTCCTGCTCATGCGCGGAAAGAATCTCGCGCTCCTGGGGCCGGCGCACGCGTCGCGACGGGCTCCTGCCGATGTCGTAATCAGCGATGACGGCGTTGCGTGCGTCGTCGCTGCGGTTGAGCATGTGCAGATCGTAATGCGAGGACAGCGCCTCGCAAACCTTGATGCCGCGCACGCTGTTGCCGTGCTTGTCGAGCTTGGGCGAATAGCTGCCGAGGCCGAGCCGGGCAGGGAGTGCGGCGAGGATGCCGCCGCCGACACCGCTTTTGGCGGGAATGCCGATCCGGTAGATCCATTCGCCGGCATAATCGTACATGCCCGAGGAGGTCATCACGGAGAGCGTACGCGAGATTGCGTAGGGCGTCAGCACCTGCTCGCCGGTGACCGGATTGATGCCGCGATTGGCGAGCGTGGCCGCCATCACCGCGATGTCGCGCGCCGTGACCAGAACGGCGCATTGCCGGAAATAGACGTCGAGCACGGCCGCGACGTTGTCGGAGATCACGGCGTTGGTCTTGAGGAGGTAGCCGATGGCCCGGTTGCGGTCGCCGGTCTGGCTTTCCGAAGCATAGACGGCCTCATCGAGAGCGAGATCGCGTCCGGCGAAACGGCTGAGCGCAAGGCGGATCTGCTCGAAAGCGCCCGCGCCCTTGCTGTCGTAGATCAGCCCCGTGCAGGCGATTGCGCCGGCATTGACCATCGGGTTGAACGGATGGTTCTCCGAATTGAGCCGGATCGAGTTGAAGGGATCGCCGGAAGGTTCGACGCCGATCGCGCTTTCGACCTTGCCTGCTCCCAAAAGGTCCAGCGCCAGCGCGAACACGAACGGTTTTGACATCGACTGGATGGTGAAGGGCACCCGGCTGTCGCCGACTTCGTAGACATGCCCGTCCAGCGTCGCGAGGCTGATGCCGAAATGGGCAGGGTCGGCCTTGCCCAGCTCGGGGATGTAGTCGGCAACGCTGCCTGAGGTGTCGGCAGAGAATTCGTTGAGGCAATTGTTCAGAAACCGCAGCAAGGGCGGTTTCGAGCGGGTCCAGGCGGAGGCGGCGGGCGAGTGCGGCTTCATCGCCTCACTTGTGCAACGCAATCAGGGCGCGCGCAACCCGTCCGGCACGATGGTATGCCGGCGAACCAGGAGAAGCGCGAGCAAAGTCGTGGGCACGAGGATCGCAAGGCCAAGCAGCGTCACCTGCATCTGCGACAGCGGCATGATCCCGCCGCCGGGCGTCGCGACCACGAAGCCGCCGATCACCAGCAGGACACGGATCGGCCATTCCAGCGCGCCGGCGCCGCGAAGGTCGCCGACGAAGGGCTGGTAGCCCTGGATGCCGCCGCAGATGAACAGCGTGCCGAACGCGGCAAGCCCCATCAGGCCGAGGCCGGCGAGGTATGGGCTTGGCCCTTGCAGCACCAGCGCCGGATTGAGCACGAAGAAGAAGGGGATGAAGTAAATGATGCTGCCGACCCACATCGATTCCCACCCGGTCTTCATCGCCGGCGAGCCGGCGATGCCTGCGGCCGCGAACGAGGCGATGGCGACCGGCGGCGTGATCGACGACAGCATGCCCCAATAGAAGATGAACATGTGCACGGCCATGCGATTGAGCCCGAGCTTCTCCAGCGCGGGCGCGACCAGGATGGCGAGGAAGATGTAGCAGGCCGTCGTCGTCAGGCCGAGGCCGAGGATCAGGCTGGTGAGCGCGCACATGCCGAGCAGCAGGAAAGCATTGTCGCCGGCAATGTGCAGGAGGTCGTTGGCAAGGCTCGACACCACACCGGTCATCGAGAACGCGCCGATCAGCAGGCCGCAGCCGGCGAGGATGCCGACCAGCTCGACGAAGGTGCGGCCGTTGATCTCGAGGAACTTGCCGATGGTCGCAAACGTCCAGCGCGTGTCCTTGGAGAAGAATTGGTTGAGCACCAGCAGTAGCGCGGTGGCGTAAAACGGCGCGTGGCTCTCGCGCTTGAAGTAGAGCAGCATCACGATCAAAAGTGCGATGACGAAGACGTAATACCAGCCCTCCCTGATCGTATCCATGATGCGGGGCAGCTCGGCGCGCGGAATCCCCTTCAGCCCGTGGCGCGCGGCGTAGGCGTCGACCTGCATGAACAGGCCGATGTAGTAGAGCGTCGCCGGAATGATCGCGGCGATCGCGACATCGGCGTAGCTGACATTAAGGAACTGCGCGATCACGAAGGCGGTCGCGCCCATTACCGGCGGCGCCAGCACCGCGCCGGTCGAGGCGCAGGCCTCGATCGCACCGGCATAGGACGCGCGAAAACCGCTCTTCTTCATGACAGGAATGGTCATGGTGCCGGCGGTGAGCACGTTGGAGATGATGGAGCCCGACATCATGCCGAGGAGGCCGCTGGCAAAGATGCAGACTTTCGCCGCCCCGCCGCGGAAGGTGCCGCACAGTGCGAAGGCGAGATTGATGAAGAACTTTCCGGCCCCCGTCATCATCAGCGCCGTGCCGAACACCAGGAAGCCGATCACGGTGTCGGCGAAAGCCTGAATGGGAATGCCGAGCAGGCTCTCGCCGGAGAGCACGTGGTAGGCGGTTGCTTGCTCGAGCGTCGATTGTGTGCCGCGGAACGGGCCGAGCCAGCCGGCCTCGGCGAACAGCGGATAGACGGTGAAGGGCAGGACGCTCAGCAGCAGGCTCCAGCCGCCGGTGCGGCGCAGCGCCTCCATCAGCATCACCCACATCACGAGGCCCGCCGCGATCACGCCGTTAGGCGCGCCGCCGAACTCCCAGCCGGCCTCAGCCGCCTTGCGTACGTTCGACATTAGCATCAGCGCCGCCGCGAAGGTCGCGACGAACAAGACGAGATCGTACCAGGGAATCCGGTCGAGCGGCGCGCGTTCAGTCCCAGGGAAGATCAAGAAGGTGAACGGCAGCATCAACGCTATCAGAAGATAGAAGTATTCGGTGTTGAGCTGGGTGTAGCCGACGAAGAAGCGCAGCGAGAATTGCTGGTTGATGCAGAGCAGGATGGTTGCCGCCGTCGCGACCACCAACGTCCAGCGCCAGGCGCCGCGCAACGTGCGCACGCGCGTGACCTCCGCCTCCTGCATGTTGGCGGCGGCGCCGTGCGGATCGTCGAACACGATCCGCTTGGCCTCGTCCTGCGGGCCGGTGGAGACTGAAGTAGAAGACATGATCCTGTTCTAATCCTCGAAGCCGTTCGGCATGTCGGCCTTAGCGAGCGCAGCGGCGCGGGCCTTCATCCAGCCGTCGAGGAACGCCTTGTCATCCGATGGCGGATTGGATTTGCCGTACTCCGCCCACGCTGCGCCAAGCACCTCTTGCCGGTTGATCAGCTTGTTATTGTGCGCTTCCTGCGCGTCGGTCCACTGTCCGGCTTCCTTCAGCGCCTTCACCGCGCCGGGATGCACCGGCACCACCCAGTTCTTGGTTTGCCGGTCGGCGGCAAGCCCGCCGGCGCCCGGCGCGGAATCCTTGTAGGCGTCGTAGTTCACGATCATCGCCTTCGTGATCGCATAGACCTGATCGGCCGGTTGCGAGGCATAGGCGACGAAGATCGGATAGGGATAGTTGCCGAGCTCGACCGGCTTGTCCGGCGAGATGCCGGCGCCGCAGGTCGCAAGCTGCGGGAAGAAGAACGAGCCGACCTTCTGCATCCGCGCCCAGCCCTCCTTGTCCTTGGCGGGGAGCGGCGGCCAGATCAGCCCGCGCGGCGAAGTCTCGGCTTCCTTGGCAGGACCGGTGATGGTGGTGCCAAAGGCAGCATCGACGTCGTTGTTGATCAGGCCTTTCCACATCGCGCCGTAGCTGGCGAACTCGACCACCTTGACATCCTTCTGCGTCAGCCCCGCGAAGGCGAGCACTGCGAGCGAGTTCTGGTTCAGCGCCGGCGAGCCGACGACGAAGCCGACACGCTTGCCCCTGAGATCTTTCAGCTCCTTCACGCCGGTGTCGGCGGCGACGGCGAGCGAGCCGCAATTGCAGTCGACGGTTGAGAGCAGGATCTGGAGCGGCTGCGGTCCCCATTCCTTCGATCCGAACTCGAATACGCCTTCCTGCGCGAAATAGGTGCCAGATCCCATCGCCGCGGAGGCCGCACGCTTGGCGCGGAGCGGCGCGAGGCGGGCGACGTCGTTGCCGGCGGGGAGCACGCGCACGTCGGTGCCGTATTTGTCCTTCATCATCTTGCCGACGCCGACTGCTATGTTGAAGCCGGCAGTGCCGGTGTCATAGGCGGTGAACGTCAATGTCGCCGGCAGCTTGATGTCCTCGGCGAACGCATAGCGTGTAGACGCAAAAGAAATGCCCGCCACCAAGGCAGGCGCGAGCACGAGCAGCCCACGAAGCATGTTTCCCTCCTTCATCCTCGCGTTTGCCGCGAAGAAACTTTTTGCTTGAATCGGATCATGTCACCGGGATCAGGCGATGGCAACGCCGTCTCGCGAATGCCGCAATGAGACTGACAGATTGTCGCGGAAGTGACGGATTATGCAGTCAGCTCGCGACAATCGCGATCGCCTGTCCCTCGGCAACGACGTCGTCGAGCTTCACCAGCAGCGATGTGATCGTGCCGCTCGCGGGCGATGGCACCGGTATCTCCATCTTCATGGCTTCGACCACCACAACGTCATCGCCATCCGCGACGGTTCCTCCAACTTGCACGGGAGTCGCGCAGACACGGCCCGCGACTTCGGTAACGATTTTAATTTCTGGCATGCCATCGCCTTTTTGTTGTCGTCGCAAAATGCCTGAGGTAGCGTCGTCTGCAAGTGGAATTTAATTCCGCACAGCGGAACAAACGGTAGGGATCATGGGACGACGTTCGGAGCGGTTGAGTAGGCAAGGTGCGCTCGCCGGCGATGCCGGTGAGGGTGATGTCATCCAGGTGGTATCGCGCGCGTTCGACGTGCTGCGATGCTTCGAGGGCCACGATAGCAGGCTCGGCAATCTCGAGATTTCAAATCGCTGCGGCCTGCCGCGCTCGACGGTGTCGCGGCTCACGCACACGCTGACCCGCATGGGTCAGCTTGTGTATCTGCCGCGCGACCAGAAGTATCGCATCGGCCCGAGCGCGGTGGCGATGAGCGCTTCGATGATGAAGGGCGCGCAGCTGCGCAGCATGATCCGCCAGCGGCTTCAGGAAGTCGCCGAGCAGGTTCCGGGCACGGTCGGCTTCGTCGTTCCCGATCGTTTCCATCTCGTCTATCTCCAGTTCGCGCGCTCAGCGACCGCACTCGGCCTGCACGAGGGCACCGGCAGCCGCATCTCGATGGCTTCGACCGCCGCGGGCGCGGCCTACACTGCGGCGCTCGCGCCCGAGATGGGCGACACCTTCATTGCGGACATGGAGCGGGAAGCGCCCGAGGCTGCGAAGATTCTCAAACCCCGCATCGAGGCCAACCGGCAATCGCTGCGCGAGCGCGGCTATGTCGTAGCCTGCGGCCTCTGGAGCCCGCACATCAACGGACTCGCTGTGCCGATCTGGTCGCCGCAGTATCAGACCTTCGTGGTCGTCACGATCGGTCTTTTGGCCGCAATGTATGACGAGCAACGGCTGCATGACGAAGTCGCCCCGTTGATGCTCGCGCTCGGCCGCTCGCTCGGCAGCCTGATGGAAGGCGCGGAGGGCGATGCCTTCAACAACCGTATCTCGCGTAGACCGGTCGCCATAGCCGTGCATAACAAGAACAAGCCGATCAACTCGGAGGGAGTGAATGAACTGGAAGCCGGAACTCGACGAGCTAGCCCGGCGCGAAGCCTTCGCGCGGGAGATGGGCGGCGTTGACAAGGTCAAGCGACAGCATGACCAGGGCCGGCTGACTGTTCGGGAGCGAATCGGCGGACTGATCGACAAAGGCAGCTTTCACGAAATCGGTGCGGTCTCCGGCATCGGTGAGTACGATTCCAGCGGCGAGTTGCAGAAGCTGACGCCGGCGAACTGCGTGTTCGGTCGCGCACGCGTCGACGGCCGCACCGTGGTCGTGGTCGGCGACGATTTCACGGTGCGCGGCGGCTCGGCGGACGCGTCGATCTCGGCCAAGCCGCTGATGGCGGAGGAAATGGCGCACGACTTCCGGCTGCCCATTATCCGCATCATCGAAGGCTCCGGCGGCGGCGGCTCGGTCAAGACCATCGAGACCAAGGGCGCGGCCAATCTGCCGGGCGGCATCGGTGGCACGCGGTGGTATCGCTTCACGACGGAGAATTTGTCGCGCGTACCGGTCGTCGCGCTCGGCCTCGGGTCGGTCGCGGGGCTCGGTGCTGCGCGTCTCGCCGCCAGCCACTATTCCATCATGACCCGAAAGTCCGCGATGTTCGTTGCGGGCCCACCGGTGGTGAAGGCGCTGGGGCAGGACCTCTCGAAGGAAGAACTTGGCGGCGCCGACATCCAGACTCGCGCCGGTGCGGTCGATCATGCGGTCGAGACCGAGGAGGAGGCGTTTGCCTGCGCGCGGCGCTTCCTGTCCTATCTGCCGTCCTCGGTGTACGAGCTGCCGCCGACCTTGCCGTGCACCGACGATCCGGAACGCGCCGAGGAAGCGCTGCTGAACGCGGTGCCGCGCAACCGCAAGCAGGTCTATAAGATGCGCCCGATCATCGACGCCGTCGTCGACACGGGCTCGTTCTTCGAGGTCGCAAAGAACTTCGGTAAGCCTGTTATCGTCGGTCTTGCCCGGCTCGAGGGTAGGGCGGTGCTGCTGCTCGCCAGCGACAGTTTTCACTATGGCGGCTCCTGGACGGCGGATGCCTGCCAGAAGGTGGTGCGCTGGGTCGACTTCGCCGAGACCTTCCACCTGCCGATCGTCTATCTCATGGACTGCCCGGGCTTCATGATCGGCCTCGACGCGGAGAAGGCGGCCACCATCCGCCACGGCGTCCGCGCCATGGCCGCAGTCAACCAGACCACCGTGCCCTGGTGCACAATGATCCTGCGCAACGCCTTCGGCGTGGCCGGCGTCGTGCATCAGCCCGCCGATCGTTTCTCGATCCGCTACGCCTGGCCGTCCGCCTATTGGGGTTCGCTCCCGCTCGAGGGCGGCATCGAAGCCGCCTACCGCGCCGATATCGACGCGGTCGAGGACAAGGCCGCGAAGCTGAAGGAGATCGAGGAGCGCCTCAACAAACTGCGTTCGCCGTTCCGCTCTGCCGAAAAATTCTGGATCGAGGAGATCATCGATCCCAGAAAGACGCGGTCGCTGCTGTGCGAGTTCGCGCGCCTCGCCGAGCCGCTGCGCAAGCCAGGGCCGCCGGAGAACTTTTCGATCAGGCCGTGACGTTCAGCCATCGTCGCGACTGCGCGACAATCTTGTCGCGGCAGCCATGGCGTGACCTCAAAACAAGAACGCGCTACGCTTCCCCGGCAAAAACGAGAGGACGCGCCAATCGTGTATGACTTCATTATCGTGGGCGGCGGCTCGGCGGGGTCCGTGCTGGCCCACCGGCTCTCCGCAAGAAACGCCAGCAAGGTCCTGCTGTGCGAAGCCGGACAGGACACACCACCCGGCAACGAGCCGGCCGAGATCAGGGACAGCTATCCGGGCACTGCGTATTTCGATCCGCGCTTCCACTGGACCGAACTCAAGGTCACGACGCAAGTTGTCAGCCACAACAATCCGAACGAGGAACGTCCTCCTTTACGCAAATACGAGCAGGCGCGCGTGCTCGGCGGCGGCTCGTCGATCAATGGTCAGATGGCCAATCGCGGCGCGCCGACCGATTACGACGAATGGCAGGCGCGGGGCGCCGAGGGCTGGAGCTGGAACGACGTGCTGCCCTTCTTCAAGAAAGTCGAGCGGGACCTCGATTTCGACGGACCGTACCACGGCAAGGACGGCAGGATCCCGGTCCGCCGTATCCCGAGGGAGCACTGGACGCGGCATTCACAGGCCTTCGCCGCGGCCTTCCAGCAGGCCGGCCATCAGTTCGTGCCGGACCAGAACGGCGAGTTCGTCGACGGCTATTTCCCGGTGACGCATTCGAACCAAACCGAGCAGCGCGTTTCGGCCGCGATGGGCTATCTCGATCGCGACACCCGTAAACGCGCCAACCTCACGATCTCCACCAACACGCAGGTTCGGGAGCTGCTGTTCGAGGGCACGCAATGCGTCGGCGTGAAAGCTGTGATCGATGGACGGGAGCAAGAATTTCGCGGTCGCGAGATCATTCTCTCCAGCGGCGCCATCCATTCGCCAGCGCATCTCTTGCGCGCCGGCATCGGCCCGGTCGGTCACCTCAAGGATCTGGGCATTCCCGTGCTGATGGGGCTGCAAGGCGTCGGCCAGCGCCTGATGGATCATCCCTCGATCTCGCTGTCGTCCTTCGTTCGCCGCGGCGCGCGCATGAACGAGCACACCAGGCGCCACATGCAGCTTGGGCTGCGATATTCCTCCGGGCTGCCGGGCGTGCCGAAAGGCGACATGTTCGTCGTCGTCATCAGCAAATCGGCCTGGCACGCGGTCGGCGCGCAGATCGGCTCGCTCCTTACCTTCGTCAACAAGACCTATTCCGAGACCGGGCAGGTCAAGCTTACCTCGCGCGATCCCTCAGCGGAGCCGATCGTCGAGTTCAATTTGTTGTCCGACCGGCGCGACCTCGATCGCCTCATGAGCGGTTTCCGCAAGATGGCGGCGGTGCAGATGAGCGAAGTCGTCAGGAAGGTGACCGACAAGCCGTTCCCGGCCGCCTACACCGACCGCGTCCGCAAGATCGGCGTGGTCAATACCAAAAACAGAATTCTCACCACGATCGCCGCGGCTCTGATGGACGGCCCGGCGGCGCTGCGTCACTACATGATCGACAATTTCGTGGTCGAGGGTTTTACCTTCGATCAGGTGATGAACGACCACGAGGCGCTGGAAGCTTTCGTGCGCAAGGCGACCATCGGCGTGTGGCATGCCTCGTGCTCATGCCGCATGGGCCGGGACGACGATCCGATGGCAGTGGTCGACAACCAGGGCCACGTCAAGGGCGTGCAGGGCCTGCGCGTCGTCGACGCGTCGATCTTCCCGGTGGTGCCATGCGCCAACACCAATTTTCCGGTATTAATGACCGCGGAGAAGATCGCGGCGGCGATGATGCAGTGAGCGGCAGGGTGCGCACCGGACGTTGGCCAATCAAGTGCCTCCGCAACGCTCCAGTTGCGGACGGGACTTGGTTGCATGCCGCAAGCTTGACTTGCTGGGCGGGCATTCGTGCGCTGCGAGTTAATCATCTCAGCCGCTACGTGTAGGCGACGACGATTGCAGGTTGTGTCGCGCAATCCAGCCATTTTTGGCCGCTCTTTAGGCCCATTTCAGCCAAACTGTTATTGGTTTCTCGTTGTCCGGGGCAGGGTCTCTCATTTGGAGTCCTGCAATGTTCAAGCGAGTATTTTCTGCGTGCGTCTTCGTTGTTCTAGGTTCTGTCGCTTCGGAAGCCCGGCCTTATCGCATTCATCAAGCCACTGAATGCAATGTCACCATGCCCTGCGACTTCTCGTATTCGAGAACGCGAAACGAGCGGACTTCCAGGTCCTCACTGATTTCCAGATCTTCACTCAATTCCAGGTCTTCTCTACAAGCCTACCGCTCGACGCAACTGACAGTGACTGATGCAGGGGGCGCCGCCACGCCGGCGACCGTCTCCGGTGTATCCGGCGCGCGCGTTATCGGTGGCCGTCCGGCCGGTTGCCCTTCGTCCTTCTGCGGCTGCGGCGCGGCTCTGCGCGTGTTCGGCCGTATCGTGCCGGAATTGAATCTTGCGGCCAATTGGCTGCGCTTTCGGCGGACATCACCCGCACCAGGAATGGTTGCTGCACGACGAGGACACGTTTTCGTCCTGGAGCAGCACCTCGGGGGCGACGTCTGGATGGCCTATGACGCCAACTCGGGCGGGCGCGCGACGCGAATCCATGCGCGTTCATTGCGAGGGTATACGATCGTCAACCCGCGCGGCGGTTCGATGGCTTGAGGACGGCGGACACTATACTCTCGACAAGACCATGGACAGGTCGCGCCACCTTTGCGACCCGCCCATGCTGGACCATTGATTGGCGCCGGGCGCAGCGTCGATCACAGCCGCAGCACCTTGCCGGGATTCATGATGTTCTGCGGATCGAGCGCGCGCTTGATGGTGCGCATGATGTCGAGCTCGGTCTTCGAGCGATAGTGACTGAGCTCGTCGAGCTTGTCGATGCCTATGCCGTGCTCCGCCGAGATCGAGCCCCCCATGGAGGTGATGAGATCGTTCACGGCCCGCGTGATGACGCCCTTGTATTGGGTCAGCGTCTGCTGATCCATGCCGAGCGGCCCCATGAATGAAAAATGCAGATTGCCGTCGCCGATATGTCCGAGCGGATAGGGGCGGATGGTGGGGAGAATGCCGAGCACGGCCTTGAGTCCCAGATCGATGAACTCGGGAATCCTGGAGATCGCAACGGATACGTCGTAGCTCAGTCCCGGTCCCTCGGCCCGGGAGGCCTCGGCGACACCCTCGCGGATGCGCCACATTTTGCGCGACTGGCTGACCGTGTGTGCGATCGCTGCATCGCGCACGCGACCGGCCTCGAGCTGATCGGCGAGAAACTGCTCCATCTTCTCGGACATGCCCTCGGTGCCGTCCCGGCGTGGGCGTGCGGATGACCATTCGAGCAGGAGGTACCATGACGTATCTGCCTTGAGCGGATCCTGAGTGCCGGGGATATGGCGCAGCACCATGTCTATGGCGGAGCGGCTCATCAGCTCGCAGGAGCCGACATTGTCTTCGGAGGCGCTGTGGGCTTCGGACAGGATTTCCAGAGCCGCGCGCGGATCGCGCACCGCCAGCCAGGCGGTGCAGACGTCCTTCGGGGCAGGCCATAGCTTGAGAACGGCCTTGGTGATGATCCCCAGCGTGCCTTCGGCACCCATGAACAGGTGCTTGAGATCGTAGCCGGTGTTGTCCTTCTTGAGCGCGCGCAATCCGTCCCAGACCTCGCCATTGGGCAGCACGACTTCGAGCCCCAGCACGAGATTACGGGCGTTGCCATAGCGCAGCACCTGCACGCCGCCGGCGTTGGTCGACAGATTGCCACCGATCATGCACGAGCCCTGGGCACCGAGGCTGAGCGGCAGGAACCTGTCGTGTGCGCTTGCTGTCTCCTGAAGCGTCTGCAGCACGCAGCCGGCCTCGACCGTCATCGAATAGCCGACCGGATCGACCTCCAGAATGCGGTTCATGCGGCCGAGCGACAACACGATGCCGGTGTGCGCAGGCCAGGGCGTCGCCCCGCCCATCAGACCGGTGTTGCCGCCTTGCGGCACGATCGCGACGCCGTGCTCGTGGCAAAGCCGGACCACCCTGGAGACCTCCTCGGTGCTGCCGGGACGAACGATGGCACCGGCTCCGCCGACCAGCAATCCGCGCCAATCGGTCACGAACGGTTGCTTGCCGTGCTCGTCCTCGATGAGACCTTTTTGGCCCACGATCGCGCGCAACGCATCGCGCATTTCGGTGGTCAAAGGAGTGGCTGGAATGTCGGGTGGGGACGACGGGAAGGCAGCCGGCATGTGTTTCCTCTGGTGCATCTTTGGTGTGCACTGTGCACGTGACGTGCTGGGGTATTGTCCACGTTTGTGCCCGGGAGTCTAATGGGAATATAGCTCAAATTCCGCGGGGGCTCGGCGTCACTGCCAGCGCCGCGAAGCCGCGAGTCGCCTTTTACGGCGCGGCGTCTCGCCTCGGCAATGCCGCGGTGTTCGGCTTCATCACGATGAGGTACTAGGCCGTCGCCGCTTGCGGGTTCGACCTGGGTTGCCGCGACAGTGCCAGCACGATGACCGAAGCGAACACACACAGCGCGCCAGCGACGAAGAAGGCGGGCAAGTAGCTCTCATAGACGGTGCGCGACAGGCCAGCGCCGAAGGCGGCGGTGCCGGCGCCGAGTTGATGGCCGGCAAAGATCCAGCCGAACACGAGGTTGGCGCGCTCGGGCCCGAACTTCTGCGCGGTGAGCCGTACGGTCGGCGGAACCGTGGCGATCCAGTCGAGCCCGTAGAACATCGCGAACATCGATAAGCCGTAGAACGAGAAATCGCTGAAGGGCAGGAAGATCAGCGACAGCCCGCGCAGGCCGTAATACCAGAACAAGAGCCAGCGATTGTCGTAGCGGTCTGACAGCCAGCCCGACATGATGGTGCCGAAGAAATCGAAGATGCCCATTGCCGCAAGCAGGCTTGCCGCCTGCACCTGCGGGATGCCGAAATCGAGGCACATCGGGATCAGGTGCACCTGGACGAGACCATTGGTTGAGGCGCCGCAGACGAAGAAGGTCGCAAACAGGATCCAGAACGCAGTCGACTTCGAGGCGTCGCGCAGCGTGCCGAGCGCAACGCCGGTGATCGAGCCGTGACTGGCCGGCGGAGCGGGCAGCGGCGCGGTCCCTGCGTCGCCGAATGGGCGCAGGCCGACATCGCTCGGCCGGTCACGCATCGCGAGCAGGACTGCCAGCGCCGAGACGCCGAGCATGATGCAGACGAAGCCGAGTGCGAGGCGCCAGCCGAACCGTTCGGTGAGGCTTGCGAGCAGCGGCAGGAATACGAGCTGACCCGTGGCGACGCTCGCCGTCATGATGCCGACGACGAGGCCGCGTCTTGCTGCGAACCAGCGCGTGGCGATGGTGGCGCCCAAAACCAAGGCGGTCATGCCGGTGCCGATGCCGATCACCACGCCCCAGAGGGCGACGAGCTGCCAGACCTCGGTCATGCCGAGCGAGAGCACGAGCGCCGAGACGACGATCAGCTGGGCGGCGAGCGTGACGTTGCGCAGGCCGTAGCGGTTGAGCAGGGCAGCGGCGAATGGTGCCATCAGCCCGAACAGGATGAAGCGGATCGACAGCGCGGAGGAGATCTCGGCCGTGCTCCAACCGAACTCGTTTTGCAGGGGAACGATGAAAACGCCGGGCGCACCGACCGTGCCGGCGCTGATCAGCGCGGCGAGGAAGGTTACGCCGACCATCACCCAGCCGTAGTGAATGTTGCGGCGGGAAAGTGCTGCCGCGAGCCAGTTCGAGATCATTGGGCCTCAATGTTGACGGGCGGTCGCAAGAGACCGGCGTCAGTTCGAGGATGGCACGGACGGCTTCTGTCGCAAATGACAGAGTTCCCTCGTTTTCAGACTTTCTTGCGTCAGTGCCCCAGCCGCTCTACCGCAATCGCCGTGGCCTCGCCGCCGCCGATGCAGAGCGCCGCGACGCCGCGCTTGAGGTTCTGCGCCTCCAGCGCATGAAGCAGCGTCACGATCAGCCGCGCGCCGGTCGCGCCGATGGGATGGCCAAGCGCGCAGGCGCCGCCATTGGTGTTGAGCTTGTCGCGGGGAATGCCGAGATCGCGCTGCGCCGCCATCGCAACGACGGCGAAGGCCTCATTGATCTCGAACAGATCGACATCGCTTGCGCTCCAACCGACCTTGTCGAGCAGCTTGCGGATCGCCGGGATCGGCGCCGTGGTGAACCATTGCGGCTCCTGGCTGTGGGTGGCATGGCCCTTGATCTCGGCCAGAACCGGCAGGCCGCTCCGATCGGCGAGCGAGCGCTTGGTCAGCACGAGCGCGGCAGCGCCGTCGGCGTTCGCGGAGGAGGCCGCCGGCGTGATGGTACCGTTGGCGCGGAACGCCGGCTTCAAGCCGGGGATTTTGGCGGGATCGACCTTCAGCGGATGCTCGTCGTTGGCGATGACGCGGGGACCCGCTTTCTCGGTGAGCGTGACCGGCGCGATCTCGGCCTTGAACGCGCCGCCTTCGACCGCCTTGCGCGCGCGACTGAGTGTCTCCATCGCATAGGCGTCCTGGTCCTTGCGCGTGAACTGATAGGCTTCCGCAGTCGCCTCGCCGAAATCGCCCATGGAGCGGCCGGTCTCGTAGGCGTCCTCCAGCCCGTCCATCATCATGTGGTCGATGATGCGGTCATGGCCGGCGCGGTAGCCGCCGCGCGCCTTGGCCAAAAGATACGGCGCGTTGCTCATGCTCTCCATGCCGCCGGAGACGACGATCTCGGCCGAGCCGGCGCGGATGATGTCGTGCGCCAGCATGGTCGCCTTCATGCCGGAGCCGCAGACCTTGTTGACGGTGGTCGCACCCGTGGCGTCGGGGAGACCTGCTGCACGCGCGGCCTGGCGCGCCGGAGCCTGGCCCTGACCGGCTGGCAGCACGCAGCCCATGAACACCTCGTCGACCTTCTCAGGCGCGAGTTTTGCGCGCTCCAACGCCGCGCCGATTACGTGCGATCCGAGCTTGTGCGCGGGGAGCGGCGACAATTCGCCCATGAAGCGGCCGAGCGGGGTGCGGGCGGCGGAGACGATGACGACGGGATCGGCAGCTTCGGCCATGACGAACTCCCTGCGGGGATAAGTAAGATTATGCTCATCATATGATGCGGCGCAAAAAATGCAACCGCGCCAGGGATGAGAAAATGTCGTCGTTCGGATGAGATTTAGTCGTTCGATTCGAGGAGGTGCTTCTTCGAGGCACATTGTCATCACCCGCGAAGGCGGGTGATCCAGTATTCCAGAGGCCGTCGTGGGATACGGAGAAGCCGCGGCGTCCTGGATGCCCGGTCCCGGCTCCGCCAAGGCTACGCCGGGCCGTCAGGGTGCTCGGCCGCCGAAGCTTTAGCGAAGGCGGCAAGCCGGGGCATGACACGTTTGGCGTGGCGGCGACTTACTAATCAGAGACGATTGCGGCGACAGCCCTATCGCCTCCGGTTCACGAACGCCTGCATCAGCCGCGTCGGCTCGTCCGTCAGGAACGACTCGCCGAACACCTTGACACTGAGATTGACCGACTCCGTCAGCGGCAATTCCTCCCATTGCCGCAGCAGCGCCTTTTGCGATCGCAGCGCCTCGGGGCCGCATGCGAGCAACGCCTGCACGACGCGCTCGACCTCGGCATCCAGCCCGCCTTGCGGCGCAACCTTGTCGACCAATCCCCACGCGAGCGCCGTCGGCGCGTCGATGTTCTCCGCCGTCATCACCAGCCAGCGCGCGCGGGCCCAGCCGACCAGGCGCGGCAGCAGCGCGGCATGAATCACCGAGGGGATGCCGACGCGCACCTCCGGCATGCCGAAATGCGCATCATGGGCGGCGATGCGGAAGTCGCAGGCGGCGGCAACCTCGAGGCCGCCGCCGAGGCACCAGCCGGGCATGCGCGCGATCACGGGAGCCGGGAAGGCGCGCACCGCCTCGCAGAGATCGCGCAGGCGGCTGATGAAGGCTTCGGCCGATCTTTGGTCGAGTTTCGCCATCTCCTTGATGTCCGCGCCGCCGATCATGCTCTTTTCGCTCTCGCCGCGCAGCACCACGACGCGGATTGCGTGGTCGGTGGCAAGCCGCTGCAAGCCTTCGCGCATGGCGTCGGTCACGGGCGAGCCGAGGATGTTGAGCGGGCCGGCGTTGCAGATCGCGACATGGACGACGCCGCGCGCATCACGCGTCACGCCGCAATGGTGGTTGAGCATTTCCATGTGGCATCTCGAGGTTTGGTGGACAGGCGCAGGGCGCACCGGGTCGAGGTCACTTCCGGGCCGAAACGCCCGGCTTGTCAAGCGGGCGGTGGGCGGAGTTGCCAGGGCGAAGTCCGCCACATAGTATGATGTAAATCATACAAGAGGCGGTCATGACCCAATCCGACCATCTTGACCTGTTTTCGCCCGACCAGCGGCGCGAGCGCGTGGTGGATTGGCAGATGCCTGCACCGGTTGCGAAGGTGGCGATGGGTCTGTCGGGCGTGGACGCCATGCTGGGCATTCGTGACGGCCGCCTGCCGCCGCCGCCCTTCGCAAAACTCATCGGCTTCACCATGGCCGTGGTTGAGCCGGGCCGGATCGTCATGGAACTGGAGCCGCGTGAAGATCTCGAAAATACTGTCGGCCTCTTGCACGGCGCAACCGCTGCGGCGCTGCTGGATACAGCCATGGGGTGCGCGATCTCGACCCGGCTGGAGGCCGGGCAGGGCTCCGTGACCCTCGATCTGAAGCTGACCTTCCTGCGTCCGCTCTCGGTCCGTTCAGGCCTGATCTCGGCCGAAGGCAAGGTGATCAAGCTGGGGCGCCAGACCAGCTACGCTGAAGGTTTCGTTCGTGACGGCAAGGGCGCGCTGGCGGTGCATGCAACCGCAACCTTTTCCATGATCGGCAACAATCTAACTGCGATTTAATGCGCCGTTCGCGACGTTCGCGTGTTATGAGATGATTTCCGACATTCAATGAGATCCGCATGCGCTATTCCCGGGAACACAAGCAGGAAACCCACGACCGCATCGTGAAGAAGGCCTCGGTGCGACTGCGCGAAAAAGGTGCCCACGGCATCGGCGTCGCCGATCTCATGAAGGAGGCAGGCCTGACCCACGGCGGCTTCTACGCGCATTTCGATTCCCGCGAGGCGCTGGTGATCGAGTCCTTCGCCTACGCCATGGATCGCTCGATGGAGCATTGGCGCAAGCTCACGAGCGAGGCTGCGCCGGAGAAGCGTTTGGCACTGATCGCGGATAGCTATCTCTGCGCGCTGCATCGCGACAATCCAGGCCATGGCTGCTCGATCCCCTCACTCGGCGCCGAGATCGCCCGCGAGAGCCCGAAGACGCGGAAGGCGTTTGCCGGCAAGCTCGACGAGATGATCGAGATGATGACCGATTATATCCCGAACATGCCGCGCAAGGCCGCACGAAAACAGGCGATTGCGACGCTCGCCACGATGGCCGGCACCATGCTGCTGGCGCGCATCGCCGGCTCGAGCGAATTGTCCGACGAGGTGCTGAAGGCGGGCCGGGACAGCGCGCTTGAGGGCGCGCGGCGTGAGCCGAAGGCCGCGGCCGCGAAGAAGGCGCGCGAGAAGCAGAACTAGTGCCAGCTACACCCCCTCGGGACCTCATCCTGAGGAGACCGCCAACCGGTCGTCTCGAAGGATGGCCGCGGGTGAGATACGGGCCTGCATGGTTCGAGACGGCACTTCGCGCCTCCTCACCATGAGGAGCTGGCAGTTGTGCTTCGGACCCGACTAATCGACGTTACCGCCCCGCAAACAGCGCTCGCTCGCGCTCCACGATCTCGCTGATGTAATCTGCGACGGCCCTGATCCGCGCGAGGTCCTTGCTGTCGGCGTGCATCAACATCCAGAACGTCCGCGTGATCGAGATTTCTTCGGGCAGTACGGCTTCGAGCTGCGGGTAGTCGCTTGCCATGAAGTGCGGCAGCACCGCGATTCCGAAGCCTGAGAGCGTTGCATTGAGCTGCGCGATCAGATTGGCGCTGCGGAAACGTGCGGAGATCTTCGGCGACACCTGCGGCAGATAGTCGAGTTCCGGCGTGAACAGCAGCTCTTCGATGTACCCGACGAAACGGTGCTGCGGCAGGTCCTGGCGCGACGTGATCTCTGGGAAACGTTCGAGATAGCCAGGCGCGGCATAGAGCCCGAGGCGGTAGTCGAGGAGCTTGCGGCCGACGATGCGGCCTTCCTTCGGCATGGTCAGGCTGATGGCGATGTCGGCCTCGCGTTTGGAGAGGCTGAACAGCCGAGCGGTGGCCACAAGTTGCAGGTCCAGATCGGGATAACGGTCCGCAAAGGGCGCCAGCCGCGGTGCCAGAAAGGCAGTGCCAAAACCATCGGGCGCGCCGATCCGCACGGTGCCGGTCAGCCGTGCGACCGAGCCGCCGACCTGCTCCTGATTGGCGACGATGGTCGATTCCATCGCTTCCGCACTGTCGGCGACGCGCTGGCCGGCCTCGGTGAGGAGATAGCCGGTCTTGCGCCGGTCAAACAATTTTGCCGAGAGATGCTTCTCCAGCCGGTCGACGCGGCGAATCACCGTGGCATGATCGACCCCGAGCTGTTTTGCCGCAGCCGACACCGAGCCGCCCCGCACGATGGCCAGCACGAAGCGAAAGTCGTCCCAATCGATAGCGCCTTGATCCAGCATTTTCGCACATCTATGGTGCAATATCTCAGACTTGAATCCTATAAAATGCAGGTCGATAGGATTTGTCAAAGCGATCAGGCTCGACTTCCAGCGATCAGGCTCGACTTCCAAGGAGATCATTCCATGCGTTCAATCGGACATTTCATCGGCGGCAAGGAGGTCAAGGGTACCTCGGGCCGCACCGCCGACGTTTTCGAACCGATGACCGGTGACGTCCAGGCCAAGGTCGCGTTGGCGTCCAACGCCGAGGTTCGCGCCGCCGTCGAGAACGCGCGCGCCGCACAGCCGGAGTGGGCCGCGACAAATCCCCAGCGCCGCGGCCGCGTCATGATGAAATTCCTGGAGCTGATCCAGCGCGACTACGACAAGCTCGCCGAGCTGCTCGCGCGCGAGCACGGCAAGACCGTGCCCGACGCCAAGGGCGACATCCAGCGTGGCCTCGAGGTCGTCGAGTTCGCTTGCGGCATCCCGCATTTGATGAAGGGCGAATACACCGAAGGCGCCGGCCCCGGCATCGACATCTATTCGATGCGCCAGCCACTCGGTGTCGTCGCCGGCATAACCCCGTTCAACTTCCCGGCGATGATCCCGATGTGGAAGTTCGCCCCCGCGATCGCCTGCGGCAACGCCTTCATCCTCAAGCCGTCGGAGCGCGATCCCGGCGTGCCGATGAAGCTTGCCCAGTTGATGATCGAGGCCGGCCTGCCCGCTGGCATCCTCAACGTCGTCAACGGCGACAAGGAGGCGGTCGACGCCATCCTCGACGATCCCGACATCAAGGCCGTCGGCTTCGTCGGCTCGACGCCGATCGCGCAGTACATCTATGAGCGTGCCGCGCAAACCGGCAAGCGCTGCCAGTGCTTTGGCGGCGCCAAGAACCACGCGATCGTGATGCCGGATGCGGACATGGACCAGGCCGTCGACGCGCTGATCGGCGCCGGCTACGGTTCGGCCGGCGAGCGCTGCATGGCCGTCTCCGTCGCCGTCCCGGTCGGCAAGTCGACTGCTGACCGCCTGATGGAGAAGCTGATCCCGCGCGTCGAGAGCCTCAAGATCGGCACCTCGATCGATCCCTCGGCCGATTACGGTCCGCTGGTTACGCGCGAGGCGGTCGAGAAGGTCAAGAGCTACATCGACATCGGCATCAAGGAAGGTGCGACGCTCGCCGTCGACGGCCGCGGCTTCAAGATGCAGGGCTACGAGAACGGGTTCTATCTCGGTGGTTCGCTGTTCGACAACGTCACCAAGGACATGCGGATCTACAAGGAAGAGATCTTCGGCCCCGTGCTCTCGGTCGTGCGCGCGCACGACTACAAGGAAGCACTGGCGCTGCCGTCCGATCATGACTATGGCAACGGCGTTGCCATCTTCACCCGCGACGGCGACGCCGCGCGCGACTTCGCGGCTAAGGTCAATGTCGGCATGGTCGGCATCAACGTGCCGATCCCGGTGCCGATCGCCTATTACACCTTCGGCGGCTGGAAGAAGTCGGGCTTCGGCGATCTCAACCAGCACGGCCCGGATTCGGTCCGCTTCTACACCAAGACCAAGACGGTGACCTCGCGCTGGCCGTCCGGCGTCAAGGAAGGTGCGGAGTTCTCGATCCCGCTGATGAAGTAGGGCTGTAGCCCAGTCGTCATTGCGAGGAGCGTAGCGACGAAGCAAATCCAGCGGAGACAGGCTGGATTGCTTCGCGGAGCCTGTCATCGGGCCGCGCTTCCCGCGGACCCGTTGGCTCGCAACGACGGTGGAGCAAAGGGTAGGCGACGTCATGCAGTTCGCTCTGAACGAGGATCAGATCGCAATTCGCGACATGGCGTTGGTGTTCGCGGCGGAGAAGATCGCGCCGCAGGCGCTGCGCTGGGACGAGGAGAAGCATTTCCCCGTCGACGTGATGCGCGAGGCCGCCACGCTCGGCATGGGCGGCATCTACATCCGTGACGACGTCGGCGGCTCCGCCATGACGCGGTTCGATGCGGCGCTGATCTTCGAGGCGCTGGCGACGGGCTGCCCGACCACCTCGGCCTTCATCTCCATCCACAACATGGCGTCCTGGATGATCGATGCCTATGGCAGCGACACCCAGCGCCACACATGGCTGCCAAAACTCTGCACCATGGAGCTGATCGCGAGCTATTGCCTGACCGAGCCGGGCGCCGGCTCGGACGCAGCGGCGCTGCGCACCCGTGCCGTGCGCGACGGCGACCACTACGTGCTCAACGGCCAGAAGCAGTTCATCTCCGGCGCCGGCGGCACCGACCTCCTGGTCGCGATGGTCAGGACCGGTGGCGATGGTCCCGGAGGCATCTCGACCCTCGTCATCGACGGCAAGACGCCGGGCGTCTCGTTCGGCGCCAATGAGCGCAAGATGGGCTGGAACGCGCAGCCGACCCGCGCCGTGATGTTCGAGAATGCCCGCGTGCCGGTCGCCAACCGCCTCAGCGAGGAGGGCGCCGGCTTCAAGATCGCGATGGCCGGCCTCGATGGTGGCCGCCTCAACATCACCGCGTGCTCGCTCGGTGGTGCGCAAATAGCGCTCGAAAAGGCGCGCAGCTACATGAAGGAGCGCAAGGCCTTTGGAAAACGCCTCGACGAGTTCCAGGCATTGCAATTCCGCCTCGCCGACATGGCGATCGAGCTCGAGGCCGCCCGCACCTTTTTGTGGCGCGCAGCCGCGGCGCTGGATCGCAAGGATCCTGATGCCACCATGCTCTGCGCCATGGCGAAACGCTTCGGCACCGACGTCGGCTTCGAGGTCGCCAACCATGCGCTCCAGCTTCACGGCGGCTATGGCTACTTAAGCGAATACGGCATCGAGAAGATCGTGCGCGATCTCCGCGTGCACCAGATCCTCGAAGGCACCAATGAAATCATGCGGCTCATCGTGGCGCGCAAGCTGATCGAGGGCGCACCATGAGTGGCGTGGAAGAGGGCGACCTGATCGCCCGTGTCGAGGGCGCAGTCGGCGTGATCCGCCTCAACCGCCCGAAGGCGCTCAATGCCGTGACGCTGGAGATGTTTCGCGACATCGACAAGGCGCTCGACCGCTTCGAGGCCGATGCGGCCGTCGCTGTGATCCTGCTGGAAGGCGCCGGCGAGCGTGGGCTGTGCGCCGGCGGCGACATCCGCACACTCTGGGAAAGCTCGAAGGTCAACGGTGACCTCGGCAAGATCCTGTGGCGCGAGGAGTACATCCTCAATGCCCGGATCAAGAAGTTCCCAAAGCCGTATGTCGCCTTCATGGACGGCATCGTGATGGGCGGCGGCGTCGGTTTGTCAGCCCATGCCAGCCATCGTGTCGTTACGGATCGCACGAAGCTGGCAATGCCGGAAGTCGGTCTCGGCTTCTTCCCCGATGTCGGCGGCACCTATCTGTTGTCGCATTCGCCGGGCGAGATCGGCACCTATTTCGGGCTGACCGGCCAGACCATGAACGGGCCGGACGCGATCCATGCGAAGTTCGCCGATTGGGTCGTGCCGGCGGTGAAGTTGCCGGAGCTGCGCAACGTCCTGACGAAGCTGCGCCCCGATGCGACTGCGGCCGAGGTCAGCATGATCATCAACAGCTTTGCGACCGGCGAGACAGCAGGACCAGTATCTGCGAAGGAGCCGATCATCGACCCGCTGTTCGGCTTCGACCGCATGGAAGATATTGTTGCGGCGCTCAAGCGCGACGGCTCAGAGTTTGCGCTCGCCACGTTGAAGACGCTCGGCGAAAAATCGCCACGCGGCATGGTGGTGACGCTGAAGCTCTTGCGGCTCGCACGCATGGCGTCCAGCCTGGAAGAGTGTCTCGTGCGCGAATATCGCGCCGCCCTGGAGGTATTTCGCAGCGACGATTTCCGCGAGGGCGTGCGCGCCGCCGTGATCGACAAGGACCGCAATCCGACCTGGTCGCCGCCGCGGATCGAGGATGTGACGCCGCAGATGCTGGCACCATATTTCGCCGAAATCGGCGCCGACGAGCTGAAGTTCAACTAGAATATTGAAGCGGAGGAAACGACAATGGCCACGGTCGCATTCATCGGTCTCGGCAATATGGGCGGCCCCATGGCCGCCAATCTGGTCAAGGCCGGCCATAAGGTGGTCGCGTTTGATCTCGTCGAGGCCTCGCGCAACCAGGCCAAGGCCGACGGCGCAGGTATTGCCGACAGCGCAGCGGGCGCGGTGAAAGGCGCGGACGTGGTCGTCACCATGTTGCCGGCCGGCAAGCACGTGCTCTCCGTCTGGAACGAGGTCGTTCCCGCGATGGCCAAGGGCACGCTGATCATCGATAGCTCGACCATCGACGTCGAGAGCGCAAGGCAGGCGCATGCGCTCGCCGCCAAGCACGGCGTGCTCTCCGTCGACGCGCCGGTCTCCGGCGGCACGGGCGGCGCCAAGGGTGCCACGCTGACCTTCATGTGCGGCGGTGAGGAGAGTGCGTTTGCGGCGGCCAAGCCCGTGCTGGAGAATATGGGCAAGAAGATCGTCCATTGCGGCGGCGCCGGCGCCGGCCAAGCCGCGAAGATCTGCAATAACATGATCCTCGGTATTTCCATGATTGCGGTGAGCGAGGCATTTGCACTGGCTGAGAAGCTCGGGCTCTCGCATCAGGCGCTGTTCGACGTCGCCTCGACCTCGTCGGGTCAGTGCTGGTCGCTGACGACCTATTGTCCGGTGCCGGGCCCGGTGCCGACCTCGCCAGCCAACAACGACTACAAGCCGGGCTTTGCCTCGGCGCTGATGGTGAAGGATCTGACGCTGGCGCAGGACGCGGCGAAGGCGGCAGGTGCGGTGACGCCGCTCGGCAAGCATGCGCAGGAGATCTATCAGTCCTTCGACGCCGCCGGGCAGGGCGGGGTGGATTTTTCCGGAATTATCAAGCACGTTAGGGCGCTGGCCGGGAACACTTGATGACGACATTTCAGGAAGCGCGCGCGTTTCTGCTCAAGCACCGCACGGATTTCGACGCAGCGGTCAAAGGCTTCCGCTGGCCCGATCCGGCTCCCTTCAATTGGGCGCTCGACTGGTTCGACGCCGAGCTGGCGGCGAATGCGGACAGCAAGGACCGTCCGGCGCTCTGGATCGTCGATGCCGCGCAGGATCGGCAGACCAAGCTCTCCTTCGCGGCGCTCTCAAAGCGTTCCAACCAGGTCGCGAACTTCCTTCGCGCGCAGGGCTTGAAGCGCGGCGACCACCTTTTGCTGCTGCTCGGCAATGCGGTTCCGCTCTGGGAGACGATGCTGGCGGCGATGAAGCTCGGCGTCGTCGTGATTCCCGCGACCACGTTGCTCACCGCCGACGAGCTGCGCGACCGGCTCGATCGCGGCAAGGCGAAGGCGGTGATTGCTGCCGAGGATCAGGTCGCGAAATTCGCAAGCCTCGGTGCCGAGAGTATCGTCCGCATCGTGGTCGGCGCGGCCTCCAGCGGCTGGCTGGCCTATGACGAGGCGGCGCACGCTTCGGAGAGTTTTGCGCCTGACGGTCCGACCAATGCCGACGACCCGATGCTGCTCTATTTCACCTCGGGCACGACCGCAAAACCAAAACTGGTGCGGCACAGTCAGCGCAGTTATCCGGTCGGCCATCTCTCGACTATGTATTGGATCGGGCTGCAGCCCGGCGACGTCCATCTCAACATCTCGTCGCCCGGCTGGGCCAAGCACGCCTGGAGCTGCTTTTTCGCGCCGTGGAATGCGGGCGCCACCGTGTTCGTGGTCAACCAGCCGCGCTTCGACGCAAAAAGCCTGCTCGCCACCATCGGCCGCTGTGGCGTCACTACGTTATGCGCGCCGCCGACGGTATGGCGGCTGTTCATCCAGGAGAACCTTGCCTCCTTCAAGGTGTCGCTTCGCGAGGTCTGCGGCGCCGGCGAGCCGCTCAATCCTGAAGTGATCGACAAGGTGCAGGCGGCCTGGGGCCTCACCATCCGCGACGGCTACGGTCAGACTGAAACGACGGCACTCGCTGGCAATTCGCCGGGCCAGCCAATCAAGGTCGGATCGATGGGCCGTCCGCTGCCGGGCTATCGCGTGCAGATCAGCGATGCCGACGGCAACCCGGCGAAGGAGGGCGAGGTGACGCTGGTGCTCGGCGTGAACCGTCCCGCCGGATTGATGCAGGGCTATCAGAGTGATGACGGCAAGCTCTCCGGTGCGGAAGGCGAGCTCTATCGCAGCGGCGACGTCGTGTTCGCGGACGAGGACGGGTATCTCACCTTCGTCGGCCGCTCCGACGACGTGTTCAAATCGTCCGACTACCGCATCAGCCCGTTCGAACTGGAGAGCGTGCTCCTGGAGCACGAGCTCGTCGCCGAGGCCGCCGTGGTGCCGAGCCCCGATCCGATCCGGCTCGCGATTCCCAAGGCCTTCGTGTTGCTGACGTCGGGCGCAGAGCGCTCGCCGGAAACCGCGCTCTCGATTTTCAAGCACCTGCACGCGCGCCTTGCGCCGTTCAAGCGTATCCGCCGTCTCGAAATCGTCACCGAGCTGCCGAAGACCATTTCTGGAAAAATCCGTCGCGTGCACCTACGGCGGCTGGAGCGCGATGACGACCGCAACGATCCCCTGCGTGGCCGCGAATTCCGCGAGGAGGATTTTCCGGAGCTGGCAAAAACACGGAGTGAGACCTAAGTGAACGAAGCCTGGAAGAAGCCGCCGATTACGCTGGACGCCTATCAGGCCATGGTCGGCAAAGAGATCGGCGTGTCGTCTTGGCACCTGATCGACCAGCCCCGCATCGACGCCTATGCCGACGTGATCGAGGATCACCAGTTTATCCATGTCGACCCGGAGCGCGCCAAGAAGGAAACCGCGTTCGGCACCACCATCGCACACGGCTTCCTGACGATGTCGCTGATGTCGATCATGTCGTATGAGGTGATGCCTGTGATCGCGGGCACCACGATGGGCGTGAATTACGGGTTCGACAAGCTCCGCTTCATCTCGCCGGTGCGCTCGGGCAAGCGCGTCCGCGGTCGCTTCATGCTGACGGAGGCCAAGCTGCGCAAGGCAGGCGAATTGCAATCCCGCACCAACGTGACCGTGGAGATCGAAGGCGAGGACAAGCCCGCGCTGGTCGCGGATTGGCTCGGGTTGATCTATTTCGCCTGACCCCGCCCGTCGTTGCCGGGCTTGACCCGGCAATCCATCGCTGCTCAAAAAGGCACCCCAGAGCGGGGTTTCACCCTCTCCCCTTGTGGGAGAGGGTGCCTCGCGAACGCGAGGCGGGTGAGGGGTCTCTCTCCGCGAGCGCATCTTTGCCGAGAGAGACCCCTCATCCGGCGCTTCGCGCCACCTTCTCCCACAAGGGGAGAAGGGAAGAAGAACAGAGACTCCTACTCATGGCAATCAGGTTCGACGGACGCGTCGCCATCGTCACCGGCGCGGGCAATGGTCTGGGGCGGGCGCATGCGCTGGGATTGGCCAGCCGCGGCGCCAAGGTCGTCGTCAACGACTTCGGCGGCGCGCGCGACGGCACCGGCGGCTCGCTGTCGCCGGCCGAATCCGTGGTCGAGGAGATCCGCAAAGCGGGCGGCTCCGCGATGGCCGACGGCGCCGATGTCTCGAATTTCGAGCAGGTCACAGCCATGGTCGAGCGCGCCACCAGGGAGTGGGGCAGCGTCGATCTCCTGTGCGCCAATGCCGGCATCCTGCGCGACAAGTCGTTCGGCAAGATGGAGGCGACCGACTTCCAGAAGGTGCTCGACGTGCATCTCGTCGGCACCTTCTATTGCTGCAAGGCGGTCTGGGCCGGCATGCGCGACCGCAACTACGGCCGCATCGTGCTGACGACGTCGTCCTCCGGCCTCTACGGCAATTTCGGACAGGCCAATTACGGCGCGGCGAAATCGGGCATGGTCGGCCTGATGAACGTGCTCGCGGAAGAGGGCCGCAAGAACAACATCCGCGTCAACATTATCTCGCCGACAGCGGCAACCCGCATGACCGAAGAGCTGCTGCCGCCGCAGGCCCTGCAACTGATGAAGCCCAACGCGATCACGCCCGCGGTCGAGTACATGCTCAGCGAGGACGCGCCGACCCGCACCATCATGGGTGCCGGCGCCGGCTCCTTCGCGGTGATCAAGATCTTGGAGAGCGAAGGCATCAACCTGCCGGAATCCGAATGGACCCCGGACGCGGTCGCCGCGCACTTCGCCGAGATCAGCGACATGTCGAAGGCCAAGGCGCTGACGGGTGCGTTCGAGCAGACGCAGAAATACGTCGCGCAGGCCGCGGCGCGGGCGGGGGTAAAACTCTGATAGCGGTCGCCGTCATCGGCGGCGGTCCCGCCGGGCTGATGGCGGCGGAGGTGCTGGCACAGGAAGGCCTGCGCGTCACCGTCTACGACGCCATGCCGTCTGCTGGCCGAAAATTCCTCATGGCCGGCCGCGGCGGTCTCAATCTCACCCATAGCGAGCCGCTGCCGCAGTTCATGGCGGGCTACCGCGCGGCGGCGCCGAAGCTGAAGGGTGCCATCGACGCGTTTCCGCCCGACGCGCTGCGCGCCTGGAGCGAGGCGCTGGGCGAGCCGACTTTCGTCGGTAGCAGCGGGCGGGTGTTTCCGAAGGCATTCAAGGCATCGCCCCTGCTGCGAGCCTGGTTGCGGCGCCTGGATGCGCGCGGTGTCCGCTTCGCCTTTCGCCATCGATGGACTGGCTGGGACAACGGGGGACGGCTGCAATTCCAAACACCCGATGGAACGGCTGAAATCGCTGCCAAAGCGACGGTGCTGGCACTCGGCGGCGCAAGCTGGCCGCGGCTCGGCTCAGACGGCGGCTGGGCGACAATTCTGGCGGACAAGGGCATTGCGATATCGCCGCTGCGGCCTGCCAATTGCGGCTTCACCGTCGCCTGGTCCGATGTGTTCCGCACGCGTTTCGAAGGCCAACCGCTCAAGGGAATTGCGCTCAACTTCGGTCCGCATGGCCTGCGCGGCGAGGCCATCATCACGCGGGCCGGCATCGAGGGCGGGGCGATCTACGCGTTGTCGGCCGAACTGCGCGAGGCGATCGCTGCGGACGGCGAGGCGGTGCTGCGCGTCGCCTTGCGCCCGGACGTTGATGAGGCCGAACTCGTCAAGCGCCTGTCTGCCCCGCGCGGCAAACAGTCGCTCTCCAACTTCCTGCGCAAGGCCGCGCAGCTTTCGCCCGTATCCGCCGGGTTGCTGCAGGAGGTGGCAATCGGCACGGGCCAGTCGCTGTCGGCGATGCCGCCCGAGCGATTGGCGGAGCTCATCAACGCCGTGCCGATCAAGCTAACTGGCGTAGCGCCAATTGCGCGTGCCATTTCCAGCGCCGGGGGCATCTCATTCGATGAACTCACTGCGGATTACATGATCCGCAAGTTGCCCGGCGTATTTGCCGCCGGCGAGATGCTGGACTGGGAGGCGCCGACCGGCGGCTATCTGTTGCAGGCGTCGTTTGCGACCGGCGCCGCGGCGGGCAGGGGCGTGCTGAAACGGCTCGCCCAATTGTCGTCCTGATCTTCCCGATCATAACGTGCCGGTCCTAGAGACGAGATTCGTGAGGAGGCCCAACACGCCGAAGCTTGCTGCGACGGCGCAAACCAGGGTCCAGCCGCCATAGCTCCAGGCCAGGGAGGCCGCCGCGGCGCCGACGCCGCCACCGAAGAAGAACAGCGCGACAAACAGGCCGTTCAGTCGGCCGCGCGCTTCCGGTCGCAGCAGGTTGATGGCGCGGCGGCCGAGCGTCTGGTCGGTGGTGATGCCGACGTCGAGCAGGATCGTGCCAAGGCTCAACACCAGCAGTGCGGTGATGCGGGATTCCAGCATGCCCGCCCAAGCACACAGCGCGAGTGAGCCGATGATGAGCAGATGGGCCGCAAGGAACATCGGCCGCGCCCTGCCTTTGTCGCCCCAGCGGCCGGCGATCGGTGTTGCCGCCGCGCCAGCCACGCCAATCAGCGCGAACACAGCAATTCCCTTGGCGTCGAGGCCGAATGGAGCATCGGGCAGCCGCAGTGCGACTGCCGACCAGAACGCGGTGAAGGAAGCCATGACAAGCGATGCGGTCCAGGCGCGCACCCGCAGCACGGGCTCTTCCCGCAGCAGCCTTGGAAAGGATAGGAGCAATTCGCCGTAGCTCGCGTGTGCTGTCGTTTGAAGCGTTGGAAGATAGCGGCCAAGTGCACCGGAAAGCAGCGCCATCAGCGCGGCCGAGACGACGTAATAGGCGCGCCAGCTCCAGAGATCCGCGATCAGGCTCGCCGCGGGCCGTGACAAGAGGATACCGACCATCAATCCACCCATCACTTCGCCGATGGCCTGACCGCGACGGTCCGGCGGCACCATGGATGCGACCAGCGGAACCATCATCTGGATCGCCGCGCAGGACGCGCCGAGGATGAAGGTGGCGAGCAGCAGGAGCGAGGGCGTCGGCGCAAGTGCCATTGCGAGCGCGGCGAGGATGGCGCAGCCGAGCGTCCGCAGGATGAGTCGCCGGTTCTCGACGAGATCGACCAGAGGCACGAGCAGCAGCAGGCCGAGCGCATAGCCGAGCAATGTCAGCGTGCTGATCAGGCCGGCCTGCCACGCAGTCATGGACAGTGACCGGCCAATCAGTCCGAGCAGGATCTGCGGCGCGAACAGATCCGTGACGACGACACCGGCGGTGACGGCGCCGAGCCAGATCAGGGGCCGCTCGGCGAGTTGCCCTCGAGACCCCGGCTTGGTTACTTCGGAAATAGTCATGGATCCTCGCAGCTCTGGTGCGGGACCCTTTAAACGGAAGCATCAATATGCTACAATTCAAATAAGACTATAAAGAATATGCGAGTTGCTCATGAACACCCATGACCTTGTCGCCTTCGTCGCGGTGGTCGAGACCGGATCGATCGTCGCGGCCTCGGCACGTCTCAATCTCACGCAGCCCGGCGTGACGCGTCGCATCCAGAATCTCGAGGAGATGCTGGGGGCACAGCTCCTGGATCGGCTGTCGAAGCCGCTGAAACCGACGGCGGCGGGCCACGAGGCCTATGAGCGGGGCCGGCGCCTGCTCAGGATGCTGGACGACCTCAAGTCGGGCGTTGCCGATGACGGCATGGTGCGCGGCGAGTTCAGGCTCGGTCTGACGCCGTTCCTCTCGGAGGCAGGGTTGACCGGACCGCTCGATGCTGTGCGCGCCGAATTTCCCGTACTTGCCGTGCGTGTCGTCTCAGGTTGGTCGCCAAACCAGCTCGAACGTGTCTGTCGCAATGAACTCGATGCCGCCGCGATCTGTCTGCCTGACGGAGCCGTGCCGCCTGCCGATCTCGTTGCGGATGATCTCGGGGCGCAGCCGGTTGTGTTTGTCGTCGCGCGCGACATGAAGATTCCGCGCATCGTCGACCTGGAACGACTGTCGCAGCTATCCTGGGTGATCAACCAGGACGGTTGCGGGTTTCGCGATACGCTGAAACGAAAGTTCGATGCCGCGCATCTTCCGTTCAATATCGCGGTAGAGGCGTTGGACAGCGAACTGCGCCTGTCGCTGGTGTCGCGCGGCCTCGGCATCGGGCTGGTCACTCCGATCGCACTGAAGCACAGCGCGTTTCGTGACAAGCTCAAGGCCGTCGCTGCGCGCGACTTCAAACCCGCCGTGCGCGCATGGATGATCCATCGCGCGCCCGCCGGGCGTCTGAAGCGGCCGATCAAGCTCTTCCGCGACGAGCTGGACAGAGAGCTCCAGGCCCTGATCGGGCGTTAGCGCAGCTTTCCCCGCGCCGCGACCGGCAGTGTGCCGATGATCTCCTCGCCGCGCACCATCACGACCTCATCCATCATGTTGACGACGACGCAGACATGGTTCGGCACGATGCGGACGACGTCGCCGACGTTGGGCCGCGTGTTGCTGCGGGAGAGGTCGAGGAAGCCGTGCTCCTCGGCAAAGCGCGCGATCTTCGCTTCGGGATGCTCCAGGATCAGGCCGTGACCATCGAGGCCGCCGGTGTCCGTGGTCAGCGTCTTCGAACCGGCATCGAGAATGCCGCGCTCGGGCGCGGCGCGGCTCACCACTGTCGAATAGATGTGCAGTGCGCAGTCGTCCCAACTGGCGACGCCGGCGGCGACCTGCATGCGGTCGTTGTAGATATAGGTGCCGAAGCGGTGCTCGGTGCCGCCCTTGAGCTTGCCGAGGTTCTTCAGGTTCGGCGTGCCCCCGGTCGAGACGATCTTCGCGTCCAGCCCGTGCGCGCGCACGCCGGCTAGCGCCTCGTCGTAGAATTTTTGCGCGTCCGCCCAGCCGGTCTCGGTCGGATACATCAGGAAGCCGGCGAACTGCAGTCCTTTGGACGCGGCGATCTCCCGCGCCAAAGCGATTGCTTCGGCCGGCATCTCGACACCGGCGCGCTTGCGGCCCGTGTCGCATTCGACCACGACCGAGAGCGGGCGGCCTGATGCGGCGGCTGCCTTGGGGAGCCCTGCGACGACGGTCGAATTGTCGGCGGCCACGGTCATGTTGGCCTTCGCCTGGAGCGCGCCGAGCCGCGCCATCTTCTCTTCGCCCAGGAGATTGTAGCTGATCAGGATATCGTCGATGCCCGCATTGGCCATGATCTCGGCTTCGCCGAGCTTCTGGCAGGTGATCCCCTTGGCACCGGCCGCAACCTGCATTTTTGCAATCGTCGGGTTCTTGTGTGTCTTGATGTGGGGACGATTGGCGATGCCGGCATCATCGCAGGCCTTCTGGATGCGCGCGATGTTGCGCTCGACCCTGTCCATGTCGATGACGGCGCAGGGCGTGCCGTATTCGCGGGCGATTTTTGCGGCGAGGGGGGTGGTCATGGATGTCCTTTAGTTGGCGCGTATTCCAATCGCAAAACCGGTGCCCACTTTTGCGGAATACGCGCTATGCCTGTTCAATCTCTTCGCGGAGCATTTCAAGTTCGAGCCAGCGCTCTTCGGCAGCAGACAATTCTTCATGCGCCCTGGCGATGGCGGCGGAGGTGTCGTCGAACTTCTTACGATCCTTGGTGTAGAGGTTGGGATCGTCGAGCACGCGTTGCAGCTTGGCGATATCGGCCTGCAACGCTTCCATCTTCTTCGGCAGCGTTTCCAGCGCGTGCTTCTCGTTGAAGCTCAGGCGCCGCTTTGGCGTGGCGGCGGGAGCAGCTGGCCGCTCCTCTTTCTTCTCCGCCGAGGCTTGCGCCTTTGCCGTGTCACGCTTCAAGTCCGCGCCGCGCTGCGCCAGCATGTCGCTGTAGCCGCCGGCATATTCGATCCATTTGCCGTTACCCTCGGGCGCGATCACGGAGGTGACGACGCGATCGAGAAAATCGCGGTCATGGCTGATCAGGATCACCGTGCCCTCGTAATCGCCGAGCATCTCCTCGAGCACGTCGAGAGTGTCGAGATCGAGATCGTTGGTCGGCTCGTCCAGCACCAGGAGGTTCGAGGGCTTTGCCAGCGCGCGGGCCAGCATCAGCCGGCCACGCTCGCCGCCGGAGAGCACCTCAAGGGGCGTGCCGCGCTGTTCCTGTGCGAACAGAAAGTCCTTCATGTAGCCGACGACATGCTTCGGCTTGCCGCCGACCATGATGTGATCGCCGCGGCCACCGGTCAGCGCTTCAGCCAGCGTCGACTTCGGATCGAGGCTTTCACGGTGCTGGTCAAGCGTTGCCATCTCGAGATTGGCCCCGAGCCGCACAATGCCGGAATCCGGCTGCGTGCCGCCGGTGAGCAGATTGACCAGGGTGGTCTTGCCGGCGCCGTTCGGCCCGATGATGCCGAGCCGATCGCCGCGCTGAATACGGGTGGAGAAGTTTTCGACGATCTTCCGCTCGCCATAGGTCTTGGTGATGCCTTTGGCCTCGATCACCAGCTTGCCGGACTGCTCGGCCTCCGCGGCTGCCAGATTGGCGCTGCCGGCGCTGCCGCGATAATTGCGACGCTGGTCGCGCAGCGCATGCAGATTGGCGAGGCGCTTGACGTTGCGCTTGCGCCGGCCGGAGACGCCGTGGCGCAGCCAGTGCTCCTCGTCGACGATCTTGCGGTCGAGCTTGTGCTGGTCGCGCTCTTCCTCCGCCAGCACCTCGTCGCGCCAAGCTTCGAACGAGGCAAAGCCGCGGTCGATCTGTTTGATCTTGCCGCGGTCGAGCCAGGCGGTGGAGCGCGACAGGTTGGTGAGGAAGCGGCGGTCGTGGCTGATCAGCACCAGCGCACTGCGCCGGCTGTCCAGCTCCTTTTCCAGCCACTCGATGGTGGAGAGATCGAGATGGTTGGTCGGCTCGTCCAGCAGCAAGATGTCGGGCGAGGGCGCCAGCACGCGGGCGAGCGCGGCACGACGGGCCTCGCCGCCGGAGAGGTTATGCGGGTTCTCCTCGCCGGTGAGACCGAGCTGCTCCAAGAGATAACGCGCCTGGTGCAGGTCGTCGCCAGGCGCGAGGCCTGCCTCGACATAGGCGTGCGTGGTCTTGTGCTCGCCGAAATCCGGCTCCTGCGGCAGATAGCGCACGGTGGCGCCAGGCTGCACGAAGCGCGTGCCGCCGTCGGGTTCGACCAGGCCGGCCGCGATTCTGAGCAGCGTCGACTTGCCGGATCCGTTACGGCCGATCAGGCAGACGCGCTCGCTTGGCGCGACATTGAGCTCGACGCCGCTCAAAAGCGGGGTGCCGCCAAACGTCAGCCTGATGTCTTTCAGTTGGATCAGCGGCGGCGCCATGGTCAGCTCTGACTGGTTGCGGCCGCATCAGCGCGGCGGCGCTGAATCCGGCGCAGCGTCTGGTCGAGCGCCGAGAGGAATGCGGAACGGTCGCGCGGCGCGAACGAGCGCGGGCCGCCGGTGACTTCGCCGGCCGAACGCAGATCCGTCATGAGGTTGCGCACCGCCAGCGTCATGCCGATGGATTCCTCCGTGAACGGCTTGCCGTTCGGTGCGATCACGTCGGCACCCGCCTTGACGCAGCGGCTGGCCAGCGGAATGTCTGATGTCACGACAACATCGCCGGGCTTGGCGCGCTCCGCGATCCAGTCGTCGGCCGCGTCCATGCCCGGACCGGCGGCGATGCGCTGGATCAGGGGCTCTTGGGGCACGCGGATGAGATTCCCGGCAACCACGCTCACGGGCACGCCGTGGCGGAGCGCGACGCGGTAGATCTCGTCCTTCACCGGACAGGCGTCGGCATCGACATAGATGCGGGTGGGGGTGTCAGTCATTGGCCGCGTGGTACCCCATTCGGGCCGCAAAGGCGAGGGGATTGACCGGTGTTCCCTGGGCTCTACGATCAGCTCCGAAACAACAAGAACGGGGAACGCCAGCCATGCCGGACCGGCTCGAAACCTATCGCGTCGAAGCCTACAACACTGCAAAGCAGTCCGAGAACAAGATGCACGACGACACGGTGGCGCGCCGTTTCGGCTTTTCCGGCGGGCTGGTGCCGGGCGTCGATGTCTTCGCCTACATGATGCACGTGCCGATTGCCCGCTGGGGCCGCGACTTCCTCACCCGCGGACTGGTCGAGGCGCGCTTCATCAAGCCGGTCTATGACGGCGAGACCGCCGATGTCGATGCCACCGAGCACAACGGCCTACTGACGATCGAGGTGTTCAGTCGCACCGAGCTTTGTGCGACCGGCACGGCCACGTTGCCAGCGGCGGCGCCGGCGATTTCGCTGAGCGATTATGTCGAGGTGCCTGTTGTTGCCGAGCGCGCGCCAGTCAGTCCGGCGACGTTCGAAACGGGGAAATGGCTGGGCACGATTCCGCGTCGCTGGGCTGGACAGGATGCGGCCGACTATCTCGCCGACATCAGGGAGACCGATCCGATCTTCGCATGCGAGGGGCTCGGCCATCCCGGCCTGATCCAGCGCGTCATGAACCGCGTGCTGGTCGACAACACCATTCTGGGGCCGTGGATTCACGTCGGTAGCCGTATGCAATTGCTGGCGGCCGCGCGCGCTGGCGACGAGATCAGCGCGCGGGCAAGAGTCACCGCGAATTACGAGAAGAAGGGCCACCGCTTCGTCGAGCTCGACGCGCTGGTTGTCGCCAACGGCACCACGCCGCTGGCGCACTGCCAGCACACCGCGATCTATCAGCCACGCGAGCAGGCGGCGGCGTAATTACCGACACCGTCATTCCGGGGCGATGCGAAGCATCGAACCCGGAATCTCGAGATTCCGGGTTCGGTCCTGCGGACCGCCCCGGAATGACGAGGTGAGATTTAAGGACGGCGTCAAGCCCGGCCATGACGATCGAAGAAGCGCGGCCCTTACGCCGCCTTGGCCTTCGCCTCTTGGATCGCCCGCCACACCCGCTCCGGCGTGAGCGGCATGTCGATGTGCTTGATGCCGTACTCTGAAAGCGCGTCAAGCACCGCGTTGACCACCGTCGACAGGCTGCCGGCGCAGCCGGCTTCACCGCAGCCCTTGCTGCCGAGCGGATTGGTCGTGGCCGGCACCGGATGATCGCCGACCGTCATGTTCGGCACATCCTCGGCGCGCGGCAGCGCGTAGTCCATCAGCGAGCCCGTGATCGGCTGGCCGCTGTCGTCGTAGCGGATCTGCTCCATCAGCGCCTGGCCGATGCCCTGGACGATGCCGCCATGGAGCTGGCCTGCGACCAGCATCGGATTGATCACCGTGCCGAAATCGTTGACCGCGCTGTAGCGCACGATCTGCACCACGCCGGTCTCCGGATCGATCTCGACCTCGGCGACGTGGCAGCCGTTCGGGAAGGCCGACGGCACCGGCTCGCTGGTGTGGTCGACGTCGAGGCTGTCAGGCACGCCCTCCGGCACCTTGCCACCATGCAGGCGCTGCGCCAGCTCCATGATGTCGATGCTGCGATCGGTGCCAGCGATGGTGAAGCGGCCGCCTTCGAACTCGATGTCTGCCTCGGATGCCTCCAGCATGTGCGCGGCGGCGCGCTTGCCCTTTTCGATCACGAGCTTGGCGGCGCCCACGATCGCCATGCCGCTGGCGGTGATCGAGCGCGAACCGCCGGTGCCGTTGCCAGCGTGCACGATGTCGCTGTCGCCCTGGACGAGCTTGACGCGCTCGAAGGGCACCCCGAGCTGCTCGCTCAAAACTTGCGCAAACGGCGTCGCGTGGCCCTGGCCGTAATCGAGCGTGCCGGTGATGAGCTGCACGGTGCCGTCAGGGTCGAACACGATCTTGCCGAGCTCGGGGCTCGGCGGGGCCGTGACCTCCAGATAGGAGCCGACCGCGATGCCGCGCAGCTTGCCGGCCTTTTTGCTTTCCTTCTTGCGCTTCGCGAAATTCTCGTGGTCGGAGATTTCGAGTGCCTTGTTGAACACGGCCTGGAAGTCGCCGCTGTCATAGGTGACGCCGGAGGAGGCCGCGAACGGCATCTGGTCCGGCTTGATGAAGTTGCGCTTGCGCAAGGTCAGTCGGTTGATGCCCATCTCGTCGGCGGCGCGGTCGATCAGCCGCTCCATGTAATAGTTCGCCTCGGGCCGACCGGCGCCGCGATAGGCGCCCATCAGCGTGGTGTTGGTCAAAACCGTCTTGATGTCGACCGCCATGAGCGGCGTGCGATAGACGCTGGAAAAATTCTTGCCGGTGTTGAGCGAGAGCGGCCCCGGCGCAACGCCAGTGATGTAGGCGCCGAGATTGCCGTAGCCGGAGAGCTTGGCCGCGAGGAAATGCCCCTCGGCATCGAGCGCGAGCTCCGCATGGATCTTTTGTGCACGGCCGTGGCTGTCGGAGAGAAAGCTGGTGGAGCGCTCGTCCAGCCATTTCACCGGCCGCTCCAGCGCCTTCGCCGCGTACAGGATGCACATGTACTCGGGATAGTTGATGTTCTTCATGCCGAAGGAGCCGCCGACATTGGCGGTGAGGATGCGTACCTTCTCGTTCGGCACTTTCAGGTTCTTGGCGAGATTGGCCCGGTTGCCGGCGACACCCTGCGTCGGCACCTGAAGCGTGTAGCGCTCGGTCTTCTTGTCGTAGGAGGCAAGCCCCACGCGCGGCTCCATCGAAACCACCGCGACGCGGGTATTCTCTATATCGAGCTTGGTGACATGGGCGGCGCTGGCAAACGCCGCGTTGACCTTCTCCATGTCGCCATAGTGGTAGTCGAGCGCGACGTTGTTCGGGATATGGTCGTAGAGCTGCGGCGCGCCGGGCTTGGCCGCCTCCTCGGGGTCCGTCACTGCCGGCAGCGGCTCGATGTCGACCTCGACGGCCTCGGCCGCATCGCGCGCCTGGGCCAGCGTCTCTGCCACCACGAAGGCGACGGGATCGCCGACGAAGCGGACCTTGTCGGTCGCCAGCGGCTGACGGTTGGTCTGAAGCAGGGGCGAGCCGTCGCGGCTCTTCAGCGGCAGGCCGCAGGTGAAGGGGCCGTAGCCGGCTGCATCGAGATCCGTGCCGGTCCATACCCCCAGCACGCCCGGCATCGCCTTGGCGGCATCAATGTCGATGCCGCGGATGATGCCATGGGCATGGGTGGAACGGACGACAACGGCATAGGCCTGGCCGGGCAGGTTGAAATCATCGGTATAGCGGCCTTTGCCGCGCACCAGCGTGTCGTCCTCCTTACGTCGGACGGGCTGCCCGACGCCATATTTTTGCAGTGCAATGGCGTTTTCGAGCGCGGACGATTTGGTGTGTTCTTGCATCGAGTTGACCTGAAAAGCCGGTATTTGCGCATTTTCGCGGCAGCGGGAGACCGGACCTCACTGAAATAACCCACGGCCCCGTTCACGACAACGCACGAATGGGCATGGTCCCATGTGATGCGATGTTGCGCAGACCTGCTGCGCTGCTAATGTTTCAGGCGAAAAGCAATTCCAGATCGGCCCGATGGGTCGCGGAAAGACAGTTTGTATGAATGACCACACGCGGCTCCGCGACGGCCTTGGGCTGCACGGTGAGCTGGAGGGGTCGATGGCGGCGGTGGCGTTGGCCACTGTACCGGCCGTCGGCGCGCAGGCGCCGGGAACCGGCGTCTATGCGGCGCTGGACCTCGGCACCAACAATTGCCGGCTCCTGATCGCCTGTCCGACCCAGGACGGCTTTCGCGTAGTCGATTCCTTCTCGCGCATCATCCGGCTCGGCGAGGGCGTCTCGGCAACGGGATGCATCAGCGAGGCGGCGATCGAGCGCGCCATCGCGGCGCTCAGCATCTGCCGCGACAAGATCAATTTGCGCAAGGCGCGGCGGCTGCGCCTGATCGCGACCGAAGCCTGCCGCGCAGCCTCGAATGCGGAAGGTTTCCGCAGCCGTGTCGCGGCCGAGACCGGCATCGAGCTGGAGGTGATCGATCGCGAGACCGAAGCGGCGCTCGCCGTGCTCGGCTGTTCGCCGCTGGTGGACCCCAGGGGACGCGGCGCGATCCTGTTCGACATCGGCGGCGGCTCGACCGAACTGGTGCGGATCGAGCGCGATCCGCAAAATCCCCAGCCGCGCATAAAAGCCTGGATGTCGATCCCGCTTGGCGTCGTCACGCTCGCCGAGCAGTTCGGCGGCCGCGACGTGACCTCGGAGATCTATGCCGCGATGGAGCAGGAGGTTGCGAGTTACGTCGCGCCGTTTGCGGAAGAGCATGGCGGCGATCTCGCCGACATGCATCTGCTGGGCACCTCGGGCACGGTAACCACGCTCGCCGGCATCCATCTCAACCTCGCGCGCTACGACCGCCGTCGCATCGACAGCATCTGGATGAACGATTCCGACATCACCGCGACCATCAACAAGCTGCTCGGTATGAGCTACGAGGAGCGTGCCGGCAACAGCTGCATCAGCATCGAGCGTGCCGATCTCGTGCTCGCCGGCTGCGCCATCCTCGATGCTATTAGGCGCGCCTTTCCGCTGCCGCGTCTCCGCGTCGCCGATCGGGGCCTGCGCGAAGGCATGCTGGTCGAGATGATGCGCGAGGACGGCGCTCTCAGGAGCTGGTGAGATGGCCAAGGACACCACCGGCCGCTTGCACGTCCAAGTCAAGACCAAGGTCAAGACCGGCGGCAAGCGCAAGCTCTCGTCGAAGCTGTGGCTGGAGCGGCAGCTCAACGATCCCTATGTCGCGAAAGCCAAGGCGGCGGGCTATCGCTCGCGCGCGGCGTTCAAGCTCTTGGAGATCGACGACAAGTTCCGTCTTCTCAAGCCAGGCCTGGCCGTGGTCGATCTCGGCGCCGCGCCCGGCGGCTGGAGCCAGATCGCGGCCAAGCGCGTCGGCTCCGCGGAAGGCAAGGGCAAGGTCGTTGCGATCGACCTGCTGGAGATGCCGGAGATCCCGGGCGTCGATTTCGCGCAGCTCGACTTCATGGACAATGACGCCCCCGAGAAGCTCACCGCGATGCTGGGCGGCGGCGCCGACGTCGTGATGTCCGACATGGCGGCCAACACCACCGGCCACCGCAAGACCGACCAGCTCCGCATCGTCGGTCTCGTCGAGACCGCGGCGGCCTTTGCCTGCGACGTGCTCAAGCCCGGCGGCAGTTTCCTGGCAAAGACCTTCCAGAGCGGTGCCGACGCCGATCTGCTCGCCCAGCTCAAGCGCGATTTCACCGCCGTGCGTCACGTCAAGCCGGCCGCGAGCCGCCAGGATTCCTCGGAACGCTACGTGCTGGCGACGGGGTTTCGGGGCGAGGCGAAGGCGTAACCACAAGCGCTGTCATTCCGGGGCGCCTCGAAGAGGCGAGCCGGGAATCCATTTCTCCTCGCGCTCCGCGGCACAATAAATTCCGGAGATTCCGGGCTCGATGCTACGCATCGCCCCGGAATGACCGAAGGAACTCACCCCAGCCGCTGATCCCGCACGTCCTGGGTATCCTCGCTCGCCGCCTTGAGCGCTGCCTTCTCTGCGCCCTTGCCGGCACCTTTGCGGCTTGCGATCTCCGCCGCCTTGCGGCCGGAGATCTCGTGACCGGCGTCAGCGGGCATCTGCCAGAAGAACCAGCTCGAGGCCGCCGAGGTCAGCGCGACCACGACAAAGGCCGGCGCGAACACGGTGGCGTTGAGCTCGCTGACATGACTGAACCACATGGTCGTCTCGACACAGGCCGCGCCGACGGCGACGCCGGCAGAGACCGCGAGCTGCTGGTTGACGCTGACCAGCGTGGTGGCCCGGCTCATCTGGGCGGTCTCGACATCGGCATAGGCGACCGTGTTGATGGCGGTGAACTCCAGCGAGCGGAAGAAGCCGCCGACCACCAGGATCACCATGATGATGAGCAGCGGCGTCGTCACCGTGAACAGCGCGCAGACGCCGAGGAAGAATGCGCTGATGATCGCGTTCACCGTCATCAGATTGCGGAAGCCAAAGGCGCGGATGATGCGCGCCGCCAGCGTCTTCATGCCCATGGCGCCGAGCGAGGAGGCGAAGGTGACGAGGCCGGAGTGGAACGGCGACAGGCCGAAGCCGATCTGCATCAGGAGCGGCAGCAGGAAGGGCAGCGCGCCGATGCCGAGCCGGAACATGAAGCCGCCGAGCACGGCCGCGCGTAGCGTCGGCAGCTTCAGCAGCGAAAAATCCAGCACCGGCGATCCCGTCCGCCTTGCGTGGATGACGTAGAGCGCCATCGAGATCGCGCCGCCCACCACCAGCGCGGCAACCGTGCTCCAGGGCAGCAGGTTGAGCCCGGCGACGGAGAGACCAAACGCGATGCCGGCCAGTCCGATGCCCGCCAGCATCATGCCGTAGAGGTCGAATGGTTCCTGAGTCTCGCTCTTGATGGGATCGATGAAGCGCAGCGCCATGAAGATGCCGAGCAGCCCGATCGGGATGTTGATCAGGAAGATCCAGTGCCAGGAGGCGTAGGTGGTGATGAAGCCGCCGAGCGGCGGGCCGATCACCGGGCCGATCAGGGCAGGGACCGTCACCCAGGCCATCGCGTTGACCAGCGCGCTCTTGTCGACCGAACGCAGCAGCACGAGACGCCCGACCGGCGTCATCATGGCCCCGCCCATTCCTTGCAGGATGCGCGCGAACACGAAATCGGTGACCGAGGTCGAGAGCGCGCAGCCGACCGAGCCGACCATGAACACGCCGACCGCGATCGCGAACACCATGCGCGCGCCGAAGCGGTCGGCGGTCCAACCGCTCGCCGGGATGAACACTGCCAGCGACAGCAGATAGGAGGTGATCGCGAGCTTCAGCGTCAGGGGACTGGTGCCGATGTCGGCCGCGATCGCCGGCAGCGAGGTGGCGATCACCGTCGAGTCCATGTTCTCCATGAAGAGAGCAGTGGCCACGATCAGCGGAATGACGCGTTGCTTGTCGACCATGACGGATTGGTAATGAAAATCGGAAGGAAGAGTGGACTTGCGGCTTATCACCCCCGTCAGGCCGGGACCATTGCGCAACAACGCATAGCACCTAAATCCCGCGTAACGGTGTGACCCGCTTCAACGGTTGCACCCCGGGGAGTCGCGCTCCCTCGTCATTGCCGGTCCCCTTCTGGCGCCAGCCCGGAATGACGGTGGGTGGGGGCGCGCACAGGCTATCCCCGCTGAATCTGCCCAAAAAGCCTGTGCATGGCTGGCCGGCGGTCCGAATTGCTTTGATTCGTCACGCGGCCGTGCTATCGACCCGCGTCAACCCCACCGATGGGCTCCGATTCTCCGGCGATGCCGCAAGGCACGCCGAGGGCGGCGCTCATCCATAGCTATTTGCGGCAGGGCCGCAGGAAGGAGTTGGCAGATGGCCACGGTGCAACTTCAAGGCATTCGCGAAGCCTTCACGTTCGACGACGTGCTGTTGAAGCCGGGCCTGTCGGACGTCATGCCGGGCGAGGTCGACATCCGTTCCCGCGTCACCCGCGCCATTCCGCTCAACATCCCGATCATGGCCTCCGCCATGGACACCGTCACGGAGGCGCGGATGGCGATCGCCATGGCGCAGGCCGGCGGCCTCGGCGTCATCCATCGCAATTTCGATCCCGACGGGCAGGCTGCCCAGGTGCGGCAGGTCAAGCGCTACGAGTCGGGTATGGTGGTGAACCCGCTCACCATCAGCCCCGAGGCGACGCTCGACGACGCACTCAAGCTGATGAGCGATCACGGCATCTCCGGCATTCCCGTCGTCACCGGCGCCGGCAAGTCCACGCCGGGCAAGCTGGTCGGCATTCTCACCAACCGCGACGTGCGGTTTGCGACCAACCGGCAGCAGAAAATCTCCGAGCTGATGACGCACGAAAATCTCGTCACGGTGCGCGAGAATGTCAGCCAGGACGAGGCGCGGCGGATGCTGCACCAGCATCGCATCGAGAAGCTGCTCGTGGTCGACGAGCAATATCGCTGCGTCGGGCTCATCACCGTAAAGGACATGGAAAAGGCGGTGGCCCATCCGCTCGCCTGCAAGGATGCGCAGGGCCGCCTGCGTGTTGCTGCTGCCACCACTGTCGGCGACACCGGCTTCGAGCGCACCGAGCGCCTGATCGATGCCGGCGTCGACCTCGTCGTCGTCGACACCGCGCACGGCCATTCCCGCCACGTGCTGCACGCCGTCAACCGCATCAAGCGTCTCTCCAATTCCGTGCAGGTCGTTGCCGGCAACGTTGCCACCACCGAAGGCGCGCAGGCACTGATCGACGCGGGTGCGGATTGCATCAAGGTCGGCATCGGCCCGGGCTCGATCTGCACCACGCGCATCGTCGCCGGCGTCGGCGTGCCGCAGCTCACCGCGATCATGGATGCGGTGGAAGCTGCGAAGAAGTCCGACATTCCGGTGATCGCCGACGGTGGCATCAAGTTCTCCGGCGATCTCGCCAAGGCGCTTGCCGCCGGCGCCGACATCGCCATGGTCGGCTCGCTGCTCGCCGGCACCGACGAGACGCCGGGCGAAGTGTTTTTGTGGCAGGGCCGCTCCTACAAGGCCTATCGCGGCATGGGCTCGGTCGGCGCGATGGCGCGCGGCTCGGCCGATCGCTACTTCCAGCAGGACATCAAGGACGCGCTCAAGCTCGTGCCTGAGGGCATCGAGGGCCAGGTACCCTACAAAGGCCCGGTCGGTAACGTCATGCACCAGCTCGCCGGCGGCTTGCGCGCCGCGATGGGCTATGTCGGTGCGCGCGACATGAAGGAGCTGCACCAGAAGGCCCAGTTCGTCCGCATCACCGGCGCGGGCCTGCGCGAAAGCCACGTCCACGACGTCACCATTACGCGCGAAGCACCGAACTATCCGGGCGGGGGTTAGTCGTTTTCGCTCTCGTGCCCCGGATGCAGCGCAGCGCTCTTTCAGCGGTGCGCTGCAGAGCCGGGGCCCAGTGTTCTTCCATACTGGGCAATCATCCGTGCTGCGTGGGTCCCAGCTCTGCGCAGCAGGGCAAGAGCGCTGCAGCGCGTCCGGGACACGAGAACGGCGCATGCCTCCCCGACCATCCCTCCACTGCTTTTGTATTGACGCGCCTCGCTCCCTCCGCTTCGCTCGCAACGAAGAAACTCCGGAGGAAGCCATCATGTCCCAAGGCAAACGCATCGTTCTCGCCGCGCGTCCCGTCGGCGAACCCAAGCCGTCTGATTTTCGTCTGGAGGATTTCGCGGTGCCGACGCCTGCGGCAGGCGAGGTCCTGCTGCGCACGATCTGGCTGTCGCTTGATCCCTATATGCGCGGGCGCATGAGCGAGGGGCCATCCTACGCCGCACCGGTGCCGATCGGCGGCGTGATGGAAGGCGAGGCGGTCAGCGAGGTCGCGGCGTCCAACAATCCGGATTTCGCGGTAGGCAATATCGTGCGCATCCGCTCCGGCTGGCAGACCCACGCAATCTCGAACGGCAAAGGATTGATCAAGGTCGATCCCAAGCTCGGCCCGATCTCGACGTCGATCGGCGTGCTCGGCATGCCCGGCATGACCGCCTATACGGGCCTGCTCGACATCGGCAAGCCGCAACCCGGCGAGACCGTCGTCGTCGCCGGCGCCTCAGGTGCGGTCGGCTCGGCCGTCGGCCAGATCGCGAAGATCAAGGGCGCGCGCGCGGTCGGCATCGCCGGCGGCAAGGACAAGTGTGATTACGTCGTCAAGGAGCTCGGCTTCGATGCCTGCATCGATCACCGCAGCCCCGATCTCGCGGCCAAGCTCAAGGACGCCTGCCCGAAGGGCATCGACGTCTATTTCGAGAATGTCGGCGGCGCGGTGTTCGAGGCGGTGTTCCCGCTGCTCAACCCCTTCGCGCGCGTGCCGGTCTGCGGCCTGATCGCGCATTACAACGACACCGAGGCCAAGCCGCCAAAATGGGCCGCATCCTTGATGCGCGCGACCCTGACCAAGCGCCTGACCTTCCGCGGCTTCATCGTCTCCGACTTCGCCGCGCGCCATGGCGATTTCCTGCGCGACATGTCGGCCTGGGTCCGCGAGGGCAAGGTGAAATACAAGGAGTTCGTCACCGAGGGCCTGGAGAGCGCGCCCGGCGCCTTCATGGGCCTCTTGAAGGGCGCCAATTTCGGCAAGCAGCTGGTGCGGGTCGGACCGGACAAGGTCTAGCTGCGCCGGGGCCACACGCCGGCGGGTATGGTTAAGAAAGAGTCACCAAATGGTCACACCTGGCGGCAAAAGCCGCAGGTGTGACCGGTGTTCATTGACCCCGAGGTGAAGGCATTGAATCATCGCGCATATTTTAGGTGCTGCGATGTTAGAGATTGGTATTTTCTGCGTAATCGTGCTGGCAGCCGGCTATTGGGCGACCATGTTCGTCATGGGCCGGCGCGACGACGTCATCCATGGCAAATTCGTGCATGTCGACGAGGAGGGCGATTTCATTCGTCCAGCGCTGCCGGCGCTGCCGCCGCCATTCCCGAAGCGTCCGGTCAAAGCCGCCCGGCCGGCCAGGGTCCAGCCTGCCAAGGATCCCACGGCCAAGACGGTCAACAGCGAGGCGCTGCAATCCTTGCTGGCCGCGATCCAGCAGGACCTCGTCGCCTGAGCCGTCAAGCACGCATTAGTGCTCGTCGCCCATCTGGGCGAGGAGCTCCTCGATGTCGACATCGACCTGGCCCGCGGCCCTGACGTGGCGGACCTCAAAACTATCGGGCTGGAAACGATACTCGACGAGGCCGACTTCCTTGATCGCGATCCGGTCCTGTCGCGCATCGTTGATGACGAAGCCGGCCGACGGCGCCCAGACATGGCGGGTGTGACGATGGGTGAAGTCGCGCCGCTGGTGCACATGACCGCTGGCGATGAGGCGGAGATCGACGCGCTCAAACATCTCGATCAGTCGCGCCCGGGCCGGCTGCGGCACATAGCGGATCGCGGTTTCCGGCGTTTCGGGATCTTCCGGCAGGTTGAGAAACAGCGGCTTGTGCAGGAACAGCGCGACCGGCTTTCCAGTGGTGCGCGCGATCTCGCGGGCCAGCCATTCGAATTGTTCGGCCTCCAAGGCGAGCCCTGAATTCATGACAAGTGAATTGAGGCCGATGAAGCACCAGCCGGCAGCCTCGAACGCCCAATGGTCCTCGCCGATGATGTCGCAGAATTGCCGGCGGTGCGCCTCGCTGACCGGCGGCTTCGGCGCCGGTCCAATCATGGTTGGATTGTCGCCGATGTCGTGATTGCCGGGGAGATAGCGGCAGGCGACGGGCAGGGCATCGTGCAGGCTTTTCGCGAATGCGACATCGTCCACGCCGGTCGGACCGTCGAACGAGACATCGCCGGTATTGACGACGAGGTCGGGCCTGATGGCGTCGATGTGCTCGCTGACGCGGTGGAAGTTGGCGATCAGGCCGGGAAAGCGCCGGCCGAGATGGGTGTCGGAAATCTGCGTGAGGCGAAATTCGGACATGCGTTCATCATACCGGTTCTCACGCGTCGGAACCATGACGGTGCGGGCATGCGTCGCAACGAACAAAGTTTAAAGCACGCGATAGCGGATCGTGTAGCCGTCCTGCGGGGCGACGGCGCCGGCGGAGCGGCGAGGCGATGCGGCCTCTCGCCTGGCGGCCCGCGGGCACCGAAATCGCCTTAACGATCGACATTTGATCGCGAGAGCGGGAACACGGGTTCAAGTCGTTCATTGTCAGCGCCAAAACTCGCAGCTAATGACGGTCGGCGGCATTTCGCCTTCCGGGAAAGTTCCGATGTCTGTTCAGATGGTCCTGCTGCCGGTCTTCGTGCAGGTCGCTCTCACCTTCGCGCTCTTGATCGGCATGGTCGTCGCGCGCCGCAAGACGCTGGTTTCGGGCGAGACCAAGATCCGCGACATTGCACTCGGCGAGCCGAACTGGCCGAAGGGCGCCACACAAATCGCCAATTGCTACCGCAACCAGTTCGAACTGCCGGTGCTGTTCTACGTCCTGATCGCACTGGCATTGCCGCTGCGCCGTGCCGATCTCTTCATCGTGCTGATGTCCTGGGTGTTCGTGGTGACGCGCTTTGCCCATGCCGGCGTTTTCGTCTCCTCCAACGATCTCGGCCGGCGCTCCACGGTCTGGCTTGCCGGCGCGCTGGTGCTGTTGGCGATGTGGATCTATTTCGCGCTGAAGCTGCTCTTGCTGATCTAGGCGCCTGTGCGCCAATCTTTTTGAAAGATTTGAAATGACGCCCGCTGCCCGGCTGTCCGCAGCCATCGAATTGATCGACACCATCGAGAAGGACCGCGTGCCTGCGGCCAAGGCGCTGAAGGAGTGGGGCACCGCGCACCGCTTCGCCGGTTCCGGCGACCGCGCCGCCATCGCCGGCCTGGTCTGGGACGTGCTGCGCCGTTACGCCTCGAGCGCGTACCTGATGGATGCCGATACCGCGCGGGCGCGGCTGATCGGCATGCTCCGCCTCGAGCGCAACATGGACACGGCCACCATGGCCGCGATGTTCGATGGCAGCCGGTTTGCGCCAGAGCCGTTGACGGAAGCCGAGCAGGCCGCGCTCGCCTCGCGTTCCCTCAAGGACGCCCCCGCCGCCGTGGCCGGCGACTATCCAGACTGGCTCGATGCCCACCTTGCAAAAGTATTCGGCGAGGACCGTGCCGCCGAGGCCGCGGCGATGGCGAGCCGGGCCCCGCTCGACCTGCGCGTCAACACGCTAAAATCCAATCGGGACAAGGTGCTGCGTGCACTTGCTCATCTTCATGCAAAACCGACGCCTTGGTCCGCAACCGGCCTTCGCATCGAGCTTTCGGCCGACGCGCGCAACCCGGGCATCCAGGCCGAGGAGGATTTCATCAAGGGCGCCATTGAGGTGCAGGATGAGGGATCGCAGCTTGCAGCCCAGTTCACTGCGGCAAAACCCGGCGAGCAGGTGATCGACCTCTGCGCCGGCGCCGGCGGCAAGACGCTGGCGCTCGCCGCCCTGATGCAGGGCAAGGGCCGGCTGATCGCCACCGACCGTGACAAGCGCCAGCTCGCCCCGATCCACGAGCGGCTATCGCGCGCCGGCGTCCACAATGCCGATGTCCGCACGCCCAAGGGCGACGCCGATCCGCTTGCCGACATCCGCAGCACCGCCGATCTCGTCGTCATCGACGCGCCCTGCACGGGAACCGGCACCTGGCGCCGCAACCCCGACGCCAAATGGCGCATGCGGCCGGGCGCCCTGGAGATTCGCCTGCGCGACCAGGCCGAGGTGCTGGAGCGCGCGGTTCCGCTGGTGAAGCCGGGGGGCCGCATCGCCTACATCACCTGCTCGGTGCTGCCGGAAGAGAACGGTGAGCAGGTGAGGGCGTTCACTGGCCGCCATTCCGAGTTCACGGTCGTCCCGCCCGAGCAGACCGCGAGCGTGCTCTGGGACAAGGCGGAGGCGTTTGGCGAGGCCGCACTGCAATCGGATGAAGGCTGGCTGATGACGCCGCGGCGGACCGGGACGGACGGGTTCTTCGTGTCGGTGCTGAGGAAATCGGGCTGACCGCGCCAGCGGCGCCCAAAATAAAAGCCCCACGAACCGAATCCGGTCGCGGGGCCTGTATTCGCTAACCGCTTCTGACCGGTACGTCCGTGGTCAGAAGCGCCTTGCGCGGGCGTTAGCCGACGCGGAGATTGTCAGCCGAGGACTTGCCGCTGCGGCGGTCGGCGACGATGTCGAACGAGACCTTCTGACCCTCGTTGAGGGAGGAGAGGCCAGCGCGCTCGACGGCGCTGATGTGCACGAATACGTCCTTTTGGCCGTCGTCCGGCTGAATGAAACCATAACCCTTTTGGGTGTTGAACCACTTCACGGTGCCCATAGCCATGGGAATGTCCTTTAGTTAGTTAGAGAGGATACGCACGCAGACCGGTACGCAGCATTGCGCCCATAGTCCCTGATGAGTCGATGTTTGGAGAATTCATCTGAAGCGTGCGCGCCCGTCAGCAACGAAGCGAAGCGGCCCAGTCGTTCGGCCAAGTATCGATGATCACAATATAGCGAGAATTTGGGGCCAGTTCAAGGCACCACCCGTGGCTCGGCATGTCGCGCGCGTTTGCTATTTTGCGGTGCAAATTTGCCGCCCTCGCGCCTCTCAATCGACGATGAAGAGCGTCGCACCCACCGCCGTCGAGGACCGGTGCGCGGCGTCGCCGAAATCCGAGACCTGGTAGCTCATCCCCGCCGTCAGCTTGAACTTGCGCCCGTCGCGCAGCTCCGAGTCGAGCTCGCCCTTCAGCACGTAGAGCACGTGACCGCGATCGCACCAATGATCGGCGAGATAGCCCGGCGAATACTCCACCATCCGCACCCGGAGTTCGCCGATATTGAGCGTCCGCCACTTGGCCTCGCCGGTCTCGCCGGGATGCGTGCTGGGTTCGACTTGGCTCCAGTCGGTCACGGTGAACGGGGATGCCGGAAGTTTCATGGCGCAGTCCTATCGGTGTCGGCAGTGTTGTTAGCGCACACCGCGGTCTCCGTCACCGCGTGTGGGAGTCACGAACCCTTCCTCATTCACACTGTCATCGCCAGCCTTGTGCGCACTTGCGCACTGGGGCGGGCGATCCAGTATTCCAGGGGCGGCAACGATCGAGCCGAGAAGCCGCGGCGTACTGGATTGCCCGCTTTCGCGGGGAATGACAGCGAGGGCGGCGCGGCCTTCCGAACCGGGGCCTAGGCCGCCAAATGATTGGCCGACCCCTGCACGATCAGCCCTTCGGCGTTCACCCGCAGATATTCGCAGATCCGCTTCCCCCGCTCGTTCTCGTAGAACACGACCACGCTGTCCGGGCTGACGAACACATCGATCAGCGAGAAATGCAGGTTCGGCAAAAGCCCCAGCGCCTTGCCCCAATAGGCGCGAAGCGCGTCCTTGCCGCGCACGGTGCCGCTGGCATCGAACCCCATCACGGGGATGCGGTCCGACGTCATCACGGCCGCCTCGTCATAGAGCGTGAGCACGCGTTCGAGGTCGCGCGCATTCCAGGCCTCGATCCAGCTGCGACCGAGTGCGGCGAGCGTTGTTGGCTGATGATGCTGAGACATGGCGTTCTCCCTGTTCGGCCCATGTTTGAGAGGAGGGCACAATAGGTCAATATTACTTACCTATATGGCTTTGTCCATGCCCAAAGAAGGATGTGGGGCGCGCGCTCGCGCGGTTGCGGGCGGCTCCCGTGTCGCGTATCTGCTGGCCATGACAGCAGCACAAAACGACCGCTCCACGTCGACGCCCTCGGTGGCCTCGGCGCACGACAAGATTCTTATCGTCGACTTCGGCAGCCAGGTGACGCAGCTGATCGCGCGCCGCGTGCGCGAGGACGGCGTCTATTGCGAGATCGTCCCGTTCAACAAGGCCGAAGCCGCCTTCAACGAGATGAAACCGAAGGCGGTGATCCTCTCCGGCGGGCCAGAGTCGGTGCACGAGGCCGGCTCGCCCCGCGTCCCGCAAGCGATCTTCGATTCCGGCGTGCCGGTGATGGGCATCTGCTACGGCCAGATGACCATGGCAGCCCAACTCGGCGGCGAGGTCGAGGGCGGCCATCACCGCGAATTCGGCCGCGCCGATGTCGAGGTGAAGGCGCCGAGCAAGCTGTTCGAGGACGTCTGGTCACCAGGCGGCAAGAATCAGGTCTGGATGAGCCATGGCGACCGGATCACCAGGATGCCGCCGGGCTTCTCGGTGGCCGGCACCTCGCCGAACGCGCCGTTCGCCATCATCCAGGACGAGACGCGCAAATATTACGGCCTGATGTTCCACCCGGAAGTGGTGCACACGCCCGACGGCGCGAAACTGATCCGCAACTTCGTGCGTAGGATCGCCGGCCTTTCCGGCGACTGGACCATGCGCGCCTTCCGCGAGGAGGAGATCCAAAAAATCCGCCAGCAGGTCGGCAAAGGCAAGGTGATCTGCGGCCTTTCCGGCGGCGTCGATTCAGCCGTCGCGGCCGTGCTGATTCACGAGGCGATCGGCGACCAGCTCACCTGCGTCTTCGTCGATCATGGCCTTTTGCGCCTCGACGAAGCCAAGACCGTGGTCGACCTGTTCCGCCACCATTACAACATCCCGCTCGTGCACGTGGATGCCTCGAAGCAGTTCCTCGGCGAGCTCGAAGGCGTCACCGATCCGGAAACGAAGCGCAAGACCATCGGCCGCCTCTTCATCGAGGTGTTTGAAGAGGAGGCCAAGAAGATCGGCGGCGCCGACTTCCTCGCGCAGGGCACGCTCTATCCTGACGTGATCGAGAGCGTCTCCTTCACTGGCGGCCCCTCGGTGACAATCAAGTCGCACCACAATGTCGGTGGCCTGCCCGAGCGCATGAACATGAAGCTCGTCGAGCCCTTGCGCGAGCTGTTCAAGGACGAGGTGCGTAAGCTGGGCCGCGAGCTCGGCCTTCCCGAAATCTTCGTTGGCCGCCACCCGTTCCCGGGCCCGGGCCTCGCCATCCGCTGCCCCGGCGAAATCACCAAAGACAAGCTCGACATCCTGCGCAAGGCCGACGCCGTCTACATCGATCAGATCCGGAAAGCAGGCCTCTACGACGAGATCTGGCAGGCCTTTGCCGTGCTGCTCCCCGTCAAGACCGTCGGCGTCATGGGCGACGGCCGCACCTACGACTACGTCGTCGGCCTGCGCGCCGTCACCTCCACCGACGGCATGACCGCGGACTTCTACCAGTTCGACATGAAGTTCTTGGGCGAGACCGCCACGCGCATCATCAACGAGGTGAAGGGCGTGAACCGGGTGGTGTATGACGTGACGAGCAAGCCACCGGGGACGATTGAGTGGGAGTAGGGGGGCGAGTTGAGGCCAATGTGGTCTCGCCGGTGTTGAGGCGCTTTGAGGAGCAACAATAGATGCATAGAATTATAAAGGCGCATCTAAACAGTTTTGTTCAGAGTCAAGGACTCGAAGCGGACGAAGAATCAATTCAGTTTGAGAAGTTTGCGATCTACTGTGTTCTTTCGTCGCGCTATAGCGCTGCGTTCGATCTCGACGACATTTCCGCAGGGGCGGGCGAGGATGGGATCGATGGGGCCGCCATTGTCATTGATGAGATCGTTACAACTTCTAACGAAGACGCAAAGGACATTTTTTCTTCGTCTCGGCGAAACCACGACGTCGATGTTCAGTTTATTCAGGCTAAGCGGTCCGAAGGTTTCGATCTCGGTGATTTTCTCAAGTTCAAAGAGGCGATACTTCGTTTTGCGACTCAATCGCCCTACCTCGTAACTAATGATGTATTGATAGAGGCACGGCAAATCTTCGACGTTGTAGTCAACGAAGTGCCGAAAATTCGGAACGGCAAGCCTTCGTTGACTGCGCGCTTTGTCACGACCGGCCTTTATCAGAAACCAGCGGCCCTTGAGACCGCGTTAGCTGATTTTCAAATTCAGCTTAAAGAGCTTGGTTTGTTTCACGACATTGACGTCCGGTTTATCGACCGAGACGAACTCACACGAATGTGGGTGAGTACGTACTCCGGGATTGACGCGAGCTTGCCTGCTTTCAGTACAGCGGCCCTACCGAACATTGCCGGAATTGACGAAGCTTACTTGGCTGTGGTTCGGGCGAGCGACTTTGTAACTAACCTCCTTGTGTCGGACGATGGAAATTTGCGGACGCAGGTATTCGAGGAGAACGTCCGTTCGTTCCTCGGTCACGATAATCCGGTCAACCAATCCATCGCGGCAACTCTGGGATCAGAGGCGGCGAGCCGGTTTCCAGTATTGAACAACGGAATCACAATCGTCAGTCCCGATATCAAATTGCAGGGTACCACCCTGCATCTACGTAACTACCAGATCGTCAACGGATGTCAGACGTCCAACGTGCTCTTTGAAAATCGCAATGCGGTGGGCGACGTTATGGTCAACATCAAAGTGGTGAAGACGCAGCTTGAGGACGTTTTCTCTGAGCTAGTCCGTGCAACAAATAGTCAGACGAAAGTGGAGGATACGCAGTTCCTTTCATTGCGTCCAATAATCAAGCGAGTTGAGCAGTACTTCAACACTTACGATGGCATGGAGAGTCGGCTTCATCTCGAACGGCGAGATCGCCAGTACGTCGGACAAGATATCCCGGCAACGAGAATCTTTTCTCTTCACAATGCCGCGAAGTGTGTGGCGGCAATGTTTTGCAATCGGCCCGAACTGGCTGCCCGATATCCGAAACAGATGTACGAAGAGCTGACGAAATCTATTTTTGCCGACGAGACGAAGGAGTCGGTCTTTTATGCATCGTGTTTGACCATGTACCATTTCAATCTGCTTGTTTCGAACAGCACCATTCCACAGAACATGAAACGCTTTAAATGGCACATGTTGCCACTGGTTCGCGCGATCGTAAGTAGTAAAACTGTCCCACAGCTAAACTCTAAGCGAGCGGAAGTGGAAGCGGCCCAAATCATTGGGGCGATGGGCCAGCATGGTCAGCCAGCGACTTTGGTTTTCAATAAGGTCGTGGAAATTTATCAGGCCTTAGGAGAGGTATCTCTAGACCGATTGAAGCGCCAGACCATCTTAAACGAGGCCCTTTCGATGGTGTGACTCGGTCCTGTGCTCGAGCTGTTTCGAGACTTGCCGTAGTCCTGATCTCGCGCAGGTGCCCAGCGCTGGCGTCCGATGTGTGTTGCGCTCCGCCATGATACAACACTGCACCGCCCTCCGGAGCTGTGTTTATGTCGACCGCCGCCACCGCTCAACCTCCCACGACGCCCACCTCCACCGACCCCGAAACCCTCGGCTGGATGCGTGGTTTTCCGCCGCCGCCCGACCGCACCATTACCTTCCAGGACGGCTCGTTCCGCAGCTTCCCCGAACTGCGCTGGGCCTGGAGCAACATCCGCCAGCTGGTGCCGACGGTGAACGTCTGGCGCGGGGCGGGGCCGGCGTCGGTGCTGCCGCGGGAGGACCATGACATCGGCGCGGTCGCCTCGATTACGATGGACGGCCGCCCGCTTACGTTCGCAAAAATGCTGGAGGAGACCTACACCGACGGCATCGCGGTGCTGCATCGGGGCAAGCTGATTTATGAGCGCTATTTCGGTGCCTTGAAGCCGCACAAACCGCATATCGCGATGTCGGTGACGAAGTCGTTCACCGGCGTGCTGGCGGGCATGCTGGTCGCCGAGGGCAAGATCGATCCGCAGGCGCCCGTCACGGATTATGTGCCGGAGCTGAAGGCAAGCGCGTTCGCCGACGCGCGCGTGCACGAGGTCATGGATATGACCACGGGGCTCGCATACACGGAGGTCTACACCGACAAGAATTCGGATGTGTGGGGATTGCGACGTGCGAACGGCATGGCGCCGATCCCGCCGGGTTATGACGGCGCGACCACGATCTTCGATTTCCTCATCGCGCAGAAGAAGCAGGGCGAGCACGGCAAGGCCTTTGCCTACAAGACGATCAACACCGACGTGCTGGCCTGGATTTGCCGCCGCGTCAGCGGCATGACGCTGTCCGATCTTCTCTCCGAGCGCATCTGGCAGCCGATGGGTGCAGAGGAGGACGCGCATTATCACGTCGACCGCATCGGCACCGAGAGCGGCGGTGGCGGTCTCTCCACGACACTGCGCGATCTCGCCCGCTTCGGCGAGACCATGCGCAATCACGGCCGCTTCAACGGCCGCCAGATCGTGCCTTCGTCTGTGGTCGAGGACATCGCGCGCGGCGGCGATCCCCAGAAATTCAAGCCGGCCGGCTACACCACGCTGCCGGGCGCCTCCTACCGCAATCAATGGTGGGTCAGCCACAATGCCCACGGCGCCTATATGGCGCGCGGCGTCCACGGCCAGGGCATCTACATCGATCCCAAAGCCGAAATGGTGATCGCCCGCTATGCCTCGCATCCCATGGCGGGCAACGCCGCCAACGATCCCGTGACACTGCCGGCCTACATGGCGCTGGCGAAGGAGCTGATGGCGGGCGGGTAGGGTGGCCGAGGCGCCCGTTCGCGCCACACGCTCGGTGTTATCGTCCGACTTGATTGGGTGATCCAGTATCCAGAGACGATCATGATTGAACCGAGAGGCCGCGGCGTACTGGGTCGCCCGGTCGAGCCGGGCGACGACAGTACAAACCGCAAGATCGGTCGAGCACGCCATGGCCGTCCGCAGCTAACTGGAGCCGCCACGGAGGAAGGACGATGAAGGCGGCGCTGCAAACCTATCAGGACCGGATGCGACGGGTGTTGGACCATATCGACCGGCATCTCGACCATGATCTGGACCTCGACACGTTGAGCGGTGTTGCGGCCTTCTCGAAATTTCATTTCCACCGGCAGTTTTCGGCGACCTTCGGGCTGTCCGTGCATCGCTATGTCCAGCTCGCCCGCATGAAGCGCGCTTCGCATCAGCTCGCCTACACGGACGCGCAGAGAGTCACGGACATCGCGATCGAGGCCGGCTACGACGCACCGGACGCCTTCGCCCGCGCCTTTCGGCAACGGTTCGGGCAATCGCCGTCGTCGTTCCGGAAATCTCCCGACTGGGAACCGTGGCTTGCGGCCTTCGGGCCTCTCGACAACGCGAGGAGCAAGCTCATGCAGACGACCTTTACCCGTGACGACGTGACGATCCGCGATGTGCCCACCACGAAGGTGGCGATCATGGAGCATCGAGGCGACCCGGCAACGCTACAAGCTACCCTCCAGCGCTTCATCGCGTGGCGCAAGGCAGCGGGCCTGCACCCCAGGACAAATCCGACCTTCAACGTCTGGCGCTCCGAACGGCGTCCTGCCTCGCCCGCCGACTACAGCGTGGACCTTTGCGTCGGTACCGACCGGGCGATCGTGGCCAATGGCGAAGGGATCAAGGCCGGCGAGATCCCCGGCGGCCGCTGCGCCGTGCTGCGCGTGGTCGGCTACACCAACAATCTGGAGCCCGCCGCGCTCTATCTTTATCGCGACTGGCTTCCGGCCAGCGGCGAGGAAGCGCGCGACTTCCCGATCTATTGCCAGCGGCTGAGCTTCTTCCCGGAGGTGCCGGAGCATGAGACGGTCGCGGAGCTCTTTCTGCCGCTGAAATAGGTCCTCGGACCGCGGCCTGTCCCAGCCGATCGCGAGCAACGGAGAGGCCGTTATCCACGACCGCCGGGCCATGACTGTTCATGTGAATGAGCATCAGCGAACTGAAGCAGATCAGGCTACTGCGCGCAGGGGATTGAACCTCATCGCCGCCCCGGCGACGCCTCAACTTCGCGACATCTTCTCGAACCGCTTCACCAGTCGCTCCCGCTTCAGCCGCGACAGCCGCTGGATCCAGAACATGCCGTCGAGTTGGTCGATCTCGTGCTGGTGGCACACCGCGCGCAGGCCGTCCGATTCCTCGGTTCGTGTGTTGCCGTCGAGATCCTGATAGCTGATCCGCACGCGCGCGTGGCGCTGGACCTCGTCGTTGACGCCGGGCATCGAGACGCTGCCTTCGCGATGCAGGATCATCTCGGGCGAGGCCCATTCAATGACCGGATTGACATAGGTGAGCGGGCCGTCGTCCCTGGCGTCGAGCTCGAGCACCACGACGCGCAAGGGCACTCCGATATGCGGCGCGGTGATGCCGATGCCCGGTGCGGCGCGCATCGTGTCGAGCAAGTCGTGCGCAAGTTCGCGCAAGCCGTCGTCGAACGCGGTCACGGGGCGCGCTGGCGTCGCGAGTCGGCGGTCGGGGTAGCGGAGGAGGGGGCGGATGGTCATGCAGGGCATCACGCGTCCGGATACGGCGTGCCGTCCTTGTGCAGGAAGCGGCCGTCGGATGCCGGGCTCATCATGTCGATGTCGGAGCAGGTGATGAGGTCGTCTTGCGAGCGCGAGCCGATTTCGAGATAGACCGCCGTCGCATTCGACCTGTTGATCATGTGATGGCCGTTGCCGCTTGCCTTGGGAAAGGCGGCGCAATCGCCCGCGCGCAGCACGGTTTCGCCGTCGTTCTCGATCAGCGTCACTTCGCCTTCCAGCACATAGACGAATTCGTCCTCGTGCGAATGCCAGTGCCGCTGGCTCGACCAACCGCCCGGCGGCAGGCGCATCAGGTTGACGCCGAAATCCGACAGGCCTCCGGCATCACCGAGCCGCTGCCGGATGCGGTCGGCGCATGGGGTGCTGAAGGGCGCCGGATAGCCGGAACCCTTGCGGGCCGGCGTCCTGGCGAGGTCAATCTTGGGCATGGACGGGTTCCCTGCATTTCAGCGCGCCGATGGAGGAGCACATCGCGACGCATCGTCGGACACAGCCGCACGCGGCGCGGCGAGCGTCTGGAGAGCGGACGGACGAATGGTCACGATCGCAATCGTGGACCAGGTCAGGATCAGTGGGATGATGCCATTGTGCAGCTGTTTTGCCCGACGAGTCAAATTGCGGCTCGCGCATCGTGAGGTGCCAGCACCCTAAGTCGTTGATCTTGCAGCACCCGGCTACTGTGCATGGGGTTGTTTTCGCGACTTTTAATTGGCAGATCACAAAACGTGCCGCAAAATTTTACGTCGGCTTGTCGACCCCGGCTGTTCCCATTCGTCTTCCACGCAAGACAGACCTGAACGGGAGACCCAAATGACCCAATCCCCCTATCGCTGGGTGATCGTCGCCGCCGGCGGCCTGCTCGGCTGCGTCGCGATCGGCGGCATGTTTTCGCTGCCGGTGTTCCTGCAGCCGATCGCGAAGGACACCGGCTGGTCGGTGACCGGCATCTCCAGCGCGATGACGATCGGCTTTCTGGCAATGGCCTTCACCAGCATGGCCTGGGGCACGCTGACGGATCGATTCGGGCCGCGGCCGGTGGTGCTGACGGGATCGACCGTGCTGGCGCTGAGCCTGTTCGCCGCGAGCCATGCGACCTCGCTGATCGTTTTCCAGTTTGTGTTCGGGCTCCTGGTCGGGGCGGCCTGCGCGGCGATCTTCGCGCCGATGATGGCGACCGTGACCGGCTGGTTCGAGACCCATCGCAGCCTCGCCGTGTCGCTGGTGTCGGCTGGCATGGGCATGGCGCCGATGACGATGGCGCCGTTCGCGGCCTGGCTCGTTTCCGGCCACGATTGGCGGACCTCGATGCAGATTGTCGCCCTGGTGGTCGGCGCCATCATGATCCCGGTCTCGTTCCTGGTGCGCCGTCCGCCGGCGCTCGCGCACGCGGCCGCCGCACCAACGGGCGAGGGGGCCGGGCAGGGCGAGCTGTCGATGGGCGAGGCATTGCGCTCGCCGCAATTTTTGATCCTGCTCGCCACCAACTTCTTCTGCTGCGCCACCCATTCCGGTCCGATCATCCACACCGTCAGCTATGCCGTGAGCTGCGGCATTCCGCTGGTCGCGGCAGTGACGATCTACAGCATCGAGGGTTTTGCCGGCCTGGGCGGCCGCATCGCCTTCGGCGTGCTCGGCGACCGCTTCGGCGCCAAGCGGGTGCTGGTCTCCGGCCTCCTGCTCCAGGCGTTCGGTGCGCTCGCCTACGTCTTCGCGCATCAGCTCACGACGTTCTACGCGGTCGGCGCCGTCTTCGGTTTCATCTATGCCGGCACCATGCCGCTCTACGCCGTGCTCATCCGCGAGAACTTTCCGCTCAAGATGATGGGCACGGTGATCGGCGGCACGGCGATGGCCGGCAGCCTCGGCATGGCAACCGGTCCGCTCGCCGGCGGCCTGATCTACGACGCGTTCTCGAGCTATGCCTGGCTCTATATCGCCTCCTGGGCGATGGGTCTCGGGGCCTTCCTGATGGCAATGACGTTCCGCCCGTTCGCAAAGCCGCAAGGCGAGGTGGCAGCGGCGCCGGCATAAGTTCGTGATCGAGGCGCAGCATCAGAGCTGCGCCTCGATCGCCGCCTTGTCGATCACCGACCAGACCTGCCGGATCTTTCCATTGTGAAACGCGTAGAAGACGTGCTCGCAAAAGGACACGCGCCTGCCGTTCACCTCGAGTCCCAGGAATTGTCCGACCGGCGCGCAGTCGAATGCCAGCCGGCACGCGATGGTGGGCGGATCTGAGGTCAGCAGCGCGATGTTGAAACGCAGATCCGGGATGTCGCGAAAGTCCTGCTCCAACATCGCACGATAGCCAGACAGGCCGAGCGGGCGGCCGTTGTGGACGACATCGTCATGCACGAACTGGCCGAGGCCCGGCCAGTCCTGCCGGTTCAGGCAGGCGATGTAATTGCGATAGCGGTCGGCGAGATCGGCGCTGTTCATCGTGAAGCTCCATGCTGCAAGGATAACGCGGCAGGAGGCGAATTCGCCTCGCGGCGTCACAGCCGCTTTTCGAAGAACAGATCGGGATAGGGATCGTCGTTGAAGCGAGGAATCTCGCGCCAGCCGGTGCTGCGGTAAAGCTGGCCGGCCTCGGGCAGCGCGCTGTTGGTGTCCAGCCGCAGCAGCCTGATGCCGAGCTCGCGCGCAGCATCTTCGGTCGCATCCATCAGGCGGCGGCCGAGCCGCAATCCGCGCGCGGCGGGCGCAACCCACAGCCGCTTGATCTCGGCATAGCCGTGATCGGTGCCCTTCAGCCCGACGCAGCCGATCGGCAGCGTGTCCGAGATCGCAACGATGAATGTGCCGCGCGGCCGGCGCATGTCCTTGGCATCGGGATCACGCGAGCGCGACACGTCGAAGCCCTGCTTGAAGCGGCGCCCGAGCTCGGCATAGTACTCGCCGAGGCAATAGCGGGCCTCCGCGCCTTGCGGGTCCATCTCGTTCAGCGTGACACGCTCGCGCGTCAGCGCGGAGGCGATCAGGTCCATCGCCGCCAGCAGCGCCTCGGCTTGCGAGTGTTGCGCGAGGATGCCGTCCGCCTGCGCGTTCGACAGCGCCTCATAGGCTGCGAACTCGCGCCGGCCCGCGCGCGTGAGCTTTGCCATGCGCCGGCGCGCATCGTCCTCGCGCGCATTGGTCTCGATCAGCCCTTCGTCCTCGAGGCTGCGAAGCAGCCGGCTCATCAATCCGGAATCAAGACCGAGATAGTCGCGGATTTCCGCCACGTCCGAGCGGCCGTGGCCGATCGCGTTGAGCACCCGCGCCGCGCCAAGCGGCCGGCCGCGGCCCAGGAACGAGGTATCCAGTGCACCGACAGCGGAAGTGACGGCGCGGTTGAAGCGGCGGACGCGGGAGACGGGGTCGAGCATGATGTCTGACTTTAGTCAGGTATCTCCTGCTGTCAATCGCTTTGGGCAGGTCAAGAGGTCCTCGCATGGCGCAGATCGCAACCGCGCTTCCCTTGCGCCGGCCGACGGGAGATCGCCGCGGCGATGCCGCGGGAGCCGCCGGTCACGCGTGCTACACCGCGGCCGGGACACGCGAGAGGTGGAGGCTGTCGCTCCACACTCTCTCAGTGCGAGCGCAGGAAATGGATCCGGGAGAGACGCTGGATTGCTTCGCTGCGCGCGCAATGACGAGGCTGGAGCTCTCGCGCGCCTCTTTGTGAGTTGTGCCCGTGCCGCGAGCCGCTACCATGCGGCCGCTCCCGGAGCGTGGGACGTGCAGCAAGCGGAGACCACATGAGCGGACAGGACCACAAAGTCAAAGGATCGGACTTGTTTGTCGCCGCGCTGGAGAACGAGGGCGTCGACCGCATCTTCGGTGTCCCCGGTGAGGAGAATCTCGACCTCGTCGAATCGCTCCGCACCTCAAGGATCGAGCTGATCCTGACGCGCCACGAGCAGGCCGCCGCCTTCATGGCTGCCACGCATGGGCGGCTGACCGGCAGGCCCGGCGTGTGTCTGTCGACGCTTGGACCTGGCGCACTTAATCTGTCCACCGGCGCGGCCTATGCGCATCTCGGTGCGATGCCGATGATCCTGATCACCGGTCAGAAGCCGATCATGAGCAGCCGGCAGGCGCGCTTCCAGATCGTCGACGTGGTTGCGACCATGAAGCCGCTGACGAAGCTGTCACGGCAGATCGTCAGCGCTTCCAGCATCCCGACCGTGGTGCGCGACGCCTTTCGCGTCGCGATGGAAGAACGGCCCGGGCCGGTTCATCTCGAATTGCCAGAAGATATCGCGGGCGACGAAGTATCCGCCGTCCCGGTGATCCCTGTCCATCCGATCGAAATTCCGGTCGCCCATCGTGCCGCACTCGACCGTGCCGCCGAGATGATCCTGGCTGCAAAGCGTCCGCTGGTGATGATGGGCGCTGCGACCAGCCGGCCGCGGTCGACGCATGGCATCGCAAGCTTCGTGCGGCGGACCGGCATTCCCTTCTTCACCACGCAGATGGGCAAGGGCACCGTGCCCGGCGGCACCAACCTCTATATGGGGACCGCCGCGCTGTCCGAACGCGACTACGTTCATGACGCGATCGATGCCGCCGACCTGATCGTCGCGATCGGCCACGACCCCATCGAGAAGCCACCCTTCATCATGGGGCCGGCGGGGCCGAAGGTGATTCACGTGAGCTATACACCGGCGAGCGTGGAGCTGGTCTATTTTCCAGACGCCGAGGTCGTCGGCGACGTCGGCCCGAGCCTGGAGCTGCTCGCCGATCGGCTCGAAGGCAAGCTGCCGCAGGCGGCGGCGCTTTTGCCGCTACGCGAAGAGATTCTCAGGCACATCGCCGATCGCGCCACCGAGGCGCGCTGGCCGCCGACACCGCAGCGGATCGTGCACGACATCCGCCAGGTGATTCCGGAGAACGGCATCGTCGCGCTCGACAACGGCATGTACAAGATCTGGTTCGCGCGCAACTACCGCACTCGCGTTGCCAACACGCTGCTGCTCGACAATGCGCTGGCGACGATGGGTGCCGGCCTGCCGTCGGCAATGATGGCCGCGATGCTCCATCCGGACCGCCGTGTGCTCGCGGTCGCCGGCGATGGCGGCTTCATGATGAACAGCCAGGAGCTGGAGAGTGCCGTCCGTCTCAAGCTCAATCTCGTCGTGCTGGTGCTCGAGGACAACGCCTACGGCATGATCCGCTGGAAGCAGGCGGTAGATCATTTTGCCGATTACGGCATGACCTTTGGAAATCCGGACTTTGTCGTCTATGCCAAGGCCTACGGCGCCAAGGGGCATCGCATCGTGAGCATCGACAGCTTCGGCCCGACGCTGGAGGCGGCCTTCAAGGAGGGCGGCGTGCACCTCGTCTCGATTCCGATCGATTATTCGGAGAACGTGCGGGTGCTGGTCGACGAGCTGCGGGCGCATGAAAAGTCAAAGGCGTAAGTGTGTTCGACACTTCGCCACACCCGTCATTGCGAGCGCAGCGAAGCAATCCAGAGCCGTTCCGCAGAGGCAGTCTGGATTGCTTCGTCGCTTCGCTCCTCGCAATGACGGGGTATGCCGACCAGCCCGAATGCGATAACAACTTGCGGCAACATCCAACCAACCACAGGAATATGAAATGACCCGGGTTCGTTGTGTCACCGAGATGGGCATGGGCGTCGACGTCCACGGCAGGGATGCCACCAAGGCGGCGAAACGTGCGGTGTCGGACGCGATCAGGCATTCGAGCCTCGGCTTTTTTCGGATGATCGGGAAGACCGCGAACGACATGTTTGTCGACGTCACGATCGCCGTGCCCAATCCGGAAGCCGTCGACAAGGAAGCCGTCGCCAAGGAGCTGCCTTACGGCACAGTGACTGTCAACGCAGTCAAGGGCGGGCTGGAGATTCCCTCGGCCACGGAAGTGGCCAACGACCCCATCCTCATCGCCAATGCGGCCGTGATCGTCAGCTTCGACAAGGACTAGGCCGGTGTCCGACAGCGATATGGCGCTGCTGGATCGTCCGATCTGGAGCGCTCTGACAACGCGTCAGAAGCATCTGGCCGAAGGCGGCCCGCGGGCGCTGCGCTATCCCGTGGACATGACGCCGTTTGCCGACATGATCGACCTGTCCCCGGCAAGCTTTGCTGCGCTCGGTGATCTCATGACGGGATCGCAAGTCGCTGCGCTGTTTACGCCGGAGCCGGTCGACGTGCCCGCCGGCTTCAAGGTCGTGCTCGCCGAGACCGGCGAGCAGATGATCGGATCGCCCGCCGACAGCCCGCTCCGCGATGCCGAGATCGTCACGCTGGGACCCGCCGACGTGCCCGCCATGATGGCGCTGACAGAGCTGACCAAGCCGGGCCCGTTCGCGCTGCGCACGCACGAACTGGGGACGTTCTTCGGCATCCGTGCCGGCGGCGAGCTGGTTGCCATGGCCGGCGAGCGGATGAAGCCAGGCAATTTCACGGAAATGACGGCCGTGTGCGTGCATCCTGATCATCGCGGCCGCGGCTATGCGCAGGCGCTGCTCGCGGCGGTCGCGCGGCAGATCGAGGCGCGCGGCGAAATTCCTTTCCTGCACGTATTTTCGAACAACGCGTCCGCCATCGCGCTCTATCAGCGGCAGGGCATGCGGATTCGCCGTCGCCTGCACGTGACGGCGCTGATGAAGCAGGAATGAGCTGCGCCGCGGGCTTCATATCCGGCGAATTCGCGCTATATCGTTCCCAACCATAATTTGAGGAAACACATGGACGCCAGGACACCTGATTTTTCCGCCGCGCGGACGGCGATGCAGCGCTACGTCGATCAGGAGATCATCCCCGGTGCATCTTGGGCTGTGCTGCGGGGGCGCGATGTCGTCGACCAGCAATGCGTCGGCTTTGCCGACCGCGAGGCCAACACCGCGCTTCGGCCCGACCACATTTTTCGTGCATTTTCCAATACAAAGATCTTCGTCACCTGCGCCATCATGCTGCTGGTGGAGGAGGGCCGCGTCGGGCTCGATGATCCCGTCGAGAAATTTCTGCCGCAGCTCGGCCATCGCACGGTGTTGAAGCCGGGGGCTGCGAGCCTTGCCGATGTCGAGCCGGCGAGGGGCCCGATCACGATCCGACAGCTGCTGACCCACACGTCCGGGCTCAGCTACGGCATCTTCGATCCGGGCACGGTGCTGTTCAAAGGCTACAACGAGGCGCGCGTGCTCAATCCGCTGACGCCGCTCGCCGACATGATCGACCGGCTTGCCGATCTGCCCTTGTCCTATCATCCCGGCACCGGCTGGGAATATTCGGTGGCGACCGACGTGCTCGGCCGCGTCGTCGAGGTCGTCTCCGGCCAGCAGTTCGACGCTTTCCTCAAGGCGCGCATCTTCGATCCGCTCGGCATGACCGATACAGGCTTCTATGTGCCGGAAGCGCAGCAGGGCAGGCTGGTGGCACTCTATAACGGCGCTGATGTGCTCGATCCCATGAAGCCCGGCCTCACGCGGGCCGACCATCTGCCTTATTCGCAGGCCTATCGGCGGCCGTTGCCGCGGCTGTCCGGCGGCGGCGGTCTGGTCTCGACCTTGCCCGACATGCTGGCGCTGGTGCGCGCGTTGCTGCCCGGTTCTGATGCGCTGCTGAAGCCGGAGACGCTGCGGCTGATGATGACGAACCAGCTGCCCGCTGGCCAGACCATCCGCTTCGCCAATCTCGGGCCGATCCCCGGCAAGGGGTTCGGTCTCGGTGGCGCCGTCACCTTCGCGCCGACGCCGTTTGATCCGCCGAACTCGACCGGTGAATTCCAGTGGGGCGGGCTTGCAGGCACCCATTGGTGGATCTGCCCTGACGCCAACACCGCCGGCGTGCTGATGGCCCAGCGCTACATGGGGTTCTGGAATCCCTTTTTCTTCGAGTTCAAGCGTCTGGCCTATCAGGCGGTCGGCGCGACATGACGAGAGTTCGGCCTGGCTCGTCGGCTGTGCCAGACACAAGGTGAGCCGGAGGCGTTGCCTCCCGCCCGTCCTCGTCAGTCCTTCCACGGATCGAACTCGCCTTCGCCGGCCATGGCGACGGCGAACGGCCGCAGCGTGTGCAGCACCCGCACGGTGCCGGCGTGCTGCGCCAGCACGTCCGGCAGGCGGCGATAGGCCATCGGGCTCTCATCGAGGTCGGCACCAACAAGGGTGACTCCGCGCTCGCTCAGCCATCGGTCCATCTCCGCGCGCGAGAAGCGCCGCTTCGCCTCCCTTCGTCCGAACAGGCGGCCGGCGCCGTGCACGGTCGAGTACAGCGAGGCCTTGGCTTCGGGGCTGTCGACGCCCTCGAGGATGACGGCGTCGTCACCCATCGAGCCGCCGACGAATCCCTTCTGGCCCGGAAACGCCGGCGTCGCGCCCTTGCGCACCACCCACAAATCACGGCCGTCGTGGGTCTCGCGCCAGGCGTAGTTGTGGTGGTTGTGCACGCTCTCGGTCACGCTGCCGCCGATGATCCGGCGGACGCGCTCGACGACCCACTCGCGGCCGGCATAGGCGTAACGTCCGGCGAGCTGCATCGCCGCGATGTAGCGGCGGCCGAGCTCGGACTCCTCGTCGACCACGGCAGGCGGCACGTTCATGCCATCCTTGCCGCCGGCGGCCTTGAGATAGCGCGTCGCGGAGGTGTGCCCGAGGCCGCGGCTTCCGAAGTGGACACCGACCCAAACAAAGCCTTCCTCGTCGCGCATGAGATCGACATAGTGGTTGCCCGATCCGACCGTGCCGAGCTGGCTCACCGCCTTCTGACGATAGGCCTCCATGTCGCTCTCGCGCCAGGCATCGCCGTCGTCGAACAGCGCGTGCTCGGCCCGCTCGGCATTGGCCCGGCCGACACCGAACGAGATCGTCTTGGCGACGTCGCGGATGATCGTGGGCACGATGTCGACGATATCGTCGAAGCGCGTGTCGAGCTTTGCGGCCATGTTGCCGCAGCCGATGTCGAAGCCGACGCCGGAGATGCTGATCTGCTTCTCATAGGCGATGACGCCGCCGACCGGCTGGGCATAACCGAGATGGCCGTCGGCGCAGATCACGCCGGATACGACATTGCCGACCGCCATGCAGTTGCGCATCTGCGCCACGGTCGCCTCCTCATGCGGACCGAAGATCTTCAGCGGCGCATTCTGGAAGCGCGCCTCCTGCGGGCGCAGCTTCGCGAGCTCGCTCGCGGCGGTGTTGGCTTCGCGGGCGAGATGCTCCTTGCGCGCGGCGTCGCGGTACGAGCACCAGGCCGGCTGGCCGCGTCCTTCGCCGACGCGCGAGTCGGGATCGATACCGGCGGCGAGGCAGAGCTCGCGGGCGCGTTCCATGTAGGGATCGGATCGTCGCATGGCCGTGATTCCTGCTTCACTTCCTGCGCGCACCACAGAGTGGACGCGCGGCTCCTGTCAGAGATTTCGCTGGTTCCAGGCGCAGTCCCGCGTCCGGATTCGCTGTCCTTTCGCATTAATTCAACGCCGTCTTCGAGGTAGTGATCCACGCAACCGAGGCTTCGGAGAAGCGCCGCGGGCAACAAAAAACCCTCCGGAGCGGCAGGCTCGGGAGGGTCCGTGAGAAGCGGACTGTCGATCTTGCGGTTAGGCAAGATCGCTCCGATGAGCCGGGCATGCGACATCGGATTGGCCGAAGGCCGTTCGACAGTCGCGCAAATCTTTCGTAGCGGTACAGCATCGCTCGGTTCATGTTGTCGGTCGCGAACGGAAGTGCTCGCGAGGCCGCGGGAGGCAACCCGCGGTTGTCAAGCAACGGCGCGTGTGAAATTGCAAGATATGGACGCAAGACATGGACGAATGAGTGCCAACCTATCTCGGTCTCGATGGATTTCGCTTCGGCTGGGTCGCTGCCTGGATCGATGAGCGCGGCGATCACGGCTTCGATTACTCACCGGGCCTGACGCGCCTGCTCGCGTTGCCGCATGCGCGCGCGATGATCGACATGCCGATCGGCTTGAATCCGAGCGGCTATCGCGCTTGCGATCTGCGTGCGCGCGAATTGATCGGCCCTGCCGTGTTTCTCGGCGCGCGCCGCGACCTGTGGACGTTCCCGGATATGGCTGCGGCGAATCGCTATTACTGGGATCAGGAGGGCAAGGGCAGGGGCGTATCGGCGCAGCTCTGGAACATCAGAGACAAGCTCAAGGAGGTCGACGATGCCATGGCGCCGGCGCGGCAACCGACGATCGGCGAGGCCCATCCTGAATTGATCTTCTGGAATCTGGCCGGACGAGTTCGGCTTGAGCCGAAGACGTCACCGCGTGGTCAAGCGCAGCGTATTGCTCTGCTGAGAGACCGGGGCTTCACCAAGATCGAGACATGGCTGACGCTTCGCTATCGCACCGGCATCGGCCGTGACGATCTGATCGATGCCTGCGCCTGCGCGGTCGCGGCGCGCGAGAGCACGCAACGTGTCGGCGACGACGAGATCGATCCGCGAGGCCTGAGAATGGAGATCAACTATTGAGCCCTCCTTAGCCCTCGCGATCGCTTCCGTCTCCCGTGTAGCGCCGGCGAGGATAACTCTGCTTCAGATGAACGCCATCGTCGTCCAGCCTTGCTGCTCTCTGTTCGTACTCCTCGGCCATGGACTGCAGCCGCCGCGCAGCTTCGCTATGTGCGAGATCGCCGGCGACGCGGCGGCACCGCTCAGCATGGTCCAGCAGTGCGCGCTTCTCGATGCTCATCCGGCGATAACGCTTGGAAGGCTTAATGGTCCCTGCGCGGGCGCTTGGAACAGCGCAAGGGGCTTTGTCTCGATGACCGGGAAAAAGTAGCAATATTTTCAAGCGGCCAAGGAACATGGTTCCTGAGCCGACGTTGAAGCCAAAGGCTGCTGAGGGACAAGATAACTATGTATGACACCTGCCAATTGGCGACCGCGATGCTCGCGGTTGCCTTTACGGCCCTGCTGTTGATCACGGGCCAACGGTTCATCGAGTACCGATTGCAACATGAAGCAATGATTCCGATCGTGGCGCTCGCAACGCTGCCGCCATAAGCGCGGGTTCGCCGGGACGAATCGTGACTTGCGCCGGACGGCGTCCTGCCTAGATTGTGCACGCCTCAGTCCATGCACCACAGGTCTCGATGTCCGATCTCTCCGCCTTTCCCATCACCAAGCGTTGGCCGGCGAAACATCCCGAACTGCTTCAGCTCTATTCCTTGCCGACGCCGAACGGCGTCAAGGTCTCGATTATGCTGGAAGAGATTGGATTGCCTTACGAAGTCCACCTCGTCGATTTCGGCAAGGACGACCAGAAGACGACCGAATTCCTCTCGCTCAATCCGAACGGCAAGATCCCGGCGATCCTCGATCCGAACGGCCCGGGCGGCAGGCCGCTACCGCTGTTCGAATCCGGGGCGATCCTGCAATACCTCGCCGAGAAGACCGGCAAGCTTCTGCCGGAAGACGCCGCACGCCGCTATCAGACCATCCAATGGGTGCATTTCCAGATGGGCGGCATCGGGCCGATGTTCGGCCAGGTGGGCTTTTTCCACAAATTTGCCGGCAAGGATTTCGAGGACAGGCGGCCACTCGAACGCTACGTGAGCGAGTCCAAGCGCTTGCTCGGCGTGATGGAGACGCAACTCGCCGGCCGGCACTGGTTCATGGATGACGATTACACGATCGCCGACATCTCGATGCTCGGCTGGGTGCGTAATCTCATCGGCTTCTACGGCGCAGGCGATCTCGTCGAGTTCAGCCAGTTCAAATCGGTCGGCGCTTGGCTTGAACGAGGTCTCGCGCGTCCGGCGGTGCAGCGCGGGCTGAATATTCCGAAACGGCCGTGAGGCTAGCCCAGCGCCTTGTACGTCATATAGAGCGCCATCAGCGCGACGAGGGCGATCATGGTCCGGCGCAGCACCGATTTGCTGACGCCATTGGCTATGCGTGCGCCGAGATCGGTGCCGATCCAGAGGCCGGCCAGAATGCCGATGATGGCCGGCCAGCTGACCATCAGTCCCTTGCTCCAGTAAATCCAGGCCGCCGGACTGTTGGTCGGGATCACCGAGAAGATGAGGCTGACGAGCTGTGCCTGATGCTGCGGTACGCGCAGGCCCGCGGCGAGGCCGACGGTGATCGCGAGGCCGCCGCCGATGCCCATGAAGCCGGACGAAAAGCCCGCGAGCACGCCGACAAGCAGCAGAGGGAGCCACGGCAATTCGGCGGGATCGCCGGCCTTGCTCTCGCCGTCCTTGCGGTCGCGGCGTAGCGCCAGCACTGCGATCAGCGCGACGAGATAGATGACGTAGGTCCATTGCAGCACTGTGTCGGGCGTGGCGGCCGCAGCATAACTACCGCTGGCGCCGCCGATGAGAAATCCGATGCCGATCCAGACGATCCATTGCAGCGGGCTGCGGTTGCCGCTCTGCCAGTAGCGGCGTACGCCCGCAAGGCCCGTCGGCGGCACTTGTGCGATCAGAGATGTGCCCTGGGCGACGTGCTGCTCGGCGCCGAGCAACAGCACGGAGAAGATGACGAGGCCGCCGCCGGGGCTCGTGCCCGAGAAGCCCGATGCCAATCCCGCGACCAGACCGACGCCGGCGCCGGCGAGGAGTTCATATATCCAGGTCATCGTTCATGTCCTGGTTCGTCGCTTGACGTCCGCCTTGGTCGTGCGCAGGCCGTCGACCACGCTGTCAACGGCCATCATGCAGGCGTCGACGTCAAAATCCTCGCCCCAGCATTGTTGCAGCACAAAACCCTGGAAAATTGCGATCAGCACGCGCGCGATCGCCTCGGCGCCGAGGTCGCGCTTGATGAGTCCGTCATGCTGGCCGCGCTCGACCAGCGCCACGATCAGCGCGCGCGGCATGTCGATGCCTTCGACGACGCTGCTGCGGACGCGGCGGTTGCGCAGCGCTTCGGCCCAGCCATGAATGCCGACACGGCGGCGGGGCTCGCCGGCGGGATCGGTAAGCCATTGCGCGTAGACGCGGACCAGCGCGTGCAGCCTTTCGATCGGATCGCCCGATCCTTGAGCGACCGAGTTGAGCACGGCCTCACGGCGATGCCGGTCGTCCGCGAGCGCTTCGATCAGATCGTCCTTGCTCTGGAAATAGAGATAGACCGCGCCATGGCTCAAGCCCGATCGCTTGACGATATCGGCCATGCCGGTCTGGTGAAAACCGTTCTCGGCAAAGCAGGCGAGGGCCGCTTCGAGGATCTGCTGCCGCCGCCTTCGCGCTTCTTGTCGCTGATCTTGGGCATCGGCTCAGTCCATAAATAACTGACAGATTGATCACTTTGGAGGTTTGTCAGCGACGCACAAATTCTCGGTGATCTACATAAAAACCGATCGATCAGTCATTTTTAAAGCAGAGCGGCAGCGAGGTCAAGACCTGCCGGCGCCGGACCGGGAGATAAGGCGGTGAAGTGGCTGACGCGCCCTGCCAGCGGCGGCGGGGCGGCTCTTGGCTCGTGTGCCGCTAGAACAGCCGTCCGCCGTTGGGCACGGGCTTGCTCGGCTGCACCAGCACGACCTTGCCGGCAGCATCGGGGAAACCGAGGGTCAACACCTCGGATACGACCGGGCCGATCTGGCGCGGCGGGAAATTGACGACGGCCGCGACCTGCAGCCCCACCAGCGTCTCGAGCGGATGATTTTCGGTGATCTGCGCCGAGCTCTTGCGGACGCCGATCGCAGGGCCGAAGTCGATCCATAGCCGAAAGGCCGGCTTGCGCGCCTCCGGAAACGGCTTGGCGTCGACGATGGTGCCGACGCGGATATCGACCGCGAGGAAGCTGTTGAAGTCGATGGCCGGCGAGGCGGCGGCCGCGGGGTCGTGAGTGACGTGCATAGTCCATCCGTTCGGCAAATGGCGTCGTTCGCAATATTGTCGCGCGAACCGGAGTTTCGTACAACGCTGCGGTCACCATGCGACGCATGCGCGAGGACGACTTGCCCAACATCATCTACGGCATCAAGAACTGCGACACCATGAAAAAGGCGCGCACCTGGCTCGACAGCCATGGCGTGCCTTACGAGTTTCACGACTACAAGACGGCGGGAGTCGAGAAGGACAAGCTCAAGCAATGGAGCGAAAAGGTCGGCTGGGAGACGTTGCTCAATCGCGCCGGCACGACTTTCAAAAAGCTCCCTGATTCCGACAAGGAAGGGCTCGGCGAGAAGAAGGCGCTGGCGTTGATGCTAGCGCAACCATCGATGATCAAGCGGCCGGTGCTGGAAATTGGCGGCAAGCTGCTGGTCGGATTCAAGCCCGATATCTATGCCAAGGAAGTCGGCGCCAAGAACGCTGAAGCCAAGGCGCGCTAATTCAGTTCGATGGTCTCGGCGGTGACGCTTGGGCCGGACTGGTCGGCGATCTCGACCACGTCGGCTGCTGCGATGCGACCAGGCGCGCGATGAAAGAGGTCGCGGTCGATCACGACGCGCAGTCTCGGACGCGGCGGCGCGTCATTTCCGCGCATCAGATTCTTGATCTCGAAGCCGCCGTCCTCGCAGAAGGTCTTCACCGACGCGATGATGTGGCTGACCTTGTCCTCGGTCAAGAACGGCAGCAACAGCCGTTCATAGGCGACGATGCGACCGTAGATGTCGTCGATGTCGGCAACGCTGTAGATCGGAAGCCCGCGCGCAACGCATTCGTGATAGATGGGCATCACGAAGGGCGCGAGCCGCGGTCCGACATAGTCGTGCAGCAGGATGCCCTTGCCGCTGTGGCCATAGGCGCGCGAAATGCGCGTGCCTTCGCTCTGGATGATCAGGTGCGGCGTCGGCGTCGAATTGTCTACCGTGTAATAGATGAGATCGGACAGCTCTTCCTCGAGCCGCGCGGGCTGGTACTCCCAGATCGCCGGTGCGACCTGCTGGCGCGCATAAAGTCGCAGCCACGTGTTCAGGAGATCACGCTGCCTGATCGACTTGACGACGGAGGGCGCGGCGCTTGCGAAATCCAAAACAATATTCCCGGCATGTCAAAACCCGCACATGATCTATGCCGCGGGAAAATTTTCTATGAAGGCTGGCGCGGGAGACGAAAGACCGTTAACGACGGCTTGACGACCGGTGCCTTGCGAACCGGGAGGCCGGGCAGGCACGACATCAAAACATCTCCGACTAAGGGAGCATTTGTATCCCAGCCGGAGGCCTGATCTGCTCAGCTTTCCGCCTTGCCTAACCCCCGTCACCTCCGGCATATTCCGCGCCCGGAGGCGGCGTTCCGGAGGGGCTCCAAGGCCTCCGGAAAGCCGAAGCAACAAGGACAGCCACGCGCGGCCAGCGCGTCGCGCGGGCAGGGGGAAATCTGTTTGGCCGATGAGTTCATTCTCGAAACGGAAGGCTTGACCAAGGAGTTCGCGGGCTTCTTCGCCGTCCGCGACGTTGCGCTCAAGGTTCGCCGTGGGAGCATTCATGCGTTGATCGGTCCGAACGGGGCCGGCAAGACGACGTGCTTCAATCTTTTGACCAAGTTCCTCAAACCGTCTGCCGGAAAGATCCTGTACAAGGGACAGGACATTACTGCGATGGCGCCGGCCGACGTGGCGCGCATGGGCTTGGTTCGCTCGTTCCAGATTTCGGCGGTTTTTCCGCATCTCACCGCGCTGGAGAACGTCCGCGTCGCCCTTCAGCGCCAGCACGGCTCTTCGTTCGACTTCTGGCGCTCCAAATCCGTGCTCAACCGCTTCAACGATCGCGCGCGCGAGCTGTTGAACGATGTCGGCCTCAGCGAGTTTGCCAATACGCCGGCGGTCGAGATGCCCTACGGACGCAAGCGCGCACTGGAGATCGCAACCACGCTCGCGCTCGACCCCGAGATGATGCTGCTGGACGAGCCGATGGCCGGCATGGGTCACGAGGACATCGACAAGATCGCGGCGCTGATCAAGCGCATCTCCGCGAAATATACCATCCTGATGGTCGAGCATAATTTGAGCGTCGTGGCCAATCTCTCCGACATCATCACCGTGCTGACGCGCGGGCAGGTGCTCGCGCAGGGCCATTACTCCGAGCTCACCAAGGACGAGCGCGTCAAGGAAGCCTATCTGGGAGCCGGTCATGCCTGACACTGCGATCGCCGAGGCTCCGGCAAAGGCCGCGACCGGCGGAAACATCCTTCAAGTCCGCAACCTGGAAGCCTGGTACGGCGAGTCCCACATCCTGCACGGGATCAACTTCGACGTGAATGCGGGCGAGGTCGTCACCCTGCTCGGGCGCAACGGCGCCGGCAAGACGACCACGTTGAAATCGATCATGGGCATCATCGGCAAGCGAACCGGCTCGGTGAAGTTCAACAATCAGGACATCATCCGCGCGACCTCCGACAAGATCGCGCGGATGGGTATCGCCTTCTGCCCCGAGGAGCGGGGCATATTCTCCAGTCTCGACGTGCGGGAGAATTTGCTGCTGCCCCCGGTGGTCCGCGAAGGCGGGCTGCCGCTCGATCAGATCTTCGACCTGTTCCCGAACCTGAAGGAGCGGCTCAACAGCCAGGGCACCAAGCTCTCGGGCGGTGAGCAGCAGATGCTGGCGATCGCGCGCATCCTGCGCACGGGCGCGAGCTTCCTGATGCTGGACGAGCCGACGGAGGGCCTTGCGCCCGTCATCATCCAGCAGATCGGCCACACCATTGCGCGGCTCAAGAAGGAAGGCTTCACCATCCTTCTCGTCGAGCAGAACTTCCGCTTCGCATCCACTGTTGCCGACCGCTATTACGTGGTCGAGCACGGCAAGATCATCGACGGATTCTCCAATGCGGAGCTTGCCGCCAACATGGACAAGCTCCACACCTATTTGGGTGTCTAGAACTGCCAACGAAAAAATTCAAAAAGGAAAGTTGCATGAAGACCAGGTCGATTGCGTCATTGCTGCTGACGACCGCGCTTACCTTCGCCGCAGCAGGCGTCGCGTCCGCGCAGGACAAGTCCGTCAAGATCGGCGCGCTATCCGATCAGTCCGGCCTCTACGCCGATCTCGGCGGGCCGGGCTCGACGCTTGCCGCGCAGATGGCCGTTGAGGATTCTGGCCTCGCGGCGAAGGGCTGGAAGATCGACATCATCTCGGGCGATCACCAGAACAAGCCCGACATCGGCACCGCGATCGCGCGGCAATGGTTCGACGTGGACAAGGTCGACGTCATCGTCGATGTGCCGAACTCGGGCGTCGCGCTCGCCGTCAACAACGTCATCAAGGAAAAGAACGGCGTCTATATCAATTCCGGTGCGGCGACCTCGGACCTCTCCAACGCGCAGTGCTCGCCCAATACCGTGCACTGGACCTACGACACTTACATGCTGGCCCACACCACCGGCCAGGCGCTGGTCAAGGCCGGCGGCGACACCTGGTTCTTCCTGACCGCGGATTACGCCTTCGGCGCGGCGCTCGAGCGCGACACCACGGCGGTCATCACCGCCAACGGCGGCAAGGTGGTCGGCGGCGTCAAGCATCCGCTGAACACGCCGGACTTCTCCTCGTTCCTGCTTCAGGCGCAGGCCTCCAAGGCCAAGATCATCGGCCTGGCCAATGCCGGCGGCGACACCACCAACACCATCAAGCAGGCGGCCGAGTTCGGCATCGTCAAGGGCGGTCAGAAGCTGGCGGCGCTGCTGCTCTTCCTCACCGACGTCAAGGCGATCGGCCTCGAGACGGCGCAGGGCCTCAACTTCACCGAGACGTTCTATTGGGACATGAACGACCAGACCCGGGCGTTCTCCAAGCGCTTCGCCGAGAAGATGAAGAACAATGCGCCGCCGACCATGGTGCAGGCCGGCGTCTATGCGGGCGTGCGGCACTATCTCAAGGCCCTCGAAGCGCTCGGCGGCAATCCGCATGACGGCGTCAAGGTGGTCGAGAAGATGAAGTCGATGCCGACCGAGGACGATCTGTTCGGCAAGGGCGAGATCCAGCCCAACGGCCGCACCATTCACAACGCCTATCTATTCGAGGTGAAGAAGCCCTCGGAGTCCAAGGGACCGTGGGACTTCTACAAGCTGGTCGGCACGGTGCCGGGCGATCAGGCCTTTACGCCGCTGTCCGAGAGCAAGTGCGCGCTCTTGAAGAAGTAAGATGACGGCCCGCAGGCCATCAGGCTTGCGAGCAACTTTTTAAGGGAACGCCGAAGGGACCGGGTGCGGGATCGATGCAGGCTCTTTACGCTCAGCTACTGGTGGGACTGATCAACGGCTCGTTCTACGCGCTGCTCAGTCTCGGGCTTGCCGTGATCTTCGGCATGCTCAACATCATCAATTTCGCCCACGGCGCGCTCTACATGATGGGCGCCTTCGTCGCATATTTCCTGCTGAACCTCGGCGGCATCAATTATTGGTGGGCGTTGCTGCTGGCGCCCATCATCGTCGGCATTTTCGGCATGATCCTGGAGCGGACCATGCTGCAATGGCTGACCGGGCTCGACCACCTCTACGGCCTGCTCCTGACCTTCGGCATCGCGCTGATCGTGCAGGGCGTGTTCCAGAACTATTTCGGCTCCTCCGGCCTGCCTTACGCCATTCCGGACCAGCTCAAGGGCGGCATGAACCTCGGCTTCATGTTCCTGCCCGTGTATCGCGGCTGGGTGGTCGTGTTCTCGCTGGTGGTGTGCCTTGCGACCTGGTTCCTGATCGAGAAGACGCGGCTCGGCGCTTACCTGCGTGCCGCCACCGAGAACCCGACGCTGGTGCGCGCCTTCGGCGTCAACGTGCCGCGCATGATCACGCTGACCTATGGTCTCGGCGTCGGCCTTGCCGCGCTCGCCGGCGTGCTCTCGGCGCCGATCAACCAGGTGCGGCCGCTGATGGGCGCCGACCTCATCATCGTCGTGTTCGCGGTGGTCGTGATCGGCGGCATGGGATCGATCATGGGCTCGATCATCACCGGCTTTGCGCTCGGTGTGATCGAGGGCCTGACCAAATATTTCTACCCCGAGGCCTCCAACACCGTCGTGTTCGTGCTGATGGTGCTGGTGCTCTTGGTGAAGCCAACGGGATTGACGGGAAGGGCGGCCTGATATGACAGCCTTGACGGACGACACGCTGCCGGTAACCCCGCGCACGGTGCGCGACGAGATGATCGTGTTCGTAGTGATGGCGCTGCTCTTGGCGTCGGTGCCGTTCACAGGAGTCTATCCGTTCTTCGTGATGCAGGCGCTGTGCTTTGCGCTGCTCGCCTGCGCCTTCAATCTGCTGGTCGGCTATGGCGGCCTGCTGTCGTTCGGGCACGCGATGTTCCTGGGGACTGCCGGCTACTGCAGCGCACATGCGCTGAAGGTATGGGCGCTTCCGCCCGAGCTCGGCATCCTCGTCGGCGTCGCCGCCGCGTTCGTGCTGTCGATCGTGACCGGCTACATCTCGATCCGTCGCCAGGGCATCTATTTCTCGATGATCACGCTGGCGCTGTCGCAGCTTCTTTATTTCATCTACCTGCAGGCGCCGTTCACCCATGGCGAGGATGGCATCCAGGGCATTCCACAAGGGTACATGTTCGGTGTACTCGATCTGTCCAAGCCGACCGTGCTCTACTATGTCGTGCTGGTCGGCTTCCTCGCCGGCTTCCTCTTGATCTTCCGCATCATCAACTCGCCGTTCGGCGAGGTCCTGAAGGCGATCCGCGAGAGTGAGCCGCGGGCGATCTCGCTCGGCTACCGTACCGACCAGTACAAGTTCCTGGCCTTCATCCTGTCGGGCACGCTGGCCGGCTTTGCCGGTGCGCTGAAAGTGTTCGTGGCGCAGAACGCCTCGCTCACCGACGTGCACTGGTCGATGTCGGGCGAGGTCGTCCTGATGACGCTGGTCGGCGGTCTCGGAACCATCTTCGGTCCCGTGATCGGCGCCTTCGTGATCATCGCCATGCAGCAATATCTGGCGGGCTTCGGCCAATGGGTGACGGTGATCCAAGGCGCGATCTTCGTGATCTGCGTGCTCACCTTCCGCCGCGGGGTCATCGGCGAAATCGCGCATTACTTCCGGCGATCGCTCTAAGTAGCTGATTTAAAATCGGTTTACCGGTCGCTCGAAAGCGGTGGATGATCCGGCGCCGCGGGCGTGAGATGACACGCGCGTGGATCGAAAATGGTCTATGACAGTTTCATGACGGCCCATTCGGGCCAGGCCATTTTTCCAACCGGTAGCCTATCCCCATGATGCGATGGTTTCGTGCTTTCCTGCCCAAGGAGGAACGGTTCTTCGACCTGTTCGACCGTCATGCCCAGACCGTGATCCAGGGCTCGATCGCGCTCCAGAGCATGCTCAACGGGGGCGAGGAAACGCCGGTCTATTGCCAGCGCGTCAACCAGTTCGAGAACGACGCCGACAACATCACCCGCGAAGTGCTGACGGCGGTGCGCCGCACCTTCATCACTCCGTTCGACCGCGGCGACATCAAGAACCTGATCACCTCGATGGACGACGCCATCGACCAGATGCAGCAGACGGCGAAAGCCGTGATGCTGTTCGAGGTCCGCGCCTTCGAGCCGCCGATGCGCGAGATCGGCGGGCTTCTGATCGAATGCGCCAATCTGGTCGGGCGCGCGCTGCCGCTGATGCAGTCGATCGGCCCGAACGTCGCCATGCTGACGGCGATCACCGAAGAGCTGGGCAAGCTGGAGGGCCGCGTCGACGACCTCCATGACATCGGGCTGAAGGAGCTGTTCCTCAAGCATCGCGCGGGCAACGCGATGGATTTCATCGTCGGCGCAGAGATCTACGACCATCTCGAGAAGGTGGCCGACCGTTTCGACGACGTCGCCAACGAGATCAACAGCATCGTGATCGAGCAAGTGTAACGCATGATCCGGAAAAATGTGCCGCGGTTTTCCTTCGCGACAAGCGCTGAACGCGTTTGCGCGGAGATCATGCGAAAAAACTGAGGCAGGGCCGCTGTGGATGCTGCGTTGGCTCTTCCCGTCCTGGTCGGCTTGATCGCCGTCGCGCTGCTGTTCGATTTCTTGAACGGGCTCCATGACGCCGCCAATTCGATCGCGACCATCGTCTCGACCCGCGTGCTGCGGCCACAATTTGCGGTATTCTGGGCCGCGTTCTTCAATTTCGTCGCCTTCATGGTCTTCGGGTTGCACGTCGCCCAGACCATCGGTACCGGCATCATCGATCCCTCCATCGTCGACGCCCAAGTGATCTTTGCGGCCTTGGTCGGGGCCATCGTCTGGAACCTCGTGACCTGGGCGCTCGGCATCCCGTCATCGTCCTCGCATGCGCTGATCGGCGGGCTCGTCGGCGGCGGCATGGCCAAGGCGGGCATTTCGGCGGCAGTGTGGAGCGGATTGTCGAAGACGGTGCTGGCAATCGTGCTGTCGCCCCTGGTCGGCTTCCTGCTCGCAATGATGCTGGTGGCGATCGTGTCCTGGGCCTCGGTGCGCTCGACGCCCTTCGCCGTCGATCGCGCCTTCCGCATCCTGCAATTCGCCTCCGCCTCGCTCTATTCGCTCGGCCATGGCGGCAACGACGCCCAGAAGACGATGGGCATCATCGCGGTGCTGCTCTATTCGCAGGGTCATCTCGGCAGCGAATTCTCGGTGCCGTTCTGGGTCGTGCTGTCCTGCCAGGCCGCGATGGCGCTGGGCACGCTGATGGGCGGCTGGCGCATCGTCCGCACAATGGGCCTGCGCATCACCAAATTGACGCCCATGCAGGGCTTTTGCGCCGAGACCGGGGGCGCTGCGACCCTGTTCATGGCGACCTTCCTCGGCGTTCCCGTCTCGACCACCCACACCATCACCGGCGCCATCGTCGGCGTCGGCGCCGCCCGCCGCGTCTCGGCGGTGCGCTGGAACGTCGCGAGCTCGATCGTCTATGCCTGGGTGATCACGATCCCGGCCTCGGCCATCGTCGCCGCGCTGACCTGGTGGGTGGTCAAGATCTTCGTCAAGTAACGAACTTTAGGCCCGCAATTCCGGCGACGATGAGCGCGATGCTGGCGAGGCGGAACGCCGTGGCCGGCTCGCCGAACAGGATGATGCCGAGCGTCGCGGTGCCGACCGCGCCGATTCCGGTCCAGACAGCGTAGGCGGTTCCGACGGGCAGTGATTTGAGAGCGAGTCCGAGCAAGATGACGCTGCCGGCCATGGCCGCGAGCGTGACGACGGACGGAACAGGCCTGGTAAAGCCCTCGGTGTATTTCAGGCCGATCGCCCAGGTGATCTCGAGAAGCCCGGCGATCAACAGGATACTCCAGGCCATGACGACCCTCCTTTCTAGGCAGGGTCGTCCCCGCGGCTGAGGTGCTGAGAACGGGAAGGCCGTCCTTCCCAAATGCCGATATGGGGCTGGCCGGAAGGCCACGCAATCACCAAATGAGGCTTGATCAGGCCCAGTTTCCCTGCCAAACGCTCCCGCCATGTCCGACATCGTCGCCACCGCAGCCGAATCGCCGGCCCGTTCCCCGCTTGCCGCTGAAGTGGCGCGGCGGCGGACCTTTGCGATCATCTCCCACCCCGACGCCGGCAAGACCACGCTGACCGAGAAGCTGCTGCTGTTCGGTGGCGCCATCAACCTCGCCGGCCAGGTCAAGGCCAAGGGCGAGCGCCGCAACACGCGTTCCGACTGGATGAAGATCGAGCGCGAGCGCGGCATCTCGGTCGTGACCTCGGTGATGACCTTCGAGTTCGAAGGCCTCGTCTTCAACCTGCTGGATACTCCGGGCCACGAGGACTTTTCGGAAGACACCTACCGGACGCTCACGGCGGTCGATTCCGCCGTAATGGTGATCGACGCCGCCAAGGGCATCGAGGCGCGCACCCGAAAGCTGTTCGAGGTATGTCGTCTCCGGGATATCCCGATCATCACCTTCATCAACAAGATGGACCGCGAGAGCCGCGACGTCTTCGAGCTGCTGGACGAGATCGAGAAGACGCTGGCGCTCGACACCACGCCGATGACCTGGCCGGTCGGCCGCGGCCGTGACTTCCTCGGCACTTATGACGTCGTCAATGGCGGCGTGCGCCTGCTCGAAGGCGGCGGCGCCAAGACCGGCGCGGCGCAGCAGATCGAGATCGAAGAGCTCGCCAAGCTCAATGCCAATCTGGACGTGTCCGCGGTGAAGGACGAGCTCGATCTCGTCACCGAAGCGTCAAAACCGTTCGAGCTCGAAGCGTTCCGCGAGGGCCATCTGACGCCGGTTTATTTCGGCAGCGCGCTGCGCAATTTCGGCGTCGGCGACCTCCTGGAGGGCCTCGGCAAGTTCGCGCCCGAGCCGCGCGCGCAGGACAGCGACCAGCGCAAGGTCGAGGCCACCGATCCGCGCATGAGCGCCTTTGTATTCAAGATCCAGGCCAACATGGATCCGAACCATCGTGACCGCATCGCGTTTGCGCGGCTCTGCTCGGGCAAGCTCAGCCGCGGCATGAAGGCCAAGCTGGTGCGCACCGGCAAGAGCATGCCGCTGTCGAGCCCGCAATTCTTCTTCGCGCAGGATCGTTCGGTTGCGGATGAGGCCTTTGCCGGCGACGTCGTCGGCATTCCCAACCACGGCACGCTGCGCATCGGCGATACGCTGACCGAGGGCGAGGATTTCAACTTCGTCGGCGTGCCGAGCTTTGCGCCGGAAATCGTCCGCCGCGTCCGTCTCACCGACGCGATGAAGGCGAAGAAGCTCAAGGAAGCGCTACAGCAGATGTCGGAGGAGGGCGTGGTGCAGGTGTTCCGCCCGCGCGACGGCGCGCCCGCGCTGGTCGGCGTCGTCGGCGCGCTCCAGCTCGATGTGCTCAAAGCGCGGCTGGAGGCGGAATATTCACTTCCGGTCGAGTTCGAGGTCAGCGAGTTCCAGCTGGCACGCTGGGTCTCCTCAGAGGACCGCAAGAAGCTCGACACCTTCATTGCCGCCAACACCTCGAGCATCGCCGACGATGTCGACGGCGATCCCGTGTATCTGGCGCGGAACGAGTTCTATCTCGGCTACACCCGCGAGCGCGCCGAGGGCATCGAGTTCACCAACGTCAAGGACGTCAAGAAGAAGGCGTAGGGCGGCTACCCCCTCCGCTGTGCAGCCACCCCTCAGCTGTCATGCCCGCGAAGGTGGAGCATCCAGCGCGCCTCTCGGCTCAACAACCATCCCCTGGAATAGTGAGCGGGTTCGGCCCGGCGGCGAAACCGCGTTTGAACGCGCGCATGTGAACACGAGATGGGCTTGAAGCCGCTGCAAGATCTCCCAAGATGATGGTGGTCGCTCATCGCGGTGCTTCTCAATGCTGCGCGCAATCCTGGTTCTGCTGCTGACCTTCTTGGCCGTGAGTGTCGCCGCCGCGCGGCCCCGGCAGATCAATCCCATCCCGTTCTCGCACGAGCCCTGCAGCGTGCTCGATGGCGGGCCCTGCACGCCGTCCTATTGCAGCGTGCTCGAAGAGGGTCCCTGCATTCCCGAGATCGACTATCCTTACGGGCAGAACCTCCAGCTTACGATCGAGAGCGTGCCGTCCGAGGCCGATCGTGCCAAATATCAGAGGCCGGATCACGATCTCAACACGATCGGCGACCTCTTCGCCGCGCTGCGCAGCTGCTGGTCGCCGCCGTCGGACAATTCGCGCGCCGGCATGCAGATGTCGGTGCGCTTCAGCTTCAACAAGTCGGGTGGTCTGATCGGCCCGCCGCGCCTGACATACGCGACCGCGGGCGTGCCGGCCGACACTCGCACGACCTATCTCAATGCCATCAACGCATCGCTGAATGCATGCCTGCCGCTGAAATTCACCAGCGGCCTTGGCGGCGCGCTGGCGGGCAGGCCGATCGCGATCCGCTATGTCGATAATCGCGAGCTTGCCAAATAGCGCAGCTCTATCTCCTCATCCGGAGGAGCGCGTTCTTCACGCGCGTCTCGAAGGATGAAGGCCGGGCTGTGACAGAGGGGGCCTCTGTGGTTCGAGACGGCGCTTTCGCGCCTCCTCACCATGAGCGGTGAGAGTTGCGAGCGGCGGCCAATCGATGATACTTCAGATGCGGGGCTGCTTGAGGGGGAGGATGTCGTGGGTCTGCTGGTCATGATGCTGGGGCTGGTGCTGTTTTTCGCGGCCCATATTTTCACGACGAAACGAAAGGCGCGCGCAGAGGCGATCGCGAGGCTGGGCGAGGGGACCTACAAGATTGTCTATTCGCTCGTTTCGCTCGCGGGGCTCGCGCTGATCATCTGGGGCTTTGCCCATTATCGCAGCTCCGGCTGGATCGACGTCTGGTACCCGCCGAAGGTGCTGAAGCACATCACGCTCGCCTTGATGCTGCCGGCCGTCATCTTGGTGGTGGCCTCGTACCTGCGCGGCCGCATCTATGCGACACTGAAGCATCCGATGCTGACCGGCATCAAGCTGTGGGCGGCCGCGCATCTGCTCGCCAATGGCGATCTCGGCTCCATCATTCTGTTCGGCTCGTTCCTGGGCTGGGCGGTGTATGATCGTATCACGCTCAAGCACCGCACCGATGCCGGCGGTCCGCCGATCCCGGTGGGCGGTGTCACCAACGATTTGATCGCGGTCGCGGTCGGAAGTGTCGCTTATCTCGCGCTGGCCTTCGCGTTCCATCCGGTCGTAATCGGTGTTCCCGTCATCGGCGTCTAGCCGGTCAGCACAAGACGAAGCCTGGACGTCCATGGGCGATAGTTGGCAAGAGCAATAAGCCGAGGGCCCTTCGATGGATTGGTCGCAATCTCAGATTCCGCCGATGCGGTTCGAGGCGCGCTTTGGCGATCGGGTGGTGCCGGCATTTTGCGATCGGCCGTCGAGCGTGTGGGCCATGATCGCGGAAGCCTCCGCGCGCAACGGTGATGGCGACGCGCTGATTTGCGGCGATGTCCGCCTGAGCTGGCGACAAGCCGTCGAGCAGTCCGCGCGGATCGCGGCCGGCTTCGCCAGCTCGGCCTGCAACGCGGCGACCGCGTCGCCATCCTGCTCGGCAACCGCATCGAATTTCCGCTGCTGCTGTTCGCCGCCGCGCATGAGGGACTGGTCACGGTGCTGCTCAGCACGCGCCAGCAGAAGCCGGAGATCGCCTATGTGCTCACGGATTGCGGCGCGAAGGTCCTGATCCACGAGGCAGCGCTCGCCGAGCGGCTGCCCGATGCGCAGGATGTGCCCGATGTGATCCACCGCATCGCCATTGACGACGATCCGGCCCGGTCGCGCTTCTCCGCTCTCGCTGACAATGCGTCGGCGCCTGCCTCGGTCGAGGTGAATGAGGAGGACACCGCGATGATCCTCTACACCTCGGGCACGACGGGCAAGCCGAAGGGCGCGATGCTGGCCCATTGCAACATCATCCATTCCTCGATGGTGTTCGTGTCCTGCCTGCAATTGACGGCGGCGGATCGCTCGATCGCCGCGGTGCCGCTCGGCCACGTCACCGGCGTTGTTGCCAACGTCACGACCATGATCCGCTGCGCAGGCGCGCTGATCATCATGCCGGAGTTCAAGGCGGCCGACTATCTCAAGCTCGCTGCGCGCGAGCGCGTCACCTACACGGTGATGGTGCCGGCGATGTATAATCTTTGCCTGCTGCAACCAGATTTCGACAACTACGATCTGTCGAGCTGGCGCATCGGCGGCTTTGGCGGCGCGCCGATGCCGGTCGCGACCATTGAGAAGCTCAAGGCGAAGATCCCCGGCCTGAAGCTGATGAATTGCTACGGCGCGACCGAGACGACCTCGCCCTCGACCATCATGCCGGGCGAGCTGACGCAGAGCCATATCGACAGCGTCGGCCTGCCGTGCCCGGGCGCGCGCATTGTCGCGATGGACACCGGGGGGCGCGAGCTGCCGCCCGGGGAGATCGGCGAGCTCTGGATCCAGAGTGCCTCCGTCATCAAGGGCTATTGGAACAACCCGAAGGCCACGGCCGAAAGCTTCACAGGCGGCTTCTGGCACTCCGGCGATCTCGGCTCCGTCGACGCGGAAGGGTTTGTCCGCGTGTTCGACCGGCAGAAGGACATGATCAATCGCGGCGGCCTGAAGATCTATTCGGCCGAGGTCGAATCCGTGCTCGCCGGCCATCCCGCGGTGGTCGAGAGCGCGATCATCGCCAGGGCCTGCCCGGTGCTGGGCGAACGCGTCCATGCGGTAGTGGTGACGCGCAGCCCGGTTGCCAGCGAGGCCCTGCGGGCCTGGTGCGCGGAGCGGCTGTCCGACTACAAGGTCCCCGAGACCGTGGCGATCACCGCCGAGCCATTGCCGCGGAATGCCAATGGCAAGGTGCTGAAGCGGCAGTTGCGGGAGCTGCTCGGAAGCTGAGCCAGACAGGCGGCTCCGGGCTGTCCCGGAGTGGTTAACGCCTTGATCGAGCTGGCTTTGCCTTGCCACCGCCATATCGTTAGGGTACCTCGCCGCCACACGGGGACGGGATTCCTGACGCGAATGCTTTGGCGCGCGCACCCGGACGGGCATGGGATTAGCATAAGTGTCTGAACTATTTGACGAAGTCGATGAGGAAGTACGTCGCGAACAGCTCAAGAAGCTGTGGGACAAGTATTCGATCTACTTCATCGCCCTGATGGTGCTGATCGTGGCCGCCGTTGCTGGCTGGCGTGGCTACCAATATCTGGAGGCCAAGAAGGCCGCCGAGGCCGGCGCCGCCTTCGAGAAGGCCGTCGAGCTGTCCGAGCAGGACAAGCACGCCGACGCCGAAAAGGCCTTCACCGAGCTCGCCGCCAAGGCCCCGTCCGGCTATCGCACCCTGGCGCGGCTGCGCGCTGCGGCAGAGGCCGCTGCCCGCGATCCCAAGGCCGCCGCGAAGATGTATGACGACATTGCCGCCGACCGCGGCGTCGGCGGCGAGTGGCAGGATCTGGCCAAGATCCGCGCGGCCGGCTTGCTCCTCGACAGCGCCAGCTACGCCGACATGCAGCAACGGCTGGACGCCTCCGCCGCGCCCAAATCGACCTTCCGCCACAGCGCCCGCGAGATGCTGGCGTTGTCGGCCTGGCGCAACAACGACATGACCGCGGCCCGCAAATGGCTCGACGCGATTGCCGAGGACGGCGAAACACCGCCCGGCCTGCGCTCGCGCGCCGAGGCGCTCCAGGCTCTGCTGCCGCCCGTCGCCAAGAGCTGACGACGGCCCTCTGACGCAAACGAGACACAAGATGCGCCGCACGCCACGCTTGATCGCAGCCGCCGTCCTGATCGCCTTCACGGGCGTCCTAGGCGGCTGCTCCAGCTTCGATCCAAGCGACATGCTCGACTTCCTCGATACCAAGAAGAAGCTGCCAGGCGACCGCAAGCCGGTCTTCCCAGAGGGTGTGCCGGGCCTCGAGCAGGGCGTGCCGAAGGAGATGTACAAGGGTGCGCAGCAGCAGCCCGATCCGAACGCGCCTGCCGTCGCGGCTTTGCCCGCGGAGCCGCCGCCCGAGCCGGCCAAGCCTGTGAAGGGGGCGAAGGCGACGAAGTCCAGGCAGCCAGCCGCTGCGGCCGCCGCGCCCGCTGGCGCCGAGGTCGATGGCGAGGCCCAGCCGGAGGCTGCGCCGTCTACCGCCGCTCCGTCGCCCAAGCATAAGATCGTCCGCAAGCGCACCACCGCGCCGCCGCCGGATCAGCCGGTCCAGCAGGCGCAACCGACCCAGACCACGCAGCAGCAATCGCAGGGCGCTTTCCCGGCGCCGCTGCCGAGTGGCAGCTTCTCGCGCTAGAGCATGATCCGGAAAAGTGTGAAGCGGTTTTCCGAAAAGATCATGCTCAAACAATTACTTTCACTGCATTGACAGACGCGGCTCCGGCAGCGCACGAATGACTGATGCCCTTCACGATCGCCATCATCGGCCGGCCCAATGTCGGCAAATCGACGCTGTTCAACCGCCTGGTCGGACAGAAGCTGGCGCTCGTCGATGACCTCCCTGGCGTCACCCGCGACCGCCGCGAGGGCGAGGCGAGGCTCGGCGATCTCGAATTCACCATCATCGATACCGCCGGTCTCGACGAGGGCGCCAAGGGCTCGCTGACGGCGCGCATGCAGGAGCAGACCGAGACCGCGATCGCGCAGGCCGACGCGCTGTTCTTCGTGATCGATGCCCGCATCGGCCTCACGCCCACCGATCGCGCTTTCGCCGATTTCGCCCGCAAGGCCAATAAGCCGGTGCTGCTGGTCGCCAACAAGAGCGAAGGCAAGCATGGCGATGCGGGGGCGATGGAGGCCTTTGCCCTCGGCCTAGGCGATCCCATCCAGATCTCGGCAGAGCATGGCGAGGGCATGGGCGAGCTTTACGATGCCTTGGCTAAGCTGATGCCCGCGCCCGTTGACGACGACGAAGACGAGGACGACGAACAGCTTTCCGAAGAAGAGGCAGCGACGCGCCCGATCCGGGTCGCTATCGTCGGCCGGCCCAATGCCGGCAAGTCGACGCTGATCAACCATCTGCTCGGCGAGGAGCGCCTGCTGACCAGCCCGGAAGCCGGCACCACACGCGATTCTATTGCAGTGGAGATCAACTGGAAGGGCCGCGATTTCCGCGTGTTCGACACCGCAGGCCTGCGCCGTCGCTCGCGCATCGAGCAGAAGCTGGAAAAGCTCTCGGTGGCCGACGCGCTGCGCGCGGTGCGCTTTGCCGAAGTCGTCGTGCTGATGATGGACACGCAGAACCGCTTCGAGGAGCAGGATCTTCGCATCGCCGATCTGGTCGAGCGTGAGGGAAGGGCGGTCGTGCTCGCCGTCAACAAATGGGACCTGATGGAGACCAAGGGCGGCGGCGCGATCTCGGGCCTGCGCCGTGATGCCGACCATTGGCTGCCACAGCTCAAGGGGGTGCCAATCGTCGCCGTATCAGGCCTGATGGGCGAGGGCATCGACCGCCTGATGCACGCGATCCAGGACGCCTACGCGATCTGGAACCGTCGGGTGCCGACGGCCGCGCTCAATCGCTGGTTCGAGCAGGCGGTCCAGGCCAATCCGCCGCCCGCGGTGTCCGGCCGCAGGCTGAAGCTGAATTACATCACCCAGACGAAAGCGCGCCCGCCGAGCTTCGTGCTGTTCTGCTCGCGTGCCGATGCGGTGCCGCAGTCCTACTTGCGCTACCTCACCAATTCCATGCGCGAGACTTTCGAGCTGCCGGGTACTCCGGTGCGCATCACCTTGCGCGAGAAGGCCAATCCCTTCGCGCATAAGCGCAAGCGGCCGTCGTGAGCGGGGAGACGGGCGAGGCGATGGCGCAGAGCGCCGCGCCGGTCCGGCGTGGTGCCGTCGCCTTCATCTTCGTCACCATCCTGCTCGACATGCTGGCACTCGGCGTGATCATGCCGATCCTGCCGAAGTTGATCGAGAGCTTCGTCGACAACGACACCGCGCACGCGGCCCGCATCTTCGGCCTGTTCGGCACCGCCTGGGCGCTGATGCAGTTCGTGTTCTCGCCACTGCTCGGCGCGCTGTCGGATCGCTTCGGGCGGCGGCCCGTGGTGCTGCTGTCGAATTTCGGGCTTGCGGCCGACTACGTGCTGATGGCGCTGGCGCCGTCGCTGGTCTGGCTGTTCATCGGCCGCGTGATCTCTGGCATCACCTCGGCGAGCATCTCGACCGCCTTCGCCTATATCTCGGACATCACGCCGCCGGAGCGGCGCGCGGCGGTCTTCGGCAGGATCGGCGCGGCCTTCGGTGCCGGCTTCATCCTGGGCCCGGCGCTCGGCGGCCTGCTTGGCGACATCGATCCACGCCTGCCGTTCTGGGCCTCGGCGGCCTTGAGCTTCGCCAATGCGCTCTACGGGCTTTTCGTCCTGCCGGAATCGCTTTCGCCCGACAGGCGTGCGCCGTTCCGCTGGAGGAGTGCCAATCCGGTCGGCGCGCTGCACCTGCTGCGGTCCAACGCGGTGCTTGCCGCCTTGTCGGTCGTCAATTTCATTGCGCAGGTCGCGCATGTTGTGTTGCCCTCGACCTTCGTGCTCTATGCGACATATCGCTACGGCTGGGATTCCAAGACCGTGGGGCTGACGCTCGCCATGGTCGGCATCTGTGCCATGGTGGTGCAGGGACTCGCCATCGGCCCGATTGTGCGCGCGCTCGGCGAGCGGAACGCGCTGCTGCTGGGCCTGTGTTGTGGCGCGATCGGCTTTGTGGTCTTGGGCGCTGCGCCGACCGGACCGCTATCCTGGCTCGGCATTCCCGTTTTGGCGCTATGGGGGATCTCCGGCGCCGCCTCGCAATCGCTGATGACGCGGCTGGTTGCACCCGATCAGCAGGGCCAGTTGCAGGGCGCGACCGCGAGCGTGCAGAGCGTGTCGCAGCTCGTCGGCCCGTTCCTGTTCACGTTGACATTTTCCTACTTCATCGGGGCCAGCGCGCCGCTGCATCTGCCCGGCGCGCCGTTCCTGCTTGCGGCGGTGCTGATGGTGGTCTGCGTGGCGATCGCGGTGCGGTCGCTGGGTGCGACCAAGACAGTCTCGTAGGATGGCAGGAGCGGCTTGTCCGCCGTAGCTCGAAGAGCGAAGGCGGAAGCGTGCCCCCCGCTGCTTCGTCAGTTCGCGGAGAGAAGGTGGGCACGGCGCTTACGCGCCTTTGCCCACCCTACGGCAGCGTTGCCTCGCCTACTTCTTCACCAGCGGGCAATCGCTGTCCTTGAGCGGCTTGGCCGCGTCTTCCGCCGCGATCGTGGCGATCTGCTTGTAATAGTCCCACGGCCCCTTCGATTCCTCGGGCTTCTTCACCTCGAACAGGTAGGCGGGGATCAGGCGGCGTCCGTCCTCGCGCAGCGGGCCTTTACCGAACAGCGGGTCGTCGGTCGGCAGCTCCTTCATCTTGGCGACGACCTTGGCGCCGTCATGCGGATTGCCGCCAAGCGCTTCCATCGCCTTGAGATAGTGCAGCACCATGGCGTAATTGCCGGCCTGGGTCATCGAAGGCATCGCGTTCTTGTTGGCCTGCGCCGAGAAGCGCTTCGACCAGGCGCGGGTCTGATCGTTCAGGTCCCAATAGAAGGATTCGGTGAAGGTCAGTCCCTGCGCCGTCTTCAGACCGAGCGAATGCACGTCGTTGATGAAGAGCAGCAGCGCGGCGAGCTTCTGGCCGCCCTGAACGATGCCGAACTCGGCGGCCTGCTTGATCGCGTTGGTGGTGTCGCCGCCGGCATTGGCGAGCCCAATCACCTTGGCCTTGGAGGATTGCGCCTGCAACAGGAAGGACGAAAAGTCGGCCGTGTTCAGCGGATGCTTGACCCCACCGAGCACCTTGCCGCCATTGGCGGTGACGACCGCGCTGGTGTCGCGCTCGAGCGCATGACCAAATGCATAATCGGCTGTCAGGAAGAACCAGGTGTCGCCGCCCGCTTTCGTGAGCGCCTTGCCGGTGCCGTTGGCGAGCATGTAGGTATCGTAAGTGAACGAGATCGTGTTCGGCGTGCAAGCCTTGCCCGTCAGGTCAGCAGTGGCCGCGCCCGAATTGAGCAGCACTGCGTTCTTCTCCTTGACGACATTGCTGACCGCGAGCGCCACGCCGGAATTCGGCGTGTCGGCGATGGCGTCGACCTTCTCGGTATCGATCCATTGCCGGGCAATGTTGACGCCGACGTCAGGCTTGTTCTGATGGTCGCCGCTGACGAGGTCGATTTTCCAGCCCTTCTTGAGCAGGCCGGAATCCTCGACAGCCATCTTGATTGCGACCACGGAGTTCGGGCCGCCGATGTCGGCATAGAGGCTCGACATGTCGTTGAGCACGCCGATCTTGACGGTCTTGTCCTGGGCGTAGGCGGATGTGGCAAAACCGAAAGCGGCACAGGCCAGAAGCGCCGCCGACCGGCGCGCGAATGTCGTCGTCATGAAAGGTTCCCTCCATTGTCAAATAAGCGGACGGCTCTCTTGCGGAGCCTTGTTTCCGGCTGTTGGCTCTAGCCTGTCCCATGGCCGGCGGCAATGCGCCTAAAGCCGGATGACGCTGCGTCGTAGCGTCATCCATCGGTTAACTTTTGGGCAAAATGCGTCAAGTCGCTATTTGAGCGCGTCCGATGTCAGCCTGAACTTCTGGATGCGCTTTCCGGTGTCAACCTCGGCGGTATACACGTTACCCTTGCCGTCGATCGCCATGGCGTGCACCCAGTGGAATTGGCCGGCGTTGCGGCCGTTGTGCCCGAAGCTGCCGACCACGCTGCCGTCCTCGCGCTTGATCACCCTGATCTCGTTGTTCTCGCCATCGGCAGTGAGCATATAGGTCTGCTTCGGATCAGGCCAGATCGCGACGTCCCAGACGGCGCCGTTGCCGAGCGTGTTCTTCTCGTAGAAGAACTCCTTCACGAAGCTGCCGTCCTTCCGGAACACCTGGATACGGTTGTTGATGCGATCGCAGACGTAAACCAGTCCGTCATTGGCGAGCTTCACGCAATGGACCGGGTTGCCGAATTGCTGGGCCGCCGGCGCCTTGGGATCGTAGGGTGCCTGCTTGGCGTCATCAGGCTTGTTGCCATAGGCGCCCCAGTGCCGCTTGTAGGCGAGCGTCGTCGCGTCGAACACGATGACGCGGCGGTTGCCGTAGCCGTCGGCGACGTAGATCTCGTTTGCCTCCTTGTCGATCGCAGTCTCAGCGGGTTTGCCAAGCTGCGTCGTGTCGTTGCTGCCGAGGCTCGGCGCGAATTTGCCGATCTGGGCGACGAACTTGCCATCGAGCGTGAACTTCAGGATCGCGTTGTCGTTGTCGGCATTGCCGCCGACCCAGACGAAGCCGCGCTCGTCGACCTCGATGCCGTGCTCGCGGCCGACCCATTCATAACCCTGGCCCGGACCGCCCCAGGACCGCAGCAGATTGCCATCGCTGTCGAATTCGAGCACGGGCGGTGCCGACACGCAGCATTTCGAGCGCGACGGATTGAGGCTCGCGCCTTTCTCGTCGTCCGTCAGCGAGCGCGGGCGATGGATTACCCAGATGTGGCCCTGCCAGTCGGCGGTGATGCCGCCGACCTGGCCAAGGATCCAGTTGTTCGGCAACTGCTTTGGCCAGGAGGCATCGACCGCGAAGGTCGGGACGTCGCCGGCGGTTGCGGCAACGGGAAGCGCGAATGCGCTGGCTGCGATCAGGACGAAGAAAGCTCGAGAGACATTTGCGAGCGCACGCGCAGGGCCTGCGCGATCATGCCATGGCGCCATGACAACCTCCCTTTTTTGGCTTTGCGGCTTGCTGCCGTTTGAGCGGCGGCAGTCAATCGCGGGGAGGCATCCGAGTCAATCAGGCCGGCGCGCGGAAGCTCATCAGGCTGCGCGTCTTGTAATCGTAGAACTTGCCGGTCTCGGTCCAGTCGGGCGTGCACATCGGCACGATGAATTCGGCCACCTGCTCGGGCGTGTCGAGCGTCGCCGGATCCTCACCCGGCATCAGGGTGGCGCGCATGCGGGTGCGGACCGGGCCGGGGTTGAACAGGTTGACGCGCAGTTTCGTGTTCGCGGTCTCCTGCGCCCAGGCGCGGGCCAGCGTTTCCAGTGCGGCCTTGGACGCCGCGTAGGGGCTGACATAGGCGGTAGCCTTGTTGGCCGCACCCGAGGTGATGAACACGGCGCGGCCGGCATCGGACTGCTTCAGCAGCGGCTCCATGCAGCGGATCAGCTGGAAGTTCGCGGAGACGTTCACGGCCATCACGTCGTTGAAGGCCTTCAGCTCGATATGGCCGACCGGCGAGGACGGGCCGAGCACGCCGGCATTGCCCACCAGGATGTCGAGCTTGCCGTAGCGCTCGTGCAGGCCTGCGCCCAGCCGAGCGATGCCGTCGGAGTCGATGAGGTTGAGCGGCACCAAGGTGGCGCTGCCGCCGTCTTTCCGGATCTCGTCGTCGAGCTCCTCCAGCCCGCCCTGCGTGCGCGCCACCGCCACGATATGCGCGCCGGCTTTAGCGAGGGCCTTGGCCGTGGCGAAGCCGATGCCGCGCGAGGCGCCGGTGACGAGAGCGATGCGGTCGGTGAGGGGTTTGGTCATGGCGGGGTTTTACAGGCGTGGATGGCCGGGACAAGCCCCCATGGTCTCGTCATTCCGGGGCGGTCCGCAGGACCGACCCCGGAATCCAGAGCTTACGACACGATCTCGAGATTCCGGGTTCGCGCTGCGCGCGCCCCGGAATGACAGTGGTCAGCTCGCCTCCGCCAGCAGCGAGAGCTGCCGCGGCTGCGGCTCGGTCTGGGTCTGGTCGGTGAGATGGGTCGGATACGCCCCGGTGAAGCAGTGGTCCGAGAATTTCGGATTGGCGGGATCGCGGCCCGGTTCGCCCATGGCGCGGTACATGCCGTCGATCGACAGGAAGGCGAGCGAGTCTGCGCCGATGATCTCGCGCATCTCCTCGAGTGAATGCGTCGCCGCGAGCAGGCCGCCGCGGTCGGGCAGGTCGATGCCGTAATAATCGGGATAGAGGATCGGCGGCGAAGCGAGGCGGAAGTGCACTTCGGTCGCACCCGCATCGCGCATCATGCGCACGATCTTCTTCGAGGTGGTGCCGCGCACCAGGGAGTCGTCGATCAGGATGATACGCTTGCCTTCGATCGCAGCCCGGTTGGCCGAGTGCTTCATGCGCACGCCGGATTCGCGGATCGCCTGCGTCGGCTGGATGAAGGTACGGCCGACATAATGGTTGCGGATGATGCCGAGCTCGAACGGCACGCCGGAGAACTGGCTGTAGCCGACCGCCGCGGGTACGCCGGAATCCGGCACCGGCACCACGACGTCGACCGGCACGTGGCTCTCGCGCGCGAGCTGCGCACCGAAGTTCTTGCGCACCTCGTAGACCGAACGGCCGTGGACGATGGAATCCGGACGGGAGAAGTAGATATATTCGAAGATGCAGGGGCGGGGCGCCATCGGCGGGAACGGCTTGTGGATGTCCTGGCCGTTCTCGTCGAACACGATGACTTCGCCGGGCTCGATGTCGCGCACGAAGCGCGCGCCGATGATGTCGAGGGCGCAGGTCTCCGAGGTCAGGATCGGACAGCCGTCGAGCTCGCCGAGCACGAGCGGACGAATGCCGCGCGGATCGCGCGCGCCGACCAGCTTCTTGTTGGTCAGCGAGACCAGCGCATAGGCACCTTCGATCTCGCGCAGCGCGTCGACATAGCGCTCGATGAAACGGCTGCGCTTGGAGCGCGCAACCAAATGCAGGATCACCTCGGTGTCGGTGGTCGACTGCATCATCGCGCCGTTCTTCACGAGCTCGCGGCGCAGTGTCAGGCCGTTGGTGAGGTTGCCGTTATGCGCGACGGCAAGACCGCCGGCGTTGAGCTCGGCGAACAGCGGCTGCACGTTGCGCAGGATGGTGGCGCCGGTGGTGGAGTAACGGACATGGCCGACCGCGACATTGCCGGGCAGGCGGTCGATCACCTCGCGGCGGGAGAAGGTGTCGCCGACGAGGCCGAGGCGGCGTTCCGAGTGAAAGCGGCTGCCGTCGTAGGAGACGATGCCGGCGGCTTCCTGGCCGCGGTGCTGAAGAGCGTGGAGACCGAGCGCGGTGATGGCGGCGGCATCGGGATGGCCGTAGATGCCGAACACGCCGCATTCCTCTCGCAGCGTATCCCCCTCCAGATCGTCCTGGACCTCCAGAGCGGCCGGGCCCAAACCGGCCCTTGGATCGAGATCAAGCTGGGCGTCCTGGTCAGGGTGTCGCATCTCGTCCGCGCCTTTCTTTAGGGCCAATCAACGCGCCGCAGGTTTCTCGATCAGCTTTTTCAGGCTGTCACGAGCCGGTTTACTGTATCCGTCGCCACTGCCCGAAGGCTGCTGCTCGGATTCAGCTTGATCATCATCTGGTTTGTTTTTCTTGAATCTCTTCAAGATGGTGTTCTCGGGGTCGTCGGGCAAGAGGGCCATCAGCCAATCCCCGGTTCCCTGGAGCACCACGCGGGATTTCGCCCCTGTAACCCAGTCCGGACGCTGCTTGTCTGGAACCAGCCAGGTGAAGAACAGGAAGGCGACCACGACGATCAAAAGCCCGCGAGCCAGGCCAAACAGGAAGCCGAGCGTGCGGTCCAGCGCGCCGATGCGCGAATCCAGGATCATGTCCGAGATTCGGACCGTGATCACGGAGACCACGACCAGGGTGCCCACGAATACGCCGGCGACCACGACCACGCTCGCCACAGTGTCGTTGTTGAAATAGGTCTTGGCGGTCGGCAGCAGCTTCGAGAAGGAGTACAGCGTGACGATCGCGGCAGCGCCCCAGGCTGCGATCGACAGGATTTCGCGCATGAAGCCGCGGACCATGGCGAGCAGGCCCGAAATCAGCATCACACCGAGCAGGATCAGGTCGAGGAGTGTTACTGGCATCGGCTGGTCTGGTCCGCTCGTACTCTCAAAGGTGCTCTAGCGAATCGGTGTTTGGCCGCTGCCCTAAAAGACGGGCAGACGGCGTTCCCGGCAAGGCCGCAACCACGCAATCCCATGCTGCTTTTGTGACGGCTGTATAGCGGCGGGGGCCTCCGACGTCACCTCCGGCTAACCATCTCCACGGCGGAATCTTGCCGGTGTGGCATTTTTCTCTGCCGGCCCGTTCGATTCGCCCCGGCGCGAGCCGCGGGCGGCGATTTCGGCCACCAATGTCGTCAGGCTGTTGACCGCGTTCAGCGACAACCCGGCATCGGCGCTGGTCTCACCCCGGGCCGATTCGGGCAGCACGGCGCGCTGGAAGCCGAGTTTTGCCGCTTCCTTCAGCCGGGCTGGGGTCTGCGCGACGGGGCGGACCACGCCGGACAGCGAGATCTCACCGAAATAGACGGCATCGGTCGGTAACTGCGCATTAACCAGGGACGACACCAGTGCCGCCGCAGCGGCCAGATCCGCCGCCGGCTCGTTGATGCGCAGGCCGCCGGCGACATTGAGATAGACGTCATGGCCGGACAGCTTGACCCCGCAATGGGCTTCCAGCACCGCCAGCAGCATCGAGAGCCGGCTCGGGTCCCAGCCGACCACGGCCCGGCGCGGGGTGCCGAGCGAGGTCGGGGCCACGAGTGCCTGCAATTCCACCAGGACGGGCCTTGTGCCCTCGATTCCTGCGAACACGGCGGTGCCGGGCGTGCCGAGATCGCGCTCGGACAGGAACAGCTCGGAGGGGTTGGTGACCTCGCGCAGGCCGAGGCCCGTCATCTCGAACACGCCGATCTCGTCGGTCGGCCCGAACCGGTTCTTCACGGCACGGAGGATGCGGAATTGCTGCGAGCCTTCGCCCTCGAACGACATCACGGCATCGACCATGTGCTCGACCACGCGGGGGCCGGCGATCTGGCCGTCCTTGGTGACATGGCCGACCAGGATGATGGCAGCACCGGTCTTCTTGGCAAAGCGGATCAGCGCCTGCGCCGAGGCACGGACCTGGGTCACGGTGCCGGGCGCGGATTCCACCGTGTCGGTCCACATCGTCTGGATCGAGTCGATCACGATCAGCCGAGGGACCGCGCCCTCCGACAGCGTCGACACGATGTCCTCCACCGAAGTCTCGGCGGCGAGCTGCACCGGCGCATCCGACAGCCCAAGCCGCTCTGCGCGCAGGCGCACCTGCGCGACCGCCTCTTCACCGGAGATGTAGACGACGCGGTGGCCGGCGCGCGCCAGCAGGCTTGTCGCCTGCGTCAGCAGGGTGGATTTGCCGATGCCGGGATCGCCGCCGACCAGCAGCACCGAGCCGCGGACGAACCCGCCGCCGGTGACGCGGTCGAGCTCGGTCATCCCTGACGACAAACGCGGCGCATCCGGGCTTCTTCCGGCAAGGCTCTCCAGCGCAAACGTCCGTCCCTTGCGTTTGGAACGGATCGACACCGGCACGCTGCCGCTGGTGTCCTCCTCGGCCAGCGTGTTCCACTCGCCGCAGGACTCGCACTTACCCTGCCAGCGATTATAGGCCGCGCCGCAGTTCTGGCAGACGAAGGAGAGGGTGCTCTTGGCCATGGAACGAAGTGAGTCGCTACTTTGGGTGCGGCGTGCTTAGCACGATCAGACCCGAAGTTGCGAACCGTCTCCCGCTATCGCGCTCTTGGCAACTCGTCCTTGCGCTTGCACAGCACGTATGGCCTCCCGTCGATCTTGATCGCGCCGTTTGCGCCCGGGGCCAACTTGATCGCGACCTTGCTGCCGTTCGCGCCTCTGGTGAAGTCGTCCGAGAATTCGAAGCAGGTGGCGGACAGCACAAGGCCGTCGCCGGCCGGCACTGTGCGGTCGACGCGGCAGTGGTTTTCTTACCGATCGATCAGCGGGGCCGGCTTGCCCTTGATGGCGTTGTCGAGATCGATCATCGTCTTGCTGTCCGGGGCGTTCTTGTCGCGGCAATCCTGCTTGGTTAGAGCCCATAAACCGTCGAACGGCTGCGCGGCGAAAGTCGGCTGTGGTGCGGAAAGGACGATGCCGGCGGCAGCGACAATCAGGGGCACTGTGTGCATGCATTGGTCCTTCTCGGCGATATGTCTCGAAGGGAGCGCAGTCAGAACGCGTTGAACAGCATCGTCAAGCCCGCCGCCAGCATGATGCCATCCATCAGCAGGCGAAACATCTCCGGCTTCAGGTGCAGCACGAAACGCTTCGCGACGAAGGCGCCCGACATCAGCGAGGCGCCCGCGATCAGGCCCTTGACGAAGACCTCGCCGGTCAGGGCGCCGAAGCGCTCGAAGGTCACGGATTTCGCGAAGTAGAGGCCAAGCGAGGAGGCAGCTTCAGTCGCGAGGAAGGCGCCCTTGCTGAGCCCGTAAAACAGAAACAAGGGCACGCTGAGCGGGCCAGTCGAGACCACGATGCCGGTGAGATAGCCGATGACGGCGCCGCCGATCGCGAGATGCCAGAGATTGGCCTTCAGGTCGTGCTGCGCCAACCAGTGTCGCACCGGAACCATCGCGATCAGGAAGATGCCGATGGTGAGATCGACCGCGTGCGCGGGCAGCGCCAGCAGCGTCCGTGCGCCGAGCGCTGCGGCCGGAATGCCCGTCACCGAATAGGCCACGCAAGCCCGCCAGTCGACCTCGCGCCACCACGCCAAAATCCGTGAAAAGTTCGCCATCACAGAGGCCACCGCCATGATCGGCACGGCTTCCTTCGGCCCGTAGGCATAGACCAGCACCGGCATCAGCATGATCGACGAGCCGGTGCCGACGATGCCGGAGATGGTGCCGGCGATGAGGCCGACGCTGAGGACGAAGAGAAAGGCCAAAATGGGCTCCGCGAATCGGGAGAGTTTAGCCGCGCCCAGCGATATGGGCGATCCGTGAGGCGAGGGAACCGATCGCGCGACGCATCGGCATGCCGGTCTGGCCGGCTTTGAGACATTTCAATGCCGCGGCTTTGCAGCTTACCACGAGCGCGCTGCAGCGACACGCTTTCCCTGAGCATGGCTGCGAATGCGCCGACAAAGGTATCGCCGGCCCCATCGTATCGGCCGGCGAGCCGAACACCAGGGTCATGGAGAGGCGGTCAGCCTTGCTCGTCCATGACGCGCAGCTTCTCCACGCGGCGGCGGAAATCCTCGTCGGTCGAGAATTCGGCCGAGAGGTAGGAGGACACGAGATCCACAGCGAGCCAGGCGCCGACGATCTGCGCGCCGATGCACATGACGTTGACGTCGTCGTGCTCGACGCTCTGATGGGCGGAATGGACGTCATGGCAGACCGCGGCGCGGATGCCCTTCATTTTGTTGGCCGCGATCGAGGCGCCGACGCCGGTGCCGCACACCATGATGCCGCGTGCGGCTTCGCCCGAAGTCACCTTCTGCGCCACCGCGCGCGCGATGTCGGGGAAGTCCACCGGCTTGTCGTCATAGGAGCCGACGTCGATAACGTCGTGGCCGAGCTTGCGGATGTGATCGATGACGGTCTGCTTGAGCGGCCAGCCGGCGTGGTCGGATCCGATGACGAGACGCATGTAATATCCTTCTTGAGCTTGCATTGATCGTGACAGCCGTATGCGGCTGTCACGATTGTCCGTTTGATTCAGCTGCGCATGTCGGGCGGCAGTTCGACGCCGTGGAATTTCTTGTAGATCGCGTTGAGCTTGCCGTTCTTGACGTTCTCGGTGATCCAGGCGTTGAGCTTGTCCATCAGGCGCTGCTCGCCCTTCTTCAGGCCGATGGCGAGGTCGAAGGTCGCCAGCGGAATCCTGGACTCGAACACCCGCGAGGGGTTCTTCACCCCAATCTGGTTGATGATCGTCGCGGACGAGGCGACGCAGTCGACCTGGCCGGAGACGGCCGCCGTCACCATCGTGGCATCATCGTCGTAGCGGGCGATCTTGAGGTCCTTGTCCTTCATGTTGGACAGCGTCGTGTCCTGCGTGGTGCCGCGCGAGACGCCGATCGGCTTGTCCTTCAGGTCGGGCCAGTCCTTGACGGCCGACGATTTCAGGCAGCCGACATCGGATTGCAGCGTCGCATAGCGCTTGGTGAAGTCGATCACTTTGGCGCGGTCCGGCGTCACCGACAGGGTCGAGATGATGATGTCCGCCTTGCCGGTCAGGACGTTGGGGATCCGGGTCGCGCCGGTGGTCTGGATGAATTCCAGCTCGAGCCCCCAATCCTTGGCGAGCAGCTGGGCGACTTCGACGTCGGAGCCGGTCGGCTTCATCGTGGAATCCATCATGCCCGAGGGCGGAATGGCAAGGTCCGTCGAGATGCGGATTTTCTTCGCCTTCGTGATGTCGTCGAGCAGATCGGCAGATGCCGGCGTGGCTGATATCATGACGAGGCAGCACAGCGCGGCCGCCCCCAGCAATGTCTTGTTTGTCATCCTTGGTTCTCCTCTCCTATTATGATTTCAGGTTTCCCGTGCCCACGAATTGCATGAGCTCGGGCGTTACCGGCGACGTCAGGATCGAGGCGGGCCCAGTCTCGTGGACCTTGCCGCGATGCATGAAGACGATTCGGTCGGCGATGCCTTTGGCAAAGCCCATCTCGTGGGTGACCATCACCATGGTCATGCCATCAGCCGCGAGTTGCTCGATCACCTTCAGCACTTCGCCGGTGAGCTCCGGATCGAGCGCGGAAGTGACCTCGTCGAACAGCATCACCTTCGGCTGCATGGCAAGCGAGCGGGCGATCGCGGCGCGCTGCTGCTGGCCGCCCGAGAGCTGTTCGGGATAGGCATGCAGTTTCTCCTCGAGCCCGACCTGTGCGAGCACTTTTCGCGCGAGGTCCTTGGCTTGCGAAGCGGTCAGGCCCTTCACGGCACACGGCGCGAGCGTGATGTTCTGCTCGATCGTGAGGTGCGGAAACAGATTGTAGCTCTGGAACACGATGCCGACGTCCTGGCGCAGCGCACGCAGATCGACGTCCGGTCGGTCGACCCGGTGTCCGCAGACGACGATCTCGCCGCCGTCGACCTTCTCGAAGCGGTCGATGCAGCGCAGCGCCGTGCTCTTGCCGGAGCCGGAGCGTCCGATCAGCGCCAGCACCTCGCCGCGTTCGACGGCAAAGGAGACGCCGTCGAGCACCCGCAGCGGGCCAAAGCTTTTCTGCACGTCGCGAAGTGACACGATGGGCTCGGAGGAGAGGGCGTTTTGTTGCATGTCAGGCCGGCGCGAGGTTGGACCTGCCATACCCCATCCGCCGTTCCAGCCTCTGGCTGAACAGCGACAGGGGATAGCACATGGCGAAGTAGGTGGCGGCGATGATGGCGTAGATGGCGAACGGCTCGAACAGCGAGTTGTTGACGATCTGGCCCGAGCGCATCAGCTCGACGAAGCCAACGACGGAGGCGAGCGAGGTGTTCTTGATGATCTGCACCATGAAGCCGACGGTCGGAGGCGTCGCGATGCGGATCGCCTGCGGCAGGATCACCTTCATCATGCGCTGGGTCCGGCTCAGCGCCAGGCCTTCGGCAGCCTCCCATTGCGGCTTCGGCACGGACTCGATGCAGCCGCGCCAGATCTCGCCGAGATAGGCGGCAACATAGAGCGTCAGCGAGGCGCCGGCCGCCGCGAGCGGCGAGACCTTCAGGCCGATGGCGGCCAAGCCGAAATAGCCGAGGAACAGAATGACGAGCAGCGGCGTGCCCTGGACGAGCTGGACATAGACGGCACTGGCGATCCGCACCGATTTGAGCGGCGAGATACGCGCCAGCGCAATCACGAAGCCGACGATGCCGCCGCCGATCAGCGCGATCATGGACAATCCGATCGTCCACAGCGCGCCCTGGCCGAGGAACATCAGATGATTGATGTTGAGATGTCCGCCCATGGTCATCTCACAACGGCGTGCCGAGCCGGCGTCGGCGCGGAAACAGCACGAGGCCGAGGCCCCAGAAGCCCGCGCGCATCACCAACGACAGGATGACGTAGAGAACGGCCACGATGATGTAGGTCTCGAAGGCGCGATACGTGTCCGACTGGATGTAGTTCGCGACCGCGGTGAGCTCCTCGGCCGAGATCTGCGAGCAGACCGAGGAGGCCAGCATCAGCAGCACGAATTGGCTGGTCAGCGCCGGATAAACCTTCTCGATCGCCGGCAGCAGGATGATGTGCCAGTAGATCTGGAGACGCGACAGTGCCAGCCCTTCGGCGGCCTCGATCTGTCCGCGCGGGATCGCCTCGAAGCCGGCCCGCATGATCTCGGCGGTATAGGCGCCGACATTGATGGTCAGCGCGGCCACCGCCACGGTGAAGGCGGAGTACTTTAGGCCAAGGCTGGCGAGGCCGAAATAAACCAGGAAGATCTGCACGAGCAGTGGGGTGTTGCGGATGGTCTCGACATAGACCTTGCAGGCGCCCGCGATCAGCGCGTTATGCGTGCCGCGCCCGACCGCCGCAAGCGTTCCGAGCAGGGCGCCGAGCACGGTCGCGAAGAATGCCAACTCCAACGTGAGCGCGGCACCGGCCAGAAAACTTGGCCAGCGCTCCAGCACTGCGGGAAAGTCGAGTTGGAGGGTCATCGTATCGGGTTCAGCCCGTCACCTGGTTGGTCATGCGGTCATAGACGCGGAACAGCGCCTGGTTGCCGTTGCTGCCTTCGCCATGCGCGCGCGCATCGACATATTGACTGGTGACGAGCGCAGTGCCGGGCAGCGGCACGTTCAGCGCCTGCGCGTGCTCCTGCACCAGGCGCAGATCTTTCAGCATCAGGTCGATGCGGAAGCCGGCGCCGACGTCGCCCTCGATCATGGACGGGCCGAGCTTGTCGAGCATCCACGAGGCAGCCGAGCCGCCGAGCAGCACCCGACGCAGCAGGTTGAGATCGACCCCCGAGGCGCGCCCGAGCGCAACCGCCTCGCAAATGGCCTGGATGTTGATGCCGCAGATCAGCTGGTTGCAGAGTTTGACGGTCTGGCCAGCGCCGGAGGCTCCGACATGCGTGATGGTCGTGCCCATCGCACGGAAGAACGGCTCGGCTTTGGCAAAGGCTTCGGCATCGCCACCGGCCATGATCGACAGCGCAGCGTTCTTGGCGCCCACAGGCCCGCCCGAGACCGGCGCGTCGATGAAGCCGACACCGGCTTTTTGCAGCTCGGCATGGATACGACGGACGGCGACCGGCGAGATCGTGCTCATGTCGACGATCAGCTTGCCGGGAGGAGGGGACTTCAGGAGCCCATGGTCGCCGTAAATGGTCGCCTCGACATGGGGCGTGTCGGGCAGCATGGTGATGACGATCTCGGCGCCTTGCGCGGCGTCGGCGGGGCTGTTGGTGCGGGTCGCACCTTCCTTGACGCTTTCCGCCAGCGCGACTTCGTTCAGATCGAAGACGCGAACCGCGTGTCCGGCCGCCAGAAGGTTGCGCACCATCTCGCGTCCCATCGTGCCGATGCCTATGAAGCCGACATTGCCCTTGTCGTTCCGTCCCATGGTGTCAGTCCGTTTCTTGCTTGATTGGTTTCTTGCTTGATTGGCCTGCCGCGATCAACCTGAGGCGCTGGTCTTGTCGATGTCGCCGGCAACGGCGCGCCGCCGGTATTCGTCGCCGATGGCAAAATGCTTGCGCAGCGTCGCATCTGCGCGCTCCGGATCACGTGCAATGACCGCTTCGAAGATGCGCCGATGATCATCGATCAGATACGTCTTCATCGACGGGAAAGCCTGGACCAGCTCGCGGCGGCTGCGATGCGAATGCGTCAACAGGCCTCCCATCGAACTGTGTAGAACCGTCAACGTCTCCGAATGCGAGGCGACGACGATAGCGCGATGGAAGTCGAAGTCGGCCATGCCGCCGGCATCCGCCTCGTCGATCGTTTCCCCGATTTTTGCCAGCGCGCGTTGGAGACGTTCGAAATCGGCTATGTTGGCGCGTTCGCAGGCCAGCCTGATCGCCTGGCATTCAATCGCCACGCGGGCCTGCATGACGTCATCGAGCATGTCCGCCTGTTGGGCCAGCGCGAAGGTGAAGAAGTCATTCAGCACGGAGACGTCCGGCCGCGTCACCACGGTGCCGATGCGGTGGCGGATCTCGACGATGCCGAGGACGGTCAGGGCCCGCAGCGCTTCGCGGACAATCGGCCGGCTGACGCCGAGCAGGGTCGCCAGCTCGCGTTCGGAAATCAGCCGGTCGCCGGGCTTGAGCGAGCCCGCCAGCAGGCGCTCGCGCAAGAAGGCGAACACCTTCTCGAACCCTTTTTCGCCTTCGACCGCCCGCTTGAGCTCCATCCCACGTCTCTTGGTCTGATCCTGGTCAGACCAGTATGATAACCAGCACCGCTGAGGTCAAGAGGCTCAACATTGAATGGGTCGGAAAATGCGCGAACTGCTTCCAGACGGCCGGCTTGGAGGCCGACGAGTCAAATGGAATCGGAATACGCGTAACCCATTGAGCGGATAGGGGTGGGCTACTGTGCATGGGGTTGTTTTCCATGTTCTGTTGGAGCGACCGGATGACCGCCATCCGCGTGGGTTTTGAAACCCAATGGCGAGGCTGCTGACAGCATGTTGGCAGCAGCGGCCGGCTACGACCATGTCCTGACTAAAACGGAGAGAGGATCATGCCGATCGAGGCAAGCTGTCATTGCGGTGAGACGGTGTTCGAGGTGACGGAGGCGCCGTCGAGCGTGACGCGCTGCACCTGCACGCTCTGCACCAAGCGCGGCGCGCTATGGGCCTATTACACGCCGGCGCAGTTCCGCCTGCCCCCGACAACGTCGCGACCTATCTCTGGGGCAGCCGCTCCGTCAAGCATCACTTCTGTGCGAATTGCGGCTGCGGCACCTATTCGGAATCGCCGGACTGGTCGACGGGCAAGCCCGATTTCGACAATCCCAAGGTCGCCGTGAATGCGCGCCTGTTCGACGATTTCGATTTGGACGCGGTACCGGTGAACGTGATCGACGGCAGGAATCTGTGGTGAGGAGTCACCGCAACACGATCCACGCCGGCGCGTGATCGCTCGCGCCATCCTCGCCGCGGATCTTCTTGTCGACGCCGGCTTTGACCAGGCGCGGGGCGAGGGCAGGGCTGAGCAATAGATGATCAAGCCGCAGGCCCGCATCGCGCGGCCAGCGGTTTCGCTTGTAGTCCCAGAACGTGTAGATGCGCTCTTCGGGATGCAGTTCGCGGATCGCGTCGCACCAGCCTTGTTCGACCAGTGAGGCAAACGCCGCACGGCTCTTCGGCTGGATCAGCGCATCCTTGTCCCATGAGCGCGTCGGATAGATGTCGATCGCCGTCGGCGCGACGTTGTAGTCGCCGGCGAGCACCACCGGTAGCTCCTGCTTGATGAAGCTCTTGGCGTGGCGCCTCAGCCGCGCGAACCAGTCCAGCTTGTAATCGAATTTCGGCCCGGGCTGCGGGTTGCCGTTCGGCAGATAGATACTCGTGACGATGACGCCGCGGACGGCGGCTTCGATGTAGCGGGCTTCGTGATCGTCGGTCGTCCCCGGCAAGCGGTCGCGGGTGAGCACCGGCTCGGCGCTGCGGGCGAGGATGGCGACGCCGTTCCAGGTCTTTTGTCCACGCCAGACTGCGCCATAGCCGGCTTTTTCGATGGCCGCCGCCGGAAATTCGCCATCACTTGCCTTCAACTCCTGAAGCGCGACGACATCGGGCTTCGCGATCCGCAGCCATGCCAAGAGATTGGGCAGGCGGCGACTGACGTTGTTGATGTTGAATGTCGCAATCTTCATGTAGGGCTGACGCTTCTGCCTTCCGATTCCGGAGACACAATGTCCAAGTTGAGCTTTATTGCCATCGCACTTGTCGTCGCGTTCTCCGGAGGCGCATCGGCACAATCGTCCGATCCGCGCGGCGCGTGCAAGGCGGACTATGACAAATTCTGCGCCGGCATCGCGCCCGGCGGCGGCATCGTCGCCTGTCTGAACGGCAAGCGCGATCAGCTCAGCGCGACCTGCAAGGCGGCGCTGGACAACCGGAAAAAGAAGTAAGCGAGGAGCAGTTCAGCTCCGCAGCGGCGGCGGGCTTGCCGGCTGCTCGATCGACGGCGGGGAGGGCGGCTGCTCAACTGCCTGTGCGGCAGCTGGCTTTGTCACCGGCTCCACGATATTGCCGCCCTTGTAGAGGCGGGCATAGCGGCGGCCGAGGCTGGTCAGCACCTCATAGCCGATCGTGCCGAAATGATGCGCGAGCTCGTCGACGGTAATGCCCTCGCCGAGCAGCGTCACCATGTGGCCGCGCCGCGCCGCGTTCGGCGGCAGGTCGGTGATATCGATTGCGATCAGGTCCATCGAGATGCGGCCCGCGACCGGGCAGCGTTTTCCGGCCACGATGACTTCGGCGCCGCGGGTGCCGTCATTGGAGCTGGCGGCGCGGAAATAGCCGTCGGCATAGCCGACCGCGATGATCGCGAGCTTGGTCGGCCGCCGTGCGGTCCAGGTGCCGCCATAGCCGACGGTCTCGCCGCGCTCGATGGTGCGGATCTGCACGATGCGCGCCTTGAGATCCACGACTTGCTGCATCGGATTATCGGCCTCCGGCGTCGGATTGACGCCGTAGAGTGCGGCCCCAGGCCGCACCATGTCGAACTGGAAGGGCGCGCCCAGGAAGATGCCGGAGGAATTGGCGAGCGCCGCCGGCACGCCGGAGAACTCGCTGGCGATGCCGCGGAAGGCTGCGAGTTGTCTTGCATTCACCGGGCTGTTGAGCTGCTCGGCCGAGACCAAATGGCTCATCACCAGCGTGATGCCGTGATCGCCGGCATTGATGCGGGGGATGATGGCCTGCGCTTCCGCAAGCGTCAGGCCGAGCCGGTTCATGCCGGTGTCGATGTGAACAGCGGCGCCTCCGGTCCAGCCGGTGCGGCGGCAGAACACGTCCCATTCGGCGAGCTCGTTGAGGTCGCCGATCACCGGCCGGCAGTTGATCTTCGCATAGTGCTCGCCGGTGTTCTGGAAATAGCCGCTGAGCACGTAGATCGTGGGCTCCGGCACGGCCGCGCGCACCTTGCGCGCTTCCTCTATGGTGGCGACGAAGAAGGTCTTGCAGCCGGCCTTGCTCAGGGCACGCGCGACTTCGGCGGCGCCGCAGCCATAGGCGTCGGCCTTGATAACCGCCGAGCACTCGGCCGGCACCGCCGTCTTCTCGAGTTTGCGCCAATTGGCGATGATGGCGTCGAGATCGACGGTGAGCACGCCGCCATAGGCGGCGAGCGCGGCAGCCTGACTGGCCTCCGCGGAGAGAAGACCGGATTGCGGGATCGTTTTCGGGTCGGACGCCATTGTCATGGCGCCGTTTTACGCAAGAGGCCCCAAGGGTTCAACCCGGGGAACAGTTTCTAATAGTCGCTGCGATCCGGCAATTGGCCGTCATGGGCGAGGTCGCCGAAGCGGGTGACGGAGGCGTCGAAGTGCAGCTCGACCGTGCCGGTCGGGCCATGGCGCTGCTTGCCGATGATGACTTCGGCCCGGCCGACCGTGCGTTCCATGTCGGCCTGCCATTTGGCGTGCTCCTCAGTGCCGGGACGCGGCTCCTTCATGGCGAGGTAATATTCCTCGCGGAACACGAACAGCACGACGTCGGCGTCCTGCTCGATCGAGCCGGATTCGCGCAGGTCCGAGAGCTGCGGCCGCTTGTCGTCACGCGACTCCACCTGACGCGAAAGCTGAGACAGCGCGATCACGGGGACGTTGAGCTCCTTCGCCAGCGCCTTCAGGCTGGTCGTGATCTCCGTGATTTCCTGCACGCGGCTGTCGCTGGCGCGCTTGCCTGAGCCGGACAACAGCTGGATGTAGTCGATCACCAGGAGATCGAGGCCCTTCTGGCGCTTGAGTCGGCGGGCGCGCGCCATTAGCTGCGCGATCGACAGGCCGCCGGTGGCGTCGACATAGAACGGCAGCGATTGCAGCTCGATCGAGACCTGGCGGATCTTCTCGAAATCGGCTTCCGTGATGCCGCCGCGACGGATGTGCGAGGAGGGGATGCCGGTGCGCTCGGCCACGATACGCGTGGCGAGCTGGTCGGCCGACATTTCGCAGGAGAAAAAGCCGATCACGCCGCCATTGGCGGCCTTCATGGTGCCGTCGGCCTGGAGTTCCGGAACATAGGCTTGCGCGACGTTGTAGGCGATGTTGGTCGCCAGCGAGGTCTTGCCCATACCGGGACGTCCCGCCACGATGATGAGGTCGGAATGCTGCAAGCCGCCCATCTTGGTGTCGAGATCGCGCAGGCCCGTCGAGATGCCTGACAGCTTTCCGTCGCGCTGGAACGCCTTCGCCGCAAGATCGACGGCGACCGTCAGCGCCTGCGAGAATTTCTGGAAACCGCCGTCATAACGGCCAGACTCGGCAAGTTCGTAGAGCTTGCGTTCGGCGTCCTCAATCTGCGCCCGCGGCTGGAAATCGACGGGCGCGTCGTATGCGACATTGACCATGTCCTCGCCGATGCCGATCAGGTCGCGCCTGAGCGACAGGTCGTAGACGGTGCGGCCGTAATCCTGGGCGTTGATGATGGTGGTCGCTTCGGCCGCGAGCCGCGCCAGATATTGCCCGATGGTCATGCCGCCGACATCGGTATCGGCGGGAAGGAACGTCTTCAGCGTGACGGGCGTCGCGATCTTGCCCATCCGGATCAGGCTGCCGGCGGTCTCGAAAATGGTCTGGTGTAGCGGCTCGAAGAAATGCTTCGCCTCCAGGAAGTCGGAGACGCGATAGAAGGCGTCGTTGTTGACTAGGATCGCGCCCAGGAGGCTCTGTTCCGCCTCGATATTGTGCGGCGCGCTCCGATAGGCGGGCGTTCCGGCGTCGGGCGCGAGTTTGAGAACGTTCGAATCAGTCAGGGCCATGGTCGGACGTGCTTAGCAATTTTCTTGGGCGGATGCGGGGCGGGGATAAAGCGCCGCTGCAGGCGAAAGCGGAAGCAAAAGCTGACCGCTATCAACCGTTCAGTGAAAATGGTGGATGATTGGCCGCCGCAGCACGCCCCACGCTTGACGGATTTTCGCGGAACCGGGTGCGGCTTGGGAGCGGACGCACCCGCGCGGTGGAAAAAGCCTGAAGCCGTGAACCTTATGGATTGGCGCGCAGACCCATCGAAGAGCGCGCGAATTGACGCACGCTGGGAGCTTTCGGCTGGGATTCAGACCAGCAGGAGGTAGACCAGCGCAGCCAAGGCCGCCCCGACGCCAGTGACGATCAGGGCGTAATCGGTGCGGAGGTCGTTCTGCACGTCGAATGCGGTTTGGGTCTCTTTGCGCATGGCGACGATCTAAGCCAAGTCCGACCAGCTTTGTGTGAAGCAGATCACATCTTCCCGGATTCTTTCGGGTAGAGCCGGAACAGGCCGGCGGGCAGGGGGTTGTCCCCGACCCGCCAGCAGGGAGACGCAAGCGATGCGGCCAGAACGGCAGCAGCAGATGTGGCGAAGCGAGGCAGGCAGCCGGCTTTGGCTAGCTGGACTGATCGCGGCCATGGAGCACGCCGAGCGGCCTGAAGTGCGGCGTCAGCCGGTTGCACCTGAAGTGCTTTTGGAATTGCGGACGCAACTGGCGCTAAGCGCCTCCTTGCGGCTTTCCCAGATTTCCGGCCTGCATCATTAGGGCCTATTCACCTGCCAGCTTGAGCCTGGGCTTGGCGCCGCCCTCGATGGCCCGCAGCCGGGCCTCTTCGCGCGCGATGTAGTCGCGCGTCATCGGCACGATGCCCTGGCGCCGGGTGAGCTGGATCTGGAAGTTCATCATCGCCTGCTTGCGGAAGGTCATTTCGCAGGCCGCCAGGTAGAACTCCCACATCAGCGCGAAGCGCTCATCGTAGAGCTGCACGGCCTCCTCGCGCCGCGCCATGAAGCGCTCTCGCCAGGCTTTGAGCGTCTCGGCGTAGTGCAGGCGCAGGATCTCGATGTCGCAGACCAATAGGCCCGCCCGCTCGATCGACGGCAGCACCTCGGACAGCGCGGGGATGTAGCCGCCGGGGAAGATGTATTTGGCGATCCAGGGATTGGTCGAGTCCGGTCCCTGCGAACGGCCGATCGAATGCAGCAGCATGACCCCGTCCTCGCTCAGGAGCTCGGCGCAGCGCTGGAAGTAGGTGTCGTAGAAGCGGGCGCCGACATGCTCGAACATGCCGACTGAGACGATGCGGTCGAATGGGCCTTCGATGTCGCGGTAGTCCTGCAGCAGGAATTTGGCCGAGCCCGTCAGCCCCTTTTCGGCGGCGCGTGCATTGGCGATCCGCAATTGCTCGGTTGACAGAGTGATGCCGGTGACGTCGGCGCCCGCGATCTCGGCAAGATAGAGCCCGAGCCCGCCCCAGCCCGAGCCGATGTCGAGCACACGCTGGCGGACCCCGACGAGCAGCTTCGCGGCGATGTGCCGCTTCTTGGCGAGCTGCGCGTCATCGAGCGTCGTCTCCGGCGTCTCGAAATAGGCGCAGCTATATTGCTTGTCGGCATCAAGAAAGAGCGAATAGAGCCGGGCGTCGAGATCGTAGTGGTGCGCCACGTTACTGCGCGAGCGCGAGCGCGGATTGAACTGCTTGAGGTGGCGCGTCAGATAGCGCAGGTGCCACCACGGTTTGGCCCACTGCGGCAATAGGTCGGGTTGATCCAGCAGGATCGCGAGGGCATCAGCTATGGTGCCGTGTTCGACCACGAACTCGCCATCCATGTAGGCTTCGCCAAGCCCGAGTTCGGGATTGATGAGGATTTTTCGTTCTGCGTCTTTCGTGACGAAGCGGACTGCGACCGGGGCGCCGGAGCCGTCACCGACGGTGAACGTCGTCCCGCTTGCGCTGGTCACCGTCATCGACCCGCGCCGGATGAATTGAGACAGAAACTTATGCAACAAGCGGTCCATCGGCATTTCCTCTCGAGCGGACCCGAAAGATGCGACTAACCCGGCCTTCATATCTGACGCCCAGGCGCCGCAGCGGTTCCTATGCGTTTGCATCTAAAATCTAGCGAGCCAGTTCCGGCTCCGCCATTGCGCTGTGCTCAAAGCCGATATTCGAAAAGCGCTTAATCACATCCTTGCGCGCGGGCCTGCTTCCATTCGCGGCGCAATCGGATAAAAGGTGACCGCCGCCGCGCGGGATGCCGGTGCACCTCTCGTATTTCAGTGGAGATGATGGGAAATGTCGAGCCGAGCGTTCAGTCTCGCGACGGTACTGCTTCTGATCGGCTTCGGCGCGACCGATACCGTTCTTGCGCAGGCAACGAACCTCGAGGCCGGCAAGACTCCGTCCCAGCTCTTCGCGCAGACCTGCAATGCCTGCCACAAGAGCCCGCGTGGACTTCTGAAGTCCGTGGCGCCGAGTTCGCTGCCGGGATTCCTGCGCCAGCACTACACCACGAGCTCGGACATGGCGGGCATTCTCGCCTCCTACCTCGTCTCCAATGGTGCCACCGACACCCGGTATCAGGCCAAGGACGGCAGGGACAAGAAGGACGGCACCAGGGAGCGAGAAGCCAATACAGCTCCGGGCCAGTCCGAACATCAGGGCCGCCGCCAGCGCTCGCAGGAGGCCGCCAAGCCGGAGGGCGAGGGGTCCGCTCCTGCGGTCGAGGGCCCGCGCCAAAAGCGTGCTGCGCGGCCGGCCGACGAAGGCATGAAATCCGAAGGCCAGGCAGCACCCGAGGGACGCAAGGCCAAGCGCCGCGGGAAGCCCGGCACTGAGGAAGCACCGAAGTTCGACGCCGCCGCGCCGGCCACTGAAGACAAGAAGAGCGAGCCGAAGGCCGAGTCGAAGCCTGAGACGGTCAAGCCCGACAGGGCCAAGGTCGAGCCGAATCGTGACGAGACCGAGCCCGACAGTGGCACGGCATCGGAGAAGCCCGCCGACGCCATGCCTGATAGCGCGAAGGTAGAGCCGCGCGGCAGTGAAGCTCCGTCGCTGCGCCCGGATCCGGTGCCGCAGGTGACGCCGTCTGCACCAGCCGCCGTGAAGCCGACCGAGCCGGCCGCGCCCAGAGCGACGGAAGAGGCGGCTCCGACTGCGCCTGCTGCCAGCTCCGAACCGGCCAAGGCGCCGGCACCTCCCGCGACCGCTGCAGCCCCGCCTGCGCCGCCGGCCGAGTCGTCCGGCCCGCCGACGCCGCCGATCTCGCGCTAAACCAGCTTGGTTTTGATGGACATGCGCCGACCGCGTTGATCGCGGCCTCCGCACCGTATTGACGAGGCCTAGAGTGATACTCTAGATTAATGCTCTAGGAGGCGGCAATGACGTCGAACGTGCGAGACGACCTGTTGGCGGCCGGGCTGATCGTGTTCGACCGCGTCGGCTTCGAAGCCGCGACGGTGGCTGCGATCCGCACCCGGGCGCGCGCCTCCAATGGCAGCTTCTTTCACGCCTTCGGCTCAAAGAAGGAGCTCGCCGGTGCGCTGTTCCTGCAGGTCCTGCGGCACTATCACGCCGCAATGCTGACCGCGCTCAATCCCGTGCCCGGTGCGGAGCAGGGCATCGATCGGCTGATCCGGGCGCATCTTGAGTGGGTCGTGAGCAGCCGGCGCGAGGCGCGCTACCTCTTCGAGATTTCCCGCAGCGAGTGGGGCGAGGAGGTTCGCGATGCCCAGCGCGCGCAGAACGCGCGCCTCGCCGACGGCATCGAGCGCTGGCGCGCGCCGCTGGTTGCACGCGGTGAGCTCTTGCCGATGACGCCGGCAATGTTCATCAGCCAGCTGATCGGGCCGGCGCAGATCTTCTGCCGCGCCTTCCTGTCGGGACGCGACCACACCGACCCTCGCGGGGAGGCCGACATACTGATCGCCTGCGCCATTCGGGCGCTAAGGCCGTTCGACCGCATCAACCAGCAACAGGACAGAGTGCATGTCAGCCGCAGCTGATCCGGAGTTCGCACCGATTGCCGACCGCATCCACGCCAATGTCGGCCGGCAGGGCTTCATGACCCTGGTCGGCGCCGAGCTTTCGGACTTGTCGCGCGGCAGCTGCACGATCGCCGTGGATCGCCGGCCGGAGCTGCTGCAGCAGCACGGCTTCTTCCACGGCGGCGTCACCGCCTTCCTGATCGACAACGCCACAACGATCGCAGCCGCGACCTCGCGTGGCCAGCCGGCGCTGACGGCGGAGTACAAGCTCAATTTATTGTCGCCTGCAGTCGGCGAGAAGCTGATCTGCCGTGCCCGGGTGATCAAGCCGGGCCGTCAGGTCTCGGTGGTTGCGGCCGACGTATTCTGCGTCAGCGACGGCGTCGAGAAGCACACGGCAACGGCGCTGGCCTCGATTGCGATGCTGAGCGAGGACGCCGCGAAAACGAAAAGCCCGGCCGCCTGAGGCAGCCGGGCTGATTTTGAGCTCGTCATTCCGGGGCTCGCGAAGCGAGAACCCGGAATCTCGAGATTCCGGGTCTGGTCCTTCGGACCATCCCGGAATGACGACATTGGAGTTACTTCTCTTCCGTAGCCGGCGCCGGCTCGACCTCGTCGTGCTGGGCTTCCGGATCGAAGAACTCGCCGGCCGCGGCGATTGCCTCGGCAGCCGCGTCGCGGTCCTCGTTGCGGGTCGAGATGTCCTCGCCGCGGTTGATGCGCTCGGCCTCGTCCTGGCTGCGCGCGACCGTCACGGTGATGTCGACCTCGACCTCCGGGTGAACGGCGACGGTGACCGTGTGCTTGCCGATTGTCTTGATCGGTGCGTCGAGCTGCACCTGCGGGCGGTCAAGATGGACGCCGTCGGTTTCGAACGCCATGACGATGTCGCGCACGGTGACCGAGCCGAATAGCTGGCCGGCTTCGGAGGCCTGGCGGATCACGATGATGTTCTTGCCCTGGATCTTTTCGGCGACCTTGGACGCTTCGCCCTTGGCCTGGAGGTTGCGAGCCTCGAGCTCAGCCTTCATGCCGTCATACTTGGCACGGTTGTCGGCAGTGGCGCGCAGCGCCTTGCCGCGCTTGAGCAGGAAATTGCGGGCATAGCCGTCGCGAACCTTCACGACTTCGCCCATCTGGCCGAGCTTGGTGACGCGTTCCAGCAAAATGACTTCCATATTCGTTCTCCTTTGAAGGGATCTGAGTTTCAGTTTCCGGGGTTGAACTTAAGAGGTTGGCAGCGGCGGCGGCCGCCGGCTGCGCAGGAAGCGCTCGCGGAAGCCGAACACGGCATCCGCAAGACCGAGGATCACCATCGCGATGACAGGCCATCCGAACACGACGACGACGGCGTAGGTCGAGCCGAGCCAGAAGGTGCGGCTCTTCAGCGCCAGTGTCAGCGTATGCAGCACGGCAAAACCGGTCAGCGCATAGCCCATCATCAGCGCGGCCGTGGTGATCTGCGCGACGATCGCGAGCAGCCCGCCGGTGAAGCAGAAGGCGAGCGCGATGCAGAGCGCCACGAGCGTCATCGGCGGCAGCTCGGCCGCCTTCAGGTCCGGCCAGGGACGACGCAGCCGGCCCGACGTCGCGGTCACCTTGGCGCTGAGCCAGAGGCTGAGAGTCAGCGTCATCATCGCGACGATGGTGGCGGCGGCCGGTGCAATGCGCACGAGTGCGTCAACGAACTGGCTGGCTTCACCCGAAGTTTGCGGATCGGCGGCGGGGAGGAGGCGCATCAAGCCCCCCCGCAGCGTGCCGCTGATGGTGTCGGCGTCGGTGCCGAGCGTGAGCAGGGCGGCAATGGTGGTCAGCGCGGCGAAGCCTGCGATCCAGAGCAGGATGCGGCCGACCGGATACCACTCGATCTCGGGCTCGGCCGGCGGCTCGACGGCAGAGATATCTGGTGCGACGCTTCCCACTGGCCGGCCAAGCAGGACGAGATGGCCGAGCCACCAGGCCGGCAATGCGACGGTGACGGCGAAGGCGATGCAGTAGGGCAGGCCGAACAGCGCGCCGAGGCCGATTGCGGCGGCAATGCCGCCGAGGCACGCGCAAAGCGGCCCCCAGCCGATCGCGGCGACCATCAGCGGCAGCGGTGCGAGATAGAACAGGACGAGCGAGATCAGCGCGCCCGAGATGATCGAGGCGAACATCAGCGCCGACGCGGCGCCGGCGATCAGGGCTATCAATCCAAAGGCCATCATCAGCTGTCCCGCTCCCTTCGAGCGGTTAGAGGCGTCGTTTGCCCCAACCATCGGCGACCGGACGACCCGGAGGCCTTATGATTTCAGAATATGACGACCGGCGGCTCAGCGGCCGCCGGTCGAATTGGTCGTGTCAGCGAATGACGTAGGGCAAGAGGCCCAGGAACCGCGCGCGCTTGATGGCGCGGGCGAGCTCACGCTGCTTCTTCGCGGACACCGCGGTGATGCGGCTCGGCACGATCTTGCCGCGCTCAGAGACGTAACGCATCAGCAGCTTGGAGTCCTTGTAGTCGATCTTGGGAGCATTGGTGCCCGTGAACGGGCAGCTCTTGCGACGACGGAAAAACGGACGGCGTGCACCAGCTTCAGCCATTGATCTTACTCCGCATCCGCAGTGGTTTCAGCTTCTTCGCGCGGACGGCGCGGACCGCGGTCACCGCGGAAGCCGCCCTCACGGTCGCCGCGGAAGCCGCCTTCACGCTCGCCGCGGAAGCCACCGCCGCGGTCGTCACGCTCGCGATCACGATCGGCCTTGCGCATCATCGCGGACGGGCCTTCCTCAAGCTCCTCGACGCGGACGCTGAGATAGCGGATCACGTCTTCGCTGATGCGCTCCTGGCGCTCGATTTCGGCGATCGCCGCGGACGGCGCATCGATGTTGAGCAGCACGAAATGAGCCTTGCGGTTCTTGTTCATGCGATAGGTGAGGGAGCGAACGCCCCAATTCTCGGTCTTGGTGACCTTGCCGCCGAGACCCTCGACGATACCGGTCATCTGTGCAGTCAGCTCTTCGACCTGCTGCGGGCTCGCGTCCTGACGCGCGAGAAAAACATGCTCGTAAAGAGGCATGGAAGTCCTTTCCTCATGTTGGCGCATCGCCCGGCGTCAAGCCCTTAAGAGACCTTCGGAAAGGACTCTGGGATTAAGCTCAGAAGGCGGAAACACGGGACGACGGGCCGACTGGCCCTGCCACACCAAAATCACGAATGATTTGCTGAGACCGTCCGTTCAGCTCCCGGCCGGGGTCTGCGGATGTGCGCCTTATACGGATTTTGGCCGGCTTTGCAAGGTTGGGGGCCAAGTCTCGGCTCGCACAACCGAAGGCGGGTGGTGGTCGGCCCGCAAATCGAATCAGCTTGACCTGTTTGTTTGTATGGCATACAAAGAAGTCAGCGGGAGGATCCAATGGCAGACAATTCTGCCCATGCTCCGTTTGAACCGGGCGCCAGCGACCCCAAGCACGCCGCGCGCGCCACACGCACGGCCGGCCGCAAGATGCGGTCGCTGCTGTTGGATGCGGCAAGCCCGCTGTTCCGGGAGCGGGGGCTGTCGGGCACGTCGATCACCGACATCGCGGCCGCGGCGGACGCGTTCCCGAGCCAGATCACCTACTACTTCCGCACCAAGGAGGCGCTGTTCGTCGAATGTGCCTGCCGCGAGCTGCTGTATCTGGCGCGCGCAACGGAACAGGCGGCGCTGAGGACGCGCACGCCGCAGGAATACACGCACGCGCTGGCGGAGACGGTCACGGCGAGCGATTCGGTCGCCTTCTTCGCCGAGGCGCTGACGCTGACGCGGCGTCGCCAGGATCTCGCACCCCTGGTCGAGCGCACCATCGAGCGCCTGCACAGCGAAGGCGCGCGGGCCTATGCAAGCCAGGTCGCACGACACGGCTGGCGCACGCTGCGCGCGCCCGATGAAAGCTCGCGGCGGTTCTGGGCCGTTGCCATCGGCGTCATCCTCGAAGGCTACGCCATGGGCCGATCGCCGGAGGAGCTCTGCAGCGAGATGCTGCGCGTGCTCGGTGAGCAGGCGAAATCCACGGGCGAGGCTGCGCGCCTGCGTCTTGTCGAGCAGCGCGACGCGCCGAGCAATTCGAACGAGGAGAGTTAGGCCATGACCGCGCTTCGCATGCGTGCCCGCGATTTCCTGACCGACGATCAATTGGCCGACGTGCGCCAGCGCGTGACGTGGAAGGGCGTTGCGCTGATCGCGCACGCCTGGGCGCTCATCATCGGTGCGATCGCTCTGGTCGCGTGGTGGCCCAATCCGCTGACGTACATTCTCGCCGTCGCCATCATCGGCTCGCGCCAGCTTGGACTTGCCATCCTCATGCATGACGGCGCGCATGGCTGCTTGTCCGCCGATGAGAAAACCAATCTGGCGCTGAGCCAATGGTTCTGTGCCTATCCGCTGTTTGCGGAGACGCGGAGCTACCGGCGCTATCACTTGCAGCATCACGCGCGCACCCAGCAGGACGACGATCCCGATCTGGTGCTGTCGGCGCCGTTTCCGATCACCAAGCTGAGCTATCGCCGCAAGTTCATTCGCGACATCACCGGACAGACCGGCTACCAGCAGCGCAAGGCGCAATTGCTCAACGCGCTCGGGCCAAAGGACTGGGCATGGCGGCAGCGTGCGGCGCATTTCTGGGAGAAGCTCGGCCCACAATGCGTCGTCAATGCCGCAATGTTCGCTGCGCTCGCGGCGGCCGGCGTGTGGTGGGCCTATCCATTGCTATGGCTGGTGCCGCTGCTGACCTGGATGATGGTCATCACCCGCATCCGCAACATCGCCGAGCACGCCGTCGTCCCTGACAGCAATGATCCCTTGCGCAACACTCGGACCACGCATGCCAATTTTCTCGAGCGCCTGTTCATCGCCCCGTACTACGTGAATTATCATCTCGAGCATCACCTCTTGTTCTATGTGCCCTGCTACAATTTGCCGAAGGTGCATCGCCTGCTGAGCGCCAGCCGGCATGCCGACCGCATGGAGGTGCAGCCGGGCTACGCCGCGGTGCTGCGGCTTGCCACCGCGAAGCCAAATCAGGACGATCGGCCGGGGCAACTGGTCAACAGCGCGCGCCGCGCGCGGGCGGGGGCAGAGGTCGACGTCAACCAGACGGCCGGCGGATTCTAGGAAACCGTATCACCGGTTGAATCCGGCCGGGGTTCCCATCTTGGCTTGACATTCCGACCCCGGACAGTGTCTACGGCCCCCTTTGGAGCGTGATCCGGAACCTTGGGCTGAGGCCGCGCGTAGTCGGCTGCCGGTTCTCGTGAGGATCACGCCCGACATGCAGGGAGCGCCGATGACGGCAGCATTTACATTTCCGGGGCAGGGGTCCCAGGCGGTTGGCATGGGCAAGGCCCTCGCCGACGCCTTTCCGGCAGCGCGCGCCCTGTTCGACGAGGTCGATGCTGCGCTTGGGGAGAAATTGACGGCGACCATTTGGGATGGTCCGGCCGAGACCCTTCAGCTTACCGAAAACGCCCAGCCAGCGCTGATGGCGGTCTCCCTCGCAACCCTGCGCGTGCTGGAGAGTGAAGCCGGTTTTTCCGTCGGGCGGGACGCAGCCTTCGTCGCTGGCCACTCGCTTGGTGAATATTCGGCGCTGGCTGCGGCCGGCGGCCTGAGCATCTCCGATACCGCTCGGCTGCTTCGCACCCGCGGTCTCGCAATGCAAAAAGCCGTGCCAGTCGGTGCCGGCGCAATGGCCGCGCTGCTTGGCCTCGACTACGAGGCCGCCATCGAGGTCGCCGATGAGGCGGCGCAGGGGCAGGTCTGCCAGGCCGCCAACGACAATGGCGGCGGGCAGGTGGTGGTCTCCGGCGACAAGGCGGCGGTCGATCGCGCCGTCGAGATCGCCAAGGGCAAGGGCGCCAAGCGCGCGATGCTGCTGCCGGTGTCGGCGCCGTTTCATTGCAAGCTGATGCAACCGGCCGCCGACGCCATGGCGGAGGCGCTCTCGACGGTCACGATCAAGGCGCCGGCCGCGCCGTTGGTGTCGAACGTGCTGGCGAGCGCCATCACCGATCCCGACGAGATCCGTCGCCGCCTGGTCGAGCAGGTCACGGGCACGGTGCGCTGGCGTGAATCGGTCGCCTATATGGCAGGGCAGGGCGTCACCCGTTTCTTCGAGATCGGCGCGGGCAAGGTGCTTACGGGACTCGTCAAGCGCATTGCGGACGGTGCCGTCGGCGTTGCGGTTGGCGGTCCGAGCGATATCGCTGCCGCCAAGGATGCACTGGCCGCTGCCAAGCAGGCTTAGAGGAGTACTTCATGTTCGATCTGACTGGCAGAAAGGCGCTCGTCACCGGCGCGACCGGCGGCATCGGCGGCGCGATCGCGCAGGCGCTGCATGCGCAGGGCGCTGCCGTTGCGATTTCCGGAACACGCAAGGACGTGCTGGACGAGCTTGCCGGCAGGCTCGGCGAGCGCGCCTTTGTGCTGCCCTGCAACCTCTCCAAGGCCGATGAGGTCGAAGCGCTGGTGCCCGCCGCGGAAGCCGCGATGGGACAAGTCGACATCCTCATCGCCAATGCCGGCATCACCCGCGACAATCTCTTCGTGCAGCTTCGCGATGAGGATTGGGAGGAGGTCATCAATGTCAATCTGACCGCGACCTTCCGCCTGGCGCGCGCGGCGACCAAATTGATGATGCGCAAGCGCTTCGGCCGCATCATCGCCATCACTTCGGTGGTCGGCGTCACCGGCAATCCGGGACAGGGCAATTATACAGCATCGAAAGCGGGCCTGATCGGCATGATCAAGACGCTCGGCGCCGAATACGCCAAGCGCGGCGTGACCGCCAATTGCATCGCGCCCGGCTTCATCAAGACGCCGATGACGGATGCGCTCAATGACAAGCAGCGCGAAACGATTCTGACCAAGGTTCCGGCTGCCCGCCTGGGGACGCCCGAAGACATCGCGGCAGCCGCCGTCTACCTGAGCTCGAACGAAGCGGCTTACGTCACCGGGCAAACCATCCACGTCAACGGCGGCATGGCCATGATCTGACGCCTCGTGCCGCACCGCCGGTCAGACCGGTGCCGGATGCGGCAAACGGCCGTTTCCGGAGCGAAATGAGGCTTGTAGTCAAGGCAATTGAAGTATGATAACCGGACCTACAACGGATGGGCAAAGAACGCCATTGCAGGTTTTTGAAACCCTGTATATTGGCGATGCGGAGCCTTTGGCCGTCGTTCGCCGGGGCCTGCATCGGTTAGGATGGGCCAAATCAAAGTTCGTAAGCGAAGGCAGTCAAACGACCACGACGGCTCGTATCGTCCCGGGGGGTCGGGTCTACAGGGAACAACACGAGGTTAAGCAATGAGTGACATTGGCGAGCGGGTTAAGAAGATCGTGGTCGAACACCTTGGTGTTGAACCCGAGAAGGTTGTCGACAACGCGAGCTTCATCGACGACCTCGGCGCCGACAGTCTGGACACCGTCGAACTGGTGATGGCGTTCGAAGAGGAATTCGGTTGCGAGATTCCGGACGACGCTGCGGAAACGATTCTCACCGTCGGCGACGCTACGAAGTTTCTCGAGAAGAACGCGAAGAGCTAAGGCTCTTCAATTTCGCGGGGACAACATTGAAACCGGACGGGCCGCTTCGCAGCGGTCAGCCGGTTTCTTGTTATTGGCCGTGAATCTTTCGATACGGAGTTTTCGGATATGAGGCGGGTCGTCGTCACGGGTCTCGGCATGGTGTCGCCACTCGGCTGTGGCGTCGAGCCGACCTGGAAGCGCATCCTCAACGGCGAGAGCGGTGCGCGCAGAATCGAGAGCTTCGACGTCTCCGATCTTCAGACCAAGATCGCCTGCACGGTCGTGCGCGGCGACGGGTCGAACGACACGTTCAATCCTGACAAGTGGATGGAGCCGAAGGACCAGCGCAAGGTCGACGACTTCATCATCTTCGGCATGGCCGCAGCCGGCCAGGCGCTCGACGATGCCAACTGGCATCCCGAGACCGAAGAGGACAAGTGCGCGACCGGCACCATGATCGGGTCCGGCATAGGCGGCCTCAACGGCATTGCCGACACCGCGATCCTGCTCAAGGAGCGTGGGCCGCGCCGAGTGTCGCCGTTCTTCATTCCCGGTCGTCTGATCAACCTCGCCTCTGGCTACGTGTCGATCGCGCACGGGCTGAAGGGACCGAACCATTCGGTGGTCACAGCCTGCTCGACCGGCGCGCACGCGGTCGGCGATGCCGCTCGCCTGATTGCGCTCGGCGATGCCGACGTCATGGTTGCCGGCGGTGCGGAATCGCCGATCAGCCGTATCGGCATTGCCGGATTCAATGCCGCGCGCGCGCTGTCCACCGGTTTCAACGAGACGCCCGAAAAGGCCTCGCGTCCCTATGACAAGGACCGTGACGGCTTCGTGATGGGTGAGGGCGCCGGCGTCCTGGTGCTCGAGGAGCTCGAGCACGCCAGGCGACGCGGCGCAAGGATCTATGCCGAGGTGATCGGCTACGGCCTTTCCGGCGATGCGTATCACATTACCTCGCCGTCGCCCGATGGCGATGGCGGCTTCCGCAGCATGTCGGCCGCGCTCAAGCGTGCTGGTCTCACCGCATCCGATCTCGACTACATCAATGCGCACGGCACCTCGACACCGCTCGGCGACGAGATCGAACTCGGTGCGGTGGAGCGCCTGCTCGGTAACGCTGCCTCCAAGGTTGCGATGTCCTCGACCAAATCGTCGACGGGTCATCTCCTCGGCGCGGCCGGTGCGATCGAGGCGATCTTCGCCATTCTTGCGATTCGCGATAATGTCGTGCCGCCGACCATCAATCTCGACAATCCGTCGGTCGAGACCGCGATTGATCTCGTGCCGCACACGGCGAAGAAGCGTGAGGTCAATGTCGCATTGTCGAACTCTTTTGGTTTTGGTGGCACCAATGCGTCGGTGATCGTCCGGCGTTTGGCCAATTAGTTTGTGTTTGAGACGAATCCACCGTTTTGCCGTATTCGGCGATAGTCATAGAAGTGGGCGCGTGCATTTGGCTCGGCAAGTCATTGTCAGGCCGCGATTGAACCGGCAGGATTCAGGTTGCTTCGATGAGTGAAAGGCCGCCCATTTCGCCCCGGAGTCCGCGGGCTGCACTCGAGCCCGAGCAGGTCCCGCCGCCGCCCAAGCGATCGGACCGTGCGCGCAATCCCTTCGTGGTGGTTGGCAACGCGATCATCACGCTGCTGTTGCTCGCCATGCTCGGTGCCGGCGGCGTCTATTATTACGGCCGGCAGGTACTCGAGGCGCCAGGACCGCTGAAGGAAGACAAGATCGTCAACATCCCGCAGCGCGCGGGCAAGCGCGACATCGCCGAGACGCTGAACCGGGAAGGCGTGACCGACGTCAATCCGTGGGTGTTCATCGCCAGCGTCGCCGCGTTGAAGGCGAGCTCGGACCTCAAGCCCGGTGAGTATTCGTTCCAGAAGAACGCATCCTTGCGCGACGTCATCGCCACCATCGTCGAGGGTAAGGTGGTGCAGCATGCCGTGACGATCCCGGAAGGCCTGACCTCCGAGCAGATCGTGGCGCGGCTGTCCGACAACGACATTTTCACCGGCACCGTGCGCGAGCTGCCGCGCGAGGGCACGTTGCTGCCGGAGACCTACAAGTTCCCGCGCGGCACCACGCGCGAGCAGGTGATCCAGCGCATGCAGCAGGCGCACAAGCGGGTGCTGGCCGAGATCTGGGAGCGCCGCAACCAGGACATTCCCGTCAAGACGCCGGAGCAACTGGTGACGCTGGCGTCCATCGTCGAGAAGGAGACCGGCAAGCCGGACGAGCGCAGCCGCGTCGCGGCGGTGTTCGTGAACCGCCTAAAGCAGAGGATCAAGCTGCAGTCCGATCCCACGATCATATACGGCCTCGTCGGCGGCAAGGGCACGCTGGGCCGTCCGATCAAGCGCAGCGAGATCACGCAGCCCTCTCCCTACAACACCTATGTGATTGAGGGCCTGCCGCCGGGGCCGATCTCCAATCCGGGCCGAGCCTCGCTCGAGGCCGCCGCCAACCCGGCCCGCACCCGCGATCTCTATTTCGTCGCGGACGGCAGCGGCGGGCACGCCTTCACCGAGACCTACGACGCGCATCAGAAGAACGTCGCGAAGCTTCGTGCGATCGAGAAGCAGATCCAGAACGACACGGTCGAGCCGGCCGAGGACGCGCAGCCGCCGGCCGCTGCTGCGCCCGGCGCCGCCGATACACCGACCGCGACCACGCCGGCGCGGTCCAACCAGCAGAAAAAGCCACCCGCGGCCCGGCCGGCCAATCCAGCCAATCCCGCGCCGGCCCGGCAGGGCGCGGTGCAACCCTCGCCGCCGGTGGTCCAGCGCTAGGCCGGGGCTGCGCGCAGCGCCGTCCATCACACTTTGCGGATTACACTTTCCGGCAAAATAGTCTTAAGATTCGCGTGGCTTGATGTCCTCGCGAATCCCGAGTTTCTGGAGAATCTCAACCGATGGCGCTGTCGTCCATGACCGGGTTTGCCCGAAGCAACGGCGCAAGCGGGCCGTACACGTTCGAATGGGAATTGAAGTCGGTCAACGCCAAGGGTTTTGACCTCAGGGTGCGGCTGCCGCAGGGGTTCGACGAGCTCGAGGCCCACGCCAAGAAGCGCGCCGGCGAGCTGTTGTCGCGCGGCACGGTCTACGCCAATCTCAACGTCAAGCGCACCAACGCCGCCGCCACGGTCCGCATCAACGAGGACGTGCTCAACGCCGTGCTGAAGGCGGCGGCGCTGATCGCCGGCAAGGTCGATGCGGTGGCGCCGAGCGTCGACGGCCTGCTCGCCATCAAGGGCGTCGTCGAGGTCGCCGAGCCCGACGGCGACGAGGAGGAGGACAAGGCCGCACGCGCCGCCGTGGCGGAGGCCTTCGACAAAGCGCTTGCCGATCTCGTAGGGATGCGCAAGCGCGAGGGCATCTCGCTGGGGCAGATCCTGACCCAGCGCGTCGACGAGATCGAGCAATTGGCGAAGAAAGCGGAGGCTGCGCCCGGCCGCAAGCCGGAGGCGATCAAGGCGAAGCTCACTGAGCAGATCGCGGCCCTGCTCGACACCTCCGATCGTTTCGATGCCGATCGCCTGATGCAGGAAGCGATCCTGATCGCGACCAGGGCCGACATCCGCGAGGAGCTTGATCGCATCGCCTCCCACATTGCGCAGGCGCGCGAGCTGATCGGCAAGGGCGGTCCGATCGGCCGCAAGCTCGATTTCCTGGCGCAGGAGTTTCACCGCGAGGTCAATACCTGCTGCTCGAAGTCGAATGACATCGAGCTCACCAATACGGGACTCGCCATGAAGAATGTGGTCGAGCAGTTCCGCGAGCAGGTCCAGAATCTGGAGTGATCGATGACGACGGGCAGTCACGGAACTGACGGTGTCGAGCGCCGCGGATTGATGTTCGTGCTGTCCTCGCCCTCGGGCGCGGGTAAGACGACGCTGTCGCGGATGTTGCTCGAGCGGGAGCCCGGCCTGAAGATGTCAGTGTCGGCGACCACGCGCGAGAAGCGGCCGGGAGAGGTCGAGGGGCGCGACTATTTCTTCGTCGGCAAGCGCAAGTTCGAGACGATGGTGGAGCAGGGCGAACTGCTCGAATGGGCCACCGTGTTTGACAATCTCTATGGGACGCCGCGTGCTCCGGTGGAGGCAGCACTGTCGGCCGGGCAGGATGTGCTGTTCGACATCGACTGGCAGGGCACGCAGCAACTGCACCAGAAAGCGAGCGTCGACGTCGTTCGCGTCTTCATCCTGCCGCCCTCCGCGGCCGATCTCGAAAAGCGCCTGCATTCGCGCGCACAGGATTCCGACGAGGTGATCCGCAAGCGGATGAGCCGCGCCAGCCACGAAATGAGCCACTGGGCCGAGTACGACTATATCGTCATCAACCACGACGTCGACCAGGCCTTCGCCGAGGTACAGTCGATCCTGAAGGCCGAGCGCCTCAAGCGCGAGCGGCGGATTGGCCTTGTAGGCTTCGTGCGAAGTTTGCAAGGTCAGCTTCAAGGTTAGGCCGCGACAGGCGCGGCCCTTCCTTCACCAGCTGTTCCAGCATCGTCGTGATGACGTCGACGTCGACCGCATCCTCGTCGCGGCCTGCAGGCGCCTCATCGCGATCCTTGCCGATCTCGTTGGCGGCGAGCCGGGGCGCAGCGGCCTCGATTTCGAAATCCCGGTCGAACATCTTGATCTTGGCCTCGGCGGGCCTGACCTCGTCGGGTTCTGCGGCAGGGATCGCGGCACGCGACTTGCGCGCGTCGATCAGATCGATCTCGCGACCGATCGCGGCAAGTTTTGTCGCTTGTTTCGTCGCTTGCGGACGCGGCGCATCGAAGTCGATGGGGCGCGACGGCTGGGCGTTGGCCGACGTCGCATCGAGCCAGGGCGCGCGGCTTGCGTCCTGTTTCTGCGGCTCCCAATCGTCCCAATGTATGCGGCGGTCGGCGGACTGGACCCGGACGCGCGCGCCGGCGAAGCGGTAGATGAGGCTGGCGAGGATTCCGGCGAGCGCCAGCGCACCGCCAATCACGAGCAGCAGCATCTGGACCGAGCCGGTCGGCTTGTCGGTCGTGCTGTCTGCCGCGGCGGGTGCCGGGGAGGAAGGGGATTTTGATGGCTTTGCGCTCGGCTGGGCGGCTGTCGCGACAACGGCAGGCGCCGGCTGCGGCGCGGGCGGGGCGGAGGTTGCGGAGACGTCGGGCCACGGCGTGGCGGATTGTTGCGCGTTGCCGTCAGCGGTCTGATCTGCAGATGGTTGCGCCGGTGTCGCGCCTGCGGCTTGCGCAGTTGCGTTTGGTGCTTTGGCGGCGACACCGCTCCGTGCTGTCAGATATTCGGCGCGCGCATCCTGCGCCGGGTGCTGCTGCTGTTGCTGCTGCTGCTGCTGCGCCGGCGCGACTCCGGTCGGCGTATCGCTCGTAGCCTGCGCGCTCTGCACGGATTTCGCGCCGTCCTTGTCGTCGGCGGCGCGCAGATACCAGCACTGCCGCTTGGTCCCGCGCTCGATGCGATAGTACCAGTGCTGCCCCTGCGGCGCGGCGCCCTTGGGCGAGACGAGGCAGTCGGCGGCCGCGTTGGCCGTGCTCGGCGCGTTCTGCGCGTTCTGCGACACGGCGGCCAGTGGCGCGCCGGCAATGATGCTGCCGACTAGCGCGGATATGAATTTTGCGGTGCGGTTGCCCATCCTGGTCTCCCGGTTACGCATGACGCAACTCTTACTCGCCCCTTTGTCATCAAAGACTTGGGTGGCAATGAGCCGCAAATCCGGAGAGGATGTGGCTTGAATCGGGCTCGCGGCGCGTTGGTTCCGCCGCGAAATCGGGCCTTTTCGCGTCGCTGCTGGTCCCGCCGAACTCCAGGTCCGCCGCAGCTGCAACCGCTGCGGCCGCCGGCGCGCTCCCCGCGGCGCGTTTTTATTGCCCCCGTCGCCACTGCCGATGATTGATGCACGTGCCCGGTCGGGCCGCCACATCACCGCAGGACTTGACGCACAGACCCCGGGCGTCAGGACCACACGACTTCTCCGTCCGCGGACGGTCCCGCCTGAATGGCTGGAGGCTTGCGTGTGCCCGCCCCCGGCATCAACGAGACCGCTGTTACAGCATCGTGTCGCACCGCGCCGTGTGAGGACTCACGGTTGGCCGCCCTGTCAACCCACGGTTCGCGCCGACGCTGCCGCGTCCACCGCCACCCGGCCCGCGTCTCGTGACGGTCGCGAACGCCCCTTTGGGAGGGCCGGGTTGTCGCGGTGTATGCCACAATCCGAAATTCGGAAAAGAAAAATCTTTTCGCGGCGAGGGCTTGACGAGGTGTTTTGCTCGGCGGCCCCGGGGGCAACATCAACCCCGCCGCCCGTCGTCTCGGATTCTACGTCATTTGCAAGCAAGCGGAGCCGAAGCGGCTACGCACTGGCAGCCTTCGTTTCTGGGCGCTCCTTCTATTAGTCGTGATGGAAATAATCCGAACGTATTTCGTCGTGACTGGAAAGGTTGCGGCCAACGCCCTCACGTCAGACAACTCCGGACTATCGCCCTTCATGCAGCGCCGCGCACGGCCTCACCAATTGCATCGAAGGTCTACCGATTTTCGGCGGCTTGTTGCGGCGGCTGCGCAACGTACCGGAGTAGAAATCAAATGGCAGGCTGCGCAGGTTCTCCGTTGGAAACTTATCATCTCCGCAGCCGTTGAATCGCGGCTGAGGCGACGCTATGCCGGTTAAGGACCAGATCAAGAATCTCGCCAAGAAGCTGGTGGAGGAGCATCCCGACGCGGCGACACTGCGGGCGCTGGTGCGGGCTCGGAAGCCGGTGGCCATCCATTTCAGGGACGACGGCGTCGTGCCGAACAACCCGCATTTTCCGCTCTTGCACTATCGCGGGGCGGTGAACCTCAAGCCTCGGCGTTTTGCGCCAGAGGTCATCATCGACACGCTGTTCGATGCGAACGGCTGGGGCCGGTCATGGCGCGATACCGTGTACGACTTTGTGCACTATCATTCGCAAGTCCATGAAGTGATGGGTGTGGCGCGCGGCACGGCCAAGATCGAGTGCGGCGGGATCAAGGGGCGGGTTCTGCGCGTGAAGGCCGGCGACGTTCTGGTGCTTCCCGCAGGCATCGGACACCGGCTCATCGAGGCCAGCCGGGACTTTCTGGTCGTCGGAGCGTATCCGCGGGACGGAACGTATGACGAGTGCACCGACACAAGGGAGCGTCCAGACGCCATCAAACGCATCACCAAGGTGCGCAGGCCGAAAACAGATCCGGTGCTGGGACGTAACGGCCCGCTGCTCAAATCATGGCGGACGAAGCCGCGAGCGAGAGGGTAATGCGTCCAGCCCCAGCTCGAGCATGCGTTCACTCGCTGCGTTCAGCTCAGATAGTCAGGCGCAAAATCCGCAAGCCTTCGCAGTTCTTCGGGCTGCAACAGCTCGATCTCGCTGCCTTCCCACGCGATCAATCCGCGATGTCTCAGCTCCTGAATGGTGCGATTGACATGGACGATGGACAGTCCGCAGGCGTCCGCCACGTGCCGCTGTGTCATCGGCATCTGAAAGCAGCCGTCGGTGACGAGCCCGACGATCTCCAGCCTCGCGGCGAGCTCGCAAATGAGATGCGCTACCTTCGGCAGCGCTGCCTGAGCGCCGAGGCGGGCGATCCATTGCCGCGAGATCGCCGCGTCAATCAGCGTCTCGCGCCAGAACGCGCGGGTCAGGTGGACGGAGCCATCGAGAAGCTGCCTGAGCTGACTGTGCGCGACGGTGCCGACGATGCTTGGCCCGAGGCCGACGAGGTCCGCATCCATGGGTGATACCAGCAGCGTGTGCAGGCACGGCATGTCGCCGGGCACGTGGAATGCAAGGATCTGGCTGCGATCACCGACGATGCGGGCCTGATAGAAGAAGCCGCTCACAACAAAGACACAGCGCGTGGCGGCCTCGCCCTGGCGCAACACGATCTCGCCGTCCGCGACCTGGCGCAGCGTAGACGGCAAGCCGGCGATTTGCCGGCGTTCGTCCTCGGAAAGGCCTTCTATGGCATCGAGGCGCGCGATGAAATTCGGATGCGGCATGAGACTTCAGTCGTCACGGGGCACGTCGACGAAGCGCCGCGAGAGCTTTGCGACGGTCCAGTCGGAGACGGGCATAGCGCGGAACTCGCGGATAACGTGGGCGAGTTCCTGATCCGACATCGGCCGGACCGGCTCGTTCAGCGTTCCCTTCAGGAAAGCATCGTTGATGCTGTCCAAGTGCTCGCTTCCCAAGTGCTCGCTTCCCAGGTGCTCGCTTCGCTCCGATGCGAACAGACGGCAGATGCGCTCCAGGATCGTGGTAGGGCTCATGACAAGGCCGGCTCGGTTCGCGGGTGGAGTGGAAGCGAACCGGTGCCATCGCAAACCGGTTAGCAACCTGTGCTTCCGGCTCGCGTTCTAATCCGCTGGATACACGTCAGATGTATCATTTGATAGAACCAATGCGATTTTTGGCGGCCGTATGGAAAAAGCCCACGAGGTGCTGATCCGGAACCTGTGCGAGCACACCGCGCTCGAAGAGGAGGATATTGCCGAAGTCCGCGCACTCACCTTCACGGTGCGCGACTATGCACCGAACGAGGATTTCATCTGTCAGGGCGACGAACCTGAACATTCGGTATTGGTCGTGTCGGGCATGGTCGCGCGCTACCATCTGCTTGGTAGCGGGCGGCGGCAATATCTCGCGTTCCATCTCACCGGCGACCTGCCGGACGCGCAAGGCCTATTCATCGACCAAATGGATCATGGGCTGAGTGCGTTGGGGCCTGCTTCGGTCGCCTTCATCCCGCATCGCGAATTGTTCGCCGCGTTCAGGCGGCGATCGCTTTTCGGAATGGCCGTCTGGCGCGAGACGCTGCTCGACGCGGCGATCTTTCGCGAAGCCATCACCAACAACAGCGCCCGTCCCATGCAGGCGCGCATGGCGCACCTGTTCTGCGAGCTGTTCTATCGCGCCCGCGCCGCGCAGCTGGTCCGCGGCAATCGATGCCGCATGCCGATCAGCCTGGCGCAGCTCGGCGAGACACTGGGCATGGCGATTGCGACCGTGAACCGGACGCTCGCCGATCTCAGGCGGAGCGGGGCCATGGATCTTCGCGATGGCGAGCTGATCGTGCTGAAATGGCGCGAGTTGCAGCGGCTCGGGGATTTCAACCCGGCCTATCTGCACCAGAAGCGCCAGTCGCCGCCGCAAGCGGCAGCGCACGTCGGCGCGAGGTCCGGCTCGAGAGCGGGGAACAACTCTGTCGCGGGCACGTCATCCATGGGACGAGGGAGATGCCCATGAAAGCACTCATCGTAGCAATTACATTTGCAGCCATGGCCGGGCCCGTCATCGCTCAGAATACCGGGCCCGCTCCACAGAGCGGCATGGAAAGGCCGGAGAACACCAACGGCGCCACGGAAAAGGGGACGATGGATACCACCGGCATGAATGCAAATCGGGCAAATCGGCCCGGCATGACCGATGCGTCCAAACAAGAGAACGGGACCGACCGCAAGAAAAAATAAGGGCCGGCGCCATCCACGGCGCCGGCTTTGCAGACATACTTGTGTATGATCTGCAATTGTCTCACTCGCGCGCGCAGCAATCGACCAGCGCGCGCCAGATACGTTCGGCCTGCAATTTCCGTTGACGTTCGAAGACGGCGTCGTCCTCCGCCCGAGGCGATGTCGCGGTCGGCGTATCGCGCGGCTCAATCCAGCGCTCCGAGATGGGATCGTACCATCGGCCGAGACTCGTCACATCCAACATTCCCCTCATCGTCTATCCCATGTGCCTGTTGCTGGTGTTCTGGGTGAGCTTGCCATGCGCATCCTGCTCGCGAATGTCTTGCTTCTCGTCATCGCGGGAACTGACGGCGCGCGACCGGCCGCCGTGGGACTCCGGTTCTGCTTGGGAACCGATCGCACCGTTTCGCCCACGGCTTTGTCCTGCGCATCAACTCCACCGTTGCTGATGCGGGATCAATGCAATGAACGTTCGCGGCGTTCCAAATGGTGCCGTTACGTTCCAGATGCCATTGAACTCTGTTGCCATTGAACTCTGTTCTCCGCCGGAGAACACGGGCACCGGCGCCGGTTGCGCGTGCCCGCGTGTTCAGGAGTGAACATACAGGAGTGAACGCCTGGCAACCGGCGTCTCGGATGCGCCGGGTAGCCGCCGAACACCATCATCCAAGGCGCGCTTCACGTTTCGCGGCGGCGTTGCTCCTCGCCGAATGCACGCGGTAAGCATCGATCGCCCGGTTGGCGAGCATCAACTGCCGGCGCTCCCCGGTTCGAAGCTGCGCTTCAATGGCGTCGAGAATGACGTTGGCGCTCTCGTCCGGAGGACCGAGCTCGCCGCTCTTCTCCAGGCAGCTCCAGGCGATGAAAAATGCGCTTTCGACGGTGCAACGGATCGACATGCGCTGCCAACGCGGCGCGGCCGCAGGTGTTCCGTACGGGCGGGCGAGACTTGCGTCAGGCCCGTCGCGCTTCGGTCAGTTCTTGAGCACGATGCGGCCGACCACCTTGCCGGCGCGGAGCTCGTCGATCCATTTCTGGACCTCGCCCATCGGCTCCTCGCGCATCGGCGTCGGTTTGATCTTGCCGGCGCGTGCCAGCGCCATCAACTCGTGGGCTTCCGCGAGGGTGCCGACCATGAAGCCCTCGATGGTCATGCGCTTGTAGACCCATTGCACCATCGGCAGCGTGAACTGGCCGCCCATGAGGCCGGAGACGACGATCTTGCCGCCGCGCGCGGCAACCGCGACGGCAAACGCCATCGATTTCTCGTTGCCGGCGAAATCGACGATCTCGTCGAAACCGCCCTCGCTCTCCTTGAGGATGCGCTTGATCACGTCGGGCTCCGCCGGATCGTAGGCGTTAGCGGCGCCGTTCTTCAGCGCGGTGTCGCGAGCGGCCGGTGAGAGGTCGGCGACCGTAATCGGCTGCTTGAACATCGCCTGCGCGAACGACAGGCCCATCATGCCGACGCCGCCGAGCCCGATCAGCAGGAGGTTACGCTGGCGCGGACGGTCGACCAGGCGCTTGAGCGCGCCGTAGGCGGTCACGCCGGAGCACATCAACGTCGCGGCCTGGTTGACGGGCAGGGGATCGTAATCGAGCAGATACTTGGCGTCGGGCACCAGCACATGGGTGGCAAAGCCGCCGTCGATGGAGACGCCGAGGAAGCGCTGCTTGACGCAGAGATTCTCGTCGCCGTTCTGGCAGTCGCGGCACTGGCCGCAGCCGATCCACGGGAATACCGCCTTCTTCGCGCCGACGAGTCCGGCAGGAACGTCGGCGCCGACTTCGTCGACGACGCCGGCGATCTCATGGCCGAGCGTGAAGGGCAGCGTCATGCCGCGCGTGGTGTCGAGCTTCTTGCCGCCGCCGAGATCGGCATTGCCATCCTGGATATGCAGGTCGGAGTGGCAGAGGCCGCAGCGCTCGATGCGCACCAGGACCTCGCGACCTTGCGGCTTGGGCGTTTCGACGATGGTCTCACACAAGGGCGCGTCGAACTTGACCAGGGACTGCCTGCGCATCAGCGCCATATTCTTTCCTCCGAAATTACCGCTAAAACGTTTGGCGCTTTAGCCGATTGCTTGAGCATGATCTGTTTGGGAAAACCGCTTCACACCTTGCGCTAACGCGGCCCTTCGCGTTGGGATCACGCTGCTTCGCTTCGTATATTGGCCAATTCACGGGCCATGGCAACAAAGCCGGCAATCGGAATGGTCTCCGCACGCCGCGTCGCATCGACGCCGGCAGCTTGCGCGAGCCGCGCGGGATCGACGCCAAGCGATTTCAGGCTTTGCCGCAGCATCTTGCGGCGCTGGCCGAAAGCTGCGGCTGCGACCTGTTCGAGCAGCCGGCGATCACAGGCAAGTGGGTGTGCACGCGGCTTAAGGCGCACCACGGAGGAGGTGACCTTCGGCGGCGGCACGAAGGCTGACGGCGAAATGTCGAACAGGATTTTGGTCTCGCAGCGCCAGTTGGCGAGCACGCCGAGCCGGCCATAGGCCTCCTCGTCCTCGCACGCAACGATGCGCTCGCCGACCTCGCGCTGGAACATCAGCACCATCGTCTCGTACCAGGGTGGCCAGGGCTCGGTGGTGAGCCAGTTGATCAGCAGCTGGGTTGCGATGTTGTAGGGCAGGTTGGCGACGATTTTTGCTCTTTCGCCATCGAGCAGCGGACGCGGGTCGAAGGTCATGGCATCGCCATGCACGATCTCAAGCCGGCCGGGATAGCGCGCGGCGATATCCCCAAGCGCCGGGATCGCGCGCTCGTCATGCTCGATGGCGATGACGCGCCTCGCGCCGAGCGCGAGCAAAGCGCGCGTCAGCCCGCCCGGGCCGGGGCCGATCTCGACGATGGTGGAGTCCTCGAGCGGCGCGGCGGCGCGCGCGATGCGCGCGGTGAGGTTGAGGTCGAGCAGAAAGTTCTGGCCGAGCGATTTGCGGGCCGACAGCGCATGCTGGCGGATGACCTCGCGCAGCGGCGGGAGGTCGTCGATCGCGTTCATCAGAGGTTCGCAGCCGCCATGCGGCTGGCGAGCCGAAGCGCGGCGATCAGGCTTGCCGGATTGGCCCTGCCGGTGCCGGCGATGTCGAAGGCGGTGCCGTGATCGGGCGAGGTGCGGATAAAGGGCAGGCCGAGCGTGACGTTGACGGCGTCGTCGAAAGCGACCGTCTTGATCGGGATCAGCGCCTGGTCGTGATACATGCAGACGGCGCAGTCATAGGTCTGTCGCGCGGCCTCGTGGAACATGGTGTCGGCAGGCAATGGACCCCTGGCTTCGATGCTCTCGTTGCGCAGCGCCTTCAGCGCCGGCGCGATGATGGTCTGCTCCTCGTGGCCGAGCGAGCCGTCCTCGCCGGCGTGCGGATTGAGGCCGGAGACTGCGATGCGCGGCCTCGTGATGCCGAAGCGGGATTTGAGCTCGGTCGCAACGATTCGAACGGTCGAGGCGATCAATTCGCTCGTGAGTTGGGCCAGCGCCTCGCGCAGCGAAACGTGGATGGTCACGGGCACCACGGCGAGCTGCGGCGACCACAGCATCATCACGGGCTGCGGGACGTGGCCGTCCGTCGCGGCGAGCTCGGCGAGGTATTCGGTGTGGCCGGGATGACGGAATCCTGCGCGGTAGAGCACGCTTTTGGCGATCGGATTGGTGACGACGGCGCCGGCGCGGCCCTCGCGGACGTCGGTGACCGCCTGGCGGATCGAGGCGAGCGCGGCCGGCGCGCTCGATGCGTCGGGCTTGCCGGGCTCGGCCGTGGCGTGCTCGCCGGTGGCAACCACTGGCAGGGCGTCCGCGAAGGCGGCGTTGGCCTCACTGGGGTTCACCGCGGCAATGCTGATGTCGGCGCCGAGCGCCTTGGCGCGCCGGGCGATCAGCGCCTCGTCGCCGAGCAGGTAGAAGGCGGGCAGGTTCAGCTCACGGCGCCTGAGCCAGGCCGCGATGGTGATGTCGGGGCCGATGCCGGCGGGCTCCCCCAGGGTCAGGGCGAGGGGTTTTGCTGGGCGCGCTGAGGAGGGCTCGGCCATCAGCGGTTGCGATATTCGATCATCGCCGCTTTGCGGAGCTCTTCGAGATAGGCCTTTTGGGTCTTCTCGTACTTCTCCTGATACATCTTCTCGCGGACCTCGCGCTTCTTCGGCGTGTCGATCATGGTCGGCTTGCGCGCGCACAGCACCACCATCTCGATGCCAGCCTTGGTCACTTCGGGCGCGGTGAGGTGGCCGATCGGCGTGTCGTCGAGCACCTTGCGCAGCGCCTCGGGCAGTTCTGCGGTGGTCTTGGTGACGGTGTCGCGGATGGTGGCGTTCGGTGTCGAGCGGAACAGCGAGTTGGCTTCCTCGCAGCTTCCGACGCGCGCGCGGTAGGTGTCCGCTTCCTTCTTCCGTGTTTCCACGAACGCCGGCGACGAGCCGCGCGGCACGATCAACACGATCGGCTGCATCTTGTATTCGGTGCCCTCGACCTGAAGCTTGTCGCCGGTCTGGGCCTGCACGGCCTGCGCGACGTCGCGCTCGCCGACCTGGAGGCGCTCCTTGTAGCGGCCGCGGACGAGGCTGGTCCAGACCATCTCGGCCTTCATGCGGCCCTTCAGCGTCTCGGGGCGGACGCCCTTGGATTCGAGCGACTTGGTAAGCTGGTCCGGCGTGATGCGCATGCGCTGCGCCATCCCCTCATAGGACTGGTTGATGTCGGAGACGCCGGGATCGACCCCGTACTTCTTGCCTTCCTTCATCTTCACCTTGTCGTCGATCAGCTCGTTGATGACCTGCTCGCGGCTCGGGGTCTTCTGCGTCGTGAGCTGGTCGAGCTTGGAGCGCTGCTCGATGTCGAAATCGGTGATGGGATCGCCATTGACCATGACGACGATGTTCTGCCCCCGCGCCGGCGCACCGGCCAGGAACAGGGCGGCGAGGACGAGAAGGAGGCGGAAGATCGGCAACGGAATCGTCATGGTTATCGCTCGCATGTCAGCCGCGCCGAGCCTGTGGTGGGGCAAGCGCGGCCGGCACTTCAAACCGCTCACTGGAGGCCCGAGGAACCGCTGGTCGTCGAAGAGGTCGCCAGCGTGCGCAGGCCGATCTGGAACATGAACGCGTGGCTCAGAACGGGCGGTGCGGATCCCGCGGAATAGCTATAGGAAGTTACATAGTTCGCCGCCAGCACGAAGCAATCGTCGACATAGCCGGCCCCGAGCACATACTGATTGATCTTGTTGGCCTCGAGATCCCAGCGGGCCGAGCCCGACACCACCCAGTTGGCGGCGACCTTCAGCGAGCCTGTCGTCAGGATGCCCTCACGGCGGGTCAGGTAGCCGAGTTCCGGCTGCGCTGCGTAATTGCCGTACAGCATGCTGACTGACCAGCGATTGAAATTGGCGCGGCCTTCCGCCTCGAAACGCTGGACGTTCCAGGTCTGCTCGTCCATGCGGGAGCGGACGCTGAACGTATACGTGCTGTTGGGTGAGTAGCTGGCGCTCGTGACGTAATCGGAGCGCGGCTTGTCGAGGCCGGAATTGAGACCGGTATTGAGGGTGTCCTGGACCGTAAAGGAGTTCAGGCCGAACAGGTGGTAGGACTGGCCGAACAGCACCTTGACGGCACCGCCCTTGTCGAACTGCGTGGTGGATTGCACGCCGACATTGGCGCGGCCACCGCCCTCGACGCGATCGTAGCCGGAGAACTTGTCGACGCTGAACAGGTTCGAGGCGTCGAACACCATGCTCTGGGCGTCCTCGTTCGGGAGCTTGCCGGCATAGGTCTCGTTCGGCCGGATGATGATCTGTGCGATCGGCTCGATAGTGGTCGAGCCCCAGGGCTGAATGTTGATGAAGGGGTAGCGGTATTCCAGGCCCACGGTCGGCATCAGGCGGAACGCCTGGGTGTCGCCGACGGGCAGGTAGTTCGACACGCCCGGCTGGTTGGAGACCGAGGAATTGATCGCATCTGCGCGCAGGCTGGCGAACGGCGTCCAGATCTGGCCGAACGGATCGGTGAAGGACTTGCGCCACTGCGCTTCAGCGGTGAGGCGGGTGTAGGTGCCGGGGAAGCCGCGCAGGAGGCACTGCGAGGGCGTACGGGCCAGCGGATCGGCCGATGCCGTCGTGCACAGGCTGCTGGTATTGGCGACCGTCGTGATCGGATCGAACACCGCTCCGTCACGCGACAGGTTCACGAAATTGGTCTTGTAGCTGAACTCGCCGCCGAAAACGGGATAGTTGAGCACGTTCGAATAGTCGATCACCGGATAGACGATCGGCACCTGGCTCTGGTTACCCGAATAGCTCAGCCAGTACATCGTGCGCGCATCGAAGAAGCTGCGATTGCCGACGCCGGTCAGATAGAGCTGCGACAGCGCTTCCGTCGGCAGCAGCAGGAACGAGCCGAGCGGGTCGCGGTATTGATAGAGCCGGTAGTCCGAGAAGAAATAATAGTCGGACATCAGGACGCCGTCCCAACCCCAGACCCATTTGTCGTTCAGCGCGAACTGGCCCTTGGTGTCGACCGCGCCGCGGAACTGACGGTCGCCGGGCTGCCCGGCGAACGCTCCGGGATCGAGCTGGTCGATGCCATAAGCGCGGATCTGGTAGGCGCCGTCGATCAGGCGCTGCCGGAATTCGCCCTGCAGCATCACGCCCTGCCGCGTCATGAAGCGGGGGGTGATAGTTGCGTCCATGTCGGGCGCGATCGCCCAATAATAGGGAATTTCGGCGCCGAAGCCGGTGTTCGTCGTGCCCGGGAAATAGCCCGGCATCAGGAAACCGGACTTGCGCTTCACCGTCGGGTCGGGCGTCGAGAAATAGGGCATGTAGGCGAGCGGCACGCCGAAGAATTCGAGCTGTGCCGTCTCGAAATACAGCATCTTCTCCTGCTGGTCGTGGATGATGCGCGCGCCCTTCACCTGCCACAGCGGCGGCTTCTTCGGATCGTCCTTACACGGTGCGCAGGCGGTGTAGACGCCGTTCTCGAACACCGTGTAATTGCCGCTGGAGCGGTCAGCGCGGCTCGCGGCCATGCGGGTCTGGTCGGCGGTATCCACGCGCAGCGAATCGACGAAACCGTCGCGGTAATCGTCGGAGAGATCCATGATCTCGGCATAGGTGATCTTGCCGTCGGCATCCGTCATGCGGATGTTGCCTTCGGCATGGAGCCGCTTGGTCTTCTGGTCGTAAATGACCCTATCGGCCTCGACGCTGGTGCCGTTGTAGAACAGCTGGACGTTACCGACCGCGGAGACGCGCGAATTGTTGTAGTCGTAGTCGACCTCGGTCGCCTGCACCAGCATCTGGTTGTCGTTGGGGCCCCTCTGCGGCTTCGGACGCGGTGGCAACGGATTATAGGTGTACTGGGCGGAGGCGGGCATCACTGCAGCAAGGTCGATCACCGCGCCGAGCGAAGCGGCAGCGGCGACTGCGAGCAGAAGCCTGCGAACGGACCAGCCGCGCCCGTTCGCGCGCACCAATGTGCGCCGCGTCGAACGAGACACGAGCCCTCGGTGGACGGCAGTCACTATCCGTCCTCCTGATAGAGCAAGGCCAAAAAGCCGGTGAGGCCGCCCACCACAACGGGCAACCACGCCGCAGCGATCGGATGCATCAACTCAGCCTTGCTCAAATCCTCAGTTACTTTCGACAGGACGTAGAGCAGAAAGCCTGCGCCCACGCCACTCAAAACCATCTTCTGCACGCCGCCCATCCGGAAGAAGCGCAACGACACGGAGGCCGCCAGCATCACCATGGCCGCCAGCAAAAACGGCTGTGCCAGAAGCTTCTGATACTGGAGTCGGTATCCTGCTGTCGCGAAGCCCGAGCTTTCGGAGGAGCGGATGTAGCTCGGTAGTTGCCAAAAGGACACAGTCTCTGGTGTGGAAAAGCTGTTGCGGACCTGCGCCTCGGTCAATGTCGTCGGGATCTCGAGGCGGGCCTGGTCGACTGGCGGGGAGTCCAGCGAGAAGCGGCGGACGCCCTTGAACAGCCAACGGCCAGCCTCCAGCGTCGCCTCGCGCGCTTCGATCCGTTCCTTGAAGTGCTGCTCCGTATCAAACCGGAACAGCGTGAGGCCGGTGAGCCGGACGCCCTGCTGCTCGCTGCGCGCCGCATTGATAATGGTCTGGCCGTCGCTGGTCACCTGATTGAGCCAGAAGCCGGACGCATCCTGGATGCCGCCGCCGGGCGCCGAGCCGAACAGCTCCGCCTCCATGCGCTTGGAGAGTTCGCGCAAGTTGGCCGACATCGGATTGTAGGCGACGGTGGCGATCACCCCGATCAGGAGCGCGCTGCCGAGCGCCGGCGAGATGAACTGCCAGGCGGAAATGCCGGCAGCGCGCGCGACCACGAGCTCGAGCCGGCGGGAGAGCGCGAGATAGCAGGTCATCGCGCCGATCAGCATGCAGAACGGCGTCAGCTTCTCCAGGAGCTGCGGCACCCGGAACAGCGAGGTCTCGGCCACCATGATCGCCGAGGCGGATGCAAGGCCGGAGGTCTTGCGCACCATCTCGATGTAGTCGACCAGCACCAGCAGCAGGAAGATGCTGGCGAACACGCCGAGCGCGGCGACCACGAAGCGGCCGGCGAAATAGCGCCCGAGCGTGTTGGTGAGCATGCTCATGCGATGGCCGGCCGTCTGAACAGCCGCGCGATCCGTGCGTTCGATCTGTTGATGGCCTCCATGAGGCGCGGAGGCGGCTCGACCACCACGCCGCCGATGATCATCCAGAGCCCGACGCCGATGGCGCCCATGACCATCGCGTATTGCACCAGCACCGCCCCCGGCGATTTCACCGCCATCACCGAGCAGGCGAAGCCGGCCATGCGCAGGCCGAACACCGCGAGGATCGAGGAGCCGATCGAGAAATTGCGGCTTTGGCGGGTGGTGCGAGGCGCACCCAGGAATGCAAAGGTCAGCACAGCAAAGGCGAAGGGATAGATCGGCGCCAGGATGCTGTCGTGCAGGGCCGAACGGAACTGGCCGGGAATCTGCTTGTAGACCGGATCGTCCTCGGACGGCGAGAACAGCTCCCAGAGATAGCGTTCGCGGATGCCGAGGGTGACGTCGCGGCCCTGGCCCGAGAATTTGGACATGTCGAAGCCATAGCGGCCGAACGCCACCAGCGCCGGGTCGCGCTTGCCGGCTTCGAAGCGCTGGAGATTGCCCGTCTCTAGCACCAGGAACGATCCGGTCTCGTTCTTCACCACCTCGCCGTGCTCGGCGACGATCGAGACGCGCTCGTTCGGATCGCGGCGATCGTCGATGAAGATGCCGGCGAGGATGCCGCCGGGCTGGCGCTCGCGGATCCGGATCGTCAGATTCTTGTCGAGCTGGGCGAAGCGGCCGGGTTGGAGAATGTTGGTGAGCACGTCGGCGGTGATCTCGGCGTCCCATTGCTTGATCCGCCGCATTCCGTCGGGAGCGAGATAGGCCGCGATGAAGGCGACCAGCAGCGCCACCACACAGGTGGCGTAGAAGAACGGATAGAACAGGCGGAACGGCGAGAAGCCCGCCGCATTCATCACGATGATCTCGGAATCGGTCGCCAGCTTGTTCAGCGTGTGCGAGATCGCGATCATCAACGCGATCGGCGAGATGATCAGGACCAGGGCCGGGATGACGAGGCTGGTGATGCCGAGGAAGGTGAGGATGGTCTGACCCTGGCTCGTCATCAGGTCAATGCCGCGCAACGCCTGCGTAATCCAGATCACGCCGGTGAGGCTGACCAGGACCAGCGCAAACGACGCGAGCGTCGTGCGGAAGATATACTTATCAATCGACCCCATGCGCTACCGCACGAATCCCACCAAGGCCCCAATGCTGGCTGGAATCCGGCTGCCCGACCCAATCCCGAAACGGGATCCCCAAGGGACGGCCAGCCATCGGTTCCGCCAGCTTACTCTCTCACTAGCATCCCTTTGATCCGTCAACAAAATGGCTGCCCCGTGGCACCCTCAATATATGGTTAATATTTCGCTCGTTGTGGCCTGAGGGCCACGGCGGCGCTTGGCATCTGGCGGGCTGCTGGCCCATAGTACGAAAACCTCAGTGAATCGCCGTTCAGCTCCGGCCCCTGGCCGGGATCGCGGGACGGCGAAAAGCCCCACATTTTGGAGGAGTTACCATGTCCGATGCCATCAAGGTCGGCTTTGTCCCGCTGTCTGCCGCCCCCCGTGGCATCCTGGTTGTGTTCTGCGACGATGGCCTGAAGCTCGGCCCCGCGACGGCAAAGGCGCTCGGCAGCGCCGCTGACCTCGTGAAGCGGGCGGCCTCCGCGGCCGCCTTCAAGGGGAAGAGCGGGGCCGCGCTGGACATCCTGGCACCTGAGGGGGTGAAGGCCACCCGCCTGATCGTGATCGGCGCGGGCAAGGCGGCCAGCCTGAAGGCGAACGATTTCCTCAAATTCGGCGGCGTGGCGGCAAGCAAGCTTCCGGCCGGGACCGCGGCCATGACGATCCTGGCGGAGCTGCCCGATGGCGCCATGACCAGCGACCAGGCGGTCGCGGTCGCCTCGGGCCTTCGCTTACGCGCCTACAAGTTCGACCGCTACAAGACCAAGAAGAAGGACGGCGAGGAGGGCGGCTCGCGCGCCGACATCTCGCTTGCGGTCGGCGATGCCACTGCTGCGAAGAAGGCGTTCGCCGCGGCTGGCCACGTCGTCGATGGCGTGATCATCGCGCGCGATCTCGTCAACGAGCCGCCGAACGTGCTTTTCCCCGAGGAATTCGCGCGCCGCGCCGGCCAGCTCCGCAAGCTTGGCGTCAAGGTCGAGGTGCTCGACGTCAAGGCGATGCAGAAGCTCGGGATGGGCGCGCTGCTCGGCGTCGGCCAGGGCTCGACGCGGCCCAGCCGCACCGTGATCATGCGCTGGGACGGGGCCAAGAAGGGCGAGGCGCCCGTCGCGTTCGTCGGCAAGGGCGTCTGCTTCGACACCGGCGGCATCTCGATCAAGCCGGCCGGCAGCATGGAGGACATGAAGGGCGACATGGGGGGAGCTGCCTGTGTCGTCGGCCTGATGCATGCGCTCGCGGCGCGTAAGGCCCAGGTCAACGTGGTCGGCGCCATCGGTCTCGTCGAGAACATGCCCGACGGCAATGCGCAGCGGCCGGGCGACATCGTCACCTCGATGTCGGGCCAGACCATCGAGATCATCAACACCGATGCCGAAGGCCGCCTCGTGCTCGCCGACGTGCTCTGGTACGTTGCGAAGAAGGTGAAGCCCAAATTAATGGTGGACCTGGCGACGCTGACCGGTGCCATCATGGTCGCGCTCGGCACCGAGCATGCCGGCATGTTCTCCAACAATGACGAGCTCGCCGACCGGCTGATCGCGGCCGGCCTCGAGAGCGGGGAAAAGGTCTGGCGCATGCCGCTCGGTCCCGAATACGACAAGCTGATCGATTCCCAGTTCGCCGACATGAAGAACACCGGCGGCCGTCACGGCGGCTCGATCACCGCGGCGCAGTTCCTGCAGCGCTTCGTCGACGATGTGCCCTGGGCGCATCTCGACATTGCCGGCACCGCCATGGGCGCGCCGAAGACCGACATCAACCAGAGCTGGGGAAGCGGCTATGGCGTCCGTCTGCTGGATCGTCTGGTCGCAGATCATTACGAGCGCAAATGACCGAAGTGCTGTTCTATCATCTGCAAAACATGACGGTGGAGAACGTGTTGCCGCCGCTTCTGGAGAAATCCCTCGAGCGCGGCTGGCGCGTCGTGGTGCAGTCGACGTCGGAGGAGCGCGCCGATGCGCTGGACGCGCATTTGTGGACCTATCGCGACGATTCCTTCCTGCCGCACGCGACATGGCGCGTGAACGATGCCGTCGACCAGCCGATCGTGCTGGCGATCGAGGCGGACAATCCGAACGGCGCCAATGTCCGCTTCCTGGTCGACAACGCCGCGCTGCCGCAGGACGCGGAGGGCTACGAGCGCATGGTGTTGTTGTTCAACGGGGACGATCCGGACGCGCTTGCGCTCGCCCGCAGTGCCTGGGCCGATTGCAAGGCGCGTGGATTTGATGTCACCTATTGGCAGGCCGACGAGCGGGGCCGGTGGCAGAAGCGGAATTAGAGACTGCTCGCAATTAATGATAATTTGCACTTTACGAACGATGCTGGCTTCGGTCACCTTCGTGCCGCAAAGGGATGTTGGGACAATCGTTTAGGGCTGGTCCTTCACGCGGGGAATTAGTTTATCGTGCGACATCAAAAGCTTCCCGGCTCGCTCATGATTGCGTTAGCTGCCGTAGCACCGCTGGTCGCGGGCTGCTCTGGCGGGACTGATCTGTTGTCGAAGGACGCAGAATGGTTCCAGAAGCCCGGCCGTCTCTTCATCAAGAACATCTCGATCGAATCGCCGCCACTCACGCCTGATAAACCGGTGGGAGCCGAGGATCTCGTCAGTGCCGACGGTGGCTGTCCCGGCATGGCGCCGCCTCCCGGGCCGGCAGACGCCAATGCATCGAGCACGGCGCCCGCGCCGCTGGGCGGCACGGTCGCGCTTGGCCATACCGAATGCGACGTGGTGCGCGGCATCGGGGCGCCTTCGTCGGTCAACCTCTCCAATGACGCCATCGGCCGCCGCGTTGCCGTGGTGACTTGGACGACCGGTCCGCGAGCGGGGATCTATACGTTCACCGCCGGACGCTTGTCCTCGATCGAGGGCAATCCCGAGCCGCAGCCGGCGCCGAAGGCGACCAAGCCGAAGCCGAAGAAGAAGTCGGCATAAGCGCGGCCGCGTGACATGACTTGTTTCCCAGAGAGCCGACGCTTGCGGTCGCCATTGTTCTCTGTGTCTAAGCGGTTCAATCTCAACGCTCCGATGAACGCGGCAGGAAGCCGTTGAATTCGGAGTCCCATTGCTGGCTCTTTGCCATCCGTCTCGGCTGAACACATGCGCCGAAGAAGTTGGTCGCCTTTTCGGTTCTGATTGCTGGCTCCCTCCGTGAATGCTCGCGGGGCGGATTACGCCGTGCAGACGCCTGCCACCGCGACCTTCTGGAACAGATGCGGAGAAGCGACTGCGGACGCGGGATAGGCCGCGATCTTTGATCTGAATTCGGTGTGCGTGAACGCAGCCCTGAAGTGGGCAGTCGATTCCCAGACAGCATAGTTCAGATAGGTCGGACTCTCGCCGATCGCGCGATGAAGCTGAGTGGCAATGAAGCCGGGCTGCCGCTTCATGAAGACCGCATCGTCCTGCCAGACCTCGAGGAAGGTTTGCTCATCGGCCTTGTCGAGGGTGAAGACATTCACCAGGACGACGGGGCCGGCGTCAATGCCGAGTTGACGGTCGATCGGAAAGGAAGGGTCCAGCGGGCGTAGCAGCGACATGAAGGCCTCCGGTAACTTGGTTATATGATGTCAGTGTGGTACTATGGATACGATGTCAAATCGACATTATGATGTCAATACGGTCTATGGTGACGATATGTTGAAGTCGCAGCGAACGTCGGCCGGCGATGCCCTGACCAAGCTCATGCTTGACTTGTTCCGGCTGAACAGCCTGCTCTTGACCGCGGGTGACCGTCTGGTGGCCCGGCTCGGACTTACGAGCGCCCGTTGGCAGATACTGGGCGCCATTGTGCAGGCGGAGCGTCCCCAACCGGTGGCTTGGCTCGCCCGCGATCTGGGCGCCAACCGCCAAAATGTGCAGCGGATCGTCAACGACCTGCACGCGGACGGCCTTGTCGCCTTCGAGGCCAACCCGCATCACCGCCGAGCGCAGCTTGTTGTCCTCACTGACAAGGGACGGCGCGCTTTCGATGCCGCGATGGCTTTGCAGGCGCCGTGGGTCAACAGCCTTTCGGAAGGGCTTGCGGTGAAGGACCTGCAAACCGTCCATCGCATCGTCGCGGCACTACGCAAGAAGCTCGAGAGCGAGACCGAGGAGCAGATGTAACGCTCGGCGAGCGGGGCACGCGCGTCCGCGGTGCGTCATCATCGTGATCGCGACATGGCTGTTGAACCTGCTTTCCTGATGGTCTTGCCGCCACGAATACGCTCATATGGAGCTACAAGAATTTGGAGGAGACTATGCGGTTCATCGCCTTCATATCGGCTCTGCTTCTGCCGCTCGGCGCGGCGGTCGCCCAGGACTATCCGGCGAGGCCCATCACCATCCTGGTGCCCTTCGCCGCCGGCGGACCGACCGACACCATCGCGCGCCTGACCGCGGCAGGCATGGCGAAATCCCTGGGACAGCAGGTCATCGTCGAGAACGCGACCGGCGCCGGCGGCACCATCGGCACGACCCGCGCCGCGCGCGCGCAGCCGGACGGGTATACGCTCTTGATCCATCACGTCGGCATCTCGACCGCCGCGACGCTCTACCGCAATTTGAGCTACGACACGAAGACGGCTTTTGCGCCGATCGGACTTGTGACCAACGCGCCGATGACCATCATTGCGCGTCCGGATTTCCCGGCCGACACGCTCAAGGACCTGGTCGCCTATGCCCAGCAGCAGGGCGACAAATTGACCTACGCCAATGCCGGGCTCGGCGCGGCGTCGCATCTCTGCGGCATGCTGTTCATGACGGCGATCCAGAAGCAGCTCACCACGGTGCCCTACAAGGGCAACGGCCCCATCATGAACGACCTGCTCGGCAGGCAGATCGATCTCACCTGCGACCAGGCGACGAACACCACCGGACCGATCACGGCCAAGCAGGTCAAGGCCTATGCGATCACCACCAAGGAGCGGCTGAGGAGCCTGCCCGATCTGCCGACGGCCGACGAGGCCGGCCTCAAAGGTTTCGAGCTCGGCGTCTGGCACGGCATCTATGCCCCCGAGGGCACGCCGCCGGCGATCGTTCAAAAGCTGACGGCTGCGCTCCAGACGGCGCTCAAGGATCCGACGCTGATAGCCCGGTTCAACGACATCAACACCGAGCCTGTCCCGCAGGACAAGGCGACGCCCGAGGCGTTGGGTGCGATGCTGACGAGCGAGATCGACCGCTGGGCGCCGATCATCAAGGCAGCCGGCCAATACGCCGACTGAGTCATCCCAGTATAATGGTGCCGACATCGCCGCCGGGCGGCGCCGACCGCGCCGTAAAAGAACATTCAGTGCAATGGCTCATTTCCGGGTATTAACATACCGGTACTGTGCATGGGGTTGTTTTCACGATTTTGATGAGGCGGGACGTTATCCCGCCGCCTCATCGTATTGCGTGCTCGCCTCGAGCCATTGCTCCTCCGCGCGCGCCAATGCGTCGGCCGCGTTCGCGCGGGCCTTCGACAGTTGCGCAGCCTGCTTGGGGTCGCGGGTGAAGATGTCGGGCAGCGCCAGCGCCGTGTCGATCTTGCTGATGATCTCGCTCACGCGGGCGATCTCGGCTTCGGCTTCCGCGATGCGCTTCTTCAGCGAGCCGCGATTGTCCGACCTCACGCGCTGCGGCTTCTCGCTCGCGACGCTGCGCTCGCGCGGCGCTTCGGCGTTGCGCGCGGACAGCACCAGGCGGCGGTACTCGTCGAGGTCGCCGTCGTAATTGGTCACGGTGCGGTTGGCGACGATCCAGAGCCGCTCGGCGCAGGCCTCGATCAGGTAGCGGTCGTGCGAAACCATGATCACTGCGCCGGGAAACTCGTTGATCGCCTCCGCGAGCGCGGCGCGGCTGTCGATGTCGAGATGATTGGTCGGCTCGTCCAAAATGATCATGTTGGGGCCGAAGAAGGTCGCTAGCCCCAGCAGCAGCCGTGCCTTCTCGCCGCCCGACAGTTTTCCGACTATGGTGTCGGCGGCCTTGCCGGAAAAGCCGATCGCACCGGCGCGGGCGCGCACCTTCGCTTCCGGCGCATCGCCCATCAGCTTGCGCACATGGTCGTAGGCGGAGGCGTCCTCGTTCAGCTCATCGAGCTGGTGCTGGGCGAAATAGGCGATCGACAGCTTGTCCGCGCGGGTCACTCTGCCAGAGAACGGAGCGAGCCGTCCGGCGAGCAGCTTGACCAGCGTCGACTTGCCATTGCCGTTGGCTCCGAGCAGCGCGATGCGGTCGTCATTGTCGATGCGTAAGGTGACGCGGCTCAGCACAGGCGTTTCCGGATCGTAGCCGACCGAGACGTTGTCGACGGCGATGATCGGCGGGGACAGGATCTTCTCCGGCGCCGGAAAGCTGATCTCGCGCACGTCCTCGGTGACCAGCGCCGTGATCGGCTTCAGCCGCTCCAGCATCTTGACGCGGGACTGCGCCTGCCGCGCCTTGGAGGCCTTGGCCTTGAAGCGGTCGACGAAGGCTTGCAACCGTGCGCGTTCGGCTTCCTGGCGCTTGACCTGCTTGGCATCGAGCAATTCGCGCGCGGCGCGCTGCTCCTCGAAGGAGGAATAGGTGCCCTTGTAGAGCGTGAGCTTGCCGCGCTCCAGATGCAGGATCTGGTCGACCGAGCTGTCCAGGAGGTCGCGGTCGTGGCTGATCACGATCACCGTGCGCGGATAATGCGCGAGGTGATCCTCCAGCCACAGCGTGCCTTCGAGATCGAGATAGTTGGTGGGCTCGTCGAGCAGCAACAGGTCGGGCGCCGCGAACAGCGTCGCGGCGAGCGCGACGCGCATGCGCCAGCCGCCGGAGAACTCGGCGCAGGGGCGGAGCTGATCGGCGGCGGAGAAGCCGAGGCCGGAGAGGATCGCGGCCGCACGGCTCGGCGCCGAATGCGCGTCGATGTCGACGAGGCGGGTCTGGATCTCGGCGATCCGGTGCGGATCGGTCGCGCGCTCGGCCTCGGCGAGCAGCGCGTCGCGTTCGAGATCGGCCCTGAGCACGACAGAGATCAGGCTCTCGGGGCCGTTCGGCGCCTCCTGCGCCAGGCTGCCGACGCGCCAGCGCGGCGGCAGCGTCACCGAGCCGTGCTCGGCCGCGACTTCGCCGCGGATCACCTTGAACAGGGTCGACTTGCCGGTGCCGTTGCGCCCGACCAGGCCGACGCGGGACCCGGGCGTGATCTGCACGGAACTCTGGTCAATCAGAAGGCGTCCGGCGAGGCGGACGGAGAGATCGGTGATGGACAGCATCCGGCCTTGTCACCGCAGGGCGCGTCGAACGCAACCCGTTTTTCCAAGCTTGTCGTTCAGCGTGACCCTTCGGAAAACCGCTTCACACCTTTCCCGATCATGCTCCCATCAGTGCGATTCGCGCTCGCGCTGCCTCAATTCGTTGAGCAACTTCTCGAGGTGCGTCGGGAGGCGGGGATCGGGGCGCAGACTCTGCTGAAGCCGTTCGCCCACGGCATCGCGAATCGAGCGGCTGGTGCGCCGGTCGATCTGTTCGCTGTCATTGGCAAAAAGGCCAGCCATCGCGCGGTTCCGTGTTCTCAGAGGTAAGGACACGGTACCAAGTCATTGCGCCCAAAATGGTTTCGCTGCTTGCGGGGAATCCCCGGGATTCTCGTAAAAATTGTATTATGCCAGCCATGTCCGCCCAAATAAAAGGCCCCGGCGCGGACGCCGGGGCCTCTCCTGAAGGGTTACCTTGGGGGCATAGGTAACCCCTTTGTTCAGGAAGGTGCTTGCGGAAGGTGCGGTCGGGCTCAGTAGCAGCGGTTGATCAGCCGCCAGCGGGGTCCCCAGGGGGTCGGGACCAGCCGGCGCACGTAGCAGCCGCCATAACCGTAGGAGACGGGACCGCCGACATAGAAACGCGGTCCGCCCCAGCCGCGGTGCCAGCCGCCGCCGTGCCAGCCTCCGCCGTGCCAGCCGCCATGCCAGCCGCCATGCCAGTGGGCGGAAGCGGAGGTCGGCGCCAGCGCGGCACCAAGCGCGACCGCGGCAACGGCGGCAAGCGAAAGTTTCCTCAACATGGTGATCTCCTCAACAATTGCCGGCGCGGGGCTATCGCGCCGATGGAAAGGCCGCCGAAACGCTCTGCCTCATGGTCAGGCTTCGGTTTCGATAGCCCCGACCTTACGCCCGCGAAGCTGAACCGAACCCTGATGCGGGTTTCAGATTCGGTTCATCTGAGTGAAATCGGTGTAATCCATGTTGAATCGCGGGCTGCGAGGCCTGCGGCGAAGCGCCTATGCGGCTGTTTCGGCGGTCGCTTGCCGTCCGGCAATGGCGCCGATATAAGCCCCGCAACTGCGAACCCCCGCATTCTCCCCGAGGACAAGATTTATGGCCATCGAACGCACTTTCTCGATCATCAAGCCCGACGCGACCGAGCGTAACCTGACCGGCGCAGTCAACGCCGTGATCGAGAAGGCGGGCCTGCGCATCGTCGCACAGAAGCGTATCCGCATGACCAAGGAGCAGGCCGAAACCTTCTATGCCGTGCACAAGGCGCGGCCGTTCTTCGGCGAACTCGTTGACTTCATGACTTCGGGGCCGGTCGTGGTGCAGGTGCTGGAAGGCGAGGGCGCGATCGCCAAATACCGCGAGGTGATGGGCGCGACCGATCCGGCCAAGGCTGCCGAGGGCACCGTCCGCAAGCTCTACGCCAAGTCGATTGGCGAGAATTCGGTGCACGGCTCGGATGCGCCGGAGACGGCCGCGATCGAGATCGCGCAGTTCTTCTCTGGCAACGAGATCGTCGGCTGATCTATCAGCCGATAGGTTAGGTACGACGGGCGAAAGGACTCATTGTGGACTGGCTCTGGCAGATCTTCGATCCCGCTACGATCGGGGCATTCTTCACCCAGTTCCGCAACGAAATGGCTGCGCCGACCTTCTGGATCGCGGTTGGCAAGATCATCTGGATCAATATCCTGCTCTCCGGCGACAACGCGCTGGTGATCGCGCTCGCTTGCCGCGGCCTCAGCCCGCGGCATCGGCTGTGGGGGATGATCTTCGGTGCCGGCGCGGCGGTGATACTGCGGATCATCTTCACCGGCATCGTCGCGACGCTGATGGAGCTGCCGTATCTCAAGCTCGTCGGCGGCCTTGCGCTGATCGTAATCGCGGCAAAGCTCTTGGTGCCGGAAAACGAGGACGAGGATGACGTCGAGTCGGCCTCGCATCTGTTGCAGGCCATTCAGATCGTCGTGGTCGCCGACATCGTCATGAGCCTGGACAACGTCATTGCGGTCGCTGCCGCAGCCAACGGCAGCGTGCCGCTGCTGATCCTCGGCCTCGCCATCAGCGTGCCGCTGATCGTCGCAGGTGCCGCGCTGATCATGGCGCTGCTCGCAAAGCTGCCGGTTCTGGTCTGGGCTGGTGCTGCGCTGCTCGGCTGGATCTCGGGAGAAGTGATCGCGACCGATCCCGGCGTCGCGCCGAAGCTGCACACGCTGTTCGACGGCCCGCTCGGCGCCTCGCTGGACAGCATGCTCGGCGCACTTCGCATCCCGCCGCAATTCACCCATGGCGGCGGAGGCGGCGAATATCTTTGCGCGCTTCTCGGCGTCGTCGTCGTGCTGGTCGTCGGCACCATCTGGCGTCGGCGTAGCCTGGGCGCGGCCGCGCTCGAATCCTCGGAGCGCCACGCCAAGGCCTCGGTCGAATAGTTTTTAACGGCGGACGATCGAGCCGGCGCGGCCAATCAGGCGGGCGAGCTGGCGGAAGCGGCTGCCGACGCGGTCGGCGACGAGATCGCCGAGGCGGTGTTCGAACACCAGCATCAGCTTGCGGCTCTGGCTGCGGAAATGCGTGGCGGGTAGCACGCCCGGCCGCGCCGCCGAAATCAAGTGCGCGACGCGGAACGCTGCTCCCAGGAGGCGGGCGCGCTCGAGCTGCGCCGGCGTCAGCAGGCCCTGCATGTTAGCCGGCGGCTGGTTTTCCTCGCTCAGGCCCGCATAGCGATAGAACACCGACAAGCCGACGAAGGCGCGCTCGGTATGGGTGATCGCGCCGAAATTGCCATTGACGACGAGGCTTAGCGTCTGCTCGCCGCGATGATCGGGGTGCACGCGCCAGCCGATGTCGGAGAGCAGGCACGCGGTGTGGCGCAGGCGGCGGTCCTCTTCGGTCTCGCGCAGCTTCACGACGCGCGCAAGGCGGTCGGTCCAGGCGATCAGCTCGCGGGCATGCTTCGCCGAGCGCGACAGCAGCTGGTTGAGCTCCTCTGCTGCGCAGATCAGCCCGTCCTTGTTGCGTTCGGAGTCCGAGAGCTTCTCGTGCAACAAACCCTCGCGCACACCGAAGGTCGAGAACACGATGGTTTTCGGCTTCGCCACGCGGATGATGTGCTCGAGCACCAGGGCGGCATAGGTGAGGAGCGGGCGGCGTGCATCAGCGACGATCTCGATATCGGCCAGCATGTCGGCGGCCGCAAGCCGGCGCAAACGCCGCGAGAAGTCGAGCGCCTCGGCCGCCGAAATCGAATAGCCGTGCATCACCTGGAGCGGATAGCCGCTCTGGATGATGTGGATACGCGCGAGCGCACGCCAGGTGCCGCCGACCGCGTAAAAAGTGCGGCCGCGGCCCGCGGCGAGCTGCGGCACCTCGTCGAGCGCCTCGCGCACGATACGGTCGGCGCGCTTGAGCGATTTGTGTGCGAGGTCCTGGAGCGCGAGGCCACCGAGCGGCAGCGTCACGCCGCTGCGCACGCTGTTCCTGCGCACGTCGATCAGCTCGAGCGAGCCGCCGCCGAGATCGCCGACGATGCCGTCGGGATGATGGATGCCGGAGATCACGCCGAGGGCCGACAGCCGCGCTTCGCGCGGGCCCGACAGGATCTCGATCTTCACGGCGCAGATGCGCTCGGCCTTCGCGATGAAGTCGGGACCATTGGAGGCGTCGCGGCAGGCGGCAGTCGCAATTGCGAACACGCGTCCGACCTGCATCACGCGGCACAGGGCGCGGAACCGCTTCAGCGAGGTCAGCGCCTTGTCGACGGCGTCGGGCGCGAGCAGGCCCGTGCTCTGCACTTCGCGCCCGAGGCCGCACAGCGTCTTCTCGTTGAAGATCGGAATGAGGCTGCGCGCCAGCGCCTCGTAGACGACGAGGCGGACCGAGTTCGAACCGATGTCGATGACCGCGACGCTCGAGCCGCGCTTGCGCGGCTGCTTCACGTTGAGAATCCGGGATCAGGATTGATGACGTTCATTACGCCGCGTGAGACGGCGCGGCGAGGATTCCTTGAGCGACTTTCCACGGCCAGACAGACTCGGATTCGTCATGAAGTAGTTGTGGACGTTGAAAGGCTCCTCGCCCTTCGCGGCTTTCATACGCGTTGAGGACCCGTCCGGCAACAATTGCCAGCTCTGCTCATTGTCCTTCAGGTTCGCGACCATGATCTGTTCGAGAACCTGCTGATGCACCGTGGGATTTTGCAGCGGACACAGCACCTCGACGCGGCGGTCGAGGTTGCGCGGCATCATATCGGCCGAGGAGATATACACAGCCGCTTTTGCGCTCGGCAGGCCTTGGCCCATGCCGAAGCAGTAGATTCGGCCGTGTTCCAGGAAACGTCCGATGATCGACTTGACACGGATGTTCTCCGACAGACCGGGGATCCCGGGCCTGAGACAGCAGATGCCGCGCACCACGAGCTCGACCTGGACGCCGGCCTGCGAGGCCTCATAGAGCGCGTCGATGATGTCGGGGTCGACCAGCGCGTTCATCTTCATCCAGACCGCGCCGTGCCGGCCGTGCCGTGCATGCGCGGTCTCGCCCTGGATGTGCTCGATGATGCGCTTGCGCAAGGTCAATGGCGACACCGCCATCTTCTCCAGATCGCTCGGCGCGGCATAGCCGGTGATGAAATTGAACACGCGAGCCGCGTCGCGGCCGATGGTCGGGTCCGACGTGAAGTAGGAGAGGTCGGTGTAGATGCGCGCGGTCACCGAGTGATAATTGCCGGTGCCGGTATGCACGTAAGTCGTGAGGCTGCCGCCCTCGCGGCGCACCACCATCGAGAGCTTTGCGTGCGTCTTCAGTTCGAGAAAGCCGTAGACGACCTGCACGCCGGCGCGCTCGAGGTCGCGCGCCCAGCGGATGTTGGCCTCTTCGTCGAAGCGCGCCTTCAGCTCGATCAGCGCCGTGACCGACTTGCCGGCCTCGGCGGCTTCGGCGAGCGCACGCACGATCGGCGAGTTGTTGGAGGTGCGGTAGAGCGTCTGCTTGATCGCGACTACATCTGGGTCGCGCGCGGCCTGCTGCAGAAACTGCACCACCACGTCGAAGGATTCGTAGGGGTGATGGACGATGAGATCCTTCTGCCGGATCGCAGCGAAGACGTCGCCGGCATGCTCGCGCACGCGCTCGGGATGGCGAGGCACGTAAGGGGTGAATTCGAGGTCGGGACGGTCGAGACGAGTGAGCTGCGAAAGCTCGTTCATGGCGAGCACGCCGTCGACGAGAAACACCTCGTCGTCAGCCGTCGACAGCGCATGCTGCACGAAGCTGCGCAGCTGCTCCGGCATCTTGGCGTCGATCTCGAGCCGGATCACCGACCCGCGGCGGCGCCGCTTCAGCGCGGTCTCGAACAGGCGAACGAGGTCTTCGGCCTCTTCCTCGATTTCGAGCTCGGAGTCGCGGATGATGCGGAAAGCGCCCTGGCCATGCAGATTATAGCCGGGGAAGAGACGGTTGATGAACAGGGCGGTTGCCTGCTCCAGCGAAATCAGCCGGACGGCCTTGCCTTCGGCCGGCAGGCGGATGAAGCGGTCGATCTTGCCGGGCATGCGGATCAGGGCGTTCATCTGCTTGCCGTCGGCAGCGCGCGTGAGCTGGAGCGCGATGGTGAAGCCGAGGCTAGGAATGAACGGGAAGGGGTGGGCCGGATCGATTGCGAGGGGAGTCAGCAGCGGGAACACGTTATTGAGGAAGTAGTCCTCGATCCAGGTCCGTTCCGGCTTGGTGACGTCCTTGCCGTCGACCAGGACGATGCCGACCTCGGCGAGCGTGCCGCGCAGGTCGCGCCAGATCGCCTGCTGGTCGGAGGCAAGTTGGGAGACGGTACGATTGATCAAGGCAAGCTGCTCCGACGGGGTCAGGCCGTCCGGGCTGCGCTCGGCAATGCCCTCGCGCACCTGGGCCTTGATGCCGGCGACGCGGACCATGAAGAACTCGTCGAGATTGTTTGCCGAGATCGACAGGAATCGCACCCGCTCCAGCATGGGATGGCTGGGATTGACCGATTCTTCCAGGACACGGCGGTTGAAATGCAGCCAGGACAGCTCGCGGTTGATGAACCGTTCGGGGCTCGAAGCGATCGCCGGCAGGCTCTCCGTTTCCGGGGCTTTTTCTTTGATTTCAACAGCTTGCGCAGAGTCCATGAGAAGTCGATCCATCCAGTTCACCCCAATTGCGACTTACGCGCAAAATCGGTGGGAGCATGTGTTAGAGCGATGACGTTTCGATGACATTGATGTTCCGCCGCTCCGCCGCGTCAAGCGGCTGGTGCCAGCGAACTGGTCAGACGTCCCGAAGCAGCTCGGCCGCCAGCGCCCGGGTGACGGGGCGGCCAAGCCGCAGGGCCTCGCTGTCGAGCAATTCTACCGCCTGCCGGGCGGCGGCCGAGGATCGCTCCAGCCGGGTAGCGAGGTAGCTGACGATGTTCTCATCCACCGTGAGCTGGCGGTCAGCGCAGAATTTGACGATGAGGCCGCGGAAAAGCTGGTCGTCCGGCGACAGCAACGCGACCACCGGCACGGCGCGCAGACGCGAGCGCAGGTCGCGAAGCTCGATCTCGAGCGATGCGGGTAGCTCGCGCCCGGTGAAGAGGACGTAGGCGCCATCCTCGCGGGCGAGGTTCATCAGGTGGAAGAGGGCGCGCTCGTCAAACTCTTTCGCCTTGAGATCTTCGACGACCAGCGCTCCGGTCGCGAGCGCGCCCGGGACCGCGGCGGCGGCCAGCGCATTGGCCGTGGTCGAGCGGGCGCCTGATACCTCGGCCCAGATCGCGGCGAGATGGCTCTTGCCACTGCCTTCGGGGCCGGTCAGCCACATGATCCGGTTCGGCCATTCCGGCCAGGCGTCGATCAGGCCGAGACCGGCCGCGTTGGCGGGGCCCTCGAGGAAATTGTCCCGGCTGAGGCTTTCCGCATGCGGAAGCGAAAACGCCAATTGTCGGGGATGAACGCGGCCTGCCACGCTTGCCTTGCTCCATGCCGGCGTCCCGGCCTCGTTTGGATTCGACTTTCGAGCGGGAGTTGGCCTTTTGCGGGGCCACATCCACTCATTTGGCCTCGATCGTGCTCATGTGCCGCAGCCACTCGACGAGATAGAGCGACACCGAGGAGAGCGTGAACACCGTGACGAGGCCCATCAGGATCGTATCATAGGGTGCCGGCTTGAAGCCGAAGGCAAGCGCCGCCAGCACCAGCGCCGCGAATGCCACTTGTGCCACAGTATTGAGCTTGGACACCTTTGATGGCTTCATCTCGACCGGCCGGTCGAACAGCCAGGATACGATCACGGCGGCGACGATCATGATGTCGCGCGAGACCACCAGGATGACGATCCAGCGCGGAATCGCCCCCCAGATGCCGAGCGCCATGTAGATCGAGACCAGCAGCGCCTTGTCCGCGAGCGGATCGAGCAGGGCGCCGAGCTCACTCGCCATGTTGAACCGCTTAGCCAGGAAGCCGTCCACGGCGTCGCTGATACCGGCGATCAGGAAGACCGCGAACGCCACCTCCATTTGGCTCGACACGATGGCCCAGACGATGATCGGGACCAGCATGATGCGGCCCAGGGTAATGATATTCGGAATACTCACGCGGCGCTTCCCGGCACCCGGCCTGACTTCGGATCCGGCCCCTAGGGAGGCTGAACCGGTTGATATCTACATACTATAAGGCGGGGCGCCACGCTTGCCATTGCGTGTCCCCGGAATTCGACGTAACCAGCCGCAAACCCACTGGAAATCGGGCATGACCGACCGCAAAAACGGCCTCACTTACGCCGATTCAGGCGTCGATATCGACGCGGGCAACCGCCTCGTCGACCTGATCAAGCCGATGGTGCGCGCCACCGCGCGGCCCGGCGCCGACGCCGAGATCGGCGGTTTCGGCGGCCTGTTCGACCTCAAGGCGGCCGGTTTCAAGGACCCCGTCCTGGTCGCCGCCACCGATGGCGTCGGCACCAAGGTCAAGATCGCGATCGAGACCGGCCTGCATGGCGGCATCGGGATCGATCTTGTCGCGATGAGCGTCAACGACCTCGTGGTCCAGGGCGCCGAGCCGCTGTTCTTCCTGGACTATTTCGCCTGCGGCAAGCTCGATCCGGAGGCCACCGCCGCGATCGTCGCGGGTGTTGCGGAGGGCTGCCGGGAATCCGGCTGCGCCTTGATCGGCGGCGAAACGGCCGAGATGCCCGGCCTCTACAAAGACGGCGATTACGACCTCGGCGGATTTGCAGTCGGCGCCGCCGAACGCGGTACGCTGCTGCCGCGCCCGGACATCGCGGCGGGCGACGCCGTGATCGGGCTCGCGTCGTCGGGTGTGCATTCCAACGGCTTCTCGCTGGTGCGCAAGATCGTGGAACAATCCGGTCTCGGCTTTCAGGCGCAGGCGCCGTTCGCGCCGGTCATGACGCTCGGCGGCGCGCTGCTGACGCCAACGCGGCTCTACGTCAAATCCTGCTTGCGTGCGATCCGCGAGACCGGCGCGGTGAAGGGGCTGGCCCACATCACCGGCGGCGGTTTCACCGACAACATTCCGCGCGTGCTGCCGAAGAACCTCGGCGTCGGCATTGACCTCGCACGCCTGCCGGTGCTGCCGGTGTTCAAATGGCTGGCCGCGCAGGCTGGCATCGCCGAACTCGAAATGCTGCGCACCTTCAATTGCGGTATCGGCATGATTGCGATCGTCGAGCCTGACAAGGTCGAGCAGGTGGTTGAGGTCTTCACCGATGGCGGCGAGACCGTGGCGCAGCTCGGCACCGTGATTCCCGCCGAGGGCGAGCACCGCGTCGTCTATAACGGCCATCTCGACCTGGCGCTGTGATGAAGCGCCGCGTCGCCATCCTGATCTCCGGCCGGGGCTCCAACATGGCCGCGCTGATCAAGGCAGCAAGCTCGGCGGATTTTCCGGCGGAGATTTCGCTGGTGATCTCGAACAAGACCGGTGCGCCGGGGCTGGAACGGGCCAGGGCGAGCGGCGTGACGACCGAGGTGATCGAGAGCAAGCCGTTCGGCAAGGATCGCGCCGGCTTCGAGAAAGTATTGCAAGCCGCGCTCGACCGGCACGGCATCGAGCTGATTTGCCTGGGCGGCTTCATGCGCCTGTTCACGGCGGATTTCACCAAGGCCTGGTACGGGCGGATGCTCAACATCCATCCGTCGCTGCTGCCGTCCTTCCCCGGTCTCGATCCGCACGGCCAGGCCCTGCGTGCCGGCGTCAAGCTATCCGGTGCGACGGTGCACTTTGTCATTCCAGAGACCGACGCAGGCCCGATCGTGATGCAGGGCGCCGTCCCCGTCAGCGATCACGACACGGTGGATACGCTGTCCGAGCGTATCCTCGAAGTCGAGCACCGCATTTATCCCGAGGCGCTGCGGCTGCTCGCGACCGGCAAGGTCCGGATCGAGGGTGATGTGTGCAGGACGGTGGGCAGCGCGGCGTCGGAGAATTTTCTGATTGCGCCCGTGGTGGGCTGAGCCGGGCACCTCGGGCTCACTCGATGTAGCCTGCTGCCTCGCCGTTACGAACATATCCGTAGATCCTGACCGGCCGTCGTCTGCTCTCCGGCAAACCGCATGCGGCGCAGGATTGCGCGGACAAGTTCACGTTGGTGCGCGGTCTCGGTGGATAGTTCAGCCCATTCCATCCAATCCCATCCAACGCTCATCCAGTGATAGAACCATTCGCCATCCCACTGGCTCAGATTTCCCGTTTCCAGGTTCTTGCAGCGAAATCGAGGTTGATCGGAGGGGGCAAGGGCGAGCATCGCCTCCCGCAACTCGCGCCATTTTGTATCATTCGCGGCCGAATAATAGTCGGACTGCTGAGCCATATGGCTGCCAAACAAAATCCCCCGGCAGAGCCGGGGGCAACGTCATGATCTCTCGCGTGTCGTGAGAGGCATCAGGAGACCTTGAGGTTCTCCGCGGATGATTTGCCGCGGTTCTCCACGAGGTCGTATTCAACCACCTGGTTCTCGTTGAGGGTCGAGAGTCCGGCGCGCTCGACGGCGGAGATGTGGACGAACACGTCCTTGTCGCCGCCGTTCGGCTTGATGAACCCATAGCCCTTGGTCGGGTTGAACCATTTGACGGTGCCCTTTTGTGGCATCGCTAGTCTCCTCCACTAGATAGCAAAAAGACGCGGCCGGTTTTTCGCGTGCCACGCCACAAACGGCCTTCCGAAAGTCTGTCGAGTCTTGAGTCTCAATGTCGCGAAACGCACAGCCAGCGGCCAATTCCGTTGTGGCCAATATTGCAACATGAAAACCGTGCGTTAGCAAGCAGAGCACGAATTTCAAAATCGCCCCGGATGTGCCCGGGCCCAATTTCGACCTGTGGCCGGGGAACCACAATCAGGAGCAATCCCCCTTATCTGGAGGCGTCCCGTGGTTGACCCTCCGTAACAGTTCGGCGCAAATCAGCTCATGGGCGCTCATGTTGCATTTTTGCGCGCCGCCATTTGCTTCGGGTTTTGTCGTCATGCGCTGCACTGCGCAGCCACCAGGGACACGGCAGACGATCGGGCTGAACCGCGTCCGCCGGGTCGCGGCAGCGATCGCCACGACCTTCACCCTTATGGCGTTTGCGCTCATCGTGACGATGTCGGCGGCTACGGCCGTCCTCGCGCAAAGTCCCACGCCGACGCCGACCCCGACCCCGACACCCACGCCGTCGCCGACCCCGGTCCCGATGCCGACCTCGGCCAATTATGACCAGTCGGCCGGCAACAGCACGCTCAATCTCGGCTCAGGTTTCCTGGAGCGCCTCGGCAACCAGGCATCGAGCGGCTTTAACCGGGCGTTGCGGACCAATCCCGGCGGTGGCGGCGCATCGGCGAGCACCGAAGATCCGCGCTACCGCACCTGGTTCGAGGGCTATGGCATCTCGGTCCGCACCGATGCGCAAGGCGACTTCGTCGGCGACAAGCGCAAGACTTTTGGCGGCGTCGCCGGCATCGGCGCACGGCTCGCGCCGGGTGTCAGTATCGGCTTTTCGGTCGACCAGAGTCACACCGACATCGACGTGCCCTTGGCGCTCCAGTCCGCGACACTCGACCTCACCCAAATCGGCTTCAATGGCTCCGTCGACAAGGGGCCATGGACCTGGGCCTTTGCGGTGGTGCACGGCTTTGGCAAGGTCCGTTCCAGCCGTAATACCGGCCTTGGGCTTGCGCGGGCGGCTACAGCGCCGCGGTCGACGGCGCGCTGACCGAGATCAGCTATTACTGGACCAAGGACCAGATGCGCATCGTGCCGAAGGGCGCGGTCGAATACGTGCGCGGTACCAGCGCGGCGTTCCAGGAGGTCGGCGGCCTTGATCCGCTCAACGTCGGCGCAACAGCGCTGTCGCGTGCGCGCATCATGATCGGGGCCGAGATCGGCCGCTATTTCGTCATCGACCAGAAGATCCTAGACCTGTCCGCCTACGGCAAGTTCGTCGACAATTTCCACCAGGACCTCGGATCGATCCAGGTCAGCCTGGGCACCCAGAGCATCGTCGTCCCCGGCATCGGCGAGAGTCGCTACGGCATGGATGCCGGCGCCTCGGCCTCGCTCAGCCTGACCAGCGTCGCGCGGCTCTACGTCAATTACGACGGCAAGCTCCGCAACGAGCTCACGTCGCACCAGGGCACGGTCGGCTTCGAATACAAATGGTGAGCTGAAGTCTATGCGGGTGTTGCCGCAACGTAGCCGGTCAGCCCAAATCCGTCGCGCGCGGCCGTCATCATCGGCACCAGCGCGTTCGGATGGATGAACTCGTCGCGGAAGCAGGGATAGGTCCTGGGATCGAAGATCTTCTTCAGCCAGTCGACCACAATCTTGTGCCGCTCGGAGGTGCGGAACTCCTTGTGATAGGTGAGCCAGAGATCGGCGTGGTGGCTGACGCCGAGATCGACGGCAACGAGCGGCGCACCAAGCGCGATCGAAACCGTCGGCAGGAAGCCGATGCCGGCGCCGCGTTCGACGGCATAGAGCGCGCCGACCGAGGAGTTGATCTTGATGCCGACGATGCCCTCCAGCGACGTCAGCCCGAGCACGCGGGCATAAGCGCCGTCGTCGACTTGCGGCGCGCTCTGCTTGATGATGCGGTGGTTGTTGAGTTCGGCGAGCGTTGCCGGGACGCCGTAAAGGCTCTCGTACTCCTTGGAGACGAACGGATAGATGTGCAGCCGGCCCAGCTTGGCCACGATCAGATCCGGATTGGTGGGTGGCTCGAGCTGGATCGCGATGTCGGATTCCAAGCGAGCGACGTCGGCCTGCTCCATCGCACAGCGCAGATCGACGGTGATCTTGCGATAAGTCTTCTGGAAATCGATCAGCCGCGGCAAAATCCAGAAATTGCCGGGCCCCTCCGTCACCGCGACGCGCACGGTGCCGGCAGTGTCGTTCGACGAACGCGAGGCGCGACGGAAGACGTTGAAGGCGTGACGCTCCATATGCGCGACGTCGGCGATCATCGCGGTGCCTTCATCGCTGAGCGTGAGCCCGCTCTGGTCGCGCAGGAACAGCTTGCAGCCGATGCTCTCTTCGAGCCGGTCGATCCTGCGCATCAAGGTGGTGGAGGTGAGCCCGAGCTCTTCGGCTGCATTGCGAAAACTTTTATATTTTGCGCACGCTAAAAACAGCTTCAAATCGTCCCAGGACGCACCCAGGGCTTCTTCACGGTGCTGCATCATCGCAGCACCCCGGTGCAATAACTGCTGCATACTGTTGGTCCCCAACCGCTAAGCTCGTCCTCATAGCGGGGTACGAAAGCGGCAAACGATAGAGAGGCGATATCGGTATGGAAAGGGGCTCGTTTGACGCACGGCATGATTTCGATGCGCTGCCGCTGAGCCCGGACGTCGATGTCCGTTGTGCGCAATCTTCCGAAATCGCGGCGCTTTCGGAGATGGCGCATCGGCTGGTGCCGGGTGTGCGGATCGAGGCGGCGGAGCTTTCGAAATATCTCACGTTCGATCCTCAGAGCATCCTGACTTTCAGCCGGAAGGGACTTCTGCTCGGCGGCATGGCCTTCCTGTTCCTCAATGATCGCGGGCACGATGCGCTGCTGCTCGACGAGATCTGCCTGACTGCGCCGGAGACGCGCCATCTCGCTTCAGCGAAGGACGACGTTGCGGCCATCTACATCTGGGCGATCGCGGCGACGGGGCGCGGCATCGCCGGTCTCGGCAAGGCCGCGGCTCATCTGCGACAGCTAAGGTTTCGCGGCGCCGATTGCTATGCGCAGCCGTCAACCGTGGCCGGACGCGATATCATGAGGGCGACCGGCTTTGCGCCCGTTCCGAGCTTCCAACCCGACCTCTGGTGCTACGAGCGCCCCTGGCATCGCCGGCCGATGCCGGGTGCAATCATCCAAGCAAGGAGTTTTGCAGATGCACGGTACTAGAATTCCTTTCGCCAAGCCCGACTCCCGCGCCGTTACCATTCGCCTTGCGCGCGATCCCAGCGATCTCATGCTGGTCACCGCGATCCGTTCCGCGGTCTATCTCGCCGAGCAGAATTGTCCGTTCGAGGAGGAGTTCGACGGCAACGACATGGTCGCCGCGCATTTCATCGGCTTCGTCGGTAACGAGCCCGCGGGCTGCCTGCGCGTGCGCTTCTTCGGCGACTTCGCCAAGGTGGAGCGCCTTGCGGTGCGTCACCAGTACCGGCGCTCGCGCGTCTCGTTCAAGCTGGTGCAGGCGAGTGTCGACTATGTGAAGCGCAAGGGCTTCCGCAAGATTTACGGCCAGGCGCAGGACCGCCTGGTGGATTTCTGGGCCCATTTCGGCGCCAAGCCGCTCGGCCACAATCGCAAGATCACTTTCTCCGATTTCTCCTACACCGAGATGCTGCTTGAGATCGAGCCCGGCCCGGACGCCATCACGCTGGACAGCGATCCCTATGTGATCATCCGGCCCGAAGGCGATTGGGACCGGCCGGGCGTGCTCGACGCCTCGGCGGGGCGGGCGGTGACCTCGCCACTGCGGCACCTCGCGGCCGCCGATCACTGAGCTAGGTGCAACTGCGCGCAAGACAATGCCGGTTTCCATCCACGATGATCCTCCGATCCTGGTCTGCGCGGACCTGCAGGTCGAATATCTGACCCCTGGGCGCCGCCACGTCATCCTCGGCGGCGATGCCGCCACCGCACGCTGCCTGGAACTGCTGACGCTGTGGCGCAGCAATCTCTGGCCGGTGATGCATTTGAAGCGCATCGCGCAGGCGGCCTGGTTCAATCCGGCATCCAGGCTGACCGATTGGATCGCGGAGGCGAAGCCGCGTCCGGGAGAAATGACGTTCGAGCATCCGCTGCCCTCGGCCTACAGCTCGTCGCGGTTTGTGGACTATATGTCCAATATCCACAATGTGCGCTGCGTGTTGGCCGGCTTTTCCCTGGACGAGACCATCCTGGCCACCGCCGTGGACGGGTTTCACCGCAGCCATCGTTACGAGGTGATCACTGACGCCGTGGCCTGCCGGCAGCCGGGCACGGGCGATGCCGCCGCCTACAAGCGTGCAGTAGTGAATGTCATCGGGAATTTTGCTACGATCCATTCCAGCGCCGAACTGATCAGAACCAGCGGCGCCGTTGCGGTGTAGGCGGCCGCGATCGGCGGGGTGGGGTTGAGACATTGTCCCGGGGAGAACACCTCAAGGAGCTGGCAAGCGATTTGTCGCGTGCCGTCGAAACGGCGCGCCGCGTCGGCTTGCCCACGACGGTCTATCTGCTCTCGATGGCGCTCGTCGAGGTGAGGGAGGCCGCCGCCGCTGAAGACGGGGATGACGACGACGCGGCCTAAAAAGCCGTCCAATCCCGATATGCGGCTTTGTGCAACGCTGCTGAGCGCTTGCTGCCGACGAATTGGCGTTGCAAGCTTTGTCTCATCGAAATAGCCAAGTAACTTGATCATCAAGTGATGACGCTGGCTGTGCCGGCGGTGTCACGACTTTAGGGATCCCTGCAAATGTCCATGCTGCCGAATTCGCAAGAGGCCCGGGATGTGGCCTACCAGCTCCATCCCTACACCAACGCGCGCACCCATCAGCAGGCCGGTCCTCTCGTGATCGAGCGCGGCGAGGGTCCCTACGTGTTCGATGCCGCGGGCAAGCGCTATTTCGAGGCGATGGCCGGCCTGTGGAGCGTCGGGCTGGGCTTCAATGAGAAGCGTCTGGTCGACGCCGCGCACAAGCAGATGCAGGCGCTGCCGTTCTATCACACCTTCTCGGCCAAATCGCACGGGCCCTCGATCGATCTCGCCGAGAAGCTGGTCGCGCTCGCGCCGGTGCCGATGAGCAAGGTGTTCTTCACCAATTCCGGCTCGGAAGCCAATGACACGGTGCTGAAGCTGATTGCCTACCGCTCCAACGCGCTGGGCCAGCCGCAGCGGAAGAAGGTGATCAGCCGCCTGCGCGCCTATCACGGCGTCACTATCGCCTCGGCCAGCCTCACGGGCCTGCCCAACAATCACCGCTCGTTCGACCTGCCGCTGCCGAACATCCTGCACACGGGCTCGCCACATTTCTACAAGGACGGCGCACCCGGCGAGAGCGAGGAGGCGTTCGCGACGCGCCGGGCCGAGGAACTGGACGCGCTGATCCAGAAGGAGGGCCCGGATACGATCGCGGCTTTCTTCGGCGAGCCGGTGATGGGTGCGGGCGGCGTCATCGTTCCGCCGGCGACCTATTGGGACAAGATCCAGAAGGTCTTGAAGAAGTACGACATCCTGCTGGTCGCCGACGAGGTGATCTGCGGATTTGGCCGCACCGGCAAGATGTTCGGCTGCGAGACCTACGGCATCAAGCCGGATGCGATCGTGGTGTCCAAGCAGATCACTTCGAGCTATTTCCCGCTGTCGGCGATCCTGCTGAACGACCGCATGTTCGAGCCAATCGCCGACGAGAGCAACAAGATCGGCGTGCTCGGCCACGGCTTCACCGCCGGCGGTCATCCCGTCGGCTCGGCGATTGCGCTTGAGAATTTGAAGATCATCGAGGAGCGCGGCCTGGTCGCGCATGCTGCCGAACTCGGCGGCTACATGCAGGGCAAGCTGCGCGAGCTCGCCAGTGGTCCGCTGGTCGGCGAGGTCCGCGGCGTCGGCATGATTGCTGCCCTCGAGCTCGTGCTCGACAAGGGGCGCAAGACCGCAGCCGCTACGCCGGGCGCCGTCGGCGGCATCGCCAGCCGCATGCTGCAGGAGCGCGGCGTTATCTCCCGCAACATGCTCGATGCTATCGCCATCTGCCCGCCGCTGATCGCCACCAGGGCGCAGATCGACGAACTGATCGCGGCGATCTCGGGTGTGCTGGAGGACATGAAGGGGGAAGTTGCGAAGCTGACACCGGCGTAAAATCTCTCCTCATTATTGCGAGGAGCGAAGCGACGAAGCAATCTAGCCTGCCTCCAACGAAAGATTCTGGATTGCTTCGCGGAGCCTGTCATCGGGCCGCGCTTCGCGCGGACCCGTTGGCTCGCACTGACGACGCGGCTGGCAGAGCGCCAGCCACAGGCCTTCGCGGGCCTACGCCCGCTGCACCCCGATCACGCGGCCTTTTTCGATTGCGAGCGCCAGCTCGCCCCGCTTCAGTTTCAGCGCGGCATCGCCGAACAGCTCGCGGCGCCAGCCACGCAAAGCCGGCACGTCGGCCTCGTCACTGGCTGCGATCTCTTCGAGATCGTCGACGGTGGCGATCACCTTGCTGGCGACGGCATGGCGCTCGGCGGTCATGCGCAGCAGCACCTTCAACAATTCGACGATGGCCGCTCCATTGGAATTGTTGCGCGGCTTCTCCAGCTTCGGCAGCGTCGAGAAATCCCGCGCCAGTCCGCGCTCGACGGCCGCGACGATGTCCGCGCCCCATTTGGATTTCTCAAACCCCTTCGGCACCGAGCGCAGATGGGCGAGCTTCTCAAGCGTAGTCGGCGCATGCGTTGCGATGTCGCTGACCGCTTCATCGCGCAGCACGCGGCCGCGCGGCACGTCGCGGCTCTGCGCCTCCTGCTCGCGCCAGGCCGCCACCTCCATCAGCACCGCGAGGTCCTTCGGCTTGCGCACCCGGGTCTTCAGCCGCTCCCAGGCGCGCTCGGGGTGGAAGTCGTAGGTTCTGGGCGAGGTCAAAACCTCCATCTCGATGGAGACCCATTCGCTGCGGCGGCGCTTCTTCAGGTCGGCATCGAGCGCCGCGAACACGTCGCGCAAGTGGGTGACGTCGGAGACCGCGTAATGCATCTGCTCCTTGGAGAGCGGCCGGCGTGACCAGTCGGTGAAGCGATGGGTCTTGTCCGGGCGGTGCCCGGTAACCTTCTCGACCAGTTGGTCGTACGCAATGCTGTCGCCATAGCCGAGCACCATGGCCGCGACCTGGGTGTCGAACACCGGGTGGGGAATGATGCCGGCCTGGTGCCAGATGATCTCGATGTCCTGGCGAGCGGCGTGGAAGACCTTCAGCACGGCCTCGTTGCCCATCAGCTCGAAGAACGGCTTGAGGTCGATGCCCTCGGCCAGGGCGTCGATGACGACAGCTTCCTCGGCGCTCGCCATCTGCACCACGCACAACAGCGGGTAATAGGTGGTTTCGCGCAGGAACTCGGTATCGACGGTGATGACGGGGTGCTTGGCCAGCCGGCTGCAGGCAGCCGCAAGGTCAGCGGTGGTGGTAATCAAATCCATGAACGGCCCATGACGAGACCATCAGCCGTTCTGCCGAAAGTGCAGTGATGTCAAGGGGCTCGATGCGAATTCGAGCCTTGCATTTGGGCCGGAATCGCCTTTTCCGACAAAAATCCTATTCGTAGCGGACCCGTTGCGAGGATTTCCGGACGCATGGCAGTGCCACCACAAGCACGCACATGCCGACCAGAGCCAGTCCCAGGAACTCGAATACCAACAGGTCCACGGTGAAAACCCCTCAGAAACATTGCTAAACTTGTCCGGGACGAATTGAGGGTCTGTTAATTCTCGTGGTTACCGGCCGCGGGGCGGGCCGGATGGTGGACAAGGCGTTAACGGGCGGGGCCCGTCGAAACGCATTCGGCGCCCCCGCATGACGGCGCGCCGAAGCTTGTTCGCGCGATGAGTTGCCGGCCTTACGGCAGTTTCAGCGACGTCTCAGCGTTGTACGGCTTGAGCGTCTCGTCGGCGGCTTTCTGAGCGGCGGTGAGGGCGTCCTTCGGCTGCTTCTTGCCGTTGAGGACCAGCATCACCTCGTCCTCGAGGTTCTTGCGCACCGGCACGGTCTTGTAGGTGGCAAACCACGGCTTTGCGACGTCGAGCTGTTCGACGGCGGTCTTGGCGTCCGGGTTCTTGTTCAGGAAGTCGACCATGTCGGGCGTCTTGTAGGCAGCCATATTGGGCGCGAAATAGCCGGTGGCGCGGCTCCACCAACCGCTCTTCTCGGGCGAGGTCATCCACTTGATCAGCGTCCAGGCGGCCTTCTGCTTGTCGGCTTCGAGCCCTGGCGGAATGATCAGCGATGCGCCGCCGATCGGCACGGCATTGCGGACGTTGCGAGGAATGAAGGCGACCTTGTAGCTGAACTTGGCGTTGTCGCGCACATAGGTCAGCGACCCCGTCGAGAGCATCATCATCGCGGCATTGCCGGAAATGAAGGAGGTGCTGACGGCCGGGCCGGGCGTCGCGCCGGGCGCATGCACCTTGTGCTTAAAGATGAGGTCGTTCCACCAGGTGAGCGCACCGAGCATCGAAGGCGTGTCGTAATAGACTTCGCCGCCAAACTCCTCGTTGTAGTAGCGCCCGCCGTTGGACATCGTGAGCGTTTCCATCATCCAGCCGCAATAATCATAGGCGCATGGAATGGCGATGCCCCAGCGCATGACCTTGTCACCCTCGCGCTTGGTGAGCTTCTTGGCCCATTCGGTAAGCTCGGCCCAGGTCTGCGGCGGCTTGTTCGGATCGAGGCCGGCCTCCTTGGCCTGATCGGCATTGATGTAGAGCAGCGGCGTCGAGTTGTGGAAGGGCACGCCGTAGACCGAGCGGTTGATCACCGCGTTGCCCTGCAGCGCCGGGAAGAACTGGCCCAAGAACTTTTCCTTGGTGGTGCCGTCGGCGGCGATCAGGGGGTCGAGATTGGTAAGCTCGTTCTCGATCTGCATGTCGAGCAGGAAGTTGGCCGACATGATCACGGCTGACGGCGGCTTGCCGGCCTTGATCGCCGCGCGCGTCTTGATCAGCGTGTCGTCGTAGGAACCGGTGTAGACCGCGGTCGCCTTGACCTCGGGGTGGGTCTCATTGAACTCCTTCATCAAGGTCCCCATGTCGCGGGCGAGCTTGCCGTCGACCGGGACGGGGAAGAACAAATCGATCTCGGTCGGGCCTTCGCCGGCAAGGGCTGGAAAGGCGAGGGCGCCAGCCAATGTGCCTGCAATGGCAAGGCCGAGCATGAGCCTGCGGGGGAACAGCATCGGAAAATCTCCTATTTGATGCCTGAGGTGACGAAAGAGCTGATGAAGCGCTTCTGGAAGATCAGGAAGGTCACGAACAGCGGTGCGATCACCATCAGCGTTCCCGCGGCGATGGTGCCCCAGGCCTGCGTGCCCTCGGCCGTCTTGGTGAAGACGGAGAGCCCGACCGTGAGCGGCCGCTTGTCCGGCGAGTTGATCACCATCAGCGGCCACAGGAAGTCGTTCCAGTGGCTGGTCACGGAGATGATGGCGAAGGCTGAGAAGCTCGGCAGCGACAGCGGCACGTAGATGTGGCGGATGCGCTGGAATAGGCCGGCGCCGTCGATCAGGGCGGCATCCTCCAGCTCGCTTGGAATGGCCTCGAAGGCTTGCCGCATCAGGAAGGTGCCGAAGGCAGAGGCAAAGAAAGGCATCATCACGCCAGTGAGCGTGTCGTAGAGGCCGAGCTGCGCGATCAGGCTTAAATTGGGCACGATCAGCAGCACCGGCACCAGCATCAGCTGCATCAGGAACAGGTAGAAGATCAGCGTCTTGCCGGCGAAGGCGAGGCGGGCAAAAGCAAAGCCCGCCAGCGTGATCGTGACGAACTGCACCAGCAGGATCCCGGTGCAGATGATTGTGGTGTTGAGGGTGTAGCGCGGGAAGTCGCCGATCTCCCAGGCATCCCTGACGTTGTCGAGCGTCGGCTTCAGGCTCGGCATCAGCTCGGCCATGAGGTTGATGCCATCGGAGGCCGGGCGCAGGGTCGCCACGCCCATCCAGACGAACGGGATCAGCCAGACCAGTGCGAGCAGCACGGTCAGTACGAAACCGAGCTTTGGCGTGATCTCGCGACGGGTGGCGAGCGGAGCATCCCTGAACAGACGGCCGATCAAATTCATGGGCCGCTCTCGCGGTCCGCCAGCGTCCGGAACGAAAGCGCGGTGAGGCCCATCAACGCTGCCAGCGTCAGCAGCGTCGCCGCCGACGCCTTGCCGACGTCATAATGCTCGACGGCCTGCTGATAGATGTAGAACAGCACGAGATTGGTCGAGTTGGACGGGCCACCCTGGGTCAGGACGAAGACGTGGTCGACTTGCGTCACCGCATTCAGCGTCGCGATCACGGTGACGAACAGGAAGGTGGGCTTGAGCTCCGGCAGGATGATGTAGCGCAGGCGCTGGAACGGACCGGCGCCGTCGAGATGGGCGGCCTCCATGACGTCCTCCGGCACCGCCTGCAGGCCCGCGAGGAAGAACAGCATGTGATAGCCGGCGTTCTTCCAGATCGTGATCACCATGATCGCTGATAGCGCGATGTCGGGATCGCCCAGCCAGTTCGGCAGCACCGGAAGTAGCCGGCCGATGTAAGAATCGAGCAGGCCGACATTGGGCAGGAAGATGAACAGGAACAGCGCGGAGGCTGCGACCATCGGGATCAGCACCGGCAGGAATAGCGCGGCGCGGAGCGCGCTGGTCACTGCGCTGGTGCGCGAGAGCGCGAGTGCAAACAAGAGCGCGAGGCCGATGCTCGGGATCGCTGTGCCGACTGCGTAAATGAGATTGTTGACGCCGGTGAAGGCGGGGTCGGCAAGCACCGCGCTGACATTGTCGAGGCCGATGAAGCGCACGGGCGCTTTCGGCGTCGTGCGCTGATAGAGCGCATCGATAAGCACGCGGCCCATCGCGCCATAGGTGAACAGCGCCAGGAAGACCAGCGAGGGGAGCAGCAGCAGATAGGCCGGCAGCGACGCCGTGAAGCCGGCGGTGAAGCGTTTCAGGACATGCAGACGCGGTGCCGCCGAGGTCGCGCGCGGGAGAGCCGCGGGTTCAGCGAGGCTCATCTCACCGGGCCAGGAAGTTGAGCGCATAGTCGCGGTCACCGATTCCCGCTGGCGCGGCGAAAGGGAAGCGTGGGCTTTGGTCGAGGAAGTCGTGGCTGTGCACGACCAGGTTCTCATCGTCGATCAGCACCACGCCGTAGGCCGGCGGCTCGTGGCTCGCCAAATGCGGCGCGTTGGCATTCAGCTCGAACCAGACCTGGTGGTTGGTGCCGCGCAGCGTGGAGAAGGGAGTCTTGCCGTAGCTGCCGAAGATCGGCCGGTGCACATGGCCGAAGAAGAGGTGGCGGATGCGCGAACGGTAAGGCGCGATCACCTCGGCGAATTCGGCGCTCTGCTTCAGCGCGATCTCGTCCATTGCGAGTACGCCGACCGGGAAGGGCGGATGATGCATGAACACCACGAACGGCATGTCGGCCGGCGCGGCGGCCAGCGTGCTTGCGAGCCAGCCGAGGCGCTTGCCGCACATCTCGCCGGCATGGCTGGTCTCGTCCAGCGTGTCCAGGAAGACGAACAGGCCGTGCTCGGTCGTCCGCGTGCCCTGCACGAAGCCGTTCTGATCGCGCGGCGCGGACCGAAGGCGGTCGAGGCAAGCGTCGCGGCGGTCGTGATTGCCGACCATGGCAACGTACGGGATTTTCAGCGCAGCCATGGCGTCGGCGAAATTGGCGTAGGACTCCGGCTCGCCCCAATGGGTGAGGTCGCCGGTCACCACAGCAAACGCAGCGTCCGACTGATGCTTGTTGATGTCGACAATCGCGGCATCCAGCCGGGCGCGCGGGTCGAGGCCATAGAGCTTTTGCCCCGGATTCGCGAGATGCGTGTCAGTGAGATGGATGAATTTGAAGGACATGGCGCGCTGTGTCGGGACTGTTGGAGGATGGACGCCTCCGGCAAGACGGCCCTGACAGGCGGTTAGAGCGCCAGTGTTTCAGTTTGATGACAGCGGTTCCCGCGTCCACAAGTGGCGACGTGGTAGGGTGGATTAGCCGAAGGTGTAATCCACCACTGTGAGCCAACTTCAAGTTGTGCTATCGATGATCCATGTCCAACTATCGCCGCATTCGTCTCGGGAGGATGCTGGTTCTTCGCGGTGAACCTGCTCGATCGGCGGAAGGCTCTTCTGATAGACAAGATCAACATCTTACTCTGATAGACAAGATCAACATCTTACGCGGCGCCGTGGCAGCAACGCGCCAAAGCCATCCATTCGAGATCGACGCGTTTGTGGTCCGCCGGATCATCTGCACGCGATCTGGAAGCTTCCGCCGGGGGCGACGCCAATTTCTCGGCGCGCTGGCGGTTGATCAAGACACGTTTTGCCAAGGCACTCCCTGCGAATGAGCCGCTGAGCGCTTTTCGTGCCGCTCGGAACGAGCGCGGCATCTGGCAACGCCGGTACCGGAGCATCTCATCCGTGACGAGACCGACTACGCGCGTCATGTCGAGTATTGCTATTACAATCCCATCAAGCACGGTCATGTCTCGAAGGTGTGCGACTGGCCGTACTCGTCGCTTCACCGTGATGTCCGCGCCGGTTTGTTTCCAGAGGATTGGGGCGGCGACGTCAAGATCGCGGGCGAGTTCGGCGAGCGGGCGTGATGCTCGCGGCAGCGGCAGCCGGTAGGATGGATTAGCGAAGCGTAATCCACCAATCTACTTTCCGCTGGTTGAGAGAAGAGGTGGATTACGCCTCCGGCTAATCCACCCTACCCAGCTACGTCAGGCGAGTTCAGCTCCACGAACAATCTTTGTCCGGATGATCAGGGGGAGTTAGGTGCCACAAAAAGTCTGCAGCACCCGCTGGTCCGGCAGCGGCGGATCGGCATAAGCCGCATACTCCGGCTGGTCCTCGTAGGGCTTGGCCAGCACCTTCACCAATTCTTCGAACGGGGCGTAATCGTCGTTGTTGACGGCGGCCTGGATCACGGCTTCGACGCGGTGGTTGCGCGGGATGAACATCGGGTTCACGGCGTGCATGGCGGCTTGCCGCTCGGCCGCGCTCTGCGGCTCGAGCGCGATGCGCTCGCGCCAGCGTCCGGCCCATTCGTCAAACGCCGCGGGCTCCATGAACTGCGCGCGCACGTCTGCGCCTCCGTCGCCTGCGGCATCGCAGAGCTTGCGGAAGGTGAGGGTGAAGTCCGCCTGGTTCTTCGCCATGGCATCGAGCAGGTCCTGGATCAGCGCCTCGTCGCCGTCGCGCTCCGTGAACAGGCCGATCTTCCTGCGCAGGCCGGCCTGATAGGCCGCACTGAACGTCTCGGCGAAGGCGCCGAGAATGTCCTGGGCTTCGGCGACCGCCTTTTCCTGCTCGTCTGAGAACAGCGGCAGCAGGCATTCGGCGAGCCGGGTCAGATTCCACAAGCCAATGCGCGGCTGGTTGGCGTAGGCGTAGCGGCCCATCTCGTCGATCGAGGAAAACACCTGCGCGGGATTGTAGGCATCCATGAAGGCGCAGGGGCCGTAGTCGATGGTCTCGCCGGAAATGGACGTGTTGTCGGTGTTCATCACGCCATGGATGAAGCCGACCAGGAGCCAGCGCGCGATGAGCTCAGCCTGCCGCGCAACGACGGCTGCGAGCAGCGCGTGATGGGGCCGCTCCGCTTGAAGCAAATCCGGGTAATGACGGGTGATGACGTGGTCGGCGAGCCGGCGGATGGCCTCGGTGTCGCGGCGGACGGCAAAGAACTGGAAGGTGCCGACGCGGATATGGCTGGAGGCGACGCGCGTCAGCACCGCGCCGGGCAGGGCGGTCTCGCGGATTACATGCTCGCCGGTGACGACCGCGGCGAGCGAGCGCGTGGTCGGAATGCCGAGCGCGAACATCGCCTCGCTGACGATGTATTCGCGCAAGACCGGCCCGAGCGCGGCACGGCCGTCGCCGCGGCGGGAGAACGGGGTTGGGCCGCTTCCCTTGAGCTGGATGTCGCGGCGGATGCCGTCTTTGTCGATGACCTCGCCGAGCAGGATAGCGCGGCCGTCGCCGAGCTGGGGCACGAAATGCCCGAACTGGTGGCCGGCATAGGCCATAGCGATGGGATCGGCGCCCACGGGAACCGTCTTGCCGGCCAGGATTTCGGCGCCTTCCGGGGTCTCCAGCATATCAGGGTCGAGCCCGAGCTGGACCGCCAGCGGCCGGTTCAGCTTGATCAGCCGGGGCGCCGCCACGGGGGTCGGCGCGACGCGGGCGAAGAAGCTGTCCGGCAGCGCTGCATAGGAGTTCTGGAAGGGGAAATGAACCGTCATGAGCTCAAGATAGGGTTGGAACGCCTGATGGCAAAGGTTGGACCCCAGATAAGCCAAAAATGGGCGCATCTGGTCCGAATCAGGCCGTTCCCTTGGTTGCCGCTTTGGGCCTCGTCGGGTAAACCCTGCCGCAACTTCGGACCGGCCGTTACAGGCCGTTCGATTCGCTTCCTCCGAGATTGAATTTGGGACGACCATGCATCGCTACCGGTCACATACATGCGGCGCGCTCCGCGAGAGCAACATCGGCGAAACGGTTCGCCTCTCGGGCTGGGTCCATCGCGTTCGCGACCATGGCGGCGTGCTGTTCATCGATCTGCGCGACCATTACGGTCTGACCCAGTGTGTGGTCGACCCGGATTCGCCGGCATTCTCGCTGGCCGAGAAGCTGCGTTCGGAATTCGTGGTGCGGATGGACGGCAAGGCCCGCCGCCGCCCCGAAGGTACCGACAATGACGATCTGCCGACTGGCAAGATCGAAGTTTACGTCAGCGAGATCGAGGTGCTGGGTCCGGCCGGCGACCTGCCGCTGCCGGTGTTCGGCGACCAGGAATATCCTGAAGACATACGCCTGAAGTACCGCTTCCTCGATCTGCGCCGCGAGAAGCTACACCAGAACATCATGACGCGCGTGTCGATCATTGACTCCATGCGATGTCGCATGAAGGAGCAGGGTTTCTTCGAATTCAACACCCCGATCCTGACCGCGTCCTCACCGGAGGGCGCGCGCGACTTCCTGGTGCCCTCGCGCATTCATCCGGGAAAATTCTACGCGCTGCCGCAGGCGCCGCAGCAATACAAGCAGCTGCTGATGATGAGCGGCTTCGACCGTTACTTCCAGATTGCGCCCTGCTTCCGCGATGAGGACCCGCGTGCCGACCGTCTGCCCGGCGAGTTCTACCAGCTCGACGTCGAGATGAGCTTCGTCACGCAGGACGACGTGTTCGCCGCGATGGAGCCGGTCATCACCGGCGTTTTCGAGGAATTTGCCAAGGGCAAGCCGGTGACAAAGGGCTGGCGCCGGATTCCGTTCGCCGAAGCCTTGCGCAAATACGGCAGCGACAAGCCGGACCTGCGCAACCCCATCGAGATGCAGGACGTCTCCGGACATTTCCGCGGCTCCGGCTTCAAAGTCTTTGCGCGCATGCTCGAAGATCCCAAGAACCAGGTCTGGGCAATTCCGGCACCGGGCGGCGGCAGCCGTGCGTTTTGCGATCGCATGAATTCCTGGGCGCAAGGCGAAGGCCAGCCCGGCCTCGGCTACATCATGTGGCGCGAGGGCGGCGAGGGCGCCGGTCCTCTCGCGAACAACATCGGTCCCGAACGCACCGCCGCGATCCGAGCGCAGCTCGGCGTGAAGGAAGGCGATGCCGCCTTTTTCGTCGCCGGTGATCCCGACAAGTTCTGGAAGTTTTCGGGTCTTGCCCGCAACAAGGTTGGCGAGGAGCTGAACCTCACGGACAAGGAGCGGTTCGAGCTCGCCTGGATCGTCGACTTCCCGATGTACGAGTACAACGAGGACGACAAGAAGGTCGACTTCTCGCACAACCCGTTCTCGATGCCGCAGGGCGGCCTCGACGCGCTGAAGGGCCAGGACCCGCTGACCATCAAGGCGTTCCAGTACGACATCACCTGCAATGGCTACGAGATCGCCTCGGGCGGCATCCGCAACCACGTGCCGGAAGCAATGGTGAAGGCGTTCGAGATTGCCGGTTACGGCGAGCAGGAAGTGGTCGAACGGTTCGGCGGCATGTACCGCGCCTTCCAATACGGCGCCCCGCCGCATGGCGGCATGGCCGCGGGCGTCGACCGCATCGTGATGCTGCTCTGTGGCACCACGAACTTGCGCGAGATCTCGCTGTTCCCGATGAACCAGCAGGCCATGGACCTCCTGATGGGCGCGCCGTCGGAGGCCACCACCAAGCAGCTGCGCGAGTTGCATATCCGGGTGAACCTGCCGCAGAAATGAGCTGGTCTCTTGCCCGGACGCAGCGCAGCACGCAGTGGTGCGCGGCTGAGCTGGGGGCCCATCTCTCGGCAGACATAGCTTTCTGGGTCCGGCTCTGCACAGCGTCATTGCGTGCCGCAGCGCGTCCGGGACACGAGACCAACCAGCTCTCCCTACAGCCCCGTCGACGCTTCGATCTTGAACTGCGCCAGCGTGCCCTCCGGGTCGGCATTGAAGAGCTGCATCAATTGCATCAGCGGCACCTTCGTGCGCGGCGTGACCTTGATGACGAGCGTCTGGCCTGGCGTCTCGACAAAGCTCGCGATCGCGTCCACCGCCGTGCCCGCCTCCGGATTGGCGGCGGCGACATCCGCTCGGTACGCCCTGACGCTGTCGACGAATGTCCGGCGCGCCTCGTCGCGGCTGACATTTCGTCCCCGTGCATTCTGCGTCACCGCGGAATCGACGAAACCATTGTCGCGGACCGAGAACTCGAGCGCGACAGCCTCGACCTGGGCGGCCCGACCCATGAACTGAGCGGGGTCAGCCGAAAACAGCTCGCGTGGCACATTGCTAAGCGTGATGCGCAATTGCGCGCTGGCGATCCCTCCGATGTCGAGCGTCGCGGGCGTCAAATTGAAGCTGTTGGACGACTCTGTCCACGCGGCGCCGAGATCGAGATCGATCGCGAGCTTGTCGATCCCGCTGAGAACCAATGGAAGTTGTTTTGGGTCGGATGGATCGGTGGGCGTGACGAATTTCGCAATCAGGTGCGCCTTGCTCGGGATCGAGCCAATCAGCTGTCCCCACTCCAGTGTCATCGTATCGATCGTGATCAGCCTTTTGGTGTTCTTGTCGGGCGCCACCACGCCCTTGATCTCGGCGCCTTCCAGCACGCGGAACAGGCCCAGCACCTGATCGGGCGAGGGTGCCTGCCCGTGATTGCTGAAGCCTGCCGCCCAGCGCATCAGGTTTGCCGCGCTGAAGGATTTCAGCGCGAAGCGCTCCATCTTGAACTGCCCCTGCGGGGTCGGCGTATCGACGCCTTCGATCGCGAATTCGCCACCCCGATATCTGACGGCGTTGATCCTCGCGGTGCCTTGCGGCATGCTGATCGACGTCTTGCCGACCTGGATTTTGCCGATACGGAGGCCATCATAGAACCCGGCGAGCTTCTCCATCATCTCGCGCGATTGCGCGGATGTCGGGAGGACCGACCGGTCTGTCGGCATGAGCGCAACGATCTCGGCCGGCCGGAATTTTGACGGCTGCGCCGCGACGTCCTCGAAGGTGATCCCGTCGATGTCCATCCGCATGCCCTGGGTCGATTTGAGCACATAAGGGCCGGCGGAGATTTGCCGGTAGACGCGGTAGTAGCCGTCGTCGCCGGTCTTGTCTGGGTCGAGTACCGCGGCGATCGCGGTCGCATCGAATTCGTTGACGATGATGTTGGAGAGGTCGCCGGTCAGCTTGTCCTGCTTGCCCGGCTGCGGCACGTCGATGGTGAAAACAGCGCGGTCCGCCTTCATCGCATCGAACTTGCCGTGCTTGAGATTCTGGATGGCCAGGCCGGAATAGGCGACCTCGCCGCTGCCGGCGGCGCTGCCGCTCGCATCGAAGCTCATCGTCAGCGCCGGAGCCGTGACTGACGATGCTGTCACGCGTGCGTATTGACCGAGCACATAGCGGTAGATATCGCTCACGGAGCCACCCGTCGGCACATTCCCGGCGTGAAGGGGGCCGGCATAGTCACGCAGGGTGAGTTGCGGGATCTTATAGGATGCGTTCAGCTTCGCGGGGCCGACCTGGTTGAGCGCGACTTCGAAACCCGTGACGTCGATGTTGTCGGCCGAAAAGCTGCTCTGGTCGAGCAGGCGGACGCCGGTGCCCTTGATGCCGGCGATCTTGATCTGCGCCTGGGACTCGTTGCCGGGAGTCACCGCTATATCATCGACCCTCAGTGTCCGGCTCATCACGTCGAATTCGATCTTGCCGTAGCTCGCCTTGCCGCCTTGCTTGCGGATCTGCTCGAAGGCGGCCTCGACCTCGGTGGTAGCGCGATATTTTGCATAGAGGTTGAAGCCGAACGATCCGCCCGCGCCGAGCACGGCGAGTGCGATCAGGCCGATCAGGATTCCCTTCATTTCCTTGCTCCAGTTGCTGGTTTTGCACCGCGCAACCTGCCATATTCGCGAAACGCCGCGCGGTCCAGGGAAAGCTATGGTTTTCAAGCATTTGACCACGCGTCCTGTTGATGGGGTCGCAATCGGATGTTGCCACCGGGGCGGCTGCCGTGCTTCATCCCGTTTCCATGACCCGGAAATAACGTCCGCATTGGGCGGCCGCTCCCGGTGATGCATTTTGAGGCCGGTAACGCGAGGCGAGACACCGCATGTCGTCCTATTCTGATGATCTCCACCAGGCGGCGCTCGCCTATCACCGTCTGCCGCGGCCCGGAAAGCTTGAGATCCAGGCGAGCAAGCCGCTTGCCAACCAGCGCGATCTCGCGCTGGCCTATTCTCCGGGCGTCGCCGCCGCCTGCACCGAGATCGCCAAGAATCCCGCCGAGGCCGCCTCGCTCACCACCCGCGCCAATCTGGTCGCCGTTGTCTCGAACGGCACCGCCGTGCTCGGCCTCGGCAATATCGGCCCGCTGGCCTCCAAGCCGGTGATGGAGGGCAAGGCGGTCCTGTTCAAGAAATTCGCCGGCATCGACGTGTTCGACATCGAGATCGCCGCCGACACCATCGACCGCGTGGTCGAGACCGTGGCGGCGCTCGAGCCAACCTTCGGCGGCATCAATCTGGAAGACATCCGCGGGCCGGAATGCTTCGAGATCGAAGCGCGCTTGAAGGAGCGCATGAAGATCCCGGTCTTCCATGACGACCAGCACGGCACCGCCATCATCGTCGCTGCCGCCATCACCAACGGCCTCAGGTTGAACGGCAAGAAACTGTCCGACGTCAAGATCGTGGCCTCGGGAGCAGGGGCCGCGGCAATCGCGACGCTGAATCTCCTGGTGTCGATGGGAGCGCAGCGCAAGAACATCTGGGTCTGCGACATCGACGGCCTCGTGCACGAGGGCCGCAACACCTCGATGGACCGCTGGAAGGCGGTCTATGCGCAGAAGACCGACAAGCGCACGCTCGCCGACGTCATCGGCGGCGCGGACATCTTCATCGGCCTGTCCGCGCCCGGCGTGCTCAAGCCGGAGATGGCCGAGGCGATGGCCGACAAGCCGTTGATCATGGCGCTCGCCAATCCCGTGCCGGAGATCATGCCGGAGGAGGCGCGCAAGGTGCGCCCCGACGCCATGATCTGCACCGGCCGCTCCGACTATCCGAACCAGGTCAACAACGTCCTGTGCTTTCCCTTCATCTTCCGCGGCGCGCTCGACGTCGGCGCCAGCGCCATCAACGAGGAGATGAAGCACGCCGCAGTCGAGGCGATCGCGCAGCTCGCGCGCGAGGCGCCGTCGGATGCAGTCGCGCAGGGTTTTGACACCGGCGAGACGCAGGGTTTTGGCCCGGGCTCCCTGATCCCGAGCCCGTTCGATCCGCGGTTAATCTTGCGGATCGCGCCGGCGGTGGCGAAGGCGGCGATGCAATCGGGCGTCGCAACGCGGCCCATCATCAATTTCGATGAATACACCGCGTTGCTCGAGCGCTTCGCCTTCCGCTCCGGCCTCGTCATGAAGCCGATGTTCGCCAAGGCCAAGACTCAGCCGGTGCGCGTGATCTACGCCGAGGGCGAGGACGAGCGTGTGCTGCGCGCCACCCAGGTGGTGCTGGAGGAGAAGCTGGCGCGGCCGATCCTGGTCGGCCGCCCCTCGGTGGTGGAGGCACGCATCAAGCGGTTCGGCCTGTCGATCAAGGCCGGCAAGGATTTCGACCTCATCAATCCTGAGGACGATCCACGCTACCGTTCCTATGTGCAGTCCTATGTCGAGGTCGCCGGCCGCCGCGGTGTGACGCCCGACGCAGCGCGCACGGTGGTGCGCACCAATAACACGGTGATCGCGGCACTTGCGGTGGTGCGCGGGGAGGCCGACGCCATGCTCTGCGGCGTCGAGGGTCGCTATATGAGTCATCTGCGCCATGTCCGCGAGATCATCGGCTTCTCAGCCGGCGTCAGCGACTACGCCGCGCTGGCACTGCTGATCACCAGCAAGGGCGCATTTTTTATCGCGGATACGCAGGTACGCCCAAATCCGAGCGCGGAAGAGCTTGCCGAGATCGCTTCGCTCGCGGCGGTCCACGTACAGCGTTTCAACATCAAGCCGAAGATCGCCTTCGTCTCGCATTCGGATTTCGGCAGTTACGATACCGACTCCTCGCGCAAGATGCGCCGGGCGACCCAGCTTCTGAAGGAGAAGCATCCCGAGATCGAGGCCGACGGCGAGATGCAGGGCGACACCGCGCTTTCAGCTGCTGCGCGGAAAATGGTGCTGCCGCACTCCAAGCTCGAGGGCGAGGCCAACATCCTGATCATGCCAAGCCTGGATACCGCCAACGTCGCCTACCAGATGATCAAGTCGCTGGCGGACGCGCTCCCGGTCGGCCCGATCCTGATCGGCCCGGCACGGCCGGCGCATATCCTCACGCCCTCGGTGACCGCACGTGGCATCCTTAACATGACGGCGGTCGCGGTGGTCGAAGCGCAGGAGCGCGCCGCGAGGCAGCAGCCGACGTTGTTTACGTAAGGGTCGATCTGCGCGAAAGATGCACATCTTTCTCCGACAAGGGGAGAAGGGGCACCGGTCGCGCGGCTTATTTTGAATTCCTCGCAGCTCTCCATTTCCCTGTTTGAAAACCGCAAGCGGACTCTGCATAATCCTCGCGCATCCCGTGCTTAGCGCTCTTGCCAAGAGGCCGATCATGCCAGCGTTCGTGACTTTCGGGCGGATCCTGTTCGCCGTACTGTTCATCTACACGGGCGCGTCCAAGCTGTTCGCCATTCAGGCGACGGCGGACTTCATCGCCACCAAGATCATGGTGCCCGATATGATTGCGCCTTACGCCAAGCAGGTCGAGACCGCTACCGCCATGACGACGCCGCAATTGCTGGCGATCGCGGTCGGAGGACTTGAGGTCATCGCCGGGCTGATGATTGCGTTGAATTTCGGCGCGCGATTCTTCGCGATGCTGCTGATCATCTACATTGCGGTCGCGACCGTGCTGTTCGATGACTTCTGGAACCAGGCGCCGCCCGACAACGCCAAGGTGGTGATCGACGCGCTGAAGAACCTGTCGATCATCGGCGGACTGTGCATGATCATCGGCTACGGCCGAACCACACGTCCGGCCGAAGCGGCCTACGGGGACGTGTAGGCAGGGTATGACCGCCGCTCCGCGCGGTGCTGTAGGGTGGATTACGCTGACGCCAACCCGCACCTAAAAGCGTGATGAGATTGGGATGAGTCATCGCCGCGCTTAGGTTGTCGTTTAAGCATTATTTTTTTCGGAAAACCGCTTCGCACTTTTCCGGATCATGCTCTAACGCGCCCCAAGGATGCGCTGCCAGAACGTGCCACCCAGCACCTTCCAGCCAAGATAGAAGTACAGGGTGATCAGGGCAAACAGCACAAGAGCAGATGCGCCGTGCAGGCTGAAACCGTCCTTCGTCGTCTCGCCGGTGGCGGCGCCGATGGAATAGCCGCCGACGAAGAACACCGTCAGGAAGTCGAGAAAGCCGGCGAGGCCACGGCGCCAAAAGGGTTTGGGTGTCGATGGAGTATCGCTTGTCGACATGGAAGCAGCCTCCTCTTGGCAGCCGCGCCGGCTCGCTGGCTCAGGATTCCCCGTCTCGGCTTCTTGTCGGGGTTTCTTGTCAGGGTTTCTTGGCATCGACGTCGATGCCGATGATCTTCCAGGCATTGTCGTTCTGGGCAAAACGCAGCCTGTACTTGACCCGGACCTCGTCGTTCTTGAACTCGCCGGCGAGAACGAGCGCACCTTCCGAATCGAGCTTGGGTTTCTGCTGTGCTTCGTAATCGTCGGTGACGATCCCTTCGAAGAACAGCTTCTTGCTGCGGAAGGATTCGAACGCGGCCGCCAGCTTCTCGGGCGTCATTTGTTCCTGGAACTGCCTCGAGCCCTTGGCAAGCAGGACCGAGTAGTTCCCGGTGATGTTGGCGTCGTTGAAGGTCATCAGCGTCGTGCGGACCAGCACGTCCTGCTCGTCGTCGGTCGGCAGGTCGATCGCGTAGGCCGATGACGGCGACATCACTGACAGAAAGGTCAGCGAGACCAGGACCGCGATAGCGCCGAGAAACTTGCGGCAGGAGAGGGAGGCAAAAATCGAACTCATGGTCTCTTTGTCCTTAATGAGGGGCCGGGCGTATGCCAGAAAGCGGAATGAAGTCGCCACATGCGATCTGCATAACAGAGAAGCTCTAATTTTTCGCTCGTGTGGGAAGGAGTTTTGGCCTCGCCGGTTCACGCCGCATTAAACAGGCTCGGGATGAGGAACGTCGTAACTCCGCCGCACCGTCTCCCTTCGGCACTGCTCTCTCTGACTCCAACTGGCGCACGAGAATCTGCCGCGCAGGCCGATTTCGGGATTGTTGAAACTCTCGGCACATTGAGCCATCGCCGGACCTGCCGGGGACGCGGGAGCGTGCGCGACGACGGGGCACGGGCCGCGGCGATTGACGTTGCCTGAGGACGGGCGGCTGGCTTCGGCGGCTCACAGCGGACTGGCGGCGATGCGCACCTTGATCTTGCGCTATCCCCGCCGCCACGGCGTGACGGCGACATCATGTGCCGCGTCGAGCAGATACGGCGCGCTGGGCTTCATTCCGTGCGAGGCGAGCACCTCGTGCGGCGTCCGCTGGGGCACGCCGCCAAAACAGCCTTCGCCGCCGGGCAGTCGCACATGCGGCGCCTCGGACAGCCAGAACGTGTCGTAGCGGTCCATGAACATGTCGAACACCATCGGGCCGCCGATGATCGCGACCGTGCCGGATGCGACGTTGGCGAAGGCGCAAGCTTCCGCGAAGCTGGCGTGACCCGGATTCCACAATGTCGCGTTCGGCATTTCAGGGTCGACGGTCAGCGCCCTGATCTTGCGGGTCAGGATCAGTCGCTTGCGCTTCGGCGAGTTCGGCTGCTGCTCGTGCGAGTTGCGGCCGTGCACGATCAGCGCGGCGCGATCGAGCGCCTGCTCGAAGAACAGCTTGTCGCCTTCGAACTTCAGACTGTCCGGCATCACATGCGCGGCGTCAGCGAGCATGCCGTCCGCCGAGACGATGACGTAGCCTTCGATGCGAAAAGACAATGGCCGTCTATTCGGAAACGGTCGTCACCACGGAATTGACCGGGCGCTGGCTCACCGTCGGCAGCTTGACGTCCTTGAGCAGCTCCTGGTCGTATTCGGGCAGCGTCGATGCCGGGAATTTGGCGCGCATCGCTACCACCTTGTAGCCGCCCGCCTTCAGGCGCTTGAGCAGCTCGGGCAGGGCCTCCGCCGTGTGCTTCTGGAAGTCGTGCATCAGGATGATGCCCTTGCCCTTGGTGTCGAGCTTCTTCATCACGGTCTCGACCACCTTCTCAGGCTTGGAGGCTTTGAAGTCGAACGAATCGATGTCGCAGGAGAAAATTCCGATGTTGCGGTTGCCGAGATAGGTGACCATCTCCGGCGGATGCTGGAGCGCCGGGAAGCGGAAGAAAGGCGAAGGCGAGATGCCGCCGAGCGCCCATTTCACCGCGGATAGGCCCTTCTCGATCTCTTCCTTGCGCTGCGCTTCGTTGAGCTTCTTGTTGTTGAGGTTGGCATGCGACCAGGTGTGGCTGCCCACGGTATGGCCGGCCGCATAGACCTGCTTCAGGATCTCCGGCTCGTAGGTCGCGTGCTTGCCGATGGAGAAGAAGATGCCGGTGGTGCACTCGTCGGCGAGTGCCTTCAGCACGGCGGGCGTGTTCTTGGGCCAGGGGCCGTCGTCGAAGGTCAGCACCACCTCGTGGTCGCGCAGGAAGTCGAGCTCCTTGAAATGCTCGAAGCCGAAGCCGGGGCCGCCGGTGGTGTCGATCTCGACGGTGCGGGCGACACCGAGCGCGCCCGGCGTGCTGCAGGCTGCACGCGCCGGCTGCGGCGCCTGTTTCGGTGGCGGCGGGTTAACGAAGCCCGCTGGCGCGGCAGCTACTGCGGGAGCGGGTGCCGGCGCAGCCGCCGGCGCGGAAGCTGCTGGTATCGCCGGTGCTCCTTGGGTGGTGGCCGCGGGTTTTGCGGCGGTCTGCGACCATGCCGCGCCGGTCATGCCCAGAGACATCGCGCTTGCCAAAATCAGTCCTGCCGCCACACGCATGGTGTTGTCCTCGAGATTGATCCCGTTGTTCCGCCGCGGCTTTTTCTGCGGCAAACCGTCCTGCCCCAAACCATCCTAGCCTAGAGGGTGGGCCCTCGCCATTGCAACGGCTGTTTGATGCCCCGCCACAATTGTGCCCAACCGGATGGGGCGCAACTCGCGTCAACTGTCGGCCAGCGCCTTGGCAATGGCCGTTTTGACCCGCGTATCGGTCGGCGCGACGGCGGACGCAAAGACCTCGGCGATATAGCCGTCACGGCCGATCAGATATTTGTGGAAGTTCCACTTCGGAACCTCTCGCGGCCGTGCGTCGGCGGCCCATTTGTAGAAGGGGTGCGCTTTCGATCCGATCACAACGGACTTGGCTGTGATCGGGAAGGAAACGCCGTATTGGTGGTGCGCCGTCTCGGAGATTTCGCTGGCGCCGCCGGGCTCCTGGCCACCGAAATCGTTGGAAGGCACGCCGATCACGGTGAGCCCGCGCTCGCGAAACTCGTCCCAGAGCTCCTGGAGGCCTGCATATTGCGGGGTGTAGCCGCAGAGCGAAGCGGTGTTCACCACCAGCAGCGGCTTGCCGGTGTACGCGGCAAGGCGGATGTCCTCGCCGGACAACGCGGGGAAGGAGAAGGCATAGGCCGAGATCCGGCTCATGCCGCCGTCGGCAAACGCGCGCTTCATTGGCACGAGTGCGCCTGCAAGCGCGGCGAGCATGGTCCTGCGGTTCATCATGACGCCGTCCCCGAAATGATCCGGGGTGCATGTTACTTCGCCGCTGCAACCTCACTCGTCAACACCGCGTTATCGGTCGCGGCGAGGCGCTAGACGTTTGGCGCGTTTGCTTTGCGCGAAGCGGTATCCACTTCGCTCAAAACGCTCTCTAGTGAAGGCGCTAGTAAAGGCGGACGATGAAGTCCGTGCCTTCGCCGGTCTCCCCCTGGTTGATGCCCTGGTCGGACACGATGATCGAGCCACCTGATGTCAGCATCTCGTTGATCTTCGCCATGGTGTCGGCCGGAATTGAGATGCGGTCGAGGGCTTCAGTCGGGCTGTCCGGTGTGACGACCGGCTTTGCGGCAACGGGAACCACGGCAGCGCCACGCTGGCGGCGTGACACGCGTCCGTCGTCATCGCGCGCAGCGGCGCGGACCGAGATCGGCAGCGACACCACCGACCAACGCAGCGCGTTGGAATCGGTCTTATCGACTTCGGCTGTGAAGACGTGTGTACCGAGGGGCCGGTCGCTCGGGGCGATCGCGACGGGCACCTCGAACAACGGCGCAAAGTTCTGTCGCACGTAGAGCTTGGAATCCTTGCGGCTGATGAAGACGGCGATCTGGCCGGCCCGCCGCGGCGCGTCCGGCTTCGCCGCAGGTGCCGGATCGGCAACGCGGGTCTCGTCCTTCTCCACGTCGGCCGAGGTGGCGAGTGCCGGAGCATCAGGCTTCTTCCGGGAATCGGCAGCTTCGGTCTTGGCAGCGCTCTTGTCGTCGGTCACTGTCGAAGCCTTGGGCGCTTCCGCGGCCTCAATCGGCTTCGCGTCCATGTTCGCGGGCTTGGCGGTTTTTTCGGACTGCGGCTTGGCCGCGTCAGATGCCTCGGCGATCTCGGTCGTGATCTTGTCGGCGAGCGCAGCCGCTTCCTCGCGGGCGGGCGCATTGCCGGTGGTCACATCCGACATCACGGTGTGGCCGACGGAGGCGCGCAGCTCGAGCACGCTGTCTGCGCTCGCGGTCTTCGTCTCGGCCGGCCTGGCTTCGTTGACTTTGGTTTGCGCCCCGCCCTTATCGGCATTGTCGCTGGTGTTGATCTGCGGCGCGAGGCTGGCGGCGGGCTGCGGCGCTACGCGCACCGAGGCGAGCAGCGGATGCGAAAAGCTTTGCGGCGACATCTGGCCGGGCGCGACGATCACGCGCGCGCCCATCCTGGTCCAGTTCCACATCTTCACCGCGAACGCCATCGGCATGCGGATGCAGCCATGCGAGGCCGGATAGCCCGGCAGCACGCCGGCATGCATGGCGACGCCAGACCAGGTGATCCGCTGCATGTACGGCATCGGGGCGCCGCTGTAGATGTTGGAATGGTGGAATTTGTGCTTCTGGATGACGCTGAACACACCCATCGGCGTCGAATGGCCCTTCATGCCTGTCGACACCGGGGATTCCGCGAACACGCCCTTGCTGTCGTAGACCGTCACCTTCTGCCGGTCGATCGAGACGACGATGACGAGCGGTCCTTGTGGCTTGGTGCCGGCTTCTTTCTCGGCGACGATCTCCTTCTTGCCCGCCGTGCCGCGCTTCGGCGGCTTCTGGCGCGGTATTTCGGGAGGCCGATCCTGCCGGGCGTAATAGGACCCGTCGGAATAATCCGTCCAATAATAAAACGCTGCGTCAGCCTGGCTTGCCGTCCCGATCGCACCCGCCGCCGTCAAAATGGCGATTTGCCAAATTCGCGTTGGCTTGGCAGCAAAACCGGACCCGTTCACGCTGTTCATCCTCGAATCCATAATCCAAATCAGACGTTAGTCTCGCAAAGGGGATACGCGTTCACCCTCAAGGTGGTTCTGCCGTCAGTTACTTTTGTTCAACGCGTAGCAAAAAAGCCTCACAGAGCGGTAAACGGCGGCCGTGCCGACTGGCCGCTCGTCTTCCTGACCGGCCGCCTGATGCCTACATTGCGGGGACTTGTTACCGGAGAACTTCATGTCATCTCGTTTCCACGGTCTTTTCGGCATCCGTTTGAAGGGCCTCGCTTTATTCCTCCTGGCTCTGACGATTTGGGCGGCGCCCGCCCTTGCTGCCGACGAGCCCGATCTGATCTTCCGCCGCTCGACTGTATTCAAATGGATGAGCCCGAACGACAAGCTCGCGACTTACGGCCTCGACGACCCCGAGGTCGAGGGCGTCGCCTGTCACTTCACGGTGCCGGAGAAGGGCGGCTTCAAGGGCTGGCTCGGCCTTGCCGAGGAGGTCTCGGACATCTCGCTGGCCTGTCGCCAGGTCGGCCCGATCAAGTTCAAGAACAAGATGGAGCAAGGTGACGACATGTTCCGCCAGCGCCGCTCACTGTTCTTCAAGAAGATGCAGATCGTGCGCGGCTGTGACGCCAAGCGCAACGTGCTGGTCTACATGGTCTATTCGGACAAGCTGATCGAGGGCTCACCAAAGAACTCGACGTCGACCGTGCCGATCATGCCGTGGGGACCAGCGGACGCAAGCGTCCAGAAGTGCGGTGAGTTCTTCACTCACTGACGACTGCGAGGTCCTGCAAGATGCGAGCCAGTCAGCGGCGCGAATGTCTGCGGCGCGGCTTCAAGGTCGCGCTTGGCTTGCAGCGCCATTTCGCCAGCTGACGTCGCGCTGTTGCGAACGGGTCGTTGTCTCCGCGGCCCATCCGCTGGTCCGTCTCGCGCGTCGAGCGCGATCTGCCGCCATCATGATGGCGTCCCTCACGTGAACGCGCCCGGTGATCCCGGAGTCGCGATTTCGATGGAGGTCGCAGCTGAAGCGTCCCCGACCGCGTGGAGGCGCGTTCCGAGCTCGAGCGGGAATTTGTCAGGCTACTTTGGGCCGTGGCGCGCCCCCCTGAAAAGATTGGCATTTTCCGGCGAATGTTTCGTCGTGCCGGACACGACGAAACAATTCTCACGAAAGATGAAACCATTTTCCGCTTTTGGCGCATCACGCACGAAACCACCCATGGTTATCAGCTTCACAACGACGGCACCGCCGGCCACCGATTCGGAGACAAGACCATGCGCGCGCTCAGCTTCATCCTTGCCTTCGGCTTCGTGCTTGCCGGTTCCTCGTTCGCGGGCTCGCCCGATGGCAGTCTTCCCGGTGTCGGCACCTTCCAGTACACCGGTTCGCCACTGACGATCACGGCACCGCAGCCGATCGTGGTCGCCACGCGCTTCTGATCGCCAACAAGAAAAATTGCCGGCAAAAGGCCATCATGATTGCTCGTTTCTGCGCCGCAGCGTTCATGTCCGTTCTGACGCTCAGCGCCGCTGCGGCGCAGGTGCGTGCTCCCTCCAGGCTGCCGGATTCCCGTGCCGAATTCGTGCGTCAGTGTGCGCCGCGCATGCTCGGGCGCTGGGAGCACCCGGAGGAGGTCTGCGGTTGCCTGCACGACCATGCCGCTGCCGTTGTCGAGGACCGCGACTTGCGTGAGGCGCTGCTGCGCGGCATCAGCGAGACCGGCGTGCCGACGATCGAGACCGACTGGGTGCCGACGTCCAAGCAAGGCGAAATCGGCCCGACCTTCACCAAAATCGCCAAGCCGACCTTGCAGTGCATGTTCGATCCGGCGAAGTGACGTTCAGATTATTTGGTTTTCGGACCGTATCGTGGCACGCAGGTGCTGGTCCGTGAAACGCCTTTGTCGGTCATCCGCGCGCCGCGCACTTCCTTGACCTGTCCGGCGGGGCAAGTTCCGTCATCCACTTGCACGCGCTGGCCGAGCTTGAGATCCACGATGTCCTGTTCGCGGCCGACCATTGTTGCGCGCGCCGTGGAGGCGAGCGCGAGGGACATCAGGAGCGAAAGGCAGGTCGCGCGGTGTAGCAGCATGATTTGAAGTCCGGCGTCGATGCCGCAATCTAGGGAGCCGGAGGCGATTCTGATAGGTGAAGCTTCGTTACGCCTGCCGGGCTGAGCTCCTCGCGCACAAGATAGCGCGCGACTCGCGCGCCAGCCGTTCGGCAGAGGCCATCAGTTGCGGAACCGTATGCCCTGAAAATCCAAGCACGAAACCGGGCAGGGGACGCGCGAGTGAATAGGTGTCGGCCAGGAGCCAACCTTCCGCGCCGGCCGCCCGCTTGGCCTCGGCCGCGCGCGACGGATCGACCGGGGGATTGAACCGTGCGACAAGATGCAACCCTTGCGACGGCACCGGCACGGATAGCGCCCCGTCCGATTTCGCTTCCAATGTCTCCGCCAGCGCATCACGCGCCTCGCGATAGAGCTTGCGCACCCGCTTCAGGTTCGCGGCGAAGGCGCCGGAATTGAGCATGTCGGCCACCGCGCCTTCCATCAGCGTGCCGGGAAAGCGGTCGAGCGCAGCCCGTGCAGCCGTCACGTCCGCGATCAGGCGCTCGGGCAGCGCGCAATAGCCGATGCGCAGGCCCGGAAACAAGGTCTTGGCGAAGGTGCCCAGGTAGATCACGCGCTGGAGGTGATCGATGCCGGCGAGCGACATCAGCGGCGCGCCGTCATAGCGGAACTCGCTGTCGTAATCGTCCTCCAACACGAAGGCACCGGCCTGCTTTGCCCAGTCCAGCAGTTCGAGCCGCCGTGGCATCGACATCTGGACGCCCAGCGGAAACTGGTGCGACGGCGTGACATAGGCCGCGCGCGCAGACGGTGCCGCCGAACGACCTTTGGCCACGTGCAGCCCGTACGCGTCGACCGGAATGGGTACGGTGCGATATCCGCAATGTCCGATCGTCTGGCGCGCGATCGGATAGCCGGGGTCCTCGCACCAGACCTGGTCGCCCGGCTTGAGGATCGCGCTCAGCACGATGCGCAGCGCATGCAGCGTGCCGGACGTGAGCATGATCTGATCGGGGTCGCAGCGCAGCCCTCGCGCCGAGAGCAGGTGATCGGCGATTGCCGCACGCAGCTCGCGACTGCCGCGGGGATCGCCATAATGCAGATGCTCGGATCCGAATGCGCGCATGCGACGGCCCACGAAGGCGCGGAAGCGCTGCACGGCGCGCTCGTCGATATGGGTGCAGCCGAGCGCGAACGCGCCATGCTGCGGCGCTTCGACAACCGCCTTGGGTTTGTTCGCCTCGGCTGCTCGTGCAGGGATGCGCGCGGCGACGAAGGTGCCGGAGCCGACGGCTGCCTCGGCAAAACCGTCGGCGATCAGCCGCTCATAGGCAGTGACGACGGCGTTGCGGCGGAAGCCGGTCTGCTGCGCCAGTGTCCGTGAGGGCGGCAATGGCTCGCCGGGCCTGACGAGACCGGAGACGATCATCTCGCACAGCGCCTGGTAGAGCCGGTGCGCCGCGGAGGCGCCGGCCGTGACGTGCGGACCGGTGAGGTCGAGCGGCAACTCGGCCTTGGCCGGCGAGGGAGAATTGGTCGGAATTTTTCGCATGGAATTGGCACTATCGCAGACCAAATCCACGGCTACAACTCTTCCGAATTGTTCCAATCTCGGAGGTGCGGCCGTGAGCCGGGTTGAAAACTCAGACTCCTATCCGACGTCAGCGCGCAACCAGGTGAAGCGCCGTCACGACCGCGGCTTCTACGATCACGCGACCGTTCACCGCATCCTGGACTCCTCGATGCTATGCCACGTGTCCTATGTGATCGACGGTCAGCCCTATTGCACGCCGACCTTCTTCTGGCGCGAAGGAACGAAGCTGTACTGGCATGGGAGCAGCGCCAGCCGCATGCTGCGCAACCAGACCAGGGGCGAGCGCGTCTGCCTGACGGTCGCTCATCTCGACAGTCTCGTGCTGGCGCGCTGCGGCTTCAATCACTCCGCCGATTACCGGGCGGTGATGGCGTTCGGCACCGCCTACCTCGTCACCGACCACGAGGAGAAAGAGCGCGCGGTGATCGCGATGGTCGACCGCTTCTTCCCGGGCCGCACCGCGGGCCTGCGTCAGAGCACCGCGCAGGAGACCAAGGCGACCTCCTTCATCGCGATGGAGATCGAGGAGGCCTCGGCCAAGATCCGTGCCAAGGGCGTGGCCGATGACGATGAGGACTACGAACTCCCGATCTATGCCGAGCGCATCCCGGTGCGCACGGTGCTCGGCGCGCCCGAGCCGTGTCCGCGTCTGCTCGATGGCGTCACCCGGCCTGCGACATTGAATGGCTACTTCGAAGGCCGGCTGCTCGAAGATGCATTGCGGGATGCTTATTTTGTAGAGTACCCGAACGGCTGAAATCGGCTAGCTTGCGCTCCATCGATGATCTGAACGCCCGATTGGAGTTGCCTGATGAATGCCGAGACGCAGCAGAGGATTCTTGACGCCGTCGACGCCGGCTTCGAAGCCCAGCTTGCGACCACCCGCGATTTCGTCGCGATCCCCTCGACCCGCGGGGCGGAGGGACCGTGCCAGGACATGATCGGCGACCTCCTGCGCGAACGCGGCTATGAGATCGACGACTGGCACATCAATATCGACGACCTCAAGGATCTGCGCGGTTTTGGCCCGATCGAGCATGATTTTTCGAAAGCGCGTTCGGTGGTTGGCACCTACCGTCCGCAAACGAACGTTGGAAAATCGCTGATCCTCCAGGGGCATTGCGACGTGGTGCCGGCAGGTCCGCTGGAATTGTGGGATACGCCGCCGTTCTCGCCCGTCATCAAGGACGGCAAGATGTTTGGCCGGGGTGCCTGCGACATGAAGTCGGGCACGATCGGTGCGCTCTACGCGCTGGATGCGATCAAAGCCGCGGGCTTGAAGCCTACGGCCCGGATCCACTTCCAGTCCGTGATCGAGGAGGAGAGCACGGGCGTCGGCGCGCTCTCGACGCTTCAGCGCGGCTACCGCGCCGATGCCTGTTTCATTCCGGAGCCGACCGGCGGCAAGATGGTGCGCTCTCAGGTTGGCGTGATCTGGTTTCGCCTGCGCGTGAAGGGCCATCCGACCCACGTTGCCTTCGCCGGTTCCGGCGCGAACGCAATCATGGCGGCCTATCATTTGATCCAGGCCCTGCAAAAACTCGAGATCGAATGGAACGAGCGCGCCAAAGCCGATCGTCACTTCAGGACGCTCAACCATCCCATCAATTTCAATCCCGGCATCATCAAGGGCGGCGATTGGGCCTCCAGCGTGCCGGCCTGGTGCGACGTCGACTGCCGGATTGCCGTGTTGCCGGGCTGGTCGATCGCCGAGCACCAGAAGGAGATTTTGGCATGCGTCGCGGCCGCTGCGCGCAACCACCGCTTCCTCGCCAACAACCCGCCGGAGATCGAATGGTCGGGCTTCCTGTCGGAGGGGTATGAACTGACTGACGCCGCCGCACCCGAGGCCGCGTTCGGCAAGGCCTTCAATAAGGTCTACGGTGGCGCAGTCGAGGACCTCGTCTTCACCGCACTCACCGATACCCGCTTCTACGGCCTCAATCATGGCATCCCGAGCCTGTGCTTCGGCGCGAGCGGCGGCGAAATGCACGGCTTCAACGAGTTTGTCGAGCTGGAGTCGCTGAAGAAGACCACCAAGGCAATGGCGCTGTTCATCGCGGAGTGGTGCGGAGTGGAGAAGGCGTAAGCAACCGCGCTTGCCCTCTCTGCCGTCAGCGAGGAGCGAAGCGACGAAGCAATCCAGACTGCCGCCGCGAGAGATTCTGGATTCGCTTCACGGCGCTCGCAGTCCTGGAATGTGACGGCGGCTCCTCAGGGCAAAGGACATACCTTGCCGGTGCGATCCGCTGTCCGAGGCACAGGCGCGGATCAATCCTTTAAGCTTAAAACAAAGACTAGGATGGCGGCCCTGCCAGTGGCAGACTGGCCTCCGTCGCAGAGGCCTTAAGTCCGCCGAGGAAATCACGATGCGCGATTGGGATGATGCTTATGCCAATTCGGCCCGTATCCCCGGCGCGGACAAAATGCCGGCACTGTGGGCGGAGCGGGCGGCGGCTTACCGTGCGGGGTTGAGGGATTTTCGTCCCGACGTCGCCTACGGCGCCGGTGAGCGGCAGCGCCTCGACCTGATCCTGCCCGAGGGCGACAGCAAGGGCCTCGTCGTGTTCGTGCATGGCGGCTACTGGATGCGCTTCGACAAGTCAGCCTGGACCGATCTTGCCGAAGGCGCAAGGCATCATGGCTGGGCCGTGGCGCTGCCGAGCTACACGCTGACACCGGCCGCGCGCATCTCCGACATCACTGCCGAGATCACCGCCGCGGTCGCTAAGGCGGCCTCGCTGGTGGCAGGGCCGATCCGGCTCGCCGGCCATTCCGCCGGCGGCCATCTGGTCACGCGCATGCTGTGCGACGACAGCCGGCTCGAGCCCGCCGTCTACGACCGTATTGCCGGCACGCTCTCGATCAGCGGCCTGCACGATCTGCGGCCGCTCTTGAAGACAAGGATGAACGAGACCCTGCGCATGACCATGCAGGAGGCGACGCTCGAGAGCGCGGCGCTGCATCTGCCGCGGGGGCAGTCGCCTGTGACGGCCTGGGTCGGCGGCAACGAGCGCCCTGAATTCATCCGCCAATCCGACCTGATGGCCAACGTCTGGACCGGTTTCGACGTGCCGACGCACCTCGTCATCGATCCCGGGCTCAACCATTTTACCGTGATCGACGGGCTTAAGGATCCGTCGTCGCCGATCACCGCGCGTCTGATCGGCCTCGACTGACGAGGCGAGGGAAGATGGATCGAGAGGACCTATCATGACGTCCAGCGATTACGATCCTGCAAGCGAAGGCGCCGAGACGGATTTCGCCCGGCGCATGTCCTACGGCGACTACCTGGCGCTGGACGCGATTCTCGGCGCGCAGCATCCGCTCTCGGAAGCGCATGACGAGATGCTGTTCATCATCCAGCATCAGACCACGGAGCTGTGGATGCGCCTTGCCATCCACGAGCTCAGCGCCGCCCGCCGCGCCATCGCCAGGGACGAGGTGCAGCCCGCGATGAAGATGCTGGCGCGGGTGTCGCGCATCTTCGAGCAGCTCAATGGCGCCTGGGACGTGTTGCGGACGATGACGCCGAGCGAGTATACGCGCTTCCGCTCGCAGCTCGGGCAGTCCTCGGGCTTCCAGTCGCGACAATACAGGCTGATCGAATTCTTGCTCGGCAACCGCAACCACGCCATGCTCAAGCCGCACGCGCACGATGCGGAGACGACGAAGCTGCTCGAAGCCGAGCTCGCGACCCCAAGCCTATATGACCAGGTGCTGCGGCTTGTTGACCGCAACGGGCTCAAGATGCCTGCGGCCGTGCTGGCCCGCGACGTCCGCGAAACCCACAGTTTCAACGAAGGCGTGCTCCAGGCCTGGCGTATCGTCTACGAAGCGCCGGAGACGCACTGGACGCTCTATGAGCTCGCCGAGAAGCTGGTCGATTTCGAGGACTATTTCCGCCGCTGGCGCTTCAACCACGTGACAACGGTCGAGCGCGTGATCGGCTTCAAGCGCGGCACAGGTGGTACCGGCGGCGTCAGCTATCTCAAACGGATGCTGGAGATCGAGCTATTCCCCGAGCTCTGGCGCGTGCGTACGATTTTGTAGAAATGGCCATGACCAAGCTACGCGTCTACGACGACACCAAGGCTTTGTTCCATCTGCCCGACGGTGTGATCTATCTCGACGGCAATTCGCTCGGCGCGCTGCCGCTCGGCGTTGCCGAGCGCGTCAATCGCGTCATCACGGCCGAATGGGGCAATGAGCTGATCCGTGCCTGGAACACCGCAGGCTGGTATGCCCAACCGCGTCATGTCGGCGATCGCATTGCGCGACTGATCGGCGCCGAAGCCGGCTCCGTGATGGTCGGAGACACGCTCTCGCTCAAGGTCTACCAGGCACTCGCGGCTGCGCTCGATATGAACGCGTCGCGCAAGGTAATCCTGTCGGACACCGGCAATTTCCCGACCGACCTCTACATGGCCGAGGGCCTGATCGAAACGCTTGGGCGCGGCCATCGATTGCGTCTGGTGGCGCCGGAAGAGATCGAGGCCGCGCTGTCCGAGGAGGTCGTGGTCCTCTATGTCACCGAGGTCGACTACCGCACCGGCCGCCGCCATGACATGGCGAAGCTCACCGCGAAAGCGCGTGCGCTCGGCATCGTCACCGTCTGGGATCTCGCCCATTCCGCCGGCGCGCTGCCCGTCGATCTCTCCGGCTGCGGCGCCGATTTTGCTGCGGGCTGCACTTACAAATATCTCAACGCCGGCCCCGGTGCGCCGGCCTTTCTCTACGTTGCGCCGCGCCACGCCGACAATGCCCGCGCCGCTCTGTCGGGATGGATGGGCCATGCCAAACCGTTTGCGTTCGAGCTTGCCTATGCGGCGGCCGGCGGCGTCGAGCGCATGCGTGTCGGAACGCCGCCAGTGCTGGCGATGGCGGCGCTGGAGGCCTCACTCGACATCTGGGATCGGATCGACATCCGTGAGGTCCGTGCGCGTTCGTTGGCGCTCGGTGATCTCCTGATCGCCGAAGTCGAGCGTCGCTGCCCGTCTCTGAAGCTGGTGACCCCGCGCGCGCATGAGCGCCGCGGCTCGCAAGTCTCCTTTGCCTTCGACGGCGGCTACGCCGCCATGCAGGCGCTGATTGCCCGCGGCGTCATCGGTGATTTCCGCGCGCCTGAGATCATGAGGTTCGGGATCACGCCGCTTTATATCGGTGAGGATGAGATCGTCGGAGCCGCCGAGATCATCGAGGAGGTGATCGTAGGCGAGGTGTGGCGCCGGCCGGAGTATCAGGTCGTCAATGCGGTGACGTGAGGAAAGACGCCTCCACAGGCGTCATTGCGAGAAGCCCGTGCGACGAAGCAATCCAGAATCCCTCCACAGAGGCAGCCTGGATTGCTTCGCTTCGCTCGCAATGACGGCGGAGGGATCACGTCCCCCACAATGCCATCACGACCGCATCGAGCCCATCCGTCAGCGCTGCCGGTCCCGGCTGCAAGATGATCGGCGACTTGATTTCCACGATGCGGCTGTTGCGCACCGCCGGAATCTCACCCCAGCCTTCGCGCGTGCGGATACGGGCAGGGACAACCTTCTTGCCGCACCACGACGCGAGGATCACATCGGGCGCTGCCTCGCGCACCATCTCCGCCGACACGATGCGGTCCTTCGCCGCCTGCCGCGATCGCAACTCCGGGAACACATCCCCGCCGCCGGCGATTTCGATCAACTCGGAGACCCAACCGATGCCCGAGATCAGCGGATCGTCCCACTCCTCGAAATAGACTCTTGGCCGGACCGAGGGCCGGGGCGTTGCCGCGATCGCGGCGAGGCGTCGCTCAAAACCTTGCGCGAGGTTCTCCGCGCGCTCGGCCGCACCGACAAGCGCACCAAGCGTGCGGACCATCGCCAAGATTCCGGCGACGTCACGCTGGTTGAAGACGTGGACGTTGACACCGGCCAGGACGAGATCTGCGACGATGCCGGCCTGCAGATCGGAGAAGGCCAGCACCAGCTCTGGCTCCAGCGCCAGGATCTTTGGGATGTCGGCCGAGACGAACGCCGACACCCGTGGCTTCTCCCGTCGCACCTGGGGCGGGCGCACGGCATATCCGGAGACGCCGACGATGCGGTCCTGCTCGCCGAGCAGGTAGAGTGTTTCGACCGTCTCCTCGGTCAGGCAGACGATGCGGTGCGGGGGGAAGTGGCGCATGCGAGCAGCCTATGCACAATGTCGGCGCCGATGTCAGCCCGCCCATTACCTTGGATGTCATTGCTTTGCCGCACGAAGCAATTCACGTTGAGACAACAAGGAATTGGAAGGAGATCCGATGACGCCGCTCGAGAAACTTAAAGTCATGAAGATGCCGTTCGCCGAGCTCAAAGGCGTCGAGTTCGTCGAGGCCGAGAAGGACCGCGTGGTGGCGCGGATGACGGTCAGGCCCGACCTCTGCACGCTTCATCACACCATCCATGGCGGCGCGGTGATGGCGCTGGCGGATTCCGTCGGTGCGGCTGCGACCGTGATCAACCTGCCGGACGACGCCAAAGGCACCACGACGCTGGAAAGCAAGACCAACTTCATCGGTGGGGCCAAAGAGGGAACCACGGTGATCGCGACCGCCACCCCGGTCCACCGAGGCCGGCGGACCCAGGTCTGGACCACCCGGCTGGAAACCGAGGACGGCAAGCTTGTGGCCATTGTGACCCAGACGCAGCTCATCCTCGTATGAATGAGGGTCCTTGATTTTGTTAACGAAATGGTCGCGTCCGGTGCCACTTACTTGGGCACGCTCGCATCTTGAAAAGCTTGTTGCGATGCACAATATAGGCGGCCTAGGGATTCGAACGCCTCCTCGAGGGACACCAAGAGGAGTTTTGACGTGGTACTTGAAGAGACCGTCCGCACCGCTCCGGGCTATGTACGGACCTTGATCCAGCAGGAAGAATTGCCGCTCCTGCGCGACCATCTGCTGAGACTGGATCCCGCAAGCCGGCACGACCGTTTCAACGGTTTTCTCGACGACAGCTTCATCGAGCGTTATGCCGCCCGCTGCGCCGATGACGGCACTGTGATCGTCGCCTACATTGTCGATGGCATGGTCCGCGGTGCGGCCGAGCTGCATCCGCCGGAGGATGATTCGCTGCCTGAGGTCGCCTTCAGCGTGGAGGCTTCCGCTCGCCGCCAGGGCGTCGGCACCGTACTGTTCCGCCGTCTGATCGCGGAAGCGCGCTGGAAGGGCTATAAGCGCCTGCGCATCACCACCGGCGCCGAGAACCACGCCATGCGGGCGCTCGCCAGGAAGTTCGGTGCGCATCTGGCTTTCCGCCACGGCGAATCGACCGGGACGATCGACCTCACCAAGACAACCGAGGCCGAGCTTGCCGATCTCGCGGCTTCGCCCTTCACAGCCGGCCGGGCCTTGCTCAGCTTCAACTCGACCTGCTGGAAGATCATCTCCAGCATCTACGGCAGTCGCGCCGCATAAGACAGAAAGCGGACCGGCAGGGCCGGTCCGCTTTCGTAGTCTGGGCAACGAAATGAGCGCTCAGGTGCCGGTGCGCTTGTCGTTGCCGAAACGGCGGACGACGCGGCGCTCGACCACCACGGAGCGTTGCGCGCCCTGTTCGCCGGCGATCACGCGGGTTGCGGTGATGCGGCTGTTGGTGCGGGCCTGCTTCTTGACCTCGGCCTGCACGACATCGAGCGGCATGCCCATCAGCGCTGCTGCGATCTCGGCCTGCTGCTCCTGGTCGTCGGTGATGCCGACGGCGGCGAAGATCGCCTCGTCCAGGGTGGGCGGATCGTGACGCACGCGCCGCGTGCCATATTTGGTATTCCAGTCTGCGCTCATAACGGCCTCGTTTGATGCCGGGATACCTAGTGCCGCTAATGTTGCATTGCAATATGGAATCGGTGTGGCATCTCAGCTATGCACCGGTCGGGTGTCAGGGCGGTGACGCGACACCTGCACCGAGTTCAATCCCTTGCTGTGGCCAGCGTTTCAGTGCCGCGTGCCCCGCTTCGGTGAGCCCGTAGATTCCCCGTTCAGCACGTGCGAACCAGCCATACACATTGTTAAGCAAGATCTTGCCGGCATCGGGACAGCGTTCGCGCAACTCGCTCACTCGCCGGGGGCCTTCGGCGAGGGCGGAGGCGCAGGCCAGCGCCTGCTGCCGGTAGGCCGTCATGATCGGGGCACGAGTGCTGCCGCCGAGCACGGGATCGCCCTGCCGGCGCTGATGTTCTGCGACGAGCCGCGAGCGAATCTTCGGCTCGCGGCGCGGCGCCGCCGTCGGCGGCTTCACCAGCACCTCGACCTGGCCGCGATCGGTGACCCCGAGCATGCCGAAGCCGAGCCGGCGGCACAGATTGCGATAGCGCGCATCGCTCTCACGCCCTTTGCCGCGGGCCGACATTCTGGCGGCGATCCAGATCTCGTCGCCGGCCGGCGCGCGGTCGACCGCTTGAAGGATCAGCTCGAGATTGAAGGCGAGCTTGAGCTCGCCGATGACCACGACAGGTGGATCGCCGGCGCTGAGGCCCACGAGATCGCAGCCGCCGATCTCCCCCTTCACGGTGAAGCCGAGCTCTTCGAGGAAGCGTTTGACGGGCAGATAGAGCGCGGTTTCCAAAGACAAGTTCCGTGTGTGACGTCCGATCGGAGAATCAGTGCAGGCAGTTTAGAGCCTTCTCGGCTCCGATTGAATCATTGCCGTCTGGCAGAGACTCGGAACGCGATCCGCCTACACCCGCCCACCCACCGGAATCAGCGCGCCGGTGACGCCGCTCGCGGCATCGCTGGCGAGAAACAGGATAACTTCGGCGAGCTCCTGCGGCGTCACCCATTTGGAGAAGTCGGCTTTCGGCATGTCGGCACGGTTGGACTTGGTGTCGATGATCGACGGCAGCACCGCATTCACGGTGACCTTGCCTTTCAACTCGTTGGCGAGTGCCTCGGTGAGGCGATGCACGCCTGCTTTCGAGGCCGCATAGGGGCCCATGCCGGAGCCTGCCTGGAGCGCGCCCATCGCGCCGATGTTGACGATGCGGCCGGCCTTGGAGGCGGCGAGATGCGGCAGCGCCGCGCGCGAGGTGTTGAGCGCGGTCAGGACATTCAGCGCATGCATGCGTTGCCAGGTCGCAACATCGCCGTCGCCGACGGTTTCGAAGGCGAAGCCGCCGGCGATGTTGATCAGCGCATCGAGCTTGCCGAAGTGCTTTGCCGCCGCCTCGATCGCCGTCTTCGCCTGCGTCGCGTCGGACAGGTCGACGCCGCCGATCTCGATGCTTTCAGGCGTTGCGGAGCCTTGTGAAGCCGCGTGATCGATGCGGGCTGTGCGCGCGCCGCGCGACTGCGCAATCTCCGCAACGACCTTGCCGAGCACGCCGCGCGCGCCGGTCACGATCAGAACCTTGCCTTGCATCATCGATCTCCCGGCACGCCGCCTACGATTGCAGATAACGCGCCTTCAGTGCAGTCCGTTCGGCCGCGCCGAGCTTGAGCCCGTCGCGTAAATAGGTTTCGATATCGCCATATTCCTGTCCGACGGCTTCGAACGCCGCAGCAAGGTAAGAGGCTTCGACGCTGCCGATGGCATTGCGTACGTCCTCTGGCAGATCGATCGCAGCTGTCGCATCGCGCTTGTAGTGCTGATTGGTGAGCAGGTAGTCCTCGGCAATGACGTCATCGGGTACACCGAGGGCATGCAGGATCAGCGCGCTCGCAAACCCGGTGCGGTCCTTGCCCGCCGTGCAGTGGATCACGAGCGGCGCGCGATCTTCCAGGAGATGGCCGAACAGGTTGCGAAAGCTGTGCGTGTTGTGGCGAACGTAGTTGCGATAGGATTCGCGCATGATCTCCAGCGCGACCGGTGCCGTCAGCGTGCCCCGAGCGAGCTCGGCGCGCAGCGCAGCGACGACGGTCGGCTCGATCGGCAGTGAGTGCACGGTGATTTCGTTCACGATGCAGACGCCGCCGGCGCGCTCCTCCAGCCCACGGAAATCGAAGGCGCTTTGCACCCCCAGCGCTCGGACGATCTCGATGTCGGCTGCGGTGAGGTGGCCGAGATGGTTGGAGCGGAAGATCTGCCGCCAGCGCGTGATGCGGCCGTCGGTGGTCGGATAGCCGCCGAGATCGCGAAAATTGCTGGCGCCTTGCAGGGCGAGGTGGCGGGCAGGGGAGTCGGACATGAGATCAGCTTGGGTTATGGTTCCACCGGGCGCGCTGCGGCGTCCTTAACGTCCATTACAGAGGGCGATCATGGGTCGGCACAAGGCCATTGTTTTGGCCATCACCATGCTGTCGGCCGGAAGTTTCGACACCCGGCCGGCCGATGCGCAGACCTATCGCTGTACCGATGGTACGCAGTTCATCATCTGACTCTATGACGGTCTCGGGCGCCCGCTATTCGAAGCTGGGATCACGCTGGCGATCGGCAGGACCGGGCCACCACGATCAACATCTGAAGCGGCCGCTCACGCCTGCGCGGTGATCTGAACGGCATTGTATCTGCAGGAATCAAAAAGGGCCGAAACACCGTGGCTTCGACCCATTTTTGAACTGCCGCCGGCGTTTGCGGGAGCGCGACGGTATCATCAGCGATCCCATTTCGGCTTGGCTTCGTCCACCGCGTCCTGGTGATACCAGCTGTCGCTGCAGATCGAGACGTTGGAGGGGGGCGAAGCATGATCGGCGGGAAGACGGGTCTCGCCATAGCGGCGTCCCCCAAGAGCTGCGCGGCCCCCGGCAGGGAATTGGTAGATCTTCGCAGTTCCGTGACTTAGACCATTGTTCATCATTGCGATTTCTCCTTGGTCAAAGCGCCTTGGCCTCCATGGTGCGCCCGACTCGTTCGATTGTGGTTACTGAAATCTCCATATCGGCGGCGCGCTCCGAATTGGAAAGTGCTGAAAAGGAAATCAGTTGCCGCCCAATTTGTAGGCAGATGCTCTGTTGCATCTCCTAAGGCACGGGCTCGCTGACCAACGGCTGGGCTATTCCAAAGGTTGCTAGGCAGTGCTCTAGGACTTTACGAAAGTTGCTGGGCATTGATGCGCGTTTCATCGGCGGCGTTCAGCATTGTCGCGCCTGCTTCAGAATCGGGCGCTTTTGGCGGGATTTTTGCGGTGCAGCTTCACGCTAAGGTGCGCGGCTATGACGCATATTGTTGGGGCTGTCCGGTCAGCTCCGGGCCGATGCCGACCGCGCTGGAAAACCTCCCGCAGTGCAGCCTTTTGGCACGTAAAATGCTTGTAGGGGGCCGGCCGATGGTGGCCGGGTACAAACGTGCGGGGACCCCAGGGCCCCCAACCTTTCGCATCATCTACAGAGAGGCTCAATGACCAAGTACAAGCTCGAGTACATCTGGCTCGACGGATATACGCCGACTCCGAATTTGCGCGGCAAAACTCAGATCAAGGAATTCGCGTCGTTCCCGACGCTCGAGCAGCTTCCGCTCTGGGGCTTCGATGGCTCCTCGACCCAGCAGGCCGAAGGTCATAGCTCCGATTGCGTGCTGAAGCCGGTCGCCGTCTTCCCGGACGCCGCGCGCACCAACGGCGTGCTCGTGATGTGCGAAGTCATGATGCCCGATGGCAAGACCCCCCATCCGTCGAACAAGCGCGCCACCATCCTCGACGATCCCGGCGCCTGGTTCGGCTTCGAGCAGGAGTACTTCTTCTACAAGGACGGTCGTCCGCTCGGCTTCCCGTCCTCGGGCTATCCGGCCCCGCAGGGTCCGTATTACACCGGCGTCGGCTACTCGAACGTGGGCGACGTCGCCCGCAAGATCGTCGAAGAGCATCTCGACCTCTGCCTCGCTGCCGGAATCAACCATGAAGGCATCAACGCGGAAGTCGCCAAGGGGCAGTGGGAATTCCAGATCTTCGGCAAGGGCTCCAAGACCGCTGCCGACCAGATGTGGATGGCCCGCTACCTGATGCTGCGTCTGACCGAGAAGTACGGCATCGACATCGAGTTCCACTGCAAGCCGCTCGGCGACACCGACTGGAATGGCTCGGGCATGCACGCCAACTTCTCGACCGCCTATATGCGCGAAGTCGGCGGCAAGGAGTATTTCGAAGCGCTGATGGCGGCGTTCGAGAAGAACCTGATGGACCACATCGCCGTCTACGGCCCGGACAACGACAAGCGTCTCACCGGCAAGCACGAGACCGCGCCCTGGAACAAGTTCAGCTACGGCGTGGCCGACCGCGGCGCCTCGATCCGCGTTCCGCACTCCTTCGTCAACAACGGCTACAAGGGCTATCTGGAAGACCGTCGTCCGAATTCGCAAGGCGACCCCTACCAGATCGCTTCGCAGATCCTGAAGACGATCTCATCCGTGCCGACCGGCAAGAAGGCCGCGGCGTAAGATCGTTCCGCCCCAGGGCTGGGGGCTGACCCGGGTTGGTCTCAAATCCGCCGGAGCTGCAGGGCTCCGGCGGATTTCTGCATTCTGATGACAGCTGTTCCTGTGGCCTGCCCGCCGCTTCCTGCGTCAAGCTTGTCGATTGCGTTGGAATGCGGGAGAGTGCGCCCGGATGCGCAGGGCCGGGGACACGGCTGGTGTTTGAAGGCTTCTACAAGGTGAGATTTCAGCTCGGCGACGCGGTCGGCCGGAGCGTGATGCATGCCGGCAATGGCAAGATGCTGGGCGGCAATTCGGCCTTCGCCCATATCGGCACCTACGACAAGACTGATGGCGGCGTCGACGTCGTCATCAAGACCGTCCGCCACAACCCCGATCCGAACTATCGCGCCATGGCCGGCACCGACGATGCGACCCTGATCGCGAAGGGCTGGGCCGACGGCAATCTCTATCGCTTCAAGGGCGAGCTGAAAGAGCTCCCAGGCGTACCCTTCCAGTCGGTCATGACGCCGATCACCGCAGACGAGGTGCCGGTCGCTGGCGGTGTCGGCGAAGCCGGCATCACTGATGGTCTCTATTCGATTCATCTGCGCATGCTCGACGGTCTCGATGGCGGCCTCACCGGCGTGATGCTACTCAACCAGGGCCGCATCCTCGGTGGCGATGCGGCGTTCTATTATCTCGGCAGCTACACCGCCGCGAACGGCCGCTGGAAGGGCCAGATCCTCAATCAGGAGCACACGCAGGCCAAGGACGATCCGATCTTCGGCGGCCACGAAGTCGGCATCGGTTTCTCCGGCCGCTACCATGCGGAAGAGGCGGTGCTGGAGGCCACGGCGCTCGCCGGCAAGCGCAGCCTGCGCCTGACCGCCGCGCTCAAGCTGATGCACCGCGCCTGAGCGCCACGGGATAAGCACATGGACAATTTCGTTCGCATGCTCTCGACGCTCGGCCTGATGGGCGCGATGCGCAGCCTGTCGTCTGCGTATGAGACTGCGACGGGCGTCCGCATCGACGCCGATTTCGCGCCGACCCAGGCGCTGCTGAAGCGGCTCCGCGACGGCGAGGCCGCCGATCTCGTCATCCTCACCCGCGAGGGGCTCGACGCAGTGATCGCTGAGGGCCGCGTGGTCGCCGATAGCGCGGCTGACCTCGCGCGTTCCTATGTCGGCATCGCCGTCCGGGCAGGACAGAGGCATCCCGATATCGCGACCGAAGCCGCGCTGCGCAAGACGCTGCTTGCCGCGCAGTGCGTCGCCTATTCGCGGCTTGGCGCCAGCGGAATCTACTTTGCGCAGTTGATCCAGCAGCTGGGCATCGCGCCGGAGATCAACGCCAAAGCCATTATCGTGCAGCAGGGCTTTACGGCGGAGCGGCTCGTCAATGGCGAGGCCGATCTCGCCGTGCAGCAGATCAGCGAACTGAAGCAGGTCGGCGGCATCGAGGTGGTCGGTCCGATCCCGCATGATTTGCAGACGCCGGCGGTGTTCTCCGCCGGCCGCATGGCGAATGCGACACATGCCGAAGCTGCCGATAGGCTGCTGCGCTATCTGGCATCGCCGGAGGCCGTTCCTGTCCTCCGCCAATCGGGACTCGAGCCTTGAATGTGCCAGGGCGGGGACGCAACGTAATGGTCATGCGCGCTTATCTCCTCGCAACTCTCCTGACGCTCGCCGTGCCGCTGGCGGCACAGGCGCAGTCGGCCGATCTCGTGCTGTGCGACCGGGTGGCGGCCGATCCCAGTGATCCCGACAAGCCGGCCGACGTGAAGGGCGTGACGGAGATCGCTTCCTCCGACGTCAGGACGGCCATCAAGTTCTGCAAGCAGGCCGCATCCTCCTCGCGCCGCGCCATGTTCGCGCTCGGCCGCGCCTATGCGGCCAACGGGCAGACGAGCGAGGCGATCATTGCCTGGCGCAAGGCCGCCGACAAGGGATCGAGCGCGGCGATGGTCGAACTCGGCGTCGCCTAGGGGACAGGCTCTGGGATCGCGAAGGACGAAGCACAAGCGCGAAAACTGTTCGAGAAGGCGGCGCAGGCCGGCAATCCCCGCGGCGTCAGCAATCTCGCCGCGCTCGGTAGCGCAAGTGGCGGCGCGCCCGCCGATCCCGCGCAGGCGCGCGCGCTGCTGGGCAAGGCCGCCGAAACCAATGCGGAGGCGCAGTACCAGCTCGGTCTGATGCTGGCGAGCGGCAATGGCGGGGAGAGGGACGACGTCGCTGCGCGCGCACTGTTCGAGAAGGCAGCCGCGCAAAATCATCCCGGCGCGCTGGAGCGAATGGGCGCCTTCGCCCAGGAAGGCCGCGGCGGGCCGAAGGACAAGGACGCCGCAAAGGCCTATTACGAACGCGCCGCAGCCCTCGGCGACGATGACGCCAAGAAGGCGCTGGAACGGCTGCGCTGTCCCTATGCGATCAAGGACAAGCAGGGCAAGCTCGTCACCACACTGTGCTTCTAATTCGCCTCTCTCTTCGCGAGAGGTGGTTCTAGCGCTCTGGTGACAGCGATGTGACTAGGGGGCTCGGCTCGCTTCAAGTTGTCGGCGAGATCGTTGCGGGCGTCGTGATAGGTGGTCTCGAGACAGCCGGGCGCCCGGGAACTTGACCATGCGCCGGTCGTTGCCATGGGCAGACTGGGAGATGCAACCATGATCCGCAAACTGGCATCCGGTGAATATCGCCTCTATTCGCGCAAGGTGAACCCGAAGACCGGCAAGCGGCGTAATCTCGGCACGTTCAAGAGCCGCGCGGCGGCCGAGAAGCACGAGCGCGAGGTGCAGTACTTCAAGCGGCATTGAAGGCCGGCGAATGCCGTCCAGGAGCCGGCAAGACAAAACATGCGAAAACAACCCCATGCACAGTAGCCAAGGGATTGAAATCGCACGTATTACGGATTAAGCGAAATTGGTTTGACCCGTCGAGCAAAACAGGTGCATAATGGCATCATAACGGCGGTCGGTCGCGGACGGGGCTGCGCGGAAAAGCCGATGACTTCGATGCGGCGACGATGCTAGCTAGCCCGCAAATCTTTTCCGGATTTTAGGTTCAAGACGTTGCTCAACGGGCTCTACAAGGTTGAATACGGCATCAACGGTGCCTTCGGCCGCAGCATCATGTGCATGCATGACGGCAAGCTGCTGGGCGGCAATTCCGCCTTTGCGCATCTTGGGACCTATGACGTCAGGGATGGCGCGATCGAAGCCAATGTCATCACCGAGCGCCACAACGACGATCCCAACTACAAGCCGCTGATGGGCGCTGATGTCGCCACGATCAAGGTCCACGGCAGGACGGAGGGATCGACGATCCTGTTCGAGGGCAAGGCCGATCCGATGCCGGGCAGCGTGTTCTGGGCCAACCTCGCGCCGCTCGATGATGAGGCGCTGCCGCCCCGCGGCACCGTCGGTCCCGGCGGTATCATCAACGGGCTGTACTCCATTCACCTTCGCGCGCTCGACGGCGTCGAGGCTGGCCTCTCCGGCGTGATGCTGCTGATGGACGGGCGTATCCTCGGAGGCGATGCGTTCTTCTACTATCTCGGCTCCTACTCCTCGGCGCATGGCCGCTGGAAGGGCGAGATGCTGAACCAGGAGCATACGCCGGCGAAAGACGACAATCCCGTGTTTGGCGGCCTGGAGGTGGGGATCGGCTTCTCCGGGACCTGCACGGAAGACAGCGGCGAGCTCGAAGGCATCGCGCTCGCCGGCAAGCGCAGCCTGCGCCTTGCCGCCTCGCTCAAGCTGATGCGGCGAGCGTAGGGCGCGGACATATAGGTGTTGGATACCTGTTTCCTGAAGCAGTCCTGAGCCGTCCCCGTGGCAACATAGCCGTCGACCCGCAGCTGAGAACGGACACGCTATTGTGGGCGACCTTCAGTCAAGTTCCCGTTCGATGCTGCTGCGAACGTCGTTGAAATCGCCGCTGGGATGACCTAGTTCTTTGCCGTGCAGCACGGTCTTGTCCAACATCTTCGTCCACTCGCCAGAACGGCCATGTTCGTGGCGATATGGGCCTTTGTGCTTCAGGTGTCCCTGATTTCGGTCTCGCAGGTGAAGGCGGCTGTTGGCGCTATGCCGATGCCTGCCGTCACGCTCAGCGGTTCCTTGCATTTTCACGATCAGTTGGCAGGGCACGTGCATTCCCACGCTGGCGACGACGCCGAAGGCCACGTACATGATGGACCGGATCACGACGACGATGGCGCTCCAAGCGTGGCTTGGGACATGTTTGGTACCTCGATCGCTTCACCGCAGTTCATTCACGTGCTCGGCTCTTTCGAAGTGCTCGGCGCTATCGAATTGCCGCTTGCGCGAGCCATCGTCGGGGTAAGCCCCGAGGCACTCATCCGGCCACCAAGTACCTTCAGCATCGCGTAGCCCAGGCGGCCCTACGGCCGCCGCCTTTTCGCATGTCTGAGGGAATTTTCCATGTTTATGAATCAGCGCTGCCCGAAAGGGCGGCTCGCAATCTTTGGGCTGGCCGGATTTATCTGGCTGGCGAGCCTGATCTTTGGTCTGTCCGGAACCGTTGCCCATGAAGGCCACGATCACAGCGATGCCGACAAGCCGACGTTTGTGTCCTCAGCCTATCCAAGGGTTGCCGCGCGCTCCGAGCTTTATGAGATCGTCGGCATCCTAAAAGACGGCAAGCTTTCGGTCTTCCTTGATGATGCAGTTTCGAACGACCCGGTTTCGGACGCTGCCCTGCAAGTCACGATCGGGGATTCCGCCCCGATCGAGGCTTCAAGCCAGGAGGACGGAGTCTACACCGCCGCGATCCCGAACGGCACGCCGGCTGGATCGGTTGAAGTCATCTTCTCAATCAGCGCCGGCAAGGGGAATGATCTGCTGGTCGACTCGTTCATACCGACGCGTGCCGGCGATGCCCGGCTACCAGAACAGAAGCACGAGCATGGCTGGCTTTTCTCAAGCCGAACCGCCATCGCTGCCTCCGCGCTAGTTGCCTTGGGCCTCGGCCTTCTCTTCGCCTATTGGAGGCGACGCGGCCGCAGCATGGCCGCCTCCATTTCCGCCGTGATGGCAGCGGTGTTCGCCGTTCTCGCCGCCATCATGTTCGGCGAGGGGCGGACGAACGCAACGCAACCAAATCCGCCGGATGCTCCCGCACTGAGCGATGCCCCGCGGCGCCTGCAAGACGGCACCGTCTTCGCGGCCAAGCCGACGCAGCGGTTGCTTGATGTCCGGACCGCTGCAGCCGAGCTGCAGACAATTCATCCCGCGGTTACGCTGATCGGCCGCGTCATGGCCGACCCCAACCGCAGCAGCATCGTGCAGAGCGTCTACGGGGGCCGCGTCGTTCCGATCGATGGCGGCATACCTCGCATTGGCCAAACCGTTCGCAAGGGCGATCTGCTCATCCAGATCGAGCCGCATCTGCCGGTCGCAGACCGCACGACGATCCTCGAAAAGGTGGGCGAGATCGAACAGTTGATGGCAGTCACGGAAAACAAGCTGCGGCGTCTGCGGCCGCTGGCCGAACGCGGCGCGGTGCCGCATGGGCAGGTCAACGACCTGGAAAGTGAATTGGAGGGCCTGCGGGCGCGCCGCGAAACCGTCCGAAATTCCCGCACCGGGTTCGAGGAGCTGCGGGCATCGACCGACGGCGTCATCACGTCCGCCAAGGTCGTGCCCGGCCAAGTCATTCAACCGCAGGACGTCCTGTTCCAGATCGCGGACCCAAGCAGCCTCTGGGTCGAAGCATTGGCCTATGATGACATAGGATTGAAGCAGCCTGAAGCTGCAACGGCGATGGCCCCGAACGGGCAGCAGATTGCGCTGACCTTCGTCGGAACGAGCCGGGCACTGCGCCAGCATGCCACCGTGGTTCAGTTTGCGATGCCGGATCCGCCAACGGGCCTCAACATCGGCCAGCCGCTGAACGTGATGATCCAGAGCGGCGCCCCTGTCGCCGGCCTGATCTTTCCGCGCAATGCGGTCGTTCGCAGCGGCAATGGTGAGAACATCGTCTGGCTGCATGCCGGGCCCGAGCGCTTCGAGCCGAAACCCGTTCGCGTGCTGCCGGTCGACGCGGCCCGCGTGATAGTGGCGGCCGGCGTCAAGGAGGGCGAGCGCATTGTCATTCGCGGCACCGACCTCATCAATCAGATCCGGTAGACCGCTCATGTTCAAGCTCATCGTGCAAACAAGTTTGCGCAATCGCCTGTTCGTTCTGGCAGTAGCCGCCGTGCTGGTTGGCTACGGGCTGGTCGTCCTGCCGAGCGTCTCCGTCGACGTCTTGCCGGATATCAACCGCCCGACCGTCAACATCCTGACCGAGGCGGAGGGACTGGCGCCCCAGGAGGTCGAGCAACTGGTGACGTTTCCGATCGAGACGTCAATGAACGGCATGCCCGGCGTGATCCGGGTACGCTCGGTCTCGGGCGTCGGTCTGTCGGTCGTTTACGTCGAATTCGATTGGGGCATCGACGTCTACCGCGCCCGGCAATTCGTCTCGGAGCGGCTGGCGCTGATCCGCGAACAATTGCCCTCTTCGGTCAATCCCCAGATGGGGCCGGTGACATCGATCATGGGCGAGATCATGCTATTCGCGTTGACGAGCGATGGCACAGGTTCGCCCATGGAAGTGCGCGAGATCGCCGACTTCGTCGTCAGGCCGCAACTCCTCGCCATTCCCGGCGTCGCCCAGGTGATACCCATCGGCGGCGAGGTCCGGCAATACCGCGTGACGCCGAACGTTGCCACCATGCAGGCACTCAGCATCACCCACGACCAGATCGAGCAGGCGGTCGCCAAGTTCGGCACCAACAGCGGCGGCGGCTTCGTTGACCAGCATGGCCGCGAATATCTGATCCGCAATGTCGGGCTCACCAGGCGTCTCGAGGACCTCGGCAACACCGTCGTTGCGAGCCGCGACCAGCAGCCGATCCTGCTGAAGCAGGTCGCCGCCGTCGATTTCGCGGCGCGCACCAAGCGGGGCGACGCCGGGTACAATGGCAAGCCCGCCGTCATCATCAGCGTCATGAAGCAGCCGGCTGCTGATACCGTGGCATTGACGCGCAATATCGAAGCCGGGCTGAAGGAGCTGCAGCGCACCATACGTTCGGGAATTAACGTGACTAACATGCAATTCCGTCAGGCCACGTTCATCGAGACATCGATAAGCAATGTCGAGCACGTTCTGGCCGAAGCCGCCATCGTCGTCGCCGTGGTCCTGTTCGTGTTCCTGATGAACGGACGGGCCGCGTTGGTTTCGCTGACGGCCATTCCGATATCGATCCTTGTGACAGTCCTGGTGTTCCGCGCCTTCGGCCTCACGATCAACACGATGACCCTTGGCGGCCTCGCCATCGCGATCGGCGAACTGGTCGACGATGCCGTGGTGGACGTCGAAAACATTTTGCGGCGCTTGCGGGAGAACGCCGCGTCGAGCACGCCGCGTCCTGTTCTGGACGTGATCTCCGGGGCGAGCCAGGAGGTTCGTTCCGGCATCGTCTATGCAACGATGATCATCGTTCTCGTCTTTGTGCCGCTATTCGCCCTTCCGGGCATCGAAGGGCGGCTGTTCACGCCGCTTGGCGTGGCCTATGTGGTCTCGATCCTCGCTTCGCTGCTGACGTCGATCACGGTGACGCCTGTTCTGTCCTACTATCTGCTTTCGAAACGAGCGCGTTCGGGTGACCGCGAGAGCCTGATCGTCACCAAGCTGAAGCAGGCCAATCGGCGGGTGCTGGGTTGGGCTTTCGAGCGGCGGGGTCTCGTGCTGAGCTCCGTCGCGGCGGCGGTCATGGTGGCAGGCTACGCCGCGAGCCAGATGCCTCGCAGTTTTCTTCCACCCTTCAACGAAGGGACGCTGGTGCTGTCGCTGCAGTACAATCCAGGCATTTCGCTCGCGGAATCGAACCGTCTTGGACTGCTGGCGGAACAGTTGCTCGCAAAGGTGCCCGAGGTGAAATCGGTCGGACGCCGCACCGGCCGCGCCGAGCTCGATGAGCACGCCGAAGGCGTGCACTTCAGCGAGATCGATGTCGATCTCGTTCCGTCCAAGCGCCAAAAGGCGGACATCTATACGAGCATCAGGGAAGCTCTATCCGCACTGCCGGCGTCAGTTGCCATCGGACAGCCGATCAGCCATCGCCTGGATCATCTCCAGTCGGGTATTCGTGCCCAGATCGTGCTCAAGATCTTTGGGCACGACATCGAGATGTTGCGCCGCCTGTCCGAAACGGTGCGCCAACGTCTATCGACGATTCCCGGTCTGGTCGATCTCCAGGTCGAAAAGCAGGTGCTTATTCCGCAGGTGCGGGTTCAGGTCGACCATGCCCGCGCCGCACTTCATGGCCTGACGCCGGCCGCGATCACCCAGGCACTCGACGCGCTGTCCAACGGCCGGAAGGTCTCTCAGATCGTCGACGGCAATCGCCGCTTCGACGTCATCATGCGCCTTTCTGAGCAAGACCGGTCGACAACAGGCCTGCAAAACCTGCTTATTCCGACCGGCTTGGAATTCGTTCCGCTCAGCGCTTTGGCTGAAGTCGTCGAGACAGACGGGCCGAACCAGATTCAGCGCGAGGGGACCCAGCGCAGGATCGTTGTCTATGGCAATGGGGACGGACGCCGCGACATCGCCGATATCGCTGCCGACATTCAGAAGGCGATTCGGGAACTTGAATTTCCGCAAGGCTACACGACCAACCTTGAGGGCGCCTTTCAGGCCCAGCAGGAGGCGTCGTGGCGCATCGGCATTCTGTCGCTGGCGTCCCTGACGCTGATCTTCATCGTCCTCTACGGCCGTTACCGATCAACCGCGCTATCGCTGATCATCATGGGCGGCATACCGCTCGCCCTGATCGGCAGCGTCGGCGCGCTGAAGATCTCCGGCCAGCCGCTGTCGGTGGCGTCGATGATCGGCTTCATCACGCTTGCCGGCATCTCAGCGCGCAACGGGATCCTGAAGATCTCCCATTACATCAATCTCGCCATTCACGAGGGCGAGCGTTTCGGAATCGGGCTGGTCGTTCGCGGTAGCATGGAGCGTCTCAGCCCCGTTCTGATGACGGCGCTTTGTGCCGGATTGGCGCTTACGCCGCTCTTGATCGGCGCGGACGAGCCGGGCCGGGAGATCCTGCACCCCGTGGCCGTGACGATCTTTGGCGGCCTGCTCAGCGCCACGATCCTCGATACCGTCGTGACCCCAATTCTGTTTCTGACGTTTGGCAAGCAGCCGTTGGAGCGGCTGATGGCCGGGCATGCTGCAAGGTTTACCCCCGCGGAAGCTCACTGACTTCGCACAACCTACCGAGGAGCCACCAATGAGAAAATACATCTTCCCGGCCGTGATGGCTGTGATCGCCACAATGCCGGACCTTGCCATGGCACAGACGAAGGGCAGCAACGGCGGTCCCGTCGTCAGATCGCAGGGACATCCGATCGAGTTTGTCCGCAAGGGCACGGAAATCGTCTTTTATGTGGGCGACGACGATGGTTCTCCGCTGTCGACCAAGGACATGTGGGGGCGCGCAACGATTCAAGACGGCGGCAAGACCGTCACCGTTCCGCTTGCGCCGGCCAATCCCAACATGATGACGGGAAAGCTGCAGGCCGAGCTGTCACCAAAGGCCATCGTGGTGTTTTCCGCGAGCTTGCATGGTCATTCCCTGACGGCCAGGTACACCGCGGAATAGTCAGCGCATAATTATAAAAAGGCGCGGCACTTGGCGCCAATGATGCAGGCCGCCGAGGTCGGGATGCGGGCTGCGGTGCCTGGACAGCGGCACGTGACCCCAAGTCGGACATCCTCCTAGACTACGGCTCACAAGTCCGCGGCTAAGTGCTAGGCTCCTTCTTGTCGCAGCGACGTGGTTCGTCTGGCCGTTCGGAGGGCACTTTGACTGAGCAGCGGGTTCAAAGGCGACTAGCGGCGATTTAGCCGCTGACGTGGTCGTCTACTCCGCGCTGATGCAGTGCGCTGAGGAATCTGGAGCGGCGAGGCCGCAGCTCCAGCAAGGCACATGAGCGGCTGAGGTTCAGCCGCGCACGTACCCCATGATTATGCCGGCGTGCTAGGCAGCCTGCCGCATGCGTTCGATACTCTGGGTTATATGGTTTCCGGCGTCGTCAGCCACCTTCAGAGACATGTCCGCCATCCGGCGGCTGGTATCCAAGGCGCTACTGACCGTGTCGCGCATCAGATCAGTCTGCAAGGCCGCCAAATCGTGAGGAGTTCGGCAGCGCCAGAGTTCATTCATGCGGTCCATGGTCCTCTCGATCTGCTGTCGAACGAAATCAAAGTACTCGCGTGACATGCCATTCATTCCTTTGGCCACTGCGGTCGTAGAGTACATGATTGCTTCGGCGTTGCGGACCGAGCGTTCCGTTGCCCGCTGCGCTTCATTGCCCGTCAAACCGAACGTGCGACCAAGCTGATCAGTCGAGCGGCCCATCATCGCGGTGGCCATGTCGACGCCGAAGCGCCAAGTGTTTTGCAGCATCTCGGCATTTTGTCGCAGCAGGTGGCTGCTGGCTTGGGCCACCTCCTCGCCGGCCTCAGCGGTAGCTAAGCCGATCCGTCTGGTCTGCTCCGCGGTCCTCTCGGCGGCGCGGCGGATTGTGTCCTCAGGGCTCTGCGTAGACTTTTCCTCCTGGCGTGGATTGGCCATTTGTTGCTCCATCGTTGTTGTTGGTGAGGTCGGATCCTATGCTCTCCGTCACAGGTGCGATCCTACGCGAGCAAACGTGGGCATTTCTGGACCGTTCCGGGGCGAGCGATTTTTTAATCAATCCTCCGCCATTGCGCGCAGGAACGAGCGCTTCAACTTCCAATTATTCGATGGATTGGCTGATCTGCTCGGCACCGCGGGTCTCGTGTTCTGACCCCTCGATCATCAAGGCTCGATCATGACCGCCGCCGAAACCGTATTGCTCATCGCCGCCTTGTTATTAGCACTTCTCATCATCGGCAACGTCGGCTTCTCCAAACTGGCCGCGTGGAGGAATCCACCAATCGGCAAGTTCCTCGAGTGCGACGGCGTGGTACTCCACTATATCGATCGGGGCGATCCCGCGGCTCCTTGTGTTGTGCTGCTCCATGGCAACGGATCCATGATCCAGGACTTCACGATCAGTGGCCTGGTCGATCTTCTTGCTCGTAGCAATCGCGTGGTGTGCTTCGACCGCCCGGGCTTTGGCTATAGTCAGCGGCCGCGGCGCCGAATATGGACCGCAGCAGCTCAAGCAGCTCTATTGGTGAAGGCGCTCAATCAACTCGGGATCCGCGATCCTGTGGTGCTGGGCCATTCTTGGGGCGCCTTTGTCGCTATCGCTCTCGGCGTGCGGAAGGATTATCCGATCCGGGGTCTTGTGCTTGCGTCCGGGTATTACTTCCCGACCGTCCGATTGGACGTGTGGCTGATGGCCGGTCCAGCCATACCGGTGCTAGGCGACTTGGTCAGTTACACTGTCGCGCCGATCATTTCGTGGGCCGTCTTGCCGGGAGCTCTCCGTAAGATCTTCGCGCCCCGTTCTGTCCCGCAGACGTTCAAGAATGAATTTCCAGCGTCTCTCGTTCTCAGACCCACACAGTTGAGGGCGGCTGCGGAGGAAAGTGCACTCCTCATTCCAACTGCGGCACAATTCCAATCCTATTATTCGACCATGGCCCATCAAGTGCAAATATTCCACGGAACAGAGGACCAGGTGGTCGAACACAACCAAGCGCGAGATTTACATCAGGCACTGCCCCGGTCCGATCTTCATCTCGTTCCGAATGCCGGGCATATGGTCACGTACGCAGATCCCGCCGCCATTGTACAAGCCGTTAATTCAATAGCAAATTCCTGAGGCCGGTGGCTTGTCTATCGCTTGGACCTCGCCGGAAGAAGAGCACTCGGCTTGCGCAAAGCGAACCTTCGGGCATCTTTGCGATGAACCAGCAGTGACGTGCTGAGAGCACCGATGGCCACGGCGGACCCGGCCTCACTAACAAGCGCCATTTCTACTTTAATTGGCCGGCGACGGCCGTCACTGCGCCCTGCGACGCACTGGCGCAGCAGCCGGCCGCAATTCCATTCTCGATATGCCTGCCGCGATGTTCACACCCGTTTGCGCCTGAACGGATACCGGTTGCAAGGCGATCGTGCGATCCGACCCGCCCACAAGAAGGTTGGCACCAACTCCGGCGCCAACAGTGCCGCCGGCGGTCGCGCCTGCATAGGTTCCAGCCAACGCGGCGTGGCGAACCGCGGTCGGGGCATAAACGGCCCAAACGAGCTGACCGCCGGACGTGGCCCCTATATCGAGACCAAGCGTGCTGACGGTGCCTTCATAAGCCTCGCGCGCCCTGCCTCTCGCCGATGCATAGATGCAGCTCAACTGCCGTTGTCCAGCAACAATCATGCCGACCCCGGGCGATATGTTGCACGTGAGTGTGCCGACTCTCGGTCGTCCGGCCTCCTGCGCCGCTGCCGGAACCGTGGCGAGCACGAGGGCCAGGGCCGCGCACGCTGTCGCCAAATTGGTCAGCCTTGTTTCGTTCAGCTTTGTCCCAATCATGAGGGCCTCCGTCGAGCCTATTCTGATGGTCCTTCAATACGCGCTCACCCAGCGATGTTCCTGTTGTTGGGGAAGCGAATAAGAGTACAGGAAAAATCTCTGATCTGTCGAAGCAGCGCCGGACGCGACGTGTGGCCGGGCTCTGACGCTCATGCGACCAGCTGCGAGGACGATTATTTCAGGTGCCGAGGTGTCTTCAAGGTGGACAGAATTGCCAAGCGATTTGTAGCGGCGGCGAATGAGATGGAGGCGCCCTAGCCGACGCGCCAGGATTCGGGTCCCGCCGGGCTTCCCCTGATGGCCGGCATGGCCTATGACGCTGCAACGCAAAAATTCCCCCAAAGACAAGCATGATCCGCCTCGACAACGTCAGCAAGCAAGCCGGCCACCAGATCCTCTTCATCGAAGCCTCCGCCGCTCTCAACAAAGGCGAGAAGATCGGCCTCGTTGGTCCGAACGGCGCCGGCAAGACCACCTTGTTCCGCATGATTGCCGGAGAGGAACTGCCCGACGAGGGCCAGGTCTCGACCGATCGCGGCATCAGCATCGGCTATTTCAGCCAGGATGTCGGCGAGATGAGCGGCCGCAGTGCCGTGGCCGAAGTCATGAATGGCGCAGGTCCCGTCAGCGAGGTCGCGGCCGAGCTGCGCGAGCTCGAGGCCGCGATGGCCGATCCTGACAAGGCCGACGCGATGGACGAGATCATCGCCCGCTATGGCGAGGTGCAGCACCGGTTCGAGGAGCTCGACGGCTATGCGCTCGACGGCCGCGCCCGCGAGGCGCTCTCCGGCCTCGGCTTTAGCCAGGAGATGATGGATGGTGACGTCGGCAAGCTCTCCGGTGGTTGGAAGATGCGCGTGGCGCTGGCGCGCATCCTTTTGATGCGTCCCGACGTGATGCTGCTCGACGAGCCGAGCAACCATCTCGATCTGGAAAGCCTGATCTGGCTGGAAAAATTCCTGCACGATTACGAAGGCACGCTGCTGATGACCTCGCATGACCGCGAGTTCATCAACCGCGTGATCTCCAAGGTGATCGAGATCGATTCCGGCTCGCTCACCACCTACGCCGGCGATTACGAATTCTACGAGCAACAGCGGGCGCAGAACGAGAAGCAGCAGCAGGCGCAGTTCGAGCGCCAGCAGGCCATGCTCGCCAAGGAGATCAAGTTCATCGAGCGCTTCAAGGCGCGTGCCTCGCATGCCGCCCAGGTGCAGAGCCGGGTCAAGAAGCTCGACAAGATCGAACGCGTCGAGCCGCCGCGCCGCCGCCAGAGCGTTGCGTTCGACTTCCCGCCGGCGCCGCGCTCGGGCGAGGATGTCGTGGCGCTCAAGAACGTGCACAAGGGCTATGGCAACAAGTGCATCTATGATGGTCTCGACTTCATGATCCGCCGCCGCGAGCGCTGGTGCGTGATGGGCGTCAACGGCGCCGGCAAGTCGACGCTGCTCAAGCTGGTTGCCGGCGCGAGCGAGCCGGACGAAGGCACGGTGGCGCTCGGGGGCAGCGTCAAGATGGGCTATTTCGCCCAGCATGCGATGGATTTGCTCGACGGGGAGCGCACCGTGTTCCAGTCGCTGGAGGACGCGTTTCCAACCGCGGGGCAGGGCTCCTTGCGCGCGCTCGCCGGCTGCTTCGGCTTCTCCGGCGATGATGTCGAGAAGCGCTGCCGGGTGTTGTCAGGCGGCGAGAAGGCGCGCCTGGTGATGGCCAAGATGCTGTTCGATCCGCCGAACTTTTTGGTGCTGGACGAGCCGACCAACCATCTCGACCTCGCGACCAAGGAGATGCTGATCAATGCGCTGTCGGATTTCGAGGGCACCATGCTGTTCGTCTCGCATGACCGGCATTTCCTGGCGACGCTATCCAACCGCGTGCTGGAGCTGACGCCGGAGGGCATCCACCAATATGGCGGTGGCTACACGGAATACGTCGCACGCACCGGGCAGGAGGCGCCGGGATTGCGGAGTTAGGGCAGTTCGTTACAGGCTGGGCTGGCGATTTGCGCGTTCACGGAATGATGCCGAGGCTGTGTCCGGCCGCTACCGGTCTGAGGATGCCAAAGCCGTAATCATAGTTTGGCACTGCGCCGCCGACCGGCTGCGCCGTGGCTTGCAATACCGCAATCATCGTTGCCGGATCCGTCGCCGTCGGTGGCCGACGGCTTCGCAGCGCGGCGACGCAGCCGGATGCGACCGCGCATGCCGCTGATGTCCCAGTGTCGGGCTCGAAGCCACGCGGGCCGCGCTGAACTTTCGAGCCGAGATACTGCGTGTAGGCGGTCACATCCGGCTTCTGCGGAAACATTCCCGCGATAGATGGTCCTTGCGACGAATAACAGAGTCGTACGTCGTGAACATCGCATGCGCCGAGCGTCAGCACCTCATGATATGTGTTGGCGCCCATGATCATTCCCGCCGTCCGCTGCAGGCACACGGCATTGGGGCAACCCTTCCCGCAATTGCCCGCGGCGAAAACCACGTCGGCCCCAAATGATGTGAGCAGCGAGACATATAGCCTGAAAGGATGCATGGGGTTGTCGATGTAACGCCGCGGATCGCCGGGCGAAAACTCGTCGAGACTCGGATGAAAAATGCCCCAGCTGTTGTTGACGACGAGCGCAGCCTGGGGAATGGTGCGCCAGATCAGGACAAAATAGCCGAGCACCATCTCGCTGATCGTTGCGCGGACGGTGTGCTCTCCGGCCGGTCGCCCCAGCAGCAACGGGTAATCGAGCAGCGTCACGTTGGGGGCCACCGCGAGCACGCCGTATGCGCACATCGTGCCGTGCCCAACGCGGTTGAGACCGGGCTTGGTCGCCACGGTCGGTGGCGTCCACGAATTGCCGATATCGAGGGCTGGGTTGAAGCCAAGCCGCCTGGCAAGGTGTGGCCTGTAGATCCCCGTGTCGACAATTGCGACCGCAACGCCTGCGCCAGAAAGGCCGTTGTGCTGCAGCGTCGCCGTGTCGAGGTCCTGCCGGACCGCGTCCACGTCGCCCGTGGCCTGGTTGGCGGCGGGGAACGTACTCGCGCCGCCCAAATCCGGATCCGACCAGACCGGCTCGCCATTATTGAAATTCGGCTTGGAAAGGCTCGCAGGATCCACGTAGGCACGGATCAGGAATTTCTTCGATTTCTCGAGCGCAAGGCGGGAGCGCGCTGCCTCGCCCCTGTCCTTGACCGAGACCACCGGCACGTGATCGGCGCCGTCCCAGATCGGCACGGCGGCGAATGCCTCATCAATAAGAAAGTCGGGCGCTGCGTTCTCGTGAACGTAACGGCGCATCGTGCCGACGGGGCTAATGCCGTCGATCAGGTCTTCAGCAGCCTGGACAAGTACGTCGTGTTGATCGCGCTGCGCCAGCACCCGTATGTAGCGGGACTGCAGTTCCCAAGGTCTCATGGTCGCCTCCGGTCTTGGGCCAGCCTTGCTCCCTCACTTCCATTCCTTCTGCGCGAGTGCGAACGTCGCCGCGTAGAACTGGCACGCCGAGAGGTAGGGCTTGATGGCGAGAGCGGCCTTGGCGCCCGCGTCGATGTCCTCGTGATAATGCAATCCGGCGATCATCCGGTTCATCCCGACCCGGGCGGCGAGAGCCCGCAAAGCGTCGGCGTATTGAGGCAGCAGGTCGGCCAGGCACTCGGAGGTGAGCGTGCCAATGAGTGCGTGTCCTGCCGGATAGGCCGGATGCCCCGGAATCGGGACGGGCGGGTATATTGTCGGGCAGACCTGGCTCGGCCGTGGCTGGTACCAAGGCGGCATGCCGGCGCTAGCCGTGTTCGCATATTGGAGCTTGAGTTGGACCATCGCGAATCGCCGACCCGAGCTATGATTTTCATGAGCAGGAATGTTTGCGGGTGGCTCGTCGCGGTAATGTTGAGAAGCTGCAACCACCGCAGCTGAAAATTCTGATCCTCCTCCACGATTTCGCCGAGCGCCTCCGGCCGTTCTGCAACCGCGAGCACCAAAACCTCGTCGATCATCTTCGCCGTGACCGGGTAGGTCGGTGGCGGCAGCGCGACGGCTGCCTGCCAGTACATGCCTCCTTGCTGCTGCATCGGGAACTCCGACATGATCGCCATGGCGCGCAAATCGGCATCCCATTCCGCTTCCCGGAACTTCTCATTGTAGGCCCGCGCGATGGTGATCTCGGCAAGTGGCCGATCTGCGCGCATGGCGAACACGCGCGTTGCATTAGCCCCGTTTGAACCGCCCGCCCAGTTGCCACCAAACCAGTTGCCACCAAACCAGTTGCCGCCGAACCAATTACCGCCCATTTCGGCATCCTCCTATGGTTCGCTGCAAATGCAGCATGGCTTCAATCAGGCAGACCTGCCTGTCGCAAATGTTCGATGAAGCGGTCCCGCAAATCTGATTTGAAGGGACAACGCTCACGGTAGACCGAAAGCTGGAATTGAGACTGTATGTCCAAGAGCATTTTGGCGACGGAGCGGGCCTCTTCGACTTGGCCCTTTGCAATGTAGGCAGCTGCCAGGATACGCAGGTTGGCGGATAGGCGTCCGTTCAGTCCCGCGGTCTTGCGTGCCCAAACGACCGCCTCGTCGTAATTGCCGTTGATGTAATGCGCCTGACCGAGGAACATCAGGTAGAAATAGGCCTGCGTGTCGGCAGGTGATAGACGCAATCCTTGTTCAGCGCGCGTGATCGCCGACTGCCCGTCGCCAAGGTAGCCGTACACGCCGCTGCTTAAGGTCCAGGCCATGGCATTTCCAGGCGATGCGCTCAACGCTCTATCGAAGAGGTCGAGCGCTGCATCGTAGTCCTTGAATAAGAGCGCCTTGGCATGTCCAAGAACCGCTAACGCGAAGCCGTCGGCCGGCGCACGGTCTACCGCAGCGGCGGCAAGGCGCGCCGCTTCCGCCGCATCGGGCCCGCGCTCGGCTCCCCAGCCTTGTGCGACATTGTGAATGTGCCATAGCGCTGCATAAGCGTAGGGAGTGGCGTAGTTTGGGTCCGCAGCGATTGCGGCCTGTAGCAGCTCGCCCGCCCGGCTGAAGTCGAAGAAGTTCATGCGGTACATGAAGTCGATCGCCTTCATGAGCAGCTCGTAAGCGTTGAGGTTGTCCGACTTTCAATTACCCACATTTAGCCGAGAGGGCTGAGGGAGCGCACCAACTATTGCATCGCGGGAATCGACCGTGATTCCTTGTCTGGCACCGATTCGCAGGGGGCGGTGCCAATGGACGAAGAAGCCGACGCATGGTTTGATCGCGAGCTCGCTGGCTGCAACCTTGCCGACGAGCGCCTGAATAAGCGGCTCCGCAAACTGCTAGCGCAGATCGGGAGCGCCATGGGAGAAAGCATTCCACTGGTGTGCCAGGACTGGGCCAATACCAAGGCTGCGTATCGTTTTTTCTCCAACGACCGGGTCAGTGAGGCCGACATTCTGGCCGGCCACTTTCAATCGACGCGTGAGCGCACGATTGCCACCGACGGACCTATTCTAGTGCTCCACGATACGACCGAGTTCAGTTATCAA
>NZ_JADPKA010000106.1 GCF_023073715.1 Bradyrhizobium sp. 164
CCCCATATCGATGATCGCGTCCAGCCGCGAGCGCAGAAGATCGGTTTGTCCCGTCCCGCGTCGTTCCTTTGGTCGCATCGCTCCCTCCGATGCGACGACAGAATCACGACTCGTGATTCGACGGAATCCTCAAAAATGAAACTGCAAGCTTTTGGGCCGTCAAAGCCCGAAAGTTTGCAATCCCCAAGACCTTCTCGCCCCGAAAACTGATTCTTGATCAACCGCTTGGAGGTTCTTCACGGACGACTAGTTGAGCAGGCAGGGCTTCTGCGGCTGGGCACGCGTCTCGGCCATCCAATCGTTCCAGGCTCGCTCATGCTTGACGTAGAGCTCCAGCCAACGCGCGCCGTGCTCGTTCTGCTGCAGATGAGGCTCCTGATCAGGCAAACCGGCGCGCAATCGCGCATCCGGATTGTCCAACGTTTCGAACTCTAGCGTCTCCGAAATCGTCAGGCCGACGAGAACACGCTGTCCCGCGCCATCTACGATGTATCGCCGCGGAGCGTCCTTCTTGGGTTCACTCATCTCGTCATGCCCCCATTCGCTTCAGTGAGAACCCCGAGTGCCTGCCGGCGAGCCGGACGGTGCCTAAAAGGCTCGTCGGGCATGGCCGAATGTTGAGGTGGGAGTCGAGGTCTCACCGGAGCTTGCAGCCCTTCGCTGGACGCGCCAAGCACGCAGCGCATATCCCAAGATGAGGCCAGCGCCAAAAATGGAAGCGGAGACAAATGCAGAAGCCATGGAGAGTCGTCCCGGATAGTCCGGGGACACATCAAGACCGAGCGGTGTGTCGACATCATGATTTTCGATGACTCCCGGCGCCGAAAGATTGCTCACACCTTGACTTCTTGTGTGCATGCAAGGCAATGCCGTGTCCGATCATCCACCCCCACCTCTCGTTTCGGCCGGCAACGATCCCACTCTATATAGAGATGCTCTTGCGAGCTTGCGGGCCCGAGGCTTTGATCGTCGAGCAGGAGCGATTCGCGCAGACCCCGCTTTCCCGCAACGGGAATTTCGGGCCGATCGGTCGGCCGATGCCCTTGCAACCGTCCGGGAGCCGTGCATTATTTCGCATCGCATTTCGAAGGGATTCAATCCAATGAACTTCCGCGTGCTTATTCCATCCATTGCCCTGTCTGCTCTTGGCCTCACCTTGACCGCATCCGTGGCGCCAGCCGCCGAGCTCGCGCTTGGTCCGGCGCATCATCGGGCGGCTTTCGTCCAAGGCGGAGTTGTGCTGTGGGATGATGTCTACCCGCCCGCGATCTATGGTCCCCAGCTTCGCCCGGTCGAGGAAGTCGCGGCCATGAAGGCGCACGCACGGCCCGTGTCCCAGCGCTGGTGGGGATACTGGTACGTTCGGTAATTCGAGAGCGCTTGGCTGAGCGCAGCCTGGCTCTATCAACGACCGCCGCCGTTCCGGACACCCCGGCCGGCGGCGGTTTTGTTTTGAGCTGCGGGAGGACGGTCGACCCATGCCCGCCGCCCTTTCCAAAAGAACCCTCAAAAAACTACCTCCAATTACTTCAGGTACTTACGGGGATCGATTTGCGAAATTGCTCGTACCCCGCGAATCCTTTCTCGATACTCGCAAAATCAAGCAGCGAATTTGCGCTCGGTGAGCACCTGCCGTCGGGGCATGCCAGCTTCAGCCTTGAGCCTCGGGCTCGTTTGCGGAGTTGATTGATGCTTCAATCATGCGGACTGGAGACTTCCTCTTATGCATCATCACCTCGTCGGCCGCCTGCAATTTAAAGAACCGGTGCAGCTGCTGATCGATCAGTCGCTCGATGCGTTCTTCGGCGGCAAGGTCTGCGAACAGGCGCTTCTCGTTCAGCACCTTCGCAGCAGCTTCTGCGGAACGATTGCCTTCTGTAGTGGGGTGACGCGTGCGCACCATTGGAAGCAATACGCCGTCAACCTCTCTTTTAAGCGCAACGATCCATTGAGAAGTGGTCTCGTAGTTTCCTTCCGGGCAAGCCTTCTTGAGGTGTTCGGCGAATTCGGGGGGCAACATCTCAATTGCGGGCCGTAAGGTCGACGCAGCGCGGTCGCGATAGAGGCTGGTACTGAAACTAAAGAGCTCATCGTAATCTTCGCGGACGCGCCGAGAGCGCGTATTCGCCTCATTGAGCCTTGCCGCCTGCTGTTTCTTGTGTTCGAGCCAATCATCAGCGAGGGGCTGCGGGTGCTGCCACAGAACAGCATTTTCTGCACGATCAAGTTCGGCAGCCAGATCGAGTTCGTGCTTCTTCTGAATCCGACGCTTGCGCCACATCAAGAAAGCGATGCTCGCCATGCATTCTTCCTGGAGAGGGCCGTCGGGGCAATATTTCTCAATTAGCCGACGACGCAACCGGTCGAACTCGTCCGCGCTTTCCCAAGGCATCAAGTCGATCGAAGAGAAGGCGCCGTGCTTCAGGGCGCTCGGCTTCCTGGAGATGACAGCTTTCCGCGCGCTACCGGCGGCTCTTGTGCGAGGGCTGAGAGGCTCATCTCGAGACATGAGGTAACTTCTCCGTCTTGCTAAAGCCGACCTCCCCCTTTCGATTTTGTTCTGGAGTTAGAAAAATCGGCCAGGCGAGAGCCTGCTGCGGCATTCCCGTTGCCGATTCGGATACTGATCTTCCTACCGTTCGAGAAAGCGGTCTAGCTCTACCGTCAGAATGTCCACACTTTTGGAAGGCGCGGAGCTAGCGCGGGCTACCGACAAGCTGCAAGCGCACTACGCGCTAGCTAAAGGCGCCGGTCGGCCCGTCTGCCATACGCATGAAATCAAATGAACATCAACTCTGCGGCGAGCGTCACCAGCCAAAGCAGTAGGCCCACACGAGCAACACTATGCGGCGTTCAGTGGAAATTATACACAAGCTCAAAGTTCAACCGGAGAACTCGGAGACGGAAACGCTCGAGGCTGTAGCCGATCGCGGCTACTTCAACAGCCCGGAGATCCTTGCGTGCCACGAGGGCGGCATCACGGTGACTCTGCCCAAGCCCCTAACGTCGGGCGCCAAATCGGAAGGGCGCTTCGGTGCAGGAGTTTGTCTATTTGCCGGAAGAAAACGCCTATCGCTGCCCAGCTGGAGAGCGGCTGCCATATCGCTACACGAACGAAGAAGACGGCAAGATGCTGCGGCGCTACTGGACCACGGCATGTCAAAGCTGCTCACTCGAGTCCCAATGCACGAGAGGGCCGGAGCGGCGGATTACACGATGGGAGCATGAGCACGTGCTCGATGCTGTGCAGCAGCGCCTTGATGCAAATCCACAAGCCATGCGCCAGCGTTGAGAAACAGTTGAGCATCCGTTCGGCACGATGAAGGCCCGCATGGGAGCGACACACTTCCTGACCAAAACGCTTTCGAAAGTAGCCGCCGAGATGGCACTATCCGTCTTGGCCTACAATCTGACGCGGGCCATGAACATTGTCGGGATCAAGCCGCTCATCGCTGCGATCGCGGCCTGAGACGCCAGTCCCGGACCTCATAACCCGCGTCCTCCTCAGACGTTTTTACACGGCCAAGACCCATAACGGAATTACGGAACCGCTACGGACCTGATGCATATTGGACGGTTCAAAAACACCGATAACCCTTCACTCCGTGGCCCGGCAGATGGTCTCACCTCGATGCGAGAACCAACAGCAAATTGCTCTTTGATTGAAAGAGGTTCTTGCATCGCTGATGCCTGCACCAAATTCTGGTTTACTCGATCCAGGCTACGGCTTCTTGGTCGAAGCGCCACGCTGGCTTGCCATTTCATCATCAGTGCTGTCCAACAAGGATTTCTTCATCGACGACTTTCGCTCAGCCACCCGCCGTTTGCTTGCGGACTCGCGAGAAGCAAATACTGACCTCACTTAGTAGCAAGCGTATTAGCACCCTTGGCTTTGTCGGGTGTGTTTTGCTGAGTCAATGCTGGAGACGAATTGAGCGGCGCGACGGTCGAAATCGCGAACAGAATTATCACTGTGAGCATGATCGATTTCATCGAAGATACCCTTCTTGACCCGCAGAGATTTATCTGCCATTTTAAATCCGACGCATTGATATAAAATATTTAAAATCACGTCTTCAAGAGATATTTTCAAGTATCGTTCCCCGGGATGGAAGATGATGGACGAGAAGATTGTCCGTTTGCGCACATATCAGAAGAACATAGATCGGTATGTGCGCCTGCTCGAAACGACGCTGACCGAAGTTGAACGGCAGTACATTGAGAGACGCTTGACCGAAGAACGATCGGCTATGGCGCTACTGTCTGCCTCATCGCTTCAGATGGCCATCGAGGCTAACGTTGCCAATCAGGCATGCAACCGCCAGCCCAGCTTCAACGCCGCAGAATAGTGCTAACATCGGTCAACCGTCCGCTGCGCAACTGCCCCGCAAGGGGGGATGCACAGAGATCCGGGTAGCGACGAATGCACGAATCTGCGCAAGCGACTGCGGTCCGCAACTCTATGCTGGCATGGCCAGGATCGGTCCGGTGCCAAGAGCCGATATTTTTCGATCCATTGCATCAGTGACGCGCCCGCCGATGCTCTCGGCCTGCTGTTGCTTGCACTGAGCAAGGACAAGCTTGGGCAGCGGTTACCTTTCTGATCCGGGGGGCTTGACTTAGATCAACTAACCTTCGGATGTGCCTCGGAGCGCGATTTCAACAGCCTTGCGAATTCGCTCACTTTGGCTGGGGGCGATGCCATCCAAGTGGTAAATCCGGCATAGCAGGCCGTTGATGCGCCTTACGATAACGCGGTTACTGGAATGTCGGTTGCGCGCGCGCACCAACTGACGCCGCACCTCGATCAGGTCAAGGCGACGAAACGCTCTTGATCGTACCATGTGAGTTGGACCTTCCGCACGGGTGCTAACGCTCTCGTTTGATCCGGGGTCGAACGATCATGGGCCTCAAACAGATTCAGGCGCCGACCGCACAATCTGTTTGCAGTTAATTAATGACGTGCTATTAACACAAAATTAATTAATTTCAATTTCCGAGTGGGGCGCCGATTTGAATACCCCATTAAATCAAACGTTCGATATTTCCGGATCTGAGGTCGCTTCGGAGTCCTTTGGCTTCCCTGAGCCTCGCCCAGCCAACGCGCTCATCATTCCTGACGCGCGTCTCCTGTTCTCAGGGGAATATGCACGTTCGGGCCATGATCTCATCATTTCCGATGCTAACCATCGACTCACGATCCCCAATTACTTTCTCGGTGAGAAGCGTTCGCCGCTCAGCTCTGCGGACGGCGCGCTGCTCGATGCAAGGGTTGTTGAAGCTCTCACCGGCCATCAAATCTTTGCTCAAGCCGGAGGAAATGCCGCCGCTGGAAAGGTGATTGGCCATGTCGCCACCATAACGGGCAGCGCCAGCATCGTTCGCAACGGCGTTACTATCGAGGCGAATAACGGGGACGTCGTCTATCAGAACGATATCGTGCAGACTGGAAGCAGCTCTACTCTCGGCCTCGTTCTGATCGACGGCTCAACGTTCAACCTGAGTGCCAACGCTCGCTTCATGTTGAACGAATTGGGGTATGAGGGGCAGAGTAGCGCGAGCGGTACCCTAGTCAGTCTGACGAGTGGCGCGAACCATTCGCTGTTCACCCTCGTCCAGGGGGCCGCCAGTTTCGTCGCTGGCCAGGTCGCCAAAACGGGCGACATGCAAGTCGCGACGCCTACTGCCGTGATTGGAATTCGCGGTACAGCAGTCATTCTTAACGTCGATGCAGTGGATGGACAGGTCTCGGTCTCCGTTGCCGATCAGCAAGACGGTCAAGTTCATTCCGTACAGGTCTTCAAATGTGTCCCAACGAACTTGCTTCAAGGCGTTTGTACCGCGGGGGATCCAATCGGGATAGTTACCAGCGACGGTCCATCGATGACCATCACGCCAACGGCCAATTTCGAGGTGACCACCCAAGCCATCAGTAAGAGCCCAAGCCAGGTTGCGCAGGAGTTCAATGCTTTTCAGCAGGTGTTAACGACCTACGATATCGGGAAACAGATCGCTCCAGACACTCCGGCACCTAGCGACGGCAAGCGAGGAGATGTTGATACAAAATCACTGCAGAAGTTCGCTGGGAGCCCGCCATCATCACCCACCGAGGCCCCGACTACTGTTGTTGCGGACGACGTGAAGGGCCAAGCTGGTAGCGGATCGATCACTCCATTTTTTGTGACTCTCGCTTCCATCACGGGAGCTTCTGCGTCCGCATCAAAACCGCTCGTCCCCACTTTGGATACAACGCAAGCTATCGCCTTGGTGTCGTTGGCACCTGTAACTATCGCCAATGCAGGTGGGCCAACCAATCAAGGAGGCCAAACGATCAGCGGAACTGTCGATGCGTCCCTCGTTGGAACGACAGTGACGCTGTACGATACCTACAATGGTGTCACCACACAAATTGGAACGGTGACCGTTGGCTCTGGCGGTGTTTGGAGCACGGCAGTCACTCTGGCAGGAGATGGCGACCACAGCATCGTCGCTTTGGACGCTAGTGCCAACGTTAGCACAAGCGTACCCGTTGTTTTCACCCTGGACATGACGGCGCCCGCGGTCGCGATCACCAGCGCGGGCGGACCGGTCAACCAGGCCAGCCAGACCATCACCGGCACGGTCGGCGTCGCCGATGCCGGCGCCACCGTCACCATCCTGGACGGCACCACCGCGATCGGCACCGCCATCGTGCAGAGCAACGGCAGCTGGAGCACCACGGTCACGCTCAACAACGGCCAGAACTCGCTGACCGCGCGGGTGAGCGATGCGGCCGGCAATACCGCGACCAGCGGCGCAGTGGTCTATACGCTCAGCACCACCGGCCCGACGGTGACCGAGGCCCTGGTCGCCGACACCGGCACCTCAGTCACCGACCACGTCACCGCCAACCCGGCCGTAAGCGGCACCGGCCTCGCCAACACCATGGTGCACTTCATCATCGACGGCAGCCCGATCGTGGCAACCGTGACCACCGATGCGCAAGGCGTCTGGTCGTTTACGCCGAGCGGGCTGGCCGACGGACCACACACCATCGTAGCGAGTCAGACCGACACTTTTGGCAACACCGGCAGCGCATCGCTGAGCTTCACCCTGGACATGACGGCGCCCGCGGTCGCGATCACCAGCGCGGGCGGACCGGTCAACCAGGCCAGCCAGACCATCACCGGCACGGTCGGCGTCGCCGATGCCGGCGCCACCGTCACCATCCTGGACGGCACCACCGCGATCGGCACCGCCATCGTGCAGAGCAACGGCAGCTGGAGCACCACGGTCACGCTCAACAACGGCCAGAACTCGCTGACCGCGCGGGTGAGCGATGCGGCCGGCAATACCGCGACCAGCGGCGCAGTGGTCTATACGCTCAGCACCACCGGCCCGACGGTGACCGAGGCCTTGGCCTCCGACACCGGCACTTCAGTCACCGATCACGTCACCGCCAACCCGGCGCTGAGTGGCACCGGCCTCGCCAACACGGTGGTGCATCTGACGATCGATGGCGTTCTCAGCACCATCACGGCAACCGCCGATGCGCAAGGCGCCTGGTCGTTTACGCCGAGCACGCTGGCCGACGGTCCGCACACCATCGTGGCGAGCCAGACCGACACCTTCGGCAATACCGGCTCGGCGTCGCTGAGCTTCACCCTGGACACGACGGCACCCGCGGTCGCGATCACCAGCGCGGGCGGACCGGTCAACCAGGCGAGCCAGACCATCACCGGCACGGTCGGCGTCGCCGATGCCGGCGCCACCGTCACCATCCTGGACGGCACCACCGCGATCGGCTCCGCCATCGTGCAGGGCAACGGCAGCTGGAGCACCACGGTCACGCTCAACAACGGCCAGAACTCGCTGACCGCGCGGGTGAGCGATGCGGCCGGCAATACCGCGACCAGCGGCGCGGTGGTCTATTTTGTGGGCCTGACCGGCGCCATTCTCGGCGACGCCGGCGACAATACCCTGACTGGGACTGCCGGGAACGATGTATTCCAGGGCTTTGGCGGTAATGACATATTCAACGGCTTTTCGGGTGTTGATCGAGCGGTCTATGTCGACGCGACCGGGGGCATTATCGCCGATCTGACGGCAGGGACCGTGACGGGTCCAGGTGTCGGTACCGACACGTTGATCGGTATCGAAGCCATCCAGGGCAGCAACTTTGCCGACCATTACTCGGCGGTCGGCTTCAGCGGCAATTCCGGGGTCCCTGGTACACCAATTGGCCTCAACAATTTCGAAGGCTTGGGGGGAGATGACATCATCGCCGGAACGGTCAATCCTTCCGGCGAGAGTCTGACTCGCATTTCCTATGTCAGTGCGACAGCGGCAGTCGTCGTAGATTTCGCCGCGGGAACGGCGAACGGCGATTCGTCAGTCGGCAGCGACACTTTCACCAACGTCAACTCGGTCATTGGGTCGGCATTTGGAGACACGCTGCGGGGCAGCGACAATCCGAATGGTACGTTCGAGCAATATGACGGTCGTGGCGGCAACGATCTGATCGATGGCCGCGGCGGCTACGATTTCGCCATCTACAACAACGACGTCGCCACAGCCACGGGTATAACCATTAATCTTGCAAGCGGAACCGTCACTGGGGATGCGACGATCGGGACCGATACGCTGCGTTCAGTGGAAGCCGTCCGCGGCACCAATTTCGCTGATACTTACGATGCAACCGGTTTCAGCGGCACCAGCACCAATGCCGGATCGAGCGGCACCTTCAACAATTTTGAAGGCATGGGCGGCAACGACGCCGTCATCGGTAATGGCAACACCCGAATCCAATACACGCAATCAAGCGCCGGCGTGACCGTCGATTTCCTCGCGGGCACGGCGATCGGCGATGCCTCGGTGGGTACCGATACATTCACCGGCGTCAACGCCGTCATAGGCTCGATGTTTGCCGACATCTTTTCCGGCAGTGGCGCCAACGAGAACTTCATGGGCCTTGCCGGCGATGATTTTATCGACGGAAAAGGCGGCTTCGACACGGCGCAATATGCCAACCTCACCTTCACGACGGGTGGGATCAGCGTTCACCTTGCAGCTGGAACGGTGACAGGCGATGCCTCGAGCGGCACCGACACCTTGCGTTCAATCGAAGCCATTCAGGGCACTAACTTTATCGACACCTATGACGCGATCAATTTCGGCGTCACGGGAGCTATCGATGCCGCTACCGGCCTCCCCTATGCCAACGTCAGCAACAATGGCACCTTCAATCAATTTGAGGGAATGGGCGGTAACGACATCATCACCGGCAACGGCAACACGCGTCTGACCTACGCCAATGCGACCGGCCCTGTGACAATCACTTTCAGTCTCAATAGCTGGACCAGCACCACCAGTGGCGCGTCGGGGACCCTAACCGGTGATGGGTCCGTAGGCACCGACACCTTCTCGGGCGTTGGCTCGGTGTCAGGGTCGTCATTTGCCGACACCATCACCGGCTCTAACAATCCCAATGGTACAGCGGAAGATTTTGCGGGTCGCGGCGGCGATGACTTGATCGACGGTAAAGCTGGTTTTGACAGAGCGTTCTACAACAACGACGGGTCTGCGTCAGGTATTCAAGTCGATCTGGCTTCGGGCGTGGTGACCGGCGACGCTTCGATCGGAACAGACACTCTTCGGTCAATTGAGGCGATCCGCGGGACCGCCTTCGCCGACACTTATGTCGCGACCAATTTCGGGGTCTCCGGGCCGAATCTCGGCGATTTCGGTACTTTCAATGAGTTTGAGGGGATGGCCGGCAATGACACCATCACCGGCAACGGCAATACCCGCATTGCATTCTACAATGCCCTGGATGGAGTGACCGTCGATCTCGCCGCCGGCAACTCGCACGGGACGGCCCCTGGTGATGCCGCAGGTACCGGGACAGACACGTTCACCGCCGTGAATGCCGTCCGCGGCTCTTCGTTTGCCGACGTCATCCTCGGAGATGCCAATGCCAATACGCTCGACGGCAGGGATGGCAACGACCGGATCGATGGTCGTGGCGGTGCCGATACCCTGACTGGCGGGAACGGCTCTGACACCTTCGTCTATGCCAATGGCGGCGGAGCAGACACCATCACGGACTTTGACCGCACCCAGGGCGACAACATTGATCTGACAGGGTTGTCCGGCATCTTCACGCTCGCAGACGTTCAATCGAAATCGACGGTGAGTGCTGGCAATACCATAATCAGTTTCGGGAGCGGAAATACTCTGACGCTGATTGGTGTAACAAGCCTCCAACAAAGCGACTTCATCTTTCCGAACGCCACTAACGGCACCTCGAGCCCGGATGTGCTGCTCGGAACGAACCAAGCGGATGCAATTTACGCGCTTGCAGGAAATGATCGGCTTCAGGGATTCGGCGGCAACGATCTGCTCGATGGCGGAGCCGATTTCGACCGCGCTGTCTACACCGATGCCACGGGCGGGATCTCGGTCAACCTTGCGGCGGGCACGGCATCCGGTCCAGGAATGGGCACCGACGCGCTCGTTGCGATCGAAGCTGCGATTGGCAGTGATTTCGCGGACACATTCAATGCGACCGGTTTCGCAGGAGCCACCGGTATTCCCGGTACACCGGTCGGGTTTAACGAGTTCGAGGGTCGAGGCGGCAATGACACCATTGTAACTGCCGTAAACTCTTTGGGCGCGGCTCTGACGCGGGTTTCTTATGTGAGCGCCACCGCGGGTGTGACTGTCGATATCGCGGCCGGAACGGCGGATGGAGATGGATCCGTTGGTCACGACACGTTTGTCGGCTCGGGCATTATTGCAGTCTGGGCCTCTTCATTCGCCGACACCCTTTTCGGAAGCAACAATGGATTCGGCACGATCGAAGTATTTGCCGGCTTCGCCGGCGACGACGTGATCGACGGCCGCGGCGGCTTCGACCGTGTCGACTACAATAACGATCCGACCACCACGTCAGGTATCACCATCAATCTCGCGGCGGGCACCCTGACGGGAGATGCCACCGTTGGTCATGATACACTTGTGTCGATCGAAGCTGTCCGCGGCACCAATTTTGCCGACACCTACAACGCCTCCGGGTTTAGCAACACCAGCACGAACTCCGGTTCATCGGGGACCTTCAACGAGTTCACCGGCGAGGGCGGCAACGACATCATCACCGGCAATGGCAACACGCGTATCGGATTCAACAATGCGACCGCGGGCGTTGTGGTCGACATAGCAGCCGGCACGGCTACCGGTGACTCCTCGGTCGGAAGTGACACGTTCACCGGCGTGAATGCCGTCATGGGCACGATGTTCATCGATTCCCTGTCGGGAAGCGGCATCAACGAGACATTTACCGGACTTGGCGGCAACGACACGATTGACGGTCGCGGCGGCTTTGACACAGCCAGCTACAACAACATCTATCTTTCGACCGGCAGTGTCACCATTGACATGGCGAACGGCACGGCCACGGGCGATTCTTCGATTGGCGTGGACACGCTGCGCTCGATCGAAGCTATCCAGGGAACCATCCTTGCCGATACCTATGTGGCAACGGGATACGGCCTCGCAGGCGCTCTTAACGTCGGCAACAACGGCAGCTTCAACCAGTTCGAGGGGCTTGGTGGTGACGATGCCATCACCGGCAATGGCAACACGCGTCTGATCTACGCCAATGCGACCGGTCCTGTGACAATCACTTTCAGTCTCAATAGCTGGACCAGCACCACCAGTGGCGCGTCGGGGACCGTGACCGGCGATGGGTCCGTAGGCACCGATACCTTCTCGGGCGTTGGCTCGGTGTCAGGGTCGTCATTTGCCGACACCATCACCGGCTCTAACAATCCCAATGGTACAGCGGAAGATTTTGCGGGTCGCGGCGGCGATGACTTCATCGACGGTAAAGCTGGTTTTGACAGAGCGTTCTACAACAACGACGGGTCTGCGTCAGGTATTCAAGTCGATCTGGCTTCGGGCGTGGTGACCGGCGACGCTTCGATCGGAACAGACACTCTTCGGTCAATTGAGGCGATCCGCGGGACCGCCTTCGCCGACACTTATGTCGCGACCAATTTCGGGGTCTCCGGGCCGAATCTCGGCGATTTCGGTACTTTCAATGAGTTTGAGGGGATGGCCGGCAATGACACCATCACCGGCAACGGCAATACCCGCATTGCATTCTACAATGCCCTGGATGGAGTGACCGTCGATCTCGCCGCCGGCAACTCGCACGGGACGGCCCCTGGTGATGCCGCAGGTACCGGGACAGACACGTTCACCGCCGTGAATGCCGTCCGTGGTTCAGCCTTCGCTGACCTCATATTCGGCGATGCCGGCAACAACACATTGGATGGGCAAGCAGGAAATGACGTGATCCAGGGGCGCGGAGGCGCCGACACGTTGATAGGAGGAGCGGGAAACGACCAATTCGTCTTCACCGCGGTTTCCGACTCTACGATTGCAAGCCATGATACGATCAGTGATTTCGTTCATGGTGCAGATCTCATCGACACCTCGGCGATCGCGGGAGTGACGAGCGTGCAGGGCCTGCTAAGTGGAGGCGCCCAAGTTGCGGCGCATAGTATCGCTTGGATTCAGAGCGGCGCGAATACCATTGTCTACGTCAACAGCTCGGGCGTTGCGCAGAACCAAGGGTCGGCGGATATGGAAATTGTCTTGACCAGCGTCACTGCGAATACTTTGACCAATCAGGACTTTCTCTTCCAGATCTAACGGCGCAGTCGTAAACGTGCGCATTGAACGCTGCTCCTAGCCACAGCGTCAAGGAGACCGCCTCGTGTGCCGTTCGGTGACCCGCGCAGCGCCTGCTGAGAAAGCGCGGCTGGCGCGGCTTGCCGCTGAACGTGCAAAGAAAACCGAGCAGGACAAGGTGGCAGCCACGGCCAAGGCTGCTGAGGATGCGCGGCTCGCCGCCGAGAAAGCCAAACAGGTCGAGGAGACGAAAGCCGCCGCAGCCGAGCAACGGGGACTTTTAAAGGAGTTGCACGTAGGGTGAGTATTAAGGGATAGAATGCTCGCGAGGCGCTACAAGGCTCTCAACGCCATTCCTCAGGCAGCCCTAGCGCAAGATGAGCGCTCAAAGAAAAGCCCTGCTCGAAATCGCTGAGGAGTGGGCGCGCATCGAATACTGCGAACAGCACAAGCGCGGCAGTCCAAACGGGCGCGACTAAGGTTTGGGGCTACTCATTGGCAACAAGCGTTGAAACGATCGTTTCGGCTTATGTACGTCTGAAGAACCGGCAAGCCCTGGAGAATATGCAAGATCTTCGGCGCCAGTTGCTCGAACAGCTGCAGTGCACATCCAGCATCAACCCGGCTGACTCTCGAGATGCTCTGCTTGAGGACCTCCGGGTGATTGAGGATGGACTGGAGCAGCTCCAGCTGAGGCAGTAACGGGCGGCCGGCCAGTTCACGCAGACCTATGTGTTAACCAGGAGGTGCCGCGCCGACGTACGGAACGTCGCGGCACACGCAAGAGCTGCAGCGCCTGCGGTCTTGTCGCCGGGGCCATGTGAGAAGTGTTCACTTTGTAACACAGGTGAATGCCCGCCCCCGAGGGCGTGATATTCTGCCCGAATGCCAGAGACCGCCCCCCCGCCGAACTATTCGCACCGCTCGCTTGAACTGCTCTGCGGGCACCAAGCCGCCCTAACTGGCAATCCGAAAGCAAAGCGGGAGCTCGAGGAGATGGCCCGCGAGTACAAGCAAATGGCGGACTGGCACGAGAAGAATCCTAAGCCTGAAGAGTAAGGCCGCCTCAGTTGGTGGTCGGAGTGGCTTAATTTACTCGCGACGTGATCTCGCGAACATCACCCGGCCGGAGGTTTAGGGCTTCCATCTCCTGATCGCTCAACTCGTTATCGAGCAGGGCCGCGTTCCATCCTTCCGGAACGACATCCAGGACCGCATTAACCGCTTCGTCGCGAGGTGCCGCCACCGCCCAAAGCTTATGCTCTCGATTATCGGTCATGACCCGGACCAAGTGGATTTCCGATGCATTTGCCATAACCATTATGCGCACGACTTGCTTCTGTTCCAAACCGCGCAAGCCCGGCTTGGTTGGCGCCACCCACGCCACATCCGGAGTTATCTAGCAAGGAACGACTCTCCAGCCGAGAGGATTAAGATTTCGGTCTGTGGCGATATCTGGACCACTCCAGCTTCGCGACATCCACCCGGGACGGCCCATCGTTCGAACGCGCGTTTGGCGATGGGTCGGTTCTCGCTAGACCGCCGGCCTCTCCCTAGGAACTAGTAGCAGGCGTCTGGATTGGTGCTGTGCTCCGGCTCCAAGCCCCCCTGCGTGCCGGAGCGTCCCCAACGGCCCCAGCCGCCGCCAAAATGCTGGGGCCGCTGGCCATCAGTCCCTCGCTGCAGGCGCGCAGGATGGCGGCCACGCTTGCCGCAGGCATGGCAGACGAATCGCGGCTCGACCTGAGATATCCGGAGCCCGTCAGGGCCACTTGTCGACCTGGTCGGGCAGAGAGCTTCACGTTGTGGGCGCAGCTGGCAGAAGGCGATCAGATCTCGGACGCCTCTCGCGCGCATATCGCCGAGCGTAATCTTGACGGGGCGGCCGTCGACTTCGGTGCTGGTAAATGTCGGCTCGGGCGAGGCATGCCGCGATCAAAGCCGCATCGTAAGCACCTCGTTAATTATCAATCCCTTGGGCCGCGGAACGCGTGCGAGCTACTGGCTCGTGGGCGTGGAAAAGGCGATTGCAGAGCGCTCGCAGTCGACAGCGGCTGGCGGCACACCGCCGCCGGCTGAGGCGGTGAACGACAAGGGCGTGGGGCGATGGTCCCCCGGGCGCGCTCAGTCTGGGATTTGGGCTCGGACAACCAGCGTTGGCGCAAATGGCTTGCCAGCTAATCGAGAGCGGCCGTTTTTTGGGTCATAATTTCGTCGGCCACGTGACGACACGTCGTTAGGACAAATGCCGCTTTGCTGCATTGCCATTCATTACCGAGGGCAGCACTTGAGACTGGCTCGTGAGCGGCCAATCCTAATAGAGCGGCCGCGCCGATCAGCAAATTTACGACAACGAGCTTGCGTGCTTTGCGAGTCCACGTTGGGCTAATCATAGGGATAGTTCCCCTTCTGGGACATGCACTGGAAGAGAGAAGCCTGGGCCTCGTTTGTTTCAGGCCAACTTCGCAGCCCAGGGAAAATGGTTTCACGGCGATGATCTGGAGGATCGATTCGGAGACGTCTCGGTTAGGCGAGCATGGGCATCCCTTGCTTGTCCTACTTGTCTCTGCTTGCGTGAGCTCTGATGGGGTCACTTCCGGTTCGACATTAGGCCAGGGGCACCATGGGTGAGACCTCAATGAACCGCCCCCAAGTCGACAGCCGGCTGACGCAGCAATCTCAGGCGTAAAAGCAGACCTGAATGCTGCGCGCGCGAGAGCTTCCCGTTAGAGCTGACGAGGACGCCAATGGAGCCGGTGACGACTAGCAAGGTCCCTGCGATCATCAGGAAGTGCGGCAACTTCAAGGTTGCGAAAAGAGATATCCCTGAGTGGCAGCAAGACGAGCGGGTTCACCATTCAGGGGAGTGTCCGCCCTGGGGGTAAAGCGGAAAGCATATGCTCGCGCTGAGTTCTTCTCAGATTGACCCTGAGCGGAACCTGAGCTGTTTGTGGAATCTCTGATTGAGATTGTCACGAGCATAGGCGACTCATACTCAAAGTGCTTCGGCCGGGAAGAGGGTACCAACGGGTCACCGCGCATACGAAACTACTCGAATGCCTTGAAAATCGGTTCGGTAAAGTTCGTGCCAGCCACGCCGTCGCAGTTCGTCGGTGAACTCAACCACCCGGGACAGCTCGGTGGGTTGCTCATTATGAAGGCCAAATACGCCAAACAGAGCGGAAGCCGGCATTGTAACTGGCAGATCACCGATCCTCTTAGCACCCAATTCGCAGGATAGAGGCCTCTTGTAGTAACCGAGCGGGATCGCTCCGTAGGCTGGAACGACAAGCACACAATCCGTTGGTTGCATCCGCGTGTCCAAGAATGATGCCACACTGCGCCAATCGTCTTTCGGGTAGGCGTACACAGGTCGGCGCAAGAAGGGCAGGCTTGCCAAAGCGATGGCGGCGACAAACACAATTGAAAAGATCCCACTTCGCCAATCCTTGGCATACTTTGTCCAGCCGAACCCGGACAGTAGCAGCAGAGGTGGATGAGAGCCTATTACGTACCGTGCTAGGAACATGGGTTGCCATAGGATCGAAACGACAATTCCGACTACCAGTGGGACGACGACCCAGGCGCATAGGAAGGCCAAATCTCGGCGCCGTGCCCCCACCACGCCGAGAACTGCACCGATCAGTGTGATGCCAAAAAACAATTTTCCTCCCGCAAGGGCTCCCAGCTCTTTGCTCAAAAAAGCAGTGGTAAGTGGCGGTATCCAGAATCCGCCAGCATCAATTGTCCGAGCATGCCCAGCGAGTATCAATGCCCAAGGCATAAACCCGATGGCGACTATAGTATTCGATGTCACCCAGACCAGGATGGTCCTCCGCGAGAACCAAATGGGCAGCAGAAAAAGCGCGGCGAAAGCCAATGCGATCACAATCCAGTCGAGTAGTCCGTAAGGGTGCGAGTAAACCAGAGACAGTCCTGAAAGCGATATCCAGGCACCCCGCAGCGTGGATGGTGCCCGCAGATAGTAAAAGCAAGTAGCCGCGTAAAGGGTCGCGGCAAGGGCCAATAACGAATACATCCTTGCTTCCTGGGAATAAATTACACTGAACGGTGAAAGGGCCAACATAGCCGCACCGAACAGCGCCGCTTTTCGGCCGAGCGTCATTGTGCCTAACCAATACAGGACACCTATGTTTGCGAGGCCGAAGATCGCCGATGGAAAGCGGATGCTCCATTCGTCAGTACCCAGAAGCTTAATCGCGACGAAAATCGCTAGGTTGTTAAGAGGGGGATAATTATCCTGAGAGGTGCGTTGTATCAGCGCGGCAAGCCCGTCCTTGGCTTGCGTCCATGATACTACTTCGTCTAACCACAAACTTTCGCTTCCAAGATTGTGAAAGCGGAGCCAGCCAGCCACGGTGAGAACTACAGCAATTGCTGCGAACGTCGCCCCGTGTGTCCTCTGGGTTGCTTCCGTGGTTCCGAGCACACGAACCTCCCTAGTTATTCGAAGGGTCCTGGGCAGGCGCAGGACATTCCTCCGAGTCTGCAACCGGCTCATCGGGAATTCACACTGCAACTTCGCAGCTGTTGAATACGATCTCGGCAACCCTACGATAAAGCCGCTCGACAACAAAGGGCCGTTGTCATTTCGGATGAATACGAGTTCACTTGCTTTTGGAAAGAGACAGGCGCGAGCTAGCCAGCTCGCCGTGTCGGTCGGCCATGAAAGCGCCGCCAAGTCTGCTCCGGGTCGATTCTGTTGAAAAAGGCCGGCAGTATTTCGTTGTAATAGCTCCGTCGCGATTTGGCCGAACTGCTCAACCGCCTCTATGCGAGCCTCGGCTTGGGCATCGGGATCAGCTTGGCCATCTTTCGAAGGTTTTGGGCGGTGGCTGCGAGGATGAACTCGTCACGCGCGCCGTTTGGACCTCGTAAACGCAAACGGTCGAGCTTGAGAATGCGCTTGAGGTGCGCGAACAACATCTCGATTTTCTTGCGGAGCCGGCGCGAGGTGCCTCCCTCCCACGATCTCGCGATCTGGCGCGCCATGTCGCGAGCGCCCTCGTAGATCGAGCGCGGCACTCTCCGTGAAGCCTGCTTGGGGCAACACCGAGCCTTCAATGCGCATCGATCACAATCGCGCTTGCTGGCGAGGTAAAGCATGGTGGCACCATCGTTCACCAACGTTCCGGTCGTGGTAGGAACTTTGCCACCAAGGCAGCGATAGATGTCCCCGGCATGGTCATAGGTGAAGTCGTCGCGCGAGAAGATCCCATCTGTGCGGGCCGACTTATCGAACACTGTAACGTGCGGCTCGATGCCGCGCCCATAGAGCAGCCAGGCGAGCATCTCGGCCGAGCCATAGCCGCTGTCACCGAGGAGCCGGCTCGGATAGAGATCAAACCGCTCCAGCGAGCGCTCGATCATGCGCTTGGCGGCCAACACCTCCGCCTGCCGGATTGCGGTCGTTGCCTCAACATCGACGATGATCGCGTTCTCGATGTCGACCAGGTAGTTCGTCGAATAGGCGAAAAACGCTTGGCCGCTGTGCGCCCCCGTCCAGCGCGCCGCCGGGTCGGAAGGCGATACGAACTTCGGGGTAACCTCGGTCGCAGCTCCGAAAGCAGCATCATCGAGGACAGCCAGATACTCGTCGATTGCTCGGCCGGCAGCCTCCGGCGGTTATCGCCTTCGATCCCCTTCTGCCGATTGGCATCGGCCTTGATTAGGCTCGCATCGACTGCAAATCCTTCACCGCCGACCAGTCGTTCCTCGATGCAGCGCCGCAGCACGCTCTCGAACACGCGACGCAAGAGATCGCTCTGCCGGAAGCGGCCATGCCTGTTCTTGGAGAATGTCGAATGATCGGGCACCACCCCATCCAGACCGAGCCGGCAAAACCACCGGTAGGCCAAATTGAGGTGAACCTCATCGCACAGGCGCCGTTCCGATCGGATGCCGAAGCAGTAACCGATCAGGAGCATCCGGATCATCAGTTCAGGATCGATCGAAGGTCGGCCGATGCTGCTGTAGAAGGGTGCCAGGTCCTGCCTGATCTCTTGCAGATCGACAAACCTGTCGACCGATCTCAAGAGATGGTCGGCGGGAATATGCTTCTCGAGCGAGAACTCATAGAACAAAGCAGCCTGTTCGACTTGCCGATGCCCCATCATGATCTTCAGCCCTGCCAATTAGACAGACTGAATCACTGCTATCCTTGAGTCGCAACTGCCGCCTTTTTCAACAAAATCGGCCCTTTTCGACCAAACTTTGGGACCGCGATCCCCGCGAGCGCGGTGGTCGTCGCCGTCCGAACATGCCCTCTACTTCCGCCGAACACGTGGGGGTGCCCCCAGTTGAAATAAAATGTGATAATTAAACTGAAGAAAAATGGGGATATTCCAGAAAACACCTTCTTTTCTTCCATTTATACGATCGTGAGCTTCGGGCGCGGGCAGAAGCAGTGACGCAGTTACAATAAATGTTCATGCCGATCAGCGAAGCGCAGCTGATCCTCCAAGATTCCTTTCAGTCTTGGCCCGCGGAAACGAACGTATGTACGCCAAGCTCATCGATGTTCCCAGAATGCCTCAATTTCGTAGTCCTTGAATTCGACTACAGCAGCGTTGGCAAATGAAAAAACCGCTTGCAACAATCAGCTTAGTCGCATGCCTTGGCGGACTCTCGGCAGTTGAGATCGCGAAGGCGCAAGCGAAACAGCAATGCAGCGCCGCGATGCCGTCGAACCCGCAGGGGCGTTTGTGGTCCTACCGCATCATTGACGGACGAAAATGCTGGTACGAAGGCAAGCCCATGCTTTCAAAGTCATCGTTGGAGTGGACCAAGGACGTTGTGCAAACGTTTTCAAACGAAAATACAGCCGCCACGCCAAGGAATGCATTTGGATTCGCAAGCGTGGGCACCACCTGAACCCGTCACTTTTGAAGCACTATGGCGGGCAAGAGTTGGCGAGTATTACCGGTATTAGAAGCACTCTGATCGGGCGGGGGGCTTATCCAATGGCAGGTTCACATCCCGAAGGCGCCTGCAGTGAAGCGAGCGAAAGAAGACGTCTTCTGATCGGTCGCGGCTCACAGCAGCGCGGCTATCGCCGTTCATTATCCTGTGAGGATCGAATGGCCGATCATCAACAAGCGCGGGGAACGGGACGTCCGTCGTTAAACGCGGAAGTCAGAATCGGAGGGCGTATCACGGTCATCGATGCAGCTGGCCCGCGCCTAGCGAGCAAGCGGGGTACCGTTGTTAGTTCAAGCACCTATTGCGATGCCGTACGCGTGATACTTGACGGTTCAAAATCACCGATCACTCTCCATAGGAAGTATCTCAAGTTGTCGACCGATCGCTAAGCTGCATACGCGTGAAGCACATGGCAGCGCGACACCGAGCGCGTTGCTCACTGTGCGCCGTTCGGCGAGACGAATGGCTAGGGAGGGGAATACTCTTAAAGAGCCGCCGCATTTTCAGGAGCTGCTCTACTCCCGCAGAGTGACCTAGCAAGCTCGACGCTCTGAGTGAATCGTCTCGACATTTTGTGTGAGCTGCTGCCGGTTTGATGGACACCAGGTTAAGCTAATCCCACCTTGCGCTCGAACTCAACCGGGCTGAGATAGCCGATGGTCGAGTGCCTGCGGGTCGTGTTGTAAAACCTTTCGATGTAGTCGAACACGTCGGCGCGTGCCTCATCTCTGGTGCGGTAGATCTTGTTGGCGGTGCGTTCGGTCTTGAGGGAGGAGAAGAAACTCTCCATCGCTGCATTGTCCCAGACGTTGCCGGAGCGGCTCATGCTGCAGACGATACCCTGGTCGGCCATCAGGCGCTGGAACTGCTCGCTGGTGTACTGGCTGCCCTGGTCGGAGTGGTGCAGTAATGCGTCCGGCTTGCCGCGTCGCCAGACGGCCGTCAGTAGGGCATCGGTTACCAACTGAGCTGTCATGGCGGCGCTCATCGACCAACCCACCACCCGGCGTGAGAACAGGTCGATCACCGCTGCGACGTAGAGCCAG
>NZ_JADPKA010000047.1 GCF_023073715.1 Bradyrhizobium sp. 164
TGCAGATAGTTGCGCTCAATCGTCCGGTCATAGCTGTTGTCGCGCATCGGATCGTCCTCCGCTGGAGCGATCCAATCAGCGAATTAGTGAACATGCACAATTGCGAGGAGCCCTTGCGACGAAGCAATCCAGACTGCGATTGTTGAAAGATTCTGGATTGCTTCGCTCGCAATGCGGGAGTGTGTAGCTACTGTCCGCCCAACAGGCTCAGCACAAACCGGCTGCCCACGATGAACAGATAGCAGCCGAACGCGACTTCCAGCGTTCGCTTCGACATCGCATGGGCGGCTCTTACACCAAGCGGCGCGGTGACGAGGCTCATCGGCATCACCAGCGCGGCGCCGATCAGCGAGACGTAGCCGAGCGCGAACGGAACTTGCAGCGCTACGATGGCCGGATAGGTCGCCGCGGCCGGCCAGCCAGCATAGACGTAGCCGAGCGCGCCGGGGATCGAGATCAGCACGGCGAGCGCCGATGAGGTCGCGACCGCCTGATGGATCGGACGGCCGTAGAACGTCATCAGCAGGTTGGAGAACAGGCCGCCGCCGATGCCCATCAGCGTCGAGAGGATGCCGACGCAGAAGCCGTAGACCCGCATCAACCCGCCCTTCGGCAGATCGCCGCCGAGCTTCCAGCTCTCGCGCGCGAAGACGAGCCTCGCCGCAGCGGCGTAGGCGACGCAGACGAACACGATCTTGAACAGCCGCTCCGGCGCGTAGCGCGCCACCACGCTGCCGGCGACGACGCCAATGACGATTGGCAGCCACCAGAGGCGCAGGATCGCCATGTCGACCGCGCCGCGCCGGTAATGCGCCTGGAACGAGCGAAGCGAGGTCGGGATGATGATCGCTAGCGAGGTGCCGATGCAGAGCGGCATCCGCACCTCTAGCGGCACGCCGACGATGCGGAAGCATTCGTAGAGCACCGGCACGAGGATCGCGCCGCCGCCGATGCCGAACACGCCGGCCAGGAATCCCGAGAGTGCGCCGGTTGCAATCAGCAACAGCACGAGCTCGATGATCTCCTTGATATCAAGACCTGCAATCACCCCTGACCTGCTCCGGCATCGACCCCGAAACCTCCGCTCGGATCGGCTGCTGGCCCAGCTGTAGAAGATCTGATTTGTCCGGTCGACACGCCGCGCCTGCCGCCTCGGGTGGGATGCAGGACGCGCATATCCGCCATCGCGCGGAAAGTCGGTGCGCACGGCAGAATTGGACATGCCTTGTGGTTCGCCCGAGGTGCTTCCGGCGTCATGAACTGGCTGGCTCGAGCGCGATTCAAACCAGCATCGCTTAGAGGCGTTCCAACAGTGATTTCAATGGACCGCGCCGACGCCCGCAAAGGATGAACGAAGATCCGATGTTTCGTTGGTAGGCCTTCGCTCTGGTATACCAAGCCTCTGATTGGCCTTGTTTCATCAAGGCTCTAGAGCTGAACTCGCGTTCGATTTATGGCCATTTGGTGATTGCGCAGGCGAAATCGACTCCGTAAATAGAGCCGACCTTTCCGATCCCCACGCGCCCTTCTGTTGGGCCGCAATAAACATCAAAGCCCATGACCGCACGGATCGAACGACCGCTCTCGCCACACATGCAAGTCTACCGCTGGACGCTGACGATGGCGCTGTCCATCGTCCATCGCGGCACCGGTATCGCCCTCTATGTCGGAACCCTGCTGCTGGTCTGGTGGCTGGTTGCCGCAGCCTCCGGTCCGGCCGCCTACGGCCATGTCCAGGCCTTCGCCGGCAGCATCATCGGCCGGCTGATCGTGTTCGGCTACACCTGGGCGCTGATGCATCATATGCTCAGCGGCATCCGGCATTTCGTGTGGGACCTCGGCTACGGCTTCAAGGCCAATGAGCGGGAAGCGCTGACCTGGGGCGCCCTGATCGGCGGCATCGCTCTCACGGTGCTGATCTGGATCATCGCCTATGCGATTGGAGGCGGCCGATGAGTTTTGACGAATCCCACGGCTCGCCGCAGCGTCCCTCGATGCGCACCCCGCTTGGCCGCGTCCGCAATCTCGGCGCCGCGCATTCGGGCACGTCCGATTTCTGGCGCCAGCGCATCACCGGCGTCGCGATGACGCTGCTGATGATCCCGGTGCTGGTGATCATCATGATGCTGCTCGGCCGCAACCAGGTCGGCGCTGCGCAGATTCTCAGCTCCATTCCTGTCGCGGTGATCCTGCTCCTCTTCATCATCGCCAGCGCCTGGCACATGAAGATCGGCATGCAGGTGGTGATCGAGGACTACGTCCATAACGAGAAGCTGAAGCTCACCGCCATCATGCTCAACAACTTCTTCTCGGTCGCCGTGGCGCTCGCCTCGACCTACGCGATCCTGAAACTGTCATCCGGAGTGTAACCCATGGCCACCACAACGAATGGCTCGGGCAAGGGCGCTCCCGCCACCAACGGCAAAGCCTATCCGATCGAAGACCACACCTATGACGTCGTCGTGGTCGGCGCCGGCGGCGCGGGCCTGCGCGCCGTGGTCGGCTGCAGCGAAGCCGGCCTGCGCACCGCCTGCATCACAAAAGTGTTTCCCACCCGCTCGCACACGGTCGCTGCGCAGGGCGGCATCTCCGCCTCGCTCGGCAACATGCACAAGGACGACTGGCGCTGGCACATGTACGACACCGTCAAGGGGTCGGATTGGCTCGGTGACCAGGACGCGATCGAATACATGGTGCGCAACGCGCCCGAAGCGGTCTACGAGCTCGAGCATTGGGGCGTGCCGTTCTCACGCACCGAGGACGGCAAGATCTACCAGCGCCCGTTCGGCGGCATGACGACCGAGTTCGGCAAGGCCCAGGCGCAGCGCACCTGCGCCGCCGCCGACCGCACCGGCCACGCCATGCTCCACACGATGTACGGCCAGTCGCTGCGCCACGCGGCCGAGTTCTTCATCGAGTTCTTCGCCATCGACCTGATCATGGACGACCAGGGCACCTGCCGCGGCGTCATCGCGCTCAAGCTCGACGACGGCACGCTGCACCGCTTCCGCGCCCAGACCACGATCCTGGCCACCGGCGGCTATGGCCGCGCCTATGCCTCCTGCACCTCGGCGCATACCTGCACCGGCGATGGCGGCGGCATGGTGCTGCGCGCCGGCCTGCCGATGCAGGACATGGAGTTCGTCCAATTCCACCCGACCGGCATCTACGGATCGGGCTGTCTCGTCACTGAGGGCGCGCGCGGCGAAGGCGGCTATCTCGTTAACTTCGAGGGCGAGCGCTTCATGGAGCGCTATGCGCCGTCGGCCAAGGATCTCGCCTCACGTGACGTCGTCTCGCGCGCAATGACCATCGAGATCCGCGAAGGGCGCGGCGTCGGCAAGAAGAAGGACCACATCTTCCTGCACCTCGACCATCTCGATCCCGCGGTGCTGGCCGAACGGCTGCCGGGCATCTCCGAATCCGCGAAGATCTTCGCCAATGTCGACGTGACGCGCGAGCCGATCCCGATCGTGCCGACCGTGCACTACAACATGGGCGGCATCCCCACGAACTATCACGGCGAGGTGCTGACCAAGAAGGATGGCGATGACAACGCCATCATCCCGGGCCTGATGGCGATCGGTGAAGCCGCCTGCGTCTCCGTGCACGGCGCCAACCGCCTCGGCTCCAACTCGCTGATCGATCTCGTCGTGTTTGGCCGCGCCGCGGCGCTCCGCCTCGCCGAGAAGCTCACGCCCAACGCCAAGCAGCCCGAGCTGCCGGCGAACTCGGCTGACCTCGCGCTCGGCCGGCTCGATCATTACCGCTACGCCTCCGGCGGTACGCCGACGGCGAAGCTGCGTGAAGGCATGCAGCACGTGATGCAGAACAATTGCGCGGTGTTCCGCACCGGCGAGGTGTTGAGCGAAGGCCAGAACCTGATCCAGAAGGTCCACAGCGGCATCACCGACATCGCGGTGTCCGACCGCTCGCTGGTGTGGAATTCGGACCTCGTCGAGACGCTCGAATTCGACAATCTGATCTCGCAGGCGGTGGTGACGATGAACTCGGCCGCCAACCGCACCGAGAGCCGCGGCGCTCATGCGCGCGAGGATTTCTCCGAACGCGACGACAAGAACTGGATGAAGCACACGCTGGCCTGGCTGGACGAATCCGGCAAGGTCAAGATCGAGTACCGCCCCGTTCACAACTACACCATGACCAACGACGTGCAGTACATCCCGCCGAAGGCGCGCGTGTATTGATCATTGCTTGTCATTGCCGGGCAAAAGGCGCGAAGCGTCGTCTTCAAACCTGATGACCCGGCGATCCATCCTTTAAAGATGGATGCGCGGGTCGAGCCCGCGCATGACGGAAGAAACCAGAGGCAGGACTTATGGTTGAATTCGCACTTCCGAAGAACTCCAAGATCACTGGCGGCAAGACCTGGCCGAAGCCCGCGGGGGCCACCGAGCTCCGCGAGTTCAGGGTCTATCGCTGGAATCCGGACGACGGCAAGAATCCGAGCGTCGACACCTATTACGTCGACACCAATGATTGCGGTCCGATGGTGCTGGACGGCCTGATCTGGATCAAGAACCACATCGATCCGTCGCTGACCTTCCGCCGCTCCTGCCGCGAAGGCGTCTGCGGCTCCTGCGCCATGAACATCGACGGCCAGAACACGCTGGCCTGCACCCGCTCGATGCACGACGTGAAGGACGGCGCGGTGAAGATCAACCCGCTGCCGCATCAGCCGGTCGTCAAGGACCTCGTTCCCGACCTCACCAATTTCTACGCGCAGTACGCCTCGGTCGAGCCGTGGCTGAAGACGACCTCGCCGACGCCGCAGAAGGAATGGCGCCAGAGCCACGAGGATCGCGAGAAGCTTGACGGCCTCTACGAGTGCATCCTGTGTGCCTGCTGCTCGACCTCCTGCCCGAGCTATTGGTGGAACAGCGAGCGCTATCTCGGCCCCGCCGCGCTGCTTCAGGCCAACCGCTGGGTGTCCGATTCGCGCGATGAAGCGACCGGCGAGCGGCTCGACAATCTCGAGGATCCATTCCGCCTCTATCGCTGCCACACCATCATGAACTGCGCCAAGGCCTGCCCGAAGGGCCTGAACCCCGCGGAAGCCATCGCCGAGCTCAAGCTCAAGATGGTCGAGCGCCAGATCTGAGTCGAAATTGATGGTCCCGCCCCGGCCGGGCTGGCCGGGGTATGCTGCGATCGCACGCAATTCGAGGAGAATTTTCTTCAGCCCGCTGCGCGCGCAAATTTTCGGTCCACAACCAAAGGTTCCAGCAGAAGCTGCTTCCTTCCCTGCGCGTGATTCAGTTAAGCTCCGGCCAGGGACGGAGCGACTGTGCAGAGGGCGCAACGCAATTCGCTGAAACTGTTGCAGTGGATGATGGCGGCATCCCTGGCGCTGCCGATTGCGCTGTTCGCCATCGCCGCCACGATCTCCTACACATCGACGAATGACATCGCCGACCGCGAGATCGAGCGCACCCTCGACGTCGCGCATGAGCATGCGCTCAAGGTATTTGAAACCATCGACCGCAGCCTTGCCGAGCTCAACGAGGTCGTGCGCAGCCTTTCCGACGAAACCATCCGCGCGCGCGAACCGGCTTTGCACCGTCGCCTGAAGCGGCTGACCGATTCGCTGCCGCAGCTGAAATCGGCCTGGATCTTCGATGCGGACGGAAAAGCGCTGGTCAACAGCCTCGTCTCGCCGCCGCCGGAGCTGAGCTTTGCGGACCGCGACTACTTCTATGCCCACGTCGACCAGAGCATCGGCACCTTCATCGGCACGGCGCTGACGCCACGCCCGCCCTATCAGGGCGCCCGCTTCTTCGGCGTGAGCCGGCGCCGCGATGCCGATGACGGCCGCTTCATCGGCGTGATCCAGGCCTCGGTCCTGCCGGAATATTTCGAGAGCTTTTATGCCAGGATCGGCTCCGATCCCGGCAGCTTCTTCGCAATGGGACGCACGGACGGCGCACTGCTCGCGCATTTCCCGCGGCTCGACCACGACCTGCGGCTCGATCCGGGTGGCCCGGTTGGCCAAAAGATCGCGACAAGCCCCGAGCACGGCCTCATGACCATCGCCTGGCCGTTGGACGGGATTGAGCGCCGCATCGGCTACCGGCGCATCGCCGAATATCCGATCTATGTCAGCGCCGGGCTCGAAAGCTCGGCCATCCGGGCACGCTGGTTCGCCACCATGGGCCAGCATCTGGTGTTCGGCATTCCCGCGACGGCGCTGCTCTTCCTGCTGCTCGCCTTCGCGTTCCGCCGCACCCAGCATCTCCAGGCCGAGGCCGCAGCGCGGCGAGAAGCCGAGGACGCGCTCAAGCACAGTCAGCGCCTGGAGGCGCTCGGGCAGCTCACCGGCGGCGTCGCGCACGACTTCAACAATCTGCTGACGGTGATCCGCGCCTCGGTCGACCTGCTGAATCGCCCGCAACTGACCGAGGAGCGGCGGCAGCGCTACATCACGGCCATCGCGGACGCAGTTGCGCGCGCCGCCAAGCTGACCTCGCAGCTCCTCGCCTTCGCGCGGCGCCAGACCCTGAAGCCGGAAGTGTTTGATGTCGGACAGCGGATGCAGTCGCTGCATGACATGCTGGCAACGCTGCTCGGGCCCGCCATCGAGATCGTCACGCGGCTGCCGGCCGAACCCTGCCTCGTCAACGCCGATGCCGGCCAGTTCGAGACGGCGCTGATCAACATGGCGACCAATGCGCGCGATGCCATGCAGGGAAAGGGCAGGATCACCTTCGAGGTCGAGGCCGCGACGACCATTCCGGATACGCTGGCCCCCGGCGCCCATGGCTACATAAGCGTCACCGTCCGCGACACCGGGATCGGCATTCCTGCGGCGCGGCTCGGGCGCATCTTCGAGCCGTTCTTCACCACCAAGCAGGTCGGCCACGGCACCGGTCTCGGCCTGTCCCAGGTGTTCGGTTTCGCCCGGCAATCCGGCGGCGAGGTGACGGTCACGAGCGAGGTGGGACAAGGCAGCACCTTCTCGCTCTATCTGCCGCGCGTGCCGCTGGAGCTGCGGCCGCAGCGGCAGGCGCCGAGCACGGCGCCGGCGGTGGCCGGCAGCGGCATGTCGGTGCTGGTGGTCGAGGACAACATCGAGCTCGCCAATTTTGCCGCCGACGGGCTGACCGAGCTCGGTTACAGCATCACGCTGGTCGACAATGCGACCGATGCGCTTGCCGAGCTCGTCGTGGACGCCGATCGTTTCGACGTCGTGTTCTCGGACGTGGTGATGCCTGGGATGACCGGGCTCGACCTGGCGCAGGCGGTCCGCGACCGTGGCATCTGCGTGCCGGTCGTGCTGACCACGGGCTACAGCCAGGCTCTATCCCAGGATGGCGCCGCCGAGTTCGATCTCGTGCAGAAGCCCTATTCGATCGAAGAATTGTCGCGCGTGCTCCACCGGACCGCCCGGCTGCGGCGCGTCCGGGACGGCGCCGCCGAATGAACCGGCGCTCGGAACCCAAGGGAACCGTTTGATTTCCTTTGCGTTGTCCGCCCATGCACAAGCCGGCCACGAAACGCGAACAGGGCAAGAATCCGTCCATTGTCGAGATCAAAGGCGAGAACGGCGATGACGTGGCGCCGCCGCCGCCCGAACTGCTCGAACCGGACCCCGAACTGTCGCCCGAAGAAGCCGAGCAGGCCCGCAAGGACTATCTGCTGACGCGCTTCTGGATCAGCGCGCGCGGCTTCTGGGGCCGTAACGGCGATCCCATGGCCTGGCCGTTCTCGATCGGCCTCGGCATGCTGATCGTCCTGACCGTCGGCTTCCAATACGGCATCAACGTCTGGAATCGCGCGATCTTCGACGCCATCGAGAAGCGCGATGCGACGAGCGTCTTCCATCTCACGGCGCTGTTCTTCCCGCTCGCAATCGGCAGCATCGTGCTCGGCGTCGCCCAGGTGTTCGCGCGGATGAGCATCCAGCGGCGCTGGCGAGCCTGGCTCACGAGCAGCGTGCTGACGCGCTGGCTCGCCAACGGCCGCTATTATCAGCTTAACCTCGTCGGCGGCGACCACAAGAATCCCGAATACCGCATCGCCGAGGATCTGCGCATTGCGACCGACTCGCCGGTCGATTTCCTCGCCGGCGTCACGTCCGCGCTGCTGTCGGCCGTGACCTTCATCATCGTGCTCTGGACCATCGGCGGCGCACTCACCGTCAGGCTCGGCGGCTTAAGCCTCACCATTCCCGGCTTCCTGGTGATCGCCGCGATCCTCTACGCCGCGATCGCCTCCAGCTCGATCCTGGTGATCGGCCGCCGCTTCGTGCAGGTCTCCGAGGACAAGAACCAGGCCGAAGCCGATTTCCGCTACACGCTGACGCGCGTGCGCGAACATGGCGAGAGCATCGCGCTGCTCGGCGGCGAACAGGAGGAGCGCGACGGCATCGACCGCAATTTCACCAGCGTACTTCGGCAATGGGCGCGCCTGGCCGGACAGCACATGCGGACGACGCTTGTCTCGCAGGGCTCCAGCCTCGTCGCGCCCGTGGTCCCCCTCCTGCTCTGTGCGCCAAAATTCCTCGACGGCAGCATGACGCTGGGACAGGTCATGCAGGCGGCCTCCGCCTTCACCATCGTGCAGAGCGCGTTCGGCTGGCTGGTCGACAATTATCCGCGACTCGCCGACTGGAACGCCTGCGCGCGGCGCATCGCCTCACTGATGATGTCGCTCGATGGTCTCGAACGTGCCGAGCAAGGCGATGGGCTTGGCCGCATCAAGCGCGGCGAGACCAGCAATGACGCCATGCTGGAGTTGAAAGACCTTTCTGTCACGCTGGACGACGGCACCGCCGTGGTCGGCGAGACAGAGGTGGTGATCGAGCCGGGCGAGCGGCTTCTGGTCGCCGGCGAATCCGGCACCGGCAAGAGCACGCTGGTGCGCGCCATTGCGGGGTTATGGCCGTGGGGCGGCGGCAGCGTCAATTTCCATCCCGACCGGCGGCTGTTCATGCTGCCGCAGCGGCCCTACGTACCCTCGGGATCGTTGCGCCGCGCGGTGGCCTATCCCGGCGCCGCTGACGATTGGACGATCGAGGAGATCGGCAAGGCCCTGCGCAAGGTCGGCCTCGATCACCTCAAGGACAAGATCGAGGAGGAGGCGCCATGGGACCAGACGCTATCAGGCGGCGAGAAGCAGCGCCTCGCATTTGCGCGGCTGCTGCTGCACAGTCCCGACATCATCGTGCTCGATGAGGCCACATCCGCGCTCGACGAGAAGAGCCAGGACAAGATGATGAAGATGGTCACCGACGAGCTGCCGAAGGCGACCATCGTCAGCGTCGCACATCGCGCCGAGCTGGAGGCTTTCCACAGCCGCAAGATTGTGCTGGAGCGCCGCAAGGGCGGCGCCAAGCTCGTCAGCGACGTCGAACTAATCCCGCGCAAGGGCAAGCGCAGGCTGCTCGGCCGCTTCCTGCGCCAGCGCATGGCCCCGCCGAAGAAGGCGGCGTGACTCTCTTTGCGCCGTCCCGGCCGTTATGACCCGCATCGAGCGTTGGAGTCCCTCGCAAAACCGGCTATGCATGCGCCGCTTGCAATAAGGACCGCCTGCTTGACGACCGACAACGCCCCTTCGTCCGCGCCGTTCGGCGCGTTTGCGCCGAACGCGGCGCAGGCCGCTCTCATTCGCCTGGCCCAACAGTCCGGGCTGAAGCGCGGCGCATTCCGGCCCTGGATGTCGCGGCTGGTCAATCTGCTGCGCGGCGGCCCGGTCGACGTGCAATATCAGGGCGCTTCGTTCCGCTTCTATCACCAGGGCAGCGCGACCGAGCGCGGTGCGCTGTTCAATCCCGACTACAATCTCGACGAGCTCGATTTCCTGCGTGAGCACACCCCGGCGGGCGGCACATTCGTCGACGTCGGCGCCAATGTCGGCACGTTTGCGCTGGTGATGGCGCGGCAGGTCGGCACCACAGGCAAGGTCGTGGCGATCGAGCCGCATCCGACGACGTTTGCGCGGCTCGCGTTCAATCACGCCGCATCGAACGCGATGCAGGTGCGCCTGGTGCAGGCCGCTGCCGGTGACAGCGACGGCGAGCTGATGATCGAGAGCGGCGGCGGTAATCTCGGTGCCACGCACGTCGTCACCGGCACGGCGAGCGCTGATGCGATCAAGGTCCCCTCGCTGCGCCTGACCCGTATCCTCGACGAGGCCGGCGTCACGCAGATCGATTCGCTCAAGATCGATGTCGAAGGCTTCGAGGACCGCGTGCTGATCCGCTTCTTCCGCGACGCGCCGCCATCGCTGTGGCCCCGCGCCGTGGTGATCGAACACCTGTCACAAAACGAATGGCAGCAGGATTGTATTGCCGACATGGTGGCGCGCGGCTTTGCCATCGCGCGCAAGACGCGCAGCAATACGTTCCTGTCGCGCTGACAGGGACGAACAACGGAGGTTGCGATGCTGGATCACATGGGATTCTCGGTCTCCGACTATGAGCGCGCCAAGGCGTTCTACGCCAAGGCGCTGGCGCCGCTCGGTTACAGCCTGATCATGGAAGTGACGGCAGAGCAAACCGGGCACGCCGCAGCCGCAGGGTTCGGCGCCGACGGCAAGCCGGATTTCTGGTTCGGCGGCGAAGGCGCGATGAACAAGCCGGTGCACATCGCGATCGCAGCCAAGGACCGCGCCACGGTGGACGCGTTCTACAAGGCGGCGATAGCGGCGGGCGGACGCGACAACGGGCCGCCCGGCATCCGCCCGCATTATCATGCGAACTATTACGGCGCCTTCGTGCTCGATCCCGACGGGCACAACATCGAGGCCGTCTGCCACGCACCGGAATAAGCCGCGCTCCATACCCCGCGAACAGGGAACATCGGCACGGCATCATCGTTATCGTTCTCTGGGCCATTGATCACGAAGGTGCCGATGCCAATCGAGCCGCCAGAGATTCCACCGACAACACCGGGCACTCCAACCGAGCCGCCTCCTGGAATTCCGCCGGGCAATCCGCAGCCCGACATCACGCCGCCGATGCGCGAGCCCGGCGAAACACCGCGGCCGGATGAATTGCCCGGCCATGTTCCCGAAGAGATTCCACGACGCGGGCCGAACGGACCGCTCACGCCCAATCCCGCAACGGACGCGCGTTCGCCGGGAGATCCCACATGAGGCGAGCGATCACATGCGGGGCGATTGCAACCTGCGTCTGAATGCGCAATGAACGTCGTCATAATGAAGTTATTTGCGTGCAGAAATAAATCGGGCCCCGACCGCTTGGCCCGCCACATTCCGGCCTAACGCGTAGCTGTTCATCCCAACACTTCGTCAAAGAACCTTCCGGGGAAGTTCACCACCATGACCAACCTTCGTCTCGTGCTGCTTGCAACGACGGCTCTGACCGCGATGCAATTCGCAAGCTCCGCATCGCATGCGCAAAGTGCGCCGCCGCTCGTCGTCGCGCAGGCCCAGCCACAAGAGACTGGCCCTGACGGAAAACCGAAGCAGCCTCCGAAGGGACCGCCAGCGGCCGCGCCGCCTGCAGCGCCCGCGCGCCCGGCCGCACCGCCGCCCGCGGCTGCACCGCCCCATCCACCCGCCGCGCCGCCGCCCGCCGCCGCACCGCCGCGCCCGACAGCGCCGCCTCCGCCTCCACCTGCGGCCCGTCCGGCTCCGCCGCCGCCACCTCCGCCGCCTGCCGCACCGAAGCAGCCTTCGCCGCCGCCGGCTGCGGCGCCACAGCAGCATGCGCCGACACCGCCCCCTCCGGCACCGCCTGCAGCACGTCCGGCTCCCACGCCGCCTCCCGCCGCAGCTCCGCAGCAGCATGCGCCGACGCCACCGCCGCCTGCAGCTCGCCCGACACCAACGCCGCCTCCTGCCGCGCAGCCGCATACGCCGCCTCCGGCACCGTCCGGCGCACGCCCGGCGCCGACGCCACCGGCCCCGCCCGCAGCAGCGCCTCAAGGCCGCCCGACGGCGACGCCTTCGCCTTCGCCCGCAGCGCCGCCGGCACGACCTGGCGCGCCTGCCCCGACCGCCGCGCCTGCACCGACTGCGTCACCAGCCCCGACGCCTGCGCCGACCGCGACGCCGGCTCCCGGGAGCACGCCCGGCGCGCCGCCGGCTGGACGCCCGGGTGCGCCGCCGCCGGGACGCCCGGGCGCGCCACCGGCTGCAGGATCGCCAGCTCCCGGCGCAACGCCCGCTCCAACGGCGACACCGTCACCAGGCGCCGGCACCCCGACGCCGCTGCCCGGACGTCCCGGTGCAGCATCGACGCCTGCTCCCGGCGCAACACCAGCCCCGGGCGCGACACCAACGCCTGGCCCTCAGGGCGGTACGCCGCCTGCGGGTGCGCCCGCTGCCGGAGCTCCGCCCGCGTCGCCGCAAGCCGGCGCCCCGGCCCGGCCGCCGGCGCCTCCCGCCGGTGCCGCGGCACCAAGTGTCGTCCCTGGCACGGCAGCCGCAGCACCACCGCCGAACCGGGCGCAATACGCTCCGCCCACGGTTGCGCCGGCCTTCCGGGCCGCGCCCACCGTAGCAGCACCATTGCCGCCTCCGCCGCGTCCGCCGCAGCGTGACCTGACGCCGCTCGCGATCGGCGCAGGCGTGGTGGCCGGCGTCGCGATCGGCGCCACCATCGCCGACCTCCACAACCAGCGGCGTGAGGTCGTCGAAGGCGGCCGTACCGTCTATACCGAGCCGGATCGCATCATCATCCGCGATCCGGGCGGGCAGGCCTATGTCCGCGGCAACGATCTCTATCGCTTCCGCTACGGCGCCCGCGACATCCGCACCGACACAGTCGGCGGCGAAACCCGCACCGTCGTGGTCCGCCCTGACGGCAGCGAGGTGATCACCGTGGTCGGTGCGGACGGTTCGCTGCTGCGCCGAATCCGCAGGGATCCCGGCGGGCGCGAGATCGTCATCATCGACAACAGCTACCGGGATCCGCGCGCGATCGGCGGGTTCTATGTCGACGTGCCGCCGCCGGTGGTCAACATTCCCTATGATCGCTACATCGTCGATGCCCAGGAGGCGTCGCCGGACGTGATCTACGCGACCATGCAGGCACCGCCGGTGCAGCGGATCGATCGGCGTTACTCGCTCGACGAGATCCGCTACAGCCCCAATGTTCGCATGCAGATGCCGAGCATCGACGTCAACACGATCAACTTCGAGACCGGATCGTGGACCATCCCGCCGGACCAGGCGGCACGGCTGCAGGTGATCGCCGACGGCCTCAACCAGGCGATTCAGCGCAACCCGCGCGAGGTGTTCCTGATCGAGGGACATACTGACGCGGTCGGCAACGAGGTCGACAATCTATCGCTGTCGGACCGCCGCGCGCAGTCGGCGGCCGAATTGCTGACGCAGCAATTCGGTGTGCCCGCGGAGAACCTGACGTCGCAAGGCTACGGCGAGCAGTATCTGAAGGAGCAGACGCAAGGGCCGAGCCTGATCAACCGGCGCGTCACCATCCGCCGCATCACACCGCTGCTCAATGGCGGCCAGGCCTCGCTGCCGCCGCCCCCGCCCGGCACCGCGCCGCCGCGCTGAGACGAAGCATACGAACGCAAATGGCCGGGAGCGATCCCGGCCATTTTTGTTTGGACAGCATCGCCGCTACGGCCGAGCGGCCAGCCCAAGCGCGTCGACCATGAGGCGAAAGACCTCGGTATTGTCCATCGAACCGCGCACACCATCGTTGCCTGGCCCTGCCGCCGTGAGGATGACGTCCTCACCCGAATGCACACTGGCGCCGATCATCGCCGGCAGATTGCCCGGGCGCAGCACGACGCCTGGAACATCCTTGTATTTGTCGTTGGCCTTGAAGGTCCCGTCCTCGCCACCCTTCACGGTCGGCTCGTTGGGATTGTCGAGCTTCGGGCGGAACGTCTCGTAATGGTCCGGCAGACTGGCCGAGAAGATGGCGAGCCGCCGGCTCACGTCCACGCGTGCCGGATAGCCCTCCGCATCCGCAGCCGGATAATTGGGAAATCCGGCCTGCTCGTAGACGCCGACGCGCTCGCGCAGCGGCACGTTGGCCGCAGTGCCCATGTCATCATTCACCGTACCGACGAGGCTGTTGGGATGATTGTGGTCCGCCACCACCAGAATGAGGGTGTCGTCGCCACGCGCATGCGCCCATTCACGTGTCTGGCGCACAGCATTGTCGAGCATGATCGTGTCGTAGACGGCTCGCTCCATGTCGAGCAAATGCGCGTATTTGTCGATCATCCCGGACTCGACCATCAGGAAGAAACCGGCCTCATTCCGCGACAAGAGTTTCAGCGCCGCCTGCACCTGCTCGGTCAGGTCGGGCTGCTCGGGGAATTTCCTGACGCCGCCGCCCTTCAGGAATTTGCGGTCCAGTGCGCCGTCCATGTTTCCCGTGGCGAAGAGGCCGAGCAGCTTGCCCGTCTCCGGCTTGGCCGCGAAAGCGCCGAGCTCACGCGCGGTCGTCGCCACCTGATAGCCTGCATCGCGAAACTTCGCGATGTAATCGGTCTCGTCCTTGCGTTTCGAGCCGGCGGCGGATTTCGGCAGAAAATTTGCGCTGCCGCCGCCCATCAGCACATCCGGCTTCGCCGCGAAGAATTGCTCGACGATCTCGTCATAGGCGGCGCGCCGGCGGGTGTGCGCAAGCATCGCCGCCGGCGTCGCGTCCTCGATCTCGGTATTGGTGACGATACCGATCGCCATGTCGAGCCGCCTCCTGGCGAGGCTCGTGATCGTTTCGACCCGGGGATCGTCAAACGGGCTTGCGGTGCGATCCGCATAGACGCCCAAAGCGTTGACGGCGCTCTTGTGCCCGGTCGCATAAGCGCTGGCCGAATTCGCGGAGTCCGTGATGATCGAGTCCGAGCCCGCAGTCGCCACCAGTGCCATGTGAGGCATGTCGTCGATGGCGAGCTTGCCGGGGCTTTTGCCCTCCGAAATGCCCTTGGACAGGATGCGGGCTGCGACCCGATGGGCCGGCGACATACCATCACCGATGAACAGGATGACGTTCTTCGCCTTGCGCGGACCCGTGTCGTAGACCGTCCATGTGACGCTGCGCTGGCGCGTGCCGTCGCTCACGTCCACAGCAATGCTGCCGGGCGTGGTCAGTGTAACGTCGCGCAGGACGAGGGCCGACTGTTCCTTGCCGTCCTCGCGATCGACGAAAGTCCCGGAGCGGCCGAACGCGATTGCGTAATCTGCGCCGTTCACCGTCACCTTCAACTTGGCCGGGTCAACCGGCCCGGGGAGTTCGACCTTAAAATCGAATTGAGCTCCGGCCAGGATCTCGGCACGATCAATCGGATAGATCGTCTGCGCCGACACTGGCGTTGTCCAAAGAAGGACGATGAGAGAGGCGACGGCCGACTGCTTGACCATGTTCGATGCTCCGCGCTGCCCATTCCGGGGAAGCAAGGAGCCTAGCGGCCGTCAATGACACCGTCATTATGTCGTGCATCGCCCGATTGGGGCGACAAAGGGCTCAATCCTTGTCGCTCTCCAGCCGGAAGATCTGCGAGCCTTCGCTACCCGACAGCAGCCCGGTGTCGCTGTAGAGTTTTAGCTTGGTGCGCGTGTCGGCGATGTCGAGGTTGCGCATGGTGAGCTGGCCGATTCGGTCGGCCGGCGTGAAGGCTGCGTCCTCGACTTTCTCCATGCTGAGCCGCTCGGGCGCGTAGGTGAGATTGGGGCTCTCGGTGTTGAGGATCGAGTAGTCGTTGCCGCGGCGCAGCTCCAGCGCGACTTCGCCGCTGACGGCGCGCGCGACCCAGCGCTGCGCGGTCTCGCGCAGCATCAGGGCCTGCGAGTCGAACCAGCGGCCCTGATAGAGCAGCCGGCCGAGGCGCATGCCGCTGATGCGGTACTGCTCGATGGTGTCCTCGTTGTGGATGCCGGTGACGAGGCGCTCATAGGCGATGTGCAAGAGCGCCATGCCGGGCGCCTCATAGATGCCGCGGCTCTTGGCTTCGATGATGCGGTTCTCGATCTGGTCGCTCATGCCGAGGCCGTGGCGGCCGCCGATGGCGTTGGCCTCGAGGAACAGCGCGACGGCATCAGAGAAGGTCTGGCCGTTGAGCGCAACCGGCTGGCCTTCCTCGAAACGCACCACGACCTTCTCGGCCTTGACGGCGCAGTCGTCGCGCCAGAACGGCACGCCCATGATCGGGTTGACGATCTTGATGCCGCTGTCGAGGCTCTCGAGATCCTTGGCCTCGTGCGTGGCGCCGAGCAGATTGCTGTCGGTCGAATACGCCTTCTCGGCGCTCATCTTGTAGGCGAAGCCCTGGGCCGTCATGAACGCCGACATTTCGGCGCGGCCGCCGAGCTCGTCGATGAACTGCTGGTCGAGCCAGGGCTTGTAGATCTTCAGGCTCGGATTGGTCAGCAGGCCGTAGCGGTAGAAGCGCTCGATGTCGTTGCCCTTGAAGGTCGAGCCGTCGCCCCAGATGTTGACGCCGTCCTCCTTCATCGCCGCGACCAGCATCGTGCCGGTGACGGCGCGCCCCAGAGGCGTGGTGTTGAAATAGGTGATGCCGCCGGTTGAGATATGGAAGGCGCCCGACTGGATCGCGGCGATGCCTTCGTGGACGAGTTGCGTGCGGCAATCGACCAGCCGGGCCTTCTCGGCGCCGAACTCCATCGCCTTGCGCGGAATCTCGTTGTAGTCGGCTTCATCAGGCTGGCCGAGATTGGCGGTGTAGGCGTAGCAGCGTGCGCCCTTCTGCTTCATCCAGAGCAGCGCCGCAGAGGTGTCGAGGCCGCCCGAAAAAGCAATGCCGACTTTCTCACCCTTGGGCAGGCTTTTCAGGATCGTGGTCATGGTGCTTCCAATCGGGTCTCAAGGGCTGATGTCGGGGCGGGTTTGACCCGCGCGAATATCAAATTTCGCAGGGGTGGGCACGCATTTAATATAATAGCTCAAACCGAGGGCTCGGGACCGGTCTTGCGCCCGAACAGGCGCTGGCGGATCCGGTAGGCGGGCATGTTCAGCCGCGTCAGGGCGGCGTCGACCGCCTCATCTGAAAACCGTGTCCGCGGCCAGCGGTAGATCAGCGCGTAGGCGAACCAGATCACCACAAAGGTCACGAGGCCCGCAATCGAGACATCGGTGAAGAAGTGCCCGCCGAAGGCCATGCGCAGCCCGCTCGTGACAGCGCCAAAGATCACGGCTCCAGCATAGGCCAGCGGACGCCACGCCGGCGGCGCCAGCGCGGCCGGCGCCAGCGTCCAGAATGCCGTCGCGCCTTCGCCGGAGAAGAACGAGCAGTTGCGCGCGCAACCGCCGCGCGGATCCCACCACGGTACGAATTGCTGATCGCCGGCGAACTCGGTCACCACCACCGGACGCGGGCGGCCCCAATAGGTCTTGAAGGTGAGGTTGGTCAGAATGCCGGCCGACAGGATGATCGTGACCAGCAGGAACACGATCGCGCGCCCAGATACCATCAAGGGACGATCGGGCCTGATCATCTTGACCACGAGCGCCACGAGCGACGGCAGCACGAAGGCCCAGGCGACCCACATCGCAGCATCACGCGCGACGCCGGCCCAGCCATTCAGCTTGAGCGGAAAGGTTTTCGTTTCGCCGTCGAAGAAGAGCGACGCGAGCTTGAGGTCGAGCTCGGGATAGAGGCCGAAGACAAGGCCGATCACGAGCCACAGCGAAAGGGCGATGAAGAGTCCGGTCCGGTTCATGGCGCGCGGTTTAGCGGAGCAGGGCGGAGATGAAAACCCCAACGGCGGTCCTGAGCAACCGGCGACATGGGTAACAGTTCAAACCGACGACATGGGTAACACAATTCTCGTTTCGTTCAGGCCTGCTGTTGTTGGGGCTGTGGACCCTGG
>NZ_JADPKA010000105.1 GCF_023073715.1 Bradyrhizobium sp. 164
CAACTTCAAGATGAGCCCCTTACATCGCGCAAGTCAAATGACGAATGAGGCAAATGCTGCGACCTTGGTGGGGTGCTTGTCGGCGATGAATTTCGCGGTTGTCCCAGCGGGAGTGATGCCGTGGCGTGCAGGACAATCAGGTACTGTTCTTCGGGGCCGCTACGGGTCTTGGTTGTGTGCAAACGGATAGGTCGGCACGCGGCCGTGGTCGCCCATCATTGCGGGCGGCCGATGTTGTCCCGTCGGATCGTCCAATAGCGGCCAAAGTGGGTATCACGACGCGGTATTGCGCTTTTGGACGCACTTTCCGGCCTTCAGGAGGCGCGGCTGGCGAGCGTCGAGGTCGCGTAGCTGCCGGCTTCCTCCAGGCTCTTGAGCCCGCACCCACGCGCAAGCGCTGACCGTCGGTGTAGACGCCAGAGTTGTCGATGATCGCATCCATGCGGCCGATCGCATTGATCTGCTCCGCCGATGGTTGTGGTCTCGGTGGCGCTACGGAGTTCGCCGACGACGATCCCCGCAGTCCGCGACGCGGGATCGCCCTACGGTCGCGGCGGGATCGATTGATCGAGGGTGCAGCTAGCTAGACGTCACCGGCCGGATCACATCGAAGTCGTCACGAGAGAAGGTGCCATCCTCTCGCTTTGACTTGTCGATGACGGAATATGTGGCCGGTCACTCTTCAGACGGCCCATCATGGATCGACCTCGCCGAGACTCGCGTCAAACACAACGGAATCACCGTTCGAGGTCTTGCTCAACCGAGTTCTACAACAAAACCCGCCGAGAGCCGACAGGCTCACGACAGCTGGACGGGATCGATAACGTCAGCCAATTCCTGCGATGCGACGGATTGCGAAGTGCCCTACCCTTCCCCGGCCTCTCTCAGCGGCCGACAAACTGTAGCTTGCCACCGCAGCTACTCACGCGGCCGTCGGCTCCCTGCCGAAAGCTGAAGAGTACGCAATGCCCGGCTAGAACCAGTCGCAGTACTGATACGGTTCCCAGTCGACAACTCACTCCCTTTGCGACCAAAGCTCATGAGTGAGCCAAACTACCATCGGCGCGAGCCTCGCGAGGCGATGGTCTTCTCGGAGGGGCATGCATTGAGGACGGATTACCGCACGCCGTAGCGCGCGAACTCGTCGGCGATATCGCCCCGGACAGCTTTCGCGGCCGCAACGTCGGCTTCTCCTGAAGCGGTCTCGCCGCGGCGGATCTTCGCCCGGCCCCGGCCGTACAGCGCGGCGGCGAGCGTGGGGTCGATGCGCAATGCGGCGTCGTAGTCGGCTATGGCCGCATCGATTCGTCCAGCCTTGAGGTGGGCGAGCGCGCGGGAATCGTAGGTCGCGGCCGTATGCGCGCCCGACCTGATCGCCTTGTCGCAGGCTTCCACCGCGCCCTGCGGGTCGCCCGTGCTCGCCCGGGTCCAGCAAAGGCCGCTCCAAGCCCCCTCCATGTCGGCATTCAGGCGAGTCGCCGCGGCATAGTCTCTTTCGGCGCGTACGAGATCGCCCTTCTTTAGCCAGGCCTCGGCGCGGTTGACGAAGGCACCGGGGTAGGTCGGCTGGAGGGCGATGGCCCGGTCGAAATCCTCCATCGCCGCGTCGTAGTCGCCCGTCCTCAGTCTTGCCGCGCCGCGGTTGTTGATAGGCTTGGCGAAGGTCGGATCGATGCGGATGGCCGCGTCGAAGTCGGCGATGGCGCGGTCGTAGTCGGCCTTGGCCGCGTAGCCGATGCCGCGGTTGTTGTGGGCGACGGCCATGGCCTGCGGCCCGCCACGGCCGGCCGCGATGAAGGCCGAGCAGGCCTCGATCCTCCGGTCCGGCGACGAGGTGGCGTTGCACAGCTCGACGTTCCGGAATTGACTCTCCGGCTTCTGCGCCGACGCGGGGACGGCCAGCAGCAGGATCATAACTGGCGCCGTCCGGACGACCTTCAGCATCCCCGACAGACGCCGAGAGCGCGGTCGACCCTGCCCTGCCGGGGAGGCGCAACGGCCGGACCGGCCTTCCGCTTCATGACGGCGTCCTTACCGTCCTCGATCAAAGTGGCGAACTTGACCGTGCCGTCCTCGGAGAGCTCGATATTGGGCGTGGTGCCCCGGATCCCCAACGTCGCCACCGGGGTGTCCACCTTCATGCTGCCGGTCTTGGCGACGCTGCCAGCGACGAAGGTGAAGGTGCCTCTGGTCAAGCTGATCAGGGTCGAATTGTGGTTGCCGTCCGGATCGTAGACGAACTCGTTCATTTCCATGCTGGCGTTGCTCGACAGACTGAAGGAGCTGCCGTCGGCGAAATTGATACCGAGGCCGCCGTCGGCGCCGGTCCTGACGACGTCGCCTCGATAGACTGGATCGCCGAGCTTCGCTCCGGCCCTGTCGTCGGACAGTCTCGCCTGCACGACCGCGGCATCGATATGCTCGATCGTTGCCTTGCCGGCGACGGTCACGACCTTGCCGATCGGCTTGACCTCCTGCGCCCAAATCCGCGCAGGCGGACACGCTACCGCCACGAGCAAAAGGCCGAGGAGTCCTGCAACCGTCCTTTGTCCGCGCATGCGTCCGCTCCCGTCCGTGAAGAGCCCGCTTTCACCCCTGCGGAATAATGGCAGAGCCGCGCCCGGCGCACCACATCGCACGTTGCGACTATCGTTTTCAGTCGTGGGGGACGGCGGTCCTGACCGCTCCGGACCAACAAAAGAGCGCATTTACGCACACCGAGTCAACAATTTGTGAAGGGGCCTCGGGACGACAAAGCGTAGGCTGGCGTCGAACCGGAAACCTCGGCGAGTGGCGACTTACACTCGGTCGATCGGTCCGGCCGCGTCGGCGGAAGCGGCAGCATGCGAGGCGTTCAGGATGTCGCTCGCACGTGTCTTCAGCGGTCTTTGGCCGGCGCCGGACCAACGCAGTCCGGCGTCCGTCCGCGGCCAGCGTGCAAGGGAGTCGGCGGTCGTCGCGGGACTCGGATGGGCCGGAGGGCTGTCCTTCCTGACGTTGATCCTGTCGGCGATGAAGGAGGCGTGGGCCGCCGATCCCGATCTCGCCTTGTTCGACGACGCCTCCATCACTTACAAGGGGTTCGAGCATGGCACGTTCGAACTCGTCACGAAGGAGGCGGTGCCGCGGCATATCATCGTGGACGATCCCGGGCAGACGGTCATCCTCAGCAGGACCGGATCTTCCGTCGGCTTCGCGCAGGTCGCCAACAACGCTTCGCGAATGGAGGACCTGCAGAACCAGCAGCAGGACGTGCTCGCCAATTACTCGAAAGACCATGGCCCGGGCGGATCCGGCACGCCTCCGGGCGAAGCGGTCGATCAGTCGCCGCACCCGATCGACTTCCAGCCGCCGAACGGGCCCATTCCACAACATGCCCTTCCCGGGCTGGTGGTGCCGGCCAGTTTCGCGCCGGATGCGCCCTTGATCCATTCGCCACCCACGCTGACACTCGGGTCGGGCCCCGTCGAGGTCGACACGGTCGCGTTCGACGAGTTCTCGGCGAGCAGCGGCAGCTTCTCGGCCGCGAGCTTCGGCTCCGGCGCGACGCCGATCTTTGGCATCGCGGGCGGCGCGGTCGGCCCCTCCACGTTCGCGGGCGCAAGCTACGACGTCGAGAAGGCAGGCTCCTTCGGAATCCTGTACTTGAACAGCGCGACCGGCGCCTACGCCTACGTGCCGAACAACGACGCCATCAACGCGCTGAAGGCGCCGAGCACTGACAGCTTCACGATCATGGCGTCTGACGGCTTCGCCTCAGCGAGCCAGACCTTCACGGTCGAGATCGCCGGCACCGACGACGCGGCGGCGATAAGCGGCGAGACGGATGGATCCGTCGCGGCGGGTGCCATGACCGCCGCCGCAATCGTGGCGGCGTCCATGGCACCCGACGTCCCGACCGCGACCGGCACGCTCACCGATACCGACGTCGACGATCCGGCCAACACGTTCACGGCGGTGAACTCTCCGCATACCAGCGACAAAGGTTACGGTAGCTACACGATAACGGCCGACGGGCACTGGACGTACGCGCTGGATCCCGCCAACGCCGCGGTGCTGGCGCTTGCGGCATGCCAGAACCTGACCGACACGTTCACGGTGACCACCATCGGCGGCACGCCGCAGGTCATGACGATGACCATCCGGGGCGCCGACGATCCGGCCGTCATTTCCGGGGACACCCATGGTCGCGTGGTTGAAGCGGGCGGGGTCCACAATTCGGCGCAGGGCGTCCCGACCGCGTGCGGCCTTCTGACCGCCACCGACGTCGACGGTCCGTCGAACGCGTTCGACCCCGTCAAATGTCCGGAGCCGAGCGACCACGGCTACGGCAGCTTCACCATGACCGCGGACGGGCACTGGACCTTCGCGCTCGACAACGGCAATTGCGCGGTGCAGGCGCTTAACGCAGGTCAGGCGCTGACGGATGATTTCACCGTGAGGGCAGCGGACGGTACGGCACAGACGGTGACCGTCACGATCGAGGGCAGCAACGACGCCGCGGTCGTCTGCGGCGATACTTGCGGACGCGTGACCGAGCCGAGCAATTCCTGCGACCCTCCGCCACGCGCCAGCGGCACCTTGTCCGACAGGGACGTCGACAATCCCGACGACACCTTCACAGCGACAACATGTCCGCAGGCCAGCGACAACGGCTACGGCAGCTTCACGATGACCACCTGCGGCACGTGGACCTATGTGCTCGCGCTCGACAACCCCGCCGTCCAGGCCCTGAGGCCTTGCGACGCGCTGACCGACACTTTCACCGTGACCACGATCGACGGCACGCCCCAAGTCGTGACCGTGGTCATCCAAAGCGTCGGGGACCAAGGCTTACGCGAGCAGGCCGAGTCCGCGTTCCATTTCGAGGCGGGTGCGGAACAGCAGCATGCGAGCCTGACGGCGCCGGTGGTCGTTTCCTCGGCCCCTGTCGCCGCGCTCGATCCGGAGGACGATTCCGCCGCGACCGCATGGCCCCATCCGGCCGATGCAGCGGCGGATGCTTGGCGTTTCGGCGAGCAGGAGGTTGCTGGCCAGGGCCTACACCTGCCCTTCCAACAAGATCTGATCGTCTGAGGCTCGCCGATGCCTTCGTTGCCTCCGGGCGGCTTTGCGGATGAAGAGGTGCGCAGCAAATCAACTCCACGACGCGCCTAATTGAATACTGTATGATTTAGCTTGCCGCCGGTATCGTATACCGAGGTCGGCCGGATGCATGCGCTTTGATATGGGCCCCGCGCCACGACCTGTGGGCGTCGTTGGCATACGAATGCCGCCCCACTAAGCAGGTTGGCGACCTCCATGCCGGTGCCCGCTGCGCGGAAACCGGCATGCAAAACCCGAGGCAGCTTGAACGGTTGATGACGTGCGGAAGATGCTATGACAAGGCAAGCAGACGACGACGCGAATTCCTGAAGATCTGTGGCAAGTTTGCCGCCGTGACACCTCCGGCCATAGCGCTCCTGCTGTCGACGTCCTCACGTCCAATCGCAAGGTCTGGCGCCGCGCCGGCCGGCCCTCATCGCAACAACGGCTATGGTAATGGCGGCGCCGACGGCAGCCCAAAGGCGAAGAGGATGCAAAGAGGATAAAGACCGCTGATTGCCTGTGGGGGCGAAACCGGCCTGGAAGGCTTTACCTGCCAAGTTTTCCGGATGCCTTACCCAAGGCACATCCCTGTCGGCCCGAGCTGTTATCATAGCCCCCGGAGCTGGGGCCATTTCTGTTGGACAGCCGGCGCCCTGACATACAACCGCTGGCGTAGCTATCTCTTGCGCATGCCCACAGTTTTTGAGTTCTGGGTAACGGGCCAAAGCCGTGCCGGCTGGACCTGATGGGTCCACGAAGTGAAGCACGACGGCCGTCGGATGCTAGTCATCCGGGCGAGCGATCGGGCCGCGTCCTACCCCGGAACGGCGCCGACTGGACTAAGCGCTACTCTCGCGACCTGGGGAATGACCCTCGTGATCCAGCGCGCCGAGCACCGCGACACGCAGTCCATTCATGCGAAGCTCGACGAACTGCTGAAGGTTCATGGCGATGCCAAGAACTCCCTAATGACTGTAGACAATAAGGACGCTGAGGAAGTCGAGCGGCAGCGAGCACAGGTCCGTGCCTCGTGAGCCTTGGCGGTCTGACTGGCTCGATCACGTTGGATGCTCCTCCCTCGCGGTTCCAGAATTAACCCGCCACCGCGACATCAAGTTTAATTTCAGGCTTTCATTGCAGCGAAGCTAAGGAGCGATAGCTTCTAACGGCCGGACATTGCCGTTAGTCCCGTCCCCAGTGGCGAAGCCGTCGCGCCATCATATTCGACACATTCGACGCGGCGGCTTCGTTTGATTGCAGGCCATTCTATTGAAACAGCACTCAGACGACGGAAAACTTGATCTTATCGAGATGCGTCGGCAACTCACGGCCCTGCGCTCGCAACACTCGGGCAACCTTACGATAGCGTCGCTACTGAACCGCTTCCTCGTGAAGATTGCATTCCTCTCGGAACCTACAGACCCGAAGCACGAACAGTATCTTCGATCTGAGTTTGCACAGACGCTGAAGAAGGTGGAGACGATCATCTCGCGCAGGCCAGCAGCGAAGCGACCGCCGGCCACTAAGCCATCCAAGTAAGGCTAACGATTTGTATCTCGTTGCGCTTGCCAGCGGCCGCGCAGACGCTAGATGCGGTCGCGAAGCGTCCTTGTTCGCGTCCTGGCGCCTTCGCGGCGTAACCGTCCGGTGAGGGCCGCGGGATGATCGCGCGGTGCGGTGGCCCTATCAGGCCGCAGACTGAACAGGGCTGTTCTTCCATTCCCAAGGCAGCAGCTCATTGAGCCGACCTTGCGGGTGCTGGCGATGCGGGCCAAGACGTCCGCCAGCCGGACTTGCGGATCGATGTCGTTGAGCTTTGCCGTCATGATCGGCGTCGCCATGATGGCGACGCGGTCAGCGCCGCGTTCTGAGCCGGCGAACAGCCAGGACTTGCAGCCGAGAGCAAAGCCGCGCAACGCGCGCTTCGCCGCATTGTTTGTCAGGCAGATCCGCCCTTCATTGACGAAGCGAGTGAACCGATCCCGGCGGCGCGGCATGTAGTCGACTGGCTTCGTGACCGATGAGGAGTTCGATAGCCGAGCACGCTGCTCGCGCAGCCACGCTTCCAGCACCGCCAGCAGCGGGCAGCCAAGCGCCATCATCAGAATGAGCGCGCCAAGTCCATTCTCCGGAGCATCGACCAGCACCTCACGACGGACCTGGCGCTGGCCGAGACGTGGCAGCTTCTCAAAGCGCAGTTTAGCAGCGAGCGGGCGGAAGTGTTCTGGGACCGGCCTGCGCGACAGCGGAGTTCGTATGCATCGTCGGCGCTGAGATGCGGCTTCCTAGATAGAGGCAAGGTTCGCTGACGAGAGCTTTTCCTTCGTCGACCGGACCAGTTTTGCGCTCGTGGAGCGCTTGGGGATCACCCTAGTAGCAACGTTCAACCCGAACTTCGAAGTCTACCGGCCCCGCCGCGGTCGCAAGCGGCCCTTCCAGATCGTTACCGAAGGGCATAGCGAAGTCTTCATTGCGCTCGGACAAGCTTTTCTTTGAACGCCGGCCGGTTCACTTGAGCCAAGACGGCGAGCGCCAGACGGTCTGCCCCTACATCCTGGGCCCCGCCGCTGGCGAGGAGCGCGCATTCACGCTCCTGTAGAGGCAAGTTCGAGCACAAAGCGTTCGGCCCAAGCCACGTGGATCTACCCTTAGGTTGTTGATGATCGAGCAGGTTCGTCTCGCGGACAGCCCTGGATCGAGCAAGACTATCCGGGACCGGTGCAAAGATGTGCAGGTGCACTTGGAGGCGACGGGACTAGCACAGCTCAAGGGACAGCTCGGTTGAGGGTCTGAACGGAGACGTCGGCTCATCCCGTCTCAAAGAGCAGCTCTAAAGAAGATTATCTGATTTCACGCCCAGCCGAAAGACCGCATATTAGCCGGAGCGCGGCACTAACAATTCGGCCCTGTGCGATCTTGCCGGTGGTGAAGGCATGGTCAGCAACCATGGCACCTCGCCCTTGGCTCCACCGGCTCCGCTGCCGTCGGGACCGCGTTGTTCGTCGGCTTCACAGCTACTATGGCAGAGTCTGACTTCTCGCGACCGTGCATCATCGGCTACGGCTCCTCGCTTTCCCGATGCGGACCGACGGCTGTTGCCGAGCGGTCGATCGCGAGATCTCCCGGTTCTCGTGCAAGGAGCGTCTGCACATGCCAGGGTCTCTGACCACGCCGGGTCGTCCTGGCGCTCGCGATGACGCGCCTGGATGTGTTGCCTTCCGCTATTTGCACGGCGTCGGCACCCGGAATAGGACTCTTTCGCGGCTCGATGGCTGGCCTATGCGCCCCCCTTGTCAACGCTTCGCCGAAACCCTCGCGGGCAACTGCGCATGACTCGGGGCCGATGTGGATCGCTACTCCTTCATCGTAAGAGACTTGCACTCTCTACTCCTTGCCGGTCTCCCGGCGCTTCGCAAATCTGGTCCGCCATGCCTCACTGAGCGGACCTCGATGAGGTGCGATGGGCCACAAGCTGCCTCGTGCACCGACAGCAACAACTCCCCTGATCGATCACCTCGTCGGCGCGGGCGAGCAGCATCGGCGAGACAGTGAAGCCCAGCGCCTTCGCGGCCTTCAGATGACCAACTCGAATTTGGTCGGCTGCGTAACCGGCCAGTCGGCGGCCTTGGCGCCCTGAAGAATTTTGCCGGTATAAAGTCCAACCTGCCGGTACGCGTCGGCCAAGCTGATCCCGTAGCTCATCAGGCCGCCGGCCACGGCAAACTCTCGGAACTCGTAGATTGCGGGAACGGCGCAGCGCGCTGCCAGTGTGACAATCTGCTGGCGGTGAGCGTTGAAGAACGGATCGGCCGCGACAAGAATAGCGTCGGCATGGTGCTCGGCCAGCATCGCGAAGGCCCTGTCAAGTTCCGGCTCATTGTGTGCCCTTAGAACGTGAATCTTCCGCGCGAGGGTTTGCGCAGCCGTCTTCGCCTCCGTCAACTGGCTGTCGGCGCCGGGGGTGCCCGGATTGACCAGCATGGCGATGGTCGCGGCGTTTGGCACCAGTTCGTGCAGCAGGTCCAGCCGCTTGGCTTCCAAAGAGTTGTCATCACATAAACGCCGGCGGCGTTTCCGCCGGGTCGGTTTAGCCTGACAACGAGGCCCAGCTCGACAGGATCAGTGGCTGAGGAAAACACGGTCGGAATTGTGGTGGTCGCAGCCTTTGCGGCTAGCGCCGAGGCGCCACCGCCGGTCGCTACAATCACCGCAACCTGCCGCCGGACCAGATCGGCAGCCAGCGCGGGCAAGGATCATTGTGATTCTCGGCCCAGCGATATTCGATCACGAGGTTGTGGCCTTCGATAAAGCCGGCTTCCTTCAGACCCTCGCGGAACGCGGCTACGGGGTGGGCGATCGCAGCACGCGACAAGTTGTTGAGGAATCCAATGACCGGTGTGGCCGGCTGCTGCGCGCGTATCGAGAGCGGCGCGACAACGATGGCCGCTCCTATCAAACTTATAAAACACCGGCGCCCAATCATGATCGCTCCGATCGTGTCATTTTCCGATTTCGGCAGCGCGCGGCTTGCCATCATAGCCGCTGAGATGATGGTATCGAAAGGTTGGTGATGTCTGGTCCAGGTCAAAAGCGTTGATCAAGAGCGGGTGAGCAATTTCCGGTCCACGTTCAGGAGCTAACTATCTCGCCGCTAACGTGCGGTTCGGCTAGGGCCAAAGACGGAAGCTCGGCCTGATGCGCGGGGCCGAGGCTCCTTGCTCAATAGAGCACCGAGGGCAGATAAAAGCCCTTAGGCTCGTTGTAGAGGCCGGTCGTCATTAGGGTCATCTGGTGCACTAGTCGGAGGCCATTTTGCAGACACCAGCGGAATAGTTCGCTATTTCGGGTCGGCACCAAAAAGCCGCCGCCGGGAAAGCCCGGAGCAGATCCGATCAGAGCCTTCAGACCTTCGTTGCTCTCGGCGACGGCATGGGCGAAGAACCCGACATCCGTCGCGTAGGCAGTGATCTGGCCGAGATGCACGACGACCCGCGCCGTTCCCGCATTAATCGCGTCATCGAGTTCGCCGCCACGATCATGACCGTGAACCCGATGACATAACAAGTTGCAGGCCACGAGATCGGTCGCGCCGGCCGGACGCACGTCGTACCCCGGCAAGCTGACGCCCAGCGGCGCCCCGTTCATTTTCGAGATCGTCTCGCGGGTGTCAAAGCCGAGCTTGGCGTACAAACACAAAGAACGATTGTGAAATGCGGATTGCAGCAGCCTCACCCCGGCCGCATGCCGATCGCGCGCGCGGTCGCGTGCAGCCTGCATCAATTGGCGCCCAATCGTCGCGTTCTGTGAGGCCGGATCAACTGTGATCGGCCCGAGTCCGGCAATCGGTCCGCGTTCATCGAGAAAGTTGCTGCCGACAACCCTTCCGTCCTTTTCGGCGACAAGCGAGTAGAACCCCGGGTTGGACAGCAGCATCATCAGGACCTGCGTGGCCACCTCCACCGACGGAAAATCCCACGGGAAATTGTGCTCGTCGTCAATCGCCCTGAACGCTTCGAAGCAGATTTTGCCGCAAACGGTGGCATCCGACGGCGCGCCTGGTCGCAGCACGATGCTCATTCGTCCCTCCCCTGCGAATTGCTCTGACGCCTTATCCGAGCCAACAGTTCCGGGGATTTCAAGCTGCAGCTTATTGCTCTCAGCGTAGATTATCCAGAGCTTCGCTGCCTATGCGCCTCGGTCTTCTTCAGAGTACCCAAGAAGGAGTTCCTCCGAATTGTGGTCTACTGTCCGGGTCGGGTCAAAGGCAGCCCTCGGCAGCTTGCAAGACCCTTGGTCGGCTCACCTCCCGGAAGCGGCCGTCGCGGGGTCGCAGCTGCGGGGCTACTTTCTAGCTCGGCATCGAAGTGGATGATGCTTTGGCGATAGCAGAACGGTTGATATCTCAGGGTCAATCGCACCGAAGCGGACTGCCCCGCGTCAGGTCCGTTTAGTTTCCTTGGATGCGATGGCGGGCGTGCTGGATGGGCGTCAATCGTGTGCACGCCGAATAGCAGAGCGCGTCTGGTTTGGTCCAATTTGGAACAAAGGAGATTGGTCCAGGTAATGGTTCCATGGTGATGCGTACAGCGGGCCAAGCAATGGTCACAAAGATTCAGCGAATGCTCAAACGTTTGCCGACGTATGTAGCCGACATCAAGGAAAATCCCCGATGGCTGCCGATGTTTGCACTGGGGCGCGTGATGCTGTTCCGCAACCTCGCATGGAAGTTTACCGCTCCGCCGGAACACATCGATCTCACGAACACGCTTTTCCCGGAACTTAGCGCCGAGCATGTGACGGAGCAGTTGCGGCGAGACGGGCTATTTCAGGGCGTCAGCCTTCCGGCAAACATTACGTCGCAGATCTCTTCCTTTGCCCGACGCACGCCCTGTTTCGGCAATTTCGACCGCAAAATTGAGCTGGTCGCCGAGGAACATCGCCCGATCGAGCTTGCGACCGGGAAGGCCATTGTCACAGGTCACTTCTTCGAACGCGTGCTGGATTGCGAAGCGGCCTGCCGCGTCCAGCAGGATCCGCTATTGTTGCAGATCGCCCAGAACTATCTGGGAGGCGAGGCGCGCGTCACCGCGACGCGGCTCTGGTGGAGCTTTCCGAGCAAGAACGCGAAAGACTACGACCTCCATCTAGCCTCACAGGACCGGTTTCATTTTGATCTCGATGATTGGAGGATGATCAAGTCCTTCTTCTACATCGAAGCGGTAGACGAAAATTCGGGCCCGCATGTCTATGTCGTGGGCAGCCACAGGCAGCGCCTTCTGCGACACCAGTTCACCCTTATGGTCGGCCACCCCTCCGAGGAAATCGAGCGGACCTATGGTCGCGAAGCAATCGTGAAACTGACGGGGCCTGAAGGCTTCGGCTTTGTCGAGGATCCCTTCGGATTCCATATGGGTTCGCTGGCCAAACGCGCGCCGCGCCTCATCTTGGAAATCAGCTTCGGCGTCAGCGAAAAGCTGCACCGCCGTTTCTATGGTGAGCCAGTGATTCATTAGCTCCCAGTTGGCGGTTACGATGTGCGCCGACCCGGCGACGGCGATTAAGCAATTCCTTCGGCTACGGACGACCGAGTTTCACCGCGCGGGCAACGCGCAGTGGGGTGCCCCAGCTCGATCATAGACCGAGAGGGGCCGCCCCCAGAGGTTGGACCTTCAAGCCTTGAAGAAGGTCGCAAGATAGAACACGGCAGCCAAGACGATGGTGATACCGATGACTGTAAAGGCGGCCTGTCTGGTTGAAACGTCGCGCATATCAACGCCTCCTTCAGTTGGACACGCCTAGCACCGTCAAGGACCGCTTGTTGTTGCCCGGCGTTTGAAACTCGATGGCTTGGCCAACCGACAGGCCGATCAACGCAGCTCCAACCGGCGTGAGAACCGAGACGCGCTTCAGCGTTATGTCCGCTTCGTGGGGATAAACCAATACCACGTCCCGGACTTCACGGTCTTGTCATCGCAGTACCGGACCTGCGAGCCCATGCGGACTACGCCGCGCAGATCGGAATTGTCCGCCACCACGCTTGCACGCTCTATCTCCTGTGCAAGGAAATGGGCCACGCGCGGGAAGAGCACCGCGCTCGAACTGGCCAGAGCGTTGAGACGCCTCGCCTCATCCTCTATCACAGCGATGGGCGGCAACACGATTTCAGGTTTGCCTTTGCGATTAGTCTTGCTCATTACCTTCTCTCCTTTCCTAAGCGGCCGATGGTCCCGGATCATTGTCATCAAAGAGCTTCTTGCCCTTGACCTCCGGATTGCTAAACAGAACCCTGACAACATCATTCGGATCACCTCGGCTGAAAGTTCGATCTTGACGACGTTGGTGCGCCCAGCGGTGAAGAAGGGAATTTCGCTTCCGACCTTCAGCCCGACCAACGCTGCACCCAACGGCGACATCACGGGGATTTGGGTTCGCTCGGACGTGTAGTCTTCGAAGTACACCAGTTGCCTTGTCTCGCGGGGGAAGCCCCAAGTGATCCAGAACGTCACCCACGAACCCATGGTAACGATGCTGTCCAATCTGGCTGCGCGATCAGGGACGACTTCCGCACGGTTGATCTCACGCAACAGAAAACGTGCGTCCACGTCGCCTTGATCCGCGCCCGCCTGCGCGAGCCGTTCCAAGCGGCGATGGTCAGACGCCGGAAGAGTCACGTTCGGGAAAAAGGGTTTGTTCACGACATGCCTCCTTGTTTGGGCTTCTCCTCGCGCAAGAGCCACACACCAAATCTGTTTGATGAAGGAAGGGGATAATCCGGAGGGCACCAACTACCGTCCGGCTAAGCTCCTGCTTGGAGCCGTCCGGCGTGCAGGCAACGCCGCGCATTGCGCGGATCGATGTCGAGGACGTGGATCATGTCGCGGCCACCATAGGACCTTCCGCTGTCCATGTAACGCGACTATAGAGCACACACGTCGGGAGAGAGTTGTAAGGATTAGTGATGTCCGTTTGGATCACATGCTGGAGTGAAGAGACTTCACGAATCCGCTCTCCACCTGAAAGCAGACGGTCGTTGGATGGTCGGGCGAGGCAGCTACGGATGACGCTCGGCGCATAATCTGCGCCACAGAGTAGTTCCGACCTACCCAAAAAATCACCCCAAATTGATGACGCTGTTCCGTTGTATGCTGCTCTGCACGCTCGGGAACGCCGCTTGTTAAAAATCATTGATTCGTTGTTTTTTGTCAGTGAGTGGAGTTGATCATGCGTCTTCTGTTTGCAAGAATCGCGATCGCGTCCTTATCTGCTTGCTTGCAGTCTCCGTATGCTTCAGCACAAAACTTCGACGATAGATGGTCTATTATTCCGAAGGCACATGCTGAACCTGCTCCTGAAGAGAAGGAGCAAAAACAAAGTCCTCCTGAGGATATTCAGGCAGGGCCACTATGGACGCGGACGCCAGACGATCTCCGGCCTTCCAAATCGTTCAATAAAGCCTTCACCGGAAAAGCGTCCTTCTATTCTTATACAAAGGGTAAAACAGCGAGCGGGTCGCTCTACAATCGCGATGAAATGACGGCGGCCCATCGAAGTCTTCCCTTCGGAACTCGGGTTCGCGTCACCGACATTGCGAGTAGCAGGTCGGTCATAGTTCGGATTGCAGACCGCGGACCGTGGATTCGCGACCGCGTGCTGGACCTCTCCCTTGGCGCTGCACGCGGCTTAGGAATTACTGATCGAGGTGTGGCACAAGTTCGAGTAGAGGTCCTTTAGGTAAGCGCCGCGCTCTATGTGGCAACAGTCGTGTGCGGCTGTCAGTGGGCGATTCGCCTCGGCAGCTGACGCGGGCAGAACGCTGTGCTGACAGGATAGGGCGCCTTTGCCGACAGCCACTTCGTGCTGAGGCGGAAGCACTGTGGCCGCTTCGTGCTGAAACGGCTGCAGTTGTTAACCGCGTTGGTTGCGTGAGCTTCGAACACGATCGCCTTAAAGCCGATCGTCATTGAAGGCGTGACGCTTCAGGATGTCGGCGAACGCCCACAGTCTTTCTTCGTCGAATGTCTCTTTTGGGGTCATTGGCGTCAATCAGGTTTGACCGTGACTACGGCCGGTTTACCCCAAAGAGCCGACGCAAAAACGGAGATGGGATGTCCGACGCTAGGGGCCACTTGGTAACATCACTGGCTTCCGAACTGAGGCTCCATCAATAGGATTACAACTGCCCGACCTGTTCGCGCAAATGGGTGAGGTTCCGGGTAAGCGCCGCCAGCTTGTGCTCGAAATCATCCTTGATCGGTCCGGCCGGGAGTCGGTCGCGAATTTTGTCGGCGCTCTTCACGGCTGCCTCGAGATGGCCGACGGCGGTCCACAGCCTCGCTTTCGTGAGTCTGTCCAGTTCCTCCGCAAGAGCGCGCTCACCGTCATGGATCTCGAACGGCAATAGCGGCCGACCAGCTTGCTTGAGATGAACGACCGTCCCCATGGCTATCTCCAGATCTATTTTTGGATTGCTGGCGTGATTGTTGAATATGCGGCGCTGAAAATGACTTGAAGTTGTGTGCACGTGATCCAGTAAATTTTTTGGAAAGGTTTAGGTGAAGTATTCGGGACCGCAATTGCGGATTGCATATTTTTTGCTTAGCCCGCCTAAGATTCGAGCTGTTTGGATGTCCCTGGAGTCTGCATCCAGCAACGACCGCATCGGGCCATCACCGATAAGCTCGGAAGGAGCATCTGATTTCTGCTTCGCTTCCGATTCTGTTGAAAAAGGCAGCTGTTGCGACGCAGAGATATCAGTGATTCAGTCTGTCTAATTGGCAGGACTGAAGATCATGATGGGGCATCGGCAAGTCGAACAGACCGCGTTGTTCTATGAGTTCTCGCTCGAAAGACATATCCCGACTGATCGCTTGCTGCGGTTGATTGACAGGTTTGTCGATCTTGAACAGGTCCGGCGGGACCTGGCGCCTTTCTACAGCAGCATCGGTCGGCCTTCGATCGATCCCGAGCTGATGATCCGGATGCTCTTGATCGGTTACTGCTTCGGCATTCGATCGGAGCGGCGCCTGTGCGATGAGGTTCACCTCAATCTGGCCTACCGGTGGTTCTGCCGGCTCGGTCTGGATGGGACGGTGCCGGATCACTCGACGTTTTCCAAGAACAGGCACGGCCGCTTCCGGCAGAGCGACCTCTTCCGTCGCGTGTTCGAGAGCGTGCTGCGCCGCTGCATCGAGGAACGACTGGTCGGCGGTGAGGGATTTGCAGTCGATGCGAGCCTAATCAAGGCCGATGCCAATCGGCAGAAGGGGATCGAAGGCGATAAGGGACTTCCGCCGGAGGCTGCCAGCCGAGCAATCGATGAGTATCTGGCTGTCCTTGATGATGCCGCTTTCGGAGCCGCGACCGAGGTTACTCCGAAGTTCGTATCGCCTTCCGATCCGGCGGCGCGCTGGACCGGCGCGCACGGCGGCCAAGCGTTTTTCGCCTATTCGACGAACTATCTGGTCGACATCGAGAACGCGATCATCGTCGATGTTGAGGCAACGACGGCAATCCGGCAGGCGGAGGTATTGGCCGCCAAGCGCATGATTGAGCGCTCGCTGGAGCGGTTTGATCTCTATCCGAGCCGGCTCCTCGGTGACAGCGGCTATGGCTCGGCCGAGATGCTCGCCTGGCTGGTCTATGAGCACGGGATCGAGCCGCACGTTACAGTGTTCGACAAATCGGCCCGCACAGACGGGATCTTCTCGCGCGACGACTTCACCTATGACCATGCTGGGGACATCTATCGTTGCCCTGGTGGCAAAACTCTTACCACGACCGGAACGTTGGTGAATGATGGTGCCACCATGCTTTACCTCGCCAGCAAGCGCGATTGTGATCGATGCGCATTGAAGCCCCGATGCTGCCCCAAGCAGGCTTCACGGAGGGTGCCCCGCTCGATCTACGAGGGCGCCCGCGACATGGCGCGCCAGATCGCGAGATCGTGGGAGGGAGGCACCTCGCGCCGGCTCCGCAAGAAAATCGAGATGTTGTTCGCGCACCTCAAGCGCATTCTCAAGCTCGACCGTTTGCGTTTACGAGGTCCAAACGGCGCGCGCGACGAGTTCATCCTCGCAGCCACCGCCCAAAACCTTCGAAAGATGGCCAAGCTGATCCCGATGCCCACCCCGACGCTCGCATAGGGTCAGTAAGAGCAGTTCCGGCCAAGTCGCGACGGAGCTATTACAACGAAATACTGCCGGCCTTTTTCAACGGAATCGGCCCGGAAGCGGAAGTCGGAATGTCTACTTGGTCAAGGAGTTCGGCAAGGGCAAGAAGGTTTCGTATCTCACGCCGGACTACACCTACGGTCACACCGTCACCAAGTCGATGCAGGACTTCCTTGCGACCGCCGGCTGGACCACCGTGACCAACCAGGTGGCGCCGCTCGGTGCGCCTGACTACTCCTCATATCTTCTGAACGTCGCGAATTCCGGCGCCGACGTGCTGATCAACGTCAACTGGGGCCACGACGCGGTGCTGTCGACCCAGCAGGCCAAGCAGTTCGGTGGGCGACGTCCACGCCGGGGTCGTTTCAGGCGTCAACTGTGTTTCGGCATGGAATAAGGACCCCGTTTTCGGGGTGATCGGCATCCAATCGGGACCCCGGGATAAGGGTCCACAGTGGCTTCCATCGAGTCATGG
>NZ_JADPKA010000072.1 GCF_023073715.1 Bradyrhizobium sp. 164
CTGGCTCTACGTCGCAGCGGTGATCGACCTGTTCTCACGCCGGGTGGTGGGTTGGTCGATGAGCGCCGCCATGACAGCTCAGTTGGTAACCGATGCCCTGCTGATGGCCGTCTGGCGACGCGGCAAGCCGGACGCCCTGTTGCACCACTCCGACCAGGGCAGTCAGTACACCAGCGAGCAGTTCCAGCGCTTGATGGCCGACCACGGCATTCTCTGCAGCATGAGCCGTTCCGGCAACGTCTGGGACAACGCAGCGATGGAGAGCTTCTTCTCGTCGCTCAAGACCGAACGGACCGCCAACAAGATCTACCGAACCAGAGACGAGGCACGAGCCGATGTGTTCGACTATATCGAAAGATTTTACAACACGATCCGCAGGCACTCGACCATCGGGTATCTCAGCCCGGTTGAGTTCGAGCGCAAGGTGGGATTAGCTTAACCTGGTGTCCATCAAACCGGCAGCAGCTCACAAGATCAATATCGCTCGCAAGCTCAAGAAAACTGCGCTTCACCTTCAGTTCAAGCTGAAGGTTTCGATTCATGCTACGGAGGTTCGAACCAAGAACACCGAGACCGACCAAGATCAAAACGATAGTAGCGGAGGTCCATATCCAGAGCAGGTTAGGCAGAGGTAGCGAGGCCGAGCCCACAAAGTCTCTGAAAGCAGGCGGAAACACCGTATCTGTGCTGTGCTTGAGCAGGAAGCCACCTGGACGAGCGCCTTCACCCAAGAATAGCAACCCAGCGCAGGCGCCTAGTACGGCGCATCCAGTTGCGAAGAGTGGATTCTTGATCGCCTTCTGCAAGTACCCGGGCATCTAAGTCATCCCTTCTTTGAACTGAGGATCGTTACCGTCGGTGCTTAGTTGCGAGGCCGATTTCCCAGGTCCGATAGGGCAGGTCTGCTCACTGAAATCGGGATCGATGGAGCCGACCTAGGATAGCAGGTTGCAGCCGTGGCTGAAGCCACTAAGGCTCGAATGCGGGAGTGCCTGTCTAGACTTAGCTATCTAGGCCGGGGTCTGCCTGCTGGTCTGTGGCGCGCTATCCGGCAGCACACCCTTACCGAACACCGTCTAAATGAACCTACGGCCTCACTAACGCGTTGGGGACGGTCCATTAGCGCCGGTTCGGGGAGGTTCAATGATGGACCAGCATCGGACAGCCTTAGTTCTGTTTGCGGCCGCCTTGGTCACGGTCATCGTGATCGCGTCTGCAGTCACCATGGAAAGAGTCAATGTGCGGACTGCGAGCAGTGACGCGCCGCCCTATACGATGGGCCTCGCCCGGCCGCATCAACCGCTAGATCGTGCCCCAGGTCAGCCGCTACCGACCGTGGGCGCACCGGCTGGAGCGACTAGACAGCGCATTCCCCCGAACAGATAGGTTTCAGGGTTTTTATGGGGCCAAAAAATTACGACGAGAACTCTTTTTTGGTCCCTATACATTTGAAAATAACAAGAGTATTCGTCGTCGGAAAAAATTCCGACGTCGTTACGACGACAACCCAAACATGGGCTGCCGTCGCGCACATTTTTTTCCGACGAGACGTCGATTCCGACGAGTTTTACGACGAGAGGAAGTACCGTGTCCCCGCTCGCCCCCTTGCGCCCGGCCTCCGCGTCGCGCGCATCTGCTCGCCCTCTTCCAACCACTTCAACGACGCTTCAAGCTCGTACGGCCTAGCCGCCTTAACGCCCTTGGCGCGTGTCAGGTCTGAATAGGCGATACCCTTGCTCCCGGCCTTCTCGATGGCCCGCAGGATGGCATTTCGCAGCGCCTCGGACTCACTGCCAACCATGTACTTGGCCGCGCCATCTTCGATGGTGTCGAGCGACCTCTGTACGATTGCGTAGCTCCATTCGACGTCTCCGATTTCTACCACCGGCGCTGCCGGATTACGGGACACGGCCCGCAAGGTCGCAAACTTCTGGGTCTGCTCCGCCGCCCGGCCTAAGATACCCTCTTTGTCGGGGTATCTATCGAGGCATTCCAACTGCCAATTCTCGATTTCAAGCCATCGATCTTCAGCCCCCTCGCCCCAGTCGCATACATGCATCTTTGGCTTCTGCCCGCCGCTCATTACGGCAACACGTTGCAATTCGTTCAGCGGCGCCAGCATGTAAGCCGCCTGCACCGCTTCGACCAATTCGCGCGGAGTTACCAGCACCGGCCGCCCTCTCTTTCGTTGTGGCGCGTTCTTGACGTCAATAATCGTCAGTCGCGCAATGAAGCCGTCGTTGAAGCTCTGTTCCGTTATGCCAGTGTAGAAATCAGTAGGCGTTGAGAAGCCGAGCAATGAGACCGTTGGGAAAAAAATCGGACTAGAGTCCTTCTTGTCGTCGGCCTTCTCTTTCCCCGTCCAACGCTTCGTCGACCGGCTGTATAGCTCCAAGAAACTCTTCCGGACCGTTCGATTCCAAGATGTTGCTTGGCTACCCGTTACCCCCTGAAGAAGCGCGCCAAATTCGTCCATAGGCATGACATGCACGGGTGCACGCCGAACCGCCTTCTCAATTGCGCTGTCGCTCGTCACGTCACCCGGCCCGATCAGCCATGGCATGCCGCAATCGTCAGCCAACATCTCAATTGCACCGCGCGCGTGGTCCTTACCGAAGCTTGGACCGGCCACACCAACCATATAGACGTTCAGCCCCAATCCGGTCGGAGTGACGTAGCGACGCCCAAACAACGCACCCAAGAAAGCCAGCGTGGATATCGTCGCGAATTCTCGAACCGGTACCCTCGCCGTATCGAGAATCCATTCTGTAATCTTCTGAAGCAACCCACCTTGATGCGAAATTTCAAAAGGATCAGTGTTACCGCGCGGCACACAGAACTTACTTTGCGGCTGGTTATCGTTCGCGTGCTCCATGCAGAATATCGCCAACGCGTCTTCACGGTCGTACATATCAAACGCGCGATTGAAACTCTCCTGAAGGAGCGCCGCTTGCTCGTGTGAGCTTGCGAGTTGAAAATCCCGCCTGAAAGACAGACCAGCACGTTTCGCGAGACAGCTTTTCTGACTTAGCTAGAACGCCCAACTGGTTCGCTGCGTGCATTCCATGAAGCACGTCACCGGGATTCCAATTCGCGATGATCCCTTGCGCAATCTTATGCCCCTCGACACCAGCAATAACCTTATCTACTTCTGCGGCATTCACTTCGTGACGCCTTCCTGTATGTCAACCATAAACCAAATTCTTTTCATCTTTGCGCCGCGCGCTGCATTGCGGCCTAAATCATTCAACTGTCGCGCACTCTGCAGCGAAGCGCTGCGTGTAGAACGGCACGTCATCTGCGAGGTGCATTTCGTTGCCATCTTCGTACAAAATCACCATCCGGTTCTCGGCAACGTCCACACCGACAATTTGCGCCTTCAGCGCTTTCCCATCGCCCTTGGTAACGAAACCGTAGATTGGCTCTCCCATCGAAATCATGCCGTTCTCCTCCCTCCTAGGCCGCCATCGCGAACGTCTGCGGGTCGCGAAGCAACCTAATAAGGTGGCGAACGAACGACTCGATATCGGTGACATGCCCCTTGTAACCGACGTTCCGGCACGCCGCTGTCAACGCGATATTCCAAGCTGATTCGAAAGAGTCATCAACGAAATATGGCCGAAGCCGCTGCCAGTCAGCGTCGGATAAGTCGCGCGCCTCGTCCACGATCTTCTGAAGTGTACAAGCCGCAGTGAAATTGCGAGCGTCAGGCCATTTCTTTTCGATCGACGCCCGCCACGGTATGGTCCGGTTCGCTTTTCTGATGATTGAATTAATGCAGTCCGATTTTTCCATATGTTTCCCTAGGTGCGCGCCGCCGTTCGTCCCAGTACAATGGCCGGGACGTTGTGCGGCGCGGCGTTGAGGTAGTTACGCGCGGACCGCCGCAGCCAGTTCAGCAAGGGCGCGGCTAAAGCGGGTGCCTTCGTCGTCGTGAGACTTCACAGCGTCGACACGGGCAAGACCGTTGCTAGGGTCGCTAACAATCGACACCTCAAACAATTTCACCGCCTTCAAGGTGCGCCTTGCAGGATGATTCTTGCCGTGAATGACCCAAGAAGTCGCGCGGTAGCCGATTGACATGCCCGATAGAGCGCCCATCCTCATAAGTTCGTACCCGCCCCAATCTCGACGGCGCCGCCGTCGACACCGGGATCTCCGGAGTCGTTGTACCATCGTCGCTCCCGGCTGGTGATCTTGGCCAGCGGCCTTACCCGCCCCGGGGCAGATGATTGTGCGAAGAGCCGCGGCCCGTCGCTCCGCGCGCCGGCACCCTGTTCGTCTCATCGAAGTCCACAGCGCGCGATGGCTGCTACCTGCCGTTAGGCAAATGGCCCTGGCGTGCTTTGGGCGACTCACGGTACCCATCGTACGCATCCGACGGGCGCCGTCTTGCGTGACGCGAGGTAATTCGCGAAGCGTGTGACCTTAAGTCTAGCTTTAAGGTCATCAGGCGATGCGGGTCGAGGTTTTGGGCGGGCTGGAGCGGCGGCGGCGCTGGTCGCAGGACGACAAGGCGCGGATTGTCGAAGAGACGTTGGTGCCGGGCGCGAAGGTGACTGAGGTTGCGCGCCGCAACGGAGTCGCGGCCAGCCTAGTGTTTACCTGGCGTCGACAAGCACGGACATCAGAGCAGGTTGTACCATCTTTTGCGCCGGTGCAGATCGTCGCTACGGAGGTGGAGGAAACTCCGAAGCTTTTGCCTGCGGGTGACGGCCGGGTGCGCTCCGTAGCGTCCGCGCGTACTGGATTGATCGAGATTGATCTTGGCAACCGGCGACGCATCCGGGTGGATGCGCACGTCGACCCGGAGGCGCTGGCGCGGGTCCTCGAGGTGCTTGAGCGCCGATGATCGCCATACCGGGTAATGTGCGGGTGTGGCTTGCGACCGGCCATACCGATATGCGCCGAGGCTTCCCGAGCCTTGCGCGTCTGGTTCAGGAGAGCTTGAAGCGTGATCCGCACGCTGGTGATCTTTACGTTTTTAGGGGCCGCCGCGGCGACCTGATCAAGATCATTTGGCATGATGGCCAGGGCGCATGTCTGTTCACGAAGCGGTTGGAGCGCGGCCGCTTCTTGTGGCCATCGCTGGCGGACGGCGTTGTGACAATCAGCGTTGCGCAACTATCCTATCTCCTTGAGGGCTGTTGTTGATGCCCCTACTTTTCACGGTGATCCTCCCTCAGATCAATCTGCGCGATACGATGATTTCTCAAGCTGCGAATGGCCTGCAACGCGTTTGTGTTGTCAGGAAAGAGGAAGCGGCCCGAAGCCTCTCGGGTGGTCAGGATGCTCCCTCGCTTGAGCTGAACATAAATCCATTTGACGGGTATCCTGAGGCGTTGTGCTAGTTGGGTTACTGACAAATGGTCGGCCACCGCTGACCACCGTGTTCGATGCCGCACCTTGAGGCGGTGTTTGAGACGAATGCGCCGGACCGTGATCGGCAGAACTTTGTCAGCCTCCCATGGCGAGTGATGTCCTTCCTGCGTCAGAATGCGCGCGATCTCATCGTCGTAGGCGCCATCCCGCGCCAATGCGCATATGCGTTCTATCATCTCCTTGTGACGCGGCAGCGCAGCCACAGCATTCACAGGTAGGGTCACTACAAGCTCAGTGGTCGCGCCGCCGCGCCACACAATGCGCACCTCAGCCTTGTCCCGAGCACAGCGGCGCATCACCACCTTCTCGATCAGACAGCGCAAGAGCGCCTTGCGGTGGTCCCTGCGGGTTGCGGGGTTGCCCCATAGCGCCGGAAGACGATTTCCAAGGGCGATTACCTTGGCACGCAGATCGTGAGGAACGCCCAAGGGTTCATTGGACTTGTGCATCGTGCGCTGGGCTAATGCCTCCTCGGCTCGGCGCAGCTCCGATAGAGCGGCTTCCCACCGTCGTTCCAGTTCGCCTGTCACGAGCCGGTTATCGGGATCGGCGCGATTGAACTGGCGCTCGGCGAGGGCTGCCTGATAGCGAAGCCTCTCAACCTGCTGCTCTTCAGCGTGCCGCAGGGCTCTTTCGGACTGCAGATGGGTCTTGCGCGCTTTGGACAACGCATCGATTTCCGCCGGTGCCACAGCTTCCAAGAATGCCGCCGCAACCTGTGCGTCGATCGGTGCGGCGCGCAGGTTCTGACATTCCGGTGCGCCACGCTGGATTTTCAGATGATTGCAGACATATTGACTGCCGCCCTTGTAGCGCACGGCCATCTTGTGTCCGCATTCGCCGCAATAGGTGATGCCGTGAAGCAGGGCTGCCCCGTCGCGCGGGATTCCGCGGCTCTTGATGTGCTGGTATTCCGCACGATTGTCGCGCAGCATCGCCTGGATCTTCTCGAAGGTTTCCCAGTCGATATAGGCCGGGTACTTTTCCCTCACCACGGTCCTCCAGTCCGTTCCACGACGCGGAGACTTTTGTGGACGCTCTCCCGGTATTTTGGACGGCTTCTGCCAAGTCCTTCCATAGACAAAGGCGCCTGCATAGGCCGGATTCTTCAGGATCGCCGTCACGGCCGACACCGTCGCAGGCTGCCAGCGCAGATCGCCATGGCGGTCGAGGCGAGGCAGTGCCAAGCCGCGGCCAACAAAGGCCCGCATCGCTTGCGCGGCCGTCCGTACTTTCAGGAAGGTCTCGAAGAGCAGCGACAGGCGCCCCTGCACCTCGAGATTGGGATCCTTGGTGACCACCCCTGAAGGGTCGCGGACAAGGCCCGCCGGCAACTGCACGACCAAGTCACCGCGTTCGGCTTTTGCCATACGCCCAGTGGTCATCCGGCTTCTGATCGTGTGCAATTCCAGCTCTGAGATCGTACCTTTCAGGCCGAGCAGCAGGCGGCCATTGGGTGTCCCAGGATCATAGACGCCATCCCGGTCGGCGATCAAACAATGACGGTGCCCGCAGACATCAAGTAGCGGGTACCAATCCGAACAATTCCGCGCCAGGCGCGTCACGTCCATCGATAGGATAAGGCCAACCTCACCAAGAGTGACGCGGGCGACCAAGTCCTTGAAGCCTTTCCGGTGCGCTGCGCCAGCGCCGCTCTGCCCAAGATCGCTGTCAATCACATCGATGTCCGCCTCGTGCCATCCGAGCTCGCGAGCACGCTGCGAGAGGGCGTACTGAAGCTTTAGGCTTTCTTGATTGGTGATCACTTGGTGTGGCGTCGACTGCCGCACATACACCACTGCTTTGCGGTCCAGGTGATCCGGCTTGACGAGTTCCGAGCCCATCGCTCATCTCCCGCAGGACTTGGCCGAGATCCTCTGCGATCGCCTGCCGGAGCGCTTCCGGCAGACTGCGCCAGACCTCTCGAGGTTCGATGGGCATGTGCCCCCGCTCTCTTCGGCCAACGCGATTAAGTCCTGCAGCGCGTCGAGGCTCAGCTTGGTTGGCGCGGCGCGCGGCAAGCCGTTCCGCTCAAGATTCGTCGCCCCGAGCGGCAGAAGAAGCGTGAGACCGAATCGGTAATGTACACGCGCAAAGAGCTCCTTGCACGCTCCGCGTGTTGTCGTCTCCTTGCCGATCGAGATTAATCGATAGCGCCGGCCATAAAGCGGATGACGCGGATCAACGACTTCCACCTCTTCGGAGGTGGCCACGTCATCGTCACTCTTATGGGTATCTCCCGATGCCCTCCTGTCCGGAATTGACTGGCGAATGCCGCAGGCAACCTGGCGTCCGCAGGCTTCCGGTTAAGCTGTGGCTTATTGACTCACGAGGGAGATCGGTCGCGAATTTTAGCGGCGAATATGATTGATTTGCCCTCGTGACAACGCCTTCCGATCCGCTTCCCGCCGACCTTGCCGCTGCGCACGCAATGATCCTTGCGCAGCGCGAACAACTGGCGCTGGCGAAGAGCGAAGTGACCGTCGGTCGACTGGAAATCGAGCGGCTGAAGCTGATGCTGGCCAAGGCACGGCGCGAACAGTTCGGGCAATCCTCCGAACGCGGCAAGCTGCTGGTCGAACAGCTCGAGCTTGCCATCGAGGATCTCGAAGAGACGCAGGCCGAACAGGAAACCAAGGCTGAACTCGCCGCGCCAGGGGTCGCCAAGGAGAAGCGCGCGCAAAATCCACGGCCGCCGCGACGTCCGTTGCCGGACCATCTGCCGGTCGAGCGCGTCGTCGAACCCGCGCCTTGCGCATGTGGTAAGTGCGGCAGCGAGCGGCTACACAAGCTCGGCGAGGTGGTCTCGAAGACCCTGGAATGTGAGCCGCGGCGCTGGAAGATCATCGAGCGTGTCCGCGAAAAGTTCTCCTGCCGAGATTGCGAGGCGATCACAGAGGCGCCGGCGCCCTCCCATCCGATCCCGCGAGGCTTTGCTGGGCCGAACCTGCTGGCGATGGTGCTGGTCAACAAGTTCCTGCTACATCAGCCGTTGAACCGGCAGAGCAAGACGTATGCCCGCGAAGGGGTCGAGATCGACGTCTCGACCCTGGCGGATCGGGTCGGCGCCTGCGTGGTCGCACTCGATCCCATCATTGAGGCCATCCGGATCCACGTCATGAGTGCGGAACGCATCCACGCCGACGATACGACGGTGCCGGTGCTGGCCAAGCTTAAGACGGTTACCGGCCGGATCTGGACCTATGTTCGCGATGACCGGCCGTTTGGTGGCACGGATCCGCCGGCGGCCCTGTTCTACTACTCACGCAATCGGGCTGGAGAACATCCGCAAAGCCATCTTGCCGGCTATGTGGGCCTCATGCAGGCCGACGCCTTTGATGGATATAACCAGCTCTACAAGGCCCGTAGAAGGCCGGCTCCGATCCTTGAAGCGGCCTGTTGGAGCCACGGCCGCAGAAAGTTCTTTGATCTGGCGAAATCTGGAGAGGCGCCGATTGCCAGCGAGGCCGTGCGACGCATCGATATCCTGTTCGAGATCGAGCGCACCATCAACGGCAAAACGCCGGAACAGCGGCTTGCGGTACGTCGTGATCAGTCGAGGCCGATCGTCGCCGATCTCGAAATCTGGATGCGCCAGCAGCGAACCTTGCTCTCATCAGGCAATGATGCTGCAAAGGCGATCAACTACCTGCTCAACCGCTGGGCGGCGTTCACCCGCTTCCTGGACGATGGCCGCGTCTGCCTCTCGAACAATGCTGCCGAACGAGCGTTACGCGGTGTGGCTGTCGGAAGACGAAATTGGACCTTCGCCGGTTCAGATGCTGGCGCCAATCGTGCCGCCGCCGTCTATACCCTGATCGAAACCTGCAAGATGAACGACGTTGATCCACAAGCCTGGCTCGCCGACGTGTTAGCCAGGCTTCCAGATCACCCCGTCAACCGAGTTGTCGACCTGCTCCCGTGGAATTGGAAGGCGACCCATCAGTCTAAAGCGACTGCTGCCTGAGCGCGGCAGACCGGCGCGCATGCCCGGGGTGCTGGCCGGATGCGTACTACCCATCATTCCCAATCGTCCTACCAACGTACTATGGGAATAAGATGGTTGCAGCCACAGGACAATCGCCCGCCTCTGCTTATGCGCTTGAGGTGGACGGTCAACTGAAGTGTGAATTTACGACCCGAGACGGCGCCAGGGCTGGTGCAGAGGAACTCAAGAAGCGTCTTCACATGCTTCAGATCAGGATCTATGACGCGCAGACCAATGCGCGCGAGGAAATCTAGGTCTTCCGACGAGCGGGTTCTTCCGCTTGCGCGTGCGGCGCCGCCGCATCGGGCTCGCGTGAACCGAGCCGCTTTAGCGTCTCAGCCATGCGGCGTTGATCCCTCGCGCGAAGAATGCGGAGCTCCTCGCCGGGGCGGGAAAAGGGGTCGCCTATCGGCGATCTTCCCGGGTGCCACTCTTGAACCGGTCTCGTCGCTGCACTCGGACCCGCGTGCCCCTTCGGGTCGCTATGCTCACGGCCGGAAAGAACCGGCTCGGGGTGATTACACTCGCCGGCGACGGAATGTTGCGAACCGTCTTGGTGGCTGGCGCGACGGCTGTGATCGCAGATATGCGCCGACGGGAAAGTCGCTTTTGGCCCTGGCTGAAAGATATTATCGCACGCAAGCCGCCGAAGCTGGTGGCCATAGCGTTGGCAAATAAGCTGGCGCGGATCGCCTGGAAACTGATAGTCGGCGGCGAGCGATACCGGCCTGCAAGCAGCTTCATACCGATGCCGACATAGACTTGAACGAAATGCAGAGCTTGGCGCCAGACCGGCAGGTCTGACGCTGGGGGCGGAACTTGCAGGACGGGAAGAGGTGGTACGTTCGGCGCAAGCCGGTCAGTGAAATGCTCCGCTCGGTTTACCGGCAGAAAATGCCGCTCTCGTGTTTGAATCTCACTGTCCGCGAAGCCCATCTTGGGCGGTGGTGGCAAGACCCGAAAACAGGCCGGACATATGAGCGCAAGCGATCCGAGCATGCTGCCAGAGCCAATTCTTGCAAGTCGGTTCCGCCCACATATGAATCGAGCCGCGTAGCGTCTCGGTAGGGTAGGCGCGGGACACCTCGACGAGGATGTCCCTACGCCTCCCCCCAAACCGTGCGGGCACTTTTCAATGCACACGGCTTTCCATACGCGCATGCTCTCGACCGGACACGGTTACACGGCATGACGGACACAGGACGATGGTCTTGCGTCGCCAACCGGACCGTTTCCAAGCCGTCAGCGATCCGCTTTGCAGGTCTCCTACGCGGCGGAGGTGATGCATCTCAAATCGTCCCCTCGTATCGCCGCACGCTTCGCATCTGCGAGCGTTGAGCCGATCGACCAGATCATTTGGGCTTTTGACCCACCACGCACCTGCCGTGACGTTGTCGACAACGGGACTCGTCCAGTAGGTTTGGGTCAGATGCTTCAGTCTCCACAGCTTGATGCTGCGAAGCTTACCACGGACCACGGAGCTGACCTCGTAGTCCGTACCCTTCCACAGACGTGCCATGGTTCTCGCTCTCGTCGTTCGATGTCGCATCGCCAGCGTCTTCACAAGGCTGCGGAACACAACAAGCTCCAACAGTCCAAAGGCGCCCTTGAAGTCATCAGCAAACGAATGGTAGTTCGCAAAACCACGGAACTCTGAGTTATAGGCGAGGACGGTTGCGACATCGCTGGTGGCCAGGAACTGCTCGCGAGGACGGCCAGTTTTTCTGGCGAGATCGCCATAGCCGTGTCGCTTGCAGAACGCGGTAACCTCCTTCCGCGGCACTCGCAGGCTGACATTCCCGGTGGTCGGCCGGCGTACCACGCGCCATGTCCGTCCGTCCGGTCCCGTGCGGTTGGATTTGCGTCCAGCCCCGTAGGATGTGTATGTCGAGATGCGATAACTGAGGAAGGTCACTCCCTTTGAAGCGGCATAGACCCCACTTTTCTCGGGCGACACCGTGAGCTTCAATGTCTGCGTCAGGAATTGTTCGACACAATCCATGATCTCACACGCTTCCCGCTTGCTCCCGATTACGCCGATGAGGAAGTCGTCGGCGTAGCGGCAGTAGCGGAGCCTCTTGAAGTTAGGGTCCATCGGATCGACGGAGGGCACTTTCCGTCTCTCCTTGTTGATGGCTTTGATCTCCGCGACTGCAGCGTCGATCTCGGCCCGATCCGCGCCGTCGGCGCGGAGCCGTTCAATTTTCCGGCGGAGACTGAGGACGCGCCGTTCCAGCGCCGCATAGCGCGGGAATGGACGTCGGTCGCGGCCTTTGTCGAAGCCCGTCTTCATCGTCTGCATGTGCTGGTCCAGCTCGTGCAGATAGATGTTGGCGAGCAGGGGCGAGACAATCCCGCCCTGTGGCGTGCCACTGTAAGTGCGTCCGTAGACCCAATCTTCCATGTAACCTGCCTTGAGCATTCCTTCGATCAGAGCGATGAACCTATCGTCATCGATCCGCTTCTTTAGAAGCCCAAGCAGAATGTCATGGTCGATGTTGTCGAAGAACCCACGCACATCCACTTCGACCAACCACTTGCAGCCCGTCCAGGTCTTCTTGATGGACTTGAGTGCGGTATGACAGGATCGTCTCGGGCGGAACCCATGCGACTCATCGAGGAACACAGGTTCGTAGATCGCTTCGAGCAGAATCCTGACCGCCTCCTGAACGAGCCGGTCTTCCACCGTTGGGATACCCAGCGGTCGTGTTTTGCCGTTGTCCTTTGGGATATAGACCCGCTGGACTGGCCGGAAGCGATAAGTGCCGTCTGCTACGCGCCTGGCGACATCGGCGAGCTTCGCCAGCGACATGCCGTCGAAGGTCTTACCATCTACACCCGGCGTCAGGGCTCCCTTGTTGCGGGAGACCTTTTCGTAGGCCCACTCGAAGAGATGCGGAGATCTCATCAGGCGGTGAAGGCCATTTACGCGCTTACCCGACCGCGACAAAGTCGGCAGTGATTCAATTCTTCTCTGGATGGTAGCGGCCTGCATCAGCAGAACCTCTCCGTCGAAGAATCTCTTCTACGCATACTGCAAATGCCGTTGTTGGCGGCATCGTCCTTCCCCCGATCGGAGGCGCTTTCGGTCCGGTCACCCGGCCTTATACGCATGATCGTCCACCTCGCGGCGGCTGTCCTGGCCATTACGCCGGGCGTTTGGGTACTATGACGGCTCCGTCGCCATACAGGTCCTCGAAAGAGCCTGCTGCAGGCGATCCCGTAGTTGCGTGTGCAGGAAGTTGCGGTGTGTTTAGGTGTCCCATTCGTCTCCTTGACCCACCGATGGTGGTCGTCCCACGCGGACTGGTGGCAGATCGCACTGGCCGGTGCGGTCTGCCCCGCGTGGCATAGCGTGTCAGCCGCGTTCGCTACGGCCAGCCCTTTGGCAACTGGAAACTGGGATTCAGGCAATACAGCTTTCACCATGCACACCTTACTCTGTGCTCTCCACCGGGCTGCGGCGCCCGATTTCGAGACGTTTCCCGGCATGCTTTGGTCCCGTTCTCCTTTCGGAGTTTCAGTCGTTTCCGACACCGGTAAGCCGGGCAAGTAAGAGCCATAACCAGCAGGCTCCATTCTTTCGAACACTCCCTTCTTCTCCACGCCTCAACGGCGCACGCCGTGCGGCTTCGATCCCTCGCTCGATCATGAGTCGCTCGCCGGAGGCACTCGCCCTCGGTCCCGCCGTCATTTCATGCCGGCGTCGCTATCACTGCCCTTCGTTCGGGTGCCTTCTTAAGCGGGAAGAGCGATCCGAAACTCGACAAGCTTTTGTGCCAGTGAGGAACGCCGGTTCTCGCTTGTGCTGTCGCCACCCGGAATAGGCCAGGCTGGAAGCGATAGAGGCGGGCATGGAGCGACGCGCCCAGGTGGATCACGCCGACGCCGGGCTCGATCGATGAGCTGCGCCGACCAATGGGGAACCCACGGGCGTCGACAGCGCGGCGGACCCAAGCTGATCGAGCAGAAAGACGGCGCCTAAGAAGGGTCAAACGCTGCTAATCGTCATGGTTGCAATGGTAAAGTTCCCACTGACTGGGGGGCAACATGGTTAAGGCATTTCGCAATACGGTCATGGCACTTACCTTTGTAGGAGTTGCCGGCTGCAACATGTTTTGGAATTTCATGAATGACTATATGGTCTGTGGCCTTGCGCTGGCGGCTTCAGTGACAGCCGGCTTTTGCGTTGAGCGCATCTTCATCCGGCGTTCCCGTCGGGAGATGATTCGCCTCCACGGCGCGGACTGGCATTCGGCGGAGAACCGACAGCTCGACTCATGAACGTCACCCGTCGCCCGCTCGTCGTTCTCATCATCCGATTGTTCGCATTCGATCCGAGGGGCCTGGCCCGATGATCAAACCGTCCATCCATTCCGGTTCGCTCGCATCGAGCGCCTGCGAGAGCTGCTAAACGAGACTACCGAATGGCCGTTGACCCGAATACAGGCGTGAGCACCACGAAGCTGGTGAGACCCGATCCGCAGCTGCTCGATACAGGGTGAGCGTCACGATAGGATCACCGGTGCCCGGGCTTGACTTGCGCGGAATGCTCTGGATAGCGCGGTCGGGATGATTGACGCCGCCGGCGCGCGGTGATGGGGTGACCCCCGGTTCGGAGCGGGCAACGGGGATCAGAATGACCAGCGAGTCGCATCTGCGCGAGAAGCTTCGGAAGATCGAGGCGTTGTTCGCAGGTGCCGGAACTGCTGGTGAGCGCTTTGCGGCGGAAGCCGCGCTGCAGCGGGTGCGGGCTCGGGTCGAGGAACTCGCTCGCCACGATCCACCGATCGAACAGCAATTCTCACTTCCCGACCAATGGTCTCGGCACCTTTTTCTGGCGCTTTGCCGCCGATATGGGCTGCGGCCGTTTCGTTATCGCCGGCAGCGACGCAACACGGTGATGGTCCGTGCATCACGAGGCTTCGTCGATCGAGTGCTGTTGCCGGAGTTCACCGAGCTGGAGGGTGCGCTGCAAGTGTATCTGCACGAGGTGACGCTGCGCGTGATCCGCGAAGAGATCTACGACGACGCCAGCGCTGTCAATCGGCGTTCGACTGGGACCCCCTATCGGCATCCAAAAGGGGCTCTGACGCAATTTTGGTGCAGCTTACTCATTCAGCACCTATCAGTCTGGCCTGCAGCAAATCGATTTTGCCGCGACCGTACATTTGACGTCTGACGAGCTTGAGGCGAGTGATCTGTCCTTCGGTTTGTCCGTTCAACCAGGGCGACGTGATTGCCGCTCGAACCGCCGCTTCATCCTTCACGACGCCGCTCGCGAACGAGGCGACAAGACTGGCGCGAGCCCGGTCGATCCACAGGGTGAGGCCCGCCTCGGCCTTGCGCCGGATCATCAAGTGGAATTCGGCGATAATTTCGCGCGCCTCGACCAGGTTCGGTACGCCAGCTTCGATCGCCGCCACCGTGATGGTCTCCGCTTTCGTGAGCAAATCCCGCCCGATTGTCATGAGGCGCGCGATCGTTCTGGCCGACGGAATCCGCTGAAGGTTCTGTGCGTCGGCCTTTTCAGCCCGTCGTCTGCGCGTCGCCCATTCGCTGATGACGCGGAGCGAGCCTCGGAAGCCACGCGCCGTTAGGTGACGCCAGAGTTCAGCGCCGTTTCGGCAGCCAGCTGCCCACTGATCGTCGAGCCACGGCAGGTGCTGATCGAGCGAACTCTGCCGGGTCCGGAAGACATCATTACGTTCGCCGCGGATCACCTGCCGTACCAGCTTCCTGCTATGGCCAGTTTGGCGCACGATCTGCTTGATAGGTATGCCGTTCTTCGACAGAGCCAGGATGGCCGCATTGGCCTCCTCGCGGCGCAGATAACCCTCATACTGGAGGCGTTCGGCGGCTGTTAGCAGCTTGGGATCGATCGTGGTCGCACCGATGACAGTACGTATCTGTCGCATCGATTTGCGGACCGCATCGAGGAAGGCCCGAGTGGCGTTCTCCATCAGGTGCCAGCGATCCGCGACCTGTACCGCGTGCGGCAAAGCCTTTGCCGCAGCTTGGCCATAGCCCCCACCACGGTCACGGGCGACGATCGCGATCGTGGGATGAGCGGCCAGCCAGGCCTGGGCGGTTGCGGGCTCCCGATCCGGCAACAGCGTGACGATCCGGCGCCTTTCCAGGTTGCAGATGATGCTGGCGTACCGGTGATTGCGCCGCCACGCCCAATCATCAATGCCGATAACCTTGAGCGGGTCAGCCAGCGGACGGCTACGGCGTCGGACCACGCGTAGGAGCGTGTCTTTGCTCACTGGCAGCACCAGCCGTCTTGCGAAGTCTGCTGCCGGTCGACCGCCAAGCGCCCGACCGAGGTGATGGACGATAGAGTCCAGCCTCGCCGTGCGTCGCGCCGAGGGAGCCAGTACCCCTTCGGCGAAGCTTTCAATTACCCACAAATTCTCCTCCGACCACGACACCTAGCGCTATGTCGGTGAGGCGTGACAGCCCGCGCCACATGACGGTATTGCCGGGTGGCGGATCGCTGGCGCGGGCGAGATAACCGCCGAGCCG
>NZ_JADPKA010000005.1 GCF_023073715.1 Bradyrhizobium sp. 164
CGGAACGGTCCTTCCTTTGTGGCGTTCGAACAACGACCACGTTCTAGCACTTTGATGCTGTTGGAGCGGGCCGTTCCACCACATCAAGTTTTATCCAGTCCTGAGTTCGCCCCGGCTGTTGGATTTACCCGAATGGGCGGTGGTAGCGACGGGAGCTGGTGCGGAGCCATCGGCATAGCGCAGCGCCAGATCCCGTCGCGGGTTGCAGGTGAAGGCAAACTCCGATGGTGTTTTCCATCCGAGTTGCGAGTGAGGTCGCGTATCGTTGTAGTCGGCCCGCCAATGTCCGAGTTCGACCCGGGCCTGGGCCAGCGACGTGAACAGCGTCTCGTTCAACAATTCGTCTCGGAGACGGCCATTGAAGCTTTCGATGAAGGCATTCTGCGTCGGCTTGCCGGGCGCGATGTAATGCCAGGCGACGCGGCTCTGATCGGCCCATGTCAGGATGGCGTTGCTGGTCAATTCGGTGCCGTTGTCGCTGACCACCATTTTGGGCTTGCCGCGCTCGATGATCAGCCGGTCCAGCTCCCGCGCCACCCGGGAGCCCGACAGCGAGGTGTCGGCCATCAACGCCAGGCATTCGCGCGTGCACTCGTCGACCACGGTCAGGATGCGGAAGCGGCGGCCATCGGTGAGCTGGTCCGAGACGAAGTCGAGCGACCAGCGGTCATTCGGCGCTATAGGCACCACCATCGGCGCCCTGGTCCCGAGCGCCCGCTTGCGGCCACCACGGCGACGGACCGCGAGCCTCTCTTCCTGGTAGAGCCGGAACAGTTTCTTGTGGTTGACCAGATAGCCCTCCCGCCTGAGCAGAACATGCAGGCGCCGATAGCCGAAGCGACGGCGCACCTCGGCAATCGCTCTCATGCGTTGGCGTAGGGCCGCGTCGTCCGCCCGGGTCGTCCGATATCTGATGGTCATGCGGCAACAGCCGATGGCTTTACACGCCCGCCGTTCGCTCATCCCGTGGGCGTCCACGAGATGGGCGACAGCTTTCCGCTTCCCCGCGGGCGTCACCACTTCTTTCCCAGGAGGTCCTTTAACGCCGCATTGTCCAGCATGGCGTCGGCCAAAAGCCGCTTCAGCCGCGTGTTCTCATCCTCCAGCGTCCTCAGCCGCTTGGCCTCCGAGACCTCCATCCCGCCAAATTTGGCTTTCCATTTGTAGATGCTGGCATCGCTGACGCCGTGCTTCCGGCACAGATCGACAACCGACACGCCAGCCTCGTGCTCCTTCAAAATCCCGATGATCTGCTCTTCCGTAAAGCGGCTGTGCTTCATGCTCTGGTCCTCATATGGGCCAGAGCGAACTTCAATCTGGATTAAGTCCAGGGGGCAAGGTGCGATTGGTTGCGGCGTCGGTTACTCGGCCGCGGAGGCTCTTGCTCGACCCGCGTTTACCCTAAGCACCACCAGAACGGCGGTTACACTTGTGACAGTTACAGCGGCCGACCTGGGCTTCAAGGGCGAGACGGTGCCGTTGCGGCAAATCTACGAACTCGCGCAGCAACTGGGCTTCGGGCTTGCACCGCCCGAAATCGCCCCGCAGCTTAGACTTCAATATCTGGACCAGCCTGTAGGTGAGTTTCTGGTGATCGGGATGAACCCGATCCGGACATGGACTGGTGAAGAAGTCATCCTGCCCGTGGCAAATGGCGGAGCGGGCCTCATTCTCATCGGCCACGATGGTCGCCTCGATGCGGAGATACCTGTGACCTCCCGCTTCGTGTTCCTGCGCTCCTTGCCCATGGCGCCAGCGGCGCTGATTCGAAACTGACTGTCCAAGATGGCCGAGGTGATAAAATGCTGGCGATCCAATGCGATGAAGTACGTTGCGGTTCCATTCTGTGCACTGCTGCTGTTCACGACCGCGATACTTGCGCGAGATGACGGGCGCTATGCGAACTCCCCGCTGAAGTCGTGGTTCGAGGGTCACCGCGGGGACATACGACATGGTAGCGGCCTTCCATTCCCACCGGCTGCCGGGACGTATTCTAGGATCCAAGGGCGCCCTAACCGCCCCGTCGGCGTTCTCCCTTTCTGAATCAGCGATCAAGGACTCGCGGACTATTCAGGCCATTCGAGCCGTTAGCCCGACCCCGAGAATTGAGTTCTGTGTCGGGATTTTAGGCGGCGAAGCGCGAGCTCGAACGCGGTCTGCTCCGCCCAGACCCGCAGCGTCGGCTTGCGGGCGTTCTCGAGCAAGAGCGCGAGCGCCGGCGCCCGGATGGCCGGTAGCTCCAACCCGAGAACTTCCAGCAGAGCATGACAATCGTCGACGGCCCGGTGCGCCTGGTGGAAGAAGCCGGCGCCGTTCAGCAGATATCCGAGCTGCGAGCCCGCGAAGCCGTGTTTGCGGCAGTCGATCTCGCTCATGCTGCAGCCCCACGCCTTCTGCTCGAACACGGGCCAGTAGCGTTCGAAAAATTTCCGATCGAACCCGCTGTTGTGCGCGATGACCACGACCACCGACTCGTCGACGAAGGCGTTCACAGCGGCCTCGTCGATCTTGTGGCCAGCCACCATTTCGTCGGTGATGCCGGTGATCGACGTCACCTCCGCCGGGATCGGCGCGGACGGCTCGTTGAAGGCGGAAAACGTGTCTCTGACGCAGACGATCCGCCCGTCCGGCGTGTAGTCGAACTTGACCATCCCGAGCTCGCGCGCGGAAGCCTACGATATACTGCGCGGCATGGCCGGAAAGCTGGAGAAGGCGCTGGTGACCGCGTTCAAGCCGGTCGCGCTCACGAGGTGAGCGCGTCGACTGCGCCGCAACCTCGGCTACTGCGTCGCTCGGTACGGTCGCGGGAAAATCGATCTGCTTCAAGCCAGACTAATCGGTGCCGACTAATCCGCGCTGCACCAAACTTGCGTCAGAGCGCATTGCCGCATCTAGAATGTTCTGGAAAACTTCTCGCCGATGATTGGGTCGGTGCCACCGAATTGGTTCGGTGGCCGCTATGGCGGGAAAGATCAGTATGGGCGCGCGGCGCGAAGTGGTGTCAGCGGTTCCTTACTACGATTCGAGCTGCGTGATGTGTCGCCATCCTAAGCATGTGTGCACGCTATATCGACGCTGTTATCATCGCTCTAGTGCAACGGACCTGAATGCCTTGATTGCCAATGAATTCTACGGAGGTGAACCGCTTCGCTGGTCCGCACCGCGTGAACTCGGAATGCATGTGCCCGACGAGCCGGTAGTCTGCTCCTCCTGCAGGAGCGCGCCTCCTCGGATTACTTGCTGGCTTCAACGATCCGACGAACACGCCTGAGCCTTAGGTGCGCGGAGCGTAGTAACCGTATGTTCCGCTTTGGTGTGTAGCTGTTTACGCCGCAATCGTTGCAACGGCTGCGTTCGCGCTGAACTTCAGAACATGGTTCGAAAAGCAGGTTCGTCTTGATTTAACGCTCATGCCCGATGCTGTCCTGATTGGCGGCCAAGTAGCGCACAGCAGTTAATTTTGATCATCCGCGCATTTGCTCATGCACCTATGGCGGAATTCGGCAAGCTCTTACTACTTGCGCTAAGGCGCGCCTCAATTAGACGATGATCCGGGCTTTGCATCAGTTCGTTCCAAATTCGGGAACGCGGCGAAGCAAAAGTCCCGAGCGTTGCACATTTACAACCCGCACAGCCATTGGAGATACTAAGCTCATCAATCGAGACGGGCCGAAACATACTCTCATAGCTTACTTCATACGAATAGCGGGGACGGAAAGTGTTTGATGTCTATCGCAATGATAAGCGCGACTTTCTCGTTCTAAGCACAGGCGCTGCGATACCCGTAGTTTGCTCTCGGAATAAGTGGCGCAAGAGCAGAAAACGAGTTCTCAAAGTCAGCGACGAGATCAAGTCAGCCGTTCAAAGACAGGGCTATTACGTTCGCAGCTTGCGGGTCACCAAGGAGCGGATGATCTAGGTCGAGCAGGCCGGCGGTTTCTCGGTGTGCTACCTCTACAGCATCACCCACCATCAAGCCTTCATTCTCGCGTCTTCCGCATGGTCAACCGATGCGTTGGCGCCTTGCAGCCGATGCCGGTGTCTTCCCGTACTATCCCGCGCTCATGATCCGCAACACAGATGCCGGGGACCGAGAAGTCGCTGAAGTTCGTACGCTTCATTTGTCCGGATGGCGCTGCGTCTGCTCCGGCGTGCTATGTCCCGCTGTCTGCGAGGTTCGGTTTGTGGTCGCTTCAAACACGGCGATACGCCGATCGAATTGCCATAGCTCGATGTCGTTGGCATCAACTAGCTGCTGAGCGCGTTCTCTTGCGTCCTGCTCGTCGGCACACTGCAAACTGGCCACGCTTATAACGTGGCGGTGCTGATCCAGAAGGTAAGCTCGGTAGTGCGCCATCCCCACGCTCCCCAACGCCGAGAGCAACATTACTCCAGTGACGCAAAGGAAAACCACGGAAATCTGAGTTGGGGAGTTCACGCTTGATGTCTATCGCTTTCAAAAAGTCCATGTGCCCTCGAACGCCCGCCGATTGCACACTCGCGTCAAAATGCCAGAGTGGTAGAATAGACCGCAAGAATTCGCACCAAACAGAGTGCATTCGTGAGTGCTGCAAGTACCGGCGACGCGCGAGCGATGAACATCTTGCGCGAACTGCACGAGGCCGAGACGGAGCTGGTCGGCAAGACCGTCGTCTTGGCTGACGGCAAGGCTGGCACAATTGATCGCGTCTTCCTCGATGATGAGCACGGACTTCGCATCTCGGTCGCGGGACATGAAGGTCGCTGGCCGGTTTCGACGATGAAACACATTGAGGGCTGATCGGCCGTGCGCCCGGTGGCAGCGTTACCCTCCCAGCAGCGCGCGCTCGACGACCTGCGATCAATCAGTGAATGGTTGACTTCACCGGGTCTGCCGATTGATCGAGAGCTGTATTCTCCTCGGCCTCTCGCACTCGGCCTCGAAGGGTCTCAAGTTCGGCAAGCTGAGAAAGAAGCGCCTGAGCGCGCAGGCACAGGACAACGCGGTTGTACGCCCGATTACGGTTACTCATTGCACGCCCCCGATGTTTGAAGAGTTGGCTCCTTGGGTCGGTTCTCATCCCCGTATTGCAAGGGTTTTCTCACCCGGCCAGATCAAGCGAGCTGGTCGAGCTACCGACGTTGCATTCCCGGAAGTGGGACGACAGCTCAAGCTCAGCCAAGTGTTCCCAGCATTCCGCGTCCGCGAGGAGTTTCCATTTGTTCATGCTGTTGTACGCGGCCTGTTGACGGCACAGCGAACCCATCGCGCGCAAGCGTCGCACCTTCTCCACTGCGAACCTCCTTCAGGTTTTTTCCAAAACATTGTTGGTCTCGGATGGAAAGTCTCGCAGATTAAAATGACGGGTGATAGTCCGGTGTTTGACCGGTTTAAATGACAGCGCAATCGTCTGACTTTTCAGCGGCGTAGTATTTTCAGAAAGCGCTTGATTGCATCCAATGCTTCGATCAAGGACGGCCGCACTGGTCGAGGTGGCAAGCGTGGCTTGCGAGGGGGCATCGTGATCACAACAAACAAAACGTTGATCAGTAGCCATAGCCCAAGAACTAAAAGGGTAGTCCGCACGCGAACGTCCCAAATTTAACTAAATATAGGGGCACCGCGCGGGACAGTAATGACCGCTTTGCCTCTCACGGCCAGCACAGCCAACCGATTGTCGGCCGTGCCACCATGGCTGGAATTGCATCATGCAAAAGGCCACCAACTGAGAGCCTCTGAGGTCCGTCGGCTTCACTCACGTTCATAGACGTATAAACAGCGCCCTTCAGCAGTCCGTCCACGCCTGAACACGCGTATTGCACGCTGCTAAGCGCATGACCGTCGCGGTCGCCTATTTGATCCTGGATTGGCGCACCAATAACGCTGCACTCGTAACGACCAACTGGATCTGCCACGGCAACTTCGTTTGCGGCAAGGAAAGCAAGCACGAAGCAGATAAAGGCGGACGGTATTCGTAGGACATGGATATCAATCATGGGAATGCTCCATCGGAAAAAAGGACAGTATGAATGCGGATGCATCCTAGCCCTTCTGCAACCGCAAGCAAGCTTATGCCGATCGTCCCTACGCCGAAGTTGATCGAATGCCGCCGGCCGCGGTCATTGCGCTACCGCGATGCGGAATAGAGTGGAGGCGAACGCATCTGGTGGCTGAAGACGGCTGCCTTCGAAGGTGAGTTTTAATGTTGGAGGCTTGAAACTTGCTGGTTTCTGCTGGGGTTTGTTTCAGCCAGAAGAAACACCGTCGCGGAGGAGGAAAACATGAACCAGCTAAATCGGCCATTGAGCAGGAGCGCAGTTATAGCTGGCAGCGTCGCTGCTGGTCTTCTTGCGCTCTCCGGTACGGGCGCCTCGGCTGCCATTGCGTGTAGGGGAGACGTTTGCTGGCGTGTTCATACGCCCTATCTCTACCCGCCGTCTTCGACAATAGTCATCCATCCTGACTATTGGAGGCCCCCAACTCCGACAATTGTCATTCGCGAGCACTGGCGTCCGGTGGAGCGCTTCACGCGGGAGTACATCGTGCGGGAGTATGGCAGCTTCGACGATCCCGAATGGTAGCCCAAGCCGCATAAAGGCAGACTGGAAGCCCCAGTACGTACATGGCACCCTGGGGGCGGGACTCCGATTGTCCTGGGTTGTTGCCTGTCTTAAGCTCGACCGGTGTGCTGTTGCGCCACCGATGCCACGATAGTTCGCCGCAGGCAAAGAAAGGCCCCAGTCCGGGGCTGACTCGAGACTGGGGCTAGCTGGTCTACTCGGCACCCATTGTTGGGGGATGCTCGCTTTAAAGGGGGCGCGCTTTGGTTCAATCTGAGCTCTCACTCGGATCGGCTGTCTTGCTCAGCCGCGGTCGCGGTGGTGATGCTCATGATGATGGATGAGGCCCCTCCAGACTTCGCGATGGCGGTTGACGTCAACGACGTCGAAAGCAACGCCGTCAGCGCCGGCGGGGTCACGACGGCGAACTTGCCGCAGTTCTTCACGCGCGGCCGACCGAAGCACTCGAAGCGAAGTTAATCCATCTATTTGCGCAGACAGCTCAGCCGCCAAGCCGCCTGAGTGGAGTTGCTCATGAGTACTGAGCCGAATCCCGACCGCACCGTGATCCTATTGTTCGCGATCGCAGTGACAATCACAGCCTTCGCAGCATTCGTCACCACGTTTGAGCGGGTTGGGAGCACCACACATGATGCCAAGACTCTCTCCGGCACCACAGGCTTCGCCAGCCCTCGGCGGCCTCTCGATCGCGGAGCGGGGCGACCAGCAGTGCGGAAGTAAGCAGGGCGCCGCTTCCGTGCGCTGCGGCATAAGATCCGCTGCCGGACTTTCGAACGACAGCCGACCCGAAAGGCAACGAAACAGACGAGCAACGACAGTATGGTGTCCGCCTTTCCACGTTCACGCTACCGGTCGTCTTTTGAGGCTTGCATGTTCCTACCTCTAATTGCATACTTTCCCGTTATCGCCTGCACATCGTTTCAATAGAATTGTTCGAGGCGGTGATGAGTAATCGAGGTCAGGTTTTCAACTTTTCGGCTATTCTGCGCGAACGGGTCGAGGGGCTGCTCGCATTTTTCGGGGAACTGCAGACGCTCCGAGGGCGCCTACGCGCCGCTAACGCGAGACGGATTGGCAGTGGTCGGCGTATCCGGAAGTCGGCCCGCAGAAGGAGAGTTCTTCGGCGGCCGTAACTACCGTTCAATGCGACAAGTGGTCTTGTTTAACGGTACATTGCGGAGAGCGGCTAGTGCTCACCTTTCAGGAAAAATACTGCGCCTCTGTCACTAGCCTGTGCAAGAATCTCCCATTCTGATGCGAACCTAAGCCATGATTCCCGATCGGCCTCATTCTCCGCCAGGCGGGCCGATTGGCGGCATTCCTGCGCCTCCTTTCGCAGCCGCTCGGCATCTGTAGGCTTCAACTATTCACCATCGGTATGGCACGCGTCTATTGTTGGAAAAACGCCGCTTGCCGTTAGCGGGTTTCTAAAGGTTTCCGCTTCATCTCGGCAGCGCGCACTTCTACAGACATGCGGCTCGTTCCAAGAGCTTCGACGATCTCTTGCCAGGACTTTCCTGCCTCTCAGCTTGTGAACGACTTGTGCGGATTCGCGCGCGCGTATCTGGTTGGTGGGTCGCGTTCGAATGCTGGGGGGGCGAGATCGATCCACTGGCAGTGCAACTGTCCAGCGGCTGCGCCAACGCACGCTAGAGTCGACGCGCTCAATGCCGGGGACTGTGTTACCAGGCCGCACAGGGATTACTCATGATAGGCCCCTATTCGAAATGAGCACAGATGCACGGGCCTGGATCGTAATCAGTCGCCGCTTACGGCTGCTGCACGGGTGAGCCGCGCAACGCGCCGCACTCTATCCCAAACTTCTATAATCGGATGGGCTTCGAGAAACTTCTCGGCTCGGTGCCTTGCTTCGTCATCGCCCGCACATTCCAGTTCGTAAATGGCCAGCGCCACTCCGGACAAATCTACTGCGTACGCTACGTAGCGCATTGGAACGGTCTCTCGAACCCGGCGGAATGCCCGCGAGTAAAACGGCGCAATTCTGACTCGGGATCGGGAGAATAGTTCCTGGCTGGCGGCTCAGCTGGTCCTTCTCCGTGGCTAAGCCCTGATCTATTCGAACCAGCCTCTGTCTCGCGGTGTGGCAGGGTTCGCCAGAGCCTCCCCTTGCCTAGATTGCACCAACGGTCTCGCTCGGAATCACTCCTCGAGAACGCGATCGTTTCCTCTGGGTCCCGGAACGGTCTGACGCTCTGGGGCCAGAGCAACAGCGGAAGATGGCCTCATAGCCGCGCGCCATATTAGAAGATCTGGGGCGGCATTCCTGGCCCGCGATTGATACCGACGTATCAATTAATAGAACGCGACAGCAACACGTTTCTCTTTGCGCCAGACAACAGCGCAGCGGCGCAAGTCACCGTCGGGAATAACAGTCAGCGCGAATTCGTCGGGAATTTTTTCATCTGCGGCAAGATCGAGGGCTGCGCCGAAGGCAGATATGCTGCGAATAGTGCAATCGGTTTTCGAACGGCCGAAGCTGATCAAGCCGACTCTTGCAACTTCTTTCGAACGAGGGCTGTTGTCATCCATAGTGTCCTCCAATTTCCGAGGAGCGCAAATTACGCATGGCAATGAATCGGCGGTGATGGTGCATGCCTTCCAGTGTCACCGAAGAGTTGGTTCACAGTTGTGCCAGTCAGTCCAACAACGCCCCGTCGGCAGCGGCAGGGCTTGCTTGCCTCAAAGAAAATCCCGCAGCCGAGCGATTTCGGATATCTCTTCTGCGGTCAGTACGGCCGTAATAAGTTGCGTTTGCGGAGCAGTATGTATCTCATAGAGATGACGCTGGCTGGCGGGCTTCGCTAGGAGACCCCGGATGCATGCGTCCAAAGTGCCCTCGATTACGAGATATGGACTAAGCGATGCCGCTGCGCGTTGATTTCCAATTGAAGGCCATTTTTTTAGTGCTGCCGCGGCAGTGAAATCGATTTGCGCGCGCTGCTTCGAGCCGACCGGCGCCCCTGACGCCCCTCTCCGGCGATCCGCCGATTCCGTTCTTTTCGCAGCTCTAATCATTGCGCGGGCCAGGGTCCGGACCGGGATGTTTGCGCTTTAAACTTTCCGGCTTCGTCAATAACAATTTTAGAAACTCCACCGCCGGTGCTGCGGGACTTCCCCCGAACTGAGCAGCAATCTCTGCGCTCGGCACTTTCACGGCCGAGGTTTCAAGTTTGCCTATGTCGTTTTCAGTCGGAGGCCGGATGTTACGTTGAGGCATTGTCCTCCTCCAATGCAAACGGTCCTCAGGCTTTTCCTAAAAGGAAGACTGCCGGAGCTGAAATGGCGCTGGAACATTAAATGTCGTAATTAAATCTGAGATAATATATGATGTTTTAATTGGATAATAAAGATAATAATCGATGGATTAACGCAGGCTCGAATGCCCGACGCCACCCCTTTGTATTATCTTGCATTTTTGGTGCCGCGCCGGGTGAAGAGAGGCGCTAGTTCCCTTCGCAGCGGAGAACGGTATTTAATTTGACAATTTAAATAGGCTCGCACCATAGCGTCTCGGGCTGGCAGCGGGACAAGTTCTACCCAGCCGCCTATGGCGATGGTTGCAGGAGGAGGTCTCGGTAACCCTCTCTTGGGAATCGCGCGGAATCGCGCGACAGGATGACCGCCTATCTTCTCCGCGCCCGCTTGTCCCTTGATAGGCTAGCGCACTTTTTTCGTCGCGCTATGCGAGCCTCTTACCGCGTGGCAATCAATCCGCTCGCAGTCGCAACTATCCAACGGTTACCCCAACGCACGATAGAGTCGATCCGCCCGATGCCGGGGATCACGTCGCCCCGTGCAGCCATTCGAATCCCATCGGGCCCTTCGAGCACTGCCGTTCCGCCGCGAACGTCAAGGACTGCCCAACCTCCAATAGTGTTGGTCTTGTCTCGGGGACCGACAGGAGCTGCCCCGTAGACCCGAGCGAGCCGGTCACAGACACGTCCGCCTCGACAGCCGAAGAAGCTTGGTTCGAAGCTTCCGCCGATTGCGCCCCACTCGACGCTTTGGGCAGGGGCTTCGGAGCAAGGCCCGCGCTTATTGTGGAGGGCTGACCTACACCAGGCGGTGTTCGCGAGGCTGATGCTAATGCTATCTTTCGGGCGCTTTCGATCCTACCGCCTGACTTCGTGTCCGGCATGCGGCGCGAAACCGTTTCTACCTGAGCAATTGGGTGGAGAACCGAGATAGTTGCAGGACCGTACCAAGCCCCAGCCCATCCCAACCCGAAGCCCCCAGCCAATGCGGCGACGACGAGCCAAATGGTGCGATTTGGATGGCCGCTTGGCGCCAATAGCGCCAGGATCTCATCTCGATTCGAGGTCGAGAAATCTGATTGGTCGAGAGTGACGGGCCAGGTCGCGAGCTCGCAACTGCCTTGATCCACGACCGTCTCGAACCTCTCCAAGGTATTCGCATGATGCAGTGGCATGCTCGGGTCCCTTGTGGCCCCCAATGATCATGCTGGGAACTAAACCAACCCTTAACAGCCGATGCATCTCGGCACGAATAAGACAGTGGTGCATCGCGCAGAAGACCAAAGGAGTGATCTACCGGATGCCCCCGCAGCGCTCAATTGACTGCCGACTTTTGAACCGAAGCCTGGTCGATTAGGAACTCATCCAACTTCCCGCCGCCTCGAAGCTGCGGCCGCAGCCACCGAGGCAGCCTGCCGCGACCGGACCATGTCTCCGCCGGGTTCTTCGGATTGCGATATTTGGGACGAACGGGCGGGTATGGACGGCGCTTACGATCGAGCCGTGTGGCCTCGCCGGCCAGTCCCATCCTGTGGAGCCGTTCCTCCAACTTCGCTTTTTGCACCAACATTTTTTGAGTGAGGCTGGCGGTGACCTGTTCGTGAAGTATCCAGAGCTCGTCAAGGGAGAGCGAATTTAAATGCGCGGTGTCCATGGCTCGATCCAAATTCTTGGGAGAAGGCCCAGGCAGACAAGTCGGGAATGAAGGAGCAGACAAGCCACCAGCTAAATATTAGCCGTACAATCCACATTTAAATGCGGAGGTAGCAGGGAGAAAGGCACCACGGCGGTAATATCGTGGCGAAGCTTTTAATGGTGCGAGGGGTAACTCTCGCTAGCGGCTCGCAGACCGATATCGTGACATCCACAAACTTAACGCCCTGACCGGTTGGGCTTTCGCTGCTGATGACGCTGGGGGCTTCTCAATCTTAAGCTCGAGCCGCACGGTTCGGCACGCCGCGAGATTACGCGGCTGAGCCATCGATGAGTTCTAGAGCGCTGGTATAGCCGAATTGCCACACGTACAAAGGTTCCGCGTACGTGCACTCACTTTTGGCACTGCCTCACACCCACGTCGGATTACGATTGCGGTCCCGTTGGGGGACTGGCCATGCGGTACAAAGTCTTCGTGGTGGAGAGCGGCAGGCGAGTCATTTGCGCCGCAAAGCTCGACTGCATTGACGAACAAGCTGCGAGACGTCGAGCCGAGCAAATGTGCGGCGAGCACGACGTTGAGCTTTGGGAAGCCGATCGGCTCGTTGCTGTATTTCGAAGTGCCACGTCGGCCGACACGAAGGGCGGCCGCTCTCCTGAATAGATGGCCGGTCTAGCCTCCGCGGAGTTAGTGCATGCTCTCATCGATCGAGGCGCGATTCGCTCTTCTCATACTCGCGGGCCAAAAATCGGTTTCCCTCTCTTATCGGAACGGCGCCGCGGTCGCTGGTGCGCCTCAAGATGGTCGACGGCGTTTTCGTGCCTGGCACGTCGTGTAGCAGAAGTCGCGGAGCGTTGCACATTTACAACCCGCACCGCGGTTCGAGGTTGTAAGCTGGTCGATTAGAATGACCGAAACGTATTTTGTGTTTACTTCGATTGGATTAGCGGGGGCGAAAAGTGTTTGATGTCTATCGCAATGGGAGGCGTGACTTGCTCGTTCTAAGCACAGGCTCCGCGATACCCGGGCCTTACTCTGCAAATAAGTGGCGCAAGAGCAGAAAACGAATTGTCCTAGGCCAATGTTGCCGAACTTCGATAGCGTTCGTGACGCAACTTGCATACTGCAACACCGACTGCTCGCAACCTCATAACTGTTTGTAAACTGCTTCGGCGTAAATTCTCGGACACGACAATCTACAGATAGCCGGCGTGGTGGTCGTCATTATGGCAAGACTAGTCCAAGTTGGCCTGCCCCGTTGTATTTCGCGTACAGCTCTATTTTTCATAGTCTCGTGTTTTTCATGTTCGGCAAAGCGACGCCGATCCGTAATTGAGAATTGCGACCATGTCTTCAGTGCTAAAATTCCGGCAGCCATACAAGGCGAAATCTGAGACAAGTCCCCAGAGACTGCCCGGCATTGTGGCGAATGTCGCCGCTCTGTTGTCGCAGGTTCAAGCTCTCGACATTCAAACAGCAGATGACATCCGTCGGGCTGTTTTCATTCTTGAGCTCGCAAATAGCTGCATCCGATTGATCGTGGGGCAGACACAACTGAATGAAGCGACGAGAACGACTCTACTGGCTCAGTCGACGAAGATCGATTTGCTTATTGCAGAGACGCTCAGGGAGGCGGCGCATTTATTTGGAGAAACTGATTTGAAATTGGGGATTGCAGATGATGGAGAACAACCGAAAAACGCACCGTGTTCGCTTTGAACACAAGCATACGGTCAGCATCATGGGTGTCGATGGGACGTGGCGACGAAGCTGCACTCTTGTCGATGCCTCTGCAACCTGCCAAGCTTGAGGTCGACGGCTCAACAGACCCCCTGAAAGCACAGGAATTCTTCTTGGTTCTGTCCTCCACGGGTCTGGCATTTCGGCGTCGCCGACGTCCGACCCGTTGTCGTGACGATACGCCCAGCCCCTATCAATCGTAAAGCTTCGTGCGTCCCAAGCCGGTCACTTCGCATGCATGGTCAATCGTGCAGGTGAGCCGCTGGGCGAATGGCATCGTGCTCGGTTCTGCTGCTTTCGGAGCGGATAGACTGACTTGTGACTGTTGTCCGCCAGTTTCCTCTCGTCGATTGTATCTCACGTGGCCCTCCATTCGCACAAAGCTCGACTGGGCAAGAGTTGATGGTGCGACGAGCAACGTCAATGCGAACATCCGAGGGCGCTCGCGTACGACAGCGCATGTCAGCGGCGCTTTGAATGTTTCCGGACACCAAAGGGTGACGAGGAAATTCTTCGCGAATGCGCCAGCCACAGTGAGGCATCGCGCCAAGGCTAGTCTGCTAGTGTCGGCAGCAAATTCCCCAAGCGTTCGCCGCTGTTCACCAGCGTCTTATTCAACCATTATTCAACGAACGCGGCTGATGGCTACCTAAGTGCCTGAGTTTGCTGGCGCGCCGTCCAGAACAAAACGGCGAACTCATACACAATTGAAATTGCTTGTGATTTTTCTTGTCGTCAATCATTCGACGCCGGTCGGCCCGCTGTCGTAGGGGATTTCAGCCCGCCTCACGACGGCGAGCGCCTTTTGCTCCGGGATCGTAGTATTGTCGTCGGAAGCCGTCGAAGCTTCGAGACCGAGGATTTCGCGCAGCACTCGATCGCGGCGCTCAAAGAGATGCACTCCAGATCAAGCTGATGATCGCGGCAGCGGTCGGACGGCACGACAAACGGAGGACATTATGGCGTGGCGTGACGACAGGGCACGGGCAACTCTCATCCGCGAGGCAGCGGGCAGCGTGCAGCCGGGCCGGAGCCCCCGGGCCTTTGCCGAGCTTCTGTTCGGCTACACCAATGTCGAGGATCTCGCCAATCACGATGCCTCGTCGCTGGCCTTCCTGGCGGAACAGGCCTGGGAGCACGTGCAGCAGCGCACGGCCGGCAGCGCCGATATCCGCGTCGTCAATCCGATGATGCCGGACGGGCGCGAGATTTCCGTGCTCGAAATTCTCAACGACAACATGCCCTTCCTGTTCGATTCCACGATGGCGGAGCTCGCCGAGCAGGGCATCGAAGTCACCCTCGTCGCTCACCCGATCATCGCGGTGGAGCGCGATGACCAAGGCAAGCTCCTGCGCTTTTACGGCGAATCACTGCCGGCGGGAGCAAAGGGCGCGCGCGAGAGCCTGATTCATCTCCACATCACTCGCCTGGACGCCGATGCGGATCGTCAGAAGCTGATCGACGGCCTCGCCGGCACGTTGAACGACGTCAGCGCCTGCGTCACCGACTGGCGCGCCATGCGCGAGCGCGTTGAGGCGGCAATCAAGACGTTCTCCTCCAATCCGCCGCCGCTGCCGATCGACGAGGTCGCCGAGGCCAATCAGTTCCTGCAATGGCTGTGCGCGGACAATTTCACCTTTCTCGGGGTGCGCGAATATCGCTTCTCGCCGGACAGCGATGCGTCCGACGACATCACGACCGGCGAAGGCCTCGGCATCCTCCGCGATCCCGATGTGAAGGTGCTGCGCCGCGGCAGCGAAATGGTGGTGATGACCTCGGAAATCCGCGAGTTCATGCGCGAGCCGACGCTGCTGATCGTCATCAAGGCCAATGTCTCCAGCCGCGTCCATCGCCGCATCCGGATGGATTACATCGGCATCAAACTCTATACGCCCGACGGCCGGCTCGAGGGCGAATTGCGCGTCGTCGGCCTGTTCACCTCGGGCGCCTACACCCGCTCGGCACGACAGATTCCTTATGTCCGCCACAAAGTTTCACAGGTGCTCCAGCGCGCCG
>NZ_JADPKA010000052.1 GCF_023073715.1 Bradyrhizobium sp. 164
GCCGAGCCGTCATCGACCACATAGACCTGCAATCGCCCTGGGTAGTCCTGGCTTGCGAGAGACTTCAGGCAGGCGGCCAGCGTGCGCGGGTCCTCGTTGTGCAGGGCACGATGACATCCACGCTGGGCAGAGCATCGGTGTCGACCGGGTCGTACGGCGGCAGTGAGGCGTCGGTTCGTAGCGCATAAAGCGCCTGCGCGCTCTTACGAACGCTGGAGAGCAACGCGTAGGAGGCAACAGCAACGGTGCTGATGGTGGCAAGCAGGCTCATGGGAATTGACCTATTCAGTGAGTTTGAGGAAGCGACCGGATTGCGAATCCACGGTCATGCAGTGCTGGTATGAGCTGGGCGAGCGCCGTCACAGTCTGGTCGCGCCGACCAGAGTGAGAGCAGCGTTCCAACTCATCGGGAGGGCACCCGTCGTGCAGGAGCACGATGGCCCCCGGCCGGACCGAGGCCAGCACCGCGGCAACAATCGCCTCGGCGCCAGGACGAGACCAGTCTTGCGGGTCGACTGACCAGTGCAGGGCTGCCAGTTCGGCTTTCGCCGACGCGGCGAGGGCCTCCTTGGTCCAAGTCCCATACGGCGCACACATGTGCCGCGGCCACGAGCCCGCATCGAAAACACTCCAGTTCCCTGTTGACTCGCAAAGGGCTCACCGCGCGCCACCGGACAGATGCGCGTCAAGCGCGGCCATCCGGGATCAGATAGCTGGCGGTTAGCTATGTGGATTTGGAGAATATTGGTAAAATCTATTGTTTTGATGCGAAGTATCCGTGCTGTGGATGGGCCAAGAGGGATCCATCAACACTGATTGCGTGAGCCGATCCTCTTGAGTCAATTGATCAGGCGCATGCCGAAGAATGGCTCAGCATGCGACCGTCCATTCGGTGAAGGTCCTAGCCAGGCATCGAAGCCATCTCGGGAACGCGAATCATGATGCTTGAGCTGGATCAACTCAAGCGCTGCTTCCCACGAGCAGAGTCGAGCCTACGCCGCTGCCTAATGACGACACCTGGCCGGTCCTTTCGATGATCAAGTTACAGAGCTGAGGGGGACTCGCACATTGGCTTGAAGCAGCGGACCATTAAAGATGGCCAGAGAAGGCTGGTTCGGGATGCTCGAGAAAAACAGCCTGCAGCATTTCGGCAGCTGCGCACCCAAGCTTGCTCCACCCATCAGCTTCATAGCTGCTCAGGAGCTCAATCGAAGCCGCTCGGCTAACCAACGCTGCACAGCAAAGTGTCCGGGCAAGCGCTCGCTGGAGCGGGGCATGGATCAATGCATCTTGGGATGAGCGCTGCAGATACCGACTTCCTTAAAAGGTCCTTAGGGCGGCGCGGTTCTGGTCATGAACATTTTCATTGCAAAGTCGAGCGACCTGTATGCTCGATCGCGGACCGCCTGAGGCAAACCAGGAGTTGCGTCAATCGCAGTGCGCGCGTCGCTCATAATCTTATCTTTTGCGGAAAGAAGCTTTGCATCTAGTATTACATGAAGCGTCTCTCGAACTTCAGGTGAGATCGAGCTGTCGCCATCGATCAATTCTCGAAGTTTCCAAAACATACGCTCGATTGCTACCATCGACCCGAGGACTGACATCAGTCTTGGTGACATCATTGGCTATCTCCTTCTCCAGCCAGATTCTGGCGACCATCCCAGCGAAATCAGACCTGTCCCCTTTGACACCGGCGCGCGAGGCGACCCTGAACAGGCGAGTGACTGGGATACATGTCCGCTGCTAGGCCCAGCGGGCGTGAGACGGACGTTCAAGATATGCTCAGGGGACCTCACAAAGTGTGCGATTTGCGAGCAAGGCATTTATCTTTCCTGTGCTCCAGGCCGTAACCCGGTAGCGTGCGGTGGCTCACGTGCAAAACTGACATGGAGGGCGTGCGCCGCTTCCATTTGCCACAATACATGCAGCGGCATCGGAGTTGGACTTCTGCCACGCATCCGTGCTCTTCCGCTTTCTCACTCGGATCGCTCTGTTGACGAGGCCGAATTGAGTGAGTGATCCCGGTCACGCAAAGGTGGTCATCCGATATCCCGGTGCTCGGGGCGCCCACCCGTTTTGTGATTGCGTGGGTGCATCGAGATCGAGCCTCCCGATCTGGCGATGGTGTGTTGGTCGTGCGCCACGTCGACCTCGATCGATTCTCCATCGGCTGTCCGGCCGAGCTCAGAAAAGCTAGCAACTGAAACGCGCAGATCATTTCCATGTCCTGGATTTCCGATCTCGGATTGGTTCATTTCGTCTGTCTTATTGTCCTCGCCACTGCACGGCTATGCTGTGCAAACCGTGCATTTCACCCACCAGCGGCCACCGCGCTTCTCCGTGCGCAACTTGCCGCGGCGGATCCGAGAGAGCACGCCTCCGGGGCTTATGTGGTTCATCCCTGCGAATCGCTGAACGGTGAGGTAGTCCTCATGCAGAGGTGGAGGGGTGCTAATTCCGTGCGCAGCCAGCAGAATGCGCAGCGAAGCCAACTCCGCCAGCACGATCTCGAGCTTACGCGCGATCTCCTCCGTCTGGTCGGAGCGCTGCCGGGACCGCGTCACGACAGGCCCGCCCGTGCGATAAGCCGCATCTTGGATTCCTGTGGAATGCGATCGACGAACTGGCGCGCCAAAGCGGGATGAGCGTGAGCCAACTCACCTGTCCAAGCAAACCACTGCTCGGGCAATGTCAACGCGCGCAAATGGGAGACAGGGCATTTATTGCCGTTGTTTGGTGATGTAGTCGAAAGGGGTCTCATGCGCGTAAGAGCCATTTGAACCATAAGAACGGCCTGACAAATGCATCCGGCTGCGGTGCTCATGGGCCTCGGTGTTGCCATTTATTGCCTGGTCAAGGACGAACTTATTGGAATCTCTGTTGGCTCACCGTCAGTGCTCTGCCGCTATGAGCTCGGAGTGAATCGCAGTTGCTGTGTTGAGGCAGGCATCCAGTGACAGAGATCCAAAGGCGAGCTGGCAAAGGAGATAGTTGGCGCCTGCTTCTTCCACATGATCGAGAAGAGTTTGGCGCACCGAAGCGCGCGTTCCGACGACGCACAGTTCACTGTCAATTGCGGCATCCAAGGTTAGGGGCAGGTTGGATGGAGGCGGGATGTCATTGAGCTCGTACAGGAACTTAAAGCTCTTGAGCCATGTTTCGTAGGCTGGCGCGGCGAGGGAGCGGGCGGCTGCTTCAGAGCTGGCAATTACGATCATGCGGAGTAATGCGAGAAATGGTGCTGAACCGTTGGCGTCATGCTTGGCGTTTTGATGAGCGCGATAGCGATCTGTTACCTTGCGAACGGCAGAAGAGGGCCCCATGCACGCCAGATTAGCGCCATTCGCCGCCGCCCAATGCGCGGACTCTGGCCGATTTGTAGCAATCCATGTCGGGGGACAAGGACGCTGGTGAGGTGAAAGCGTCAAAGGAACGTCGCTCAGCGCAAAATGTTGCCCTTCGTACGAGAGCGGGCCGCCATTCATCGCGTTAACGAAGATTTGGGAAGCTTCCTCGTAACGGCTTGAGGCAACATCGGCTCCAACCCCAAAATAACTCAGTTCGATCGGTAGGGAGCCGCGACCAAGACCGACCTCGACCCTGCCGCTGCTCAGGTGATCCAACATGCAGATCTCCTCGAATGCCCGCAACGGGTGGTAGAGGTTGAGCAGCATGACCAATGGACCAACGCGAAGTCGCCGTGTGCGTTGTATGACGCTTGACAGAAACAAGTTCGGCGATGGACCGCGTCCATGGGGGGTGCAATGATGCTCCGCCAGATGATAGGCATAGAAACCGAGCTGGTCGTAGGCCTCCGCCAGCGCGAGGCGGTCCGCGTATTGCCGGGCGATATCGGGGCCGTCCTCGTCAAGATGATCAAAGATGCCGCAGGTCAGGTTTGAGGGAAGAACGTTTCTCACTCAGTTATCTCCTATAGAGAGGACCGAAGTCCTCCGGGTTTTGGAAGAGGCGCTCGCTGGCACTGCGGTGCATATGCTGCGAAGCCGTTCTCAACAGCTCGCAATGCGCCGATCGGACAAAAACTGACTCCGGCTGCGTCGCGAAGCTTCATCATGTGTGGGGCCGGATCGATGACGAACGGGGATCTGTGACCTGAGTGGAAGGGGTCACTAGCCACGGCATCCCACTTTCTTAAGAATGCTGCCGACAGCCGCAAGAAACGCATCCATCTGGCGCGTTGTACCGATGCTAACCCGAATGCACTCTTGCAGGCCGGCATCCGGAAAGAAGGCAACGAGGACGCTCTGGTCTTGCAACGCCGCCTGCCACCACCTGCCACCCTGGCCTACCGGCACACGGGCGAGGAGGAAGTTCGCGTGGGAAGGCGTTACGGAGAACCCAAATTCCGAGAGCGCGGCCGCTACGCGCTGACGCTCAAGCCTTACGTGGCGATGGTTCTCCTCGTAGGCGTCGCGATGCGCAAGGACGCTCATGCCTACGGCATGAGCGACCACATTCATGTTGAAAACATTCTGGATGTTGCGAAGCCGCCCAATCAGCTCGGGATGGCCGAAACCGAAGCCGACGCGAATGCCAGCGGCGGAATAACTCTTGGAAAACGTGCGCAGGACCAGAAGATTCGAATGGCGCTCAACGAGGCGTAGGCCGTCCTCAGGTGCGAAATCGACGTAAGCTTCGTCCAGTACGATCAATCGGTCAGATCGTATAACGAGGCGCTCGATCTCAGCGAGCGGAACAAAGCTTCCGGTCGGATTGTTCGGATTGGCCAGCAGAATGAACTTGGCATGTTTAGCCGGACCGAAAAGCAGCTCGTCCATCGGCAAGCAGTCGGGTTCAGACCAGGGAATTTCAATGAACCGGGCCCCTTGCAACATGGCAAGCTTGCGATTGAATGAGAAGCCGGGCGACATCATTGCGATGCCGTCGCCCGGAGAAAGAAAGGCTCTGTAAATGAGACTGAGGAGTTCAGACGATCCATTGCCAGCCATCACGCGATCAGTGGCAATTCCATAGGCCGCTGCGGCCGCTTGTCTCAAGCTGACATTGTCGTCTTCTGGATAGCGGTATTGCGCCTCAAGAGCTGCAATTGCGCTTCGCATCACGATGGCTGGCAAAGGAAATGGGTTCTCATTCGTGTTCAGTTTCACGCAAGTATTATCCAGAGTGGGTCGCCCGGATGGCAGAGCATCCAATTCGCGAGCCACCGGCGAGAGCGAGGAAAGCATAGTTTGCAGTTTTGCATCCAATTTGGTGTTCTCCCTTTTGTCGACGAGAGCAGTTGACGGCCTTCATCGAGCCTATGTGATGCGCGCGCTGTGTTCGGAGCCGGGAAGCGCAAGGTGTGCATGAATGTGAGGGGTGGGGTGCCATAGGCGGGCTCAGATCTAAGCGCAGCACCGGATCAGAGCCCGTCTCAAAATCCGGCAGCGATCAGCACGGATCAGGCGGCGCGCGGCGTTATTCCAGCGAATACCTGTTTCACGAGGGGAGGCAACGCCACGTCCACTCGGCCGAACAGCGCTGCTAACGCTTGGCTTGAACTCGCGTAATCCGCAGACAGACTGCGCAAGACCGACATCTTGCCACAAGCTACGTTCCTCCTAAAGAGGTCCTGGCAGCTCACTCCCGAGAGCGAGGTACGCATCAGTTTCACTAGCTGGAAGAAGTCACCGATGTTCGTCGGCCTTACGAATGTGGAAGTGATGCTCACTCTAGTGGCACCAGGCGAATGGGAACGTACTCTTCGGGCGTGCACGACAGCTTTGATAGCATTGCCGCGAGGGCGAGAAATGCTGCGACTGCGGCGACTGCGACGCACGTGAGCAGCGCGTAATCGCTATGTCGAGGATGGTTCATCATTCGAACGTTCCGTGCGGTGTTGGTGCGGGCGGTCAGGTCTGCGCGACCGCTTCGATGGTATTGTCGCGCCAGCGGTAAACGATGAACCCAGAAGCGGCATTGTCTCCCTTCGAGTCGAATCGAACCGTGGCAATGGCCGTGTCGATTGAGCCCGAAGTAGGACCGCAGCGACCCGCGCGGCATCGAGTGCCCGTCCGTTTGACCGAGCCTGCCCATGCTTGAACTGCGGCATCTAGAGCGTGCAACCTGCGTTAGATAGGCTCGTACCCTTGAGCTTGGCGACAGCGGCTGCCCCTGCAGCATTCGTCGTCGAGGCCGGCATAAAGGTAAAGAGCGTGCCGTTTGCGCAGTCGCCAGCAATGGCCAAAGACGATCATCTACCGACTTGTTCTCGCCCAGCGCTCTCACCGGGAATTTCCGAAAGTGATGCCGATCATTGGAGTCTCCGTCGGCCTAGCCGGCGCTCTCGGTCGCCCCGCCGCTGCGTCGATGCTTTTAGAAGGTACAATGTGACGCTACGTGCGAATCAAGTACTTCGAAGGGTGCTCGTCGAGGTTGATTGCCAAAATCCACAGTGCGAAGAACCCCAAAGAGTGCCGACAACGCAGATTCGCAGGCGAATTGCTACGGGCCAACGATCCTCAGTCAGACAAGGATCAGCATCACTTCATTGGGTTTAGAGACATTGCAATAACCGAGTCGCGGGCAACCGCGTGCGTCAACTCTTTCCCAGCTGGTCCTCCAGCGCGGCGAGGGCGAGATCCAGGTATCGCATGAGGCTCGCATCCCAGCCGGCGAGATTGTGTGGTTCGGTCAATCGCGTCAGCACCTTAAGTATCATCGAGACAGTCGAGTCAACTCCTGCGATCTCAGTCAGCAGCGAACGGGCCTGACGCGCGACCGCATTTGCCCGCTCACTGCATGGAGGCTCGCCCCGATCCATGCAGCTACGTAGCTCGTCCCGAATCTTCCGCCACCGATCTTCGCGGCTAGCGTTAGAGGCGCACGTGCAGATGGCCGAGGGGGTACGCTCCTCAATCCGCGACATTGCATCTAACGTGGCCGGCAGCTCGTCGACACTGACTTCTGTCTCACCTTGCGTCGTCATATTGCGCAATCGATCCCGTAATAGTGTCGCCCGCGCGACTTGAACTTCGATTCGCTCCAGATGGTTGCGCAATAGGTCCGTGAGAGATGTCCGCCCCTCGATGGCTTTGCGGATCTCAGGAAGCGAGAAGCCGAGCTCACGTAGCGCGCGAATCTGAGAGACGCGTTGTAGGCTTTCTCGATCGTACATGCGGTGACCGCCATCGGTACGTTCCGAGACCGTCAACAACCCGGTATGTTCGTAGTGATGCAGAGTGCGTACCGTTACGCCGGTCGCCTCTGCAAGTTCTCCAATGCGCCATCGGCGCCGTCGTGGTGTGGCGTTTGTCATGGTCCTCAATTTGCAAGCCTACAACCTGACGTCACGTGAGAATCAAGTTATTTCAATGATCTAGATGATGGTCTCTTGCTGCGAACCCCCGGGAGGACTGAGCGCATGCTGTTGATCAAGCGGCCGAGACAAGTGCAAGCATCAAGTTCGCCAGCGACGCCAATTCGTCCCTCGCTGCGCGTTGCATCACAAGTCTGGCGATCGCCACGCGATTCTCGCTGGTTCGCATGCATGTCGGTAAAGACGCGATTGCTCGATCAAAAAGGTTTCCCAAGCTCGCGAGATCCTCCGGATCGTAGACTCCGCTCGGCTTATCCAAGAGTAAGCTCCTTTGATTGTCGCACCGGCGCCGCACGTGACGAAGCCGTTTGGCTGTGGTGGGGCAAAAAGGAGACGGAGCGGCGACGTGCGCGAAAGAATGTGACAGGACGTTCGTGTGGTGCCGTTGTGCAACACGGCGTTTGCTTCCCTTTTGTCCAACACTGCCCTAACCGAAACTGTGCAATTTCCGCTGGATGCTGCCGCAGCAGTGGGCCATCTGCTGTCTGATCGCCAGGCGAAGCGAAAGCAGATACATGCAGCCCCGCTTGCTCTTGAGACACGGCTTCACGAACGGCGGCCCAGACACAGTACTGATCTGATCAGATGGGCCTCTTTCGGTCGAATCCTTGCTTTGATGTCTATCGTCGAGCCGGCGTTGATTGGTCAATCATCGCAGATCAGTCTTACCGCCACATCGTGACGCGGCCGCCCGCTCGGCGCCTAACAGCATTTTCGACACGATGCTAGTCCTGTTGAGATGGCTTTGCCGGCGCGAAGGCGTTGTTCGCGCATGGCAACATCGGGTTTTGGAATGCCACAAAATGATGGCTGCTCTTCAACGGCGCAAGTCCGCGACCCAAAGCGTCGGTAGAATGAGAGAAGGCGGGCCGCAAAACCATTCCCGGCATGTATCTCAACGCAAGCGCACCTCGCGCGGCTGGCGAAACGTTACTCGCGATTGAGGACCGAGCCTTGAAGGATCGCTCCGTATCCGTTGGACCTGGAGGCGCTCAAAACAGGTCAACAGGCCCCCGGCGCCGCGCGGCCGCGCCGGGAAAACAATGACGTGCCATAGCTCCTACAGCAATAACTCGCATATCCAAACGTGAGCCGGATCAGTGTTGGGCAGCACAGTCCAGCTGTCGCGGGTAATGGCTTGCTCGTCCAGAAGCTCACTCACTTTCATCCTCGAACAGTATCGCTTTGGTCTGCGAGCGCTGGACATAGATGCTTTGGGTAAGATAGGCAAATCATGTTACCGCACCGAAGTAGCTCCTCGGGGACAGCGGTGAGGGGCCGCAACTCGGGGCTAACGACGGCGGCATCCCGCGCGCCACGCGCCACGACACTTTCGAAAAGAACACGACTGTCGCGAGATCCGAAAGGATGACCCTGCACCCACGATCCGATGTGGCTGGATTGACCATGTCGCCCGAAACGAGCAAAAGCTGTAGGTGGAGCAGGGCTTGGCGAATGGGAGCGACGAGCCCTTCCGTGCGCCGGACATTGGCACAGTTGCCGTCCTCTCATCATAAACACTCATCCCCCAAGCACGCGCGCAGCGGGACAATGCCGCGAGCTCACGGCGGGTGGATCCAGGTTGATCCTGCGGCCAGCGAGTTTGCGGTTGCGCTCCGTCATGCGGGATCGAGTATAAGAGTAAGACAAGCCGTTGAGATGACGTGTCTCAACCTCCATGCCAACCTTGCGCAGACCTCTCACTTGCAGGTTCCGCTCTCCCGAGTTACGCCAGCTCGCGTTGCGCTTTCCGGACGCGACTGTGGACAGCGTTGGCGTTCGGCAGAACAAGTTGGTTCGACGCGAACGAGCCGGCATCGACCCTGTGGGGCGGCCCGCCAAGAGGCGTTTAGCTACTGACGAGCTTCGGCATTACTGCTGCGATCGCCGGGACAGTGCGGCAAGGAGAATGCCCAACGGCAGGCGAAGAGCGGTGCGGGTGCGCTAGCAGTGTCCACGTTTGCAGCGTCGATCGCAGGTCTTGGTCTACAACCTGACGCGGTGTACGATTCAAGGGATTTTAGTGCCGAGGCCGGATCTCGTTCACCTGACTGGCCGGATCATTTCGCGAGCTCTGAGCTCAGCTCATGTAGAACAGCGCGACGCAGCCCGTCGGATCAGCGGAAAGTCATTGCGGAGCGCCGCCGAACGAGCTGTATGACGCGCAAGATCGTCACGCCAGCGCGAGATCAATAGCGCCGCCGACCCGATCAAACTACGCTCAAGCGCGCCAATCCGAACACCAGCGAGGACCGGTGCTTCGAGCCTGGCGTAGATCTGGTTAACGAAGAGTAGGTCGCAAACGGCCGAACAATCCTAGAACGGGCCGTGACATTGGTTGGTCTCGGACGGAGAGACCATCATGGATGCCTCTTGCAAGAACATATTGCGCATCCAAATGCTTGCGGGATCAGTATTATGAATGGCCGGCCATTGGACGGCCTCGGTGAATGTGAGAAGTCGCAGCGGAGGTTCGATGACCCGCAGGGGCATCGTGTTTGCGAAATGGCTGACCAATCTTGAGGGCATGCTCGCTATACGGTTGGTGCCCAATAACATAGGCGGAATCATACCAAAACCCTGCACAGCGACCTCAGTGCGTATCTTGAAACCATGCTCGAGCAAGAGCCATTCGTGGAAGGAGGGCCTCAGGGAGCGCCCGAACTGGGCTTCCACGTGCCCGATCGACATGTACTTCTCGAACGTAAGTCGCGGCGCCAGCTGCTTGTTCATCGGGCAGCCCACGCAAACGAAAGTGTCCTCGAACAGTGCCGCCTTGGGATGCGCACTCGACATGAACATCTCCGGGTACATGAGGAAATCGACTTCACCGCGCCGGAGAAGTTCATCGGGTTCCTCTACGGGCGGCAGCAACTCGAAATTGATTGTCGGAGCTTCCCGCGCGACGCGGTCCACGATTCGTCGAAGAAACACGACAGTCATGAAGTCGGACAGGATGATCCTGAATCGCCGATTCGATTGAGACGGAGTGAAGCCGTCCGGAGAAATGATGGAGAGCTGAATGTGAGCGAGAGCCTCGCGAATCGGGACTGCGAGCGCTTGAGCCCGCGGCGTTGGGACAAGCTTCCGGCCCCTCATCGTGAATAGCTCATCGCGAAAGTAAGTGCGAAGCCGCGCGACGGCAGCACTCATGGCAGGTTGACTGAGGTTGATGCTTCTTGCCGCCGCAGTGAGATTGCCTTGCGTCACCAGGGCGTCGAACGCGACGAGGAGATTCAGATCGAGTCCCTTGAAACGCATAATCTTGAGTGATCCACCGTATGAATGTGTTCTATCGATACAATCGATTTTACCATTTGTACCGAATGAGGGATAGCAAAGGATAGTTTAGCGAGATGTCAGATCTATCAGAATGGTTACAAATCGTAGCGCGTCTCAGCCCAGCGCCAGGGATCGATCAAGACATCTGGACCGTGCGGTCGCAGTTTCGCGCGTGTTGCGCAAGTCATATCTCGGCGAGCTAGCACGGTGGGGATCCGCAGATGTGCGTGGGCGTATAGGACGAGCAAACCATCGTATGGCTTCGCCAACCCATTCTATACCGGCCGTGTACCGCCGTAGAATTGAGCGAACGCTCAACCTGGCCGTAGATTTCCCTCCAGTTGGACCCCTTCGGTTGCGGGTGCCAAATGTGTTTTGGTCGCATCCGATTGCGTCCTTGCTGCGGAGAAATCGTGCGGAACATGCAAGCGAAGGCGTCCCTGGCGAATCTGATGCGAGTTGCGCACACGCTCGACGTCGTATCCATTGTGAATGCAGATCGGTCAGTGCGTGAAGCTCTGACAGATATGGTGTTTTCCGCGGGTTACGTACCCGAACCCTTCGAGAGCGCAGACGAGTTCTTAAAATCGGGCCGCCGTTTGATCACGTCGTGCTTGATCGCGGACATGCAGTCGAGCGGGATGAGTGGCTTTGAGCTTTTCCATCATCTTGCTGCATCCGGAGGCGCGCTTCCCACCGTTCTGCTCACAGACAACTCCGAAGAGGATATGAGGCGAGTTCTGCAAGCTGGACTCCAGTTCTTGAGCAAGCCTTTCCAGCGTAGCGAACTGCTGGCCTGCGTCAGGAGCCAGATAATGAATAGGAATTTCTCTCTATGAAAATGATCGCGCCCGAATCCAGACGAGGTGTTTCGGCGCGCCCTCCAGTTCGTTGGAGGCTGTGCTGGGAGAATGAGCTTCAACTTGCTGACCATATTGAATTGTCCGACTTCTTCCGGAAGACCTATGGTCCGACCGGGGCATTCAATGCGAAGCCCTTTGAAGATCATCGAAGCTGGGCCGGCGCAAGGCCTGAGATTCGGGCAATCGGCTATGATGATCGTGGCGTCGCGATTCACATCGGCGCACTGCGCCGCTTCATAAAAGTTGGTGAGGTCGATCTGCTTGTGGCTGAACTCGGATTGTACGGGGTACGCCCGGATCTCGAGGGGCTCGGCATCAGCCACTCTATCCGCGTGATGTATCCGGTATTGCGAGATCTTGGGGTGCCATTCGGCTTTGGCACGGTCCGATCCGCCCTGCAGAAACATATTACCCGGCTGCTCGGGCGACAGGGATTGGCGACTGTTTTGCCAGGGCTCAGTGTCCGGTCCACTCGTTCGGATATCTATCTCACTGTGCCTCCGACGCGCGTGGAGGACGTGGTCGTCCTCGTTCTGCCGATTGCGAGGCCAATGAGCGAATGGCCGGCCGGTGAGATGATTGAACGAAACGGGCCGGAACTGTGACGTCCGCAGACGACGAGACTGAAGCGCGGAGCGACTACTCCGACGGAGAGCACTGCGTCTATCTGACATTTGATGATGGGCCCAACCCGCATTGCACGCCGGCCATCCTGGATGTGCTGGCGCAGCATCGGGCCCCCGCCACCTTCTGCGTGATCGGTGCATATGCAGCGGGTCAGCCGGAGCTGATCCAGCGCATCATTGCAGAAGGGCACGAAATCGCAAACCACACAATGACGCACCCGGATTTATCCAAATGCATGCCGGATGAGGTGAAATACGAGATCCTCACGACGAACAAGATGATCGGAATGGCCTGCCCCCGAGCCTCTGTGCGGCACATGCGTGCGCCGTATGGGACTTGGACCAAGGAGGCCCTCGCCGCGTCGGCGAAGGCCGAACTGGCAGCCCTGCACTGGTCAGTCGACCCGCAAGACTGGTCTCGTCCTGGCGCCGAGGCGATTGTTGCCGCGGTGCTGGCCTCGGTCCGGCCGGGGGCCATCGTGCTCCTGCACGACGGGTGCCCTCCCGACGAGTTGGAACGCTGCCCTCACTCTGGTCGGCGCGACCAGACTGTGACGGCGCTCGCCCAGCTCATTCCAGCACTGCATGACCGTGGATTTGCAATCCGGTCGATTCCTCAAACTCACTGAATAGATCAATTCCCATGAGCCTGCTTGCCACCATCAGCACCGTTGCTGTTGCCTCCTACGCGTTGCTCTCCAGCGTTCATAAGAGCGCGCAGGCGCTTTATGCGCTGCGAACCGACGCCTCACTGCCGCCGTACGACCCGGTCGACACCGGTGCTCTGCCCAGCGTGGATGTCATCGTGCCCTGCTTCAACGAGGACCCGCGCACGCTGGCCGCCTGCCTGAAGTCTCTCGCAAGCCAGGACTACCCAGGGCGATTGCAGGTCTATGTGGTCGATGACGGCTCGGC
>NZ_JADPKA010000039.1 GCF_023073715.1 Bradyrhizobium sp. 164
GCGTGCACGGTTTTTTTTTGAAGCTGATGCCCTCACCGGCAAAGAAGCGCGAGAGCATCGACTTGTCGGCTTCGACGCCATGCCTGCGAAGCAGTCGCTCATGCGAAGACGGAATCATGCCTGGCGATTCGACGGAATCCTGAAAATGAAACTGCAAGTTCCGATGCCCCAAGCATCTAAACCCTGCAATCGCAAAACAGTCCACAAAGACAAATGTGATCCTAGCTCAATCGCTTAGCCGCTCTTCACGGACCACTTCGTTTTTCGTCCCACTGCATTGCGCTGTAGATCAAAACCCGAATCCCGAATCATAAGTATTTCGAGGAAACATCATCCAGTTCGGTCAGCTTGCTGCCATGGTCGTAAACCCGCACTTTCATGGTGGATAACCCCTTAGAAGCGCACCTGCAATGGCCGGAAGGAACGCGGGGATAAGCCACGGAAGGACGGCGGCTCCTTCGCCGGATCTAGACGGAGATTCGGAAAGCGAGCGATTAGTGCCTTAACACTCTCTCGCATAAGAAGTCTCGCCAAGTGCATGCCCGGGCAGATTCGCGAGCCAACGCTAAATTGCAGGTGATCGGTGGGGCGCTTGCGGTTCAAGTCGAGCATGTGAGGACAAGAATAGTGATCGGGATCTCGCCCCGCTGCGGCGTGCAGTAGGCAAAGCTTGTCGTCCTTCTTCACCGTTACGCCCGCGAGAGACACGTCCCTGTTAGCCTTTCTGAATCGCCACGGGAGCGGCCCCACGAGTCGCAACGTTTCTTCGACAAGCACGTTAAGAGGACCCTCCTGATCCTTCGTCACGATTTCGCGCACAGCGCGATCGGACAGGAACATATAGATCAGATTGGCTATGGCATTCTTTGTCGTGTCTCCAGCGCCGAGCGCAATGTCTCTCACGATCCCAATAATGTGGTCGACATCCGTGTCACGGAATTCCTCCTCGGCACGGGTCCAAATCTGGCTGATGAAATCGCTTCCCCTCGCGCGCTTCCGCCCGAGGATCAGTGGCAAGAGAATTTTGTTGAGTTCGGCGGATGCGCGCAACGCCGGCCCGTTCGCTTCGTCGTCGGCGAACCTCATGGTGAAACTCGCGATAATATCGTCGTTATATCGGGACATGTCTGCCATGAGCGCGTCATCCTTCCACGGAAGTCCGAAGAGCGATGCCATGACTCGAACCGTCACCTCGTCGGCGAATTGGGAACCCAGTTCGGCACTTCCTTCTTCAGCAAAGCGGTCGATGATGTGGTTGATGACGGGCAGAACATGCTCGGCCCGGTACTCCGGCATCAGCGAAGTGTTGAGGAACTTGAGATAGAACCGGCGCATTCGCGCATGCTCTTCTCCCGTCAAGACGGAAACAGCCGTCCTGCCGGGATCGCCCTTTATCTCGAACGATACAGGAGGCTCATCCATGGGCGGGAGAGCCCGATATGTGCCTTCGTCGAATTCTACTGTCCTGCAGAGGTCGTAACTCAACACTACCCAGCATTTGAAACCGGAGTCCCAAAAGAGCGGCCCCCCCTTGCGCAACTCTTCGTAAGCTGGGAACGGATCTTTATCGATAAGCGACTTTATGGACCACTCTGCGGGAAAGGGGGGGTTCGCATTAGTCATCTCAGGTTCCTTGTCTGCAGACGAAGAAGTTAGCAACAGACTGCGAATAATGGCTGCAGACAGCCGCGTATTGTCGCACAAAAGCTGCAAATCGACGTGCGTATGTGCTGAGGACGGCTTCCGGTGTGCGGCACGTGTGACTCTTCAAGGAGATGTTACGGCGCCATCCTGAACTCGGCAGCTGCATTCGTCGTACACTGGAACCTCGGATCCGTGCCCCGCCGATCCACGAGCAGTACAAGGCACGACCTCTCGTCTGTTGGGCGCCAGAAGTGAATGCTCGTGAGTGTCTATTTGGTACCCTTGCGAACTAGGCTCGCGCAATCCAAGTCATCACAGAGCGGCCCGCACTGATCACTGGAGCATTCTCGACGTTTGAATCGATTTTGGATAAGCGTTCGACGGTTTGGCACTGGATGAAATTTCCATACAACGAAGCAACAATCCCTGAACGTTGTTTCTCCTTAACCAACACATCGATTGTAAGCGTAGCGCCGAGGCCCTTTGGATTGTTTGTGCGGAGTCTTGAGAGCACCGTTAGAAGAGTCATCTTCTGGAAGGGTGCTCACAATGGACGACCATTCTGGCGACATAAGACGACCGTTGTCACCGCGTGTTGAAGTGTTCGCAGGCGCAGGTCGCAAGCGCTGGCCGGATGATTTGAAAGCGCAGATTGCTGCGGAAAGCCTCGAGCCGGGGTCGGTTGTCACAGACGTCGCCCGTCGCCATGGCTGCCGGCCCCAGCAGGTGCATGACTGGCGGCGCCGGGCGCGTTTGGGCCAGTTGGTATTGCCGGCGTCGGCGGACACGCTGTCGTTCGTGCCGGTGATGTCGGAATCGGCGTTGCCTGCGGCCGCAGACCCCTCCGGGTCGCCGGAAGCCACCGTTGCGACGGTTGAGTTCCAGGGCGCGCGCGTGGAGGTGCGCGGGGCGCCTGGCCTTGCTGTATTGAGCGATGTGTTCATTGCGCTCCGGCGGATACGTTCATGCTGACGCCACCCGCGAGCCTCATGATCTACGTGGCGACGCAACCTGTCGACTTCAGGAAGGGAGCGGAAGGCTTGGCGCTGCTGGCGAAGGAGACGCTGGGCCATGACCCGATGAGGCGTGGCGGTGGTGTTCCGTGCGAAGCGCGCCGATCGGGTGAAGATTGTCGTCTGGGACGGCAGCGGCCTTGTGATGTACTGGAAGCGGCTCGATGGCAGCGGCTTCAAATGGCCGCCGGTTGTTGACGGTCTGATGCGGATGAACGCCGCGCAGCTATCGGCGCTTCTGGCCGGGACGGATTGGACACGGATGCACGCACCTCGAATGCAGCAGCCGAAAGCACTTGCGTAGTGCATAAAATCTTCGCTGCATCGTGACGCGAAGCATGGCAGACTCGGGCCAATGAGTGATTTGCCCGATGAGCCGCCGAGCGATCCCGCCGAATTGCGTGCCTTTGCCGCGGCTCTGCTGGATCGCTGCGCCAGGCTCGAGCGGTTGCTCAAGCTTGCAAAAGATGCGCAGTTCGGTCGATCCTCGGAAAAGCTTGACGCTGATCAGCTGCAGCTTGTTCTGGAGGATATCGATCAGGCCGTCGCGGCTCTCGAAGCAGCTGAGGATCGCGTCAATCCCAGAACCTCCGAGAAGAGATCGGCGGAGCGTAGAACCAACCGTGGTCAGCTTCCGGAGCCTTTGCCGCGCGTCGTCGAGACCCTGATGCCCGCTGCAACCTGCTGTCCGTCCTGCAAAGGCGATCTCTTTGAGATCGGCCACGATGAGAGCCAGAGGCTGGACCTCGTGCCGGCGCAGTATCGCGTCATCGTCACCCGCCGGCCCAAGCTGGCCTGCCGCGCCTGTCATGGCGTCGTCCTCCAGCACGCCGCGCCCGAGCGACTGCTCAGGGGAGGATTGCCTACCGAGCGACTGGTCGCGCATGTGATCGACGCCAAGTATCATTGGCATTTGCCGCTTTACCGACAGGCGCAGATGCTGGCGACGCACGGTATCGCCATCGACCGTTCCACGCTCGCCTTCTGGGTCGGCTATGCCGCCCAGGAATTGAAGCCCTTGTGGCATCGTCTGCGCCAGCTTCTGCTCGCCTCCTCGAAGCTCTGTGTCGATGAGACCCCCGCACCGGTGTTGGATCCGGGGCGCGGCAGGACCAAAACCGGCTACTTTTGGGCGCTGTCACGCGATGACAGGCCCTGGGCCGGACCTGACCCACCTGGCGTGGTCTACGCCTATGCACCGGGCCGCGGCGCCGTTCATGGCTTGCAGCTGCTTGAGGGCTATCGCGGCATCATCCACTGCGACGGCTATCAGGCTTACAAGACCATGACCCGAGAGACGCGTGCGGACGCCTTGTCCGGGACGCTCGCCTTCTGCTGGTCGCATCTGCGGCGCCAGTTTGTGAAGATCGAGCGCGAGGCTGCGCCGGCGCCAGCTCCGGTTGCCCGCGAGGCTCTTGAGCGCATCGCCCAGCTTTACGCGGTCGAGAAAGTACTCCGCGGCCGATCAGATGCCGAGCGCCGTGCTGGCCGACAAGCGCATGCCCGACCTCTGGCTGCAGCCTTGAAGCAGTGGTTTGAGGCCAAGCTTGCTCACCTAGCGCAGAAGGGCGAGACGGCGAAGGCCCTGCGTTACGCGCTGCGTCATTGGGACGGCCGGACGTTCTACCTTGATGACGGGCGCATCGAGATGGACACCAATGCGGTCGAGCGAGCGATGCGGCCGATCAAGCTCAATGCCAAGAACTCCCTTTTTGCCGGTTGCGACGGAGGTGCCGAGAATTGGGCATTGCTGGCTTCGCTCATTGAGACCTGTAAGCTCAATGGCGTCAGTGCAGAGCACTGGCTCGCTGACGTTCTCTCCAAGCTCATCAATGGTTGGCCTGCGGCGCGACTGGACGAACTGCTTCCCTGGGCGTCGACCTATACGATGCATACACACAATCCGAGGCTGGCGGCATGAGCCTGAACACGACCGCGGTCCGGATCAAGGTGACCCTCAAGGTGTGAAGCCGGAGGTAATGCGTCGCCTTGTCGTACCCGTCACCCTGCGCCTTGATCGGTTGCATCTGACGCTTCAGGAGGCATTCGGCTGGACGAACAGTCACCTCTTCGAGTTCTTCGCTGGTGAGGTCCGTTGGGGATTCCTGATCCCCACAACGATTACGGCCACCAGCCCATGGATGCCCGCAAAGCGCGGCTTTGCGATATCGTTCGCGAGACCGGCGCCAACACGATCCACTATCTCTATGACTTCGGCGACAGCTGGGACCATGTGATCAAGCTCGAAAAATGGTTCGAGAACACCACGACGAAGGGGCTTCCCTTCCTGCTCGAGGCCGCCGGTCGTTGTCCTCCGGAAGACGTCGGCGGTGCGCCCGGCTATGCCGAATACCTCGCCGCCATCAGCGACCCCAGCCATCCCGAGCACGAACACATGCGCCTCTTGAGCCCGGAGCGCTTCGATGCCAACGTCGTCGTCTTGATCTAGGTCGAACCCAATTCTGCGACCGCTCCTGAGCTCAATCCAACGATCTTTACGAATTCGTTCGAAAAGCCGGTTCGCCTCGTCTGGATCAATACGATCAGGTGTCTCTCCCGAAAGTCCAAGGGCAATTGCCTTGTCGGTTGCATGCCCCTTCGTCCAAAACTCAAATCTCTTTGCTCAGCGATCCTTTCATCTCGCGAATACGGAGCTGAATGGCCTCGCATTTATCGTCTGCCGCGCATTATTTCGGCTAGATGAGGAGCCAACGTAGGGATTTCGGATTTGAAGCTATGAAACCTATCGTTTCCGGCGTTGCCGGCAGGGCAAGTGTTACGAAATCGCCGAACGGCAGCAAGCAAGACGGCGGTCACTGCGTCCAAGCTCAAGAAGTGGTTGGTCGACTGGAGGTTGAGGCCGGTGACGAACTTCGAGGTCGACAAAGCCGGCGATTCGGCATCTACTCTTCCCCATGATATCGAGTCTGCGAAGTCTGTGGCGGCGTTCGGAAAGTGAAGCATCCTCTCTCCGCCGATTTCCGCACCGGGCCGATATTGTGTTAGCAATGCCGCTATCAGATTAACGCGCCGAAGAGAACATTTCGGCTTCGCGCAGGTCATTAGTAAACACGGAGGAGGATAGACCCTGCGAACTGTGTTGTGCAGTCCGAGCACCGAATCGAAATCGCTGCATCAAGTAGAGGATAGGCGCAAACGTCTCGTGCTCAGCAGGTCCGGGGGGTTGCGCAACCATTTCGACCGCGGCCGGACGGACATAACTGGCGTCGGCGGGCCCTTCGATGGCTACACGATTGCCGCCATCGTGAGGCTCTCGGCGCCATACCAACCTGCTGCTTTAAAGGTGTAGGGCGCGTTCGAGCAGCGATTGGGAAGCCAGCACCGTCAGTGGCGCTTGCTCCGAAGGCTTCAAAACAGCCGGGGTCCAGGCCCACAGCGGGATCGGGAAGAAGGCGCAGACAATTCCCGTGACGCAGAGAGGGCGCCAGCTCGCTGCAACCATTGGTCCGACCGCATTAGCGATCGATGGTCCAAAGCCCCCCTGAAAAAGCTCGAACGCACCGACCGCCGAGCTTCGCCCTGTGTCGCGCTAGCAAGTGATCCAGCCCCCATCAACCTCAGAGCTTGACCGAGCAAGTACGCTAGTTTTTCATGTGTTCCAAAAGAGCTTACGCTCCAACTTGGTGATTCTCTCAGCACCCTTTTCTGTGATCAGTATCATTTCGCTCAAGGCGATACCGTTCGCGATGAACACCATGTGAAACACCATTCCAGGCTCCAGAAACCAATGAGCTCGGCCGAAGATGGCCGAAAGTTAAGTCCGAGGGAGTAACCCGTTTTGTTCGTGAAGCTCTTTCGAAGCCCCGAGACCAATAACGCTTCCGGAATGCCTCATGAATGTCAGCCGCAATTGCTCCGGCCTTCATCATAGCGAAGCCGTCATCTTGAACACGAATGAGCGCTTCCGCCGTACTTATCTGCCGCGCGCTAGGTTTACCGGCAATGGCAGTCCGCATGATGCGAGCAGAATACTTATGCTTAATGCCAGTTGGCTCGAAATAGATCTGGTCTCCTTCAGCTAGTCGCCAATCGGTAAACCCACCATGGATTACGTCGCCGCGATCCCCTGAGATAATCACTCCAGAAAAAGGCGACTCGCCTCCCGCCCGGATTATTTCAGCAAACACAATGCCTGCGAGATCGCGTTCGGTCATACCAGCCGAGGTTCTTTCAAGACCCGCTTTAACGCCCGCCTCCACAACCACAGCAGCCTCGCGAATACAGTCGATCTCGGCCGGCGATTTGATGATTCGCAAGTGGTCGACGATCCTAGGCTCGGCCACAAATGACGCGTGAGGCATTTTTGAGGAAGGTGTGAACATCTCCGAGGTGGCGCGACGCAATGGCGTTTCCCGCGGGCTGCTCACGGTGTGGCGACGCCAGGTTGCGGCGGTGGTAGCCGGCAAGGCGTCGAGCTTCGTGCCGATCCAAATTGGGGCCGAGAGCGACGGCGAGACGGCCGGCGAGTCCGAGCGCAGTTCGCCAGCACAAACGAGGCCTTTGGAGATCGCCGCGCCGCCGGCGAAGGCCTGCGGAGTGATCGAGATCGAACTGGGTGGGGCGCGCATCCGGGTTGAGCCGGGCGTGGAGCTGGCGACGCTTTCGACGGTGCTGTCGGCGCTTCGGGACATCCTTGATTGCGCTGCGGTCTGACCTCAAGGTGGTGCTGGCGACACAGCCGGTCGATTTCCGCAAGTCGGTGCACACGCTGTCGGCGGTGGTGAGCGAAGCGCGCTTGACGTCGAGAACGAGAGGCTGCGCGTGGCGATGCAGACGCTCAAGGAGATGATCTTCGGGAAGAGCTCGGAGCCGCTTGCCACGCTCGTAGCCGAGCAACTCGCGCGCCGCAACATCGGCGCGCTGTGCCCAAGCACCTGCTGCGCTGTGAGCAGGTGCTGGAGCCGGAGGCGACCGCCTGCCCGTGCTGGCAGAGCCAGCTCCACAAGATCGGCGAGGACGTCAGCGAGGTGCTGGACGTGATCCCGGCGATCCTGCGCGTGCTGCGGACGATCCGCCCCAAAATACGCCTGCCGCGGCTGCACCGATGGCGTGGTCCAGGTGAAGGCGTTGCCGCGCCTGATCGAGAGCGGCATGGCCTCGACCGCGCTCGTGACTCACGTGGTGGTCTCCAAGTTCGCCTGGTATCTGCCGCTGTACCGACAGGTGCAAATCCTGGCTAGTCAGGGCATCCATCTCGACCGGGCGACGCTGGCCGGCTGGGTGAAGCGTGCGGCCTGGTGGCTCAAGAGCCTTATGAGCTCCAGCTGCGCACAATCCAGGCCTCCCCGCGCGTGTTCTGCGACGAAACTCCGATGCCGGTGCTCGATCCCGGACGACATCGCACTCGCATCTGCCAGTTCTGAGCGCATGCTATGGATGACCGGCCATGGGGAGGCCCTTCGCCGCCGGCGGTCGCCTACGTGTTCGCCGACGGCCGCAGCACCGAGGAGATCGCCGGACAATTGACGGATTTTTCCGGCATTCTGCAGGTGGACGGTTATGCCGCCTACAAGGCGCTCGCCTGCGACCATGGCGGCGCGATCCAGCTCGCCTTTTGTCTCGCCCATGCCAGACGCAAATTCGTCGAGGTGTTCAAAACGACGGAGTCGCCGTTCGCGCGAGGTGATCGAGCGCCTGCGGGCGGTCTATGCGATCGATGCGGAGATCCGCGGCAAGAGTGCGGAGCAGCGGCTGGCCACCCGCCGCACCAGGAGCGCAGCGTTGATGGCGGCGCTCAAGGCGCGACTGACCGAGATCGTGGGCCAGCTCTTCTCCCAGTCGAAGCTGGCAGAGGCGATCAACTATGCGCTCAATCACTGGGATGGCCTGACGCTGTTTCTCCGCGACGGCCCCGTCGAGGTCGATTCCAATACGGTCGAGCGTTCCATGCGCCCGATTGCCGTGGGAAGACGCAACTCGTTGTTCAGCGGCAGCGAGGGCGGCGCCGAGAGCTGGGCGATCCTGGCGTCGCTCGTGAACACGGCAAAGCTCCATGAACTCGATCCGCAGGCCTACCTGGCCGACGTGCTGGAGCGCATCGTGTCCGGGCGAACCAAAAGCCATCAGCTGCACGAGCTGCTCGCCTGGGAACTGGAAGGCGGCGCGCCAGCGCACCGCACAGGCCGCGGCATGAGCCCGCGTCGTCATAAAGCAGCGTCGGCGATGGCGGCAGCCGCGATGCCACTTGAGGAGCTCGAGCGATGGCTCCAGGCTCGCGTTGATCGGCATCCTGTCGCCACCAGCATTCCCACGCTCGACGGCTACGTCGCCGCGATCGTGACCGGACCGGTGTCGATGAGCCCGCTCGGCTGGATCTCCCCGCTGCTCGCCATCGATGCCGATGCTTTCAACCACGGCGGCACCCCGGAGTTCGCGGCGATTTCCGCCGTCGCGCTGCATGATAACGAGATCAGCCAGACCCTTTCGACCACGCCTCGCCAGTTCGCGCCGATGCACCGGCGCCAAGCCAATGGCGATATCGATGCGCGTCCCTGGTGCCAGGGCTTCTATGTCGCGATGCGGCTCAGGCTGTCGGCGTGGGCGCCGTTGCCGGACACCAGCAACGTCAATCACGGCCTGCTGCTACCCGTCCTGCTGCACTGTCGCGACGATCAGGCCGTCCGCTGCTCGGACCGCCGCGAAGCGGCCGCGAGACCGAGGACTTTCTCCGCAACGCCCACCTCGATATTCCAGCGGCCGTCGAGGCGCTGCGCCAATACTGGATGCCGATCCGCTACGCACGCGCCCGCTGATCACTGCGGACGTGGGAACTCATACCGGTTACGATTGAATTGGCATAAAGGCGATCTCGCTTGCGATGATCGTGCAGCCTGAAGGTACAGTGCGGGAGGTTCTGCATAATCTGAGCGGCTGAAGCGGTCATGGTAAGTTCGGTGATTGCGAAGATCACCGCTCGTAGATGAGCTTGGACCGGCGATGACCGTGAGAAGATTTTGACCGATGTCTGTGTAGTCAAAGAGTTGTTGAGGTCGGAAAAGGGATTCCTGAAGACGCTGATCCAGAGCGCGGTCTTCGAGATGCCGGTCGTGCCCATCGCTTGCACCAGGTCGTCCCCCCGAACGGTTCGAGACGCACTGCACATAGGCTTCCTGCACCACGGCGGTAAGCGCCTTCTCGGCCATTCGCCGAGGCTCCAGGAAACCCGGGAAGTAGGAGGCCTTGCGCCTAGCAGGCTGTTGAAGAACTCACCCGCGTTCGCAAACGAAGGCTGAATCGTCGCCATTATGGATGTAGAAGTGGCCGACGAGCCTGCCCGCAGTGCCGATCATAGCCCATCCACGACCACAGGACGGATCATTCTCGTCGTGCCCCTCCCATGAGAACTCGGCGCAGGCCGATCCGTCTCGGGTGCCGTAGCGCACGTCCAGAAAGCCCCTGAGAGCCCCAAAGGCGATTTCGCCATCGGACTTGCCCTGGAAGGTGAGATGCGCCTGCTCGACGAGGTCGAGAAAGTCGTTGTCCCAGACGTCCATCTCGACGATGCGCCAGCAAAGGCCTTGGCGAAGCCGGGCACCTTGGCCATCAGCCGGTCTCCGCGATCAGCTTGGGCAGTCGCACCAGATTGTAGGCGGTAGCAGCGAAGGTAAAGGCCCATGCGACGTGATCACGGCCACGGAAGTTGGTCTTCTCGGCGACCGTCTTGATCCAGCCGAATGCCTCCTCGATCCGCTTGCGGATGCGCTGGCTGACGGCATACGCCCGTCAATCGCAGAGCTACGGCCGCTGGTGTTCGGTGCAACATGCGGCGTCACGTTCATCGAGCGCAACTCATTGACGAAGTCTTCTGCATCGTAGGCTTTGTCGGCGCCAAGCGTGATCGCTGTCGGCCGGTCGGCACGAGGCTCGATCATGTGCAGCGCGGCCGCCCGTTCGCCATGCCCGTCCGCCAGCGTGAGGCAGGCGTCGACGAGCAGGCCGTGGCGGTTCTCCATCAACCCGTGCCCGATGAAGCACAGCTTCGTCTCCTTGCCTTTGCCCTTGCGGTAGAGCCTGGCATCGGGATCGGTGGTCGACGCATGGGTGCCGTTCGAGCGTTTCTGGCCATGGAAGTTCGCCTCAGCATTGCGGCCGCCGCCTTGCGCCGGCGGCTCGCCAGAGCCGTCCTTCGGCCTGATGCTCTTCATCGAGGCCCAGGCCTCGATCAGCGTGCCATCGACCGAGAAGTGATCGCTCGATAGAAGCTTCTTCACCCTGGGCTGCGCCAGCACCGCCGCCAGGAACTTAGCCGCGATGTTGCCTTCCAGCAGCCGGTCGCGGTTCTTCGAGAACACCGAATGATCCCAGGCTGCGTCGTCGATGCCGATTCCGACGAACCAGCGGAACAGCAGGTCCAGCCGCTCCATCAGAAGCCGCTCAGAGCGGATGGAATAAAACGCCTGCAACAGCATTGGCCGCAGCAGCTTCTCTGGCGGGATCGACGGCCGCCCAATCGGCGAGTAGAGCGCGGCAAACTCGCACTCCAGCGCCGACAGCGCCTCGTTCACAATCGTCCGGATCGCTCGCAGCGGATGATCACGCCGCACCCGCGCCTCAAGATCAACGTAGCTAAACAGCTCGCCCGTTCGATTGTCGCCGCCGCGCACGCACCATCTCCGAATCCCATCGGAGCCAATGAATCACGGTCGACGGTCGGCGGCGAGCGCCTTTTTCAACAGCCTGCTAGGGATGCGTAGTTCGACTGCGCCGGCGCGGGTCTCCCAGGTCCGGCCGAGGTAGCCATTGCGGCGGGCCAGACGGTCGGGGGGCTTCTCGCCATAGGCGGCCCCGGTTTGGATTTCGACTTCCAGCTCCATCAGGCGTTCGGCCGCAAAGCCGATCATCTCGCGCAACAGATCGGCATCAGGGGTGTTCTCCACGAGCGTGCGCAGGGTGATCATGTCATCGTAACTTTGACATCGTGAGAGCGGCACCACGAAACGACCGTGTCGTTCATGAACGCGCTGTCGTCGTGAATAGGTTCTGCACGCACTCAAGAGTCTCGACCACAAGAGCTGCTTCACGCACGACAAGCGGAAAGTATTCTGTCCACCCCGTTTCGATATTCACCATTGTTAGGGTCTAAATGAAGGCGCCGGATACGGACATGCCTCCATGCGCGACCAAATCCGCTTCACAGTACCCCGGCGGAGGTGACCCCGAGTCATTGAATGTACGCACCGGGACTTGCCGCCGTACGGCACTCAAAAAGCCCGCCCGCTGTCGGCGTTCTCCGGCTGCTGCGATCTTTACATCACTCAGCAGGCGATCGATCGTCGCCGCGCTCACCCTCAAAACCTTCGACCGCTCATCGGCAGAAAGCGTCAATCTGCCGTGCCTTGAGCCGGAAGCAAGAACGGGATCACCGTTACGAGCCGCTTACGGCAGAGCCGGTCAGAGGCGTCCCATTACTCCGCTAAAAATAGATCCTGGACAACTTCCTTGTTGTGTCTGGGGCGGAGCTGCCGAATCAGTTCGGTGGCGGCTATGTGCGGATTCCGACGAAGTCGCCCGGGTGTACCGATATGAAGTCGCCCGGGGGATTCCGAGACGATGTCGCCCACCTTTCCGATTTGATCTCGCCCGGGG
>NZ_JADPKA010000060.1 GCF_023073715.1 Bradyrhizobium sp. 164
CGAAGGCCGAACAGAAGCGCAAGCCCAAGTCCCGCAAGCCGGTTCGGAACGATGGGTGGGGCAGGGACTAGCGCGCCGGCCCGTGGATCGGCCGCTCAGCGGCCGATCCCACGTCCACGATCTCGCCGCATCACGGCGCGGACCCTCAGTAACTCCTGTTCGATACGATGGCGCTCAATCTCCTCTCGACGCAGGTCGCGCTCACGTGCCGAGGCCTGCTCACCATCTCCCAAAGCCAAGCGCCGCTCAGCTTGTTCGTGCCTCAACGCGCGCTGTCGTTCCTGTGCCTTGATGCGCTCATCGGGAGTCAGGCGCTCCCCTTCGCCGCGTGCCAAGCGACCCACCGACACCGCGAGGTTGGTATCCCGCAGCGAGGCCATGGCACCTTCGCTCAAGCTTTGACGCAGGCGGTCGCCGAGTTGCAACCGAAACTGCGCGGCCTTTCGGAGCAGCGTGCGCAGGGTCGCGGTCAGCGTTTGTCGGCGGGCACGCTCAATCCGGAGCGCGTCTACGGCCTCGCCTTGGTCGGTCTGAATGCCAGCGCGGGTTCGGAGGTGGTGTCCCCGCCCGAGCTTCGGCTCCGGCTTCCGATCAAGCACGAAAACCGCTGCGTCGGCTTCGTCCGCCTTCTCCGTGTCACCGCTGGCGCGCGCATCGGCAGCCTCAGCCTTGGCGTCCTCGCATTGTGCCGCGAGCGAGAGGTGGCTGACCCGCGTCGGCGCTCCGGCACGCTCGAGCGCTTCGTTCAGATGCGAAGCCCACGCTTCACGGAGATGCAACAGGGTGTCTCGAGCGTCGAGAGCTTTTTCCTTGCCTTCGAACCCATCGGGACCGACGCGACGAGTCGAGATCAGCACGTGAGCGTGCGGATTGCCGCCGTCCGGATCGTCTTTTCCCGTCCGTCCGTCGTGGTGCGCGATGTCCGCGACAAGACCGAGCGCGACAATCTCCCGCTCGACGAACGCGCGGACCAGCCGGACGCGATCCTCGACGCTCAGCTCGCGCGGCAACGAGAGTACGGCCTCTTTCGCGAGCCTACTGTCGACCCGGCGTTCGCTCGCCTCCACCATCTGCCAGAGCTTCTGGCGATCCGTGCGAGCCCATGCCGGTGCGCTTGGGGGAGCGAGGAGTTCGCGCGACGAGACGCCCTTGCGCCGCCTGTAGTCGAAGACTTGGCCGCGGCGGGCGCAGACCATCCGGGTGCCGGAGCGATAGGCGGCTGCGGCGACGGCCGAACGCCCGCCGGAGCGGCCGATCACCTTCAGCTCGAAGCGGTACAGCGCCATCCCGTCACCGCGCCCTGTGCGCACATACGTGGTCCAGCGGCCCGACGCTGGCTCGGTTTCAGGGTGAGGAACCCTGACGTCCGGCGCCTAAGCGCCGGACTGGGGGGAAGCCGTCCGGCGGGGCGCAGCCCCTGAGGACCGCGGGTGTCGGACGCAGTCCGAGACGTAACCGCGCCCTTCGGGACTCAACCCTAGCTTTGCCCGCCCCTCGAATGCAACTCTCAAAAAGCGAGCTTCGAACATGGACACGACCGAGACCAAGCCGAAGCGCATCAAGCGCACCCCGGAACAGAGGCTGACGGCGCTTGCCGCTGAGACCGCACGTGTGGAGGCAGAAATCCAAGCCAGGGATGAACGGGAGGCGAAGGTCGTCGGCGCTGTTGTGATCCGATGGGCCTACGACAGCCCTGCCAATGCCAAGCAGCTGGTCTCGATCATCGACAACGACGGTCTTCCGGATGTGGACCTCCGAAGGGTCACCGACCTTCTCGGCCGCCTGCACATCTTCTCCATGAGACAGGATCCTGTTCCGCCCACCGAGACGGAGCACTCGTAGGACCCTGCCGACAATGGACGGCGCGAACTCAACCGACCCCGTCATTGAGTTGCTCGACACGCTCAAGGCAGTCCGCCGCGACGTGGACCGACTCGGGCAGGACATGCAGGGGACGCTCAAGGCCGCACAGGCGGCCGAGATGGCGGCTGCAAAACCTCGTACCCTCACCCTCGACGTGTCGGCCCTCGGGCCGGCCTTCGGAACGCTGTCCGACCGCGTCGCGTCGTTGGACACGACGGTCTCCGCGCTCGGGGCCGACCGACTGCGCAGCGAGGTCGTGGCCGCGCTGCACGACGCGCGCGGTGAGATCGACGCAGCGACGCACGGGGTTCGACAGGCAACGGCTCGGCTGACACTTCGCCTCACCGCAGTTCTGAGCCTCGTCGTGCTGGGCGCCACCGGCGCACAGTTTGCCGGCGTCGCCGCGTCTACCTTCTGGGGTCAGGCGGAACGCGCCCGCCTCGCCGCCGAAGTCGAGCGCCTGCGCGTCGCATTGCCGACGCTCCAGGCGCGGGCCGAGGACTGGCAACGCCGCGCAGGCCGCGTGGTGCTGACGAACTGCCAGTCCGATGACAGGCGCACGCGCCTGTGCGTCCGCATCGACCTGAGCGCGCCGCGGTTCGGCCCGCGTGGCGAGTACGCCGTGCTCGACGGCTACTGAGTGCGCAGCGGGCCGTTCGGAATGACGATCGGGTGCATGAGCCTACCGCATGGATGGCACTCGCCGTGACGGACCCGGTCCGGAATCGGAAGGTGGCCTTGCCCTCGCCCGACCCTGCCTCCCGGCAGCTCTTTGCGACGTTTCCGCTGGCCGCTGACCGCTCCAAGATTGCGCTTTCTGAGATCCTCTGTCCGTGGGCTCGAGTTTTTTGAAGGCACCCCCCCCGGTTCGGCCGCCCTTCGCGATCCAAGCCCGCCAAGCGGCATCCACGATGGTGATGCGGTTGGGATCATTGCGCCGGCCGAGAAGGCGGCGCTCCTCGACGTGGAGAAGCCCGGAACGGGCAGCCGTCCGGATCGCGTTGCGTGCCGTCGAGGCCGACACCCCGGCTCGCGCCGCGATGGCCGACACGCACAGTTCACATGCGCCGCGCGCCCGCACCTCGTCGGCGATGATCCGTAACGCGGCGAGTTCGCCAGTCGTGTGCCGGGCCGCGAGCGCCGGGGGCATTGGACCAGAGGCAGCCAAGGTCCGCCGTCGCTCTAGTGACCGAGCGCGATCCGGCGAGCGCTGATGGCGTTTCGGGGGGAAGATGGACGGTCGGCCCGGCGGGGCGTCGCTCCGCGGCCGGGAGCTAGCAGGCCTTCGCGGCGGCACGGGCGCGGCCGGGATGACCGTCCGCCCCTCGATCAGCGCCGACAGCGCCTCGGCCTCGGCCTCACTCACCTGGCCCGCCCCGAAGGCGCGCCACAGCAGCGCCGCCACCTCGGGCAGCGCGCCCCGGGGCGCAACCTCGACGGCGCGCCTAAGTTCTTCAGCGAACATGTCCCAGCCCTTGCGGGCCACGGCACAGCAGCGAGCATCGCCTTAGCGGGCGACACCCTTCCACAGAACGAGCAAGACCGTTGACGGGATTGGCGTCCCGTCTTGACCCCTAAGGGTGCTCGTGAGACTGTCGGGAGGTGTTTGATCCCCCGCCGGTCTCTATGAGATCGGTCCACGGCCTCTCAGGTTGGCGCCTGAGGGGCCGTTGCTTTTTCTACGTTGCCGTCGTGGCGGTTATCTCCTCGAACCGGCACGAGTCCGGCATTCGCCCACCATCCCCGTACCGACACAGGCAGTCAACACGGCTACGGTAAGCCCTCCCTCGACGGGGGTCTCGAAAGGGCGGTCAGATACCCTTTCGAAAGAGTTATGGACACACCCTCTCGTCCGTCTCATTCCGAGTGACCGAGGGGCTGTCATGAGCGAGGTGTCGAAGGGGGTTTCGTCCCGCATCATGACGTATGCGGAGATCGAGGAAGCATTCTCTCTGAAACCGGCTTCAGCTCGGCAGCTCGTGCGCCGACAGGGCTGGCGTAGGCTCCCCGGTAACGACGGTAGGACCCGGATAGAGATCCCTATCGAAGAGTTTGAGCGGGCTCTCAAGAGAGGTGTCGAAACCCCTCTCGATGAAAGCGAAATCGATGCTGAGCCTCCTGTCGAAGGCCCTCTCGAAAGGACCTTCGTTGCCTTCCTAACCGCCCATATCGAACGGCTCGAGCGGGCTCTCACAGAGGCGCAGCAAGCTCTGTCGCAGGCGGTAGCTGACAGGAGCGCCGAGACTGAGAAATCCGATCACTTAGTCGGGGAGGTCGCCGCTCTCGCTCGGCAACTCGCCCAGGTCGTTGAGGAGGCCGGGGGTCGCGAGCGCGAGCTGCAAGCGCGATTAGCATTGGCCGATGCCGCAGCGGCTCAATCACGGGTAGAGTTGAGTGCTTTGGAGAAGAGAGCCGAAGCGGAGACCGCCCAGGCCCGCGCCGAGCTGGAAGCCTGGAAAGCACGCCCATGGTGGCGTCGGCTCGCCGGCTGAACCGCAGTTGTGCACCAGTCCGGATCTGGGAGGCTGTAAGTTCGTAGATCGTCGTGGGTACGGGTGTCCGTCATGAACGAGAGATCGCGTCGCCCACCACAGGAGCCAGGGCGGCCGGGATCCTACTGCAAGCGGCGTGCGGTCTCTGGTACCGGCAGATCGCGGCGGGCGGCCTCGGGGGCTTCCTGGCGGTCCGTGACCCAGATTATCGCAGCGCGCTCGGCCGCGGTCACAACCCGCCCTGGGCCTGCTGCACGGGCTTCCGAGATCAGGGCCTCCAGGGCCGATCTCAGCTCATCTGTGAAGGCGTCGTCGTTCACCCGGTTTGGACCTTTGGTATTTCGTCTACGCCAACTCGGGGTCATCGCAGAGGATGTTCGAAAACGTACGCTAAGCGCCCATACCTATGCAGATTGACAGCGCGGAGACGAACGTTCTCTCTCCGCCTCGTGTCCCGAGATCTCGCCTGCTTGCTTACCAGCATGAGCCGCTGCTGCACGCTAAGTTTTTAGGAAGCCAAGATCATAAATCATCGGTGCTAGCTTCGATGTCAGCGTCTCGTAGGTTGAGTCAAAGACAGCAAATTCGGTTTCGATTTTGTCTTTCTGTTCCTCGCGTCGACCAAGAGCGGATCGGATCTGATACCATCCAACATCGGGGCGATTGAGTTTGAGGCTTTGACGAACGCTATATACATCGGTGATGGAGAAATACGTTTGCCAAAGGATTTTACCTGCTCGTAAGACTGCGGAAGCCTCAACCGAAAACTTCTTTTTATGTAGGTATTGAACCATAAAATCTGATTCAAATCGGTCAGGTGCATTAACTTCAGCCTCGGTGAACGGAATAAAGTGATTGACCAGACTCCATTGGCGACCATTCCACTCCAATCCGTTCGCGCCAGCCGTCAGATTTTGTGTGCTGAACAACATCCAGACTAAGCAGTCCATCTTAAATTCTTCAGTAAGAGGCTCATCAGGCTGTAAGAACTGATCCCGATCATTGAGCCACGACGGCTTAACTAGACGCCGTACCGCAAACACAACTGCCGATTTCCAGAGATTTTCCTTGGTGACGAAAAAACCGCCTGCGCTACAGTACCCTGATGATAGCAAGGCGGTAAGATTTGCGTGTTGAACATCACCACCGGGCGCAATCATTCCGCCGATCGCTCCGTCTGCCCATTTAGTGCCACGCACATCTTTAATACTAGTCGTTGGCACGAGCGCGCCTTTCAAGGGCAGGGCGTCATCCTTATTAGACCTTGCCCGCTTAATCCAATTGCTCAGAAATCGCTCACTTGGTAGATTATAGAATTGCTTTTCGCCAATTGCTTCGCCTTTTTTATTAAGAACCTCCGCAACTATGTTTGTAATTGGTGTCTTCTTTTTTGCGGAATTATCGGTTTCCCAAATAAGGAAGCCAATAGGGAAATTCCCATTTAGACCATCGAATGCTTTGCTAGGCACCAAGAAACCGCCGAGATAAGATGCATTCCAAAACGACCTGAATGGCTCAAAATTTGGAGCATTTACATATTTCAAGGTACTGAACATAGCCAAGGTAGCGTTTGGTATCTCTTTGGCGATCCGCACTAGAAATTGCACGAATAGTTCGCGCGAAGCGTATCCAAAATCACTGATCGTTTTAGCAATCTGCGTCTTTGAAACGCTTTTTTTGCTCTCTGAATTTTTCCCACGAGAACTTGTGATGTTATCTATGTTTGCAGCTTCTGCATATGGCGGATTGATAAGTATCAGGATCTTTCGACCTTCGGCGATTGCCTGCCGCAGAGCGGGCGGCACTTTGTTGGTGAGGCTATAGTCAATTCTGCCATCAGCCGTAATGTCATCATTGAGATAATCATATTGAAACCGAGTGGCGGAAACGCAGGTTCTAGTAGCTTTCATAACATCGACGTCAGCTTGATCTAATGTACTCATAAAAACGTTTCGCGGGTTGGAATGCTTGGTTTCCAAGTTCCCAACGCCGCAGCACATGTCCCAAACTATGTAGTTCTTCTGCCAGTTCTTCCCAAGAACGTCGGCTAACTTATCGTAGGCTTTATCAACCACGTGGAGTGGAGTATAGAAAGCGCCCTTGAAGCTACGCTCGTCTAGCGGGATTAGGGAGTCGCGACGCTCTAATAAGTAATTGCGATACTCCTCATCTGGTGGGCGGTGATAAATTGACCAGAACTGACGGTAACCCTCACGATTACCTAGTTTATAAAGTTTACCGTCGAGGGAAAATACGGGCGCTTCTCCTTGATGGAGAAGTTCGGCCGGCAAGTTTTCATGAGTCGCCTTGGTTCCGTCATGCATGATGTCGGCGAAAAAGAGAAGGGCATATTTATCTACCGGAGCACCGCCGATTTCCCGACCGATCATCTCGACCCATTTATCGAAAACTTGCTTCAAATTATCTGGCGTGATCGAAATGCGGATAATATCGCCCTTTGTCAGAGCGGCTTTTACAGTACTGATGAATTCATCTTCGTGCGTCGCTATCCTGAACGAGACCATCCTTGTTCCAATGAACGCGGATACTTGGTCGAGCGCCTCCTTCGGGAATTTAGTAGCCGACTTGCCCCATTTTATCGTCTTCTTTTTCAAAAATGGAATAACATCAGCGGTCTTCATCAGAGCCGCCTTCTCAGTATCCATTACTGCCAGGAACGGTGGTAACTCGTCCCCTTTATTCAACCCATCCTGCACATAATGCAGAAGCTGGGTGAACATCTTATAACTTGAGTCCTTGCCGTGATGTTTAGCCTCGAACCACATTTCCTTCGTACGAATATCAATTAGCCCTTTGGTATATTTCTTCAAGCCTAACGCCTGAATGTAAACATCTTTGACGTCTTCCTCGCTGCGGACATCTTGTAGTTTTTTGTACAGAGACATTATGTTCCCGCTGGACCATGCCCGATGCACGGTAGACATCGCCGTTCGCATATGCCGTGGCAAGCGCTGTGGCAGCGTCGTGAATATCCTCACCCATGGGGTTCTCGTAGTCGAGGGCGGCGGAGACAACGCCTACTGGACACGCGTCCTCGTCACGTAGAAGGGGACCCAAAACTCAGTTCGAAACCACGAGGCGTAGGCCCTGGCGCGGGAGATACGCGCGCTCAACGTCGGCTTCGTTCGCAGCCAGAAGGCGCGCCAAGTCAGACAAGCTGTATCCAAGCTCGTTGCAGTGATACTTGATGATATCTCTAAGGCGCCAAGGTTCTTCTACCTGTATTTCGTATGGCTCACCCTCGTTGAAAGATTTATTATACTGAACATTCATGTTTTTGTACTGAGAATCAGTAATTAATTTTAGGTCGTAAGTTCTTTTAATCAAGCTTTTTATAGAGACCTTCCAGTACGCTTTCACTCTACCGAGAGCAGTAATCTTAGGAGATATCAAATATGATTTGATATCCGAGGCAGGCATGAGGAAAGCCGCAGCGAAGCGGTGCGCCTCCTCTTCCATCTTCTGATCGTCGTCAGGCACGGTGTGCATAACGATGTGTCCAAGCTCGTGCGCGAGCGAGAAACGGAAGCGGTCCCCGGCAACATCCTTGTTCATGAAGAAGAGCGGTGGCATGCCCTCCGAACGGAAGCTGATGCCGTCCAGAAGCTTGGTGTGGAAGCTCGTCATGATGACGATGCCGCCCGCCTGCTCAATCGTATCAACCACGCAGGCGACCGGCCCACGCGGCAGCATCCAGTACGCGCGCAGCCGCTCGGCGACCTTCTCTGGCGTGAGGCCGCTCTCGTCCAGGTCGATCTGAGGGATCGGCTTGGCGACTTCCAGGTCGTAGGAGCGCAAGAGCCTCGCCACGTGCTGACGCCGGATGTTGATGACCGCACCGATCCGCGCGAGTGGCTTCGCGCCGAGCTTCGTGCGCTTGCGGTAGTGAAAGGCGGGGAACCCGATCGCGCGCTCGCGCTGATGGAAGAAGGCTGTAGGGAAGCGGAGTGCCTTCGCGAGGTTGCCCAGCACCTCGTCGGAGGGTTGGCCGATCAGGCCGTGTTCGAGCTTCGAGATGAGCGCCTGCGTGACAGACGCCTCTCTCGCCAGATCAGCCTGGGTCATCTCGCGCGCCTCACGCGCGAGTCTCAGCATGTCAGCGTTGAAGACCGCGTCGGTCACTTAGCGTCCTCGTCTCGCACGCGCCGCCTCAAAGTCGGTCCGACCAGTGTCAGGGATCCGCTCCGGCGTGATGTCCACCCACGCAGCCTGGGCTTCCGTAGCGGTGACCTGCGCCGTCCAGATCACGTCCTTGCCGATCTGCCTGACAATCATCACCCGCTCGATCGCGGCCCCGGCGGCATCCATTTGGTAGCCCGCATACAGACGCACGGCCGCCTCGGGCAGATCGAGGAGGGGCATCTCGTCGTCATAATCCTGCTGTTGCAGGGTCTGGTAGTTAGCGTGTTGGCCTAACCCGTTCACCTTCTTGACCCGGATCAGCGCCTGATCCCGGTAGTTGAGCAGGTGAAGCCCCCGGCGATCCAGGAAGTTCACCCCAGGCGTGCCGTCGAAGCGGTCCATCAGCGCTCGTTCGGCGTGGTCGTAGATGCAGCACGCGGCAGCGCGATCACTGTGCTGCGCACGAACCGCATCCGAGTACCCGTCACCGTTGTAGGTGGCGACCGCCTCGTACAAGGCGTCGTGGATGCCGAGCAGCAGGGGCTCGATGATCGCCATCTGGCGCGACTGGTCTTCTTCCACGTCCATAAGGCCCTCTCCATCCGGCAGCACGTCGCGCCCTTGGAAGGATATGGCGGAAAATATAACCGTTTCAATAACCGAGCCGCAACTCCTTGTCGGGCCTTACGCTTTGGACTCCTGGGCGTCCCAGACGAGAGCCCTGGAAGCGCTACAATCCGATCTCGACAGCGAGATTGTCGGCGAACAGGGCCCCCTCACGGACGTACCGGCGCAGGGTGCTGAGCGAGGCGTGACGGGTCTGGTGAGCGATCCGGATCTCGCCAACCCCGGCATGGGCGGCCGAGGTCGCGAACCCCGCCCGCATGGAGTGGCCCGCATAGGCCGCCGCGTCGAGCCCGGCGGCGCCAGCGCGGCGCTGGACGATCAGCGCGACGGCGTTGCCGGACAGCCGCCCGCCGAGGCGGCCGTGACGGTCGACGGCGCGGAACGCCGCCCCCTCGGCGATCCCGGTCGCGGCAAGCCACGCCGTGTAGGCGGCGGCCGGACACGTCGCCTGTCCCGTGCGCCCGACCGCGAGCACCGCGCCGCGACCCTCGGCGTCGGTCTTGCTGCGCCGGATCGTGACCCGCAGGCCCTCGGGCAGGACGGCGATGTCGGCCACGTCGAGGGCGGCCAGCTCGGAGCGCCGCAACGCGGCGGCGGTGCCGACCAGGAGCAGGGCGCGGTCGCGCCGGTCGGCGAGGCCGTCGCCGAGCCCGGCGAGCACCTGCTTCAGGCGCGGCACGGTCAGGGCCTCGGCGCGGCGCTGGGCGGAGCCGCGCTCGCGCCGGAGGCCCGCCAGCACGTCGGCCACGGCCGGGTGGCGCACGTCGAGGCCGAGCCCGGCCCGGCGGTGCCGGGCGGCGAGGCTGCTCACCCGCCGGGCGAGGGTCGCGAGCGACAGCCGGTCGGCGCAGTCGGCGAGGTAGAGCCCGACCACGGCCGGGGCGGCGGGCAGCGGTTCGAGGCCGCGGGCGGCGCACCACCCCGCGAATTCCCGCCAGTCGGCCTCGTAGGCGCGGAGCGTGTTAGCGGCGCGCGCCTGCCGAGCGAGTCCGGCGGCGCGGGCGGCGACCGCTTCCAAGTCGAGCGCGGGGCCGATTGCGGTCTCTGCGACAGGGGTAGGAAGGGTGGTCACGGGGAACCCACGTCGTTGGAGGTTTCGGTCGCCAGCAGGTTCTGGATGAGCGTTCGGTGCGTGTGGTTGATTGAGAGGGTCCAGTCGATCTCGCACAGGAGGCGCTCGGCGCAGGTCCGCGCCTTCGTGCCGGGGTCGAGGCCGTGGAGGAGGTGAACTTGCCGTTCGCGCCGCCGCTCAGTCTCGGCGATCTCCCGATCTGCGTCCGCGAGCGCGTCATCGAGGAGCGATGAGGCCGGGACGGGCGCGACGGTCATCCCTGACCCCTCAGGTCCTGGAGCTGGAGTCGGGCCTCAAGGACAAGGCGTAGTTTCGCGTCGGCGAGATCGAGCAGATCCTGGGCGCTCGCCGGGAGGTCGGGGCGTTCCAGGGCCTCCTTCAGCACCCGCTGTTCCTGACGCAGGCCGTCCAGGGTGCGCATGTCCTCCGACATCAGCCGGTCCTGCTCGGCGGTGTCGGCCCCATCCCGGATTAGGGCGAGGAGCCCAGCAGTCCGCGCGGCCGAGCGCATCTCGATCGCGGCGATCTCCCGGCGCACGTCCCGGAGCATCTGCTCCAACAGCGCCACCATGACCGACTCCGTCTTGACCTCCGATAAGCGTCATTATCACAGCCCAGAAGACGCCACCCCGCGGCTGCCCACACCCTAGGCAGCTCCTTCACGAAACTGTGAATTGCCGCCAATTCGGGCTTTGGCGAGCCGCCAAATTCCATTAGGTTACTTTTAAGAATGTATTCACATGTGGCCAGTGAAGTCCATCGACTTCACTGGGGTGGCGAATGCCCCTCCACATGTGACGGGTCTCTCCCGTCTTTATGATGTCGTTCTTGCTCCTTGTAGCAGTATTTCTCAGCTTTTTCAAGATACTGTCTGCCGGTCCGGCCCACTTATCCAATGGTCTCCGCTCTGTACTTTCGGCAAAGAGCGATATTCATAGACGGCCTCGCAACTGGAAATGCCGGGGCCTCACATGTCCAACTCCAATCAGAACGAAGACCGCAAAGATCAGAATGCCTCCGCTGCGCCGGAAGCTTCAAACCCGCTGCGCCCTCATGATTGTCGATATCTCGTACAGGTCAGGAGAGCCGGTCACCTTTCATGGGAGTGCCGCAAGGAGAATGCCCTTCTTCTGAGTACCGCGACGTACGTTGCGGGCGTCCCCGTTCCGGAAGACGTGCGGATCGAACTCTGGGAATGCGAGATCGAGGATTTCGAGATCGATACCTGGGACCGCGTGCGGCTCCTCAAGCGTGACAACAAGGAAATCACGCCCGAGGACGAACGCGCGTTTGAGCGGATCCGGGTGCGCGTTGACCGGTGTCTGACCTGTCGGTGCAAGGTCCCACCGAACGTCGATGACGGGCCGAATTTCGACCGTACCATCGGCGATCTCATCATCGACGCGCGCGCCAAGAAAGACGCGGAGGCCAAGCCCGCTCCCGTCGTTCCTCAGCCGGCTCCGGCTCCGGTGCCGCCGAACCTCACCCCGAAGGCCGAACAGAAGCGCAAGCCCAAGTCCCGCAAGCCGGTTCGGAACGATGGGTGGGGCAGGGACTAGCGCGCCGGCCCGTGGATCGGCCGCTCAG
>NZ_JADPKA010000033.1 GCF_023073715.1 Bradyrhizobium sp. 164
CGCCACCCGGCAATACCGTCATGTGGCGCGGGCTGTCACGTCTCACCGACATAGCGCTAGGTGTCATGGTCGGAGGAGAATTTGTGGGTAATTGAAAGCTGGTGAAGCTTTCAATTACCCACATTTCCAGCAGCTGCGATTTCGGCGCCGAGTTCGATATCTGTGAGTCTCGAGAGGCCGCGCCAGATGACAACATTTCCAGGCGGCGGATCGCCCGCCCTGGCCAGGTAGCCACCCAATCGTGCAAGTTTGGTAAGATAAAATGCAAGGGTCCCAGGGCGACATCGTCGATGGCTCGCGCCGCTGATGAGTCGATCGAGCAATGCGATCTCGGTGTCCGTCAATGCGAGCTTCGGTGACGCGTCTGGGGCGATGCGATTGAGCATGGTGAGCCAAAGGACGCGCCAACTGAGAATGCAGAAGACCGCCATTAGATTGGCAAGTCGCTCCGCGGTCCGGAGTTTTGAGTCTTCCGCCTTGCAGCCCGATTTCAGGATCTTGTGGAACACCTCGATTTTCCACCGCATGGCGTACCAGTTAATCTTCTCGATTGCTTCGGAGCGACTGCGGACGGCTAGGTCTGTGATGAGCTTCCACTCAATCGGTTTACGGCCCTTTGGCGTACCGCGCTCGGTCGCATGGATTATCGTCAGGTCGAGGGCTGGATACCGTTTCTGCTTGCCGATGGGAGGCAAGACCGCAATCCGCTTGAACTTGATTTCCAGCGCGACCTTCGTCGTCTCACCCCTGTCGTTGCGCACGTCGATGTAATGTAAGCCTTTGACGCTGGTCTCTTCCATCTTGGTTGCAATCGTATGACCGCCATCGCCCGCCAGCCGATCGACGCAGGCGCGGACAAGGAAGTGAGCGCCAACCTCCTGCGTCAGGCAATACAATTCGTAGATGTCGCTTTCGCGGTCACCAGTATGAATGCAACGCTCCGGCTGTCCGAGCCGCTCGATCGACGTCTACCGGCGCGAGGGCATCGACCTCGACGTATCGCGATCATCTGCACCGCCGCATCATGACTGGCGGTCAGCCCATCCAAGATCTGGTCCCAGACGCCAGCCCGCCGCCAGCGCACGAACCGATTGTAACAGGTGGTGCGGGGATCAAAGGTCTCTGGTAGATCGCGCCATGGCGCACCAGAACGCAGGATCCAAAAGATGCCATTGAGCACGCGACGGTCATTTACACGCCGAACGCCGCGCGGCTTGTTCGGCAGCATTGGTTTGATGGCGGCCCATTCATAGTCGCTGAGTTCGTAGCGCATGATTCGAGGCTCCGGTTTCGGAGATTGAATCACGTCTCGGGCAACGCCATCAATCGAACTCTCGTGTCGAACAATGTGTTGTGTAGCGGCCCTGGTCGATCCGAACCGCACGCCCGCTGCGCACGCGTATTGGCACGGCATTTAAAGGCCGTCTACGCCGCCGTTGCCCATTCGCTGGTGCTGATCGCGGTTCTGACGCTGCCTTGTCCCACGACAAGAAGTTCGAGGAGGAAGAGGTCGTGTTCGGCTAATTCGCGCGCAAATCACCATACCTCGCGCGGCGCCGCGCTTCCGGTCGATTTTTGACCGGCGGCGCCTAAATTTCGCCCCTTTGAATGGGCGGCCGGCTCGGATAGGATAGCTTTCGACTGCAGGACAATCGTCTCCGGATGCGCTGGTTTAGGCAACATATCAGAAATGGTTCATGGCTTGCGCTGGTCGCGCTTGCCATCAACTTTACGCTCGCCTTCGGTCACATCCACGGCTTTGACGGGAAAGTTCCTGAACGCACGGGCGTGTTGATCGCAGCCATCGAAGCGTCCGATAGCGGCCCGAGCCAGCGCCATCCGGCAGATGGTCATGCCGATTATCTCTGCCCGATCTGCATGGCCGCGACCGCCATGGGCAGCGCGCTGGCTCCAGCGCCGCCAGCGCTGCCGATCGAGTTTGCCGAAGCCAGGATCGATCACCCGATTGATCAATTCGTCTCGGCACCAAGGCCTCCGCGCGCGGCCTTCCAATCGCGCGGACCTCCGATCTCCTGACATCGCTGCTTCGATCCTGGCCAGCGCCGCGCCATAGGCGCGCCCCGCGAGCGCCCTGGAGGCGAAGCCCAGCGCCCGCGACCCCGCGTGTCACGGGCAAGTGTCCAGTCAGGAAATCATCACATGGAAACTCCCCCCTTCTTACGCGCATTTCGCCCGATTCCGCCGCCTCCCGCGCCGACCCAGGCCCAGGTTACAACGCAGCAGAACGAGAAACTCGATGCCGCGCGCAACACGATCCTGGCACCCGTCGGCGCCAACTCGTATCAAGTCACCCACCAGGCCATCGAGGCCCTGCCGCAGGGGAACAACACTACGCTGGACAAGGCGCTGTTGCAGTTCCCGGGCGTGACGCAGGATTCGGCTGCAAGTGGCGAGCTGCATGTGCGCAACGAGCACGCCAACCTGCAATACCGCATCAACGGCATCATGCTGCCCGACGGCGTCGGCGCCTTCGGGCAAATCCTCGACACCGGCATCGTCGGCAGCATGGCACTGCTTACTGGTGCGCTTCCGGCGCAATATGGCCTGCGTACGGCGGGCGTGCTCGACATCCAGACCAAGACGGACGCCTTCAACAATACCGGCAGCGTCAGCGTCTATGGAGGCAGCCACGGCACCATCACGCCGAGCTTCGAATACGGCGGCACGGTCGGACAGACCCAGTACTTTGTCTCCGGACGCTTCCTCCAGAATAACCTGGGCATCGAAAATCCGACGCCGTCGAACGAGGCGATCCACGACCGCACCTCGCAGGAAAAGGGATTTCTCTATCTTTCCACAGTGCTCGATCCGACCAGCCGGCTCACGTTCATGAGCGGCGTTTCGAACAGCACGTTCCAGATTCCCAACAAACGTCTACACCGACCATGCGCAAACGCTGACCGCGTCGGCCGGCGCCTCGTATAAGTGGTACGACACGCGCTTCAGCGCATCCGTGATCTATGGCAGCGGGCTTCGTTCGGGCTTTGCCAACACCGATCACCTGCCGTCCTATACGCAGGTCAACATCGGCGTCTCGCACGATTTCTTCATCGTCGCGCCGAACAAGCCGACCACGCTGCGCTTCGACGTCGTCAACCTCTTCGACAAAGTCTATGAGATCCGGGACGGAACCGGCATCGGCGTATTCGCACCGCAATTCGGGCCGCGGCGCGGTTTCTTTGTCGGGCTTTCGCAAAAGATTTGAGCAGCAAACCATGCAGAACAGAGATCAGCGATGAAGGAGCACGGGATGCAGCGATCCGGCACATTGATGCGAGGAATGGCTTTGCGTGGCGTCAGCCTCTGGCTCGGCATGGAGGCCGTGTCGACGCCGGCGCTTGCCCAGGCCCCCAATCCCCTGCTGCCGCACAATCTGTCGCCGTGGGGGATGTTCCTCAACGCCGACATCGTGGTGAAGGCGGTGATGATCGGGCTCGCCTTCGCCTCGCTCGTGACCTGGACGGTTTGGCTTGCCAAGACCATCGAACTGCGGGTCGCGAGTAGCCGCGCGCGGCGCCGGATCAGGATGCTGGAGGAAGGTGGCAGCCTGACGGACGCGGTACACGAGTGCGACGGCGAGCGCGACGCCATCGCGCAACTGATCCTCTCGACCGCACGCGAGGCGGAGCTGTCCGACGGCATCGTCGATGACGGCTTCAAGGAGCGCGTGGCGCTGCGGCTCGAGCGCGTGGAAGCGACGATGACACGGCAGATCTCGCGTGGCACCGGTATCCTCGCCACCATCGGCGCCACCGCGCCGTTTGTCGGCCTGTTCGGCACAGTGTGGGGTATCATGAACGCCTTCATCAACATTTCCGAATCGCACACGACCAATCTTGCGGTGGTGGCACCCGGCATTGCGGAAGCGCTGCTTGCCACGGCGCTCGGGCTCGTGGCCGCGATCCCCGCGGTCGTAATCTACAATCACCTCGCCCGCGTGATCACCGGCTACCGCGTGCTCTTGGGCGATGCCTCGGCCCAACTGCTGCTGCTGATCAGCCGCGGACAGCGCAGCCGCGGCATGGTCCTGCCGCGCGCAGCGGAGTGACGGCCATGGCCATGCGTCTCGGTACGCGTTCCAGCGGCGATGATCTCGAAGTCCAGCACGAGATCAATGTCACGCCGTTCATCGACGTTATGCTGGTGCTGCTCATCATCTTCATGGTGGCGGCGCCCCTTGCTACCGTCGATATCGGCGTCAACCTGCCCGCCTCGACTGCGCCGGAGCAGCCCCGGCCGGACAAGCCGGTGTTCATCACCATCAAGCCGGATGCGACCATCGCCGTCGGCGAGACCGTCGTGGCGCGCGAAGCGCTCGCCGGCGCGCTGGATACGGCCACCAACAACCACAAGGACGAGGCGATCTTCGTCCGCGCCGACAAGTTGCTGAGCTATGGCGAACTGATGGAGGTGATGAACACCTTGCGCGACGCTGGCTATCTCAAGCTCGCGCTGGTCGGACTGGAAGCGCCGGCGACTAAGCAATGAACGCGCGCACGCTGCATCTGCCGGCCGATCGCGGGCTCTCGCGCTGGATGTGGGCTGCCCTGATGATTCTGCTCGCGCATGCGGCGATCGTGGCTGCGGTAGCGCTCTGGTACGCGCGCAGACCCGTTGAGCCGAACATCATTCCGGCGATCGCGGTGACGCTTGCGCCGGTCGATGCCAGTTCACCCGAAAGACAGGACCAGGACATCGCGGTCGGGCCGACCATGCAGCAGGCTGAGGAGGCGCCGAAGGAGCCGCCCAACCAGGAGCAGGTGGAAAAGGTCGAGCAACCGCCGGTGCCGCCACAGCAGGCCGAGGTCACCCTGCCGAAGGAGATCGAAAAGCCGAAGCCGCAGGTTCAGCCGCCCGCACCCGAGACGCGCGCGCCGCCGAAGACAGAGCATGTCGGACAATTCACCCAAGCCAGCGCGAACGCTTACAACGCGCTGGTGTTCGGGCAGCTACAGCGCTTCAAGCGCTATCCCGCCGCCGCCCACGGCGCATCCGGCACGGTGGTCGTGCGGTTCGAATTGGACCGCGACGGCAAGCTGATTTCGAGCACCGTGACCAAGTCGTCCGGCAATACCGTGCTCGACAGCGAAGCGCTCGATATCCTCAAACGCGCCAGCCCCTTCCCGCCATTTCCTGCCGTAAAGCCCGGCGCGCAGGACAGCTTCCTCGCCCCCGTGAGTTTCTCGCGCTGACGACGTGAGGACGCCACCGAGCGACCGTCACGGCCGTTCCGGTGACGGGCTGCGCACTGTCGCTCGCGGGCCCAGTGCACGCCGTGGCTACGCCACTGCATTGCCCGATATCGTCACCTCGTCATTCCAGCGATCGGCCGAACCGGCCCTTACAAAACTGTCTTCAACATCACGCCGGATGCAACAATGCGTTTGCCCAAGAAACGAATGCAGCCGCTGTCTTGGTGTTGCATGCTCGTCACTGGGCGGATGCGATCTGGCGGCTCTTCCTACACGTCACCTTCCCCTCGTGAGCAGCTTCCAATAAAGTCTCCAGTTGCGAGCCACTTGTAATGATGCCGAGCCGTAAATGTGACTGTAACAGCTGGAGTTCTCGACTGAGACTGATGCCGGACGGAAGCGGCGGGCTTTGGCTCCTTGGGTATCACGAGCGCCGATATGATGGAGATCATGACGCAAGCGGCGATTACACTGAGAGGCCGCAGAAGGTCGTCGTCAATCGTCATCGGCCTCGACGTGATCGTGCTCGGCACGCCGACGCTCGCGGCGGACCTGCCTGTGAGACCTCCCGCGCCGGTTGTCGCGGATTATGCCTGGAACGGCTGGTATGTCGCGCCCACGGCGCTGTGATCAGGGGCGCCTCGAACTGGTCCGCAAAGCCGCCGGGAGTGCCGAGCCTAGGCGGCTCGTTCAACCTTCCTTTCAATTTCGATTCAGGGCGGGGACCGGCAGCTATGGCATTGGACTGCAGGCCGGCTACAACCACGTCTTTCCGTCCCACCTGATGCTGGGCGCAGAGATCGACGTCACCGCGCCCAACTCGGACGTGCTGGTGCCTTATTCCGAAAAAGGCAACCAGGCTGTGGCGTCGCCTTCGGTCGGTCAGGTCGACCATGGCGAGGCGGTGATCCACTACGGTAGCGTTCGCGCGCGCGTCGGTTACGCCTTCTACCATTTTCTCCTCTATGGAACGGGTGGGTTCGCCTGGAGCTATGACCAGCTCACGCGCACCCAACTTGCCGCGCCTGCGGTTGGAGGCCTCGCAGCGGGGACCATGGACACGCGCTTGCTGTGGCGACTGGGTTGGGCTGCTGGTATCGGTGTCGAGATTCCCGTCACCGACAAATGGACGGCGAAGGCCGAATTTCTCTGGACCGGCTTTCCCCAGAAAACGACGACGTTCACGGCGGCGGCGGAGAGCGACCAATTCAACCTGTCGATGGAAAGCATCCGCGTTGGCTTGAACTACCATCTCGACAATACCAACCCGATCCCAGAGTTGCTCACCAAGGGACCGCAGGCGCTGGAGACGGACCGCTTTGCGTTCCATGCACAGGCCACCTTCCTCAATCAATACACCCCTTCATTTCGGGCGCCCTATTTCGGCACCAACAGCCTCACGCCGAATCAGGGCCGCGAGACCACTGACGTCACTTTGTTCGCTGGTGCGAGACTCTGGGACGGCGCCGAGCTCTGGATCACGCCCGAAATCGACCAGGGCTTCGGCTTGAGCGGCTCAGTGGGCGCAGAAGGATTCCCGAGCGGCGAGGCTTACAAGGTCGGTGCGAGCTATCCCTACACGCGTCTGCAACGAGCATTCATCCAACAGACCATCGATCTCGGCGGCGAGACCCAGAAAATCGATTCCGGGCTCAGCCAGTTTGCTGGATCGCAGACCGCCGACCGGCTGGTGATCACCGTCGGCAAGTTCGGAGTGGTCGACGTTTTCGACACCAACAAATACGCCCACGATCCGCGCGCCGATTTCATGAACTGGACGCTGATCGACACTGGCACGTTCGATTACGCGGCCGACGCCTGGGCCTATACGGTTGGCGGCGCCATCGAGTGGTACACGGGTCCATGGACCTTCCGCGGCGGCATCTTCGACATGTCGATTGCGCCGAATACGACCACGCTAGATTCCCGCTTTGGCCAGTTCCAGTGGGACGGCGAGATCGAGCGTCGTTACTCGATCTTCGGCCAGCCAGGCAAGATCGCGATCACCGGCTTCTTGACTCGAGCCCGCATGGGTAGCTTTGAGGACGCCGTCCTGCTCGCCGCGATGACGGGCGGTCGCGCTGACCTTGCGGCCGTGCGCAAATACCAGGGCAAGGGCGGCATCAGCATGAATCTCGAGCAACAGCTCGTGGAGAATGTCGGATTCTTCGCCCGCGCCGGCTGGGCGGACGGCCACAGGGAACCTTATGAGTTCACCGACGTCGACCGCACCGTCGCGGCGGGGCTTTCGATTTCCGGAAAGATATGGGGACGGGATGATGACACCCTCGGAATTGCTGGCGTCGTCAACCAGATTTCCGACGTGCACCAGGCGTTCCTCAATGCCGGCGGCCTTGGCATCTTGCTGGGCGACGGCCGGCTGCCGCATCCCGGCAACGAGGGGATCTTCGAAACCTACTACAGCTTTCCTTGGTTTGCCTCGAAGATCACGCTCGATTATCAGCTAATCGTCAATCCCGCCTACAATCGCGACACGTCATGCGAAGCGTTGATGAGACAGCCGTCGCTCAGCGTCTCAGTTCGTGCTAAGCCGATTGCTGGATAGCCTGACTATGGATACGAGCTAAGATTTCCGGCTGGAGCCATTGATGCGCAGGATCAGGCCTTGCGTCTTCTTGTCCCGAAAAGCGACTTGCCTCTCGTCGGGCTTCAGCTTGAGCTTGTATCGATAATTTGCGAGGTACTTGCGATGCCGCTTTGATCGCGGCATGCGACACCGACGCCACATCAATCTTGGCCGCCATGCTGACGGACGCCCCGTGAAGATAACGCTCGGCGAGATGCGCGAGACTGGCGTCCGCGATCTCCTCGTCTTTTGCCAAGACTACAAATGCAGCCACAACGTAATGCTCTCGGCGGCCTACGTCGAGCGACGGCCACCCGAGCATTGATCTCCGCAAGACAAATGCAGCGCAACAGAGGATGCAACAATCTAGTCGGCGCGCCCGGAGTCAAGTAGATCCAAATAGCGGATATGAAGCGTGAGGGGCTGTTTGGCACCGTCTAAGAGCACACGTACCCGGCTGCGTGTCGCGCCTGGACCAAGGACGACACCTCGCTTGCCAGACAATCTTCGACCGGCCGACTCGGCCAACACGATGCGACACCCGGGTGCCAACCCATCCTTGATAAGGGGCAGTTCTGGACAGGGCGAGGAATACCTGTGGTCGGACATGTACGCGAAAATATCGAAAAATTGCCGACAATAAAAGTCGCGCGTCCGCCTCTGGCGCATAGTAAAAGGTTGCTTTGAGGGTTGTTCACAGCTTGCTTATCGACGTAAACCGCATCGTGAACGCTGGGTCGGTATCGACCCGTGCAGCGTCATGCTTTGCTCTCCGATGCAGTCGGTATTTGACGTCGAGAAATTATTCCAGGGCGCTACGTGGATGTGCTCGATCGTAGACGCTGACGACACCATTACCATCACCGTTGGAAGAAAAGTTCTCAATTCGTCCGACCCGATCGGAGGCCTTCTGGCTGATGATCCGCGTTGCAGATCGCTTGTTTGACGCGTGCTTCGCACGCCGCCGGCGGCCAGTTCGTTCGGCGCCTTTAGGTAAGACGTTCGCGCCGAACTAACTGCGTTGATGAAGTGCGTTTGATCGCTTTCCAGTTCGTCAGTGTGCATCCGAGCAGACACGTTCCGCCGCGTCATCATGAGCAACAGCGATTTCACGTAGCGTCGATAGCAGGGCGGCTGCTCGATCTACTTCAAGCCGCCCAAACGTCTCTGATCTCGTCGTCCGCAAGGGTCCGCTTGCGAACCCGTTCCCTTCTTGGCCATGCCGCGGACGATCGGTGGCTTAAATTCGTCGTTCACCATTTGCCAGTTGAAGGCCTTCCGGACGTGCGCCAACACCCCAGTCAGCCATAACCGGCCCACTCTCCGCTTTGATCTCGTTGAGCATCGTCGTGACGTCACTGCGCTTGAGGTCGTAAATCGACTTCGCCGATGCGCGGACGGACATGGTTGGTGAAAGCCGCTTTTATCTGATCGCCGCTGCAATGGGCAGGTTGCAGCGCAGCGCTGCGCTTCAACCCAAACCCATAGGAGAAAGTCCCATGACACTGTGAGCCGCCGCGCTGATTGCGCCCAAACCCACACCGTGGGGAGCCGACCTGATGAATATCGTCAGGCCATCTGGGCGTCCACGAGCGCACCTCGCGCCTGATGCGCCATTCAGAATAAAGCTACGAACTCGTATGTGATTGAGATAGCAATATACTTTCTACTCTTGGCTACAATGTCCGCTGGCTGGGGCCCCTTGTCCACTCAAACCGGGAGCACTTCCTCGGGTGCGGCTCCTGAGGATGACATAGATAGTCAAAAATCGGACGGAAGGGCTTTGGATCCCAACCCGAAATCCCGAACAGCGGGCGTGGCATCGAAAGTCATATCCTTTCGAATACCCATCGCGACATTTGAGTCGGGAAAGAGTGGCTTCGCTAGACCGAAGCCGGCACGCCACAGCCATGGCGGCACGGATATTAGGCGTCGCGGCAGGTGCAACGCGTCGAAGACCCGGCCGATCATCTCCCGATAGGAGAGGATTTCAGCCGCCGGCAGCGAACAGAACTTATTCACGGCGACCTGGCTTGCGGCTGCAGCGATGGCCCCGATTGCGAGATCCTCGGCCTGCACGGGCTGTCGCAGTCCCGGCGCGCCCCCGACCAGCGGCATGAAACCGAAACGGCGGATCAGCCGCGACAACGGTGTGAGGTTGGTGTCGCGGCCTTCGGCGTAGATTAGCGTGGGTCGCAGGATCGTCCAGCCAACGGGCCGTTGCTCGCAAGCTGCAACGATCCTTCGCTCGGCCTCTGCCAGGATCATGTCGTCGAGCTCGGTGTCCTGCTTTGTTAGCACGCTGGTAAACTGAAGGCGACAAGACGCTTCGCGCCAGAATTGAGAAGGCAAGCGCGTCGGCGGTGCAGTAGAGCGTGCTGAATACGGGAAGTACCAGCGTATCCGCCTTCAGCATATCTGCACGGATCCACTCCACGCCAGGTCTTTGCCTTTGCGATCGCGACAGTGCCAGGACGCGTTCGCCCCGGCGCACCAGATGCTCGACAATGTAGCTGCCTACGACTCCCGTTCCCCCGATAACCGCGCTAGGGTAGCGTGATGGACGAGGACTTCTGCAAAGAACAGGCAGCGCATCCGCGATCTGGCGGAGCGGGCCGATCCCTTTACCCGGCGCCGCCTGCTGGCGCTGGTCGGCCGATACGACGCAAAGGCGGGCGATCCGTCGCGCCCCCAGAAGCTCGCGGAGCGGCCGCTGCCGGTGCGCAGCACGCCGCCGGCAGCGATCTTCTCGGGATCCGGCGAGGCATGACGAGCGGCGGAGCGGCCGAGATCAAGTGCGACGCCTGCGGCGGCACCGGATCCCAACCCGCACCGAGCGGAGCCCGGCCGCCGGATTTATCCGAGGCGTGCAGGAAGAGCGGCGGGACGGGACGGTTGCCCAAGCCGAGTGATTGAGGGCGCACGGCCGATCGCATCTGAGAGCTTGTTCACACTCACCGGGATCGCGATCCCAGCTCAGACAGACGGGGTACCGGTGTCGACTAAAGCGGGATGGGGTTTGGTTGAATCGAGTTGGGATTCCCAAATCAGTTCGTTTCTGATTCACCATGCTGGCTGGGCGGGAGGCCAGCATGGATGGGCAAGCCTTATTCTCTGGATCTTCGCCAGCGT
>NZ_JADPKA010000023.1 GCF_023073715.1 Bradyrhizobium sp. 164
CGAGCTCGAGGACGCGATCGACGTCGAGGACGACCATGAGCTGGCCGTCGAGGCGGTGGACGCCGCCGGCGAGCTTGGCCATGCGGGGGTCGAGGTTGACGGGGTTGTCTTCCTTGCCGTCCTCGGGCAGGCGCAGCACCTCGCCGATCTGGTCGATGAGCAGGCCGTAGGATTCGCCGCGCAGGTCGACGCCGACCGCCATCGGCACCTTGCCGTCTTCGGCCTTGGGCAGGCCGAGGCGGGCGCGCATGTCGACCACAGTGACGATGCGGCCGCGCAGGTTCAGCACGCCCGCGATCTCGCGCGAGGACAGCGGCACACGGGTGACGCGCTCGGGCATGAACACGTCCTGGACGCGGGAGATCGGCAGGCCGAACAGCTGGCCGCCGATCATCGCGGTGACGTATTCGACCATGGCGCCTTCGCTGGACTGGGTCTTGCTCATCGCTGGTCTCCTGATCCTGGGTTAGGCCGCCGCTGCCCGGCTCAGCTCGGAGGCGCCGGCGGCGCCCGCGGTCTGCTCCTTCAGCGCCGCGATCAG
>NZ_JADPKA010000003.1 GCF_023073715.1 Bradyrhizobium sp. 164
GTACTGGCCGATCATGCGCTGCGCCGGCGCGGTGAAGGCAACCGAGAGCTGCTCGGCAAGATGGTCCGACAGGGTCCTCTCTGCCGCGACGAAGGCTTCAAGATTGTAGTCTTCGTCACCGGAGGCGCCGCCGGCCCATTCGGTGTAGGTGGTCGTCGCGGCGTCCTTGGCGTTGCGCGCGGCCGCCTCCCGGCTGCTCGGCGCTGACCTCACCGACCCTAGTCAGGGATTCGACACCAGCTGCCTCGCCACTGGCGCGCTCGAGCGGAGGATTGCGCTCGAGCTCCTCCTCCACGAACGTCATGAGATCGAGATTGGATAATCGCAGCAGCTTGATCGCCTGCATCAACTTCGGCGACATGACCAACGATTGCGAATGCCGGTACTCTAATCTCTGCGCGATCGACATGGAGCAAGAACCAATACTGAACTTAGCTGAGGTTCCTTCATCTAGTCAGGAGCTGATCCACGTGCTTTGATGTCGCTCGAAAGCAGAGTCGGCGTGGGAGTTCTGGAGCGAGCGACTGGGACCGCAGATATGCCGGAGGAATTTGTGGGTAATTGAAATCCTCTCCGGATGCTTACGTCAGTCCAGCATGGTGCGGATCGTCTCTTCCCCGAGCACTGCCGGCGTTTCTGACGCTGAATGCTTTTAGCACTCGTTCTGCCGGCGCGTTACTTGGTCCGATTTCCGCTTCATCTTCGCTCCTGGTGGCTATGATGAAGCTCGCTCTGTGAAGGTCCTCAACTCGTCCACAAGTGCTGACGGCAAACAGGCTCTTGCCTTTTCCACGAATCAATTTTCCGGAATGCTATAGCCCGTTGCAGGCCTAGACAGGCCACGGAGTGAGTACGTCTTCAGCTGCGTGAACCCGCGCATCGCCTCGAGAACACGCTCCTTATAGCCGAGCCCAGATTGCTTGATCCCGCCGAAGGGCGTCACTTCGGTCCGATAACCGGGAAGTTCCCACACATTCACGCTTCCTACGTGGAGACCATTGATCAGTCTCGTGACATGATCAATCCGGGTTAGAGCAAACACCCGCGGAAAGTCCAAACTTGGTAGCGTTTGCGATTGATATGATCTGATCGATATCGTTTGGGCAACGGATGATCGGCAGCACGGGCCCGAATGTTTCTTCAACAACAAGTTCGGAGGTCGCTCGAACATGATCCAGGAGCGTAGGTGGATAAAATGCGCCGTGAGGCCGATTGCCGGCCCATCATCAATCGCGCACGTCGAGCGATAAGGTGAGCGGCCTCTTGGCTGATCACGGTCCCGACGTCCACAATTGGATCGCTGGGGTCGCCGGTCATGAGCTGCCGCATGTAATGGAGCGCACGATCTGCAAAATCGTCCGCGATAGTTTCGGTTACCAGCGCCCGCTTGACGGCTGTGCATCGTTGACTGGAATTCTTGATTGCACCTTGGACGGCTAAATACGCTGCGCGTTCGGGATCAGCACTCCTCAAGAACGATGATTGGGTCGTTCCCTCCGAGCTCGAGGATGAGCTTCCGGTAACCGGCCCCCGCGGCGATGTATCGCCCCACGCACGCGGACCGCATCCGGGTCGGTGAAATAGCATCTTCCATCGAGCCCGGGGTTCCCGTCAGGATTGAAAGCATCTCCTCTGGGAGTCCCTGCTTAAACAGTATCCTGCTTGCCAGGGCGGTCAATGGAGCTCGCTCGGGGGGCTTTAGGACGACGCGGTTGTTTGTCGCAGAGCGAGTTTATGGCTGACAAGATTGAGAGGATGATTGAATGGAGTGATTGCGGAGATCACGCCGACAAGAGGCGTGCGCATAGGCAAAGATGCGTCGTTCGTGAGGAGTTGTGCCGATGTCACATGGATAAATCTCGCCCTCGCTCTGAATCATTGCGTGGGCGGCAAACGACCAGACGTCGCAGGCGCGTTTGGTCTCATGCAGGGCGTCTTTTCCGTACATGGTCCGGTCGTGCCTGCGGCACTTTGCCTACAAGCATCCCCGTGAAAGGATCGTCAGGTCCGAATGGGAAGGCGAACCTGCTATGAGCATCGGATGATAGTCTTGATCAATATCAGACATGCGATAGCTCAATGAGGATGTGAGTGTGACATTGCTGGAATGTGTCGCGACTTCGTCGGAGTAGATGCACTGGCAGCGAGCGGAGCCCTCGGAGCGGTTGTTTGATAGACGGTCGCTTTCGAAAGGATTGCCCATGTAGACCAGGCGCAGGATGGCCAGAGTCGAAGATGATGGCTTCGGTGCATCACCAGTTCCTTCTACCATGCTGTAGCTGGCTCGCTGCGGTGGTTGTGGAGCGCTCGCTGGAATGTGGTCTTGTTCTGAAGAGGCGAATATCGGGAGGTGACGCGAGGAAGCCGCGGGATGCTGCCGATTGACCTTGCAAACTATAAGAGGACCACTCGTCCTAAAGCATTGCTGTGTGACAGCTATGAGATGATCTGACCACTTACAAAGGGCGGCGGTGCGATACCCACAGGCTGAAGCGACGGCGTCGGGGGATGATGAGGTCGAGAGCTGACCACCTGTTGAAACGTAGCCTTCGTTGTCTAGCACCACGTGGATCATATTGTTTGGGCTTGCGTAGCCAATGGTCGACAGAACCCCCATGTGCATCAGTGCGCTGCCATCTCCATCCAATGCCAGGACCGTTCTGGCAGGCGCTGTAAGCGCACGTCCTGCAGCGACCGCGCTGCAATGTCCCAGCGAGCCTTGGACATCGAGATTCAGCGGACGATCCCAGACCCGGAACAGCTCACGAGAGGTAAATCCGGACGTAGAAATAGTGAGGGTATCGGAGTCGATCTGCCGGCAAATCGTCTCGATGACCTCCCCGACACTGAGCCCATAGTCGATCGTGCCACGCGGTCGCTTTACTGCGTTGCAACTGGATAGCTGGTCACTCCGAAAGAGCAGCGCAAACGGTGCCTGCGGAACAGCTCGTCGCTAGTCGCGATGGCACGATCCACGCCGGGGTCAGTTCCATCGAAATCGCACCACTCAATTGAGAGGAAGCCCAAGAGGGCCATTGTCTTGGCCCCCCATAATCGTGTGTTGTGGCTCGTCCGCAGGCTCATCGGGGTGACCGCGGACGGATAGGAGGAGCAGGACCGGTATTTCGCTGTCCATTAATAATGACGTCAGGGGGTTGATGATATTTCCGAAACCGGAGTTCTGAAGCGCCACGACCGCTCGGCGACCAGACAGCACCGCACCCGCCGCGAAGGCAACTGCACTGCCTTCATTAGCTGCGGGAATGGCCAAGAGTCCAGGCTGACGAGCTGCTTCGTCGAACAGGGCAGCAAAGTGTGAACAGAGGACGCCGGAGAAGAGGCTGTACCCAGCCGTCCGGAGCTTCGACAACAGAACGTTGGTTTGAATCGGCATGTCGCACTCACGAATTGAGGAAGAGCAGGGGCAGCATCAATGCCTCCTCAAGCCGTCTGATCTTAGGTGGTCTTTCGGGCGACAACCGAAGTTGCGGTTGCAGATGGATTTGTGGTAACCGATTTGCTCGAAGCCAGCTTCCTCAAGCATCGTGCGCATGTCTTCGAAGCTGTAACAGCAGCCCTCGTACCCTGTCGTGAGCAGCACGGAATATTCTGCTTCAGCAGCCGGAGACGGATGGCTTTCACGGTCGTCCGAGTGGCAGCTGAAAATCGCCCCGCGCCCGCCGGCACGAAGGGCCTCGTAAGACTTGTTCAGGAGAAAGCGGACCTTGTCTGATCCCCAATTGTGAAGAACGTGCGAATAAAGATGGAGGCTTGCGTCCCTCGGCAGCGGGTCAACGAACATGTCTGCAGCTATGACTCGGGCGCGATCGGGGTAAAGCTTCCGCTCCGTGAGGCCTCTCCGCGCAAGGCTGATCAATGGGCGGCCGCTCTAGAATCGTCGCTGTGAGTGCGGGATAGCGCATTAGCAAATAAGCGGAATACACGCCCGATCCACCGCCCACGCCAAGGATGGAACTTTCATTCGTGCAATCAAGAAGAGTTGCGAGGTGTGGCGCAAAAATCCGCCCTCGCTCCTCCATCCCGCGTGTATTCAGGTCAGTGAACTCGTCGGTCTGCATCAGGGCGTCCCAGCTCTTCGTCACCCCGCGCTCAACGTGCCAGGTGTCGGCGCCTCCATCTCTCAAAAGTTCGTAAAGCTCCCGAAAAGGCTTATACTTCATCGTTGCAATATACGATGCGACGCTCTCCGGGGATTTGCCACTCAGATACCGAACGGACGCTGCGGTTGCGTGCAGCCGGCCGGCTTCGTCAGTGATGAGGCCCCACGATTGAAAGAGGCGAAGCATGGTCCGCCTCGGACGCTCCCGAAGGGAGAAATCGACCCGAAGCTCCTCCTCCGTTACCGGATGTCCGTCAAGGTAGGTGAAAAGATCAAGCCATGAGACAGCGGCAATATAGAGATCCGCGGCATACGAGCTGTCACGCCACCTGATTATCTGCGCTAACTCGGGCCCGCAACAGGGCAGTCGGGCGATCCTTGCCGCTTTAAGACGGCGCCAGATGATGATGCAGACGATTCCATGATCGCATGTTCCTCTAGATCAAAGTCATTCAGGAGTAGATGAGATCGCTCATCAAGGCCGCAATCTCTGAGGAAGCTGGGGCCGCTCGAAAGACGCTGAGGATGCGGTCGCTCAGAGCGGAGGCCTTGGCAGCACGAGGGGGCCAGAAATATTTCCGGTGACATCTGAGGCGGCGTGCTTGGCGAATGCGCGTCCGAGTCATTATGCGCTTCCATGAGCTAGAGAGCTCCTGTTGCATTCGACCGCTGACGGCACGCGAGCGCTCGCCCTATCTGCAGTAACGCAAGTCTTTCCACTGGATCAATTGCGAGAGTTGGTAGTTGACTAGAGAACGGAGCGACACACCGCCACCATATTGGATCTTGTTCGGCAGATAGCCGAGCGCAAGCGGACGCGTTGTCTCATTCCGCGCATTGTTGTGATGGTTGCTTCAATGCGATCAGTTGGGTCGAACGAGATGCAAAGTCTATCGAGCCCTTCTCGCGTCATGAATCTCGCGCTGGACGCGATTGGTACGATTGTTGCTGCGTTGGCCTCACTTCCACTACAAGAGCGAAAAGAGCGCACACGGCTTTGTCTGCATCTAGCTGTTCCTACATTTTGCATAAGTTCGGCAATGTATCCCGCCGTGGACAGGCAAGTGCCGGCCACTTAATGGCATTTTGCTTCTTCGAGCCGGATGTTGACTGTCCTAGTCATTGTCGCTCGGGTCCACGTGATTTCCGCCGTGCTCAGGGTCGATTCCGAGTACCGGCTACAGAATGGGCCCTTGATTGCTATACCACGACGGCCGGGATACCCATGGCCTGCCAAGCAGCGGTACGTCCGCTCGTCGAGACGCGGATTCGGCCAGTGATATTGGGGCATGGTATGGATAGCAAAAGGAAACACTCTCCGGGGGTATTGCCACATCAGAGGGTGATTGAGGTCGGCAGCTCGGACGCAAGCAGCTATTGCGCTCGATTGTTCGCAGATTTTGGGGCTGACGTTCAGAAGATCGAGCAGCCAGGGGGAGATCGAATTCGCCGTACTGCGCCACTCACTCCCAAGGGCCAAAGTGCGTGGTTCGCGTTTCTCAATTTCAACACGATCCTCGATCCTGCTGACGCGGGCACGATCGCCCGACTAACTGCACTGATCGAGGATTGCGATGTCTTGATCGATGGCCGGGATGTTGATTCCGCGAATTGCCCTCCCATTGATATCGGTGCGATCCGTGCCCGCCACTGCGGCTTGACCCACGTTGAGGCGAGCTGGGTCGGGCGTGGAGGACCCCATGCAGGCTTTGCAGCGACGGATTCGACGATCCGTGCGCTTGCTGGCCTCATCAAGCTGGTTGGACCGGCAGAGGGGCCACCTTCACACGCTCCAGATTTCCAGACAAGTATTCTTGCCGGCCTGTGGGGTTTTATAGCCGCGGCTTCTTCGGTGATTGCTCGAATGCGCGGCGAGCGGGGCCGGAGGTGGTCACTCAGTATCTTCGAATCGAGCCTCGCTCTCAGCGAATACCTCATCTTTGAGGCATCGGCGCATGCTAAGGTCGTACGCGGTATTGGCATCAATCGCTTCTGGCCGGTCTTTCGGACAGGTATTTACGAAACCAGAAAGGGATGGCTTGGCGTTACAACCTTCACACCCGCTCGGTGGAGAGCGTTTTGCGATATGCTCCGCCTTCCGAACTTGGAGACAATCCGGATCTGCTCCTCGGCAAGGATCGTCTGCAGGATATTGAACAGATCGAACAACAATTCGTACCGAGACTGAAAAAGCGTAGAGCGCAGCAGTGGTTTACCGAGGGGCGTAAGTAAGATTTCTATCGTGCCAGTACCCCAAATGTCTGATCATCTCCAAGACACTGAGAGGAAAGAGCGCGGCGCGACCGTGCCTGTTCTCCTTGACGGAGAAGAGGGCATGACCGCCAGCTCGATGCAACGCCTGACGTTAACTCCGCCGCGTCGAGTTGGTAAGGTTCCGGCTGCGGGCGAACAGCAAGCTATCGCGAACGTCCTGAGGCGTCTGCCTTCACCTTCAGCGGCCTACACTGATGCCGGACGGCCGCCGTTGGATGGAGTTCGCGTGATAAACTTCTCGATGGGGTGGGCAGGACCGTTGTGTACGCGCATCCTGGCCGATCTTGGTGCGGACGTCATCAAAATCGAGGCCATCCAATATCCGCATTGGTGGCGTGGCGTTGACCGACGCCCAGCTTTCATCGAAGATGAAATGTACGAGCGGGCGCCATGCTTCTGCATCATGAACCGCAACAAACGCGACATTACACTCGACCTCACCCAGCCACGAGGTCTCGCTCTTGTTAAGCGCCTTTTGACGAAAGCTGATGTTGTCGTCGATAATTATTCTGTAGATGTCCTGCCGAAGCTGGGACTAGGTTGTGATGTGCTCCGATCGCTCAACCCTCGACTGGTTAAGCTGTCGATGTCCGCGTTTGGCGCGGATAGTAGGTATCGCGATTGTCGGGCCTACGGCTCGACTCTCGAGCAGGGCTCGGGCTTGCCGGGCGTAGTCGGAAAGTCCGGCATGCCGACCGTGATGAGCCATGTTGCTTTCGGAGATGCTATCGGCGGCTTGAACGGCTGCGGCGCAATTCTGATCGCGCTGATTTGTGCCCGTGATGCCGGGCAGGGGCAGCTTATTGATCTTTCCCAGATTGAATGCATGCTGCCATTTGCGGCGCCATGGCTCACTATCCACTCGATTGACCCTATGCCGCCGAAAAGGTGCGGCAATCGACATCCGCAGTTCGTGCCTCACGGCTGCTTTCGATGCGCAGGCGAGGATAACTGGCTTATAATAGCCGCTACTGACAACGACATGTGGCAGAGGCTGGCCATTCTGATTGGTCGACGAGACTGGGCCATAGACCCGTCGCTTAATTCTGCAGAAGCCCGCCAGAGCATTGAGGACAACATCGAGGACGCTATCGAAGCCTGGACGCGCACCCGTGATGCAGATCAGGCGATGTTCGAATTGCAGTCGGTAAGGGTTGCTTCCGGCGTAGCTCGGCATCCAATCGACCTGCTCCAGGATCCCCATCTAAGGTCACGCGCATTTCTGCAGCAAGTCGAGCGCCCTTTCATAGGTGCGCATCTACAGCCATCAATGCCGATCCGCGAAGGGGGTGGACCTCATACGATTCGTACGGCGGCGCCGACGCTGGGGCAGCACAATAGCGAGATCCTGACTGGGCTTCTCAAGCTCTCCGATAGCGATGTTGCAGGATTGGCGAGCGAAGGCGTCATCGGGACGACAATGCTTTGTGCGGGGCGGTTAAAGGCAAAGAGTGCGTCTTCAGGATAACCGGCCCTGTCGTGCCCGGGAGCGGCTGTCGTGTGTGATGATCGCGGCACGATCTCGCGTCTTGAGCGAAAGTCGTGATGGGATCACCGAAAGCACACATGGACGGCGCGAAAAGTATCGGCGACATGGTCTCACCCAGCCTGTTCCGATCTCTCACCATGTCGCGGCGCTTCAAGTGAGCAGCCGTGGGGACCCTTCATACAGCTAAGCGAGCATGCCATTATGTCAGATCGATCAGGTCCAAACCGCGTTATCATCGTGCTGTTTGGCGGGCTTCGACCCGATCTTGTTAGTCCATCGCGGACGCCAAACCTAGATAGACTCAGGCGCCGCGGTGCTATGCTAGCGCGGCAGCGCACCATCTATCCCAGCGAGACCCGGGTTTCACTGACGAGCCTGATCACTGGCGCGACGCCGGATCGTCATGGCATTGTCGGCAACAAGTTTCTCGACCGCGTGGCCGCAGCGCCGCGCTTGATCGATACGAGCGACGACCGCCCGGTCGAGGACCTCGATGCCGCGAGCGGCCGCCATCTGGTCGGCGCGCCCTCGCTGGGCGAGATCCTCGCGGCGAACGGCAAGACGTTTGCGGTTCTCGCCTCCAATTCGGCCGGAGCAACTCGCATGCTCAACCACAAGGCTCGATCCCTGAGCCAAGTGACGCTGTCGGGTCCTTTCGCTCGCCTCGCGACGTCGGCCGCAATGCTCGAAAGGGTGGAGGCGCGGCTTGGGCCGATGCCCACCCCGACGCCTCTCGGGACGCCGGATCTTGCCGCTCAAGCCTTCCTAACTTCGGCGTTGCTTGACGGGGTCTGGCCTCAAATTCAGCCCGATGTCGCAATTCTCTCCTTCGGTGAGCCCCACACCTCGTCGCATTATTGCGGCATTGGCGCGAGGCCGACGCTGGAGGCGATCCGCTTTCTCGACGGCCAGTTCGGCCGGGTGCTTGATTGGTGGGAATCTGAAGGGGCGCCCAAGGGCGTGCATCTTATCGTTGCATCCGATCATGGCCATGTCACAGCGCACGCGCAGGCGGATCTCTTGGACACGTTGAAGGCAACTGGGATGCGTTGTGGCCAAGTGCCAGGACCGGGGATCGACGCGGTCGTCATCTCGGGTCAGGTTGGCGCCATTTACTTGATGGAGCCATCCGACCGTGCCATCAGTCGGTTGGTTGCGGCAATGATGGAACGCCCTTGGTGCGGACCAGTTTTTACGGCCGCTAAGAGCGGGGATGATGGGATCGCCCCAGGTAGCCTTGCCCGTCATCTGGTCTTCGCCGATCATCCCCGGTCCGCTGACATTTTGTTTTCATTTCGGGGGCACGATGGTCTCGATCCCTTTGGCCTTCCCGGCCGTTGCTGGAGCCCGAACTCGCCGGTTGGGCTCGGGGTGCACGGCGGGCTGCACGCCAAGGAAATGTCGTCGCTTGGCATCCTAGCGGGCCCATTGTTCAGATGCGGCGTGGAATCGCATGTGCCTTCGGGTATTTGCGACTTTGCGCCGACCGTGCTCAGCCTGCTTGGCATTTCGCGGCCGTCCACGATGACCGGCCGTGTCCTCGCGGAGGCCCTCATCTTCGGTGCAGAGGATCCTCCAGCCATCGAGACGGTTCATAAGGCGAGAGCCGGTGGATACCGGCAGGACCTGCGTCGCGTGCAGGTCGGTGCGACGATCTACGTCGATTCAGCGGGTGCTTCTTCATCCAATCACTGCAGTTGATCTTACGCGAGGGTCGATCCGATCTACTTCTGCCTGTCTTCCGTCTGATGGCCGAACTGCAAGCGTCAAGCAGGGCGGGCGACCGCAGGTTGCCTCGGCTTTGCTGTCCAAGGTCGCGCTCGCAGCAATGCTGTCGGATTTGAAACAAGAAAGCTGTGCCGCTCTCTTTCAAAAGCACTCCAGCACACTCAGGGTATCGTGGGCCAGTCCGGCGGCAGTGCCTGGCACAGACCATAGTGAGTTGGCCCAGCTCTTGCTTACTTGCCAAGGACTGAGCTGCTGCCGGTTTGATGGACACCGAGATTAGGTGTTTCATGAAGTCGGAGGTGGCCGATGAAGAGACGGAAGTTCAGTCGCGAGTTCAAGATCGAGGCGGTCAAGCTGGTTAGGGAGCGTGGGGTGTCGGTGGCGCAGGCCGGGCGCGACCTGGATGTTCATGAGAACGTTCTGCGCAAATGGGTGAAAGAGTTCGGCTCGGATCCG